>DASZTS010000105.1:0-37312 GCA_035547915.1 Pirellulales bacterium | reverse complement strand
GCGTGCATCCGCTGCCGCAGGTAATAGCCTGAGAGAATGCCGGCCATTACGTCTCGGCCACCCAGTCCCACCGCGAGTCCACCGCCGAGCGCCAGCCCCGCGGCGGCCAGCAGGATCAACTCCTTCAGCAGGCCAAACTCGATGTGCAGTTGGTCGAAGGCCCCGATGAACGTCATCAGTGCCAGTACATAATAAACGGCATCGGCGAGCGTCTCGGCATAGGTGATGCCCACTCGGTCAGCGCTCGTTGCCACCACGCCTCGCAAAAATCCGGCCACGAGCAACCCCACGACAATGACGACCGTGGCCACGAGCAGGTTGGGAATATAGGCCACGATCCGCTCCATCGCGGCCGAGACGGCGTCGAGGCCCAGAATGTTGAATGCGGCGGCGAGGAACACACACATCGTCAACCAGAAGATGATCTGCCCGACGATCGACGGCACATTCCGCCCAACCCCCACCTGCTTCATCGACGCAGCCAGCCCGCTGCGCTCGGCTGCCGTTTGCAGGCCGAGCGATTGGCACAGAGCGACCGCGAATTTATCGAGGACTCGGGCCACGATATAACCAACGACCAACACCACGAGCATGGCGACCACATGGGGCAACAGTCCCACAATGTCGCCGAAAGCCCGGTTGAAACTGACTCGTAGGGCCTCTTGCCAGGTATCGAAGTTTTGCGCGCTGAATCCCGTCATGTCGATGCTCCCTATTCTCGAGTGTTGTTTGTCGCCGGGTAACGTCCCGACAACGTATACAAGGCGGCTGCCGCTACGGCTCGCGCGAATTCGGCCAGCGCCATTGGCAAGGCGACCACGGCAAAGTCGATGAGATGCCCCACGACGAGCGTCCGGTTCAGCCGCTGGTGCACCGCGCGGTCGAAATCGGCCGGCAACGGCGGTACCGTCGTCTCGGCCAGTCGCTCGAGCAAGTCGTCGTTCATGGGGATTTAATCTCCTCAAAAAGCCGCTATGGATCGGCCGAGAAAGCTGGCGTCTCCGCACGGCTCCTTGTTGGTCTCCAATAGGTTGATGCCGGCCGCGCCCGCCACGTCACAATTTGTCAGAGAATTTACGTTGAACTTTTTCTTTGGCCCGACTGACCCGCATTTTGCAAGCGGCCACCGAGAAACCGAAAATCTCGGCCAGTTCGTCGTAGCTATAGTTTTCGCAGTATTTCAAGATCACGAGCGCGCGGTCCTCGTCCTCAAGCCCGTCGAGCATCTGCCGCACGTCGAGCGAGAGGCCGGGTTCCGACGGCCGGCTGACCTGCGTTTCGTGCAGGGAGGCGGCCGTTTCGTGATGCCGCCTCCGCCCCTGACTGCGACGAAACATCAAGCATGTCCGCACCGCGATGCCGTGCACCCAAGTGGCATACTTCGAGCGGCCCGCAAACGTAGCGCGCGCGGTGAACAGCCGCACAAAGACTTCCTGGGCCGCGTCCTGCGCGTCGTCGGCGTGTCCGAGCAATCGGTAACAAATCCGCCAGACTCGCTCGCGGTAGCGCCCCAACAACTCGACGAAAGCGGGACCGTCCGAGCCTTCGCGCGCGGCCAGCGCAGCGAGTTCTTCGTCGCTTTGTTCGGCGAGTCTCAACACCGGTTTCACGCTCGGGGCGCGAGGGGCAACCAGCCGGTTCATGCTCATCGTCCGATTCATCCGTTGCCGGCCGGCACGAACAGGTAACATCGTGGACCGGCCAGGAAAGACGAGCGTAGTTTCAAAGCAACCTATAAACGGAAGCACGCTGCAAAAATCGGCGTTTAATCACCAGTCTGTTGCGCGCGGCGCTCTGTTTTGTCAGCCGCTCTAATGAATGATAGGGCGAAGTGAAGTCGAGATAAGCTCCGGCTCGTCGCAAATAGCAAATCCGGCACGGCCCCCAAGACCGGAGCAACCGGCTTCGCGGAAGTGTCGCGGCGGCTTTGCGGGACCGCACACCGACGCAGGTGGGGAATCGTGGTCTAGGCTTTATGAGGTAGCAGCCTGCGTTGGCAGGCAACTCGCCTTATGGCGGGGCGGTCGGCATCCCGGAGCAGACAACGAGGAGTTCGCCTTATGGAAAACAGCATGGCCCGCAAGCTGAACCTACTCGTAGTGGACGACGATCCGGACATGGTCCGCTTACTGACACGCGTGATCGAGCGGAACCTGGGTGACAAGCTGAGTGTGCACGGCTTGTCCGACTCGGCCGAGGCACTGGCCTGGCTGGAGCAGAACTGTTGCGACATCCTGGTATCGGACATCGACATGCCCGGCATCGACGGGCTACAGATGTTGCGGTACGCCAAGCATCGCAACGCTTGGACGCAGGTCATCTTCATCACGGCGCATACCACCTGGGACCGCCTGACCGAAGCCGTCGAATTCGGTGCCAGCGATTACTTGCTGAAGCCGATCGACCAGGACGATCTGATCGCCCTGCTCAGCCAACAGTACGTGCGATGTGCCCGCTGGCAATCGGCGGTGCTCGGCACCCTCGAAGCAGCGATGGGCTGATCGCACTTCTGTCCCCGGCGGCGGCACGTTACGATAGGCACAATCCTGAAGAGGCTGCGGATGCCCCCGTCGGCGCGTCGTTTTCTACGATTGTGTCGCGGGCCCTTTCAGCAGCCTCGCAGGTCGCCAAACTAAGAGCGGCTGACAAAAGTCGGACGCCGGAGCGCCGCGGGCAAAAAATCGGCCGTGAAACGCCGGTTTTGTGGAGCGCGATCCGGTTTTGTCGGTTGCTCTAAGAACAGACGGTGCACCGACCGCTTTCTTAGTCAGGCCGTGAACGTCCCCGCGGAGGAACCGAGCCAGTGAAGTCCCGTCCCAAGCCCAGGCCGCCTTCGTCTGTCGGCGGTCGCAAGGCCGAACTTGCCTGGGCCCGCCTGGACGACGAAGCTCTGCTCGACCTTCGTTTCTGCGACCTGGGACTGCGCATCGATGGCTCTGATCTCGTCGAGCGCGTCGAGCGCCTCTACAGCGAACTCGAGGCCCGCCGCATCGAGTTGCGACCCCATTGTTGGTTGTCGGAAGAATGGTTCTCTCCAGACGGCGTGCCCGGTATCGCCATCCCTTTCTACTTGGCGCACCCGCGGCTGATCGCGCTCGAAGACCGCATGATGTTCGATGTCGAAGGCGGCACCCCCGCCGCTTGCATGCGCATCCTCCGGCACGAAGCGGGGCACGCCGTTGACACCGCCTATCGGCTGCACCGGCGACGCGACTGGCGGCGCGTCTTCGGCAAGGCGTCCAAACCCTACCCCGACTATTACCGGCCGCGTCCCGGCAGCCGACGCTACGTATTGCACCTCAACTCCTGGTACGGCCAGAGCCATCCATCGGAGGATTTTGCCGAGACGTTCGCCGTCTGGCTGGCCCCGGACAGCGACTGGCAACGGGAATACGAGGGATGGCCTGCGCGGCGAAAACTCGAGTATGTCGATACGTTGATGGGCGAACTCGCCGGCTGCAAGCCACCCGTCCGCGGGCGTCGCCGCATCGAGCCGCTCTCGGAGTTGCGCAAAACGCTGCGCGTACACTACGACGAGAAACGTGCTCGCTTCGCATCCGAACATGGCCAGGCGTATGACCGTGGCCTGCGGCGTCTCTTTTCCGATTCGCCGGGGCGCGCCACGCATGAAACGGCGGCCGAATTTCTGCGGCGGACGCGGGCGGAGCTGCGCCGTGTGGTGTCCGACATGTCGGGCGAGCACGAATACACGGTCGACCAGGTCCTACAGGAGATGATGTTGCGTTGTCGCCAGTTGCAACTCTATCGTCACCTGGGACAACGTAAAAGCGAGGAAGAGGCGGCCGCCCTCTTAGCGGTACAAACCAGGAACTATTTGGAAAACGGTCAACACCGGTTCGCCTTATGAGACCGCGCCGAGTGCTGGTGTTGATGCACGAAGCGCTCGTGCCTCCTGCCAGCATTAAAGGAGTGTCCGCCAAGGAAGTGGCGGAGTGGAAAACGGAGTATGACGTGGTGGCCGGTCTCACCAACCTGGGCCATGACGTTCGCCCCTTGGGTGTGAGCAACGACCTGGGCGTGCTCCGCGATGCCATCGTCGATTGGAAGCCCGATATCCACTTCAACCTCCTCGAAGAATTCCACGGCGTCACCGTCTATGACCAGCACGTGGTCAGTTACCTGGAACTGATGCAGCAATGTTACACGGGCTGCAATCCGCGTGGGCTGATGTTGTCTCACGACAAGGCGCTGAGTAAGAAGATCTTGACGTATCACCGCGTGTCGGTACCCGACTTCGCGGTCTACCCGCTGGGACGGGTCGTGCGCCGCTCACAGCGGCTCAAGTTTCCCTTACTCGTCAAATCGGCAACGGAGGAAGCGTCGCTCGGCATCTCGCAAGCATCGGTGGTAAGCAACGACGAAAAGCTCAAAGATCGCGTGGCATTCATCCACGAGCAGTTGCGCACCGATGCACTCGTCGAGGAATACATCGAGGGTCGGGAACTCTACGTGGGAGTCATGGGAAACATCCGCCTGACGACGCTACCGGTCTGGGAGATGCTCTTCAGCAAGATGCCTGAAGGCGTCGCGCACATCGCTACGGCCAAGGTGAAGTGGGACCACGAGTATCAGGTCCGGCACGGCATAACCACCCGCGCCGCCAAAGACCTGCCCGAAGGGTTGGAAGAGTACCTGCCCAAGTTCTGCAAACGGATCTATCGCCTGCTCAGCCTGAGCGGCTACGCGCGGCTTGATTTTCGCTTGAACTCCGAGGGCAAGGTCTTTCTGCTCGAAGCAAACCCCAACCCCAACCTGGCCTACGGCGAGGATTTTGCCGAGTCGGCCAACCAGGCGGGCGTCGGATTCGAAGACCTCTTGCATCGCATCGTCAACCTTGGGCTGCGGTACCGAGCCAATTGGAAGGAACTCTATTGATCGCCCTGCCAGCGCTCCTCGGACAGTAGTGGGAGCGCCAGAAAAATGGGACCGCTAAGCCGCTGGTGCGTCCTTATGATGGCGGATATTGTCCCTCCGGGTTTGATTGAGACCATGCATTGAGCGACTTTCTGCGCCTCTACACGAGCAGCTCAGGGGCCGTCACCGTAACCGTTGTGCGCGTGGCTTCGGGAGCCTATCATGCGCCCAGATAGCGGTCGCTCGGTCGGGTACCGGCTTGCGGAGGCAAACTTGCGGCAGTTTATCGCATTGTTGGCCGTTACTTTCTGTACGACGCTACAGGCCGCCGACACGGTACATGTTCGTGGCCTGATCCACGAGCAAGAGACCGACCGGCCGGTCGCCGGAGCGGTGTTGCTGCTTTCGGATGGCAAAGCCGAGGCGCGCGTCGAATCCGATGCCAACGGCCGCTACGAGTGCCGGCTTTCGCCCGGCATCATCACGGGCCGGTTCGTCGATGTTCCCGTCCCGCTCATCACACCGCTCCGCGCGTTCCGCGCGCCGATCACGTTGGGGAACGGCGAAGCGGTATCCCTGCCACCTATCGAACTGCGACCGGGCATCGCCGTGCGAGGGCATGTTGTCGGTGCCGACGGTAAACCGGTCGTCGGGGCAACCGTACAGGCAATGTGGACCGTTTTTGAACCTTGGTCGGAAGGCTATATCTCTGGCCCCAAATGGCTCATCACCCGTAGCGACGAACAGGGTAAGTTCGTTTTCGCGGGGATCGATCCCGTCGACGGTCCTCGGCCTGCTGAACGTGGGCCACGATTCTGGGCCGCCAGGGGGAGCGAAGCGACCGAGACTTTCGTGAGTTTGCCTACTCAGCCCGATGGTCCGATCGAGTTGCGACTCTCACGGAACAGCGTGGTCTCGGTTGCGGGCGGCGTGGTCGATACAAGCGGTCGGCCCATCGCCGGTGCGCGGGTCGAGGTTTGGACGCAATGGCGCACCGACGCGGGCTTTGTGCTGGCACAGGTCCCCCTGTTCGTTTCGTTAGAACACGAGATCGTCACCGACTCGGAGGGACGATACCGGATACCACAGCCACTTGACCGCAAGCAGGAATACGCGCTGATGGCGACCTGCGACGGCTATCTGCCGGCCCGCGGTACGTGGTATCAACCTGGCGACGGCGCGGCGGTGGAATCGCCCGAATTGTGCTTGCGTAAACTGCGGTCGGTCGCAGGCCGCGTAGTCGATTGCCAAGGACGCCCGCTGCCCGGCACGCGGGTCTTTCAAGCGGGCGACAACGTCCAAGTCACGGAAGCAATGGCGGCCGATGAAGGTCGGTTCTCGTTAACGGGCATCGCCGAAGGGCCGGCCTTTCTCTTCGCCGAGCGCGACGGTTATCGTTTCTGCGGCGTCGATGCCGCTCAATCCGGTGACACCGAGATCGTACTCGCCCGCGACGACGAGCCAGCACTTCCGCTCGCGTCACTGCCGGCCAATGTGATGCCGCATGAAGAAGAATTGGCGCTGGCCCGCCGCCTGATCGAGCCCGATGTTCAGCGGGCGCTGCGGTTGGGCAACCACCAAGAACAATGGAACGCGACGTATCATTGGCGGCGACTCAATCCCGCCGAGGCATTGGAACAAATCGACAACGGTATGATTGTCGATCTGACCAGTGACGACAAAGACTTTCTCCGCACCCAAATCGCGCGGTCCTTGGTGCGTGATGATCTTACCGAAGCCGAGACGGTGGCCAACGCCATCGAGGATGCCGATCGTCGCGCGCGGGCCTTATTTGAGCTGGCCGCGAGCGGGATAGACGCGAGCCCGGACACCAGGCGAACCTTGCTCAGCCAATCGCTGTTGGCGGCGTCGCACGCCGAGGATCCGTCACTCCGGGCTTTGTGGCAGGCCTGCGTGGCCGACGTCTACCTCGACCTGGGAGACGTGGACGTGGCCGACCGTTTGCTCGCCGAAGCCGGTACGACCGCCGCGACTCTGCCGCTTGCCGGCGGAGGCGGAAGTTCCCGCCGTTATATCGCCGAAGTTCTTGCTCGGACCGATCTGGCGACCGCGCTCAATTTGGTCCGCGACCTGGCGGAAGACAAAGACCGTGATCGAGCGATCGGCAAAATAGCCTACCGTGTGGCCGCTAAGGAGCCGGCCGAAGCGGAGCGCATGTTGACCATGGTCGGCGAGCGGTATCACCGCGATTGGGCGACCGTACGGGTCTGCTATCGGATGGCCACGACCGATTCTGAGCGAGCGCGACGGTTGGCCAGCCAGGTGGCCAGTCCGTATTTGCGATCGCTGGCGTTAGGTTGGATCGCGCGCGGTTGCGCAGCTTCCGACGCACACCGGGCCCGCCGAATACTGAACGATGCCTTCGAGCAATTGAAGTCGCTGACGCTTGCGGGCGAATCGCGGTTCTATGGCCCGCAAAGCGCCGCGGTCGCCGCCACACTGTTGTTGCCTGTCGTCGAAGTCGTCGATCCGCAGCTTGTGCGCGAACACCTGTGGCGCGCCGTCTCCTTTCGCCGCCCCTACTCAGTAAGCGACCAGGAAGATTTATTGATGGAGAACGCCATGCTGGCGCTATTGCTTGCGCGATACGATCGCGCGACGGCGAGGTTGGTGCTCGAACCCGCCGCCGAGCAATTCAAGCGGCGGGCGTTGAACGAAACGGGGCGTTGCCAAGTGGCCGTCGTATACGCGGCCTGTGCCATCGATCCCCGTTGGTGTGCCACGTTGGCCGAGCCGCCAACCGAGCGCCGTCCTTTCCGCGCCCTGGGTTGGCACGGCGATCTGGCCTGGGCACTTGCCATTCCGCCGGCGGTTCGTACGCGCTTGCTATTTGCGAATTTGCCGGGAAATGATTATTGGTTTCCCGGTGCGCCCGACAACGAATTCGTGTTGGAGTTCTGAGGCTTATGAGGTTGTCGATCATGCGGCTAGGTTTTGCGCCGCGCGCGGTGCGGGGGCGCAATGAGTCTCCCAAGCCACACGAGGTGGAGGTTCGTATGATGCGAGCGATAAGTACGGTATGGGTGCGTTTGCACCGTTTGGCTTTGCCCGTTGCGTTGGCGTGCCTGAGCGTCCTCGTGCCGGCTCGCGCCGACGACGCATGGAAATTCGTATTGCCCGAAACGGGAACCGAACACGCCTATCCGCCGCTGCGGGCCATTCCGCTGGCCAGTGATAAGCCCGACGACGTGCAGGAGATGGTGACCTATCGTGGTGCTTCGAGGCGGTACGCGCAATTGCGCTACGGCAGTCCGAGCGCGCCCCGCGTGCTGGTCGTGGTCGATCAGGTGTCGTCGACCGACGTCGATCTCTATGTCGACACGGACCGGAACCGCACCATCGATGCGAACGAACGCTGCGCCGGCGAAGGCCGCCTGTGGCGCGTGCCGCTCGACGTGCAATATGCCCAAGGCGAAACATTCGACGTCTACCCGCGCGAATTCGTGTTCCGCCTGGGAAGCACCGGCCGAACGCTGAGTTACGCGGCCGCCGGATATTTAGCGGGACGAGTGACGCTGGCGGAAACCGGCGAGCCACTCGTCTCGGTGCGGCGGATGGACGGCGATGCGAACGGCTTCTTCACCGATCCGCAAGACCGGCTCTGGATCGACCTCAACGACGATGGGCGTTGGGACCCGGTCGACGAGCAGTTTCTCTATTCCACGATTCTCACCATTGCGGGCGATCGCTATGTGCTCCGCTCCGATGAGCGAGCGAACCAACTGGCGCTGGCAAAACTGGAGGGTACGGGTACCCTGCAACTCGCTGTCCGCCAAAAATCGGGCACGGCGACCGGTGGGCCGGGCACGCTCGGCCACGTGAGCGAGATCGCCGTCACGCTCGTCGGGCGCGACGGCTCGGCGGTGGGGCTGCGCGGAACGACCCAGGTCAGCGCGCCGATCGGCGACTATCGCGTGAGTGCCGTGGCCGTCACGCTGGATGACCTGGCTGGCGGGCCGCGCTGGAACTTTGTTTTCTCCGATGGTCAACCGAGTGACGCCAAACGGTGGTACTCGTTGGAACGGGACGCCACCGTGACGATCGACCCGTTGGAGAAGGTCGATTTCCTGGCCGGCGCGTGGAAGACCGACGGCAAGTGTCGGCCCGGCGATGATCTGACCTTCCAGCCCAAGCTGCTCACGTCCGACGGCCTGCTCATCAACACCTGTTACCGCGGCACGCACGACACGGGCCGCGACGGCTCGAACGCAACGATCAAGCTGGCGGCCAGCGACGGCACGCTACTCTCGTCGGCCCAATCGGGTTTCGCCTGAGGTACCTTCTGCGCGCACTCCGTGCGAGTGCCACGCGGCCAGGCCGCCGGTGCGATCTATGCCAGCGTTGAATTCGATAGCGGCCCGCTCGCCGGGCTGCTTCGCGCCGAAACGACGTTTGAGGTCCAGAAGCCCTGACGGGCAACCCACACTCGACCGGAGGCCTCGTCATGAATCGGGATTCATTCCCGATTCACATCGAGCCCAGGCTGGCCAGGAACTCGCTCATCTCGCCGGCAGCGTGGGCGTCGCCTTGGGCGCGGGCCTGTTCGATCCCCTCCCGCAAGGTCGACCGCGCGTCTTCGACGCGGCCCAGCCGCGTCAACTGTTGGGCCGACATAAAGAATGCGGGCACGTAGGCTGGCGTGTCGGCCGTCAGCCCGCGCAGCAATTCCAGGCTCCGATCATGGCTCCCTTCCTTGTCGAGCTCCATCGCCAGGCTATAGCGCAGGAACGTATCGCGCGGGTCATCCGCCAACATCGCTTCGATCCGTTCGCGTCGAGACGGCATGTCCTTATTGCCCGCGTGCGGTCTTCTTGCCCGATACGAACCTATGCAAGAAGCCCTGCGTCGTCATAAAGTAAGCCTCTCCCGCTTCATCCTCGCCGAATGAGAAAACGGGCATGACGTTGCCGGCAATATGGTGATTCGCCGTGACCTGCTTCTTGGCCGCGTCGTAACGCAGAGCGTAAACCTTGCCCGTGATGTAGTCGGCGTAGAGATAGGCCCCCGCCAACTCCGGCACCTTCTTGCCGCGGTAGACGTGACCGCCGGTGATCGACTTGCCCACGTCGTGGTGATACTCGTAGATCGGGTCGATCAGGTCGGGCCGGGCATCCGAGCCATTCGGGCCGAACTTGTGGTTCCCCTCGCGCAGGTTCCAGCCGTAGTTGCCGCCGCGCACGATCAGATCGATCTCCTCCCAAATATCCTGCCCCACGTCGGCCGCCCAGAGCACCTTCGTCTGCGGGTCGAATGCCATCCGCCAGATGTTTCGCACGCCGTAGGCCCAGATCTCGCCGCGGGCCCCCTTCTGATCTACGAAGGGGTTGTCCTTGGGAATTGAATACGCCTTGTCGCCATCGCGCTTATCGACGTCGATGCGAAGAATCGAACCGAGCAATGTACCCAGGTTCTGCCCGTTACCTTCCGGGTCGTCGCGATAGCCGCCATCACCCAGCCCGATGTACAGGTAGCCATCGGGGCCGAAGACGATCGTCCCGCCGTTGTGATTCCAATACGGCTGCGGGATGCGGAGAATCTCTTCTTCCGATTTGGCATCAGCGCGGTTCGGATCGCTTTTCGAGACCCTGAAACGGGAGATCACCGACGTATGCGGCGTGTCGGTGGTCGTGTAGTAGACGAAGAATTCGCCGTTGGTCTTATACTTCGGATGGAAGGCCATCCCCAGGAAGCCCTCCTCATTCTCCTTTTCGTCGTAGCGCACGCGCGACTCGATGTCGAGATAGACCGAGGCCTCGCTCACGTCGTCCTTGTTCGGGAAGACGAACACCTTGCCGAGCTGCGACGCTACGAAAACCCGGTTCTTGCCGTCGGCGGGATGGGTCAAGACGATCGGCCGATTGAAATCCAGGTTTGGAAACGCGCGTTCGATCTTCACGCCGAGCGGCTTTTCGTCGAGTCCGACCGCCGGGATTCCGGCCAGGCTGATGGCGGAAAGCGTGCCGGCCGTCATATCGGGCACCAGCAGCCGGTCGTGAGCTTCGTCGAGGCAATGATCGGCTGCCGCTTTAAACTGGCCGATCTGCGTGGGCGCGTGGCTCTCGCGACCGAGCACCGACACCTCGCCGCTGGTCCATTGGCTGATGTAAAGCTTGCCGTTCTTGTCGCGCACCAACCCGTCGCCGCCGGTATAGCCGGTCGATTGCCGCACCATCTTGCCGTCGGCCAGATTGACCTGCTGGAGCTCTCCCGAACCGAAATCGAGCATGAGCAGTTTATCGGGGCCGTCGCAGAGAAGTCCGTTCGGCGTCTTGAGCCCTTTGGCCTTGGAGGAGTCGGTCACGAGTGTCGCTTTGCCATCGGTGGAAATGCGAAACACGGCGCCGTCGGCGCCCTTCAGGTCGCCAGAGTCGGAAACGTACAACGTCCCATGGTCGTCGGCACAGATATCGTTGAGGAACTTGGGCTTCGTGGGGAACTTATCGGCGGCGGCGAACACGGTGGCTTGGCCCTTTTCGTCAATCCGCCACACGCGTTGTTTGTCGGTGACGAACAGGGCATCTTTTACGAAGAAGATCCCCTTGGGATCGTCGAGTCCCTTGGCGAACGGTTTGGCACTATTGCCGGTGACGAGCACCACTTCGCCGTCGCCATTCTTATCGAATTCACCGATGACGGTGACATAGATTTGTCCTTTCCAACCGAGGCACACGGACTCGGGATTCTTCAGCCCGTCGACGAGCAACGTAGTCCGATCGTCGGCCGCCGAAGCCGATTGCGAGCCCAGGCAGCCGGCTACGGCAGCACAGAAAACAAGAGAGAGGCAGAGTACGATGTCCCTCGATCGATTCATTTTCAGCCGGCCTTTCGTATAAAAAGACGTCCAAAGCAAGCGTCGAGCGTAACCTCTCGCCGTGCCGATTGCCAGGGGGAGCGGCGTGCTAAGAGCGGCTGACAAAACCCGGACGCCGGAGCGCCGCGGGCAAAAAATCGGCCGTGAAACGCCGATTTTGTGAAGCTCGATCCGGTTTTATCGGTTGCTCTAAAACGAGACACGTTAGGAATCTATGTGCAATCGCCGACCCGGCCCGACGTGATGCGGTTTATGTCGAGGCGGGCAAAGCGCGGTCGCGCAGCGTGCGGCTGATAACGATGATGGCTTCGATGACCAGCAAAATGCCCAGCCCCAGCAGGAGCGTCGTCAGCGGGCCGTTTACATCGAAGCGGCCTTGCTCCCACACCTTGCTGAAGCTCATGGCCCAGTCATAGAGCATCAGGCCGAGCATGGTGAACGTGATGGCTACCATAAAAGCAGCGGGCACCGCCGTATAAAGCCAACTCTTACCACTCCTCAGGAGCCAAACCGTCACGCCGATGAGAGTCAGCGCCGCAAGCAATTGATTGGCGGTGCCGAACAAGGTCCAAAACACCTTCCATGCCGGTACGGGTGTACCTCGCAGCGGGTCGACCATCGTTTGCAGCACCAGGTACATAGGTGGTAGAAGCGTGAGCACCGTGCAGGCCAACCGACCGGTCCTGCTGCGCCAGCCGGTGAACTCTTCCAGCACGTAGCGCCCGAGCCGCGTGCAAACGTCGAGCGTGTCGTAGATGAACGTGGCGAACGCCAGAAGGCAGAAGTTGTAAAGATACGTATAGGCGGTGTCGTAGTCGATACGCAACAAGGTGGCCAGCATGCCGATGAATCGCGACATGCCGGCGGCGAAGATATCGTCCGGCTTCGGGGGTCCTTTGCCGATGTTGTCGGGCACCAGGATCATCACGCAACCCAGCGCGATAACGGCGACGAAGGCCTCCATCAGCATGCAGCCATAACCGATCGACTTCGCGTCGCTTTCGCGGCGCAACTGCTTCGACGAGGTGCCGGAGCTGATCATCGAGTGAAAACCGCTGCAGGCACCGCAAGCCACGGTAACGAAGAGAAGCGGAAAGAGAAAACCCTGGGCCAAGGCCGTGTGCGGCACCTCCCATCCCACGAATGCCGGATAGACGGCTTCGATGCTTTGCCCCAGGAACGTCGCCGCGACGATGCCCAAGAATGCCAGCCCCACCGTAACCGAAAGGAAATATCCGCCCAGAAATCCACGTGGCTGCAACAAGGCCCACACGGGAATCACGGAGGCCACGCCGCAGTAAACGAGCAGCACGATGTCCCAGGTCTTGGTGGCGCTCATCGTGGCAGCGCCGTCGTACCAAAATCGTTCGGGAATGGCGAGCGGCAGATACGGGCCGGCCCAGATCGACAGCAAGACCAGCGGCATGAAGATCGCCGTGGCCCAACTCAGGGGCAGACGCGTGTATCGCAATACCAGGCCCATCACCACGGCAAGCCCCAGGTACATCATCGATGAACTGGCCACCGCGGCGCCGCGTTCGACCTCCACCGCGTACTTCTCTACTTGGGCCTGTGTGGGCTCCGCCACACCCCGTAACGGCGACGGCGGGGCGAACGTGCTGGCCGTAATATCCGTGAAGGCGACGATGATATAAACCAGCGCGATCCACACGAACGAGAGGAAGAGCAGGTATGCGCGGCGGCTCATGTGTTCGCGGACGATATCGGGAATGCTGCGGGCCTTGTGCCGTACGCTGGCCACGAGCGACGTCATGTCGTGCACACCGCCGATGAAGATGCTGCCCAGCAGGATCCAGATCAGTGCCGGCAGCCAGCCGAACGTGAGCCCCGCGATGATCGGCCCCACGATCGGTCCCGCGGCCGCGATGGCCGAAAAGTGCTGTGAAAACAGATATGGCGCGGGCGTCGGCACAAAATCTTCGCCGTCGTTCACCTCCACCGCCGGCGTCGGCACATCGTCGCGCAACACAAGTTGCCGCGCCACCCAGCGTCCATACGTCAGGTAGGCCGCGATCAAGATCACCGCGGTGGCTATCGTAATTGTCAGCAGGCTCATGGCCATTCGCTCCCAATCAGCGGCCCCCAGCCCGAAGCGAGCAGACGGCTATTTCTAGTCTATCGCATCGCCAAACGGCCGGGGAGTCGTGCGGAATTTGCCGTCGGCGCGGATCAAGGCCGATTGAAGCGACGGCCATCGCAGAAATCTTGGCGAAATGGCTCGCCCCTCTCTTGCAGGGACGCGGGCCCCAATCACACTGGACCTGCATACCGGTGACCAACACACGTCGTCCAGGCCGGCCGCGCTTCACACCGCCGCTCGTCGCCTAACACCGGCCAGTAATCGTTTCCGTTCGCTTTTCGGCGAACGAGGCTTCCTCGCTCAGAGTCTGCGCCCGCGTTGTTTCCGGACCGAACCGACTTGTCCCTACGAGAAAAACTCGCCATGTTCTTTTCTTCCGTCAGGAAATCCGGCCGTGTTCAAACCCGTCGTCATCCGCGGAGCGCGCGACGATTGGAATCACTCGAGCGGCGAAACCTCTTGTCGGCCGACGTGCTCAGCTACCGCTACAACGCATCCGGCGACGGCGTGAATTCACAAGAGACAACGCTCACCCCCACCAACGTCAACGTCGGCGATTTCGGCAAGATTGCCGACACGCCGGTCGACGGACAAGTCTACGCCCAGCCTCTATATGTCGCGGGTGTGAACATTGACGGCGGAGTGCACAACGTCGTCTATGTTGCCACCGAGCACGACAGCGTTTACGCCATCGACGCGAACAACGGCCAGGTGCTCTGGCACGACAGTTTCCTCGGCCCGGGTATCACCACCGTTCCCTACCAGGATGTCGAATCGCCGGCGATCGAGCCCGAGATGGGCATCACCGCGACGCCCATCATCGATCTCAGCACCAACAGCATCTACGTCTTGGCCAACACCAAGGAGATCCGTGCGGACGGCACGCACTATGTCTACAAACTGCACGCCCTCGATCTGGCCACAGGCGGCGAAAACCTCGGTGGGCCGCTGACCATCGCCGACACGATCTTCGACGGCACGAACTACACATATGTTTCAGGGCCTAGCGTGAACGGCACGGGCGTCGGGAGCGTCAACGGCACTGTCTCGTTCAATGCACTGCGCGAGTTCAGCCGCGTCGGCCTGACGGAGGTCGACGGCAATATTTATATGGCCTTCGGCTCGCACCCCGACGTCGATCCGGCGCACGGTTGGGTACTGGCCGTCAACGCGCACACGATGAGCCTGTGGGGGGCGATCAATCTCACCCCCAATGGAGATTTGGGCGACATCTGGCAAGCCGGCAACGGGTTCATAGTCGACCCCAGCGGCAACCTCTACGTGGTAACCGGTAACGGGACGTTCGACACCACGCTGAACGCCGCCGGTTTTCCGTCTCAGGGAGACTACGGCGACTCGATCGTGAAGATCGCCTACGATCCGAACAGCAGCCCCAGCAAACAGAACATCAATGGCTACGGGTTGAAAGTCGTCGACTACTTCACTCCGGCAAATCAGGAACTGCTCGACGACGACGATCTCGATCTCGGCTCCGGCGGCGCCATCCTCCTGCCTGCTTCGGCGGGCAGCGCCTCGACGCCCGACTTGCTCATCCAAGGCGGCAAGCAGGGGACCGTCTATCTGATGAATTACGACAACATGCCCGCCTTCGATCCCAATGGGGATCAGGTGGTGCAGGAAGCCCCCGGCCTGTTCAATACACTCTACAGCACCCCGGCATACTTCAACGGCACCTTGTACTACGTCGCCGTGAGCGACCACGCCAAAGCGTTTTCGTTGACCAATGGGCAATTGTCGACGACGCCCTCCTCCGAATCGGGCGACACGTTTGGCTATCCCGGCGCTACGCCGGTGATCTCGGCAAACGGCACAACGAACGGCATCGTGTGGATGATCGACACCGGCACGAACCAACTGCGGGCCTACAACGCCTCGAACCTGGCCGACGAGTTGTACAACAGCGGCCAGGCACCGAACGGCGCCGATGCGCTGGGCGGAGCGGTCAAGTTCAGCGTGCCGACGGTCGCCGACGGAGAGGTTTTTGTGGGCACCCAGAACAGCCTGGTCATCTACGGGCTGCTCGCCACGAGCGGCAACGGAGGTGATGCCGCCAACCGCAGTTTCATCGCGGCGGCGTTTCAGGAAGTGCTCGATCGGCCGGTCGATCCCGGGGCGCTGGCCGCCTGGAGTGCGTTGCTCGATAACGGTGCGCCTCGCGCGGATCTGGCGACGACGCTGACGCACAGTGCAGAGTACTACCATTTGGTCATCCAAGCGGCCTATGCAAAATATCTCGGCCGCGCGGCCGACGCGCAGGGCCTGGCGGCCTGGACGACACTGATGCAAGGCGGCCTGAGCGACGAATTGTTGGAGGCCGGCTTTATCGGCTCGCCGGAATACTATCAGCACAGCGGTGGCACGAATAAGGCCTGGGTCGACGCGATGTATGAAAACCTTCTCGGTCGCGCCGCGGATCCCGCCGGCGAAGCGGTGTGGCTGGCCGCACTGGCCAACGGCGAGAGCCGTACGTCGGTGGCCTACGGGTTCGCCGCCAGCCCCGAGCGCGAGGCAGAAGTCATTCGCGGCGACTACTCGACATACCTGGGTCGTAACCCCGCGGATGCCGAGGTCGCGAGTTGGGTACTCGCCTTCGAATCGGGCTACTCGAACGAGAACGTCATCGCCGGCTTCGTCGCCTCCGGTGAGTTCTTCAAGCTCCACTCATAGATCGCCAGCCGAATCGATGAGCAACCGACAAAACCGGATCGAGCTTCACAAAATCGGCGTTTCACGGCCGATTTTTTGCCCGCGGCGCTCCGGCTTCCGGGTTTTGTCAGCCGCTCTATGAACTCAGCGCGGGCCGGTGGACATAAAAAACGTCCGGCCCGGGGCGGGATGCGCACTGAGGGGATTGGATCGGGTAGTCGACCGTCCGCTCATGATCGGCAAGTTGGCGGCGCGGGTTGTAAACGGAATTGAACTTCCACAGCATGCGGACGAAGTTCGTCTGCCCTTGCGCCAAGAGCTTGGCCGCCAGCACGAACGTCTGCCGCAGCGCAGCCATCCCCAAGTGCTTGCGGTTGAGGATCTGTTGCGTGCGCACCAGCTCCTCGTAAAACTGGGCGAGCGGTAGCCGCGTGGGCAAGACGGCATGCTGCACGTCGAACAGCCGGTAATCGCGCGTCGTCAGCCGCCCGGCCTCGCTATGCCAGGTCTCCGTGCCCGGATATGGCGTGTTAACGGTCAGGTGCACGATCTCGGGCACCGACATGGCCCATTCGCGAATGACCTCGAAGCGCCGTTCGTCCCAGGCTGGATCGGCAATGATGTTCACCGCCACGTGTAGCCCCAGCGACCGGGCATATTCGAGGGCCTCGAAATTCCTGCTCAGTGCCACGCGCTTGCGGAATTTTTTAAGACCTTCGTCGTCAACCGCCTCCAACCCCAAAAACATGTACTTGAGCCCGAGCCCCCGCCAGCGCTCAAAGACCTCCTTGTTCCGCAAGAGCACATCACCGCGTGTCTCGAGGTAATACTCTTTGCGAATCCCGCGGCGCTCGATTTCGTCGGCCAAAGCGTGCCCGTGTTCGGGATGGATGAAGGCGACGTCATCGACGATGAATACGCCGGGCTCACGCACACGCCCCAATTCCTCGGCGGCGACGTGGGGGCTCACCTTGCGGTAGCTGCGCCCGTAGAAGGTCCAAGCGCTGCAGAACGTGCAATCCCAAGGACAACCGCGGGAAAATTCGATCGACGCACAGGGATCGAGCGAGCCGATGAAGTAGCCACGGCGGCGACGCAGCAGATCGCGGGCCGGCGGAACGTCATCGAGCGAACGCATCAGTTGTGGCGGCGGCCCGGCTCCCGCTGCGGTAACGACGCCCGGCAATTCCGTCAGCGAGTCGCGATCGGCAAAAGCCGCTTCGAGCACGCGCGGTGTGATCGCCTCGCCCTCGCCCCTCACGACGCAATCGATCGCGCCACGGGCATGTGCCAGGATCTCATTGGCTGTAAAACTGGCACTGTGGCCCCCGGCAAACAGGAAACATTCGGCGAGTCGCTGCCGGGTCGCGATCGCCAGGTCGACCACTTCCGGGATATTGGCCAGGTAGTTGAGCGAGAACCCGACCGCATCGGGCCGCCATTCGTCGACAAGCCGGAAATAGTCTCGTTGCCGGAAACTCTGCAAGTCGAGGAGTCGCACTTCGTAGCCGGCCCGCCGCGTGGCCTCGGCCACCAGTTCCAGGCCCAACGGCTCCAACCGCAAGTAGACCTCGGAGTACATCAACGCGCTGGGATGCACGTAGAGGATTTTCATCACAATGCTATGGTTCCTCCCAGCATCCACTCCGGCCGGAGCGGACCATGGCTTCGATGACGCGCATGTTGGCTACCGCGTCTTCGATGGGTATGGGGACCGGCGTGTCATCGAGCACCGCCCGCGAAAAGAGTTCGCCCTGAACGGTGTATTGGTCGCGGGTGTCGAGCGTGATTTCATCGATTCCCGATGAGTGCTGGTGCCACAGGCGACAAGGCCGATCGGGCGGGGCGTTGAAAGGGATCTCGATCTCCACGCGCCCTTCCGTACCGACGATATTCACGCGCTGATAGGGCGCGATCTGCGTGCTGCAAGTGAACGTACCTGTGCCGGCGGCAAACTCCATGATGCCCGAGGCCAAACGGTCGGTGTGGAATTCCGGGTCGTATTCGACGTGCGCGAACACGCGCCGCGGCTCTTCGGCGAAGAGGAATCGCGATACGGAGATCGGATAGCAGCCGATGTCCATCAGGCCACCGCCCCCGATATCGGCCTGATTCCGCACGTCCTGCGGGTTGCGATTGAAATAGGAAAAGAGCGCCTGCACGGTGCGAAGCCGACCGATCTTCCCTTCGTCGACCAACCGCCGCGCGGTGACCCATTGAGGGTGATGGCGGTACATGAAGGCTTCCATCAGCTTGAGCCGCGGATGCGCAAGCCCCGCCGCGACCAATTTCTCGGCTTCGGCCACGCTCAGACCGATTGGCTTCTCGCAGAGCACGTGTTTGCCGGCCGCCAGACAGTGCATCGACCAAGGCACATGCAAGTGGTTCGGAAGCGGGATATAGACTGCGTCGATGTCGGCGTCGTCGAGCAGGGCTTCGTACGAGCCATACCATCTTGCTAGGCCGAGCCGTTCCGCAGCCTGCCGCGCTTTATCGCCGGAACGCGACGCGATCGCCACGACCTCGACGCCGCTCGCGCGTTTCATGGCCGGAATGACCTTTTCGGTGGCAATCTTTGCGACGCCCAGAACGCCCCAGCGAACGGTGCTCATCGGAAAACGACCCACGGTTGCAAATCGAATGCTGCTAAAACGGCCTGCTGGCGGCATGCGCGACGTACCCGCGCTTCCGCAGCTCAGTCGGCCTCTTTAACAGGGCAAGCTACCACAGGTCCCGAGCGACGGGAATAAGCGGAAAGACTTCCACGTCGACATGACGACTGTAAAGCACATGACAGGGCGGTTGGCGAACATCGACTCGGTTCGCAGCGAGCAATGACTCTTCCGATTCCACCAATTCTGCCGGCTGGAGAAGATAGGGGCGATGGTGCACTTGGCCGCGCCAGAGCTTTCCCGAACGGCCCGCATAAAGCAGATATCTTTCGGCCAAGAAGTGTTCGAGCGTGCCGCGTTGCGCCTCGAACGGCTCGACGGATTCATCTGTGAGACGCGCCACGACGTGTGAGTATTCTCCGGCAGAGCCAAGGCGACGACTATCGTAGCAAAAAAGATCTCCTTGTCGCGCGACACTCATTTCGGCCAAGCAGTAATTCAACCTCCAACGGGCACGGGCAACCGAAACGGCCGCCGGATGGTTCGCGTCGAGGCTGAAGAACCAGACGCCCGGGTCGCGGCCGCGAAAGTGAACGTACGTCCGCACATTGGTTTCCAGAAAAGCGATCCCCCACGGCGACCACCAAGGTCGCACGCCCGACATGCGAAATGGTACGAGGCCGACCCAGGCGTCCCCCTCCCAAGTGTCGACCGAGAGTTCCGGCGGTAAGAGCGGGGCAACCACGTCGGCCGGCAATCGCCAATGGACAAAGAGCAAATCGCTCCACCGTTGATGACCGGCCAATCGGCTCGCGGGGCGCCGACTAGGGGAGATTCGATCCAGTGCCGGAACAAGGGTATCCATCGGTCGGTATCTCGGATTGATAGCGAACTACAGAACACCGACCGTTTTCGCTGGCGCGGATTAACAAGGTCCTTTCAAGACGAGCCGTAGAAGATCTTTTTCGCCGGCGACTCAGGTGAGTGCCGCGCTAATGCAGATAACCACGCGGGACCAAAGGCATTCGTCCGCCCGTCGGCGCGACCTGCCACAACCCCGGCTCAGATACAAACTGCCCGACGATGCCCAGCGGCACATCGAGCGGTTGCTCCGCAACCATTTGTCGCGCGACCGCCGCCGGCACGGCCAGCAACAGTTCAAAATCCTCGCCGTCAGACAGAGCGTGGTCGAGGGGCGTCTTCTGGCCGCCAGACGATTGCGCTAGTTGTCTGGCTGCTGCCGCGATGGGCACGGCCGACAAGTCGACGAGCGCACCGCAACCGCTGGCCTGGCACAAACGGGCGAGATCCAGCGACAGTCCGTCGCTCAC
Source organism: Pirellulales bacterium (assembly GCA_035547915.1). Taxonomy (GTDB): domain Bacteria; phylum Planctomycetota; class Planctomycetia; order Pirellulales; family JAICIG01; genus DASSFG01. The sequence continues at coordinate 16,894 of DASZTS010000105.1, read as the reverse complement.
ATCCATTCCCGCGTGCAGCTCATAGCGATCGTTGAGCAAAAGCGCCTGATCGACGCGCGGTTCGAAATCGAAGTGTTTTCCGAGAATACTGCCGCCGAATTCTCCCGTGACGACAATCGCATCGCCCGGGCGCGCCCCAGATCGCCGCAACACGCCGCGCTCCGTTGCCTGCCCGATGAGCGTGACACTGATCGCGAGCGGTCCGTCCCAGGTGTTGGTGTCGCCCCCGGCGATCGCCGTTCGATATCGTTCGGCCATCGGCAGCAGCCCTTCGTAAACCCCCACGGCGATCTCCGCAGCGCGCTCACGTGGAAGAGCCAACGCGACGACGGCCGCCAACGGTCGCGCGGCCATGGCAGCCAGATCGCTCAAGTTGACGGCCAGTGTTTTCCGGCCGATCCGTTGCAGCGACGTTTCGCTCAAACGAAAGTCGACACCGTCGGTAATCAGATCGACCGTCACCACGCATTCGGGTCGCGCGCCCAGGTCGAGCACAGCCGCATCGTCACCTGCGCCCAAACGCAGATTAGGATGTGTTGGCAACCGTGCTGAAAGCCAGGCGAGAAACTCAGATTCCATCGGAATTGACGGCACTTTCGGCAGCGGACAAGTTCCGCCGCATAGCTTGAGGCACCAAAGGATGCCATGATCCTACCAGAGCGGCGCAGAAACGGGTGGAGATATGCCGGGCGCGCTAATCGGTTCCCCTCAACGAGTCTACCCACCCACGGCTGCGGACGCGATCGACGTGCGAGCCCGCCTCGACGGCCTCGGCAAAGTCCTCGCTGCCGCGTATTTCCGCGACGATGTCAGACAGCGTCCCGTTCCCGTCGGGCGGCAAGTCGTTGACGCCCAGGCCTCGACGCAACGCTCCGAGCACGTAATCGGCCGCACGTTTTCGATCCTCCGCACCGTCGTCTTGCTCAGCGAGCGCCGCATGAATCGTCGCCCCCACGGAATAGAAGCCATAATCCTGCGGCGATAACTCGATGGCCTTGGCAATGTCGCTGGCGGCCTGCCGGGGAATGGCCTCGTGGGCTCGAATGGCTAGCTGAGTCAATACGCCGGCCCGCAAACAATAAGCCTCGGCCAAACCTGGATCGGCGGCAATGGCTTGATCGAGCCATGGGAGAGCCAGTTCTTCATGGCTGTTACGGCTATACACATAACCGAGATTGCTCATCAAGGCGCCCGTTTGAAACCCATTCTTCATCGCAAATTCATAGCGTCCGACCGCCCTGTCCCATTTCTTCATGGCGCAGTGGTAGTCGGCGAGCAGGGCATCGATGCTCGGATCGGATTCGCGACGGCCGGCGTTTTCAATATCCTCACGTGCGAGTTCGAATTCGCCCAGGCGAAGTAGTGCCCGCGCCCGTAACGAGTACGTGGCCCGCCCGCGCTCACCGGCCTCGAGAGCTGTCGTGCAATAGTCACGGGTCGAGACAAAATCATCGTGGGCAAACGCTTGTTTCGCCTTGAGGAACTGTCGCTGGCCGTAAGGCGGCATGCTCCACAACGCATAGCTGCCGACTCCCAACGCCGCCACGAGAGGAACGAGGGAAACCATCAGGGCGCGGCGGCGGCGCCAAGCCCAACGCCGCATGCGTCCGCGCAAATTGGACAAGCGCCGCAACGCCCCAGCCAGCGCGGCAGCGGACCGCGGGCGCTGTTCGACATCGAATGAGAGGCAGCGATCGATCAGCGCCGACAACTCCGGCTCGACATCGCGATTATGCTTCGACAGTGGCGCGGCCGGAACCTGCTGCCGCGCATGCAAGCCTGCCGCCAGTTCCGGGCTCATCGCTTCTTCGGGCACGCCGCCAAAAGGGTGAACACCGGTCAGCAACTCATAGAGCATCACCGCCAGCGAATAGAGGTCACTGCGCGGATCGACTTTCAATTCTTTCGTCGAGCGATCGAACACTCGCGTAACCAATTCCGGCGCCATGTATCGCAGCGTGCCACCCCAACCGCGCGAGATCACCTGTTCGTCGTACGACAAGTTGAAGTCGAGCAACATCGGCTTGCCGCTCGCGTCGATCAACACGTTCGACGGCTTCAGATCGCGATGGCAGATCCCCTTCTGATTCGTGTATTCGAGCGCGTCGGCCAGTTGCGCGCCCATATGCACTACGGCGTCGACGTACGACCGCTTCGACAATCTTCGGTCGATGGACCTCGCCAGTTCCGCCTGGCCAACGGGATCGGCGAATCGGATGGCGTCGACCAGCTCGTGGCCTGAGCGTGGCTGTCGTGAGGCGTCGAATAGCTTATCGAGCACATGGTTGAGCGTGACGCGCCCCAGGAAGGGCATGCAGATCAGTGTCAGGCCGGATTCCGCGTCGTCGGACACGGAAAAGACGGGCACAATGTTGGGGTGTTGCAACTTGCCGAGCGTGCCAGCCTCGTGGCCGCCCCCGACGGAGGCCTTGATGACCACCTGCCGGCGTCCCAACGCCAACTCCTCGGCCAAGTAAACGTGCGCGAAGCCCCCTCTGCCCAGCACAGCGATCAGCTCAAACCCGCCGAGCACGTCCCCCGGCTTAGGCCAGACACGGGCGGCAGCCCGGGGCCGATCGATCACGACAGTGGGGCCGCCCTGGAGTCCCTCGAGCACCGGGTGCCCGTCCGGCGACAAACGTCGCAGGAACTCGTGCAATTGGAAGATTTTTTGGGCTTCGACATCGTCCGCCAATTGCTCATAGAACATCTGCGAATCCGCCGATTCGCCGGACTCCCTTCGCTGGCAAAACTCCTCGTAGGTGAGGATGCCGCGCAGACGGGCATTGCCGACGATCTCCGGATGGGCTGCCACGAACCGAGCCGCAGTCATCGATCGGTCGGAAGTCCATGCCGCGATAAAGCGCCGAGCCCATTCCTCCATCGCGGGATCGAAGTGCGATTGGATTGACTCGGTGCTCGGCAGACCGGTGTCGAGCGGGTCACTCAATGGTCAGCCCCCACTTCTTGCGAAAGAGCCGCTTGATGTTGCTGAAGACGCGACGAATGCTTCGCGTCGAGACCCTCTCGTGCGCGGCGATCTCGACATCGGAGAATCCCTCCCGGCGCATACGCACGATGCGCGAGTGTTCGGGCGGCACGTCAGCGGTGATCCCGTCGAGCAGTTCCTCGGCCGCTACTAATTGACTGGGAGTCGGCACGCGCTCGTCGATGCGCGCGTCGTCACCCGTGAACGCCCCGTGCGAAATGTCCCGGTCGACATCGCGCACCTGGCGGTGCAATCGGCGGTGCTCGTCGATCACCTTGTTGCGAGCCATGCGGGTCAGAAAACGGAACAACGCATCGGGCGTTTGCAGGTTGTCGGCTGCCGGCAATACCCGAAAGAACGAGGCCCACACGTCCTGGGCGAAGTCCTGCGAATCGACCTGTGGCCTGAGGCTCTGGTGCAACGAACGGCGCACCACGTAGACGACGTACGGGCCATATTGCCGCCAAACCTCCGCGGCCGCCTCTTGCGACCCTTGCCGCACCTGTTCCATGAGGACGGCAAAATTGTCCGCTCGGTCCATGCGCTCGTCACATGATTCTCGAACACGTTCCAAACTCGCGCTATCGGCAGTGTTGCGGTCTGTCATCTTGCGCCCTATCGGTACCTCGTACGTCAGAGCCGCCGCCTTTGGCTCCATCGCCTCCCTTCTACTTGGACGTCCCTAACCGGGGATATCCCAGCATGCTTGGTGACGATCTTCGGCATAGCGCCGATCTTGCCAACGTTCCGACGCCGCCAGTATACTGCGCGTACGTGCAGAATGGGACAGTAGGTCGGTCCATCCGGATCAGATTTTCACGTCATTTTGAGAACGGCGGAAACCGCACGGTTTCGATGCCGGTTCAAGAGGCGCGCCATGCTTACTCACCTGCTCGCGGCCGGTTTTCTTTCCGTCGCCTTTACCGACGGAACGGGCGATTCCTCCCAAGATGCCTCGGTGCGTTCGGCCGAGGTTCGCCGCCAGATTTCGAGCGCCCTGAGCAGTCGCTTCCCGGAGGCGCCCGCCGAACAACGCGACCAGGCGCGGACGTTTCTCAAGCTATATGCGGACGCCGCGGCACTACCGACCGCCGAGCGAGGTCGTTACCAGCTCAGATTGAAGAGCCGCTTGGTGCGATTGGCCGGCTCTATCCGTAAAGAACAATCAAAGCGCGGTTCATCCGCCGGAGATGCGAGCACCGCTTCCCGCGGCTCGGAATCGTCCGGCATACAATCGACGAGTGTAAGAGCTTCGACCAATTCGACCGGATTTGGCGGCGGTGCGCAGGACGACGGTCAGGCACTCGTCGAATTGATCGAGGCGACGATCGCGCCGCAAAGCTGGGACGTGAACGGCGGCGCCGGCACGATCAAATACTGGCCGGCGTGGCACGTGCTCGTGGTGCGCCAAACGGATGACGTTCATGAGCAGATCGGCGGCGCCGTTCACCAAATGCGCCGATAACGCGCCCGTCGGGCGCGACGCCTCGCGCCATCACCGTCTGCGCTGTTGATAACGCCGGCTGGCATCCTCCAGCGTACGGCGCTCTTGTGCGGTCAGGCTGGCTTCGCCTTCGCGCGAAATCTTTTCCAGGATGCGGTCGACCTGATCGCTCAGACTTTCGTCACGGTCCGGCTCATGCACCCGCAGCTTCGGCCGCGGTTTGAACGATGCCAGCGAAAGGCGACGAGGCAGCCAACGGCCCAGGTTCCAGCCCGTCGAGTAGTACAGGAAGGCGAACGCGGCACCGGCGAGATGGGCCTCGTGGGCGATCGGTTCGCCTTCGCCGCCGCGCGCGTGGCTGAAGCCCAGCACGTCCTGCCCGATGATGAGCGTGCAGAACACCCAACTCGGAACCGGAAAGATACCCCAGATGTAAATCAACCGCTTGGGAAAGTGAATGACGTTGAGGACCAGGATCCCGTTCACAGCGCCCGAGGCGCCGAGCATGCTGCTGGTCTGTACGCCGTGGCCCCGGTGCAGGGTATTGACGGAGATAACCCATACCAGTGAGCTGAGGATGATCATCGTCAGATAGATGCGCAAGAATTCCTTGCGGCCATAGATCGCCTCGATGTCGCGGCCGAAGAACCACAGGCCCACCATATTGATACCGACGTGCCACAACGTGTTCGGGTCGTGCGCGAAGCCGGCGGTGAGCAATTGCCAGGCGTTCCATGGCTTCTGGAACACGTCCGATTTGAGCGAAAGCAGCCTGCTCAGGTCGCCTTGCACAAGCAGATCGATTAGGAACACGCCGACGTTGATCAGAATCAACGTCGTCACCATCGACCGCTGGGCGCCGAGAAAGAAACCCGGCTGGTCGTCCTCGCGAATGTAATCGCGGTCGTAGAGGCCCATCGACGTCACTCGCCGGTGTACGGGGCGGGCTCCGCCGTATCGCGGTCGATCAATTCGTTCAGCCGCTTGGCGGCAGCGAATTGCAGTGCGGTCCATTCCGCCAGCAACCGCTTATTCTCCTTCAGCGTCCCCTGAATCTCTTGGCTCACTCCGTCGAGCTTCGACTGCAAGGCATCGCGATGTGACGTGACCAACGCCAGTTCCCCCTGGACTTCCGCCAAGTCGGGCTTGAGCGTGTTGTCGATCAGCGCCACACGAGCCGCCACCTCCTTTTCGGCGTCGGCTTGGAGCTTCTTGGCGATCGCTTCGTCGGTCTTGGCGGCCGCGATCTGATCGCGCAGGCTGGCGATCTGCCGGTTGAGCTCATCGAAATACACGACATAGTCCCGCAGCAGCCGTTCATACTTCTTATCGAAGACGCGGTCCGCCGGATCGTTGGGCTGTGCGTCGGTGCCGTCCCGGAGATACTCCTGCAGCGTTTCCGGCGGCACGCCGGGCATCATCTGCGACAGTTGGGCTTGGTCGTAACCACGAAAGACGTCGTGCCGATCGGTGGGCAACGTCTCATTCAGGGTCCAATTGACCTTCGTATTCTGAATGCGGGCCAATTGTTGGTCGAAGAGCTTTTTGGTGGGAGGCGTCGTGGTCGGGGCAAGCTGCACTGATTTTTCGGCCAACCCAGTGACGCGATATTCACCGAAGAAATTCCCTGGCTCCGCCTCCTCGAACAGGTACAACAGCATCTTGTCCTGAATCTGATGGGGATCGGGTACCGGTACCTCGATCAGAAGTTGCAACGTCTTGGGATCGACGCTTTTTACGGTGCAACCGCGCCAGACCTTGCCACGGCCGGTCATCAGACCATGCAGCGTCACCTCCAAGTCCTGCTTGCTCGGCACCGGCGGGGTCGCGCTGGGGTTCCCGTCCTCAAGCGCTGCCCTGTCCTTCTCAGCCTTCTCGAGCGGAGCATCGTAGCTCTGCACGGCCTTCTGCCAATTACGATGTGCGCCGAGGGTTTTTGTGGCGAGAATGAAGAGTCCTAGGGATGCCAGGATGATCAGACCGGCAAGAACCCTACTCCAGATGCTCATGGCAGCCGCCGTACGTTGCAGAAACTCTTGATAAATCGCCGCTTATGTCGATGATAGGCAGCCCGCCAGCGGGTGTCAATTCTGCGCCGCACGGGCCTGCCACCGCGATGCGACGGCGCCCGTTTGATGGGATTGCAATGATCGCGAGAGCGCTGGAGCGGCTGACGAAACCCGGAAGCCGCAGCGCCGTGGGAAAAAAATCGGCGCTCCACCGCCGATTTTTCTACGCTTGATACAGTTGTCGGTTGCACTTAATGTCGGTTGCACTTAATAACGGCGGGCTATGCACCGGCCAGCATTCCAGACAACCCCGCTCGACGAGGTCGACCGCCTATTGGCGGGACTGCACGGCGCCCGTGCGCGCTGGCGCGATACGTCGCTGGCGAGCCGCGTCGAATTACTCGGCCAGTGCGCCGATGGCGTTCGAGCCACGGCGCACGAGTGGGTGGCGGCCGCCTGTGAGGCCAAAGACGTCTCACTTCACGGCCCGACCGCGGCGGAAGAAATTGCCGCCGGTCCGCTGACCGTGCTGCGTTATCTTCGGCTTCTGTCCGCCAGCCTATCCGACATCGCTCGGAGCGGACGCCCCCGGCTGCCCGCCAAGATGGTGCGCGGCGACGACGGACGGGTACGTGTGCCGCTCTTCCCCACCCGCGGGTTATACGACTCGCTACTCTTTCCCGGCTACCGGGCCGAGGCCTGGTTGTCGCCTAAGACCGCCACGGATGACGGTGACGGCCCGATGTCAGACACGAGTTTCCTCCCGCCGTCAAACAGCACCGGCACCTCGCTCGTGCTCGGGGCGGGCAACGTCTCGTCGATCCCCGCGGTCGATGCCTTGATGAAGCTCTTCGAGCACAACCGTGTTGTGTTGTTGAAGCTCAATCCCGTGAACGATTACCTGGGCGACGTGTTTACACGGGCGTTCGCTCCGCTCATCTCGCGAACGTTCCTCGCGGTCTGCCACGGAGGCGCCGAGGTGGGTTCCTACGCGGCGCACCACGCACTGGTCGACGACGTACACATCACCGGCTCGCTCGCCGCTCACAACGCCATTGTCTGGGGCACACCCGATCCCCCGCGCGACGCGCAACATGCCCCGAGCGCGCGGCTGAACAAACCGATCACCAGCGAGTTGGGCAACGTCACTCCTTGGATCGTCGTACCTGGCAGGTACAGCGAGCGGCAGCTCGACTTTCAGGCGGAGAACGTGGCGGCCATGATTGCCAACAACGCCTCGTTCAACTGCATTGCGGCCAAGCTCATCGTCACATGCCGCGGTTGGCCCGATCGCGAACGCTTCCTCGATAAGGTACAAGCCGTACTCGCTGCCACACCTCACCGGTCGGCCTATTACCCCGGAGCCGCCGAGCGCTACCGGCGATTCACCGGCGTTGAGCCCGCGGAAGCGCCTTGTGGCACACTCCCCTGGACGATCGTGTGCGACGTGGATGCCGATCGGCAACCGCATTTTTTCCGGGAAGAATCGTTCGTTTGCGTCTGCGCCGAAACGGCTATCGAGGCGGCCGGGCAGGCCGAGTTTTTGTCTCGAGCGGTGGCCTTTGTGAATGAGCGTGTCTGGGGCACGCTTGGCGTCGGCTTGATGGTGCCGCCCGACTTCCGCCGCTCGGCGGCCGGGCGTGCATGCTGGTCCGCCGAGTTGGCTCGGTTGCGTTACGGCACCGTCGCGGTCAATGTTTGGCCGGGGATTGCCTATAGCATGATGTGCGTTCCCTGGGGCGGCTATCCGGGTGGAACGCTCGCCGACCCGCAGAGCGGCCTGGGCTGGGTCCACAACACCTATTTTCTCAAGGGCGTCGAAAAGAGCGTGGTCGAAGCACCGCTCGTGGCACGACCGAAGCCGCTTTGGTTTCCGACTCATCGACGAGTTCACGTATTAGCTCGCCGGGTGCTCGATCTTTATCACCGGCCCACGTGGTGGAAGCTTGCCCGCTTGGTTGGTCCTGCCCTGCGAGGCTAGCCGTCCTCAACGCGGCGGTTTGCGCTTGTTGATCGGCCGTGCGCAATAGCGATTCCGGTTCAGTTTCTTCTGCAACTGGGGAAACTTCGTGGCCGGCATCCGCGCGCTCGACTTTTCACGGTTCGCCATTCTTCACCTCGGCAACTGACAATTGGCCCACATTCCATTGTACGCGCGGCGCCTTAGGCAAGCGGTTCTCTGATTTGCGCAAGCGTCAACGCGTATGTGGCCACCCGTCTATAAAGACCCGCCGGACGGCAAAGGGCTCGGACGGCCGGCTTCGAGCAGGCTCTGGGCCCGTTCGACATCGCGATAATAGTCGCGTCGCTCCAGCAGCCGGCCGGCCTCTTCGTCGACCACAGCAATCACGTCGCGGTGCAACTGTAAGGCCGAGGCGGTCACCTGCGCCGTTACCGGACCTTCGACCGTGTCGCGGATCGCCCGCGCCTTGGTCGGGCCACAAGCCAACAGCAGACATTGCCGCGATTCGAGGATCGTGCCCACGCCCATGGTGACCGCCAGTCGCGGCACCTGCTCGGCGCTGCCGAAGAAACGGGCGTTGTCGCGAATGGTTTCCTCCGTAAGCGTCTTCAGTCGCGTACGGCTGCCCAGCGAGGATCCCGGTTCGTTGAACGCAATGTGTCCGTCGCTGCCGATGCCGAGCACCTGCAAGTCGATCCCCCCGGCCTCGACGATCATCCGCTCATATTGTTGGCAGAAGGCGTCGAAATCGAGGGCGCGTCCGTCCGGCACGTGCGTATGCCGCGGCTCGACATTCAGGTGATCGAACAGATTCTCCTGCATGAAGCGGCGATAGCTCTGCGGGTGAGTCGGCTCCAGCCCGACATATTCGTCGAGGTTGAACGTCGCGACGTGCGAGAAGTCGAGGCCTTCCTCGCGATGCATGCGAATCAGTTCCCGATACATGCCCAAGGGCGTGCCGCCGGTGGCCAGACCGAGCACGCAATTCTGCTTGCGCCGCACCAGGCGGGCGACGAATCGCGCCGCGGTGCGCGCCACGCCTTCGGGACCGGGCTCGACGATCACACGCATCGCGCTGCGGACTCCTGCATCATGGGTGTTGCATCATCGGTAGACACGGAGGAGGCGCTACGTGTGATAATCGGCGTTGAGGCGGACGTATTCGGCCGTGAGATCGGTGGTCCAGAATCGAACCGACGCGCCTCCCTCGCTGAAATCCAACTCGACTCGCGTCTCATACTCGTCACGGATCGAGTTGGAAACACGGTCGGCATCAAAATCCACCGGCGAACCGGCGTGGTAAAGCTGGATGCCGTTCACCCGCAGGGTAACGCCCGCCGGATTGAAAGGAACGCCCGCGTAGCCCGCGGCGGACACGATCCGGCCCCAGTTGGGGTCGGCGCCGGCGATGGCCGTCTTCACGAGCGGACTTTCGGCCACGGTCTTGGCGATGCGATGCGCGGAGGCGCGCGTGGCACAGCCGCGCACGTTGATCGTCACCAGATGCGTCGCCCCCTCGCCATCGGCCGGAATGGCTCTCGCCAATTCACCGCAAACCTCGTCGAGCGCATCCTGAAACCGTTTCAAATCGCCGTCCGAAAGCCGCGGCCCGGCAGCGCCGTTGGCTAACAACAGCACGGTATCGTTCGTGCTCATGTGGCCGTCGACGCTGATACAGTTGAAACTGTCCTCGACGGCGGCCGAGAGCGCCTGCTGGGCGGTGGCGGGGGCCAACGCGGCGTCGGTCAGAATCAAACCCAGCATGGTCGCCATGCGCGGGCCGATCATCGCGGCCCCCTTGGCCATGCCAACGATGCGAACCTCCTCACCGGCGATATTCACAACGCGGCTGGCAAGCTTATGGCGGGTGTCGGTGGTGAGCATGGCGCGAGCCGCCGCCACGAGCGCGTCTTCGTCGGCGGCGAGGTGCGCGGCAGCGGCCGCAACGCCAGCCTCGATCTTCTCCATCGGCAAAAACTCGCCGATCACGCCGGTCGATAGTACGAGCCCTTGGTCCGCGGTGGCGCCGGCCACGCCGGCGGCCAACTCGGCCATACGCGCCGCATCGCGATCGCCCCGTTCGCCCGTGCAAGCGTTGGCGTTGCCCGAGTTCACGACGACCGCTCGTATGCGGTCGCTCGGCGTGCGGGACCGGTCGAGTTTCACCGGCGCTGCAAAGACCAGGTTCTGTGTATACACACCCGCCGCGGTCGCCGGGCGATCCGAGACGATCAGGCCGAGGTCGAGCTTGTCTTGGTTTCGCTTCACGCCGGCGTACACGCCGGCCATCCGGTAACCGCGAGGAAGGGCGATCGACGTCATAGTGCGGTCGTTTCTGGAAAACCGAACAAGAGATTGAAATTCTGCACGGCCGCTCCCGAGGCACCCTTGATCAGGTTATCGAGGCAACTGATCGTGATCACACGCCCCCGCACGAGCCTGACCGTGATATCGCAATAATTCGTCCCCGAGCTGTCTTTCGTACCGGGCAGATGATCGACCACGCGCACGAAAGGCTCGTTGGCATAGAAGCTCCGCATGACGTCGAACAGGCGCTCCTCGCTGACCTCGCCACGCGGCCGCGAGTAGGTCGTCGTCAGGATGCCACGATCCATCGGAATCAAGTGCGGCGTGAAGACGATGTTCGCCGTCAGACCGGAGGCCGTCGACAACACCTGTTCGATCTCCGGCGTGTGGCGGTGTCGGCCCACATTATAAGCCGATACGCTCTCGTTGCACTCGGGAAAGAGTGTCGTCAGCTTGGGGGTGCGGCCGGCGCCGGAGACGCCACTCTTCGAGTCGACGATCAGGTCGTCCGGCTCGATGATTCGCTCCTTCAACAACGGAGCCAGCGGCAGAATGGCCGAGGTGGGGTAGCAGCCCGGGTTGGCAATCAGCGTGGCCGCGGGTATCTGGTCGCGGAACAGTTCGGGTAGCCCATAGACGGCCGACGCCAGCCGCTCCGGGTCGGCGTGCCTTTCTCCGTACCATTCCTGATAGACGTCGGCGCTGCGCAAGCGGTAGTCGGCACTCAGATCGATGACCCGGCAACGGCCGGTGGCGAGCAACTGTGGCACCAGCGAAGTGGTGACTCCGTGCGGCAGGCAGCTAAAGACGCAGTCGGCCCGCGCGGCCACCGCCACCGGTCCCAGGTCCTCCAAGCGCAAATTCGTACGGCCAAATAGCGAAGGATGGACCGAGGCCAACGGCGGATTGCCCTCTTGGCGGCTGGTGGCGACGGTGATCTCCGCCTCGGGATGCCGGAGCAACAGTTTGATGAGCTCGACCGCGGAGTAACCCGTGGCACCGAGTATGGCGATGCGGACCATGTTCTATGCTAGTTTGCTGCGCACCGGGGCGAACTCTTTCCGCCGGGATGCGGTCGATATCGGGGCGTCCGATCCAAAATTGGTCGTGTTAGTATAAGCCTACCGGCAAGGGACGGGCAGGCTCTTTTTCATGGGGCATAGTGGCTTACGCTTCGTTGCCGCCTTTCCGACAAGGGCCTATACTTTGCGTAGGCTTCTTCCTTCACCTTTGGGCGCCCGCGGCGCCGCATTCTGGGCGAGTGCCACTATGGATCGTCGAGCCTGGCTCTGGTCGTTGAACACATTGATTCTTGGTTTCCTTTTCGGGTCAGGCTTTGTTTGCAAGGCCGCAGACGACGAAACGGAGAAGCCGGCGGCGAAAGAGGAGGTGAGCGAGACCTCCCCCACGGGCAAGTACATTCGCCTCGTGCGCGACGACAATCGCAAGCCGTTGGAGTTGCAGACGGCGATCGTCCGCTTCGTCTCGGCCGACGAATCTCGCCCACAACTTTCGGTCGATCTGATCGCCGCGGTGCACGTCGGCGAGAAGTCGTACTATGAACGACTGAACGAACAGTTTGCCGACTACGATGCGCTGCTCTATGAGCTGGTGGCGCCGGAAGGGACCCGCGTGCCCAAAGGCGGCGTCAAGAGCAACCATCCGGTCAGCCGCCTACAGACCGCCATGAAAGACCTGCTCGCTCTCGATTTTCAGCTCGACCACGTCGACTACCAGAGCAAGAACTTCGTGCATGCCGATATGTCGCCCGAGACGTTCAGCAAGTCGATGAACGATCGCGGCGAGAGCATCTGGGCGCTCTTATTCCGTATGCTCGGGCAGAGCTTGGCCGAGGAATCGAAGGGCGGCTCGGTCGACGGCGAACTGCTGCTCGCCCTGTTCGACAAGAACCGTGCACTGGCTTTGAAGCGCGTGTTGGCCGTGCAATTCGAAGATCTGGAAGGGGCGATGTCGGCTTTCAACGGCCCCGACGGCTCGACTTTGATAACGGAGCGCAACAAGCGGGCGCTGGAGGTGCTCGGCAAGGAAATCGCCGCGGGCAAAAAGCATCTAGCCATCTTCTACGGCGCCGGCCACATGCCCGACATGGCCAAACGGTTGATGGCCGATTTCAATCTGCGGCCCGCGCGCGAAGAGTGGGTCACTGCCTGGGACCTGCACGAACCGGTCAAACGGCCGGGCGCCAAGATACGCGCCTCGCAACGCGCCCAGGATAAGGCCGGCGAACGCCAGCCGGTCAGCCGCTGACCCTGAGTAAGAGCAACCGACAAAACCGGGTCGAGCTTCGAAAAATCGGTGTTTCACAGCCGATTTTTGACCCACGGCGCTCCGGCCTCCAGGTTTTGCCAGCCGCTCTTCGCGCCAGCGGTGGGACGCTCACGGTTGCGTTCGGTTAAGTCGGTCTACCACGGGTACCGCTGCCCGATATAATTCCGCCATAATCGTTTTTGATATGCGGCCGCGCGCCGGGAAGTCTTGGCGCAGAGCGGGCCGAAGTCGATGAAGTCAGGGAGAGTGAGACATGGAACGCGAATTGACCGATCGGGCCGCCAGTATCCACCAGCGGATTACCCAATTGAGGGACTCTCTTTGACTTTGACGGCAAACGGACCAAAGCGGCTGCCATCGAGGCGCGCATGGGGCAGCCCGGCTTCTGGAACAATCAGGAGCAGGCGCAAGCCACCGTCGGCGAGTTAAAGGCCCTCAACGCCGTCCTCAAACCGATCGGCGAAGTCGTGGCCGCCGACGGCGATCTGGCCGTCATGCTAGAGATGGCGGACGAGGATCCGCAGATGGCCGCCGAGTTGCCGGCCGAGCTCGAGCGACTGGAAGCGAAGCTCGAGGAATTGGAGCTGAAGGCCCTTCTGGATGGGCCGCACGACGCCAACAACGCGATCGTCTCGATCCACGCTCGCGACGGCGGTGTCGACGCCAATGACTGGGCCGAAATGCTGCTGCGCATGTATCTGCAATGGGCCCAAAAGAACGGGTACGACACCGAGATTCTCGACCGCCAGGATAACGAAGAGGCTGGCATCTCGAACGCCGCCATTGTTGTCCGCGGGCCGGCCGCCTACGGCTACTTGAAGGGCGAGACGGGCATGCACCGGCTCGTGCGCATCAGCCCCTTCAACGCAGAAGGGAAACGCCAGACCAGCTTCGCCGCCATCGATGTTTCGCCCGAGATCAACGAGACGACCGAGATCGAGATCCGCGACGAAGACGTGCGCGAGGATGTCTTCCGCGCCAGCGGTGCGGGCGGCCAGCACGTCAATAAGACGTCGAGCGCCATTCGGCTGACGCACTTGCCGACCGGCATCGTCGTACAATGCCAGAACGAACGGAGCCAGCACAAGAACCGGGCCACCGCACTGAAGATGCTGCGGGCCCGTCTGGCCCGGGTGGAAGAAGAAAAACGCGAGGCGGAGCAGGCCGCCAAATACCAGTCACAGGCCAAGACCGGATTCGGTTCGCAGATCCGCAACTACTTCCTGCACCCCGACCAACGCGTCAAGGACGCCCGCACCGGCTTCCTGGTCGGTAATTTCCAGAGCGTACTCGACGGTAACACCTTGCAAGGCTTTTTGGATGCCTTTTTGCGGTGGCGTGTGGGCCAGGAAGTGCCCGGCGAGAAGTAGCGCGGCGGCCTACCAGCAAGAAGACGACCCTGGTATCCATTTTTCCGAATTCCCGGGAAGTTTCGTTACGACCTCTTGAAGCCCATTTTGGAGCCGATCCGAAAACCTGCTGGCGAGTCGAATCGTTCCTGTCGCAACATCGGTTCGCGGATAGGCTCTTACCGGTCGGGACTTAACGGGACTAACGAAAAAGTCAGCGGTCTCGTTTGGCAGGGCGTCCTATAATGGAAAGACGGCGCAGCGAGCCTGCTTAGCGGCCGGCGCTCTGTTTTTAAGCGAAAATTGACGCGCGTAAACCGGCGCCGGGTGACCGGCTGGCGGTTGTCGCTGGCTCTGTTTTACAGAAAAGGAACCTGCCGATGCCTCTTGCCGCCCGATCCGCCCTGTTGCCAGCCTTGCTGGTCGCCGCCGCCTCGTTGAACGCCCGTGCCGCCGATGACGGGGTATTGCTCAAATGGAAATTCAAGCCCGGTGATAGCTCCCGGTTCGTCGGGTCGCAAGACATGCAGGCGAACACCAAGGCGCGCGGGCTCTCGCAGGAAGTGGCGATGAAGCAGACCAGCGACATCCGTTGGGTGGTCGACTCGATCGACGACGACGGCAATGCACATATCACGCAGACCGTCCAGCGCCTGCGTGTCGAGACAGGCCCGGTGGGCGACACCATCAAGTACGATTCCGATGACGACAAGGTACCGGAAGGTGCCGATGAGGCTCAGATCGAAGCGATGCGGATCGGCGTGAACCAACCGCTCAATCTGGTGCTCGATCCGCTCGGCAAAGTGGTCGACGTGCGTCTGTCCGACCAGTTCGCCAAACGGCTCAAGGAGTCGCCCCACTACGGCCAACTGGCCATGATGTATTCGCGCGAGAACCTGAAGCAGATGGCCAGCATGATCACCGTGGAGTTGCCGGCCAAGCCGATCGCCAAG
Source organism: Pirellulales bacterium (assembly GCA_035547915.1). Lineage (GTDB taxonomy): Bacteria > Planctomycetota > Planctomycetia > Pirellulales > JAICIG01 > DASSFG01. Next base: position 1,591 of record DASZTS010000105.1, on the reverse strand, counting down.
GGAGCGACTTGGGAACAGCAAACGTCGGTAACCGATCCGCTGGCTGGCAAACAAAAGGTGACGACGACCTATCGCTATGACGGCACGGAAGAGCACGACGGCCGACAGCTCGACAAGATTTCGGCAACCGCCAAGATTTCATTCAACGACGACAACAAGGACGAAAACCTGTTGCCGCAGCCGTCGATCAAGGACCAGAAGATGAACGGCGTGATCTGGTTCAATCGCAAGGCAGGCCGCGTGGAAGAAACGCAGCTCACGAGCAAGGTCGTAACCGAGGCGACGATCGGCATGAGCAAGGTCGAGCGCACGCTCGTCATCAAGCAAAGCACCCGTCTGGCCAACGACGCCGACGCCGAACCCGCGAAGAAACCCGTCGCGAAGGCATCTGACAGCGAAGACCTCTAAGGCGCCGGCGCGATCCTTGTCGCCTTCGGCTTCTTCACCAGTTGGTAACGACCGATGCGGTTTCGGGCGCTGGTGTTCGCCACGCTTTCGACAACGGCCGCCTGGCTCGCCATGACGGCGGTACATGAGCTTGGTCACGTGCTGACAGCCCGTCTGAGCGGCGGCCGCGTCATGCACGTAGAGTTGCCGCCGCGCGGACTGGGCCATACGCAAGTGTCGCGTAACCCGCACCCACGGCTGGTCGCTTGGGGCGGGCCACTCGGGGGCTCTCTGATGGGGCTGGCGCCGCTGATCTTTCTGCGGCGATCCGAAGTGGCTCGCTGGCTGGCTCGCTTCTTCGGCGGGTTTTGCCTGATAGCCAACGGAGCCTATGTCGGCGTGGGCGCGTTCCTGGGCGACCCGAACGGCGCCGACGACGCACACGAGCTATTGCGGCATGGCGCGCCGCTCTGGCAACTCGCGCTCTTCGGTCTCGCGACCGGCACGGCTGGCCTTGGCGTCTGGCATAGACTGGGCCCCGCCATCGGCTTTATCCGCGCCTCAAGCCTGGCAGGGCCACGAACATTCGCCGCGCTGGCGGCACTGATCGTCGCGCTTCTCGCCCTCGGCTGGCTATAGAAAACCAGCCTGCGCTGCACGAATCCCACTGCCGCATATCCCACTGCCGCATAGGTACCCGCCGCCAGGCAAACGCGTATTGCTTCCTGGCGAGCGTGGCACGGGCTATTTCTTGGCCGGTGCGGCAGCCGCACCCTCGGCGCCTTCTTCGTCTTCCTTGCGTTTCTTCTTTTTCTTCATCGAGATCTTGTAGACGCGCACTTTGGGCAACCCGAGGGGGCTTTGCCCCTCGGCCCATTTATCGGAAGCTTGCAGGCGGGCGATCCGTTCACCGCGAGTCAACACGCTGCGCGAACGCGCGAGCCCTGCCCGGATCTGCAGGCTTTTATCCATCGTCATGGCGAAACATCTCCTCTTGTGGACCCGGTAGTATAGTGCTAGCGACGATCGTCAGCAAGCATGGTTTGGGCAGCGCGCTGGCAAAGGGGTGCATAAGGGGAATTGCGCGCGGAGCAGGTCGCCCGGCGCGTGTCAATCGGAGAGTTAGCGTAATTTTTGGCGCTTCCACCGGAAGTTAGGTGGGCTGGGAAGTGCGAGGGACAAACTACCACACGCTGTTCCGGAG
>DASZTS010000104.1:0-114625 GCA_035547915.1 Pirellulales bacterium | reverse complement strand
TTCCCATAACGCGTCGGGAATCTGGTGAAACCTTGACGACGATTGACCGGCCATACGCACCTCCATGCAGTCGAGAACGAACTTCCTCAATCTGCATTACGCATGCTTACCGCCGGTCGGTTCGGTAATCGGATAGGCTCTAAGTCGAACCAACGTCTAACGTAGTTCCAGGCAAGATCATTCTGTGGTGGGGGAGGAGCGAGAGCGTCCCGGTGGGTGGCGTGCGCGCGTGAGAGAAAAAAAGCCCGATAGCGAGAGCGGAAACAAAGGGCTCGCTACCGGGCGTTTGAGCGAATGAATTGTAGCGAAGTGTGAGCAGTCTGATAAGGCGTAGAGGGGGTAAACAGAGAATGAGTCGAGATTACGAGATTGAGATCGAGACAGCAGTGAGATCGAGACAGCAGTGAGATCGAGACAGCGGGCTCCTGGACGCAGTGAAGATGCGGCTGGAGGTAGGTGGCGGCAGACATCCGCTCGCCAGCGCGGCCGCTCGTCAGTTCAACCGGCCGGCCTACCGGAAGATTTTGCCGGGAAGGTTGGGTCGTCCGGTCACCCTTTGAGAGGGACTTTGAGACACCCGAGAGCAAGCCGGAAAAGTGTACTCAGCCTGACGACAGATCGGTTGTCAGCGGTTGTCAGCGAAAAGTGAGTCAGTGTAAGTCGAGAGTCAGTAGATAGATATGACGTTAGGCCAACGTACTCTGAATCCAATGACGACACGCCAGCCACTCCACGACGAGACGACGGACGCCGTACCTGGCACGTCGTCCACTGCGCCCGAGAGCACCGGGTCAGCCGCGGCCGATCGTCGCCGCGGTGGGGCACCGGCACGTAACCAGAATCGCACTACCCATGCGATCTTCGGAATCGGGCTGCCAAAGGGCACCAGTCACATCGCCGAGCGTCTGAACCGTCTACGTCGCGAGCTAGCGGCACTGGTGGAGTCAGAGCACGGCGAGGTGAGCCTATACCATGCGGCCGTCATTGACGCTGCGGTTAAGTGGGAACGTCTGGCACAGCTTGCCGGCCGTTGGCTCCGGAAGGAAGGGGACAAGCTACAGCCCGCCGAGAAACTGACATTTGCGAAGGAAATCGCACGGGCGGCCGTCGAGCGCAATCGGGCCATGCGTGACTTGGGAATAAACGCCAAAGCCGAGTGGAACCCTGGCAGCATCTACGACGAGCCCGTATGGCCCGCACCGGACGCACCAGAGACCAACAGCGGAGAAGGTGCCCCACAACCTGGCTCATCGCTCGCACTGTCTCAGAATGCGTCTAATGCAGCCCTAGACGATAAGGGGGCAGCGTGAACGACTCTCAAATTAAGGCAGCGATGGCGGACCCGGCGGTCTACCGGTCTCTACTCCATCTCGATAATGGTGACCCGTGGGTACTCGACGGCTGGCAGGACCAATTCTTTCGGGCCACTGACGCCGGTTGGCAGCGTGCTATCGGACACAAGGCGGCAGGCGGTTTCTCTCGGGCGTGGTCAGTACGTCCACGTGGTCACAGCAAAAGCACCGACATCGGCAGCATGGTTGCTTGGGCCTTGCTGTCGGCGCCACGCGAGCGGCCGGTTAAGGGCGTCGTTGCGGCTGCCGACGAAGATCAAGCGCGAATCGTGGCTGACGCAGTGCGGCGAATCATCCGTGCTAACGCTTGGCTTGGAGGTTACATCGACGTACAGCGTGGCCGGATCATCAACACCCATACCGACAGTGAATGCACCATCATCGCGAGCGACGCCGCAACGTCCTACGGCTTGCTTGCTGATTTCATCATCGCAGACGAGCTGACCTACTGGCGGTCTCGTGAACTGTGGGATTCGCTATTTTCAGCGTCCGCCAAAAAGCCGACGTGTTTCCTGGCAGTGCTCAGCAACGCAGGCATCATTGATTCCTGGCAGCACGCGCTCTGGCTCAAGCTTCAGACTGACCCCTCATGGTTCTGTCATTCGCTGCCAGGTCCGGTGGCATCGTGGATTAGCCCGGCGGCACTAGCCGAGCAAGCGCGTGTGCTCTTGCCGATCGTCTACCAACGCGTCTGGCTCAACATTTGGGTTCGGGGCATCGGCGATGCGATTTCGCTCGACGACATCACAGCGTCGATCACTCAGGCGGGTCCGATGCTTGGCGACGAGCCCGGCTTTTATTTCGGTGGCGGCATAGACCTGTCGAGCAAACGAGATCATTCGGCGGTCTGCATTCTGGCGGCAAATCCTCACAGCGGTCGTGTCCGCCTCGCGTACTGCGAATCATGGAAACCGAGAGCAGACGGAACGGTTGATGTCATAGGCGTCCAGAATGCCGTGATTCGCTGCCACTATCGCTATGCCCGCTGTGGATTCTTGATCGATCCGGCGGAAGGCGGCCACTTGATGCTTCAGCACCTGCGGATACTCGGCATCACGATGGCGGAGAAAAGCTTCAGCAGTCAACCAAATCTTAATCAAATGGCCACCAGCATCGTCCAAGGGTTTCGCGATCGGAAGATCGACTTATACGACGACCCGGACTTAATCGCCGATCTAGGCCGGCTCAACATTCAAGATCGTGCCTTCGGTGTCAAGCTGGCGGCACCGCGGGACAAACAGCATGGTCATGCGGATCGTGCTTTCGCACTGGCGATCGCCTTGCCGACAGCGCTAGCGATTGCCATGAGCGGCGGCAATGGATCGCGGGAACCGCCTCCACTTTTACCGAACACGCAATCGGACCCGGACTGGGGACGAGACGTGCGCGACATCGATTCCCCGTACCCAAACCTGAGAGACGAGTTTCGAGGTAGATAGCCCATGACGCCAGATCATCACAAATACTTCTCTGACAACGCGAACGACTTCGTTGACCCGCGGCCGTTGAAAGACGTTTTGGCGATCACGGAATCGCAGCTATATCCCGTGGTCTTCAGCAAGTCATGGCACTTTGAGCGACAAGGCTTGGCCGATTCTCTGCGGTTCTACCGGGTGCCTGGCAAAGATGACGGTTTCGGCGTCCCGCCCTTAATCGAGCTATCCGACATCCGAGAAGGCGACAAGATCATCGCTATCGGTGCGGACAAAAGAGGTGTGTACCTACTCCAGTTTTGGTACGTGACGAAGATCGAAGACAATGACGCTTATTACATCGTCGTTGATAACTACGTGGGGATGGCGAGCTTCGGCGAAACGCTGCACGACAAATTCGCTGGGGCGCTAGGGCTCATTCCGACAGAGTAAAAGGCACTGACTATGGCAAACGAAAACGACGACACACCGGCCGATGAGATTTGGCCGGGCCTAGACCTGGACGACCTGTGCGACGACGACGACGTAGACGGCGACGGCGATTTCAGCGACGCCGAATGGGAAGGCTTGCTGCCGGCCGACGATCACTTACCCGGTTCAGAGACGGGGGCCGATTGGGACGATGACCCGGTGACTGACGCATGGCGCGACGCTACACCAGACCAGCGCGCGGCACTGTTCAATGACCCAGACTTTCAGAAATGGCTCGCCAACAAAGGATATGTCATCCCGAGTCAGCGGCCGATGGCAGAGTCTGCGCCTGCCCTGGCGAATGATCGCCTTGCGCAACGGGCGGCACAAATTGCGAGGTTAATGTACCCATGACAGACGAAACGCCTTTAGACGACAGACTGCCGCAACAGCCCGAACCGGCGCCGGAAACCGACATTGAAGCCTATCGCCGTTTGAAGTTGCTCGAACAGGGCCTTATCGAACGAAACGGCATCCGGTTCCACGCGGAAACGGACTGGTTCACGGTGTCTGGCCTGCGCGCGATGCTCAAGGAAACGCGCGAGCTATTACATGAGGTGACTGGCCAGCGTGACGCCATCTTTGCCGAGTATGAGACACTTTCTCGCATTGCGGCGGATGCACTCGCCAACGCAACACGCTTGGAGGCCGAGGTCAAGGAACTGCAACGCAAGTTCGACTCGCTGAAATGTGACTAATGAAGAGCGGATAGGGTCAGCGCTCTGTTTACATTGACCCGTATAATGTTTTGGGAGTAGTACCTACTATGACGAAGAACAACGACCAGACCGACCTTGAGAAGCTGGCGGCTCGCGTTGACGCGCTGGAGGCCGAGAACCGAGAGTTGCGCGCCGAGCGTATCCAATCGATGGTGATGTCAGCTATGCTCGATCGGCTATCCGATCTTGATCCGGACGCGCTACGCCAACGCGCCGCGGACAAGCTGGCCGCAGCGACGGATAAGCACACGCGAGGGCTGATCGATGCCTACCGTTCACTGCTCACCGGCGAGCACTTTTTTTGGGTGTCCGTCGTCGAACCACGCCAGATTCCTGGCATCCATGCGGCGCCGCAACTGAGGGCGTGGCCCGGCATGACAAGACTGGTCGCCACCGATCATCCGAGCGACGTCTTGGCGCTCCAGCGATTCGAGAAGTTCATGGGCATTAGAACGCCTACCGGGCCGACCGAATCCAAGTACACCGATGGCCGCGCAGGCATCGCGATTCCCGCGAACGATGCCGATGTGGCTGACATACTCGGCGAGCTTGGTAAGGTCGTTAACGGCGACCATGACCCGGACAGTCTCATTCCTATTATGGAACGGATTGGTAGGGCGCGAATTGACGCGAGCTTGCCGCAAGTCCGGCAAGAGGCAGTGGTCGTCAACTGATGTTGTTTTCATTCGCCGCGGGCCGTTCACGGGCTCGGCCCGCGGCGCTTCTTCTTTGATTGAGGGTTCCCTATGGCTACGGACACATTGGACGCACCTACTGCCCGAGTGGATCGCGCTAACGGCATTATTCGCGGCGTCAAAATCTTGGGTTTTCAAAGCCGGGCACCCGGCATTGTCATCGGCTGCACGCCAGAGCAGTACGGCGCCGCGGCCTATGAGACGTACAGTTACGCGCCTGACGCGGTAGCACGCGCCATCCCGTTGTATGAGGGCATCAAGGTTTACTTGGATCATCCTGGGTTTTCCTATCTGGACGACGGCGAACGCGTCCCAAGTTTGCGGGACAGGACAGTGCAAGAGGTGTTTGGTCGCTTGGTGCGCTGCCGCATGGGCGATGGCGGCCTATTCGGCGACCTGGAGTACATCACCAGTCATCCGGCGGCGGACCAAATAGCCGAAACGTCAGAGAAGTATCCCGAGTTGCTGGCCTTCAGTCACAACGCGGATGGCGACCCGAAGCTTATTAATGGTCGCATAGTCATCGTGAACATCAACAGTGTCCGCTCCGTCGATCTCGTCGGCGAGAAGGCGGGCACGACCAACGGCCTCTTTGAAAGTGAGCCCAATATGTCCCGAGCCATTACGAAACGCGCAAGAGTCGCGATCACCCACCCGGAACTTTTTCGCTGGGCGCGGTCGTCCAATCCCACAGTGTCGCAAGCCGCGCAGGCAACGATTCATTTTGTCGCCGAAAGCGCACCGGGCGACTTGAAAATACCGAAGCGCAAGCCTGCGGCTGTTCGTCAGCCGAAACGGCAGCCGCAGCAGCCGCAGCGGAAGTCCACGCTTGCGATGACCCCTGACGAACTGTGGGACGTTTTTGCATGCGGCAAAGCGCCATTGGTCGAGACGGCGCCGCCAGTGAAGGCGCCGCCCAAGAAGTTGCTGGCGATGACGAGCGAGGAATTGTGGTCGCGGTACAGCGGCCGGTAGTTCTGCGGTCCCGCCCGGCCGGGCCGATGATTGCCGCGGCTTTTCAACCCCGGCCGGGTTCTTTTTCCTGAGAGGTTCATCGTGTCAATTTCCATCAACAAACCATTCGGCGACGCTGGCGCGGCCGGCAACGTTACGAGTCCGGTGACGATGTTGAGTCGTTTCCACGCTAAAGCGGCAATGCAAGTCGTTCTGAGTGGCAGCCTGAGTGCTGGCACGATCGCGCTTCAAGGCACGCTGGACGGCGTTAACTTCGACACCGCGAATCCGCTCGCCACCTTTGTCATCGGCACAGACAGTTCGGGTGCGCTCAAGTTCGTTACGGACAAGCCGATTGGCGGGTATCGCGCAGTTGTCACCGGGTTGACCGGCACCGGCGCGGCCGAAGTGTTGGTTGCCGTCGACGATATGTCGTAGTCAATTCCGCCAACTTGGCGGAATTGCCGGAACTGTTAAACATCTTTGAGAAATCATCATGCCACCAATAACGCGCGGCATACTATTTGAACTGCAAACGGCACTCGCTGCCAATGCCGATAAGCCATTCGCCACGCTTGAAGATCGGGTGAACAGGCTACAAGGCCGCATGTCTAACATGACGCTCGGCGTCGGCCCGCAAGCACAGGCGACGCCGTCATTGGCATCCCTGACTGACGCTATTGAGCGCCGCATGCGATCGTCACCGGCGGCAGCATCACCGGCGGCATCGGCACCGGCTGGCGGTTCGCCGTGGGCGGCTGGCCTATCCCGCTTGGCCCAGCAGACGACGGGCTGGTCCGGTTTGTCTGCGATCGGACGCGACGCGCCAGAGCAACACGCGCAGGCGCGGAAGACCGAAGAGGCCATAGCGAAATCGGCGAAGCTTCGCGCCGAGATGAAACGCAAGGCGGCCGAAGATGACGAAACTTATATGCGCCAGCAAGCCGAGCGCACAGAGAAGGTCAATCAACAGGCGCTCGCGCAGCAGATAGCGGACCTGAAGGCGGCCGAGGCCGAAAAGCAAAAGATTCTAAAGGCTGCCGACGCCGAGCGGACCAGGGCACTCAAAGAGCAGCAAGCGCAGGAGAAGGCGGCAGCGCGGGATATCGCCGCTGCCACAAAACAGCAAGCAAAAGATGACGCCATTTGGCGGCAAGCCGGGTTTGGGGCTGGGGGCGGCATCAACCAGACGGGCACGGCTGGCATGTCACTGCCAACACGCGGCGACATTGTGGACCCGATGGGACTTGGCCAGCACAATCAGGCGCTTGCTCACGCCCGTGAACGCGAACGGCGCGAAAATGAGCGCACAGCATCAGAGCAGCGTCGGCACGTTGCCGAAGTTCGCGAACAATACTCAAAGTTGAGTGAAAGTATCGTCGGCAGCACCGAGGCCGTCACGAAGTTGGCGGAAGGCTTCGGTTATCTCCACCTCATCGGCGAAAGCGATCTACGCGGACTGACAGACGGTTTGCTGAAAATGCGCGGCACCGTGCTTGCGATTCGAGGTTCGGTCGAGAGCCTGCGCGATATGGGGGGGCTCGTGCGCAACCTTCGCGATGTCGGCCAACAAGGCGGCGTCGGCGGCATACTTCGATCGGCTGCCGGGCTCGGGCCTGTAACAGCCGGCGCAGTGGGGCATGGTGGCGCAGCGGCTGGCCTTGGAACTGTGGCCGCCACCGGTGTCACCGGCACCGGCTTGGCTGCCGCGGCTGTGCCGACGATCGCTACCATCGCGGCTGGCTTGGCGATCGATCAGCTTACCACCGGCGGAAGGTTCCGTAGCGCCGGACTGAGGGCCGCGGGCACGATGTATACCCGAGGCAGCCAGATGCTGCACGGGATGGGCGAATGGTTTGAGACGGTTGGCACAAGCGAAGCCGCACGAAAGCAAATCGAATTCGAGCGGCTTCATAACTTTGAAGACCCGAACGACCCGCGCGGCTGGCGGATTGGCATGGGGTTGCCCGGACTGCGCCAATACTACCAGCCCTACAACGCAGCCGCGGCTGCCGAGCGGAACACAAAGCGACTGGGGACTCTGGCAGAACGTGGCGCCGGCTTGCGTGAACTGCGCTTCGGTTTGGAAGAAGTAGGTTCCGAACCCGTCTACCGCCAGGTAGAAACCGAGAGCGAGCAAAAGCGCGCCCGGTTCGAGATCGAAAACCGCCTGGCGTCGGCACATGAAAGCAGAGAATCGGTCGGGTTCTATCAGCGAGAGCAACGCACCGGCGTCGGCCGAGACTCGGGCTTGTTTGCTGGCGCGGGTGATGACGTGTTCAGCGCGCGCAGCATTGTCGACCGCGGTGAACGTCAGCGGTTTTTGAACGATCAACGGTTGGCGCACCTGGAGCACGTCGCCGCAAATCGATCCCTGGAGCAGCGGCGCGACATCAACCTGGAAGACACGCGCGGCATCGAAACGCACTTGGGCACGCTCTCCGAAGGTTCACCAGCGCGATTAGAGGCAGAGCAGCGATTGAAACAACTGGCAAAGGAACGCGCCGACATCACCCGAGAGAGCGACCAACTGCATCAGCGTGCTCAACAGCAAGACATCATGGCCGCCAGTCGCCTGCTTGAACTACAGGTTCAAAGGGCCAAGTCATCGCAGAATAAGCTGAGCGCGTCGGTGCGCTCGATGGAGTCTGCCGAAGAATCGCTGGCGGCCATGAACCCGATGCAAATTCGAGCATTGATTGGCGTCCGTCGCAAAGCCGAAGAGGGAGAGACGCTAAATCACTACGAGCGCCAGTTACTTGCCAGCGCGCCGGATCAGCGCTCGCAGTTCCTTGCGCGGCAATCAGCGCGCGAATATACGCGCCAGCAGTTGGAACGGGCGGGCACCAGCAGCGACAAATTTTTCAGCGTCGAAAATCTTTTTCGTGAAGCGTCGCAGAACGATGCCGCGCGGCAAGCCGGCAAGCGCGACAACATGGCTGGCGAAATCAGTCGACAGAAAGTCACCGGCGAAATAACTGTCGGCGGTTCCTACAACGTGAACATCACCATTCAACACGACGAAGACTTGGCTGAGACATTCGGACAAGAGATGGGGCGGCTTGAAACTGAGATCAAGCAACGCGACGCAGAAATCATGAAAGCGTCTCGCAAGGCGGCTGAAGATATGGCGCAGAGAATCCACCAGAATCGAGCGGCAACAGCCAGGGAATAGCGAATGGCATCAGACTTGATCGAAACCGCAAGCGGTTTGGCCGGAGTTGCCATCCACGAGGCGGCGCATTGCCTGGCAGCGTGCCTACTCGGCGGCCGCGCCGAAGCAGCGTCGCTCGACCTATTGCGCATCACAGGTGAGGCGACTTTCGTTCCGCCACCGCGCGGCGCAGATCACGGGCTCACGGCGATTTGCGGCAGCGTGGCACAAGCGAGATTTGCCGGGTTTCCTCAATGGCGTGCGCTGGTGAGTCCAACAGACTACCAGTCACTTGCGAAAGCTGCGAATTCGGTCGGTATCTTTGAGAGCGCGGCAATCGAAGAATTCGGCGAGCGTGCGGCGGCTCGTGCGCACCAGTTCCTTGATCGACACTGGCCGCAAGTCCGCATGCTGGCCGCGAAGCTATTGGAAGCGGGGGGCCAACTGAACGCCCAACAAATCGAGTCGGCACTCTCCACCAGAGTCGCCTTCAACCTCCAGCAAGGGCCACCACGAAAGATGGCGCACGAAGTTCACGTCCGCCGCCGATCAAAAGCGATTCTCGACTATGACCCGTACTGAAATCGACGCCGAACGACAAGTCGGCCACGTAAAGAAGATCAACCATATCCGCGGGTTCGGCATCATCGATCCGAACGTCTTCTTTCATCGTTTGGCCGTCCACGGCATTGAGTGGTGCAGGCTCAGCCAGTGGCAGGAAGTGCGCTTCGATCGGCCCGTCAAGACCGCCAAGGGCTGGATGACGGAATACGTCGAACCGCTCCAAGCCGAGAGCGTGGCGCCGCCAGCACCACCGCGGCCGATCACCGGAGAGACAGTCACGGCGATAGAACTGGCAAAGCTGTCTGGCTGTTCGTGGAACACGGTTACGACACTGGCGCGCGATGGAATGATTCCCTCGGCCGGAAGGAATGAACACGGGCACATCATCTTCGATCTTGGCGACGATCGGCTCATGGCCTGGCTCAAAGCAGTCACGGGGGGCAGATGCCTGAGTTAGCAAACCGCGACGACACCGAAAAGAAGATCATCGGCGAGTTAGAACCGATCTTTGAGGCACAGTTCCGCCGGGCACTCACAAACCCCTCTAACGTGCCCTACGCAGCGTTTGAAGCCGATCTAACCCGCGTGATGACGGCAGAGCTTCGCGACGTATTCCAGCAAGCCGGCGTGGCCCTATTGCTCGACAACGCGGTTGTGGTTTCGGCCGGTATGTTCCGCGGGACGGCTCAGCAGTGGGCTGCCGGGTTCGCGCCAGAACTGGCCCGCGAAGTCGTCAGCACCTCGCAGGAACTGGTTCAAGCCGCGCTGGCGTCGAGCAGCGGCGACGCGCGCCGGATCAGTGATGCCCTGGCAACGATCTTCATGAGCGACGCCAGGTTAGAGGCCGTCGCAGCCACCGAATGCACGCGCGCAACGAGCGCGGGTGAGCACGCGGCCGTCTTCTTTTACGATCGCTCTGGTAAGCCGCGGCTCGTTCCCGTCTGGAGAACTGCCCGCGACGCTCGGGTTTGCGATCGATGCGCGCCGTTGGCCGGACGATCACGCGACTATTGGGGCTCGTTCGCGCCGATGGGGCCACCGATGCACCCGGTATGTCGATGCTGGCTTGAGTGGCTCAACGCCCGAGTGTGGGCGGCAGCGTAAAGGGGGTGGCAAGCCAGATGTTTTGCGGCCAGAACGGCGCATCGCTAAGCTGATGGGATGACCCGACGGTTTCAGTTCGGCTTGGGAGCATTGCTCTCGCAGGTCACGCTCGTTGCGATGGGCCTTGTTTGCTTGCAGGCCATTGGGGAGCGCGCCGGCCCGCTCGGGAGCATGTTTCTACTTCAAGCATCAGCAGCGGCAATGGGGGGCGCAATCGGAATCCTATTCTCGCGCCCCTGGCGATTTGCGGTCGTCGGAGCATTCATGGCCATGCCGCTACTCGTCTTGGCACATCTCGCCGTCTTTGGAATAGGCTTTTGAACCATGCCTCGCCCACAGTTCACACTCCGCGCGTTGCTGGTGGCCATGCTGGTGGTGGCGGCGTTCTTTGCCGGCGCAGCTTGGCAACGGATATCCTCGCAGAAGGAACAAGACCGCCTCCTGCTACAAATCAAGTTTTGGGAGGACTACAACGAACCCACAGCCAGATACATCGAACGGCTTCAGCGGATAATCAGAAAGGAAAGGGCTGAATCGGGCAAGTCGAAGGGGCAGCCTACCGTAGGCGACTTGATGGACACACTAGATGGGCGGCAATCGGACTCGACGCCAGAGAGCCCCGAAGACTCGGCGGCCGACGCAGGTGGTCGCGCGTCGGCCACCCCAGATCCTTCACCACACTGATGTCCCACTACCTGCGATTCCCGTAGATTTCGAGCAAGTGCCGGCCACCTAGCGCCATGCAGACGAGCGCGGCCACCCCCAGCAACCCGCGCAGGCTGAATTGGAGAAAGCGTCGTTTCACAGGAACATTAGACCGCGCCAGAGCTGCGGCCGAAACCGGTTCGCCACGATCACACCAGACGCGAGATTGGGGCCACGTTCGACCGTCGATGCCTTGCGGCAGGGCGTGCGTCTAATGCGATCGTAGGGGCTCGGGCTCTCTTGGAACGCCGAAAGCAAGATTCGGACGGCAATGGAACTGGTAGACAATCGGCACTGACACGGCGACAATGGCCGGCAACCCAACGGAGTATCACCATGCTCGTGAGACGCGTCAAATTCGGCCAGGCCACCGAAGTGAAGTTCCCCGATGGCACAATCGTGACGCTAACGCCGATGCCTCCACGCCCCCGCAACAGCGGGATCGAGCTTGCGGTCGATGCCCCGCCGGCCGTGACGCTCAATCACATCAAAGCGGCGTCAACCGGAACGAAGCAGCCGACGCCATAGCAGCGCACGGGCTTTATTGGTGGAGCGTCCCAAATTTTTTGTTCATTTCGGCGGCTTGGGCCTGCGCCACCTTGGAAAGCTTTTCGATTAAGTCATCCCAATTAGTTGTCGCATTGACGCTGAATTCGTGACCGGGAAGTACGTCACCAGCCCAATGACGGCCAGGATGAGGTGGCTCACTCCACTTGATGTAGATCGCCCAAGCATCATTGGTTTTTGGCTCAATGACGAATTCCAGAACGCCACCGAAGATGTGGGCTTTGGGTATGTTCCGGTCTAGCTCGCCCCCTCTGACGTTCACGACGGACTGGAGAGCCGGTCTGATAACGTCGTCGTCGATTCGCTTTCGCAGGTTGTCGTCAATCATCGGTCCTGCACCATTTTCCCAAGTGTCTAGGGCAATGCACTAGTTATGCAATCCCACGGTTGTCGTGACAACCGTTATACCCGGTTTGGCCCGGTTTGTACAGTTAGGGTGCTACGCTGGCCTAATGAAAGAAGTGTCGGCAAAAGTAACGTTTTTTCGGGCCTTTGGTTGTCAGGCTGTACACTATCTTTCTGCCTTAGAAGTCCGCTGCTCTATCCAATTGAGCTACGGGCGCGTGCCGTAATATACGGAGTTTTGTTGACTCCCGCCGGTGGTCGGTGGAGTGACTACACCATTTCCTACGCCAGGCGAATCTGGGGTGTAGGTGCGAGAACGTCGCGGAAAGGCCCAGATTTGCTGGGTTGCAACGTTCGATGGCAGCGGATCACGGCTCGCAATCATCCAGACGCCAAGCACTACACCAACCTCACCACCAACGGGAAGCGAACATGCCGAACCTACCGAACGGGAAAGCCGCCAGCAAGGGCAAGGCGAAGGTCGAGCCACCCCGTCGTCGCGTGACAGCGCGAGCCCACTTTGTTGCCCTATGCACCTTCCCGATGTTCCGATACGCGTCGGGGCAGTGGGCCGCGAAGGTCAACAAGAAGATCTCTTATTTCGGGAAATGGAACGGCGGTGACGGCAGCGGCACCCACCCCTTCACCTTTCTACGCACAGTTCCACGGTGACGGTCAAGAACGACCGTTCCAACCCGCTGAGCCATGAGATGCGGAAGCTCCATGGGGTATGTCGACATCACCGACGACCGGCGAATACCGGAGGAATCAGCGACGAACGATTGCACGAACCCCGCTACGTGCGGAACCGGCCGTTCACCGAGTGGTGCTGGCCGGAGGAGAAGAGCTGAGGACCGGGAGCAAGCTCGACTGAATCGAGTTTGGCAACAGCCCGCAAACGAATAAAAGGCCACCGCAGCCGGGGCAGGTAGCTGGGTGGCCATTTGTCGATGCAAGCACCGACGAACATGATTCTATCGTATGTGCCTCAAATGCTGCAAGAAAATTTCCGATCTTTATTCTCTTCGTTGCGACGAGTCGAGTTCGACATAACAGCACGACCAACGCAAGGTCGGCCGACATTGCCCAGAATGCCGGCCTTATTGAGCCGAGTCGTGGCGGCCTGTCGAACGCATCCCGGGCCGGGCGCAAAAAAACCGCCGTTCGACAAATTTGCTTGACGCCTTGTCGCATCCTGGTACGATCACGGTTGTGAGAAGAGGCGGCCCACGGGCCCATGTCTGCGGCGGAACACCTTTCATCTAAGAGCCTATCCGAGAAGCGATGTTGCGACAGTAATGGTTCGACTCGCCAACAGGTTTTCGGATCGGCTCTAAAAGAGGCCGCCAAAAAACGGATTCGGTCAGCCAAGTACGTGTGGCGAAACCGGTCGGCTTTTTGACAGCCTCGGAAAACATTTGCCCTTCGCTGTTGCGGAAGCCCGACCTTTGTCGGTCGAGCGTCTGAGACCGATCCGAATTTGGGGTGCACCAGCCCACAGCACGGCAGTTTCGTTTGCCGCCTGGTTCGGTCGCATTTCTAAACCAGGGCCGATCACGGGATAGCTAGAAAAACGCCGCGCTCTCGCGCAAATGGCCGATGCGGAACCGGCCGGCGTCGAGGCCGTGCGTTTGTCGACAATTTTATCCGCGCACATCCATGCACCAATAAATGTGAGCGTTAGCGCACGTTTGCATGTGAAAGAGGTTCGATCGAAGCGGCCAAGAGGCCGTCGCGCATTTATCCGAGGTTTGTGTACCGCATGACTTGAGGCGTTGCCAATCAACCGATCGGCGCAGCACGGGGTGGTGCGTCGCTGAAACAAGTTCTTGACAGCTCAGACAATTTCAGGTGCGGGGCTTGTGCAGGTGTGACTGTCCAAGTCCGGCCTTTCTTTTGTGCACGGAGCAAGAGAGCCATGAGGTCGTGCAGTTTTTCGTTACGGCTGACGGGCGGGCTGTTCGGGGTCGTTCTCTTATCGATCGGCGCGGCCAAGGGGGACGCGCCCGACACCAGTGATTTCGACCGGACCGACCCTCCGGCGGTAGGCGGGCGGCCGATGCACCTGGCCGCCGAAAAAGGAAAGCGGGGCGGGGCGACCTCGAACGATCTGAAGCTCACACGGCCCCGCGGCCGCGACCAGTCAGTCGATTCGATGCCGCCCGCCGACGAACCCGACGGGCAACTCCTCGACAAGACCGAGCGAGATCTAAAACTCTTCGAAGGTTTTTTGCGGTCTGAGGTCGGAAACGGACTCAAGGAAGCTCGCGCAGCCGCGGGCACGAACCCCGAGCAGGCCGTGCAGTCGCTGACGGTGCTCTTGGAGAAGGTTCGCCACGCGAGCGAACTTCGTAGCGAGGCGCGCGACCAACTCGTGGAACAGATCGAGGCCGAGTTGCGGTCGGCCCGCCGCCAAGCCGAAGTGCAGGCCGAGCGCCGGCTGCGGGCGCAACAAGTTGCCGCCGAGGGAGAGGCTCGCGAACGGGCCAATCGCCAAGAGGTTTTGCAAGAAGAGAAGGTCGATCAGTTCCTGTCGCGGTTCAATGCGCTGATGGACGAGAAACGTTACCGCGACGCCGAGACGGTGGCCAGCCTGGCCGAAGAGATGCGACCGGGTCGGCCCGGTTTGCGCGGCGCCGAGTTGACCGCACGGATGACGGGCCACACGGCCGACATAATCGCCGTGCGAGACATGCGGCACAAAGGGCTCGTGGATACGACCTATCAGATCGAACTGTCTCATGTGCCACTCTCGGACGAGCCGCCCATCCTCTACCCCGCCCCCGAGGTCTGGCAGTTGCTCACGGAGCGCCGCAAAAAATACAAGGCGGTCGACCTGATGCAGCATTCCGAGAGCGAGACCAAGATCCTCGCCGCACTGGATGAGAAGACCGAGGTCGATTTTACCGAGCAGCCGCTGACCGAGGTGGTGGATTACCTCAAGGAGCGGCACGGTATCGAGATCCAACTCGATGCGCGGGCGCTGGCCGATCTCGGTGTCGGCAGCGAGGTACCGGTCACGCGCAGCATCAAGGGAATCACCCTTCGCTCGGCTTTGAAACTGCTGCTGGGCGAGATGGACCTGACGTACGTGATTCGCAACGAAGTACTCCTGATCACAAGCCGCAGCGAATCGGAGAACCTGCTCACTACGCGCGTTTATCCGGTTGCCGACCTCGTCATCCCGATCCCGCAACCGCGGATGGGAGGCATGGGCGGTGGCATGGGAGGCATGGGCGGCGGCATGGGCATGGGCGGCATGACCGGCGGAGGCATGGGTGGCGGCATGGGTGGAATGGGTATGGGCGGTATGGGCCCGTTTTGATAACCGAACGATCTTCAACCCATTGACAGCCCAACGTTTTTAGAGCAACCGACAAAACGCTGGCGAGCTCCACAAGAATCGGCGTTTCACGGCCGATTCACGCGCGGCGCTCCAGCAATGAGGTTTGTCAGCCGCTCTTGGAACGCCTCGGGGTCGGGATCCTCGCGATCCTGGCCCCGTTTTCATTCAGAGCCCGTCCGAGAACGGACATCGTCGAGAAGGCGTCCGCCGCTCGCCGCTTTTCGATACGCTCTTAGCCACAATCGGGCGGTCCGATCTTGGCCGCGTTTGTCCAGCGACTCGACAACGCAACCCGCCGTCCGTTCACTTATTTTTTTAGGTGAACAGGGTTGACGAAGCCGACGATGCGCGGCACAATCACCTAAGTTATTAGGCGTCGCGCCGGGGCCGTGATGCTTGGCGTTTTCCGTCCGATACCATTTCGCGGTCGTTGTGATGAGTCGTCCGACGCCCAGCCCGCGTGAGCTGGAAATCTTGAAGATCCTGTGGGACATCGGTCCCGCCAGCGTGCGCGAAGTCCACGAACGGATGTCGCAGCATGCGCCGCTGGCCTTCAACACCGTGCAGACACTGCTGCGGATCATGGACGAGAAGGGGCTTGTCGTGCACCGGGTGCGCGGGCGGACGTTCATCTACTCCGCCCGGCACCGCCGCGACCGCGAGATGTCGCGGCTGCTGAACCACGTCTTCGACGGCGCGCTCGATCAGTTCGTGGTCAGCCTGCTCAAAACGAGCGACCCGAGCCCCGGCGAGTTGAAGCAGATCGAGAAGATCATCGCCGAGGCCCGTCGCCAAAAGGAAGGCCAATCGCGCCAGGGAGATTGATATGGGTTGGCATGTGGCGGCTTTCGAACTGTTGGCGCGGTGGACCGCCCAGAGCGCCGCCGTTCTGGCGCTGACGACGCTCGCCGTGGTCTGCATGCGGCAGCCCGTGCGAAGGATCCGTTTGATCCAGGGGGCAATCTTGATCTGCCTGGCGCTTCCGTGCCTGTCGCTCGTCGGATGGCCCGCCGACATGACTTGGCACTTGCCTGCCAGGGCGCGTCTGCAAGAGATGCCACCGAAAACGGCGCACGAGGACGCTCGCCCTTCGCAGCCCGACGAATCACTCGCGCACGTGAGCCCGCCAGCGGCCAGCGCGCCGGACACGTCGCGGCCCAACGATCAATCCGAACAGGTAGTTCGCTCGGCGGCTAATGACGCAACCCGTAATCAGGGAACCGCGCAAATCGGCGGAGCGCGCTTGAACCAACCCCGGCCATCGTGGTTGCAGGTGGTGGCCGGTGCCGATCTGAAATGGTCGTGCATCATCGGCTATCTGGCGGGGGTGACTTGGATGGTCGGCTGGTGGTGTGCGGGGATTGCCGCGTTGGGCCGTTTGCTCCGCCGGTCGCGGCCGGCCGACGCGCGCTGCCGATTCATGTGGCGAGCCGTGACCGCCGCAAGGGCCGCGGGGGTGAGGCTCTTTGTCAGCCCTGCGGTGGAACAGCCGTTTGTGAGCGGTTGGCGCAGGCCGATCGTCGTGTTGCCCGAGAATCTCGCCCGCGGCGATGAGACTGACCTGCGTTGGGCACTGGCGCACGAATGGCGATACCGACACTGAAGACTATCGCCGATGGTACATTGGACCTCCACGACATTCACGCGGTAGCGCTGGCAAAGCGCGCCTTGCAGAAGATCACCGGCAAGGATCCCGAATCGCCAGCCAATTCGAAGTGACGCGCCGCTCGCGGCGGCCGTATGCCGCGAAACCATCGGCCAAACGCCCGACCATTGTGGGAAAACCGTCGCAGACTGAGAGCAAGCCCGACGACAAGGTCGCCCACTCGAGCACGACGGCCAAATCGAAGAAAGGCTCCTCCGCCAAGCCCTGGCGACTCGAGCACCGGCGACGGCCACAGAACCAGATCACATCTTCGGACTGAACTGCTCGATACGAAGACCGGCGCGATCATAGAGACCGCAGGGGCCACGCGGCAGGCGACGTTATATTAAGAGGTATGGCCAAGAGACGGATTCCACGCTACCGGCGAAATGCCGATGAAACCGAGGCAGAGCGACGTGCTCGGATCGGACGAATCGCCGCCGACCTTTCGCAGCAAGCGTCGAACAATTCCTTTAGTCCGCTGCTCTTCTACGAAGACACACCGTTCGCTTGCATCGACTGCGGCAAGGAAGAGATTTGGACCGCCGAACAACAGCAGTGGTGGTACGAAGTGGCCAAGGGATCGATCTATTCGCGGGCCAAGCGTTGTCGAGATTGCCGGCGCAAACATCGTGCTCGGCGAGAGGCGGGCGTGCCACCGGACCAACCGGTCCGAACTGCCGGCGAACTGATGAAGATCATCAGGATCGAAATCGAGCCGGCACTTTGCGCTGCCGGTTTCTTGTTTGAGTCACGGAATCGACAGTATCATCCGGGGGAGCGGGTCTGGCTCGACTATGTGGGACGTGGTCGGACATTCAGCTTCTCTTTCGATCCGCGTTTGGCACAACTGAAGGCAGAACTGCTCAGCCCAGACGGTGACGTCCTGACGGTTGCCGCGATCAAGTTCCAGATGCCCCGAACCACCGCGGACGTCATGGAAACCGTCAATGAATTTACGTCTGCCGTGATCGCCTTCCTGGCGGACATACCAGCCGATTCATGACTCGGCGGCGTTTACGGTCCACGGCGCTGGGATGGTGACGGTCGTCCTCTCGTAGGGCAACCCAACTCAGAGCGCAGTTAGCCGCCGGTGATATTTGCCAGCCCTGGCAATATCCATGTCACAAGTTCTGCCCAACGCAAAAGTAATCACCGGCGCCTAAGCGAGCCGGTTGCCGGGTAGATTCGGCAGCGGTATAATCCCCGGTTTTGTTACAAATTGAACCGCCGCCACAGTCAGGCGTGCGTGGCGCATCGAGAGGAGATGACCGTGGCAATTCGTGTCGCTATCAATGGTTTCGGCCGCATCGGCCGACTTGTCTTCCGCAACCTGATGTCCCGGCCCAACGATTTTGAAGTCGTGGCCATCAACGACCTTACGGATACCGCGGCGCTCGCGACTCTGCTCAAGTACGACAGCACCCATCGCCGCTATCCGGGAACCGTGGCCCACGAAGAAGGGTATTTGGTCGTGGGCGGCAAGAAGATTCGCGCACTGGCGGAGCGCGACCCCGCCAAACTCCCCTGGGGCGACTTGAAGGTCGACGTGGCGGTCGAGAGCACCGGCATCTTCACCGGCCGCGCCGCCGGGGGTAAGGCCGGATACGATACCCACCTGCAAGCCGGCGCCAAGCGCGTCGTACTCAGCGCGCCGGCCAAAGACGGCGCCGACCTGACGTGCGTGTTGGGTGTGAACGACGACAAGCTCTCGGCCTCGCAAAAGTGCATCTCCAACGCAAGCTGCACCACGAACTGCCTGGCGCCCGTGGCCAAGGTGCTGAATGAGAAGTTCGGCATCGAAAAGGGATTGATGACGACCGTCCATGCCTACACGAACGACCAGAACGTGCAGGATCTCCCCCACAAGGACCCCTATCGGGCGCGAGCCGCGGCCCAGAACATCATCCCCACTTCGACCGGTGCGGCCAGCGCCGTCGCATTGGCCATTCCCGAGTTGAAAGGCAAGCTTACGGGCATCGCCATGCGTGTGCCGGTTCCCACCGGTAGCGTCGTCGACCTGACGGCGCTCATGAAGCGCGACGTGACGAAAGAAGAAGTGAATCACGCCATGAAGGAAGCCGCCGAGGGGAAGCTGAAAGGCATCCTCTGCTACACCGAAGACCCGATCGTCTCCAGCGACATCATCGGCGACTCGCACAGTTCGATCTTCGCCGCCGACTGGACGCAAGTGATCGGTGGCAACCTGCTGAAGGTCGTGAGCTGGTACGACAACGAGTGGGGCTATAGCTGCCGCACGGTCGACCTGATCGCCCGCGTCGGCAAGCTCGGCTAGGACGTCGGTTCGTCGCTCGTCGCGGGCGGCTCCGAAATCGTCAGCGACTGGTTGCCCTCCGTCAGCGGGTACTCCTGTTCGACGCCCGAAGGCCAGTGGATGGAGATCCCCGTGACCTTGGCGCCGGCGGGAATGCCCCAAAACGGACGCAGGTCGCTCTGCGATTCGTAGCTGCCGCCGCCTTTGACCAGGCGCAGTTGATCGCCGGCAGACGTGTGGAGCACCAGCCGCGCACCGATCGCATCGCGGTTCGAGCGCCGGCCGATCAGCCGCACGCGCAGCCATCCGCCTTCGCGGGGCGTATCGTTGGCCACCAGCGCATTTTGCTCGCCATCGTTGTGCGAGAACACAAAATCGAGGTCGCCGTCGTTGTCCAGGTCGGAAACGGCCACGCCGCGGCCGCGGTGCGGCATCGAAAAATAGCCATCGGGAGGAAATGCCGCCTTGGCGAATCGCTGCCCGCGATCGTTGACGAGCAATAGCGGTTCCTGGCGGATGGCGGCGGCCGTCGGATAGTTGATGACGTGGCCGTTCGACACCACGAAGTCTTCGTCGCCGTCGCAATCGATGTCGGCGAACACGGTCCCGAAACCGACGTAGAGCCGGCCGAGCGCCGTGATTCCGGTGCCCTGGCTGACGTGTGTGAACGTGGCGGCGCCGTCGTTGCGATAGAGCGAGAACGATTCCTGCTCGAAATTGGCCACCCAGATGTCGGGCAGACCGTCGAGGTTGTAATCTCCCAGGTCGGTGCCCATGCTCCCTTCGGCCTTACCGTTCGAGTCGCGGGCGACGCCGTGGAACAGCCCGACCTCCTCGAACACACCGTGGCCGTCGTTGAGATACAGGAAATTGTCGACGGTGTCGTTGGCCACGTAGATATCGATGTCGCCATCCAGGTCGAGATCGCCTGCCACGACGCCCAAGCCCTTGCCGCAGATGTGCGGCTCGACGACCAGGCGGGCCTCGCTGGTGGCGTCGCGGAACGTGCCGTCGCCGTTGCTGTAATAGATGATGTGCGGCAGGGGTTCGAAACGGCGCGGCGAGCAGATCTCGCGCTGCTCGGGCTTCGGCCCGGGGCACTGCGGATTGTGTGCGTCGTCGGGTCCCCAATCGACATAGTGGGCCACGTAGACGTCGAGCTGTTGATCGCCATTGTAGTCGGCCCAGGCGGCACTCGAGCTCCACATCGTGTCGGCCATGCCGACTTCCTGGCTGACTTCGCGAAACGTGCCGTCGCCCTGGTTTTGAAACAATTGCAGACCACCGTAGCCCGTGACGAGCAGGTCGGCGAAGCCATCGCCGTCGTAGTCGGCCATCGCACAGCCGTGGGTGAGGTGGGGCGCCCGGCCGGACCCCGTGGGGGCCGTCACGTCGACATATTTCCAATCGCCCACGTTCCGAAACAGGGCCGAAGGGATTCCGCTGGGGTTCTTTTCTGCGTCGAACTTGCCGCCGCCCGGACAGAACAGGTCGTATCGCCCGTCGTTGTCGTAATCGAAGAGTCCGATGCCGCCCCCGAGCGATTCGACAATGGTGTGAAAACCGGCCGCGCGGCCGTTGTCGTAGACGAAGTTCACCCCGCTTCCCTCCGTCCGATCGGTAAGACGCGCATGGCTGGGGGGTGGCGATCGATCGGGCATGTCGTCGGCGAGCGGCCCGGTCGACGTCGTAACGGGAGTGCGGTCGCGACAACTGCTAGCCGCCAGGGCGCAAACGATCAGTACACCCCGGGCGCCGTGGCACCAAGCGACGCGCGCCAGGGTGCTTCGAGAGAGCGAACGAATAATGGCCAACCTCCCTAGGGCGGGGGCACGCGAATAAAAATAAAACTTACCGGAAATGAAGGCCAGGTTCAGTCTAGTCCCCCACGTCGGGTTCAACCAGAGGCGGTACATCGCGGGGTGACCGCCCGCGTGTGCGGCTGCCGCCACCGTCAACTCGCTACGAAGGCCAAGCTCAATACGTAAAACCGCCCCACACGGTTTTCGTACCGTGGCAAAAATCCGCGTGCGGGCGCGAGCAGAGGGGAGATAAGGGCGTCGCGGGCCCAGATCGGTGGGCGGACGACGGCGCCCCGCGAAGCAAATTCTTTTTTTTCGTAGCGGTCCGCGACGGCGTTCACCGCGCCTTGACCAGCCGGTCCAGCGCGGCGCGGGCGGCGCCTCGAACCTGACTTTCCTTCTCGTTCTGGAGCAGTTGTTTGAGGGCGGCAGCCGATTTCGATCCGCCGACCTCACCCAGAATCTGGCAGGCTTCTTTGCGCACCTGCCGGTCGCCCCGATCGAGCAGCCGAATCACGGCCGTTTCGGCGACGTTGCCCATCCCTCTCAGTGCCGCGACGGCGGCCGCACGGTCGGAGGACTCCAACACCAGTGAGGCAAGCTCCCGCGCCGCGTCTTCGTCGGCAATCTGGCCGAGCGCTTCGATCGTGGCCCGGCGCACGTCGACATCGCGCTGCTCGAGCATTTTGGCCAGAGCTGGCACGGTTTGCTTGGTTCCCCAGCGACCCATGATGCGGATGGCCCGGTCGCGGATCGAATGATTGGCGTCGTTCATCAAAGGCTCGACGGCCGCGGTGACTTCCGCTCGCCGGTCGTCGACGGGCCGCATGCGTTCCAGGGCCATGAGCGGATTCAATCGCTGATCCCATTCCTTGGCGTTCTTCAACTCGGCCAGCAGATCGTCGACCTTCGGCGGCACCGGGGGAGCGATCTTGCCGCGCGAGGACTGTTCGGCCGCGGCTTTCTTGGCGGCTTCGAGGTTCGCTAGCGCTTGTGCCCGGGTCCGCTCGATGGCCTGCTGATCGAGCCGTTGCCATGCTAGCGTGTAGGGAATCGTGGCACTCGCCGTCCGCGAACTGCGCACGAGCGTCGCCTTGTAGTCCAACTTCTCGGCATACCCGCTGGCCCGGTTGAACGTGAGCGTGCCCTCGCCGGTCACCTGGGCCAAGGGAGGAGTACCGGCGGCCTGTATCGTCTGGAACGTGTAACGTTTCTTGATCGTCACCAGGTCGCCGTTCTCGCCGGCCAGCTCGTAACTGCTCGTCTCGACGGCAGGTGTCACGACCACCTTGGCCTGGGGCACGAACGGGGTGCGCCCGCGGCGGCGGAACCGGGCCGAGAGCGAGTTGGGAGATTCTTCACCGACGACCTGCGTGAGCACGGTGACCCGTTGCGTCTGCCAGGTGCGCTCGCCCGCGGCGCCGAGCGGCTCGATGATGAGCTGGCCGAGCGGGCCGAGCAGGTAGGGGATCTGGGCGTTGCCCGTGGCGTCGATCAACTCGCCGCGCTCGCTCAGCAACAGCTTGCCGCGCTCGTTCTCAACCCGAGGCACGCCCGGTGCACGAACGTTACCCGTGCGCGCGGGACTGCTGGAAACGTGCCCCGAGAAGTCGACCAGCAGCCGGTGGGCCATGCCATAGCCGCCGGGACCGATCTTGACCTTCAGCAAGGCCACGGCGGGCGTGACGCGGCGCGCCAGGTTCGGGCCGTCGAGTTTCTCGCCACCCGTGGCAACGGCCGGCACGATGCCCTTGCTCTTGAGCAGATTCAGCACTTCGTTGGCCGGCACGGCGAAGCCGACGCCGTCGATGTCTTCGCCGGCCATTTTCGCGCTAGCCACGCCGATCACCTGCCCCATTTCGTTCACCAACGGGCCGCCGCTGTTGCCCGGGTTGATGCTGGCGTCGACCTGGAAGAGCTTGCGGCCTTCGGTGTTGACGACACCGGCCAGCGTGCCGCGTGTGATTTTGACGCTCTCGCCCAGGACGTTCGACAGCGGGTAACCGACGGCGCGGACTTCCTGCGCCAGCTCGACGCCTTCGGAATTTCCCAACGGCACGGTCGGCAGGTTGCTGCCGATGATGCGCACCACCGCGAGATCGTGGGCCTTGTCGAAGGCTACGACCTGACCAGGGTAGCTTTGGCCCGCGAGCACCACGTCGATCTTGGTCGAACCTTCCACGACGTGCGCGCAGGTGACGAGATGGCCGTCGCTGGTTACGACGAAGCCGCTGCCGCTTCCTTCGGCCGTCTGTTCGTGCGACGCGAATTCGGGTACTGCCGTCTCACGGCTAAGGATGAGCGAGCACATGCCGTGCACTTGTTCGGTCGTGCCCGCCGCCTCGGCCTTGATCGAGAACGAGTAGGCATATTCCTCACCCCCGTTGAATCGATAGGCCAGCACCGGCGGCCCGGCCGGCGGAGAGGCCGGAGTGACCGACGAGACGGGCGAGCCGATGGTTGCGGTCTGGTTGGTCGCGGGCACGCCGCTCGTCGTCTGGCTGTTGACGGGAGTGCCATTCGGTTCCGGGGTATCGACGGCGGTTGAGGAGGGGGTTTGTTGGCCGGAGCCGCTTGGCGGCGAAGCGGTGGACTCGGTCGCCGGCGGCGCGACGGCGATTTGCTGCCCGTCCGGGCTCGGTGATAACCGCATCAAGATGACCACCAAGACGGCAACCACCACAGCGAAGGCGGCGCTGGCACCGAGGCCGATCCAGAGCAGCGCCGTGTTCATCGTACGGGCCGGCCCGGGTTGTGATGGGACGGTATCGTGCCCCGCGTGCGGCAGCGGCGGCGCCAGCGGATCGTGGCCGGGCCACGCAGGCGGACGGGCGGCCGGTTGCCGCAGACGGACGGCGAATTCGTGGCGGCACTTGGGGCAACGCAGCACCACGCCTTCGCGATTGGCCGCATTGACCGCGAGCGTCGTGTGGCAAGCCGGACAATCGATGCGTGCTGGCACCCTGCTCCTCACTTTCTTCGCCCGGGCATCCCGTTAGTGGAAGAGGCGTCCCGCTTCTTTCCCGCTTGTCGGATAGGCCCGTAGTGCAATCGTATCACGATATGCAATGCTCGATTGCCTTGCAAAGCAAATATGAAAGACGACAGATTCCGGAGCCTTCTGCAAACGGCGCCCAAGCCAGCGGGTTTCTAGCGTGGGGACTATGACGAATGAACCGCTGAACAGTCCGATGACTCGAAAGAGACCTGCGGCGAAGGGCGAGCCGCCCTCACCCCAACTCTCTCCCGATGGGGAGAGGGTTCCCCTTTGCAGTCGTCGTGGGCGCGGTCTACCATACGAGAGCACGAATCGCCCGTATAACCATCAGGTCAAGCATGCCAAGTTCGATGAGACGACACGCCCGCCCTGGCCTTCGGGCCGCCTGCCTCCTCGCTGCCTTCCTGTTCCCGCTTATCAGTACCCGCCCCGCCTCCGCCGCCGATTCCTGGCTATCGTTCCCAGGCCAAGATGGGCCGGGTAAGGGGAAGAAGATCGTTCTCGTTTCGGGCGACGAGGAATATCGGTCTGAAGAGGCCCTCCCCATGCTGGCCAAGATCCTTAGCCGGCGGCATGGATTCAACTGCACCGTACACTTCGCCATCGATCCCCAGTCGGGCATCATCGACTCCAACAACCAGAACAACATTCCCGGCCTGGAACAACTCGACGATGCCGACCTTATGATTATTGCCACGCGGTTCCGCGAGTTGCCCGACGACCAGATGAAGCATGTCGTCGATTTCGTCAACGCCGGCAAGCCGGTCATCGGCCTGCGCACCGCCACGCACGCCTTCAATTATTCGAAGAAGGACAGCCCCTATGTCGATTGGGGCTTCTCCAGCTCGAAATGGCCCGGCGGGTTCGGGCAGCAGATCCTGGGCGACACATGGATCAGCCACCACGGGAACCACGGCCACGAGGCTACCCGCGGGATCGTGAACGAGAAACAGAAAGACAACCCCGTGCTGCGCGGCGTGAGCGACGTCTTCGGCCAGACGGACGTCTACGGCATCAAGAATCTCACGCCCGACGCGAGTATCTTGCTCTATGGCCAGGTCGTGGCCGGCATGAAGCCCACCGATCCGCCGGTGGCCGGCGAGAAGAACAACCCCATGATGCCCGTCGCCTGGCTCAAGCCATACACCGCTCCGTCGGGCAAGAAGGGCCAGGCGTTCTGCACCACGATGGGCGCCTCGATCGATTTCACCAGCGAGGGACTGCGGCGACTGATCGTGAACGCCGCCTACTACCTGACGGGACTGGGCGAAAAAATAACGGGCCAAGCCGACGTCGCGCTTGTCGGCAAATTCGAGCCGTCCTTCTTCGGCTTCAAGAACAACGACTATTGGAAACAAAAGGCGCTCAAGCCGTCCGATTTCGCGTCCGTGGCCGACGACAGCTCGGCCTCGAGCGGCGGCCTACACCTGAAGAAGGGAGACCATATCGCGATCATCGGCAATACGCTGGGCGAGCGGATGCAGCACGACGGCTGGCTCGAAACGCTGATCCACTCGCGGTTTCCAGACTACCGGCTTTCGTTCCGTAACCTGGCGTTTTCGGCCGACGAACTGACGATCCGCCAGCGGTCGGAGGGATTCGGCAGCCCCGACGAGTGGCTTGGCCGGACCAAGGCCGGCGTCGTGTTCGCCTTCTTCGGGTTCAACGAATCGTTCGCCGGTGAGCGCGGGCTCGATAAATTCCGGCAGGATCTCGATGGATTCATCAAGCTGACGCTGGAGCAGAAATACAACGGCCAGCGGCCGCCACGGCTGGTGCTCTTCTCGCCCATCGCCCACGAAGACGTCCACAATCCCAACCTGCCTGACGGCCACCACAACAACGCGCGGCTCGAGCTCTATACGGCCGCGATGGCCGAAGTGGCCAAGGCCAACGGCGTAACGTTCGTCGACCTGTTTCGGCCGACACGGGAACAGTACAAATCCGCCACGAATCCGCTCACGATCAACGGCATCCATCTGGACGAGTCCGGCAATCGATTTGTGGCCGAGACGATCATCAACGCGCTCTTCGCGGGGAAATCGACGCAGCTCAGCGGCGATCAGCTCGCCAAGCTGCGCGATGCGGTGGTCGACAAGAACTTTTATTGGTTCCACCGGTACCGCACGACCGACGGCTACTCGAGTTACGGCGGCCGATCCTACCTGAAGTTCGTCGATGGGCAGACGAACCGCGAAGTCATGATGCGCGAACTGGAAGTGCTCGACGTGATGACCGCGAACCGCGACAAGCGCGTGTGGGAGGTGGCCCAAGGACGCGACCTGAGCGTCGACGATGGCAACACGCCCCCTTTCATCCCGGTGAAGACGAACAAACCGGGCTCGGGCCCGAACGGCGAGCATGTCTTCTTGGGCGGCGAGGAGGCGATCGGCAAGATGACGATCGCCAAGGGGTTGAAGGTGGGCCTCTTCGCCAGCGAAGAAATGTTCCCCGAGATGATCAATCCCGTGCAGATGGCGTTCGACACCAAGGGCAGGCTCTGGGTGGCTACCTGGCCCACCTATCCGCACTGGAAGCCGAAGGAGGAGATGAACGACAAGCTGCTCATCCTGGAAGATACCGACGGCGACGGCAAGGCCGATAAGTGTCAGACCTTCGCCGACCATCTACATAACCCGACCGGTTTTGAATTCTGGAACGGCGGTGTTTATGTGGCCATGGCGCCCGACCTGATCTTCTTGAAGGACACCGACGGCGACGACAAGGCCGACGTGCGCGTCCGCGTCCTACACGGTCTCGACTCGGCCGACACGCACCACACGGCCAACAGCTTTGTGTTCGATCCGGGAGGGGGACTCTATTTCCAGGAGGGAGTCTTTCATCGCACACAGGTGGAAACGCCCTATGGCCCGCAGCGCAACACCGACGCTTGCGTGTGGCGGTTCGAGCCGCGCACGTTCAAGTTCGAGCGATATGTGCCGTACGGCTTCGCCAACCCGCACGGTCACGTCTTCGA
Source organism: Pirellulales bacterium (assembly GCA_035547915.1). Taxonomy (GTDB): domain Bacteria; phylum Planctomycetota; class Planctomycetia; order Pirellulales; family JAICIG01; genus DASSFG01. The sequence goes on along the minus strand of DASZTS010000104.1, from coordinate 87,519 downwards.
TCGTTGGGGGCAAGACATCGTTCACGACGGCACGGGTGCCCAGCCGTATCACGGGGCGATCTTCTCCGGCTATGTCGACTTTCCCCAAAAGCATCCACACGCGCCGCAGGTCTACAACCAGCGCACGCGCCCCTGCCCGGCCACCGAGATCCTGTCGAGCCGTCACTTTCCCGACGACATGCAGGACAACCTGCTCGTGGGCAACGTCATCGGCTTCCAGGGCCTCTTGCGTTACCGCCTCGATAACAAAGGCGCGAGCATCGTGGGTACCGAGCTGGAGCCATTCCTTTCGTCGAGCGATCCCAATTTTCGGCCGTCCGATTTCGAGATCGGTGCCGACGGCACGCTCTACTTCACCGATTGGCAGAACCCCATCATCGGCCACATGCAGCACAACCTGCGAGATCCGAGCCGCGATCGGATCCACGGCCGCGTCTACCGCGTGACGTACGAGGGACGGCCGCTGAGCCCCTCGCCCAAGGTCGCGGGTGAACCGATCGAGAAGCTGCTCGACCTGCTCAAGCACGACGAAAGCCGCGTGCGATATCGAGCCCGGATCGAGTTGAGTGGCCGGTCCGCCGACGAAGTGCTGGCCGCCGCCAAAACCTGGGTGAAACGCCTCAGCCCGGCCGACGAAAGCTATGAGCACCACCTGCTCGAAGCCCTCTGGCTACACCAGCAATACGACGTGGTCGATGCCGACCTGCTCCATCGCGTGCTCGCCGCCAAAGACGGCCGCGCCCGCGCCGCCGCGACCCGCGTGCTCTGTTGCTGGCGCGAGCGCCTGCCGCAGTCACTCGACGAGGTGAAAAAGCTCGCGGCCGACAGCGATCCGCTCGTGCGGTTGGAAGCGGTCCGCGCGGCGAGTTATTTCAGGGTACCCGAGGCATTCGAGGCGGCATTGGTGGCTGGCGACACGGCCGGCGATCCGTATCTCGAATATACGCGCGAGCAGACCATGAAATCGCTCGAGCCGCTCTGGAAGCAGGCGCTTGCCGAGAAGCGAGAGATACCGCTCACCACCGAGGCCGGTGCCCGATTCTTGCTGAAACACCTGTCACTCGATCAATTGCTGTCGAAGGAACGTTCGCGACCTGTCTATTACGAGTTGCTCTTTCGCCCGGGCGTGCGCGACGAATTCCGCCGCGAGGCGCTCGGCGGCCTGGCGAAGATTGAAAAGAAGAACGAACTGGACGTACTGATCGACGCGGTCGGCATGATCGACAGCGGCCTGGCCGAGCGCGACGAGACGGTCGTTTTCGACCTCGTACGCCTTCTGACGGGCCGCGGCGCCGATCAGCTCGCGGCCATGCGTGGCCACATCGAGAAGTTCGCCACGTCGTCGAAGCAGCCGATTATCCGGCAGGCCGCCTTCGCGGCGTTGATCGGCGTCGATGGCGATCCCGGGCCATCCTGGCAACTGGCCACCAAGAAGGTGTCGTCGCTTTACGACCTGGTGGGCGCGGTGCCGCTGGTGAGCGATCCGAGCCTGCGGGCCCGCCTCTATCCCCTGGTCGAACCATTGTTGCGAGGGTTGCCCGAGCCGCTGAGCCAAGGCAGCGAGGGGAAGGGGACGCTCGGCCGTTACGTGCGCATAGAACTGCCCCGCCGAGGCACGCTCACGTTGGCCGAGGTCGAAGTCTTTGCCGGCGGTGGCCGGAACGTGGCCCGCCACGGCAAGGCCACACAGAAGAACACGGGCTACGGCGGCGAGGCCTCGCGGGCCATCGACGGCAACACGAGCGGCTCGTTCGGCGGGAACGGACAGACCCATACCGAGGAGAACACCCCCGATCCCTGGTGGGAAGTCGATCTGGGCGAAACGTACCCGCTCGAACGTATCGTCGTCTACAATCGCAGCGACGCCGACCTGGGCAAGCGGCTCGATGGATTCACCCTGCGCGTGCTCGATGGAGATCGGCACGAAGTCTTCAAGCGCACCGGCCTGCCGGCGCCGGAGAGCAAGGTGCAGATCGACCTGGAGGGTGGCGGCGGTGCCGACCTGGTACGCCGCGCCGCGATGAACGCGCTGACTTACGTCCGTGGCCAAGAAGCCCAAACGTTCGGCACGCTGGCCACCTTCGTCTTGGGCGATGCTCAAGGGGCGGGTGGTAAACAGACGACGTCCGCCGACCTGCTCCCCGCCATTCGGGCCATGCAGCGCATCGGTCGTCAACACTGGGACAAGGCGCGGGCCAAGCCGCTCTTGAACGCGATCGTGCCGGCGGTGCGCAAGCTGCCGGCCGAAGACCGCACCAGCGAAGCCGCGCTCGATGAGCTGGAGTTTGCCGACGCGTTGGCTGCCCTGTTGCCGATCGACGAGGCGCGGCAGGTGCGTGGCGAGTTGCGCGAGCTGGGCGTGCGGGTGATCAAGCTCGGCACGCTGCCCGAACGGATGTCCTACGATCAGGACGTGCTGGCCGTGGCCGCGGGCAAGCCGCTGCAGTTCGTGCTCGATAACGCCGACCTGATGCCGCACAACTTCGTGATCGTCGAGCCTGGTGCACTGGAGGAGGTCGGCCTGCTCGGCGAAGCCACGGCCCAGCAACCCGGCGCACTTTCGCGGCACTACGTGCCGCCCTCGAACAAGATCCTGCTCGCCAGCCAGCTCTTGCAACCGCGGGCCTCGCAACGGCTGACGTTCAACGCTCCCACCCGGCCGGGCGTCTATCCGTATGTCTGCACCTTCCCTGGCCATTGGCGGCGGATGTACGGCGCGCTGTACGTGGTCGAAGATCTCGATCAGTACCTGGCCGGGCCCGAGGCCTACCTGGCGGCCAATCCGCTCGAAGTCAAAGACGACTTGCTGAAGGACCGCCGGCCCCGCACCGAGTGGAAGTTCGACGAGTTGGCGGTGGCGGTGGCCGACCTGTCGTCGGGCCGTTCCTTCGGCGACGCCAAGCAGATGTTCACGGTGGCGAGCTGCGTGGCCTGCCACAAGCTCAACGGCGTGGGCACCGAGATCGGCCCCGACCTGTCGAAGCTCGATCCGAAGTATCAGCCCATCGATATCCTCAAGGAGATTCTCGATCCGTCCGCCAAGATCAACGAGAAGTATCAGACGTATACGTTCTTGCTCGACTCGGGCAAGACGGTGACCGGCCTGGTGCTGGAAGAGACGGCCGACATGGTGAAGGTGATCGAGAACCCGCTGGCCAAGGCCGAGCCGGTCGTGATCAAGAAGTCGGAGATCGACGAGCGTGAGAAGGCCAAGACCTCGATCATGCCCAAGGGGCTGTTAGACAAGCTCGCCCGCGACGAGATTCTGGACCTGATCGCCTACATCGCGGCTCGCGGTGACCAGACCAGCGAGTTGTTCAAAGGGGGCGAAGGACACGAGCATCACCATTAAAGCGTGGCTGACTCGTCGCGCGGCTGGTTACTCGGGCGGCGGAGCGTTGTTGGGACCGGGGCCCGCGAACTGCTGCCAATAGAGAGCTTTGAACGGGTTGACCCGCGGCGCGGTCCGATGGGCGTCTTCGTTGATCAGGCATGGCCGCACTTGGTCCCACCAGCCATTGTAGGCGGCCGCAAGTTTTTTGGCGGTGACATCCTCTGTGTCGGCCAGGTCGGTCGCTTCGCCCGGATCGTTCGCGAGATCGAAGAGGGTCCACCGGTTGCCTTCACGGACCATCAAAAACTGCCGCCAGCGGACGCTGCATAGGCCGAACTTCTCGGGCGGGGCACCCACCTCCCAGCGGCCGACGTGCGTGAAGAGCAGGCGGTCGTCGTGCCAGACAGCGTGCGGGTCTTCGAGCAGGGGCACCAAGCTGAAACCATCGAGCCGGTCGGCCAGATATTTGGGGAGCTTCGCGCCGGCCAACTCCGCGAATGTCGGGAACAGATCGAGGTGCGCCGTCAGGGCGTCGACCGTGGCGGGAGCGAGCGTGCCGGGCCAGCGCCACAGCGACATCCCGCGCGTGCCGCCGTTGTGGGCCGTTCCCTTCCGGCCCCGCATTCCCGCGTTGAACACGTCGCAGCCGGCAGTGCCCCCGTTGTCGTTCATGAAGATGACGAGCGTCTGCCGCTCGATGCCCAGCTCACTCAAGTGGGCCAGCAACTTGCCGACGTTTTCGTCCAGATTGGTTACCATGCCCAAGAACTTGGCGACCTGCGGATTGACCCGGCCCGCATACGCCTGCTCGTACTCGGCCGGCACGTCGAGCGGCGCGTGCGGGGCGTTGGTCGGCACGTAGCAGAAGAAGGGCGATTGGCCGTGGACTGCATCGATCCACCGCATCGCCTGGCCGAAGAAAACGTCGGTGCAATAACCTTGTGTTTTCTCGAACGTGCCGTCGTGCAGAATGACCGGATCGAAGTAACCGTTGTTGGGCGCGTCGCCGCAGCTCCCCTCGTAAGTCTGACCAATGCCACCCGCGCCGTGGATAAATGTCTCGTCGAAACCGCGGCGACCGGGCTGATAGGCCGGCTCGTCGCCCAGGTGCCACTTGCCGAAGATGCCCGTGCGATAGCCAGCCGCCTTGAGTACCTGCGCGATCGTCGTCGCTTGTAGGTTCAACCGCTCACGTTCGTGGATGGTGTGCGTCACCCCGTTCTTGAATTCGTGGCGGCCGGTCATGAGCGACGCCCGTGTCGGCGCGCAGGTCGGGCTGACATGAAAATCGGCGAAGCGGATGCTCTCGTCGTACATCCGGTCGAGGTTGGGTGTACGGATGAGCGGATTACCGTGACGACCCAGATCGCCATACCCCTGATCGTCGCTCACGATCAGCACGATATTCGGACGGCTCTCCGCGATGCCCGCGCACGCAACGGACGCCGGTCCCACGAGCACGGCCAATAAAGCCAGCACGCCAACCAGCCGGCGCAGCGGCGCACTTAGCAGAGGTATGGCAAGCCGCGCATCGAACATCGTGGGCAATTTGCCCCCCGCCGGCGGATGCCGGCGCGACCGCCAGGCACGCACTAACGTCCTCGGTTCCAATAGTTCCCGCTGGTGTTGGCCACGACGGCGGGCGCGACGCTACCGAAGGCGTTTTCCGACCGTTGCTCGGCGTACTGGAACGGAGACCCGGTGCTACCGACCGATGCGAAAGGCGTCACCACCGCTGTCCACTGGGAGTTCGCATACGAAACGGTGTTGAACGCTTGCACCAGGAAATACGATGCTGAACCTGGGCTCAGCCCCGTGATGGTGACGGAGGTCGTCGATCCGTTCACCGTTCCCAGGAACTGGGTTCGATAGCCGTTCGACCAATAGATGTTGTAGCCGGTCGCTTGCGATTCGGCGTTCCAATTCAAAACCACGCTGGTCGACGAGGCGACGGTGGCGGTGACAATCGGGGCCGTTACCGACGAGGGTACCGCGGGCGTCGGCAGCGTCACATTCACGACCGACGAAGCAGCGGTCGAGGTCGCGTTGTAGGCCGCCACCATGAACGAGTCGGTCGAACCGGCCGTCAGACCGGTCACCTGCACGCTGCTGGTCGTGGCACCGACCGCACCCAAGTACTGGTCTTGGCCGTTGACCACCAGATAGACCTTGTAACCCTGCGCGCCGCTCACCAAGTTCCAGCTCAACGAAGCCACCGTCGTAGACGCGGCGCTGGCCGTGACGGTGGGGGCCGTCAAGCTGGGGGTGGGCGTGGGGGTTGGCGTCGGATTGGGTGTTGGCGTGGGACTCGGAGCTGCCGTCGCTCCGGCCAGGCCTTCGGCGACTAGATTGGCCAGGGGGCTGCCCAACCCGGTGACGAGGTCGTAGCCGGTACCCGCCTGATAGCCATTGCTGCCGCCGGTGACGTCGTGAAAGTCGGTCGAGGGCAGGTTGTAGATATCCGCCTGGGCATTGGCCAAGGAGCCGGCCGAGCCGCGTCCCTGGTCGGCAATGGCGATCAGCGCCGACCACTGCGGGGCGCCGGCACTGGTGCCGCCGACCGTGAACCAGTCGTCTCCCGAATACGAATCGTAGACGGAGTATCCGGTGCTGGGATTGGCGTTGTAGGCCACATCGGGCGAAGTACGGGCTCCGGTCGATTGGGCCGATTGCTGATAGGCCGGTTCGCTCTCGTACTGGCTCACGCCGCCACCGCTGTCGCTCCAGGCGGATTCGCTGCCGTATCCTCCGCTGCTGCTCAGATGCAGCGTCGTGCCGCCGACGGCCAAGACGTTGGGTGATAGGGCGGGCCAGACTCCCGGTGCGCCCGAATCGCCCGACGACGCTACGAACGTGATGCCGATGTGCCCGCTCGGCGTGGTGAAATGGCTGTCGTAAGACGTCTCTCCCGAGAACTCGTTCGATCCCCAGCTCATGGAGATGACGTTCACGGTGGGCAGATTACGGGCCAGGTCGACCGCCGAGAGAAGCGAGCTGAGACTGGCCGACTGGGCTTCGACCAGCACCAAGTTGGCCTTGGGCGCCATGGCGTGCGCCCACTCGACGTCGAGCGATATCTCTTCCGACCAGCCGGAGTTGCCCTGTGGCCTGGCTCCGCCGACAAACTGTTCGGTGAAACTGGGCGGAGCCGCCAACCCGAATTTCGTATCGAATGTCGTCAGATCCTGTTGGACATTCGGATCGTCATAGGCGTCGACGATGGCGATGGTTTCGCCCGTACCGTCGCCCGACACGCGGGAAGTGGCCGTGCCGAACTGGATCTGATTGAAGCCATAGGCTTGGCTCACCTGCTGAGGAGTCAAACCCGTGGGTGCCGACGAGGCGCTATTCGAGGCAGCCGCGCTGAAGCGCATCATCTCCGGCTGCATGATGATCGACGTGGCGGAGGAAGCCGTCAGCAACGACCTGACTTCCAGCGATTCAAAATACCGCGATTTGCTCCGCTTGGCTCGTCCGAGCTTAGTCCTTCGCGAACTGAACATGCCTGCCTGTCTTATGCACTGCCAATGTCCCGGCGGTGTTCAGGTTAGACGCGTCTAACAACTGTGTCAACGGATTTTACGGCAACCGACAAAACCGGATCGAGCTGCAAAAAATCGGCGTTCCACGGCCGATCTTTGCGCCCACGGCGCTCCGGCTTCCAGGTTTTGTCAGCCGCTCTAAGGGAGGCAAAATACGGCAATTTGCGCCCTCCGGGCAGGCCCCCTCCGTCCCCACGATTATCGAAAAAATCGAGCGGCGCGGTCAATTCTTTTCCAAAATTGCCAGGTTTGCCGACGATTCGGTTCGCGTAATTTGTCACCCGGCGACGGAGGTGCTGGACGCCAGACGCAACCCGCGCGGCAGGCTCTCGCCGAACATCAGCCCGGCCTCTTCTTCTTCCAGTTCGCCCCCTTGTGCCACGAGTTGGCGGTAATGTTCGGGGGCCGAGTTGCGGTCGAGCCAGCCTAGCACTCGATCGCGCACCGCCTCGCCGACGTCGCGATAGCGGTCGCCGGTCCGGCGGGCGAGCTGCACAATGGAAAACGCGGCGGCGTCTACCTCGATCTCCAACAGGCGCTGGATCCATTGCTCGGCGGCGTCGGGCGGAACGACGGTGTTGAGCGGGCCGAACATCGGCACGCGTGTTCCCAACCGGCCGATGGCCCATAGGATGGCGTCGCGCACGCCGCCCACCTTTTCACGCCCGGCCAGGTCGACGAGCGCCGTCGAGATCTCGATCTTGGTCGCCACGCCGAGCAGTTCCAGCGATCCGAGCAGTCGCCAGGCCTCGGCCGCTTCGTGCGAGGTGGCGCCGACGTCGGGACGGCGGGCCTGACCGCCCTTCTTCGCCGCGCGGAGGGCGGCCAGCAGCGGCTCGGCCAGCGCCCGCTGCTGACCGGCGTTCAAACCGGCGGCGATGCGCCGCCACAGGATCAGCCACTCGACGCGACAAGCCGGCGTATGGAAGGCCCGCTTCGCTTGCAACAACTTCCAGCACTGCGCCACGCGCCAGTCGTCGACGGCCAGTCCGCAACCGGGCCGCAATGAAAAACCTGTGAGATAGAGCCAGCGAGTCTCGTGTTCGGCGCTGCGGCGGCGGCCGGGCTCACTTTCGATCAGCGCTTGCCACATGGCGCGCAGCAGCGTCATGGGCCATTCGCGCCGCTTCAGTTCGGTGATCTCTTCGAGCCGCTTCACTAAGCTGCCGGGGGCCAGCGGCGGTTGGCCGTCGCCAAACGAAGCGGCAACGGCCGTTCGGCAGGAGTCGAGCAGCCCTTCGTCGAGTACGCCTTCGGTCTCACCCCTTCCACGATGGGCCTCGCGGTCGGTCTCGGTCGCCGACCGCACGTCGAATTGCAACCTCCAAGTGCGCGGGCCGCCGATCTCGCTGCACCAGACGTCGAGCGTGCCGATCTCGGTCAGCCGGGCGTGCAGTCCCACAGACACTGTGGAACGGGCCCCCTTCTTGGCCGCTTCGAGCACCGTGCGGATCGGCGGCAGCGCGGTCATCTGCTCGGGGTCGACGGGTGTCAGTTCGCCCGGCCTGTCGGTCAGTCGCGTGCTGGAGACGAAGATGGGAAACTCGACCGGCTCGCGGATGGTAAGCTCGAACGGGCGGTCGGCCAGGTCGGCTCCCTGTCCTTCCTCGATGCCCGCCGGCAACAGGCAGACGGCCGACGTCTCACCGTCGGCGCCGCCGACTCCCACGTAGTAGGTCCGTGCCAGCCCGGCCGAGATGCGCACGCCCACGCCCCGCCGAACCATGCCGTAGTAGGCCGCGCCTTGCGCCACGGCCAGATCGAGCCGGTCGTTGTCGAGAACGTGCCAGGGCGCCTCGGGCTGGCGCCGGCCGAACCACGATGCCATGACATCGAGCAGCCGGTTCCTTAGCACGGGCGAAGCGAAGAAGCCGCCGTTGAACAGGATCAGGCTGGGCTGCGCAGGATCGTCGCCCGACGCCAAGTCGGTATCTCCGTCGGTGGCCACGTGCCGGTGGGCCGTGAGAAACGCGGCCAGGTACTTGGTGATGGCGGCGTCGGCGGCGAAGGGCAGGCCGAACTCCTGAAACCCGCTGCGTCGTGCAGCGGGGCGGGAATCGAGACTCACCTGCGGCAAGAATCCGTCGAGCAGCAGACTTTCGACCTCGGATCGTGTGACCTCCACTTGCAACCCACTGCCGATCAAGCGTGCGCCGCTGCCCGGCAGATTCACGACCAGCCGCTCCGGGGCGTCTGCCGCGAGGAGCGTTTCTTTGGCGCGTCGGCAGGCGCGTAGCAGCACGGCCCATTGCCGCGGCTCGAGCTGGCCATCGCCGGCCAACCGTCGCTCCAGGTGGTGCGCCAGCGCGAGATCGAGGTTGTCGCCGCCCAGCAGCAGGTGTTCCCCAACCGCCACGCGGTGAAAGCGAACCTTGCCCCCTTCTCCGCGTCGCACACGGATCAGCGTGAAGTCGGAGGTGCCGCCGCCGATGTCACACACCAGGATTTTCTGCCCCGGCGAAACGCGTTCTTCCCACCGATCACCCTGATGGTAGATCCACGAATAGAAGGCGGCCTGCGGCTCCTCGATCAGCACGACTCGTGGCAGGCCGGCCAGCTTTGCTGCCCGCACGGTCAGTTCGCGGGCGACTTCGTCGAACGAGGCCGGCAAGGTCAACACAATATCCTGACGATCGAGTGGCTCTCCGGGAAACCGCGCCGCCCAGGCCTCGCGTAGATGCAAGAGGTAGCGGGCGCTGGCTTCGATCGGTGACAGCCGTTCGACGTCGGCCGCCGCATGCCACGGCAGAAGCTGGGCCGTGCGGTCGACACCCGGATGGCATAACCAGGACTTGGCCGAGCTGATCAACCGTCCCGGCATATTCGCGCCGTGGTCGCGGGCGAAGGTCCCGACCGCGTACTCACGCGGTTTCGCGTCCCACGGAAGTTTCAGAGAGCCGGCGGCAAATTCACCTGCCGCCGCTTCGTAGTGGAACGACGGCAGCGTCTCGCGCGCTTCAATCTCGCCCGGCGCGACGAGCTGCGGTATCGCGAAGGTGCGCACCTCCCAGGATTCGGCCGCGGTATCGACATAGGCGACGGCCGAGTTGGTCGTGCCGAGATCGATGCCCACGATAAACCGTCCGTTTGTCTCCTGTTCGTCAACCATCGTCTCATTCTACACCCGCTACCCGGCAAACGGACTAACACGCTCGATCGTCGCGCAAATCGGAGCCGACGGGTCCTGATGTTCCGTTCAGCGCTCGATGGGCTAGCACCATGTCCGGCTCGGCTTAGATTGTTTGCCGCTCTGTGAAGCCCTAAAATAACAGCGTCTCAACGAACGCCAGATTGCCATGATGCGCGGGATCGACGAACCTCAACCGGCGGGTGATCAACCGGGCGCGTCGATCGCCGCGGCGATGGAGACGTTGCCGCGGATGTGCGCGAGCTTGGTCGGCATCGTCGCGGTGGTCGCCGGGCTCTGGCTGGCCGTCGACCTGTTCAACTCGATCTATAACGCGCTGCACACGCCGGAAAACGCCCGACCGCTGCTGGACCACTGGGCTGACACGCTGGGCGGCGACAAGCTCACGATCAAGGTGGCCGACCAGCAATATCCGCTCGCCTCGTTGGCGGCAACGATCGTCCTCGGCGTCGGCTATTGCGTGCTCGCCTGGTTGGCGCTCGGCGTGATGATGGCCGGCGCCAAAATCGTCTCTTGGACGAGCAGCGACCGCGAAGCGATCCGCCGCATCTTGCAGTACGCCTTCGGTCCTGGGCGAAAACCCTGACAAGCCGGGGATCAGCGTTGCCGGCGTGGCGACAGTGGTGCGGCCTGAGCCGTTTGGTACGCGATGCTCAGCATGCGCGACAGTTCAATGGCGAGTCGCCGCGAGAACAGCGTCGCGCCATCGGCGTTGAGATGGTCGAAATCGTGCCAATAGTCCATGCGGTAGATCTCTTGCCCGCAGTGACCGCGCAAGTAGTCGACGAGCGGTGCGTCGACGGAGCCCAACCGATGGCTGGTCCAGATGGCGGCGGTGTGCGAATCGCGCTTCATCTTCGGACCGAGCAGGAACACGGGCTCGGCCCCGATCGATCGCAGGCGACCGGTCAACCCGTCGAAGTAGGCCAACTCTGCGGAACTGAGAGGTGCGCCGCTCCAGTCGGGCGTGAGGCATGAAAAGCGGGTGAATCGCTCCTGCCAGGCGGGGGGCGTTTGTCCAACACCAACCGGGCGCTCGACCGGCAAGGGCGCAAAGCCGGCCGTATCGCGCGGCGGTTCGTTAGACGACACCGGCGATTCGGACGACGCGGTGAACAACCGCGCGCCACACCTCAGGCCGCACGCGCGGCAGAGATAACTAAGCACGTGCGGCGAGATGCACTGTATCTTGCCCCAAACGCTGGTGCCACGGCGCGTCTCGCTGGCCCAGGTCAGGTGCACCGCTGTACGGGTGCCTGCCCAGTCATGCACGGCCAGGGCACGGTCGGTGGCCCAGTTGTCGGCGTCATAGATGTAGAGCGTCGGCTCGACTACGACCAGCTTCAGCCGGCGCGGGCGGCGGTGCACGATGCGTTCGACGAGCGCCGAGCCTTCGAGCATACTCATCTTGGGCAGCCCCAAGTTGTAGGAGCGCGCCGGCCAGTCTTGCTCGGCCAGCGCGGCATCGAAGACCTGCGGATCGATATGCCGAGCGACGTGGCTGGTGCCGACAAAGACCACGTCGCAGTCGTCGGCGCGACGTTCGAAATCGGCCCACTTTGCCTCGAATTCGGCCGACCGCGGCGGCCCCAACCCGTGTTCCAAGCCCCTGGGCAGAACGAGCATCGTCAAAGCAAAAGCGGTCAGCGCCGAGGCGGCGTCGCGGGTCGACCATCGTCGTGAAGTACCAGACAAAGTCGAGACTCCGCGCGTCGTCAGCCGATGGGGCGTTCGGCGATCGTGAAAGACTGCATAGGCCAGGGACATACCGCGACCTGTGGATCGGCCGCGCCATCTTGTGCCAACCTTTTCAGGCCGGGTCAAGACGAGCTAGCCCGGAGGCCAACCGAGCGAGCGTCCGCCGAGCAGATGAAAATGGAGGTGGTCTACCGATTGACCCCCGTCGGGCCCACAATTGACGACCACGCGGTAGCCGCCATCGAGCGCCAGCTTCGCGGCCAGGTCGCGAATCACGAGCAGCATGTGGCCCAGCAGTTCCGCGTCGCCATCGGCCAGATCGCAGAACGAAGCGATGGCTTTCTTGGGGATAACCAAGACGTGGGTGGGGGCCTTGGGAGAGATATCGCGAAAGGCGAGGCACTGCTCGTCTTCGAATACGATGTCGGCCGGTATCTCGCGGTCGATGATCCGCTGAAAGACCGTCTTGCCGCTCATCCCCGGCTCTCCAACTGATCGAGCGGAATGGCCTCGTCGATCAGCATGATGGGGATGCCGTCCACGATCGGATAGACCACGGTCCGGTCGTCACGCAGCAGGCCGCCGTCGAGCGGCTTCTCGACGCGCTCTCCGCCGCGGTTCTTCAGCCGCCGGGCCTCGATCGCCCGGTTGAGGTCGGCCACCAGCTCGTCATCGGCCACCGAAAGGCGTGTGCGACGTTCGGGGCAGACGAGAATGTCGAGGAGTTCCTTACTGATCATCTGTTTTGCCGGGACTATCGCTCTTACCTAGCTCTTCACCCTTGGGCAGTGTAGGGCGGCGAGTGGCCCCTGTGAAGTTCTGCGTGGCGGGCTGTATCCGCCCTCCAGCCTGCCGTTTTGGTAAGACAGGGGAGCAGATTAACGCTTTTATAGATTACTTGCCGATAAAGGGCCAGGGTGCGGCCCTCCAGTATTTACGGAAGATTCTGGGCGAGGTTTCATGATGCTGCGGACCTCCTTTGTTTTGTTGTGGGTAGGCTGGGCAGTCACGGCGGCTGCCGACGAAACGCGAACGGTAACGGATGCCAACGGTCAGACCTGGAACGAGGTGCACCGCACCATCCAGCATCCACAGACGCAGACACAGTGCGTCGATCAGCCGCAGACCTACTACACGGAAAAGTGCGACGTCCAACTGCACGACACGTATCGCACCTATCAGACACCCGTGACCGAATACGTCTGGGAGTCGCGCTGGGTGGGTCGGTTCAACCCGTTCGTGCAACCCTATCTGACGCAAAGGCTCGTACCGCGCACCCGCTGGGAGACGCGGACCGAGGTGGTCAAGATACCGGTCGTGCAACGCAGCGTCGTACCCGTCACACGCACCGTGCGGGTGCCCGTGACGACCGAGACCACGGTCAGCCAAGACATTGTGGTCCACAGGCAGCTTGTCAGCCAGCCGACGGCAATTGCCTCGGCACCGGCGGCGAACCAGCAAGCACTTTCAGTAGGCGGACAGAAGAATTTCAATCCTCGTCCACACACGGTGAACTCATCGAGTGCACCCTCCGTTGCGCCGAACACACTCATGCCGGGGCCGGACGCCGAGTTCGCCAGGTCGCTGACCAACGTGCCGCAGATTTCGAAGCCGAACTAGCGGGCCGGCGAGTTTTCGTTCAACCGCTCGATCGCGACGCGGTATCATAGGGGGCATGCGTCCCTGGGCGCGCCTCCTGCTGATTCTCGTTCTTTCCGCCGCCGACGGTCGATCGTGCGAATCGGTCGCGGCGGACTCGGCCCAGCCGTTGAGCAAGGACGCTTGGCCGTTCCTGCGCGGGCCCGATTACGACGGCCATTCCACTGAGACGGGGCTCGCCGACTCGTGGTCGTCAGCAGGACCGCCGTTGCTCTGGGCCCGGCAACTCGGGCAGGGTTACTCCGGTTTCGTCGCCGCGGGCGAGCGAATCTACACACAGTACCAGACGCTCTCGGGCCAGGTTGTCGCCTGCTTGGACGCCGGCACGGGGGATACGGTCTGGACGTATCGCTACGATTGGCCCTTTGAAATGACGGGCCTATACCCCGGTCCGCGCGCCACCCCGACACTCGCCGATAACCATGTTTATTTCTCCGGACCGTCGGGGCTGGTGGGATGCCTCACCGACGAGGGTCGGTTGGTCTGGTCGGTGAACGTCGTCAAAGAATTCCAAGGGAAGGGCACCGGCTTCGGCTATGCGTGTACACCGGTCGTGGAACAGGGCAAGGTGTTGCTGGCGGTCGGAGGCAAAGGAGCCTCTCTGGTCGCGCTCAACGCCGGCGATGGCAGTACGATCTGGCAAGCAGGCGACGACTCGGCCAGCTACGTGCCCGTCTTGCCCATCATGTTGAACGGCCGCCGCCAGGTTGTAGGTCTGTTGGAAAACGCACTCGTCGGCCACGATCTCGATACGGGTCGCCGGTTGTGGCGGCGCGAGATATCGCAGGGCTATAGCGAACACGCGGCCTGGCCCATCTACTCGGAGCCCTACCTGTGGTTTTCGGGGCCGTTTCGCTCCGGCTCGCAGTTGTTGGAATTACCGGCCGAGGGTGACGAGCTCCGCCACGTCTGGCAAGGCCGCCTGCTGTCGAACGATGTTTGCTCGAGCGTGCTCCACGACGGCTGCCTCTACGGCTTCGACCTGCACGAGGCCCAATCGAAGTTGCACCGCGGCTCGCGCGGAACGTTTCGCTGTCTCGACTTCCTCTCGGGAAAGGAACGCTGGTCGACCACGCAGACCGGCCAGGCGAGCGCGCTTGTCGCCGACGGCAAGTTGCTGTTGTTCAACGACCTCGGCGAGTTGATCCTGGCGCGGGCCGATGCCGACCATTACGAGGAACTGGGCCGCGCGTCGCTGCTGCCGGGCGAGATTTGTTGGACGGCGCCGCTGCTCTATCGACGCCGCCTATACGTGCGCAGTCAGACGCGGGCCGTGTGCGTCTATCTCGGCGATCCCAAACACTTCTCCCCACCGACGGACCGGCCGGCGCTCACGATCGCGAGCATTCCACGGCAGGCTCACCGAGACCTGACTCCCTTGTTGGGAGTAGAACCGGAGTACGCGTTCGACGTGCCCACGCCGGCCTGGTTCCGCCTCTGGTTCGTGACCGGATTGGCGATCATGGGCGTTGCGGTGGCCGTGGTTGGCGTCGTCGCCGGGGCGATGCGATTGGTCCTGGGCCGCTTGCCGTCGATACCCGTTGTACGATGGATGTTCTGGGGCGGCGCGTTTCTACTCGCGGCCGCCGGTACCACGCTGCTCAGCCGTTGGTACAACGACTTCGTCTTTACGTGGCCCCTGGCACTCTTCGTCCTCTACCAGGTAACCGTCGAGCAGGCTCGGGGCGGCAAGGCGCGGCTGAGCCGTCGGGCAATCGCTGGCAGCTATGCGGTGGTCTTGTGCTTCTTGGGCGGTTGTATGGCCTATTACGCGCTTTGCCGGCAGTTGAGCCTGGTGACCGAATGGGCCTTTCTCTGCGGATTTCCCGGGGCTCTACCCATTTCGGCCGCCCGGTTGCGGCTAACCCGCGGAGGGCGCTCACTGCCCGGCGTCGCGCCGCTGTTGATCGGCCTGGAGTACACGGCCTATTACTGGTCCAGCGTGGCGGTGCTCCTCTGGCGGTGTCAGATCGTCGGAGGACCCTGAGAGGCCGCGGGAGCACGGCGCTGCGCAAGACAGGGGAGACGGTTTCCGCGCGCGTCGAACGCGGCCTATCGGCTCATCACTCCATCGAAGGCGGCGGTGCGCTCGCTCGTCCCCGGACCATAGGGGAACGATCGTAAGTCACGGAGGTGCTCGAGCAGGATGCGGCGGACCTCGAGAATGCTGAGCGGATGACGGTTCACCGCCAGATGGTCTGCCGCGACCTTCAATTCCGATGCCACCTTGTCGAGGTGCGCGCTCTCATACGACACCACGCCGTCGGTGCCGCCCGCCACCGAGCCGATCAGGCCCGTGTCGGGCAGAACGCCGACGATGTTGTGACACTTGAGCCAGGGCGGTTGCTCGGCTCTCAGCAGCACCGGCAGGATCGGGCAATCGGGCGCGAGCGAGTCGATGCTCGTTTTCACTTGCAAGATGTTGTGTTCGTTGAACACGCCCGGGTTCGCCTTGAGTAATTCGTCGCGGTGCAACAGCGGGATCGGCGGCAGATTGATCAACTCGTTCGCCAGCCAGCGGGTCGTCGTGTTGGCGAACTTGCTGCCGCGGTGCGGCGTGGCGATGGTGATCAGCCGGCGAACGGCCGGTTCGGGTCGGAAGAAGAAGACGTTTTCCAGATGCTGTCGCTCGTCGGCCGTTGCCTTGACATATTGAAAAGGCTTTTCGCTGGCCAGGTGCCAGAAGTCGCCGCGGCTGGCCACGGTCTGCATCTTGGCCACCAATCCGCCCATGCTATGGCCCACGAGCACCATTTGGTCGAAGGCCGGTTCGCGGTGGTGCGGGTCGAGCACCGCACGGGCGTGCGCCAGGTCCTTCCGCAACCGGGCAGCCGTCTGCCAGAAGGGCTGCGCCGTGGGGTAGAGATAGAACCAGAACTGGTAGTGCTTGCGGATCTCGGGATCGCCGCGCAAGTCGTTGAACATCTCCATCCAGGTCATCGGGCTGGACCACAAGCCATGCACCATGAGCACGGGAATCTTGTCGGCCTCGTAGGGCTGGAGCATATACAGGCCGGCTTCCGCCGCCGTCTTGTCCGGATGCAGCAGCCCCTGCGTGGCGACCGTCTCGAGGTTGATCCGCGGGTTGTTCGGGTCGAGCTGCGGATCGTTGAGGAAGTAGGCCAGCGGCGTGCTGAGATCGGTCTCGAGCGGTACGCGCCGATTGCCGAGCACGATGTCGGTCGCCGTGAGCGGGTCGTACAGTTCGAGAATCGCCACGTGTCGCGGCCGCGTGCCCTTGGGACAATCGCCGTTGTCGGGCACGACGTGTAGGAAGGCCGTGACCGGAAAGCTCAGCAAGGCCGGCAAGAATTGCTCGTCGGGCCGTCCGCCCGCTTGCCGGATCTCTTTCCGCTCGCGGATGGCGATGAGCGGCACACCCAGGCCGAAGCTGTGGAACTGGTTCGTCAGCCCCTGCACCTCGTAGTCGGAGACGAAGCGAAACTCGGCGAAGTCGTCGTTCCGCCAGCGGCCCTTGCTGACGGCGATCTGTACGTCCCACGCCTGGCTGGCCGACTCGATGCTGTACGTTCGGCCGGGCAGCAATCCGCCCCGCTGCTGCAACAGCCGCAGGGCGCTTTCCAAAGCACCGTTATATAGGTCGCAGGCGCCGCGGAACTCGGGGTCGTAAGGGTTGCGCATCTGCCCATAACGGGGATCGAAGAGATAGAGATAGGCGTGCGTGACCGTCGTGCCGAAATAGTCGAGCGCCAGGTCCGGATTCTTCATCTCGGCCTTGCGTCCGGCGATGTAGTTCAGCTCGGCGAACGCATAGACCTTGTCGGGCGTCGCCTCGCGATCGACGATCGCCTGAAACTTGTCGAGCAGCGGGTGCAAGTTGCCGTGCAACTCGTCGAGCAGTGCGTATTGACGCAGCAGTTGCAGCGTGCGGCCGCTCGGCTCCGGACCGCCGCGCGAGGTGAGCTTGAGCTGCTCGACGAGCGGACTGCGCGGTGCCGACCGCACTTTGACGTATTGGGTGGCCCCGCAGCCGGCGGACAAAAGCACCGCCGCCGCGCAGGCCAGCGACAAACGTCGCGGCCGGCGTGTAGCCCAATTCGAGCGGTTGCCGGGCACGGGCATGGGGCGGTAGGTTGACTGGTAACACGAACCGGACGAAACCCCGCTGCGCGCAACGCCGCGACGCCAAGAACGCCTGACAAAATCCGAAAGCCCGAGCGCCGCGGGCAAGAATCGGCCGTGAAACGCCGATTCCTCTGGGCATTCCACGTTTTCGTCTGTTGCTCTAAGAACGGGGCTGCACAATAGGAAGACCAAATGGGATGGGTCAATGCCGTTTCCACGGCTTGCGACGACCGGCCGGCATCTTATACTGCGCCCGGCGGGCGGCCGTCGCCGGACGAGCGATCGAGCCCAGCAATCATGGCCAACGGCGGGCGGCCTGCGATGCTATCCGCTGATCGATGGGGCATCCTGGTTTTCCCGATTTGCCTCGACGGGTCTTAATCACCTGTCTTTCTTCTTCAGACGAGAGTCTCGAGTCTAGCGTGCATGGCCAACCTATTGATCAAGGGGCTAGAAGGGCTGCGATCGCTCGTGGGTCAGCATCTGGGTACCAGTTCGTGGGTCACCATCACGCAGGAGCGGATCGACGCCTTCGCCGCCGGCACAGGCGATGAGCAATGGATCCATTGCGATCCCAACCGTTGCCGCACACAGTCGCCCTACGGCACGACGGTGGCCCACGGTTTCCTTACGCTTTCGCTCTGTAACTGCTTGGTGCAAGACATCTTCGAGATCGAAGGGGTGCAGATGATCTTGAACTACGGCGTGAACCGCGTTCGGTTTCCCGCTCCGGTGCGCAGCGGCGCTCGCGTCCGCATGCATTGCGAGCTGGTGGCCTTGAAGGAGTCGGGGGCCAGCGTGCAGGCGACGTTCAAGCAGAGTTTCGAAGTCGACGGCGAGACGAAGCCCGCCTGCGTCGCCGAAACGGTCGTCCGAATCTTTTTCTAGCCATCATCTCGCCCCAAGAGAAGGGCGGCCTGTTGCCGTAACTGATTTGCATTACTGAACTTATGTCGGCGGCGTAGCCGCGCGACCGAGCGGAAAATCGCGTTTGGATGCCTGGGCCAGCTTGGCTATACTCCGCCTGCCCGGCCCAGCTTGGCGGCAGCCCTTCTAACGGCCGGTTCCGAACTTCGAATCCGTCGATGCGCTCGTCTTTTCTCTGTACCTTGTTGTTCATCGCGCTGGCTGCCGGTTGCGGCACGACCAAGTGGTCGGATACGCCGCGCACGGCCACCGAGCAGTTGTTGCTGTCGACCGCGGTCGACCGGGCGATCGACAACATGGACTTCAAACCCCTCGCCGATCGATTCGTCTTCCTCGACGCCCAGTACCTCGATTGCGTCGACAAAGGATACGTGGTCAGCACCCTGCGTCAGCACATGCTGTCGGAAGGGTGCGTGATGATGCCCGACGCCGCCTCGGCCGACTTCGTCGTCGAGGTACGCTCCGGCGGCGTGGGTACCGATCACCACGACGTGCTGGTGGGCGTGCCGGCCATCAGTGTGCCGACCGGAGGTATCGCCGGGGTGCCTTCCATCCCCGAGATACCGTTCGCCAAGACGACGTCGCAGCGAGGCGTGGCCAAACTTGCCTGCTTCGCTTACAACCGCGAGACGGGGCAGGCCGTTTGGCAATCGGGCGTGTTCCCGATCGTGTCGACCGCCAAAGATTCTTGGTTCCTCGGCACGGGACCGTTTCAGCGGGGCACGATCTACGACAGCACGCATTTCGCCGGCAGCCGCTTCCTGGCCTCGCGTAAGAACACCCAGCCGGAGTTGTTGCGGAAAGCACCGACGCCCGTCACCGCGCAGGCCCAATTTCCGTTCCGCCCCGCGTTGGTTCGTAAGACGAACACGAACAAGACGGCGTCGAAGGACACACCCTCCGCCACGGTCCAGGCGAGCGCCAGCTCGCCGGCGGCGTCGGTTCGCGGCAGCAGTGGCCCGTCGCTCAGCAGCAGCACTCCGGCCACGGCCGCCGGTGGTGCGCCGGCGACGGCGAACGCGGGGACGTCGACCGGCTTGCCCAATGGCCAAGTCGTGCAGTTGCCGTCGATACCGCAGTCCACGAGCGGCGGCTCGTCATCCGGCTCGTGGCTTAAGCTCAGGTAACATCGCGCCGCTTTGCGTCGGCGAGACGATTCCGGCAATAAAAAACCGGCACCCCGCCCCTTTTGCAGGACGAGATGCCGGCGATCTTGCCCGAATTGCCTCGGCGAACCAAGGTTCGCCCAGCGCTATTTCACAGGCTGAGTCGTGCCTTTGCGTTGGCGATGGGCCGTGAAATGCTGATCGTTCGTGGCCGCCCATTTCTCGTTGCCGAAATCGGGCCAGTGGTCCTTGTCGAAGCCCGGCGCGTTTTCGAGTTGGTCTTTGGTCACGTCGAACATGACGAAATGCTCTTTGTTCTCGTGCTGTAGCATCACAGCATCCCACGGCACGGCAAAGAACTTATCGCCGATTCCCAAGAAGCCCCCGAAAGAGAGGGCCAGATAGCGGATGTCGCCCGAGCCGGTCGCCACGACAATGTCTTCGACCTTACCGAGCTTGTCGCCGCCCGCGTTCTTGACCTTCATGCCGATGGCTTCGCTGGCCCGGTGCAATCGCCAGTTGTGCTCGTTCTGCGCAGTATCCGCAGGTGTGCGGACATCACGCCGTTCGGCCGCCCGGTCGTTGTTGGTCCGGACATGAACTTCCGTGTTGCCGGCCTTTACGTCGACACCGTGGTGCTGGTCGACGTCTTGCATCCAGGTGCGATCGGCCATGTCGGGCCAATGGTCCTTATCGAAACCCGGGGTCTTCTTGAGCGACTCTTCCGTCGCGTCGAAGATTACGAAATCTTTGTTCTTTTCCGAATCATGTTGGAACTTCAGAGCCCGCCAGGGAATGGCGAACAACTTGTCGCCCATGCCCAAAAACCCGCCGAACGACATCGCGGCGTAACGCACGCGCCCGTGCCCGCCCATGTCGAGCATCAGGTCCTTGATGTCACCCAAATCTTTGCCGCCCGAGTTGCGCACGGTCATGCCACGGATTTGGCTGACTCGTACCGCATCACCTGCGGTCTTCTTGTCGAATCTCTGCTCACGTTCCCCGGTGGCGCGGGGCGTTGCCGGCGGAGCTGGATCAGCCGCACTGGCCAGACCAACGAAGGTGAAGCACGCGGCCGAAGCAGCCGCAATAGTAAGTCGCATTGCACGTCCTCCTCTTTCTTGGATTGGGCCATCTTGATTTCTTCCAGCCTGCTCGCGGGCCCCTTCCGGCCGTCCGACGACGAACGAGAAGCACGATGTTTGGCCGACGCCGACGGTCCGTTACTCAGGGCAGGCCGCCGAATGGTGCGCTGGTCGCAACAAGCATGCCCTATCGGTACGCGCGCCGATTATGCACAACCGAGCACTTTGCCGTCTGAAAGCAAGAAGGTTTCCCTCGTTTCCCGCCAAAGCTAAAACCGCGGCTCTCGGCGACGGAGGACGTGTCTTACAAACGCTGCTCGCCAAAAGCGGACCGTGGGGGTGGGCGACGGGCGTGCGATCGGCCCCAGAATCCCTTGTATGGGGCAGGAAGACTACTATAACAGTCAACATTGTCGAGTTACCTTGTTCATGGGCAGCCGGCCGGTCGCCAATGCTTTTGGGCCAATTAGTCGCGGGCTTGCTTTCGCCCGCCCAGTTCACGCTCCTCGATCTGGCGATCGTGTTTGCGCTGCTTATTTGGTCGCGGCTCCCGCCCGATCTGGTGTTGGTCGGAGGCGTTGCGCTGTTGCTGCTGGCCGGGGTGCTCGATCCGCGCGAAGCGCTCGCCGGATTGGGCAACGAAGCGATGGTCACCGTCGGTATCCTGTACGTCGTGGGTGCCGGCGTGCGACAGACAGGGGGAGTCGATTGGATCGCCCAGCGGCTTTTCGGTCGGCCCACGTCGACGCAAAGCGCCGTGGTCCGGCTGATGTTGCCCACCGCCGCGCTCAGCGCGTTCATGAACAACACGCCGCTGGTGGCGATGCTGATTCCGGCCGTGGCCGACTGGTCGAAGATGCATCGCATCTCCCCGTCGAAGCTCATGATTCCTTTGAGCTACGCGGCCATCCTCGGCGGCACGTGTACGCTGATCGGCACCAGCACCAACCTGGTCGTCGATGGACAATTGAAAGAAGAGGCGAAACGGCGGATCGCGGCCGGTGTGAAGAGCGGCCTGACGGAGTCGGCGGCGGCGGAGCAGTTCCGCCAAGAAACCAAGCTTCCTCCGGGCGGTCTGGGGATGTTCGACATCACCTGGGTCGGTCTGCCGGCCGCCCTGATCGGCTGCGGTTTCATGGTGCTCATGGCCACGTGGCTGCTCCCCGATCGCCGGCCGGCGATGAGCAATCTCGACGACCCGCGTTCCTACACGATCGAAATGCTCGTCGAGCCTGACAGCCCGCTCGTGGGAAAGACGATCGAAGACGCGGGCCTGCGGCATCTGCCCGGGGCCTACCTCGTCGAGGTCGATCGCGACGGATTCGTGATGGCGGCGGTTGGCCCGGGGGAACGCCTGCGCAGCAACGACCGGTTGGTGTTCGTCGGCGTGGTCGATTCGGTGATCGACCTGCAAAAAATCCGCGGCCTCGTTCCCGCCACCGACCAGGTCTTCAAGCTCACCGCGCCGCGTTCGTCGCGGTGCCTGATCGAGGCCGTCGTATCGAACAGTTGCCCGCTCGTCGGCAAGACGATCCGCGATGGCCGCTTCCGTTCGATCTACAACGCGGCCGTCATCGCCGTGGCCCGCAATGGCGAGCGCATCAACAAGAAGATCGGCGACATCGCTTTGCGGCCGGGCGATACGCTGTTGCTGGAAGCCCACCCGTCGTTTGTCGACCAACAGCGGAACAGCCGCGATTTCTTTCTGGTCAGCCGCTTGGAAGACTCGCAGCCGCCGCGGCACGACCGGGCCTTGTTGGCGGTGGGTTTCCTGGTGTTGATGGTGCTCATCGCCAGCTTGACGTCGGCCGGCATGTTCAAGGCGGCGCTCGTGGCGGCCGGACTGATGATCGCCACGCGCTGCTGTTCGATCTCGCTGGCTCGCCGCAGCATCGATTGGGAAGTGCTGCTGGCCATCGCCGCATCGTTCGCGATCGGTGCCGCATTGGAGAAGACCAAGGCGGCGCAGCTCATCGCCGACAACATGATCGGCCTGGCTCAAGGCAACGCTTGGGCTTCGCTGGCGGTCGTCTACCTGGTCACATTGATCGCCACGGAATTGATCACGAACAACGCGGCCGCGGCGCTGGTGTTCCCGATGGCGATCGCCACCGCCCGGGGCCTGGAGGTGAGCGCCATGCCGTTTGTCATCGTGGTGATGATGGCCGCTTCCGCGGGCTTCGCCACCCCCATCGGCTATCAGACCAACCTCATGGTCTACGGCCCGGGCGGCTACCGTTTCAGCGATTATGTCAAAGTCGGCGTGCCGCTCGATCTGTTGATCGGGGTGGTTACCGTGTCGCTGGCACCGTTCATCTGGCCTTTTCGCTGACCCTGCCCTTTCGCTGACTGACGAGTCGGCGGAAGGCCGCGGGTGTACCTTTTGTCGGGCAATGCCAGCGATGCCCCGATCGTTTTTGCTCCTCAAAAGACAACCGCCGCCCGATTTGGTCGGACGGCGGCGGTGCTTTTGTCGGACCGCGTCGCACGCCTCAAACGCGCCACGCGACTCACTCGTTTGTTACGACGAACTCTCTTCGGTCTCCGTTCCGCCATCGCTGGCGGCGGCGCCGACCGGCGTTGGTGTCTCGCCGCCGGCCGTGCCTTCGAACACGAGCCGCTTCATGTCGCCCACCTTCTTGGCGTCGACCGTGATCGTGTCCTTCCCTTCGAACTCGCCCTTGAGCAGTTCTTCCGAGAGCGGATCTTCGACGAAATTCTCGATCGCCCGACGTAGCGGGCGGGCGCCGAAATCGGTGTCGGAGCCCTTCTTGATCAGGAACTTCTTGGCCTCGTCGGTAAGCACCAGCTTGAGCCCGCGCTCTTCCAACCGGCCGCGAACCTTGCTCAGTTCGAGGTCGATCACCTGCTTCAGGTCGTTGACCGTCAGGTGGTGGAACACGATCACGTCGTCCAACCGGTTGAGGAACTCCGGCCGGAAGTGACGTTCGATCTGCTCCTTGACGCGGGTCTTCATGCTCTCGTAGTTGGCGTTGTCTTCGGGCTTCTGGAAGCCGAAGGCCGACTCGTTCTTGATCGCCTCCGCCCCGGCGTTGGTCGTCATGATCAAGATCGTGTTACGGAAGTCGACGTTGCGGCCGAAGCTATCGGTCAGACGCCCTTCTTCCATCACTTGCAAGAGCATGTTGAACACGTCGGGGTGCGCCTTCTCGATCTCGTCGAGCAGCACCACCGCGTAGGGACGGCGGCGGATCTTCTCGGTGAGCTGCCCGCCCTCCTCGAAGCCGACGTAGCCCGGCGGAGCGCCGATCAGGCGGCTCACGTTGTGCTTCTCCATGTACTCGCTCATGTCGATCTGGATCAACGCATCGGCGTCGCCGAACATGAATTCGGCCAGTGCCTTGGCGAGCAACGTCTTGCCGACGCCGGTCGGACCGGCGAAGACGAAGCAGCCGGTGGGCCGCTTGGGATCCTTCAACCCGCTGCGGCTGCGGCGCACTGCCTTGGCGATGCGGTTGATCGCCTCGTCTTGGCTGATGACCCGCCGGTGCAGGTCGCCTTCCATCTCCATCAATCGCTTCGAGTCTTCGGTGCTCATCCGCGTGAGCGGAATGCCGGTCATCTTCGAGACGACTTCGGCGATCACCTCGTCGTCGACCACGCCATCGGCCTCGCGCGAACGTTCACGCCAGTCACGGGTGATCGAAAGCTTCTTCTTCTTCAGCTTGTCGGCCTGGTCGCGCAGGGCGGCGGCCTTTTCGAAATCCTGGTTGGCGACCGCTTCTTCCTTCTCCTTGTTGAGGTGCTCGACCTCTTCGTCGATTTCCTTCAAATCGGGCGGACGGGTCATGGCCTTCAGGCGTACGCGGGCACCCGCCTCGTCGATCACGTCGATCGCCTTGTCCGGCAAGCAACGTCCGGTGATGTAACGGCTCGATAGTTCGACGGCCGATTCGAGGGCCTTGTCGGTGATCTGCACGCGATGGTGCGACTCGTATCGATCGCGCAGCCCCTTGAGGATCTCGACCGTTTCGGGCTTCGTCGAAGGCTCGACCATCACGA
Organism: Pirellulales bacterium; assembly: GCA_035547915.1. Taxonomy (GTDB): domain Bacteria; phylum Planctomycetota; class Planctomycetia; order Pirellulales; family JAICIG01; genus DASSFG01. The sequence goes on along the minus strand of DASZTS010000104.1, from coordinate 62,911 downwards.
GTTGGAAGCGGCGATCGAGCGCGCTGTCCTTCTCGATGTACTTGCGGTACTCGTCGAGTGTCGTGGCACCGATGCACTGGATCTCGCCGCGGGCGAGAGCTGGCTTGAGGACGTTCGAGGCGTCGATGGCGCCTTCCGCACCACCCGCGCCGACCAACGTGTGCAACTCGTCGATGAACAGGATCGTGTTCTTCGCCCGGCGGACTTCGTTCATGACCGCCTTGATGCGCTCCTCGAACTGACCGCGGTACTTGGTGCCGGCGACCATCATCGCCAGGTCGAGCACGACGATCCGCCGGTCGGACAACAACTCGGGCACGTCGCCGTCGACCACGCGCTGGGCGAAGCCTTCGACGATGGCCGTCTTGCCGACGCCCGCCTCGCCCAGCAGCACCGGGTTGTTCTTGGTGCGGCGGCAGAGGATCTGGATCGCCCGTTCGATCTCTTTCTCGCGGCCGATCACCGGATCGAGCTTGCCCTGGCGGGCCAGTTCGGTCAGATCGCGGCCGAAGCTGTCGAGGGCCGGGGTCTTGGATTTGTTGGCTTTGCCGCCTTCGGCCGCCGCGCCTCCGCCGCTCCCGCCGCCACCGGCCGGGCTGCGTTCTCCGCCTTCGCCACTTTCCATTCCGTGTCCTAGCAGGTTCAGAACCTCTTCGCGTACCTCTTCCAGCTTCAGTCCCAGGTTCATCAGCACCTGGGCCGCCACGCCCTCTTGCTCGCGCAGCAATCCGAGCAGGATGTGCTCGGTGCCCACGTAGTTGTGGTTCAGGTTGCGGGCCTCTTCCATCGAATACTCGATCACCTTCTTGGCGCGCGGCGTCTGAGGCAGCTTGCCCATGGTGACCATGTCGGGGCCGCTCTGTACGAGCTTCTCGACCTCGAGACGAATCTTGCGCAGATCGACGTCAAGGTTTTTGAGCACGTTGGCCGCCACGCCGCTCCCTTCCTTGATCAAACCCAAGAGGACGTGCTCGGTACCGATGTACTCGTGGTTGAAGCGCTGGGCCTCCTGGTTGGCCAACTGCATCACCTTACGGGCGCGGTCAGTAAATCGTTCGTACATTCCAGCTCTCCGTCTGTGGTTCGCACGCGTGGTGCGTCGTGCGGAACGCTTGCCTTGGTTGGGAAGGCGGCAAACCGCCCTCCCCTATTCTCATTCTTCCCCGGACGGCCCCGGTGGGCCAACCGGCTAAGCCGCCGGCAACATGGCAGGCGGCTGTCGGGTCGTTTCCCCTTCGCTTACTTGTCCTTCTTCACTCGTTTCGCCGACGTCGACCGCGGCTTCGCCTTGGGCGTCGCTCAGTCGCTGCTCCTCGTCGGCAATCTCAAATTCCCAGGCGGCGGCCGCTTCCAGGCGCCTCAGTGCAGCAATCTGCTCGTGAGCTTCTGGCCAGCGGCGGGTGCGCCGCAGCAGCGTGGCCAATAACAGCCTCGCCTGAACGTCGCCCGGTACTCGCCGCAGCATATTCTTGCAAGCGGCTTCCGCCTCGTACCAGTTCCCCTTTAAGTATTCCCCTAAAGCCCGCGGAAACAAGTCCTGCTCCCGCGCCGGCCGGCGGTGGGTCGATCGCTCTCGCGACCAGCGCCAGCCGGTGATCACCGAGACACTCCACAAAACCGTCACGGCCGCCCAACCCATGAAGCTGAAGGCCGGTTCAACCCATTCGGTCCACAACAGGGTTGTCAGCAATAATAGGTCGAGCAATGAGGCAAAGCCGACCGCCATCGCCAAGCCCGACCAGGCCCCGGCCAGCCAAAGCTGCGGCAGGCCGGGCCACAGGCATAAAATCAGACGAACACGCAGAGCGCGTTCAGCAGGCATGGGTTCGCTCCATCGACATCCCACTTGTCGTGCCGCACGGTAAATTCATGTTATGCCGGCTGTCCAGCCTGGCAGGGCCGCGGCGGCCCGGCGGCGCGTTGCAGGATTGTATCGCTCGGACTAGGCTGAAGCAAGGCAAGTAACTATGTAGCTTTGAGTTACGAATCTTGGCACGATATCAATTCACCGCCGCGGCGACTCGCGCCGTAGCTGCGGCCAGACGATGGACGCCAAGTGACACGGCCGGCTCTCTTTCGCCCGCCGAACTGTTGCTGGGGCTGCTGGACGAAGCCGAATCGCGCGCGGCCGAAATGTTGGCGGCCCGGGGCATCGACACCCTATCCGTCTTAACTCGCTGGCCCACGTTGGCGCGCGCCGAAGTTTCCGAAAAAACGGCGCTCGCCGACGACCGACCCTTCTCGCCCGAATTACAGGAAGTCTTGGCCGCGGCCACCAGTCAGCTAGCCGATATTCCCCAACCGTTCGAACTGGCCACCGAACATCTTTTATTGGGGCTCGTGGCCGCTGGCGACGAGTTGGCCGATTGGCTCGCCGAACAAGGCTTTGACGCCGATGTACTGGCGCACGACATCCGCCGGCTTTACGGTTACGGTGGCAACGGTGAAGTGGAAGAGGCGCCGGACGTTTTGGGCGAACCGCCGGCGGACGGTGACCCTCCGAGCGATTCCGCGGCGTCTAAGCACACCGACCACGTTCTATTGTCAACGGATAAGGAAACTTCGTTCGCACCGCCCCAACCGCAGGCCGTCAACGTTGTCGGCGAGCGAGACTTGGACACAGGCCGCGCGCACACGGCCTTGCTCCGCCTGATCGATGCGGCCGCGAACCGGGCCCGCGAGGGGCTCCGCGTCCAAGAAGACTTTGTTCGCTTCGCGTGGAATGATCGCCATCTGATGGCCCAGCTCAAGCAATTGCGGCACGATCTGGTAGGATCTCTTGCCCGCTTGTCGCAGGCTGATCTCGTTGCCGCGCGAGACACACCGGCCGATGTCGGCACAACCGTTTCGACCGAGGCCGAACGCGAACGGGCCGATCTGGCCGATGTCGTGACGGCCAATGCGAAGCGACTGCAAGAGTCGCTGCGCAGCATCGAAGAGTACGGCAAGGTGTTGGCGCCGCCCATGTCGGCCGAGATCGAGCAGCTTCGCTACCGCGCCTACACACTCGAACGGGCCCTGGCCGCCACCTCGTTCGGACTCGCCCGCCTGACCGATGCCCGGCTCTACGTGTTGATCGATGGAGGATCGAGCCTACACGCCTTTGGCGAGTTGGCACGAACGTTGGTAAAGGCAGGCGTCGAGGTGCTGCAATTGCGCGACAAACGCCTCACCGACCGTGAACTGCTGGCCCGGGCACATCGCCTGCGAGAACTGACGCTCGGCACCGGCACACTGTTTATCATGAACGACCGGCCCGATCTGGCCGTTCTGGCCCAGGCCGATGGCGTACATGTGGGCCAAGAAGAACTTTCGGTCGGCGCCTGCCGCAGCCTGATCGGGCCACGGATGCTTATCGGCCTTTCGACGCACTCGCTCGAACAGGCGCGCCAGGCCGTGCTCGACGGCGCCAATTACATCGGCGTGGGACCGACATTCGCCTCGCGCACCAAACCGTTCGACGAGCACCATCTCCGCGGGCCCGACTTGCTGCGAGCGGTGCAGGCCGAAGTCCGCCTGCCGGCGTTCGCCATCGGCGGCATCGACCGGACCAACCTGGCCCACGTACTGGCGACCGGCTTCACGCGCGTCGCCGTCAGCGGGGCCATTCTGTCGGCAGAAGATCCCGCCCGAGCCGTCCACGAATTGGCCGCGCAACTGAGGCCCTGATGCGGCCCCCCGATCGCTGATTGAATTCGGGCCAGACTCGTCATTAGACTGTGTACGACCAACTTCGGTCGTGCGCGTGTTGCTAACCGGGAGCTTCTGCAAGCCATGAGACGTTCCAGATCCTATCGGGCTGGCTTGGCCGTTGCCGCGACGATTCTGCTCTTCACGCGGCCGGCTCGGGCCGACGTGAAACTGCCAGCCATTATCGGCAGCCACATGGTGCTCGAAAGCGGCATGCCGCTCACAATTTGGGGCTGGGCCGACGCAGGCGAAGATGTCGTCGTGAGCATCGCCGAAATCAAGGCCAGCGCCAAGGCCGACGAAAACGGCGATTGGTTGGTCAAGCTCCCGCCCATTCCGGCGACCAGCGACCCGCTCGAGATGACCGTCAGCGGCAAGAACACGATCAAGCTCACCGACGTCCTGGTGGGCGAGGTGTGGCTCGGGTCGGGACAATCGAACATGCAATGGTCGGTGTCGGCGTCGAACAATCCAGCGGAGGAGATCGCTGCCGCCGATAACCCGCAGATCCGGCTGTTCCTCGTGCCGCTCGTGGCCGCCGGCAAACCCGCGAAAGATGTGGATGCCAGTTGGACCGTTTGCTCCCCGCAGACGGTCGCTCCCTTCTCGGCCGTCTGCTACTACTTCGGGCGCGAACTGCATAAGGCGCTGAACGTGCCGGTCGGAATGGTCGCCAGCTCGTGGGGCGGCACCCGCATCGAACCGTGGATCCCGCCCGTCGGCTACGACGAGGTGCCCGAACTGGCGGGCGAACTCCAGCAGATCGAGTCGCAACGCGCCGGCTACCAAGCCGGCCTCAAAAGCAAACTGGCCGAGATGAAGGCGTGGCTGGAAGCGGCGCAAAAGGCCGCCGACGCCGGCCAGCCGATTCCCGATGCACCTGCGATACCCGCCAACCCCTTCAACAGCAGCGGTGGTTTCACCGGACTCTACAACGGCATGATCCATCCGCTGGCGCCGTTCACGATCCGGGGCGCTCTCTGGTATCAGGGCGAGGCAAACGTAGGGCAGGGAATGCACTATCGCGATCTGATGCGCGGGCTGATCCGCGGATGGCGCAGCGTTTGGGGGCAGGGTGATTTCCCGTTTCTGTTCGTGCAACTGGCCCCTTACCGTTACGGCGGCCATCCGCAGGCGCTGCCCGAGTTGTGGGAAGCCCAAGCGGCCACACTCAATGTCCCCAACGTGGGCATGGCGGTGACGACCGATATCAGCGACATCAACGACATCCATCCCCGCAACAAGCAGGAGGTCGGCCGTCGATTGGCCTTATGGGCGCTGGCCAGGTTCTACAGCCAAAATGAACTCGTCTATTCGGGTCCGTTGTATGAGTCGATGACGGTCGAGGGAGGTCGCATCCGCGTCAAGTTTCGCCACGCGGCGGGCGGGCTGGCGGTGCGTGGCGACAAGCCGTTGAGCTGGTTCTCGATCGCGGCGGCCGACAAGAAATTCGTCCCGGCGCAGGCCACGATCGACGGCGAAACCGTGGTCGTCGAGGCAGCGGAGGTCGGCACGCCCGTGGCCGTTCGATTCGGCTGGCATCAGACCGCCGAGCCGAACTTGATGAACAAGTCCGGCTTGCCGGCGTCACCGTTCCGCACCGACGATTGGAGCGACGCGGTCTCAGCCCCGCCGCCACAATAGCGTCAAACTCATAGCTCGACGAATTCACGGTTGTTAGATTTCCGAGACGTGTCCCCACTGAAAAACCTGCCATGCGATCGGCCATTGCCATCCTCACGGGAGCCTTGATGACTGCGGGTCTGCATCCCCAATCGTTGCCCGCCGCCGAGAAGGAACCGGCGGCCGAGGACGTGGTACTCGCGATCCATGGCGGGATCGCCGCCGATCCCGAAGATGTCGGCCAAGAGGAAGCAAAGCTCATCCGTGCGGCGTTGACCGAGTCGCTGCGTGCCGGGCACAAGCGGCTGGGAGAGGAATCGGCCACCAGCCTGGACGCTATCGAAACGGCCATCCGGGTGCTCGAAGACTCGCCCCTGTTCAACGCCGGCAAGGGGGCCGTCTTCACCTACGAGGGGCGCAACGAACTCGATGCGTCGATCATGGATGGGAAGGACAAGCGGGCGGGAGCCGTGGCGGGCGTCACCATCGTCAAGAACCCGATCTCCGCTGCGCGTGCCGTGATGGAAAAATCGCCGCATGTGCTGTTGATCGGCCGCGGCGCGGAAGTCTTCGCTACCAAGATGGAACTGGAGATCGTCGACCCCGCCTATTTCTGGACGCTGCCCCGCTGGAAGCAGATCGAAGAGCGCTGGCGAAAGGCAAAATCGCGCGACAAGCAATCGGCCGTTCAGCCCCGAGCGATCGACTCGCCTCGGCGCGATGAGCATCAATGGGGCACCGTGGGGGCGGTGGCGGTCGACCCGCACGGCAACCTCGCGGCGGGCACCTCCACCGGAGGGATCACGGGCAAGATGTTCGGTCGCGTCGGCGACTCGCCCATCATCGGTGCCGGCACCTACGCCGACAACGAAGGATGTGCCGTCTCTTGCACGGGGCACGGTGAGTATTTCATCCGCTTCGCTGTCTCGCACGAGATCAATTCGCTGGTGAAGTATAAGGGATGGAAGGTCGAGGAAGCGGTTTCGCACGTCATCGACCGCGAACTCAAGCCGGCCGGAGGCGAGGGCGGCGCGATTGTGCTCGATGCGCGAGGCCGCTTTTCGTCGGCCCAGAACACCGAGGGCATGTACCGCGGCTGGATCACGAAAAACGGCGCCATCGAAACCCGACTTTGGGACAAGTGAGCCTGGCGAATGGACGTCATCAACATCGATCGCGTGTCTCCGTTCACGACAATCGACGGTTCGGAGATTCGCGAACTGCTGGCACACCGTAACTCGTCGATCCGTCAGCAGAGTCTGGCAGAGGCACGACTGCCCCCCGGCGCCAGCACCACGCCGCACTACCATCCGCACACGGAAGAGATCTACTACATCCTTGTCGGCTCGGGCCAGATGCGCCTCGGCGAGGAAACGCGTCAGGTCGGCCCGGGCGACGCCATTGCCATTCCGCCGGGTTCGATCCACCAGATCACCAACACCGGACAGGAAGTATTAAGATTCCTCTGCTGTTGCGCGCCCGGCTACGAGCATCGAGACACCGTGCTGTTGGACCGCACTCAGTCCTGACCTTCGCTGTCACGCGACCCGGTTTACGTCGCGGCCTTCGAAGAAGGCGATCACGTTGTCGACGACGCCGGAGTTGAGCAGTTCCATTCCTTCGGGCGTCTGGTCGGCATTGTGCGGCGTGAGCACGACCTGTTCGCACGCGGCGAGCGGGTGATCGGCGCCGATCGGCTCGTGGTCGAAGACATCGACCCCCGCGCCGGCCAAGTGTCCGCTACGTAGCGATTCGACAAGCGCCGGTGTGTCGATGATCGCCCCGCGCGCCGTATTGACAAGCAGTGCGCCGGCCCTGACCAGGTTCAGCTCACGACGGCCGATCAATCCGCGCGTCTGATCGGTCAGCTTGACGTGGATGCTCAGACAATCCGACGTGGCCAGCAACTCTTCGAATGGCACGAAGCGCACGCCCAATTCGGCAGCTCGCTCGGCCGATGGGTGGAATGTCCAGGCCTGCACCTGCATGCCGATAGCCCGGCACAGGCGGGCCATCTCGACCGCGATCGGACCGGCCCCTAGCAGGCCAAGCGTCTTGCCGCGGAGGTAGATGTTTTGCAGGGCTGTCCAGCGCCCCTGCTTGAGCTCGCTCGTTTGAAACGAGGCACGCTTCGCCACGGCCAGCAACAATCCCAAAGCATGTTCTGCGACGATCGGCGCCGTACGGCCGGGGAGGTTGCGCACGTCGATCCCCAGCTCACGGGCCGTTGCCAGGTCGATGGCGTCGGTGCCGATGCCGCAGACGGCGAACATCTTAAGCCGCGTGAGTTGCCGCACGATGTGCGGCGGCCACGTGACCGAGCTGCGCGAGTTGATGAGACAGACCGCGTCGCGTGCCCGGCGAAGTTTTTCGGCGTCGTCGGCCGGCCGGTCGTGATACAACACGACCTCGCCGTAGGCTTCGAGCCGCGCGAGATGCGACGAGTGTGCGAGTTGTATCGGATCGTCGCCGGGAATCACGATCAGTGGACGCATGGCGGGCCTGATAGATTCGGATAAACTTTGGCTCTGGCTCTTCGGTAACACCGATTGGCTGTCAACTTATTCGCGCGCCGAGACAGAAGGCAAGGCGCCATCCGAATTGCAACTCGATGACAAGCAACCCGATCTTTGCCGGCGACGAGACTGAATGGCGGAAACGCCGTGCCTTGTGGCGGCTGGCCGACGGTTTAACGTATCTCAACAACGGTTCGTTCGGACCGACGCCGCGCGAAGTCTCGCACGCCCGCCGGCAGTGGCTCGACCTGATCGAGTCCGACCCGCACGATTTCCTCGTCCGCCAGCTTGGACCACGGCTGGGCGAGTGCCGTCGCCGACTCGCCGAATTCGTCGGTACGGCTCCCGACAACTTGGCGCTGGTCGAAAATGCCACGGTGGCGATGAACGTGGCCGCGGCGAGTGTGCGCCTCCGACCGGGCGACGAGGTGCTAGCCAACGACCACGAATACGGTGCGGTGCTGCGTCTCTGGGAAAGGGTGTGCCGCCGCGCGGGTGCCCGGCTGGTTGTGCAACCGCTGCCGACACCCATCGCCGACGCGGACGAAGTCGTCGATACCTTGTTCGCCGCGGCCAACGAGCGCACCACGCTCGTCGTATTCAGCCATATCACGTCGCCCACGGCCGTGGTATTGCCCGTGGCGGCTCTCTGTCGCCGGGCGCGCGAGCTGGGCATCGCGACTTGCATCGACGGTCCCCACGCGCTGGCGATGCGGGAGATCGACCTCGACCAGCTCGACTGCGATTTCTATACGGCGAGTTGCCACAAGTGGCTCTGTGCGCCACCGGGTGCCGGCTTTCTCTATGTAAACCCGCGTCGCCAATCGCTCATCGAGCCGGCGCTGCTCAGTTGGGGGCGGCCGCTGGAAGGTGACTCGCCGAGCTGGCTCGACGAATTCAATTGGATCGGCACGCGCGATCCGTCGCCCTTTCTAGCGGTCCCCGCCGCGATCGATTTCTTGGCTCAAGCCGGCTTCGAGACCTTCCGCCGGGAGACGCACTGCCTGGCCCGCTACGCGCTGGAGGAACTGGCGCAGCGCATCGGCGCGAAACCGCTCGTGCCAGACGACGTCGAATGGTATGGGTCGATGATCTCACTACGCATCGCCGACGGAGAAGCCGAGCCGTTGCAACGGGCCCTCTGGGAGCGTTATCGCATCGAGATACCGGTGGTCGCCTGGCAGGGGCAACGCCTGATTCGGCCCTCGTGCCATCTCTATACCTGGCGCGAAGACCTGGATCTGCTCGTTCGGGCGCTGACGGACCTCGTTGGCGCCGGCGGTTAGGATCGGCCGGCACTCCGGTTTGGCTTGCCAGGTGTCATCTGATAGGTTGTCGGCATGCCCGTCGTCGTCCATGCGGTAGATCGCCCGCAACTCGCTCCCTACAAGATGTCGGACCGGTTTCGGCATGAGATCGCCTACTTCATGAGCGTGCCGGGCGAGGGTGGGGTACCCGCCCTCGGACCGGGTGAATACTGGATCGACCGCGACCACGTGCAACGTTGGCTCGACGAAGGGGTCATTCTCTTAGTGTCGCCGCTCGATAGCGCCAGCCAGACCGAAGTCGAGTTGAGCGAAGAGCAAGAAGCCTGGCTCGAATGGATGGCGCAGCACCAGGTGCAGCACATTCGCTTGGCATAACGATGCTTCCCATGCACGACCCGGCGAAACGTTCGCACGAGTGCCGGACAATTCCACGCCGCACAAAAAACCTCCCAAATTACCCAGGCGTCTCAGTCGCATTAAGATGGCCAAGGCCGGCATCCTGACGGAATGCTAATGCGTTTCTATGGCAGTTTTTGTTGAATCGATAGGGTGTTTCGCGTAGACTCACTTCTCGCTTGTCTGCGAGAAGGAGAGAAGGATGGCGGAGGCCACTTATTTCGTGCAGGAGTGCCCGACTTGCGGTCGCAATCTGCGAATTCGCGTCGAATACCTCGGTAAAAGGGTGGTGTGCCAGCACTGTCACGGCTCCCTGATAGGCCGTGACCAAGCCGCTCCCGCCTTTCGCGGAGTCAATCTGCTGGAGCGTGCCACCGAGTTGATCGAGATGGCCGAGCAGCGGCGGCCGCGGTAAGTACGTCGTCGAACGACCGCGTGCCCCTGATTACTCGTCTTCGCCGTAACGGCCCATAGCCAACTCCAATTTTTTCAGGGCGCGTGCCCATAGCATTTGCACGGCCGGCCGCGTGCGTTGCATCTTCGCGGCGATTTCATCGAACGGTAGCCGCTCGAAGTTCCGCAGGATGATCACTTCGCGATGATCGTCGGCGAGCTCCTCCAACGCGGCGGCCAACTGCAACTGCCGGTCGCGGCAGACGATCTGCTGGCTCGGCGTCGGTTCTCGGCCGATAGGCTCGGGCGCGCCCAAGGATCGCGAGTCGGCGCCGGGCTGGGCTAGGGGCACCTCGCGCTCGGCACGCCGCTTGTCAGTGCCCGCATAATGGCGGACGACGTCGGCCGCGTTATGGGCGAGGATCTTCCGCAACCAGGCCAGCCATTCCGCCTCGCTACGGCCGCTGAAGCGCTCAAAATCGCGATACGCTTCCAGCAACGTGAGCTGCACCAGATCGGAAGCATCGGCCTTAGCCTGAAGTCGCGTACGCACGTGGGTCCGCGCCACGACGTTCAGATAACCGCGGCAAGCCTGAAACAGCCGATCGCGCTGCTGCTCGTCGCCCTCGCGGGCCGCGGCCAACAACTCTTCGACGGTCACTTGCTGCGAATCCGGCGCCAAATGCATACCCGCCAAGAAGTTACACGATCAGGAAACGGCCCGTTCCAGCGTCGGCGGTAGCAATTGGGCGCCGACGACCAGCCGCGGCGTATAGCGACCGTCCGCCTGGTCGCGATCCCAGACCTCGACCCATAGATCCCACGGCACCGGCCAACTGGCAAAGACGAGCGATTCTCGCGCGAAGGGGTCTGGCCGAACGACCGGCAACGGCGAAGCCATCTCCACCGTCGACCGTTCGTCGCGCAATTGGCAGACATGGAGCGGCTGCCCACCCGCCGCATAAACCACCAACCCGGGATCGATCACTTCGAACGAGTGATGCGGATCGATGCCGGCAGCGATCTGTTCGTGCACCAATTCCACCCCCGACATTTTGTATAGCCCGGTGAGCGCATCGGCCAGGGCCTGTCGCGGCGCGTCGGTCAGGCTGGCTGCCCAACCCGGCTCGATGACGCGGCTCGTGAGCCAACCGTCCTGATCGGCCAGTCCGATGCGCAGCGGCCTTTCGGCAATCTCGGGACACTCGAGGTCGAGCACGATGCCGTTGGCACCGAGAGCGACTCGCCCCAGCCGCAACCGCAACGGCCGAAACCGCCGGCTCTCGGCCAGCAACTCGACCAGTTCGCGGTGCACGAAATTACGAACCTCGTGCTCGATCGCCGCCAACGCCGCGCGGTATTTGTGCGACTTTCGCCAGTTGCCCGTCCAGAGTGCCTTGCGGTCGGCGCGCCGTAGCCGCAGGTAGAGCTTAGAGATCGTGCCGGAGTGGAAGCCGTAGCGGAGCAGGCGGAGGATCGTCTCACCGTGGTGGCCAACGGCCGCCGGTTGCAATGTGCGCGGCCGGTTCGCCTTGTAGAGTCGCCAATTCTCCTTCAACTCCCAGACCAAAAAGCCGACCACGCCCGGTAAGGCGAACACGGCCCACCAATACACCGCTTCGGCCACGAGGTGCGCCATGAAACGCGTGAGCTGCGGCAGGATCAACCCTTTGACGGCGGGCGTGAATGCCATCGAAAAGAGGATCTTGTGCGATACGGTGACGACCGGGAAGTGCTTGATGGGATTGACCTGCGGTTCGATCAGCAGCGTGATGCAGAACCGCACCACATACGTCACGAAGAACCACACGACGCCCAACACCGACTTGGTGACGATCGCCACGCGGCTTTGTCCGCCACGGAACCGCAGCCATTCGTCGACCGAATAGAGAAAGCGGTCGATGGCGTCGAGCACGCGATTGAAGAAGTCCATCACCATCTGCACGACCGCTCCCAGCACGCGCAGGCGGAAGCGGTCCCAGTTGTGGACCACCCAGTCGGTGATCAGCTCTTCGGCGTTGCGGCCGAGACGCGAATTCAGAGCCAGATTGACAAGGAAGAAAATGGCTACGCCGTTGCTCGTGGCCGCCGTCTTCGTCTGCGACAACGATCGGAACGCTGCCAGGATCAGCACCGTGAAGACGAATGGCTTGAATATGAAACGGCCGACGAAGCGATAGATCGGGCTGGCCAGAATGGTCTGGATCAGCGGTATCTTGAGCAGCCAGGCAGGCAAATCGGTCGCCAACCATCGCGCCGTGCGATACAGTGCGCGGCCGGCCCTGAGACAGGACCGACGAAAGCCGTCGACGTAGATCAAGCCCAACAAGAAGGTGCCCACCGCGACGACGGTGAACCGCATCACACCCGGCGGAATCAGTTCGACCTTCTCGATATGTTCCGCTACGGCGTCGCCGGACGCGGCCGCGTGACCGCTCTCGGCACCGGTGATCAAGAGGATGAGGTGCTCGATGAACTTGATCGACAGGTAGGCGCCGCCATAGGGAATAGCGAGGTAGCGGACGAGCACGCGCCCGGTGGCCGTGCCGAATGCCAATGAGCTGAGCCTTTGCGGCAACCGCAAGTAGACCTCGCCGCGATGGTAGACTCCGTCGAGCGATTCTCCCAACGCGCGGTCGGCCGCCAGCAATTGATCGCCCGAGAGAAACTGCCGGCCGCTCTCCAGGTCGGGCAACTTGAGATTGTTTCGCGAGATGGCGTCGCGCAGGTCGCTCATCGTCAAGAAATCGCGCTCGGCGATCTGATCGAGCAGTTCCTCGGTCAGCTTCTTGGCGGCGACCCGTTCGGGTAGGTTCTCGGGTCTCAGTCCGACCTGCTCTAGCGCCGCACCGATGAGCGGCCGGAACCGCTCGCGTAGCCGCACCTCGGCCCGCGCGACGGCCGATTGCAACAACTGCACGAGCCGTCGCCGTTCACGGTCGTCGATCCGTGCCTTGCCCGCTCGGCGCAAGGCCACGCGCAGATGCTTCGACATGAGCACTTCGCGCTGGCCGGGCAAGTGGCGTTTCAGCGGCACGCGCCCGCGAGCCAGCGCCCAGGCGACGAGATCGATCGTATAGACGTCGCGCTCGAAGTCGACGCAGACCTTTTGCAGATCGTAGAGGGTGCGCCCTTCGCGGGTCCAAAAACCGTGGACCGAGCGGCTGAGCAAGGCCACGAGCGCCTGCGACCAGCGCCACGTCTCCTTGTCGCTGAGTTGCAAGGCGTGTCGCAAACGATCGGTGAGCCGCTGCAAGTCTTCCCGCGCTGCGGCCCTCACACGGTTCGCCAGGCTGGGGCGCACAAACCGGGCCGCCCGCGTCCGCAGGATGGCGGCCCGTACTGCATTGCCCACCGACGCGGCTCGATCGGCGCGACGGTTCAGACGGCGATATGCGCCCTCCGAGGCACGAGCCTCCGCAACGGTCAACTCGGCCGTTTCGACCTCGTCGAGCGGCTCATCGTCGATCTCGTCGGCCACATGCGCGGGCATCGGCGCGCCGGGTAACCGAGTCTGTGTCCAGAGCGCGACGGCGTCGAGATCGTCGGCCAGGACCTCATCCACTCGGGTCGGGTCGCCGAGCGCGGGAAAATAGCGGCGCAGCAAGGCCGCCGCGAAGAACCGCAACTCGAGGAAGACTGCGGCAAACTCGATATAGGCATGCACTTCGTCGACGGGCGGCAGCAGCATGTCTTCTTGCCGCAAAACAAGGCGCGCCTCGGCAAACTCGGCGCTGCCCAACCGCGCGACGCGTCGGCGCACGGCGGCAGCATCGAGCTCGCCGTCGGCCGCCTTGCGTTCGAGGTGTTGATGGATCCGCGCGTGGAAGAGCAAGCGCCAATACTTCATCAGCGCTTCACCCGCCGTCAGCGTCGCCAGGTATTCGGCGTCGGGCCGTGCGAGCAGAATCAGCGTGCCCGAGAGGACGGCGTCGTCGGGCAGGCCCAACTCGTCGCGATCGACGATCTTGAGCAACCGCTCCGCGTCGATGAGATAGCTCTTGCGATGCGGCACCTTCAACCCGATGCCGCTGATCTGTCGGTCTTGCTTGATGACCCGCCGCAGGATGCGCGGCGGCGCGAGCAGCGCGCCGCGGTCGACGGCCGCGAGCGCGGCGTCCAACTCGACAAGCGTCAACGGCTGATCGACCGAGGCCATCTAGGCTCCTAAATAGGCCTGTTGCACGCGGGGATCGTCGGCCAGCTTGTCGGCCGGGCCGCTATGGGTCACCACGCCCTGTTCCAACACATACGCCCGCCGAGCCAGTGACAAGGCTTGCCGAGCGTTCTGTTCAACGAGCAACACCGCCAAGCCTCCACGATTCCAGAGTGCGAGTGCCTCGAATACTTGAGACGCGATCAAAGGTGCCAGGCCCAACGACGGCTCGTCGAGTAATAGCAGACGCGGCCGGGCCATCCAAGCGCGCGACAAGGCGAGCATCTGCTGTTCGCCGCCCGACAACGTGCCGCCGGCCTGGCGCCGCCGTTCGGCCAGCACGGGAAACATCTCATAGACCGACTGCATATCGCGGGCGATACCAGCGCGGTCACGGCGCGAATACGCACCCAATTCTAGATTCTCGGCGACGGTGAGACGCGGAAAGATTCGGCGTCCCTCGGGCGCGTGTGCCACACCCGACCGCGCAAGTTCGTGGGGTCGCAGGCCGGCCGTAATCCGACCGGCAAAGAGAATCTCGCCGCTCGTCTGTCGCACGCAACGAGAAATGCACAACAGCAGGGTGCTCTTTCCGGCACCATTCGCGCCGATCAGGGCCACCATTTCGCCCTCGCCGACTTCGAGCGACACGTTCTTGAGAACGTCGATCGGACCATATCCTGCCGAGACTTCCTGCACTGCCAACAACGCGGACATCCTGGAATTCTATGTTATCGGCCGCATTGAAACGAGCGGCACAGGATCATTTGCCCAGATAGGCTTCGATCACGGCCGGGTGTTTTCGCACGTGCGCCGGCGGCCCCTCGGCAATCTTGCGGCCGTTGGCCAGCACGATGACATGATCGGAAATGTCCATCACCAACGTCATCTCATGGTCGATAAGGAGGACACTGACACCCGTATCGCGTAGGCGCAGGATGAGGTTTTTGAGCCTGGCCGTCTCGGTGGCATTCATACCGGCGGCCGGCTCGTCGAGGAGCAGCAGGCATGGTCCTGTCGCCAAAGCGCGGGCGATTTCGAGCCGGCGCGCCTGGCCGTAGGCAAGTTGGCCCGCTGGGCGATCCGCCGCCGCCGCCAGATCGACAACTTCCAACAGCCGCCGTGCCTCGACGACACGGTCGGCCGCCCGCGCCCGCTTGGAATTCCATCCGGGCGCATTCTCCAGCGCCACCAAAACGTTCTCGAGCGAAGTCATCCGGCTGAACAGTCGCAGGTTCTGAAACGTGCGGGCCACGCCCGCCGCGGCAACGACTTCCGCTGTCCAGCGAGAGCGCTTCCAGACGGATGCCATGCCCAGCGAACCCGCCAACAGGCCACCGAGGAAAGCCGCGCCGGCGAGCCGCCTCCTGAGTATTCCTTCTCGACCGATCGCAACCAGCAGGTGAAGTCGCTCGTCCGCCGCCTCGCGAGTCGGGAAGGTGAGCTGCTCTTCTGCCTCGGGCGAGTCGGCGGCAGAGCGCAATAGCCAATTCGTCGGGGCACGTACCACGGCCAGATCGGCAGGCCGCACGCGGCGTAGTCTTTCATAAGCCGCTTGCGTCGTTTCGGCTTGTTCCCGTCCGGGCAGCGTGGCCAGCAAAGTTTCGCCGTCGGCCGTCACCACGTTCCAACGGCCCACACCGGCCCTCTCGACGGCGAACTCGCCGCGCCAATAGTCAACCGCTCCCACGAACGCCACATGCCAGGTGAACGGGCGATCCGAAAAATTGTTCGGACGGCGGATGGCAGCGCGCCACAGACCATTCACGTTCAGCGCCAGACCGGCTGCAGAGACGGCGGTCAGCAGCCCGATCACGGCGCAGCCGAGCATCGTTCGCCACGTCCACCCTCGGCGTCGGTCTCGTCCGCTGACCACGATGGCACCGTCCGCGGGCGAGAGCACGCCGCTGAGGCAATTGAAGAGCGTCGTCTTTCCTGCACCGTTGGGACCGATGAGCGACGTGATGCTGCCGCGCTCGACAACCATGTCGACTGCATCGACGGCCACCAACCCGCCGAACCGCATCGTCACGCCACGCAGCTCGACAAGCGCTCGTTCGTCCATCGCCCTATCGTACCGCGGATCGACTGCGCTCGGCCGTTTGATTTCTCCGCGAAGCAGCAATCGACGCCTGCGGCCAACGCTACATCGGCGACGGCGCCGTAATGCGAAACTGCTCCGCCGCGTACTCGACCTACTTGAGGGCGCCGACAGGCTCTTTGCGTTTGATCATCAATACTTCGTTGCCGGTGTCGTTGTAGGTCACTTCATCCATGAAGGTGCGCATCAACACGAGCCCCCGCCCGCCTTCGCGGCCCAACGCCACCGGGTCGTCCGAATCGGCCACCGGAGCGACGTCAAATCCAGGGCCCTCGTCGCGTACGAGTATCTTCAGTTCCTCGGACGACACATCGATCTTCACAAAAATCTTCCGGTCGCAGAACGGCGGTTCGCTGCGACGTTGCTCGGCCAGCCCCATGCTCAGTCCTTGCAACAGATTGGCGCGGTCCTCCTGCATCTGCTCGAAGCTCAGTTCCAGGTTGCCGCGGTAGAGGGCGTTCAGCAGCGATTCTTCCAAGGCGATGCCCACTCGCACGCGGCCCGTCGTGTCGCAGAGCTGCACCTTGTCGACGAGCCGCTGGACGCCGTCGACGAGCGGATCGATCAGCGATGGATCGTTTTCCAGCACGAGCGAGAATTCGGCCCGGGAGAGACACTGAGCGAGCCGGTCGAAGTTGCGGTCGGCGCGCGAGATAGACAGCACCTGCTCGACCGTGTCGAGCAGTTTGTCGGGCAGAACCGATTTCGGCACATAGCTGGCAGCCCCCGCTTCGAGCGCCTCGACCGCCAGATCCTCGCTGCCATGGGCCGTCATCAACACGACCGGCACGTGTGGGTGCTGCGCGCGAATGCGCCGGATGAGCCCCAGGCCGTCCAATTCGGGCATCTGTAGGTCGGTCACGACCAAATCGGGCTGGCAACGCTTGAGCGACTCGAGCGCCGCCAAGCCGTTGTCGGCCGTGTCGACGGTGAGTGTGGTGCCCTTGCTGAGCAACCGAGTCGCCAACCGGCGATCGACTGGAGAATCGTCGACGACAAGAACGGATGGCATCCGCTCACCCTTACGAAAGAAGCCTTTTTGTATCCGGTCAATAGACCGACGCGGCCGACGACCGTCAAGTTTTTTGCTACCGCGCCCTCGCCGACCGTGGCGGGCCGCAAAGTGCTCGCCGACATGCGAATGGGGCGCTTAGCTATCGGCCGCACTTGGGAACGAGACGAAGTAAAGCCCGGCATAAACCTTGGGGTCGATCAGCACGTCGCGCTCGAGCTGCTTCGCGAACCAGGCGTGAATCTGATCGAGCGGCACGGCATGGACCTCGATCTGTTCCGATTCGTCGCCACCGCCGTCGGCCACGCGCTCCACGTCGCTCGCCACCATGAAGACCACCAGTTCCGAGGCCAAACCAGCGGTAGGCGGTCCCGAGGCGACCCTCCGCCAGCCGCCGGCCGCGTAGCCCGTCTCTTCGAGCAGTTCTCGCTGGGCCGCGGCCTCGAATTCCTCGTCCTCCAGCCCCGTAACATCGCCCACCAAACCGGCAGGCAGCTCGATCACCGGCTTGCCGACGGGAATGCGGAATTGCTCGGTCAGCAACAGCCGTCGATCTGGCGTGACGGCCACCAGGACGACTGCCCACTTTGCCTTGGTTCGCTCGGCGTATTCCCAGTGTCCTTGCTGGATGAGCCGCAGATGTTTGCCCTCGGCCACGACGCGTCGCGACCCGAGGTCGCTCGATGGATTGTGCATGCGTTTGAATTCTCCAGTTTCGCTCTTCACATCCATCTTACGGCGTAAATTACCCGCCTTTAAAAATCTCACGCGCGGCGGCAATGTCGGCCGATCTTCTCTGTCGGAAAGGAGTCTGCCATGAAGCGTTCCTCGGCGGCAACGGTTCCTGCCAACGTCCTGAGCGGGTCGCACGGCCCGGTGCATGCTACCCCATTTCGCCACCAATCATACACGGCCGCGCCTCCTTGCACGCCGCATTACTTCATGCGGCCGCGCGGCGGACCGAGAGTCGGCTCGGTCGAATTCCGGCGGCGGATGCAAGAAGTGGGGGAAGCGCTCGCGGGGGCTCACACCGGCGTCATCAACCTGGTGCATAGCTCGTTCGCCGCGCTCGACTCCTTGAGCATCCTAACGGCCCTTGCCCGCCGTTGCCGCACGGCGAGCGGCGCCATCGGCCGCCTTGCATCGCAACTGATCGACGCCGAAGCACCAGACGCCGGTAGTTACACCCCGGCCTTCGCCACGGCTTTCGAGATGGGTATCAACTCGTCGGCCGCGCCGCGGACCTTCGAGGCAGATTCCGAAGCGAGCATCGGCCGGCGCGCCGGTTATGTCGATGTGCGACTGGCGTCGTGGTCGAGCGAGAACCACCACCTGGGTCGGGCCGATGCGGCCATACGGATGATCGACGAATTGGCGGCCTTGCCGCTGGACGCCGGCGAGCGGGTATTGTTCTGGGGACATGGCCACGCCGGGAATGTGTTTGCCCTGATGAGTCAGCTCTTATCCGCCGACGCCGCGGCGCTGGAACAGTTCTTCGCCGCCGCCAGCGTCTACTATCGCTGGCCGATGGCGCGGTTGGTCGACATTCCGGTATGGCGCCGCGTGCGGCAGTTACTGGTGACCGAGCGCGGCCGGCTGAACGAGCGTCCCTGCGATTGGGTGACTTTCGGCACGCCGCTGCGTTACGGCTGGAAGCTCCGCCCGGGAGACAAGCTGCTGCACTTTATCCACCACCGGCCGGCCGACAACGGCCCGGCCCATCTGGCGCGGTTCCCGGCACGGATGGACGACGTCCTGCACGGCACCGGCGGCGACTACCTACAGCAGGTGGCCATCGCCGGCACCGATACGGCGCCCGCGCCGCTGGTCTGGCGATCGTGGTTGGCCAACCGCCGCCTAGGACGGTTATTCGAGCCACACCAGGAGGCCGACGAACTGTCCAGTCGACTCGAAACGGGGGCGCGCGTACCCGATTGCGGCACGACTTTGCTGGTCGACTACGGCGCAGAGCCGGGACGTCCGGCCGAACACCTGGCCGGACATGCCGTCTACACGCGGCCCGAATGGCTGCTCTTCCATGCCGAGCGGGTCGTACAGCACCTATATGGCGGCACCACCGCCCGCAGTCGGGCCGCCTAAAAGCGAGTAGTTAGACCCGCAAGACGATCGGCGTATCTCGCTTTTCCCGAATCGCCGTGGCGTTGCTTTGTCAAGCCTCTAAAGTTTGACACGCGCAGCCGGCCTGTTTAGACTTCTTTGTAGGGTCTATTCGAAAACCGGCCAGCGTGCGAGTCCATCGAGATCGCGAAACCGGCACTCGGATGGGCCTGGGAGAGGTCGCCGGAGCAGTTCTTGGCCAGCCTCTCGGGCTCCATTCAAGCGCTGGAGCCGTGCATTTCCAAGATCCGTCTGGGGAACCGCGGAGCGGGTCCGAATTCAAGCACTTTTCACCGGCGGCGGAGCGCGTCGGCCGAGGACGAGGCGCGGCTGGGGACGCTCAGCCGTCGAGCGGCGCGGGCCCATTAGGCAGCGCTCGCCGATTTCAGCAGTACGCCAGGAGTTGACCTATGGCCAGTGGCGAAAATCAAGGCTTGCAGATCGCACTCATCATCTTCGTGATGCTTACGATCTTGCTGAGCGTCACGACGTTCATGTTCTTCCGCGAATATCAGGAGGCCGATGAGCGCAGCCGCAAGGATCAAGCAGATGCCACGAAGGCGGCTCAGCAAATGCGCGAAGCCGTCACCGATGCCGAGGCGCTGAAGAAGGTCATCGGCGTGGGTGAGAACACCAAGGTCGACGAAGTGAAGACGATCCTGGCCGACGACATGAAGAAATTCGCCACCACCGCCCCCGCGGAGAGCCAGTTCTATCACCCGGCCCTGGAGTTCCTGGCCAATACGCTGACCGAGCGGACGGCCGAGTTGGTGGCGGCCCGCGACACGATCCAACAGGTGAAGGACGACCGCGAGAAGGTCGAGAAGGCCAAGCAGGAACAGGTAGCCGCGGCCGAAGAAAATGCCCGCAAGGCAGAGGCCGACCTGGCTAGTGCCAAGAAGGAGTTCGATGCCGATCGCAAACGAATGCAAGAAGAACAGGCCGACTTGGCGCGGCAGCTCAAAGAAAAGAACGACTCCATGACCGAGTTGGCGGAGAAGAGCAAGAAGACCGAGACTGAGCTGGCAGCCGAGAACAAGAAGCTCGCGTCCTATAACACATTCCTGAACCAAAAGAACGAAGAGCTCGATCCCACGAGCGGCTTCGAGGTGCCGGACGGCAAGATTGTATGGGTCGACCAGCGCTCGCGCAGCGCCTACGTCAACGTCGGCTCGTCCGACGGCCTGAAACGGCAGACGCTGTTCAGTGTCGTGTCGGGCGACGAAAACGTGGGAGACGATCAGAAGACCAAGGGTCGCATCGAGGTGACGGAGATTCTGGGTCCGCACTTCGCCGAGGCCCGCATCATCGAAGACCGGTTGATCGATCCGCTCGTCGAGGGCGACAAGATCTACACCCCGCTCTGGCATCCGGGGCGGGCCGAGAGCTTCGGCATCATCGGCAAAATGGACCTCGACAACGATGGCCAGGATGACCGCGACATGGTGCGCGACCTGATTCGCCTGAACGGTGGAACGATCGACGCCGAGGATCTGCCCGACGGCAAGCAAAAGGGCGAGTTGAACCTGCACACGCGGTACCTGATCTACGGCGACCCGCCCGATGACGTCGCGGAAAAGGCTTATACCAAGCTACGAGGCGACGCGCAGAAGATGGGTGTGCGTTTGCTAAGCGTCTCGAAATTCCTCGACCAGGTTGGTTGGAAGAATCAGAAGCAGACGATCCGTTTCGGCCGGCGCGGCAACGCCAACGACGTGCCGGCCGATCAACCCGATGGTGGCCGACAGCCGTCGCCCACCGGTAGCGTGATGAGCGGCTTCCGACCTCGCCGTCCGCTCGGCAGCCGGGGTTTAGGCGGCATCAAGAGCGACACGCCTGCGACGCCGGCGACGAAGAAGAGTGCCTACGGGCCGTAAATCGCGATTGGCTCGTAAAGACGCGTGAGCTGATATCCCCCGATCGCTGAGCGGCAGACTTTGGCCCCGGGGTCGGCGACCTGCTGGTAACCGCTCGTTCGGTGGAATCAGGCGAGCGCTTGCCGGATCAACTGCATCAGATGGAGCATGTCGACGGGTTCCGAGACGTCGCCTTGCGCCCCGATCGTGATGACAGGAGTTGCTTTGCGCAATTGCCTGACCGTCTCGGCATCGAACCCCACCCGGCACAGCAGAATGACATGCGGTCGGAAGTCACGCGCGACTTCCAACGACTGGTTATCGGTGTAGCAGGTGCGGACGGCGTGGTGGTTCAGCCGAAGAGTTTCGGCTAGGGCATCGGCGGCCTCCCTGTCGCCGTATACCACGAGTATCTTCATCGTTCCGCCCTAGCGCCCGATTTTCAACTCTAGGTCACGCCGCTGCCCGGAGCAACTTTGCGTGCTCGATTGCTCGAACGGGATGCAGCGCGATGAAATGGCTGATGGCGACGGGCTACAGTGCGCCGCTACAAACGCCTCGGCGGAGGAGCGGCAGGAACACGTCGGACGCCGTTCCGTACCGGGAATCAGGACACCCGTGCCCAGGCGAAACGAAAAATCGGCCGCGAAACGCGTTTCTTGGCAGTCCGATGCGGTCTTGTCGGTGGCTCTATTAGCGTAGCGAAGAATTTCCGATGGTTGCCGGTCGACCGGGCGCGCGATGCTGCGTCATTTGCTCCCACACAAGCTCGTGCGCACGCCGGCTAATCTCCCGTTCGTGCCAGCATCAATTTCGCTTCGGTTGAATAGTATTTTGCCGCCGTAACGTCTCCACCGTGTGCCCGACCGGCTTCATTCCGTGCCCTGGTCGAAGCTTCTAGCTGATCCATGCGTTCGGCATGTGCTTTGAGGGCCGTCGCCACCTCTCCGGCCGCGGGGTTAAGGTCGCGTTCGGCTGCCATCCAGCGCTTCGACCAGACGTAAAGATCCTCTGGAGTGGGGCCGCGACCGTTCTCGTACAACGCTTTGTGGAATTCATACGTGCTACGTGCGGCCTCGAGCAACTCTTCGCTACTCGCATTCGGTTCGGGTGCATCGGCACCCTTGTCGATCGCGATCGCCGTGCCGACGGTCAAGGCCCCCAGTGTCAAGCAAAGCGATGAGTAGCATGCGGGTCTTGAGCATGGGAAGTCTCCTTGGTTCGGGTAGGAAACGCGGTGCAAGCCAACATTAGACTACCCGCCAGAACAAGTACCACTGTTCGACCACCGTGTGTTGGGTCACCTTGGGCTTCCGAAACTTCCCATCTCAAATAGCTTGCCAACCGCCACGCGCGCCGGTAACATCCACGCAGTCCTCCCATTTTTACAGGACGCGGCAATCGGACAGCCGTGTGCAGAGACGGCCGTCGCGTCGGAAACGGAATAGACGCGACGCAAAAGACCGCTGAGGAGCCCTCACGTGGCGGGATTCTTGTCTGTCCTTCCAGTGACACCGACCGAATAACCCCTATTTTCTCAGGAGCTCTCATGTACCCGTGGCTGCGCAACCTATCTCGATCGGCACAACAGCGTCAACCGTCTCGCAAGAGCCGTCGCCGGCATCCATCGAAGCTAGCGCGCCTGCAAAAGAGCTTCTTCGAATCGCTCGAAGATCGCACGGTGCTCAGCGCCGACATCAGCGGCATCACCCTCACGCAGACTTCTCCGGCGGCCGGGGCCCATGTGGTACCCGGTGAGCTGATCACCTATCTGATCACCGTGCCCAACGCGGCGGCAGCCACGACGACTACCAACGACGTCAACCTCTCCGACGTTTTGCCTTTGGGCGAAACGGTCGTTGGCGCTACGGCGAGCCAACTCGCCCCCGGTTCTTCGATCCAGGTCGACGGGGCGTTCCACGAAATCTCGGCCGATCTGGGGACCATCGCTCCGGGCGCCAACGCGACGTTGACAGTCACGGCCTTGGTGAATACATCGGCCGGCGCAACCCTCGACAACGCCGCGAGTGTATGGAGTCCGCAAGACGCAACATTCAACACGGACGGCAACCCGAAGAGTTCGAACACGCTGTCGACCGCCGTCGATGCCGTACCTGCGTCCGCCCCGAATGTCTCGGTCGCCATGTCCGGCCCGAGCATGGCCGACCTCGGTGCCCAGATCACGTACACGGTGACGTTGACCAACAGCAGCGCCGCCAACGCGGCCACGAACGTGGCGTTTCTCGACCGGCTCGATCCCAACGAAACATTCGTAAACGCCACCGACACGGCGGGCACGCAGTTCTCGTTCGATAACGCCACCGGTCAGATCACGGGCACCGTGGCGAGCATCGGCACGTCGAGTACCGATATAGTGACCATCGTCGCGGCTTCGACGAACGCGGCCAAAGCGACCGGTTCGGTGACCAACACGGCGCTGGTTTCGATTCCATCGGGCAATGCCTCGGGCACCAGCAGCGCCAGCCTGACGACAGCCTTCCCCGCCGACATCAGCGGCATCACCATAGCCCAGACCTCGCCGGCGGCCCCGGCCGCTGTAGCACCCGGCCAATTGATCACCTATACGATCACGGTACCCAATGCCTCCGCGGCCGCGGGGAGCACCGCCGACGTGAACGTGACCGATGTGCTGCCGGCGGGTGCAACGGTGGTAGGCGCCACGGCCGGCACGCTGGCCAACCCGATTCCGACGAATATCAATCCGGGCACCAACACAGTTACCGCCGACCTGGGAACGATCGCTCCCGGCGCGCAGCAGAGCCTCATCATCACGGCATTGGTGAACGCGGGAGCCGGGGCAACGCTCGACAACAGCGCAACCGTTTGGAGCCCGCAAGACGCGGTCTTCAACACCTCCGCGAACCAAAAAACCTCGAACACGGTGTCGACGACCGTCGAATCGCTGCCGGCGAACGCCGCCAACGTCTCGGTCAGTCAGACAGGCCCCGCCGCCGGTGCCGCCTTCGACACGCTCACTTACACCGTGACTCTGACGAACCACAGCAGTACCGGCGCGGCGTCGAACGTCGCGTTCATCGAACAACTCGATCCCAATGCCATGTTCTTCTCGGCCTCCGACACCGCCGGAACCAACCTGACCTACAACAGCGCTACGGGGCAGGTCACCGGCACCGTGGCCAATATCGCCACGTCGGGCACCGATACCGTAACGATCGTGGTAGTTCCCAACTTCTCGGCCGCCAACGCCGGTTCGATCACCAACAGCGGCTTTGTCTCGATTCCGGGGGGCAACTTCGGCGCGCCCGCCAGTGCCAGCACCACCACGACGGTCTCGAGTCCCGCCGGGCCAGCAAATGTCGCCTTGGACATCGGCGAGCAGGCAGACTCGGTGAAGGCCGGCGGCGTGATCGAATACGATACGGTGCTCATCAACCAAGGCGCCAACGCGGCCAGCAATATCGCATTCTCCTTGCGCCTCGACCCGAACAACCAACTCGTCTCGATAAGCGATCCGGACCATACTACGTTCACTCTGGTCAACGGCGTCGTCACCGGTACCATCGCGAGCATCCCCGGGATGGGCTCCGACCACATCACGATCTTCGTCATTCCGAAGCCGGCGGCCTTGGCCGCCGGCACTGTGACCGACAGCGAGCTGATCGCGGCTCCGGGCGGCAATACCGGTTCGTCCACCGATAGCGAGACGACGACGGTTGAGGCCTCGGGCGCGGCTCAGGCCAACGTCACGGTGGCAAAGTCGGCTCCGCAATCAGGAACGATTGGCACCCCGGTGACCGATACGATCACTCTCACCAACAACGGTTCGGCTGTTAGCAACGTGGCCCTGGTCGATCTGCTCGGGGCGAACGTCTCAAACGTTTCGGCGACCGATGCGGCTGGCGACACGTTTACCTTCGTCAATGGTCAGTTGGCAGGAACGATCGCCAACCTGCCCGTCGGTGCCACCGCGGTGACCGTCGTCTACACGCCGACGGCGGCGGGCGCCTTCGACGACACGGCCTTGATCGGGGTCCCCGGCGGGAACGAGGGAACGGCCTCGGCCACCGCGTCGACCAACGTCAGCGCCACGGCGCCGGCCAATCTAACGATCTCCAAGTCCGGCAGTCCGTCGACGATTAACGTGGGCAGCACCCTGACGTACACCATCACGATTTCCAATTCGGGCGGCACCGCGGCCACGGGAGCGGTCGTCTCCGATGTGATGCCGGCCAACTTGACCAACGTGCAGGCCACCGATGCCGCTGGCACTGTGACGATCAGCGGCAACACCGTTATCGATCAACTCGGCACCGTGGCGGCCAACACCGGCACGGAAACGCTGACGATCACCGCCACGGCGGCTCCGTTGCCTGCGAGCACCACGGTCATCAACTCCGCGAGCCTGAACTTCGACGGGGATACGACAATGTCCAATGTCGTGACCACGGCGATCGATGTCCTCCCGGTCAGTCTGTCGATCAGCAAATCCGGCGATCCGGCAACGATTAACGTTGGCGGCACCGTGACATACACCGTTACGATTTCCAATACGGGCGGCGCGGCGGCCAACGGAGCGGTCGTCACCGACGCGGTGCCAGCCGGTTTGACCAACATCCAGGCCACCGACTCGGCAGGCACCATTACAATCAGCGGCAACACGGTGACCGATCACCTCGGCAGCGTGGCAGCCAACGACGGCACCGAGACGCTGACCATCACCGCCACGGCCGCGCCGTTCTCTGGAGAAATGACCAACGTCTCCAACACCGCGGAGTTGACCTTTGCCGGCACGACGACTCCGTCAGACACCGTGGTTACGAACATCGTCTCGACCTCGGGCACGACCGGCATCGGCTTCCTGGCAGGAATGCCTGGCGATGACACACCGCAAACCTTCGTCCAGAACCTCTATCGCGAACTGCTCGGCCGCGAGCCCGATGCGAGCGGTGCTGCGTTCTGGGTCGCCTACGTCCAGCAGCACGATAACGCGGTCGGACGTTCGCAAGTGATCGCGGCGTTCATGAACTCACAAGAATACGCGGATCACTATATCACGACCGTCTATCAACTCATTCTCGGTCGCACGCCCGACGCGGGCGGTTTGCAATATTGGGCGGCCAAGATGGGCGCTCCGGGCACGCCCGGTCAGAACACCGGCAGTTCCGACGAAAAAGCGATCGTCGCCGCCTTCTTCGGATCCGACGAGTTCTACATCCGGTCGGGCAACACGCCTGAGGGTTGGATCGATGCCCTCTATCACGACATTTTCGGACGGGCCGCCGACGGTAGCGGCGCGGCATTCTGGGCACAGGAGCTGACAACCCGCGGCGCCGCCAATCGCGATGGCATCGTCTTCGATCTGCTGACGACGCCCGAGGCCTCGCATGACGTGCTCGACAGCTTCTACCCAGCGGTGGGCGGCAGCAGCGGCACTCCGTTATCGGCTCCGGGTACCCCGGCCGGCACGGGTGCGACCGAGCTGGCGATGCTCACGGGTAACGGCTGGGAAAACCTCTACCTCGAGGGACCGTACGACAGCTCACCACAGGGCAACGATGTCTTCTTCTCCGCGTTGCTGGGCGGCGCCCTGTGGGATAACGTTCAGCTCCAACTGCTCGAAACTGCCCAGTATTACGACAACCCCAACCAGCCTCACACCGAGACACCCTTTTAAGAGCGGCTGACAGGATCCGAAGTCCGACCCGCAGAAACGGGTCGTCGCGTGATGAACATTGCGAGAATCTCGTGCTTGTCGCTCCTGGCGCTGCTGGCCCAGGCCTCGGCTGGGGCGGTGGAACGAGACGCGAAGGCGAGACCGCTCTTTCGCGATTTCATGGGGCTCAATGTTCACACAGTGCAATTCAAGGTCGACCTCTACCGCCCGATCACGCGGCTGCTTCGCGACTACCATCCGTTTGATTGGGATGTGGGCAACGAGACCGACTACGCTCCGCGATTCCCGATGGCCAGGAATGGCGTCGATTGGCAGGCGCTCTATGGAAGCTGGAAGGATGCGGGCTACTCCATCGACGTCTGCTGGATGTTCGACGGCGTGAAGCCCGACGCGTGGAAGGATATGGCACGCGACGCCGAGGCGTACGGCGAAGCGGTCGGTCGTTTCTTCGGGCCCTCGGGCAAACATCCGTTCATCGAAGCCGTCGAGATCGGCAACGAACCGGGCAAGTACGACGATGCAGCCTATCGAACGCTCTTCGAGAGCGCCGCCCGTGGGATGCGCCGCGGGGATCCCAAACTGCTGATCTCGACCTGTGCCGTATTTGCAATGCCGAGCGGCGCCTACCATAAAGACATCGCGACCGTGCGGGGGCTGGAATCTCTCTACGACGTGATCAACGTCCATTCCTATCCCGAGCTCGAAGGTTACCCTACCTGGCGTCGAAGCTTTCCCGAGGACTCGCGGCTCGAGTTCCTGAAGAGGATCCGGGACGTGATCGACTGGCGCGATGCGCACGCGCCGGACAAGCAGGTCTGGCTGACGGAGTTCGGCTGGGATGCCACGACCAAGCCGCAAGCGACCGAGGGCGACTTCAAGCAGTGGGTCGGCGTGACCGATGTGCAACAAGCTCAGTACCTGGTGAGGGCGTTTCTCACGCTGACGGAACTCGATCTCGATCGCGCCTACATCTTTTTCTTCAACGACGACGACCAGGCGCAGGTCCATGCCTCCTCCGGCCTGACTCGCCACTTTCGACCGAAGCCCGCCTTTTACGCCGTGGCCCATCTCTTCTCCGTGCTGGGCGACTATCGCTTCGAGCGCGTGGTGAGCAAGAAAGAAGGGGAACTCGTCGTCGACGAGTTTCGTCACGGCAACGACGAATCGCGGCTGATCTGGGTCGCGTGGTCGCCCACCGGAGACGGGAAGCAAGCCGTCGTCCGGCTTCCGTTGCCGCGCGGAAAGATTGAGCGGGCCGAACGCATGCCCTTCAAGGAGGGCGCCAGCGAAGCCGTCTCCTGGAAGGTTTTGGACAACGACGACGGCAAGGATGAAGTGGAGATGGAGATCGGCGAATCACCCGTCTATCTCCACATCCGGCAATAAGCCGGACACGCCTGGGATGCGCGATCGCGCACTATGGCCAGGTGGAGGCTCCTGACCACTACCGAGCCTCTGGGAACTGGTCCGTTCCCCGTCAGCGATATTCATCGCACCGAATACCGAGCGTCGGCTGTAACATTTGCGGTCTTTCTGCGCCAAGAGGGGTAATGACGCCGAGTCGCGTCGCTCCGCCGAACTCCCGCGCTGGGATCAAGGCGATTCAACCCACGGCCATGATCGGAGGAACCCATGTCTGTCGTCGAGCATGATTTGCGCATCGAAAACCGTCGCCGGGCCGCACCGTCTCGCGGACGAATGGCGCTCAGCCAACCCCCTTCGCGTGTCACGCCCGCCAAGCTGGTGAAACTCTGTTATACCTTGGTGCATGCGGCCGAAGCGGTCGGGATTCGCGATCTGGCCGACGGCGAATTCCGCCCCACCGACACGACGCTCGAAGAGGGAATCGAACGACAGCTCAACGAACTGCTCGACCAGGTCGGCTGCAATCGACCCGGCTTTCGGTTGTTGGAGATCGGATGCGGTTACGGCAATTTGCTGAAACTCGCGCGGCAGCGCGGCGCCCGTGCCGTGGGCGTCAATGTTTCGCCGGAACAGGTGAAACACTGCACCGACAACGGATTGCAGGTCTATTGCTGTTCGTATCGCGACCTGCTCGAAGCGGACGGCTGGCACGGACAATTCGACGGGGTGATCGCGAACGGCTCGTTGGAGCATTGGGTGCAGCCCGAAGACGTCTTGGCCGGCGAGATGGATGCCATCTATCGTGAGTCCTTCGCCATCGCTCACCGTGTGCTCGATCCCACCGCGGACGATGCCCGCTACGTGACGACGGCCATTCATGTCAAACGAGACGTAGAACCGGCCGACCTGCTGTTCCCCTGGTTTCTGCATCCGCCGGGATCGGATCAACGGCACTACAGCCTCTTGCACCATTGGATGGGCGGTTATTACCCGGTGGCCGGGCAGTTGGAGGAATGCGCGAGTCATCGTTTCTCGCTCGTGAAGGAGACGGACGGCACGCTCGGCTACAAGATCGCCAACGATTATCGGATGGCCAGGATGCTGCGCGGGCTCTACACGAACCCCACGTTGCTCTGGCGCATCGCCCGCTGCCTGTTGCGACACCCCTTCGTCACCAGCACGATGATCGAATGCTATTTCCTCGAACGCTCCTGGGACTGGCAGTTCCAGGGCGACGACCCACCCATGAAGCTCCTGCGCCACACCTGGCGGCGGAACCCACTCGGGTTCGACGATTAAGTCGCACCGAGCTACACGGCCGCCCGGCTCCACAGCCCGATGCCGCCGCGTCCTCGGCATCATGGCTCCTTTGCTGGCCCAGCGCTAGCATGCGGGGTATGCTGGCGACATGAGGCGGTCGCCCGTCAAGTCGTTCATGCCAGCTATGCCGAAGCGTAATTGGGCACAATTTAGCTTGGGGACGATGCTTCTGGCAGTGACGGTGCTTTGCCTGTGGTTGGCTTTGCACATGCGCGCGACAGACCGCCAACGTACCGCGGTCGCGTGGCTCAGAGGAGCTGCGGCACAGTGCTATTACGATTATCAATTGCGCAAAGACGGCATGACCTATGCCACTCTGCCGCCACCGGGTCCCGCGTGGTTGCGAGATTGGTTGGGAATCGACCACTTCGCCACCGTCGATTGCGTGGTGCTCTGGGATCAGAATTGCGTCGGCGAAGCTCTTCCACACATTCAGCAGTTGAAGGGTTGTAGGCAGTTATTTTTGCAGTTTCAGCGTCCGACCGATATGACGAGCGAAGACTTGGCACGGCTGGCAACGTTAAAGCAACTCCGGCTGCTTCTCGTCCAGTTACCAGCCGATGCCGACCGACTTCTTGCCGGCCTCGTGCCTTTGAAAAACCTAGAATCGCTTAGCATTGCTGGCAAGACGAAGATCACCGATGCAGGATTGATCAGCTTGGCCGAGCTGAAGTCGTTACGACACCTTGATGCCCTGATCGGCTTCGCGATCACCGAGACGAATCTGACGCACCTTCGCAAACTGATTAAGTTACGCGAGCTGGATTTGTGTGACAGTGATGTCTCGGAGTCTGATGTAGCCCAGATACAGAACGCGCTGCCGAACTGCAAAATCGTCCGCTCGGGTGCTCCTTGATGGGCCCATGCTGCCGCGGACCGATGGCGTCCCGCAACACGCGGCGGGCCGGCGAGTTCCCGCCGTGTTGTCGCTCGGGTGGTGCTTCCCGGCACGCGCCGCCGAATTTACCATGAAAGCGACCGACAAGACGTGAAAGCCGGTGCGCCGTGGGCAAAATCGGCGGTCAACCGCCGATTTTTTCGCAGCCCGAGCCGGTTTCGTCGGTTGCTTTATAATCAGCGACAGCCGGGTTCCTCAGCAACGATCGAAGGCGCAGATCAGTGAAACTCTCCGTTGAGGAATTTGCGCGAGATGTCGTGTCGTGTGGTCTTTTGACCCAGGCCGATCTCGAAGCGTGCAAGGCGACTTCCAAGGGGAGTGCGGAAGCGACGGAGTTGGCCAAACGACTCGTCGCGGCCGGCAAGCTCACGAAGTATCAGGCCGCCAATGCCGTGCAGGGCAAGGCCAAGAAGCTCGTGTTCGGCGAGTACACCATACTCGCGGCCATCGGCGCCGGAGGCATGGGGCAGGTCTTCAAGGCCGAGCACCGCCGCATGAAGCGGATCGTCGCGCTCAAAATCCTGCCGCCGGCGTTCGTCAAATCGGCGGATGCCGTGGCCCGCTTCCAACAGGAGGTACACGCCGCCGCTCGCCTGGAACATATCAACATCGTGACCGCGCACGATGCCGGCGAGGCGCACGGCGTCCATTTCCTCGTCGTGCAATACGTCGATGGCCGCGATCTCGCGTCGTTGGTCGAAGAACGAGGACCACTGCCGGTGAGGCAGGCCGTCGACTACATCCGGCAGGCCGCGAAAGGATTGGCCTATGCGCACTCGAGGGGGGTGATTCACCGCGACGTCAAGCCGGCGAATCTGCTGTTGAACATCGAGGGGACCGTCAAGATCCTCGACATGGGAATCGCCCGGCTCGACGACGTACTGCCCGCCGCGGGCAAGCCGCCCATGACCGCGGCCGGCGAGATGTTGGGGACGGTCGATTTCATGGCCCCCGAGCAGGCCGAGGAGGCGCACAACGTCGACGGACGGGCCGACATTTACAGCCTGGGCTGCACGCTTTACTTCTTGCTGACCGGCGAGGCTCCCTATCGCGGCGCCACGCTGCCGCAAAAACTCCTGGCGCACCGGACCCAGCCGATCCCGTCGCTCGCGCAACGGCGGGCGGATGTGCCTCCCGCGCTCGACGGCCTGTTCGCCCGCATGGTGGCCAAGCGCCCGGAGGACCGATTTCAGAGCATGCCGGAGGTCGTGGCCGCCTTCGAATCGTTGGGAAACATGGCGCCGAGCACGGCTAACACGGCTTGGGCAGCCCCGGTCCGGGCCATGATCGATGGTGTGACGACCCTCGCCACCGCGCCGGGCGACGTGACCTCGGGCGCGACCAAGACGGTGGCTTCCCTGCTCGATCACGATGTGGTGCGGAAGACCTGGGGCGCCACGGCCAAGGTAACCGGTGCCCTGTTCGCGACGATCATCGCTCCCATCCTCGTCACGTTCATTCTCAAATATTTCGACAAACCGCCCGTGGAGCCGGCCTCCGCTTCGGTGTCTGCCACCAGCGGCGGAACGGCCGCCGAGACCTCTTTGTCCCCCCAGAACTCGACGACAGGCAACACGGCCCAGCCCGGTGCGCCTCGCGCTCTGAACCTTGTCGCGGGCAAACCGCTGAACCTGTTGCCGGCGATCGACACCGCCCGCGACGTTTTACGCGGCTCGTGGAGTATCCGCAACGGTGTATTGCACACCCCCGAAACCACCCGGGGACATTCCGCGCAAATTCGCTTGCCGGTGGTGCCTCCGACCGAATACGACCTCATCCTTTCGATGAGCCGCCAGCATTCCAACTATGGCGTCTCCGTGGGCGTCCTCGTCGACGACCGATATCAAGCCGAAGTGATCATGGACAGTACTTCGAAGGAGGGGCGCTGTTGGGGGCTGGAAATAATCGACGGCAAAACGTCCGCCACGAACGGCACGCGCGTTACGAACAAACCATCGTTTTCGGCGACTCCCATGCAGGCCGTCATCAAGGTACGTCGCGGCGAAATCGAGGTGAGCTGCGACGGTGCACCCGTCTTCGATTGGCGCGGCTCCGGCCGGCAATTGAGCCTGCCGAAGAACTGGACGGAACTGCTCGACGAACCTGCCTTGCGGCTGGTCACGCTCGCCGATCTCGATGTCCATCAGATCACGCTCGTGCCGGGTGGCGGCGATTGGACCGAACTGTTCAACGAACAGAATCTTGACGGGTGGATCGACGATGATCTGAAGGCCTGGCAGGTCGACGCGCGGAAGGGCGAATTGATCGGCACGTTCGACAACCACAATCGGTGGCTTCACTCCAAGAACCTTTACGGAGACTTTCGCCTGCGGCTGCAATTCGACATGAAGCCGGGCACGAACGCGGGAGTCGCCATCCTCGCCGGCAAGGGAGACAAGCCTCTCGATCACCTGCAATTGGAGCTATGCAACGACCTCAGCAAGTCCGGCAATGTCGCCACGGGCACCTTGCATAATGTCGGTCTGGGTAAACGTAAAAACATCGCGCCGGCATCGCCCGCACAATTAAAACCGCCCGGAACCTGGAACGAGTTGGAGATGGAGTTCCACAAGAACCGGCTCCGCGTCTGGCTCAACGGCGAATGGCTGCACGACCGCGACCTGACCAAAGCGGCAGCGGCCAAAGACGCCGTGCCCGCACTGAAGCGCAAAACCGGCCGCATCAGCCTGCAAGTCGCTAGCGGGCAGATCCGCTTCCGCAACGTGGTGATTCACGAACGCAAGCCCTAGATGAATCGAGGCCAGCTATGTCCGTACGCCGACTGTTCGCAGTTTGTATGTTGCTCGACATGGTTATGCTCCAACCGCTCGTGGCGGCAGAACCGATGCCCGAGACGGAATGGTTGTTCGTCGAAGAAGGCGGGCGAGCGGGACTGAGCGATCCGGTCGTCGTCGACGGAATGGTCCTCGTCGGCAGCGACACTGGCCTGGTGCGGGCGTTCGAAGCCAAAACGGGCGAAGAGATATGGCGTCACTCGCACGGGGCGCGCGTCCATGTTCGGCCCGAATTCGACGACGAACACGTCTATGTCTGCTCCGAAAGAGTAGCTGAGGCACTCAACCGCCGCGACGGAAAAATCGTCTGGTCGCACTCGGCCCCGAAAGGTTTCGGCGCGGTTGCCGTCGCGCCGGCGGCACGGCTGTTGATCCTCTGCGGCTACGACGGAATCGTCCGTGCGGTCGATACCAAAACCGCGGCCCAAAAATGGGCGGCGAGCATCGTAAAAGATGCGCCGGCCGATCGACCGGGGTTCAACGGCGGGCAAGCGCGATTCCAAGAAATCGATGCTCGGCCGACCGCGGCTGTGTGCGATGACCGGTGGGTATTTGTCAGCATATTCGACCAGTCGCGGGTCGTCGGCTTCGATATCGCCAGCGGCACGAAGAAGTTCGATTACCAGGCCGGTGGCTGGATCTTCCACGCGCCGCTGGTCGACGGCGACCATGTCTTCATCGGCAGCCAGGATCAGGCTCTCCATTGTGTTGAAAGGGCGACCAGCAAGCCGGTGTGGAGCTTTCAGACGCGGAGTCGGATCGAGTCGAGCGCCGCGGTCGATGGGAACAGAGTCTATATCGGCTCGTGCGACGGAGGTTTCTATTGCGTCGATCGCGATTCGGGCGAAGAGAAATGGAGATTCGAGATCGAAACCGGGGGCGAGCGGACGAAGGCCATCTATTCCGACCCGCTGATCTTCGACGACACGGTCTGCTTCGCGGCCGGCGAAGGGCAGCTCTACGCACTCGATCTCGTCAGCGGAGCGTTGCGTTGGAAATACAGACCGCTCGCGAAGTCTGAATTGTTTACGTCGCCGGCGAGTGACGGCCGGTTAATTTTTGTGACGAGTCGGCCGAACCTCGCAATCGACGACCGGGCGGTTGCCGGCAAGGCCGCGCTCATCGCCATCGACCCGGCCTTCCAAGTCGTCGACCCCTTCGAGCGAAAACCGACCAGCAAGGCACCCTGATTTCCGGCGCCTGCCGGCCCTGGGCATATCCATGTCGACACCAATTCGTTTCGGCCTGATCGGTTACGGCGCGTGGGGAAGTCACCATGCCCGCGCGATCGGCTTGGTGCCCGACGCGACGCTCGCAGCCATCTGTTCCCGTTCGGAAACCAGCCGGCAACAAGCGCAGACGGACCATCCGCGGTCGCGCGTCTATGCCGACTATCGCGAGCTGCTCGCGCAGGAAGAGCTCGACGCCGTCAGTGTGGTCTTGCCGTCCGACCTGCACTACGCGGTCAGTCGCGACGTGCTCGCCGCGGGCCGGCACCTGTTGCTCGAAAAACCGATGGCGCTGAACATCGAGGATTGCAGCCGGTTGATCGAAGCAGCCCGCGCCGCCGGGCGCCTGCTGGCGATCGGGCACGAGCTGCGACTGTCGTCGCTGTGGGGAAAGGTGAAGCAGCTCATCGACGCGGGCGCGATCGGCGAGCCTCTGTACGCGCTGATCGAGCTGTGGCGGCGGCCCTATCGCCTGGGATCGGGCGGCTGGCGCTACGACATCGGGCGCGTCGGCAATTGGATCCTCGAGGAGCCGATCCACTTTTTCGACCTGGCCCGCTGGTATTTCGCGGGTGTCGGCGAGCCGGTGAGCGTGTTCGCCCAGGCCAACGGCAAGCGGCCCGAGCATCCCGAACTGCACGACAACTTTTCGGCGATCCTCACCTTTCCGGCCGGACGCTACGCCGTCATCACACAAACGCTGGCCGCCTGGGAGCATCACCAGGTCGCCAAGATCACGGGGAACGAAGGCGCCCTGTGGGCCCGCTGGAGCGGCGCGATGGACCGTACCTTCGCACCGACGTTCGGACTGCAACTCCTCTCGGGCGACCGCCTCGAGGAGGTGCCGATCGAGAAGCAGAGCGGCGAAGTGTATGAGCTGGTCGACGAAGTGGCCGCCTTCGTGCGAGCCATCCGCGAAAACGGAGCGCCCGTGTGCGACGGCAACGACGGCCGCTGGTCGGTGGCCATGTGCGTCAAGGCCGAGCAATCGCTGGCGGAGAGGCGGCCCGTGGCACTCGCACCGCTGGAATGAAGGGTGGCGATCCGCTTCCGTCAGTCGGCCAGTTCTGCGCGGTCGCGAAACTCAGCGAGGGCTTCGGGGTTGGCCAAGGCTTCGAGGTTTTTCACCGGCCGGCCGTGCACCACGTCGCGGACCGCCAGCTCGACGATCTTGCCGCTGCGCGTGTGCGGAATATCGGCCACCTGCACGATCTTGGCCGGCACGTGGCGCGGCGTCGCGTTATCGCGGATATGGGTTCTGATCCGCTCGGCCAGGCCGTCGTCGAGCACAAGCCCATCGCGCAGTCTGACGAAGAGCACCACGCGCACGTCTTCCCGCCATTCCTGCCCGATGACGATGCTCTCGACGATCTCGGGCAAGCGCTCCACCTGCCGATAGATCTCGGCCGTGCCGATGCGCACGCCTCCAGGGTTGAGCACCGCGTCGCTGCGACCGAAGATCACCAGCCCGCCGCGCGGCGTGAGCTCGGCCCAATCACCGTGGCACCACACGCCGGGAAAACGCTCGAAATAAGCCTGGCGGTATTTCGTTCCCTCGGGGTCGTTCCAAAAGCCCAGCGGCATCGAGGGGAACGGCGAGGTGCAGACCAGCTCTCCCTTTTTGCCGACGAGGGGTTGGCCGGCATCGTCGTAGACGTGTACGTCCATACCCAGCGCCCGACATTGCAACTCGCCCCGATAGACGGGCGTCGTGGCATTGCCCGCGGCGAAGCAACCGCACAGGTCGGTGCCGCCCGAGATGCTCGATAGCCGCACGCCGGGCTTCACGCGGTCGTAGACATAGTCGAAATTGTCGCCGTGGAGGGGCGCGCCGGTTGCCAGCATCACCCGCAGACTCGACAGGTCATGCGTCTCGCGCGGCGCTAGCCCGGTCTTCTCGATAGTCGATAGATAGCGCGGGCTCGTGCCAAAGATGGTCACACGTTCCTGTTCGGCCAGGTCAAAAAGAATGCCCGGCCGAGGCGCGAGCGGCGAGCCGTCGTACAGCACCACGGTGGCCTCCACCGCCAGAGCGCTGACCAGCCAGTTCCACATCATCCAGCCGCAGGTGGTGAAGAAGAACAGGCGGTCGGCCGGCTTCAGGTCGGTGTGCAACACGTGCTCTTTGAGGTGTTGCAAGAGGATACCGCCCGCCGAATGGACGATGCATTTGGGCGGGCCGGTGGTGCCCGACGAATAGAGGATGTACAGCGGATGAGCGAAGGGAAACCGCCGGCAGGCCGGCGCGGAATCGGGTGCGGCCGCCAACCATTCATCCCACCGCACCGTGGCGGGCAAGTCGTGCAGATCGGGGCGTTCGTCGAGATAGGGGACCACAACGGTTTGCCTGATCGACGAGATCCGCCGGGCGATCTCCCGCACGCGCGCGAGCGAATCGAATCGTTTACCGCCGTAGAGGTAGCCGTCCGCCGTGAAGAGGACGGTTGGCTCGATCTGGCCAAAACGATCGACCACGCCTTGCACGCCGAAGTCGGGCGACGCGCTCGACCAAGTCGCGCCCAGCCACGCGGCGGCCAACATACCTACGACCGCCTCGGGCAAGTTGGGAAGGTAGCCGGCCACACGATGGCCCGGCCCGACGCCAAGTTGGGCCAGCGCCGCCGCGCAGCGGGCCGTCGCGTTGAACAACTCAGCGAACGAGATGGTCTGCCGCCGTCCCGCCTCGTTCCACGAGACCAGCGCCGCCCGCGTGCCGCGACCGTGCAGCAGGTTTTCGGCGAAGTTGAGCCGGGCCTGCGGAAACCAGACGGCCCCCGGCATGCGATCGTAATCGGCGACCACCGTGGCTCCGTCCCATTCGCCGACGACTCCGCCGCGCTCCCAGACGCACGTCCAGAACTGGTCGGGCCGGGCGACCGACCAGGCGTACAAGGCACGGTAGTCGGGCAAGTCGATGTGCCAACGCGCTGCGGCCTCGCGGCGGAAGGCCGTCAGGTTCGCCGCCTCGATCGCTTCGGTTGTGGGTTGCCAGACGGGCTGCATCACAGCGGTTCAAATATGGGAATGTACCACGGGATACTGGACATGCACTTCGCAGTTCTTCGCACATGGCCGAGAAAGCAGGGCTTTATCGCGTCCTATTTGACGAGCTCCATACCCATCGCGTCGGAACCCATTCCCGCAGGCGAATTTTGAGATAGATAATGGATGGTGCTCGCCCAGCGTCCGCCCCTTGACCATCCCGCCGCCGAGGGAGAGACTGACTTTCGCAGGATCGCGATACGGCCGTTCCGGCTCGGGGCATGATCTCTCGCGCGGTCTACGGGCGATCGCAGCAGGATCGCGAACTTTGGCAGAAAGCATCGGCAGAGTGCATGACGGTAGATCCTGGGGTGATACGGTCGGAATCGCACGATCAACTGGGCCGGCTGATCCTGGAGAACAGCCGTGAACTGATCGACCGGTGGCAACAGCGTGCCCTGGAAGAACAGCCAACCGCGCAGCGCGCGCACCGCGACGCGCTCCTCGACCATCTGCCCGACCTGCTCTATGCCATCGCCGAACGGTTGCGGGCCGAGGGCGCGCAGGCCGAGGGGGTGCGCGAGGAACGTGAGGCCGCCGCCGATCGCCACGGTGTGCAGCGTTGGGAGACGGGCTGGTCGCTCAACGAGTTGGTGCGCGACTACCAGATCCTGCGTCTGGTGCTGCTCGATTTTCTGGAAGGGTCGCTGGGCCGGCCGCTCAGTGCTCGCGAAGCCATCGCGGTCGGCTTGGAGTTGGACGACTCGATCGCCGAGAGCGTCAACGCCTATGTCCGCCACAGCGAGCAGGCCATCCGCGCCGAGGGGCAACACCGCGCCGAGCGCGACCGTCTGATGCGCGACGCCATCGAACAGGGCCTGATGCGCGAAGCCGAGGCGCTGAAGGCCAGCGACCGCCGCAAGAACGAATTCCTGGCGTTGCTGGGACACGAGCTGCGCAATCCGCTCGGCGCCATGTCGAACGCGCTCGCGCTCGTGCAGATGCTTCCCGCCGCCGACCCCGACCACCAACAGGCCGCCGGCGTGTTGGGCCGGCAGATGCGGCAGATGGAACGGCTCGTCGACGACCTGCTCGACGTGTCGCGGATCACGCGCGGCGTGCTCGAATTGCGGCGCGAACAAGTCGACCTGGTGGCGGCCGTCGAACACGCGGCGAATGCCATCCGCCCTTCGGCCGAACGCCGAGCCCAGCGGTTGGACGTTGTCGTACCCAAGGGTTCGCTTTATGTTTCGGCCGACCCCTCGCGGCTCGACCAGATCATCACCAACCTGCTCGTCAATTCCGTCAAGTACACGGGCAACGGAGGTAAGATCGTCTGTTCTGTCGAGCGACAGGCCGGTCGCGCGCTGTTGCGCGTGATCGACAACGGCATGGGCATCTCGCCCGACCTTCTGCCGCAGATCTTCGATATGTTCATGCGGGCAGAACAGGCCGCCCGACAGGAAGGGGGCTTGGGTCTGGGGCTGACGCTGGTGCGCAACCTGGTGGAGTTGCACGGCGGCGTGATTCGCGCGGCGAGCGGTGGCCCCGGCGCGGGGAGCGAATTCTCGGTCGAATTGCCGCTGGCGGCCGGCGAGCCCGAGTGCGAATCCGAACGGACGAAAACGGGCGTCGCCCAGTCGCCCGCCCGCGCCCGGGTGCTGGTGGTCGACGATAACCATGATGTGGCGCTGACGCTGGCGGCGCTGGTGCGACACAGCGGACACGACGTGCGCATGGCCCACGACGGTCCGACCGCGCTCGACCTGGCCAAGACCTATCGACCCGACGTGGTGCTCGTCGACATCGGCTTGCCCGGCATGGACGGCTACGACGTGGCCCGCAAGCTGCGCGACGAGATCGGTCTCACCGATGCGCTGCTCGCGGCCCTCACGGGTTACGGCCAGGAAGAAGACCGCCGCCGCTCGGAAGAAGCCGGCTTCGATCAGCACCTCATCAAGCCTGTCCGCACCGATACGCTCCTCGGCCTGATCGCCACCGTCGGCCGGCGTTAGCCGACCGTTGCTTGTCACCCCGTCGACAAGTAGTATGGCCCTGTTCGTACTGCGCCGCCGATCGAAAGCCCGCCGGACGCCCCCGCTTCGTAGGCCCACCCTGAGGACCCCAGCCATGCTTCGCTCCGTTTCTGCTCTCGGTTCGCTCACCCTGTTATTCTCCGCATACGTTGGCTTGGCGGCCGACGTCGGTTCGTCGACCTTCACCGACCCCAAATCGGCCGGTCCCGATTACGAAGCCCAGGGCGAATACACGGGCGAGATGTCGGGAGAGGAGAAGAAGAAGGTAGGCGTGCAGGTCATCGCGCTGGGCGAAGGCAAGTTCCGGGCCGTGGCCTACAGCGGCGGCTTGCCGGGCGACGGCTGGAAGAAGGGCGATCATCAGCACAGTGTCGACGGCCAACGCGAAAACGGCATCGTCACGTTCAAGGGCAAGGAACACGAGGGCCGCATCAAGGACGGCAAGCTCGTGATCGTCGATGCATCGGGCAAGGAACTCGGCTCGCTGAGCAAGGTCGAGCGCAAGAGCCCGACGCTGGGAGCCAAGCCGCCGGCCGGCGCCGTGGTGCTCTTGGACGGCACGAACGCCAACAACTTTGAAGGAGGCAGGCTCACTCCCGAGGGTTGGCTGCAAATCGGCACGCGCAGCAAGCAGGCTTTCGGTAGCTGCCAATTGCACATCGAATTCCGCACGCCCTTCATGCCCACGGCCCAGGGGCAGGCCCGCGGCAACAGCGGTGTGTACATGCAGGAATGCTACGAGTTCCAGGTGCTCGATTCGTTCGGGCTGGAAGGGAAGAACAACGAGTGCGGTGGCCTCTATTCGGCGGCAGAGCCCAAGCTCAACATGTGCTTTCCGCCTCTCGCGTGGCAGACCTACGATTTCGATTTCACGGCACCCAAGTTCGATGCCGATGGCAAGAAGACCACCAACGCCCGCGTGACGCTGCGACACAACGGCGTGGTCATCTACGACGACCTGGAGATTCCCAACCTCACGCCGGGCGGCCGCGCCAGCGAAGGGGCCACCGGTCCGCTCATGCTGCAAAACCACGGCAACCCCGTCGTGTTTAGGAATATCTGGGTCGTCGAGAAGAAGTAGCCTTCATCGCTACGCCTTCTTCGGCGGTTTCGGCTTCGACTCGATGTCGGCCTCGGGCAGATCGCGCTCGGGCAGTTTCAGGTCCGTACGCAGGCGGGCCAGTTCGGCTTCGAGTTGCCGCTGCACGTCGGCGTAGTCGGCCTGCCCGAACCGGCTCGTCAGCTCGCGCGGATCGGCCTGGCGGTCGAACAGTTCCGAGTAGTTCACCTCCGGCTCGTAGAAGCGCACTAGCTTGTAGCGGTCGGTGACGACACCATAATGCCGCCGGACGCTGTGCGGTCCGGGGTATTCGTAGTAGTGATAATAGAAACTCTTGCGCCAGTCGTCGGGCGTGTCGCCGCGCAAGACTTCGGCCAGACTGCGGCCCTGCATGTCGTCGGGCGCGGCCAGGCCGCCGATCTCCAAGAAGGTTTCGGCGAAGTCGATGTTTGAAACAAGGTCGGCGTTCACGCTCCCCGGCTTGACGACGCCCGGCCAGCGCACCAAGAGCGGTGTGCGCAGCGACTCCTCGAAGATCCACCGCTTATCGAACCAGCCGTGCTCGCCCAGATAGAACCCCTGGTCCGATGAGTAGACGACCACCGTGTTTTCTTCGAGGCCGCTCTCGTGGAGATAGTCGAGCAGGCGGCCCACGCTCTCGTCGACCGACGCGATGCAGGCCAGATAGTCGTGCATGTAGCGCTGGTACTTCCACCGCACCAGGTCGCGGCCCGTCAAGTTCGCCTCGCGGAAGGCTCGGTTGCGCGGCTCGTAATAATCATCCCATTCTTGGCGCTGTTCGGCCGTGAGCGCGGGCGGCGGATCGAATTTGAGATCCTTGGCGTTCATTGTCTCGGCGATGGTCATGTCCTGCTTCCGTTCGGCCGCGCCGCGACCGGCGTAGTCGTCGAAGAGCGTGGGCGGCTCGGGATACTCGCGATCATAGGCTTTCAGGTACTTGGTATTCGGCTCCCATTCGCGGTGCGGCGCCTTGTGCTGGCACATCAGCAAGAATGGCTGGCTCGCGTCGCGCTGGTTCTTCAACCAGTCGAGCGCGCGGTCCGTGATGATGTCGGTCGTATAGCCCGTGTGCCGGACGCGCTGGCCGTTGCGGATCATGGGCGGGTTATAGTATTGGCCCTGCCCCGGCAGAATCTCCCAGTAATCGAACCCCGTCGGTTCGCTCACCAGGTGCCACTTGCCGACGATGGCCGTCTGGTAGCCAGACTGCCGCAGCAGCTTGGGGAACGTCGTCTGAGCACCATCGAAGACGCTGTTCGTGTTGTTGTAGAAACCGTTGAGGTGCGAATACTTGCCCGTCAGGATCACCGCGCGGCTGGGGCCGCAGATCGAATTGGTCACCAGGCAGCGGTCGAAGCGCATGCCGCCCTGTGCGATGCGGTCGATGTTCGGCGTCTGGTTGAGCTTGTGCCCATAGGCGCCGATGGCCTGGTAGGCGTGGTCGTCGGCAAGTATGAGTACGAAGTTCGGCGACCCTGCATGCTTGGCATATATCGCCGTAAAGTTAAAGAAATTGCCCACGACGACAGCCGCCGCGGCAACGCTCCATGTAGTAATTCTGTGTAGTAAATGCCGCCGATCCGACGAGGAAAATTGCACTTGGGAGAGCAGCGTTTTCATGTAAGTCTGAGTCGTGGCGGTCGAGGGAAACTGGCAGTGAACGCAAGATAAGGCCAAGTATCGGTGGCCTCGCAGCAGCGGTCAACCGAAGGAGCATTCTGTGGGACGAAGAAAGATCCGCCGACGGCAGCATGGTTCGGCTTGGCACAGGAAGCAGACCGATTGCTCGTACTACA
Source organism: Pirellulales bacterium (assembly GCA_035547915.1). GTDB lineage: Bacteria > Planctomycetota > Planctomycetia > Pirellulales > JAICIG01 > DASSFG01. The sequence goes on along the minus strand of DASZTS010000104.1, from coordinate 20,624 downwards.
CGATGCTGGGAACGAAAACCGGCGTGCCTCTGTTCGACGACGCAGGCGAACGAGTCCGTGGCTGCAACAACCAAGAGGCTGCAGAAGCCGCACTGACGCGGGTCCGCCTGGCCAACCTCGCGGAGGCGTCCCCAAGCGATCGTTGACCCTAGCGCCGCGCATCTTCCGTGGTACTCTCTGTTCGGAGATGCCCTCGTTATGATTGTGTTAGCATTCCATTTGTCAGTCGCTTGGTTTGAGACGAAGGAGCCAGAGGAGTTCTACTTGACTCGTCTATGAGCGGGGGTAGCATGGCCTTTGGCTAGGTGGGTGAGGTACGCTCCGAACCAGGAGAACGGGCCGGCAAAGGTCATGGCATTCGACGCCTACCACAGGTGGCTTGGTATCCCACCGGCCGAACAACCGCCAAACCACTATCGTTTGTTGGGCATCGGTCTGTTCGAGGTCGATCCCGATGTGATCGAGAGCGCGGCTGATCGCCAGATGGCGCACGTTCGTACCTTCCAGGCCGGGCAGCACTCGACCCGGTCCCAGGAGATCCTCAACGAACTCGCGGCCGCCAAGATCTGCTTGCTCGAGGAACGGAAAAGAGCGGCTTACGACGCCGAGTTAATTAAACACACCGGCGCGGCGGAACCGCCAAAGACTTCCAATTTTCGAGGTTCGGCGCATGCGGAACCAACACCGGCGCGGGGCAACGGGGTGGCGAAAGGGACCATTGCCGGCACTGCCTGTCCCGATGTAGCGCACCTCGCCGACTTCGCCCTCGGTAAGCTTATCGAGCCCGCGGCCGAAATGGTCGCGCGGCATCTGCACTCGTGCGAAAGGTGCCGACAGAACATCGCCGATGCAAGACCGAATGATGCGCGGAATCTCGATCAGACGTTCATCGATCGGGACTCGGCCGATGCCCTGGAGACGACCATCGACCTGGCAGAGCCGCCCCGCAGAGGTTTCGGCAAACGGAGCCCTCCGCTCTCGCCTCGTCCCGAGCTGGTCAACCATTCCGACTATGAGATCGTAAGGGAATTGGGGCATGGCGGAATGGGCGTGGTCTACCTGGCCCGCAATCGGACGATGGACCGGCTGGAGGTGCTGAAGGTCCTGAACCAGTCGTTGCTGGAGACGCCGGGGGCGCTGGAGCGGTTTCAGCAAGAAATCCGCTCGGCGGCCAAGCTGAGCCACGTCAACATTGTTACGGCCTATGCGGTGCTCCGTCTCGACGATTCGTTGGCGTTCGCCATGGAGTATGTGCCCGGACAGGACCTGGCCCAAGTGGTGCAACATCGGGGCGCGTTACGCGTGGCGAACGCTGCCTATTATGCGCACCAAGCTGCCTTAGGGTTACAGCATGCCCACGAAAAGGGAATGGTCCATCGCGACATTAAGCCCAACAACCTGATGTTGGCTGTCGACGGGAAGAAGCACATCGTCAAGATTCTCGATTTCGGCCTGGCGAAGGCGACCAGCGAGAAGGCCGACGACACCAGCCTCACCAAGAGCGGCCAGATCCTGGGTACGCCCGACTATCTGGCTCCCGAACAGTCGCGCGACGCCCAGCGCGCCGATATCCGTGCCGATATTTACGGCCTCGGTTGCACGCTCTATTTCTTGTTGACCGGCAAGCGACCGTTCACGGCGTCGAGCCTTTGCGACGTATTGGATGCCCATCAGAACCGCACGGCCACGCCGCTCGACGAGGTGCGGCCCGAAGCACCGCGCGCACTGGCAACGGTCGTCGCGAAGATGATGGCCAAGTCGCCTGGCGATCGCTACCAGACGCCGCTCGAGGTTGCTCGCGCGCTGCTCCCCTTCTTCAAGCCCAGCCATCGTGCCGCCGCGCCGGCAGAAGTTGCCCCCGGCCAGCGGCCGGTACCGGTGCTCGAGCCGCCGGCAATGGTCGATGGCGCCATGAGCGTTGCTCAGGCCACTAGCCCGATCTGGCAGTTCTCGACACCGGCAGCATTGCCCCGCGCGGTGCCTATGGCGACGCCGGTCTATACATCGGCGTTCGACACGGCGATCGACTTCGAAACACCCTTGCTCGAAGCAGCGCCACCCGCGATGCCACATTGGACGCTATACCTGGTGACGTGCGTAGGGGCCATGGTGATCATGCTCTTCCTGGCCAACATTGTTCGCCACCGGCCGACGATCGAAGCCGAACCGATCGCTCGAGCTACCGTTCCTCCCGTTGCGGTCGATCGCGTCGCCCCACTCGATTTCGACGAAACGGCGAACGCCCCGCCGTTGGCAGATGCTGCTACCGAACCGGCGTCTATTCCCGAGGCGGCACCCTCGAAACCGGCCGCGAATCGCTTCCCCTGCCGAATCACCAAATACCCAGACGACTGGTCGATTGTCGGCGATGAGCTGGTTCAGAGCTCATTGAAGCATTGGCCGTCCCTCAAATTCGGCGAAGCAGGTGCGGGAGACTACGATTTCTCCGTCGAACTGATGAAGACGGCGGGTAACGACGTGGTCGTCCTCAATTTTGGTGGCGACGTCGGCAAGGTGTTCTTCTATGGACTGGGTGCCAACCGCAACAGACAGCACGATACTGGGTCTGTTCAGTCCGGAAAGATTTCCCGTTTTCGAAGGCGGAACGCTTCGCTGACGAAAGACCGCTGGTATCTGGCGGAGGTACGGGTACGAGGCGAGAAATACGAGTGCTTCCTCGACGGCGAAAGGATATTCAGTGCCACGGCGGACGGCCTGGCGGTGAGGAAATGGGGTCTGTCGGCCAATAAGACTACGTGTCGTTTTCGCAATATCCTTGTTAAGGCTCCGGATGGAACTGTATTGGTCGAGGGCCTACCCGACCTCGAAAGCGCACGGAAATCTGCCACCGCAGACAGTACTGATGATTCCCACTGACCGATTCCTGTGCTGTTCGACGGCGGAGCTTCGCAATCGTTTGATGAGATTCTGTTATCCAGCCAGCCGGCTGTGCGGTACCATGCCGTCTGCGCGTCGTGTCTACTATTTCCCAGCAATAGGGTTAAGTCACAATGACGAGGCGAGCGCTTACCAGATGCTTGGGCCGATTCAGCTTGGCGGCGCTGTTGATTTGCAGCGCTCGGACATTCGTCTCAGCAGATAATGACACGCCCCTGTCGGCCGATCTGAAAGGCGCGGGCGCGTTTCTGCGAGGAGCGGGTTCGTTCAATTTGAACACCGCCAAGGCTTGGTCACTGGTCGTTACGACGTGGAAGCGAGAGTTGCGGAAGGATGCCGCTAGGTGGCGAATGCTCCACGACCAGCGAGAAGCTGGCAAGACGCTGAAAGCCGAAGAGGCAAGGCGTCGGTGGGAGCTGCGGCAATACCAGATCCGCGTCGATCCCACGCCCAGCGATGTTGAAAGCGGTCGCGCCCTCAACGCCATTCTCAACGATCTGATGGCCCCCAATATCTCAACGTCCGATTGGGTCACCAAGGCAGTCCCGCTGCCGGAAGGGACGTCCGTCAAAGACCTGGTCTTTAGTTTCGTGCCAGCGACCGTTTCCTCGAACGCAAGCAAGGCGCTCAGTCGTGGCGTGATCGCTCTATCGCGACTCGACACGACGGGCGAGAAGTGGCCTTTGGTCATGAGGGATGCGTCGCTCGGCGAAGAACGTCAAGCCTACGAAGCGGCGTATGCCAAGCTGCGGCAGGGACTCCTGACCGACAAGTTTGATATGAATATGCTCAATCAGCTCGACCAGTCACTCGATGCCCTCGACAAGAAAGTAAAGGTCTCGATCCAGAAGGAGCGCGGCTACGGAGATGCCGCAACGAAGATCGTCAAAGATCTCAGAGATGCCACGACGATTTTCGATGCAGCGACGGTGGATTATGCAAAAGAGATTCTCCTGGATACGCAAAACGGCGACGCGACGAACGTCTCGGAGTTGGTCAGCTTCATGCTGAAATACCGGCTTCAATTCGCCAGCGCGGAGCACAGCCCGAACGGGCGTGTCCTTTACGGCCGCGTCTACGAAGCGCTCCGACAACAAGCCGAGGACCTCGACATCGAACCACCCGACGCGCCGAACGCTCAGCCTGCGAATCAAGCGGCTTCGCCATTCCAGCCGCACTCGATCTGGGCCAGCGATAAGATAACTCTCACGGTTACGGAAAGAAACGGCGATAACTTCAAGGCGATCTTTACCGCGACCGGCATTCATCGAATCGTCACCGGCACTGTGCGCGGCAACGAGGTTTCGTGGCTCGCTGCCAACACCGTCGCGACAAAGGGCGGAAAAGGTTGCGACAACTTCGGAAAACTCGTCAAGGACAAGGGCGTCTACCAGATCAATGTCGCATTCCGGAATTGCACCAACAAAACACGCCCTAACAACTACACGCTTTACCAGAAGACGAACAAATAACCGGCATCGCATTCGAGCAGATCATCGTGCTTTTGACGATTCGCACGTACCGCCGCCTTTGCTTTTTGGCAGCAGATCACAAGACTGGCACCGTAATTCATCCGTAATCCTATTTCCCTTGATTGCTGCGCCCAGCCCCAGGCAGGCCATTTCGGGCCGACCGACCGTGAGTCAGTGAGCGATGCCCGAAGCAGTCGGTGTCCTTCGTCGTCGGAGACGTGGCCGAGCGGTCCCAGGCGACGAGCAAATTCTGCCGCGCTGACAGCGTCATCCTCTTGGAGAAATGGTCGGTGTTGGTCCGAACCGTGCCGACGAATTCGAGTGCCGCACCAGATCACCTCTTTTTTCTGGCACGCTTCTTTTCGTCCGCTCGCTCTGCCACGAAGTCGGAGTCGTCGCCGAAATGGAAGAAGATTGTTCCGCTCAATTCATCGCCGTCGAACGTGGCCCAACCTCGGCCCAGCAAGGGCGTGCCGTCAGCGCCATCGGCACCTTCCCACGAGAATTCGACGGCCGGTTTGCCATCCCTACTTGTCGTGCGGTAGTCAATCTCTCCTTGGACGTAGCCGAACTGGAAGGAGCCAGAGTTCTTCGGCTCGAACTCGATGAAAGCCTGTACTTCTTCGTTGAGGTAGTCTTCGTCCCAGGCGGACATCGAGACGATATGCCAAGTGCCGGTGAAGCAGTTCTTGGGCTTCGGTTTTGCTTTAACCATTAGGTTACTCGTCCTCCTTGCCGTCGTCGTCGGTTGCCATTACCCGCCGTTCGGGAACGAACGGGATCACCCCTTTCCGCACCAAGTCTTCTTGGACCTCTCGCTTCAGTAACCGGGCATCAACCAAGAACCCGTGAATTTGTACCATCCAGGCTGCTGGGTTCCGGTTCATTTGGCTGCGAAGAGACCAGGCAGGGTCCATCGGCTTGATCTTCAACATCTTGCGAATCAACATCGACTTGCCTTGGCCCGTGCTTTCGCCGACGCCAAACGCCTTGTCAATGGCGGTCAACTTCATGTGCGGCTCGTTGCTGCGGTCGTCGAGGAAGTTCACCCAACCAATCGTGCGCACGATGCCGCAGGCCCAGGTGGTCGGCTTGCCGCTGACCAACGGCGACGGCCGCTTTCGGGCGAGCTTCTCCGTCAGCTTTCGACATAGGTCGGCATATTCGTCGTTTAGATGCTCGCGACAGAAGGCGCCGACCAGGCCGGCGATCTCCTCGAAGGCAGGCTGCACTTCGTCGCCGATTCTCGCACCAGCCATTTTTCGCTTCGCCATCGGCGAATTCCTTTCTCGAGAATGATTGCCGATCCAACGATCCAACGACTGCCAGCATACTTTCTCGCTGGACTTTTTGCCGAGGATCCGCTTCAATGTCTGCACGCGTTCCGCTGTCGAGCACCGCAACGGCGACATCGACGTCCTTGTCGATCACACTCATCGCAGCCTCCTTGCTACGTGGGACTTGTGACATCCCCATCGTCGCAGGAGGCTGCGAATTTTCCTTGGAGCGGTTGACAAACCTGGACGCCGGCGCGCCGCGGGCGAAAAATCGGCCGTACACGCGGACTTCGACGAAACAACGGTCATTCCGCCGTTTGGGCATTTTGGCGAATCTTCCGCTGCCGTTGCTGGGGATTGTAGAATTTCGATGTAGCTCTTGCTACGCTGACCTCGCTGACCGAGTGTAAGCCGATCTAGGCGGAGGGTATGGAGCGCAGTTGAGATGCACGGAACGCAGTCGTTGGCCCAGCGGTGCAGATCGTCGTTTTCGTCGAGTGCTTGGAACGCGGGTGAAGAGTATTATCGGGGGCGGCGCGTCGCGATCCTAGAGGTCGAACGTGAGGGCCTGAGTGCCGACGTCTTTGACCGGAGCGGCGCGGGCTACGAAGTCAATCTCGAATGGTCGTCGCCTGCCGACAAGTATATCGAGGCCATCTGTACGTGCTCGTTGGCCGCGACCGGTAAGTTGTGCAAACATGTCGCCGCCGTGATCCATGCGATCGATCGCGATACGCGTGTTCAACATTGGCCCGGAACCGATAACCTTTTGGTGTTGCCGGCTGAGGAGTTCTACGAAGCTCCTCCGCCGCTCATCGGCCGCAAGGAGCTGAGCGAATTGCTCGGCCCCGCCAAAGCGCAAGCCCTACTGGCCGCGCTGGACTTCACGGGTACGTCGGCGCCCAGAAGGAAGCCGGCCGCCGTGCCCCGCAAGGCGCAGCACTCGTGGCGAAAGGCCCTCAAAGAACTGGCCGTTCCGGCCGGCGCGGAGGACGATTGGGGCTCACAGCCGCTTTCGTCGGCTGAGGCACCGAGGGTGTTCTATCGCATCGACCTTGCTGGGCAAGGCCTTCGCGACCGGTTGCAGATCGAGTTTATCCGTCGCGCGGTGAAGCGTAATGGAGAACTCGGTGTTCCCGCGCGCTGGCCACTGGATGCCGACGACGCGGATTCTATGGCCGATCCTGCCGACCGCGAGCTGCTGGCTTTGCTGTTGGGGGGGACGCCGCAAAACGATTCCTATAGCTATCACTATTACCACAGCTCTTCTCGCAAAAGCGCGACTTGCCTACTTTTGCCGGCTACCTACGGGCTGCTTTTGCCCCGCTTGGCGGCCACTGGCCGTTTCGGCTGGATACCGGGTATCGATCCGCGGCAAGAAGAGCTGAACGTGCTCCGCTGGGATGACGGGCCGCCGTGGCAATTCAAGCTGTCGCTCTCCGCGCCGGTCGGCAAGGCGGGCCGCACGCTCAAGCCCAGGCTCTACCGCGATGGCGAAGAAGCCGACCTGACCCAGGTGGTCCTTGTGCTGCCGGGTGTTGTGCTGTTTCGTGACCGGCTCGGACGGCTCGACGCGTCTGTCGCTTCGCGGTCGGTCGACGCGGCGCGCCGGCTATCCGAGACAGTCGTGCCTCCCGGCCAGGAGGACCAATTCGTCGAAGAGATCTGCAAGAACTCCGGGCTCCCCGCGATCGAGCTGCCCGACGATCTGCGCTGGGAGCAGCTTAATCCGGAGCCGCAGCCGCGGGTTACGATCGGGCCGACCAAGCTCGGCACGTTGAATTTACTCTTCGGCAAGCTGGCTTTCGATTACGCGGGCCAAGTTGTGGAGAGCGAGGACGGCCGCCGCTTCGTCTGCGACGCGTCGCAACGCCGCATCGTACACCGTAAGCGCGACCGGGAGGAGGCCGCCCGGAGCGAGCTTTACAGTCTGGGTGCGACACCGGCAAGCGTTTCCGAAAACTATTACGGTAGCTTCAAGGTGGCCCGCAAGGACTTCGCAGCGCTCGTACTGGCCCTACACGAAAAAGGCTGGCACGTTGAAGCCGAGGGGCACCGCATTCGTCGGCCCGGCACCACACACATCAGCCTTTCATCCGGCGTCGATTGGTTCGAGCTGGAGGGGCACGTCGAGTACGAGGGCGAGCAAGTCGGGCTACCCAAACTGCTTGAAGCGCTGCAGCGGGGCGAGGGTTTCGTCACACTCGGCGACGGCAGCCGCGGCATGTTACCCGAGGAATGGTTGTCGCGCTACATGCCCTTGGCGGCGATGGGCGAAGCCGACGGCGCCAAGCTGCTCTTTAAGCCGTCGCAAGCGCTGCTGCTCGACGCTTGGCTGAGCGCCCGGCCGGAGGTCGACGTCGACGCGGCCTTCGCCCAGGTCCGTGAACGGCTGCGTTCGTTTGAGGGAGTGCGCCCGCTCGAAGAGCCGGCGGGCTTTTCGGGCACGCTGCGCCCCTACCAGCGCGACGGGGTCGGCTGGCTGTTGTTCCTGCAGGAATTCGGTTTCGGCGGCTGCTTGGCCGACGACATGGGTCTGGGCAAGACGATCCAGGTGCTGGCCATGATCGCTGACCGACGCGGGCGGCGGAGCGACCCGACGGACAAGCGGCCGTCGCTCGTCGTGGTGCCGCGCAGCCTGGTGCAGAACTGGATTGATGAGGCCTGCCGCTTCACGCCAAACCTGAAGGTGCTCGATTACACCGGCCTGTCTCGGTGCGCGGCACGCGAGAAGCTCGATCAATACGATCTCGTGGTCACCACCTATGGCACGCTCCGGCGCGACGCCGGGTACCTCAAGGACTTGCAGTTCGACTACGCCATCTTGGACGAAGCGCAGGCCATCAAGAATTCGGCCTCGCAAGCCGCCAAGGCCTGTCGCCTGCTGACCGCACCGCACCGACTGGCCATGACAGGCACCCCCGTCGAGAATCATCTCGGCGAGCTGTGGTCGATCTTCGAGTTTCTCAATCCGGGCATGCTCGGCCGCTCGAACAACCTGCGATTCTTTTCGAAAGATTCGACCGCCGATGCCGAGAACGTTCAATTGTTGGCCAAGGCCCTACGTCCCTTCATTCTCCGTCGCACGAAGGAGCAGGTGCTAAGCGAACTTCCCGAGAAGACGGAGCAGACGCTGTACTGCGAACTCGAGCCCCGGCAGCGTAAGCTGTACGACGAACTACGCAACCACTACCGCGACGCCCTTGGCAAGCGTATTGCCAAAGATGGCATGAACAAGGCCAAGATTCACGTGCTCGAGGCCCTGTTGCGGCTGCGGCAAGCGGCCTGCCATCCGGGCCTGCTCGACAAGGCGAAGGCTGCCCAACCGAGCGCCAAGCTGGAGACCCTCTTAGTGCAACTCGACGAAGTGCTGCAGGAGGGGCACAAGGCGCTGGTCTTCTCCCAGTTCACCAGCCTGCTGGCGCTCGTGCGCAAGCAGCTCGATAAGCGCAAGATCGCCTATGAATATCTCGACGGCAGCACGCGCGACCGCGCGGCGCGCGTGGAACGTTTTCAGACCGACGCCGCCTGCCCGCTGTTTCTGATCAGTCTCAAGGCGGGTGGACTGGGTCTCAACCTGACCGCGGCCGATTACGTGTTTATCCTCGACCCCTGGTGGAATCCGGCGGTTGAGGCGCAAGCCATCGATCGGGCCCACCGCATCGGCCAGACCCACCGCGTGTTCGCCTATCGCCTGATCGCCCGCGACACGGTGGAAGAGAAGATTCTCGAGCTGCAACGCGACAAGCGCAAACTGGCCGACGCGATCGTTTCGGCCGAGAACAGCCTCATCGGTCAGCTTACGGCCGACGACCTGCGGTTGCTCTTGAGCTGAGCCGGGCTTGGTCGCCTCATGGCCAACGCTGGATGAAGCGGCCAAAGCGGCAATCTTGGCCCTTGTCGGCAGCCGGACGATCGCTCGCCGCCGGGATGAATGGTTACCGCGGCTCGCAATGCCGAGTTAGGCATTGGCGAGAGTCATCACGGCTCTCCGGTGTGAACGCAAGTTGAATACGGGAAAGTCGATCCGAAAATCCGCGCGTCGAATCTCTGTTGCCGCCTGTCTCAGCACATCTAGGCACCTGTCAGGGGGGCCAAGGGCGCGGTATCTTGCGGCGAATAACCCAGCAAAGAGATCGCGCGGAAGGCCGCGCAGCCGCCGCGTGGCGGCAGGGGAGCTGTCGCGTCCATGAGTCGCTTGCCGCCCGTTCGTATTCCGGTCAGGCCGAGTAGTTGGTGGCTGGTGTTGGGGCTCGTCGGCCTCGATTATTTCAGCACCCTGGCCTACCTGCCGTCGATCATGGTCGAGGCGGCCGGTCCGCTCGCGCCGCTGGCGGCACTCTTCATGGGGCTGGTCACGCTCCTCATCGTGCTCCCCGTCTATGCCTACGTCGTGGGCCGTTCGCCCGACGGTCAGGGAGCGACAGGCTTGCTGGAGCGCACACTGCCGGGTTGGGGCGGCAAGCTGATCGTGCTCGTGCTGCTGGGATTCGTCGCCGCCGACTTCGTGCTCACGCGCAGCCTGTCGCTGGCCGACGCGTCGACGCACGTGTTGGCCAATCCGCATTGGCACGAAGTGATCGAGCGCTTCGTACCCGGCGACGATCGCGTCAGCCACTGGTTTGGGCCGAAGCTCTGGCCGCACGTCGCGCATTTTTGGACGCGGCAGGTGGGGCTCACGCTCGGTCTGTCGCTGCTGGCCTTCGGCTTCCTCTGGCTGCTGCACCGCGGCTTCACGCGCAACATGCTGCGGCTGGCGTTGGCCATCACGGCGGCCTACCTGGCGCTGTCGAGCGTCGTCATCGTGGGCGGCTTGCAGCATCTCTACGAACACCGCGAGTTGATCGATCAGTGGTGGCAGCAAGTCCTGCAACACGGCGGCATCTGGCGCAAGACCGAAGGCATACACTCGCTCATCTGGCGACTGCTCGCCCTCGTGGTCGTCGCCTTCCCGCAGATGGCATTGGCCATCAGCGGTTTCGAATTGAGCATGACCGCCGCGCCGCTGGTGAAGGGGCGAGCGGGCGAAGCGACCGGCCGCGTGCGCAATACGCGCAAGCTGATGTTGGCGGCGGCGTTGTTGATGTCGGTGTACGTGACGGCGTCGGTCTTCGTCACCACGTTGCTCGTGCCCAATCGGGGTTCGGGGTTTGTCCAAGCGGCCGAGCACCGTTCGTTGGCCTACCTGGCGCACGGCGGACGCACGGCCGACGGAATACCGTTCGGCGAGATCAGCCGCCTCGCGGGGAGCCGGCTGGGCAGCCTGTACGACGGCTTCGCGGTGCTCATCCTCTGCCTGGCCGGGGCCAGCAGCATCATCGCGCTGCGCGACCTTGTTCCTGCCAACCTGCACCGCGCCGGCATGGACCTCAACTGGACGCATCGTCATGGCCTGATGATGCACGTCTTCAACCTCATCATCCTGGTCGTCACCATCGTGTTCCATGCCAGCGTGTCGGCCCAGCAATGGGCCTATGCCACCAGCGTGTTGGCGCTGCTCGCCGGCGCGTCGCTGGCGGCGCTCGCCGATCTGGCGCGGCGCTGGCGGATGTCGCGTTGGCGTTCGATCGTGGCGGGACCGTTCGCCTTCGCATGCGCCTTCTTCAGCACCATGCTGTTGCTGGCCGTGTTCTACAATCGGTCTGGCTTGGTGATCGCCCTGCTCTTCGTGGGCACGATCCTCGTCAGTTCGAGCCTGTCGCGCTGGGTGCGCAGCACGGAGCTGCGGTTCCGCGGTTTCACCTTCTCCGACGAGGCGACGCGCCAGCGGTGGGAGACGATCCGCGAGTTCGACTTCCAGGTGCTCGTGCCGCACCGCCCCGGCCAATTTCCCTTGGCCGAGAAGAACGCGCAGGTGCGGAAGCGGCATCGACTGCCGCCCGACACGTACCTGGTGTTCATCGAGGTCTTCTTGGGCGACCCGAGCGATTTCCATCACCAGCCGCTGATGCACATCGAGCACGAGGGAGAGTTGGAAGTGATCCGCGTGCGCCGCGCGGCGTCGGTATCGCACGTGATCGCGGCGATCGGCCTGGAGTTCTGCCGCGTCGGTTCGCCCCCCGAGATCATCTTCGGTTGGTCGCACGAGACGCCCATGGCGGCGAACCTGAACTTCTTGCTGTGGGGCGAAGGGAATGTCCCCTGGATGGTGCAAGAACTCGTTCGCCGCGCCGAGCGCGATCCGGCCCGCCGTCCGCGGATCGTCGTCGGGTGAGAAGGGGCAGGAAGACGCGAACGACCGTCGAAACGCGGCTTACCAAGGACGCAACGAGGCCGATTCAATCACCGAGTTCATCAATCGGCAAAGGACCAATCGCTCTCGTCGGTTTCCGTCCAATCGCCCCACAGTTGGTCGTGGCTCGCCCCGTCCAGAGCGGCGTCCTCGTCACCTCTGGCGATCGCCAGGGCTTCCGTGGATTCGTCGAGCCAAGCCGGGATGGCGATACTCGCGCTGTCTCCCCAGACGGTCCGGCCGATGCCTCCGACCGGCAATGTCGGTTCGTCCTCACCACTCGATCCCATGTCGGGCGCGGTGAGACCTACCTGACCGACAAAGCCCAAGACATCGTCGGTCGTCGTGATGCGTTGTGGTGCGGCGGACGGCAGGACGACAAACTCCGACATGCCGGAAAGGGCCGCCGGCGATTCGGACGACGAATCGGGCGACTGTCCAGCGCCGTTCGCAATGGCTTCTGAATCGCGTTCGCCGCCGTCGGCCGTGTCACCAGCCGCCGCGCCGCCAACCATTTCCACGTCGAACGCCGGCAAGGCGTTCATCTGCGCGGTCAGGGCGTTGATGATCGCCGCGTCGCCGTTCGCGAGCGTCGCGTTGGCCGACGTGACCGTGACCTGCCAGGAGGAGTCGTTGCCGGCGCCGTTGTACGATGCCAGGTCGGGTACCAGCAGGCTGGCAATCGGCGTGCCGAGACCGGTGACCAGATCGTAACCGGCGCCGGCGCCGTATCCGTTGTTGCCGCTAGTCACGTCGTGGTAATCGCTCGGCGGCAGGCTGTAGAGCGCCTGCTGGACCTCGGTGGGGCCGGCGGTATTGAGCGTCGCCTGGCCGCCGGCCACGCGATCTTGGTTCACCAGCGCGAAGAGCGCGGCGAACGACGGCGCCGAGAGGCTGGTGCCGCCCACGATCTCCCACGGATCGCTCGCGGCCAGGTTGTAAGGATCCGCGATCCACGCCCCGGTCGACGGGTCGGCCACGAACGAGACGTCGGGAGTGGTGCGGTTGCCCGTCGTCTGCACGCCGGTCTGATAGGCCGGTTCCGGTTCGAATTGGCTGACACCGCCGCCGCTGCCGAACAGGATGCCGCTGGCCGCGTCGATCGATCCCCAGGCCGTCTCGCCGGCGTAGGAATCGTCGGCGTTGAGGTTCAGGCTGGTGCCGCCCACGGCCACGACATTCGGCGAGAAGGCCGGATACTCGGGTGCGGCGGCACCGAAATCGCCCGTGCTGGCCACGAAGGTCACGCCCTGGTGGCCGGCGGGGGTGGTGAGGTAGCTGTCGTACAGCGCTTCGTCGGCGGCCAGCACCGTCTGACCTTCCGTGAAGCCCCAGCTCATCGACACGACCGACACCCCGGGCTGGTCGGCGGCCGTGGCGACGCTGTCCATCAGGTCGCCCAGCGATTGGCTGCCGGCTTCGACCAGCACGATGCGTGCTCCGGGTGCGAGGGCATGGGCCCACTCCACGTCGAGCGCTTCCTCCATCTCCCAGTTGTCGCCCGTGCCGGCAGGGTCCGTGGCCGGCAGGGGCATGGTCTGGCCGCTCTGATTCAACACGCTCAAGAATGTCGAGGCCGGACCGTATTGCTGATACAGGGTCGGGCCAGAGGAGGCGATGCCGAATTGACTGTCGAACGTGTCGAGGGCGTCGAAGATGGCGGGATCATCGTAGGCGTCGACGATGGCGATGGTCTGTCCGCTGCCGTCGTCGGCCGACAGCCCATCGATGCCGTAGGCGGTGCGAATCTGCGCGGGTGTGAAGACGGTGGCGGTGCTGCCGGCGGCCGGCTGCGCGGCCACGTCGTTGAAGACGGCATTGCCGCTGAGCGACAGCGTGTTGACGACCATCGGCAGGTTGAGCGACGCATTGCCGCTGATGGTCGCCGCCGCGGCGGGAGCGTAGATCGTGCCCGACATGCCGCCCATCGCGTTGCCGCTGAAGGTGAGCGCCTGGGCGTTATCGCGCGATTGGAAGATCAACACGCCGGCATCCGCCCCGGTCGATTCGGGCGTGAGGCTGATCGTGCCGTTGCCGCTCAGGTTGACATATCCGAAACTGCCGCCCGCGCTGGGGAACTTGCTCCCCGCGTTGTAGATCAGCACGCCGCTGCCCGTCACGCTGGCGTTGCCGCTGACGCTGAAGCCGCCGCCGGTGATGATGTACGTGCCCGCTTGCATCGTGAGCTTCGCGTTGCCCGACACGGAGATCTGCGTGTAATCGCCGGGCTTGATCGTCTGCGACGAGTTGCCACTCAGGTTGATCGCCCCCAACGAAGTCTCGGCGGCGGGAACGGCCAGCCCGGCCAAGGGGTCGGCCACGACCTTCTGGCCGGTCAACGGAGCCGGGCTGAACGTGGCATTGCCCGACGAGCCGACACCGCCCACAACGTCGATAGCCGTGGCCTTCAATTTGGCGTTGCCGCTGGCCACGAGCGCCGTCTTGGAGTTCGAGTCGACCACCACAGCACCCGGCGCGTTGATGCTGGCGTTGCCAGAGAGCGTCAGGGCCCCGCTGGCCGTACCATTGAGCACGATGATTTGATTCGAAGTGGTGGATGGGTTGACGACGAGCGTCACGCTGGCCGTCGCGGTTGTGTAATCGGTGGTGTCACTGGGAGTGAATGTCGTGCTCAACGTCTGGTTACCGACGCCGAGCACGGTGCCCGCAGCCGGACTGTAGACGAATGTTCCCATAACATTCGCTATCGCGTCCAGTTGGGTGTTGCTCAGAGCTGTGCCGTAGGTGATCGCCGCCGGCGAAGGCCACGTGATGACAGGGGTGGCTTGCGTGACCGTCAGGGTCCCGGCTACGTAGGTGATCGTGTAATCGGGATCCGAGGCACCCGAGGCCACGATCGCGCCCTGGTAGGTGCCGACGTGGTCGGTCGACGGTGCGTTAATGCTGGGAGCGACGTTCGGCCTCGTGCCGAACGTGGCCGGCGTGTCGCCGTTGACCAGCCCGGTATACGTTACCGTCAGCGTTGGCAGCGTGCCGCCGTAGACCATCGTCTGGTTATTGGCGGTGATGGTTAGCGCCGCCGGCGTGACCGTCAGTGTTCCGGCGAGATAGCTGATGGTGTAATCGGGATCCGAAGCGCCCGACGCCACGATCACTCCGTTATGAGTGCCGACGTGGTCGGTCGACGGAGCGATTACCGTGGGAGCGACGTTCGGGCTCGTGCCAAATGTGGTCGGCGTATCGCCGTTCACCAGTCCGGTATACGT
Source organism: Pirellulales bacterium (assembly GCA_035547915.1). Lineage (GTDB taxonomy): Bacteria > Planctomycetota > Planctomycetia > Pirellulales > JAICIG01 > DASSFG01. Next base: position 5,518 of record DASZTS010000104.1, on the reverse strand, counting down.
CACCGTCAGCGTCGGCAGCGTGCCACCGTAGACCATCGTCTGGTTATTGGCGGTGATGGTTAGCGCCGCGCGCGTGACGGTCAGGTCTCCGGCTACGTAGCTGATCGTGTAGTCAGGATCCGAGGCACCCGTGGCCACGATCGCGCCCTGGTAGGTGCCGACGTGGTCGGTCGACGGAGCGGTCACCGTGGGAGCGACGTTCGGGCTCGTGCCAAACGTGGCCGGCGTATCGCCGTTGACCAGCCCGGTATACGTTACCGTCAGCGTTGGCAGCGTGCCGCCGTAGACCATCGTCTGGCTATTGGCGGTGATGGTTAGCGCCGCGCGCGCGACGGTAAGGTCTCCGGCTACGTAGCTGATCGTGTAATCGGGATCCGAAGCACCCGAGGCCACAATCGCGCCGTTGTGGGCGCCGACGTGGTCGGTCGACGGTGCGGTCACCGTGGGAGCGACGTTCGGGCTCGTGCCAAACGTAGCCGGCGTATCGCCATTCACCAGCCCGGGTTACGTCACGGTCAGCGTCGGCAGCGTGCCGCCGTAGACCATCGTCTGGCTATTGGCAGTGATGGTCAGCGCCGCCGGCGTGACGGTCAGGTCTCCGGCTACGTAGCTGATCGTGTAATCGGGATCCGAAGCACCCGAGGCCACAATCGCGCCATTGTGGGTGCCGACGTGGTCGGTCGACGGTGCGTTAATGCTGGGAGCGACGTTCGGGCTCGTGCCAAATGTGGTCGGCGTATCGCCATTCACCAGTCCGGCGTACGTCACGGTCAGCGTCGGCAGCGTGCCGCCGTAGACCATCGTCTGGTCGTTGGCGGTAATGGTCAGCGCCGCCGGCGTGACCGTCAAGGTTCCGGCTACATAGCTGATCGTGTAATCGGGATCCGATGCACCCGAGGCCACGATTGCGCCCGCATACGTGCCGACATGGTTGCTCGACGGAGCGGCCACCGTGGGAGTAACGTTCGGGCTCGTGCCGAAGGTGGCCGCCGTGTCGCCATTGACCAACCCGTTGTACGTCACCGTCAGCGCCGGCAACGTGCCGCCATAGGTCATCACCTGGTCGTTGGCGGCAATGGTCAGCGCGGCGGGATCGACGTGCAAAATGACGCTGGCGGTAGCGGTGGAGTAATCGGTGGTGTCGGTAGGTGTGAAGGTGACATTTATTGTCTGATCGCCAGCGTGCAGTACCGTGCCAGCCGGCAATGAGTAAGCGAACGTACCGCTCACGTTCGCGGTGGCGTCGAGCTGAGTATCGCTCAGTGCCGTGCCGTAGGTTATGTCAACCGGTGTCGCCCAAGTGATCGTCGACGTGGTAGTGAAGGCTTCGATTTGTACATCGCCCCCGATGACGATCGGCGTGACGTCGCCATTGGCGTTCACGGTGGTTTGGCCGCTGCCGCCGTAAATCGTGGCAGGATTCGTGTTGCCCGGCGCGAGGTTCACCAAGTCGTTGCCCGCGCTGGCGACAAACGTATCGCCGCCGGCGCCGCCGACCATCGTATCGCCGCCACTGGTCGCCGGCATCGTCCCGGCGGTCGTGGCGAAGCTGTACATGAACAACTGGTAGTCGCCGGGCGAAGTGGGCGAAATGTTCTGCGGCACGCCGGCATAGGCGTCGATGCCGATGTAATAGGTGCCTGTGCTGGGGAGCGTCACATCGACGATCGACGAATCGGTCGACTCGAAGTCGTGCAGGTTGTAGGCGATGGGATCCAGCAGGTCGCCGCTGGCGTCGAGCAGCACGAGTTCCGTGAAGAAGGGATGCGGGTTCGATGTGTTCGTGTTCGAGATCGCCTGGAAATTCATCAACTCGCCGGCGGTCCCCTGGAAGGCGTAGAAATCCTGCTCGTTGGGCATCGTGAGGGCACCGTTGACGGCCACGGCCGTGACGTCGAACGTCTTGCCGAAATCGACATTGGTCGGATCGGCGATCGTGTTGGGCACGGCCAACTGCGGCAGGTTGCCGATCTGGTACGTCTGTGTGATCTTGGCGGCCAGGCCGCTGGGCGCGGGGAGCGTCGGCAGACCGGCCTTGTTGAGTACGGTGCCGTCGTCGTTGAAGGCGAGCTTGATATCGTCGCGCGCGCCGAAGTAGGTCTGCTGCGTAGGATTGCCATCGGCATCCAGGCCGGCCGCCTCGGCCAGCGTGGTGTCGACCGACGCCGGCGAAGCCATGATATCTTGGGGCGTCTCGGGCGCGGTGCCGCTCGCAGCCGGCAAACTGGGGCCATAGAGTGACGCCACCGTCCCATAGACGCCGGTACCGATCGGCCCGAAGGCGTCGCTGTGCCGCAGGCCCGACTGGTGCCCCAGCTCGTGGGCGACGATCTCGGCCGTCAGGCTGATGACATTCGCGTCGGTCGGGGCCACCAGGCCAGCGGCCGTGCCCAAGAACGGATTGACGTTGATCGTCGAGACGCCGCCCAAATCGACGTTGCCGAAATCGAGCTCGTTGGAGGCGCCACCGGCCGAGCCTTGGTTGATCTCGAAGGTGGTGTACTGGCCACCGAAGGAAACCGCCCATGCCGCGGCCTGCGCCGGGTCTGCCGTGAACTCGTAGTTGAAGTCCGCGTAATCCTGCGCGAGCCGCGCGAGGATGCCCGCCTGGTCGCTCGCAGAATACTGCCAATCGACCGTCGATGCGGGATGGCTGAAGTCGAGGTAGACGACCTGTTCCACGTTGCCCTGGATGTAATCGTTGCCGGTGCCGGCGAACAGGCTGTCGTTGCCGCCGGCTCCGTAGATCGAGACGTCGCCGCTGCCGGCTTGGAGTGTGTCGCCATAGCGCGTGCCGATCACGTCGTCGAAGGCGTTCGGATTGCTCAGCGTCACGCTCAGGTTCGTGCCGGCGGCCGCGGGGCTGGTCACCTGCGCGCCGTCGGCAGAACCGCTCAGGTTCACGTCCACCGGCCCACCCATGCCGAGGAAGTCGAGCGTGTTGCCCGTGCTCGTCTCGTCGATCTGGTCGCTGCCGAGTTGGCTGCCGGAGAAGAAGAACGTGTCGCTCCCTCCACCGCCCGTGAACGTGTCGTTGCCGGCACCGACGAAGAAACGATTGCCCGCCGAGTTGCCGGTGATGGAATCGTTGTAAGGGCTGTCGATGACGGAATCGATGGCGGCCGCGATATCGTCGGGGTTTAGCCCCGCGGCATTGGCATCCAGCGTCAGCGTGAGCATGGACAGGCCGGCGGCCGTCTTGCTCACCACCTGTGCCACGGTGCTGCCCAGGTTGAGCGTGACGGGGCCGCCGAACTGCGAGAAGTCGAGCGTGTTGTCGGGGCCGCCCGGCGGGTCGACCGTATCGCTGCCGAACTGGCTGCCCGAGAAGCGGAAGGTCGTGCCACCGGTGCCCGCCCCCAGCCAGTCGTTGCCGGTGCCTGCCACGAGCGTGGCCGGGCCGGAGCCACCGACGAGTGTGGCCTCGCCCGAGCCGCCGTAGAGGATGTTGTGGCCGCTGCCGCCGACGATCGAATCGTTGCCCGCCGTGCCGATGACGTTCTGGAACTGGCCGATGAGCGAGAGCGACAGGTCGCTCGTCACCTGTTGCAAGGGCACGTCCTGATTGGCAAGGCCAGCACCGGCCAAACCGAGATCGAGCGAGACGCTCGACTCGCGGTCGCCGAACTCGATGGTGTTGGTGCCCGAGACGATGGCGTCGCTGTCGGCCTGATCGACGCCATAGGTATCGACGTCGTCGAGCGTGACGACGGCCGGCTGGTCCGTGTTGCCCGAACCGCCGACCGAGTAGATGTTGTTGCCGGCCCCGGCGGCCAATTCGACCTGCGCGCTGTCGGCCACACCCAGCGTGTCGTTGCCGCTACCACCGAACATCGTGATGCCCGTGCCACCGCTGGCGTACATCGAGTTCGCCCCCGTGCCGCCTCCGATGACCGTGGCGTTGGTATCGCCCGTGCTGGTGAGCGTATCGTTGCCACCGCCGCCGATGATCGAAATCGAGGTATTGGCGGAACTGCCCAGCGTATCGTTGCCGCTGCCGCCGAAGAGCGTGATGCTCGAACCACCGCTCGAATAGAGCGAGCTATTGCCCGTGCCGCCCACCAGGGCGTTGCTGGTGCCGCCCGTGTTGGTGAGCGTGTCGTTGCCCGTGCCGCCATAGACGGAAATCGCCGTGCCACCGGTATTGCCCAACGTATCGTTGCCCGTGCCGCCGAACAGCGTGATGCTCGAGCCGCCGCTGTTGTACATCGTGTCGTTGCCCGTTCCGCCGACCAGCGTGCTCGACGTGATGCCGGAACTCGACAGGAGATCGTTGCCGCTGCCGCCGTACAGAGAGATGTTCGTGCCTCCCGTGCCGCCCAGTGTGTCGGTGCCACTGCCGCCGAAGAGCGTGATGCTCGAACCACCGCTCGAATAGAGTGAGCTGGTGCCCGTGCCGCCCACGAGCGTGCTGGCGGTGCCACCCGTGATGAGCAGGGTATCGTTGCCCGTGCCGCCATACATCGAGACGCTCGTGCCGCCCGTGCTGCCCAGCGTGTCGTTCCCCGTGCCGCCGAACATCGAGATGCTCGAGCCGCCGCTCGTGTACATCGTAACGGTGCCGCCCGATCCGCTCAGCGTGGTGCTGGTGCCGCCGGCCGAGAGTGAATCGGTGCCGCTGCCGCCGTACATCGAGACATTCGTACCGCCCGTGCTCGACAGCGTGTCGTTACCCGTGCCGCCGAACATCGTGATGCTCGAGCCGCCGCTGGAGTAGAGCGAATTGCTCCCCGTGCCACCCACCATTGTGACCGCCGTGCCGCCCGTGCTCGATAGCGTGTCACTGCCGCTGCCGCCGTACATCGACACGCTCGTGCCACCGCTGCTGCCCAACGAATCGTTGCCGCTGCCGCCGAACATCGTGATGCTGCTGCCGGCCGAAGTGTAAAGCGTTTCCGTGCCACCCGAGGTGGTCATGGTATAGCTGCTGCCGGCCAGCAACGTATCGTTGCCCGTGCCGCCATACATGGAGATGCCAGTGCCGCCGTCGCCCGAGAGTGTGTCGTTGCCCGTGCCGCCGAACATCGTGATGCTCGAACCGCCGCTGGAGTAAAGCGAGCTGTTGCCCGTGCCACCCACCATCGTGACCGTCGTTCCGCCCGTGCTCGACAGCGTGTCATTGCCGCTACCGCCGTACATCGAGACGCTCGTGCCACCGCTCGAGCCCAGCGTGTCGCTCCCCGTGCCACCGAAGAGTGTGATGCTCGAACCGCCGCTCGAATAGAGCGAGCTGTTGCCCGTGCCGCCCACCATCGTGACCGTCGTGCCACCGGTGCTCGATAGAGTGTCACCGCCGCTACCGCCGTACATCGAGACGCTCGTGCCGCCACTCGAGCCCAGCGTATCGTTGCCGGTGCCGCCGAACAGCGTGATGCTCGAACCACCGCTGGAGTACAGCGAGCTGTTGCCCGTGCCACCCACCATGGCACTGCTGGTGGCCCCGGTGCTCGACAGGGTGTCGCTACCGCTGCCACCGTACATCGAGATGCTCGTGCCGCCCGAGTTTTGCAGCGAATCG
>DASZTS010000103.1:0-23391 GCA_035547915.1 Pirellulales bacterium | reverse complement strand
TCGAGGCGTTCAACCTGCTCGCATACAGCCGCGAGTATTGCGCGAAGCACGGCATCGACGCCAGCTATTTCGATAAGATCATCCGCCGGTGAATGATCAGGCGAACGGCCGAACCCCATGCCGCGCGCGACCGATTGCGCAAACCCTTGGAATGTCAACGAAAACAACCCGCTGACAACTGCTGTCAACGGGTTGCTTGAAGTGGAGCGGAAGGGAGTCGAACCCTCGACCTTCGCATTGCGAACGCGACGCTCCGCCCACGCAAGTGGTAATCTGCAAGCACTTGCGTCAACCTCTTCGCTTCGTTGCACCACTGGTTGCACCAGCCGAAGTGAAAACGAGCACGAAACAACCGAAGACGGGCCCCGTGGAACGCGTGGCCAAGTCGTGCTCGAGAACGGCGCCGGCGACCAGGACGCCGCCAACGACAACTCGCTGGCCCTGCTGGCGGCTGCTCTGATCAAACTTTCGCCGGCCGATCGCGCGAAGCTTGCCGCGATGCTCTTGCAAGGCGCCGACGTCAATGACGGGAGCGCTCCGGGCAACCGGAGCTGCAGACCAAGCACCCGATAGACGCTGGAGCTAACCGATCCAAGGCGGTTTGTGGCTCGGTGATGCTGAACGCTGCCCAGATTTACCTTGAGGCAAACCTCCCCCTCCCCCAATTTCCCAATTTGAGGATTGAAACATGCCCTTTCGTTTGCATAAAGTTCAGCACCTTCTCGACCGTGGCCCCACTACCCATTTCTCCTTTCAGGCGGTCGAAAACGAAGCCGCCGTGGCTGCCGTCCAAGAAATCGATGCCATGCTCGACCGCCGCTGGTTCGAGCGTCACCCACTCGTAACGAGTCGGGTGCGAAAAGCGTCACCGCGAGAGCGCGTAGCGTACGGTCTTGCGGCCGGCAGTCGAATGCTCGTTAACTTTGATGGGCATTTCGTGACTGCTAGCCTGTACACCCGCGACGCTGATGACGCCACCTCCGATCCGTCGCGTTTGCCCTTAGGGCCCACCGTCGTGGCAATCATCACGGGCGATTTGCCAAGTGCATGACACCCGCAACTGCGCGTTGAAGTTCTGGCGGCAGCGACAGGGTGCCCGCGATCCGCTACCGAGGCACTAGTGAACGGGCTCGACCACAGGTTGCCGCACGATCACGAATAACGCCCTCAGGTCGCCAGAGGGCGGCTCGAAAGGCCTACTGGCGACCTGGAATCGGTGAGATTTGGTCCGCCGGCCACATCTGGGCCGGCGCCACCGGCCCTATCGACGGGATTTGTACACTACCGAATGGAGTCGGACCGCGAATCGTCGGCGTGTGGAATGGCGCCCTCCGTCCGCCAAATCGGCGACCTCACCCGCCGGAGGTAGTAACTTCGGCGCACTGCGACGGTTCGGGCTGGGTTCGTCCCACACGGATGGCGCTCCGCGGGGGGATTTGCGCCGTCAGGCTCGTTGCCTTTGCCTGCTGCAGAAGGTGTGGCGAAATGACAGGCGGTTTCGACCAGCCAACGAGATTAGCTGCGACGCGTCGCAGGCTCGCTGCCGGCGCGATGGCGTCGAAGGAAGTGCGTCCAGCGCGGCAGCAATGCTATCTGGCTGTCCCTCGGACTTTGAAACCGAGGCATTCCTGTTCCAGTCATCTCTTTGAGTTGCGTTCGTCCAACATTGGCAGTTCTCGACTGGCCGGCCCGACGTAGCCACTGGGTCAGCTTCGCGCCGATTGGGACCCATGGTCGACGACGCTACTGCCGCTACGTGCATTTAACAGATGGGCCGCCTTTAGGGCGTCCCCGGATCGACACATCAGATAAAACCGCAAATAGTTCGCCGGGTGGGTCGCCCTTACTAGTGGGAAACAGGGGTCCTGAATCCGAACTGTAGCACGTTGCGGGCGATGGCGTACAAGGCGGGAGACTCGAAATGAAAGCAGTAGACCTGATAGTACAACTCCAAGAGCTGCCGGTAATCGAGGTCGATCAGATCCGAGCTTGGACGTCCGCCCAGGTAGCGCAGTTCGGCGGCCATGCGGGCACTGACGGTGCGGTGCAAGTCGACAGGCAAGGCGACGGCGGGCGCCGATGCGACCGAATACACTGTCCCCATCCATTTCAAGTGCTCACGACCGACAATGTGGTGGCACTCGATTCCACTTTTCAACTTGGCGTGCCGATCGCACAGGTTACAGTACCCACCGACCTCGGCAGGGCCTAAGTTGCCCAGCGAAATTTCCCAAGTCGACGAATCAATCATATGCGCGGGGATCGTGTTCAACCAAATGGGTGTCATGTTCGCATCTCCAAGAAAAATGTAACGACCGGTGAATGGTTCCAGAAACGCAATTCCATCAGCCGGCTATGGCTCGAGAGTGAGGCGCTGCTGGCCGCTTGACCGCACCCGCCAAGTTCCGCTCTTTTGGAGGACAATGTCCGGTTTCGGTGCGCCGGCAAGATTGAAAGCCGGGGTCACGCAGATGGAAAACCGGCCGGTGGTGCGCCGCGTGGCGGCGTGCTTCCCGTCGCGCGTCAGGCGTGGTGACAGGCTTGCGCCGTCGATCGTGAGAGACGCTGACACGACGCGCCCCGGAGCGTCGGCAAATCCGGTGGCGGTGTATCCTTTGGTCAACAGCTTTTGCGCGAAGCCCGGCAGATCGTCGGCGAAGCACACGGGCTTACCGTCGACGACGACGCGCCATTTTCCTTGTTCAATTTCTATGGTGCCGTCGAAGCCGCCGGCCCAAGCCGTCCCCGCGGACAACTTGAACTCTACGACGTCCCCCACGCACAAGAATGGTGTCATGATTTGTTCCTCCCGAGGTTTGCGCTAGCTGGCTGCTTCCAACGATGCTGCGGCAATGCCTTTGGCGCCGCTTTGAAACAGATTCTGATCGGCAACAAGCATCGGCCGGAGAGTCGCCGCTCGATCATTGCGGCGTAAATATTGAGATCGGCGGCGGAGAGACTGGGCGGGGCAACCAAGACCGCTTGCTTGCACGGAATCGGTTGGCGGGTCGGTTGTGCCTCGTCGTTGTCCGCCAGGCACGTCGACGTGCGTATGCTCAGTATGCAGCTGCGCTCATGATATCCCAATCTGCGCAGCTCCAACCTCAAGGTGTGAGGCAAAGCGGCATTGACGGACCGCTCGATCGCCGAGTCAGTATCGCACGCGGCGCCTGGGAACAGATGGGGCGCCGTACAGGTCGCGAGCCCGCCCAAGAAAGAGTTTTCCACTAGCGGAGAACGGGTCGTACGGGCCAATAAATGTACGCCGCGACCGGCGCGGGCCCAATCAAGCCCGGGCGTTATCGCGACGCGCCCCCAGTCGGTCGGGTTCAGATATTTGACGAACAGGGCGCCCGGATCGATGTCAACCCTGAAACGCAGCCGCATTTGACCATCGCCACCGATCACCTGCTCGACCAGTTGCAGCGGGTCCACCTGGCCGAGCGACAAGCGGGCGTCGTAGAAGTGCGTGCCGGTAGCAGCGCAGTAACAGCCCAGCAGCGAAATGGGATCCTGTGGTTGTCGGGCATCGTGCGCAAGCAGTTCCACTTCGCGTGTTGGCCGCATAGGCCAGCCTCGCGATTTTAAAATCATGGGATCTTGCACGCACACGATGTTGTTCCAAAGCGGCAGACAGTTTAACCACAACCAACCGGCTGGCGTCTCGCAGATTGACTCAGCCTCGCCCGTGCCGACGCGCACTTCGCAGGTCAAGTTGGTTTCGTCGTGGGCCCAGCGCAACAGGTCGTCGACGGGCAGTCGAAAGAACCGTCCGGCCCAGCAGGTCGCGAGTTGCTGGTACATGTCGGCGATGCCCGCATGTTCCGTACCTGGCAACGGCTGCGCAACGGGTCCGATTCCCGGCTCGACCACGAAACTCCCCGCCTGCCGATCATGCCCGCATACTCGCCAAATGCCATCCGTCAGGCTGCGAAATGCTTGCCAGTCCCTTACGGAGCGGGGCTCGGCATACACGGCGATGCCGAGCCGATTCCGCTCAATTTGCGGCCAAATCATCTTGCCGATCGGCCTGGGGAATTTCAGTTTCAGCAGGACGCTGTCCCTGCGCGTCGTGTGACGCTCGACCATGACGACATTGGTGACAGCGGGCACCAACAGCGATTGTCCCGCCACCGGTGCGGCCAACAGCCCCTCGTCGCCGATGCGGTACATCGTCGTCGAGTGAACCAGCGTCGGATCTCCGTCGAGGGACTCGGTTGGCTTGAGGCGTCCGGCGGCATCGCGCCCCCCGGCTTCCGTGGCGTAAGCCACAATCGATTCCGGCGTTCGCTGCCCGAAACAGGCTCTGGCCGCCTGTGCATTCAACGCGCAGAGGATCCGTTCGCGAATTGCCGTCTCGATCGTCAAGCGATCGAAATCGTCGACCGGGGCGTGAACGTCGCCAAAGATGCTTGGCTCGATCAGGTCGAGAAAGGCCTCGATGCTTTCGTGGGAAATGCTGGCGTGGAGCGAAGACATGTTGGATCCCTGCAGGGGTATAAGTTGATTTTCAGGCGCCAGGCTCACAAGGGGTTACACAAAACGGAGATCTCCCTCGAAGTCGACGCCTCCGTCGCGCACGCAGAGGGTTGCCTTGCGGCCATCGTCGGTGTTGATCCACCAAACTTTGCCGGTCGTCCGCTCGATCACCACGCGTAGCGGCGGCGAATCGTAGAGCGTGATATACTTGTCGGTATCAGTCGCCGATAGGCCGCTACCGACCGGCACAGCGCGCCGCACGTACGGCAATGCCTCCGGCGCGCCGCTGAAAACCGCCTCGACCCAATCGCCAACCAGCGGCCCGACTCCGGCGTAGTGCGGGGTCGGCTGCAGGCCGGCAAACTTGCAATCGGTGGCGCACCACATTCCCTCGCGTTGCGCGCCGCTACCGCCACCAGACATCCAAGGAAACCAGACGCGGACGCATTTGCGTCCCGTGGGGTCCAGAGTTTCGCAGACGATGCCTGGGCGAACGGCCGCGCCTGGCCGTCGCGATTTCGGCGGAAGGCTTGCGGCCACGGCCGCCACGAAAGACAGCCTGTTGCGCAATTGCACGCGCTTGCGCGGGTCGAAGCGCACGCGGCGATCGCCTACCACCAGGTTGCAGGTCTCGCCTAAACCCGTCGGCACCGCGTATTGTTGCAGCGGCGCCATGGACGCATCGCTGACGACAATCTCACACCCATACGCTCGCGAAAGACCGGCCTGGGCCAGTTGCCGGGCCGTACTCTGGCAAACGGCACGGTCGGCCTCGTGCAGCCAATCGAGCGACGACAACGGCGCGCCGGCGCATTGGCTAGCTTCGAGCAGTTCGCGAGCGATCGGAAGATCGGCTTGCGGCGATTGTTCTCCCGAATCGAAGAGTTCGCCCCCCTGTTGATCGATCGCTATGCAGCGCGCGTGGGGGCTGGGGATTCGGGCCCATTCGCGTTGCGGAGAGCAGACCACGTCGCGGGGCCAGGCCAACGTCGCCGACGGAGTCGGCGCGCAAATCTCCAGCCGGCCGGCGACGGATTTCAGCACCATTCCGCTGAGGGCGGCGGCGCGCCATAGCAGATCGAACTCGCAGCAGTGACCTAACTTCGTCAGACTTGTAACCCGCGCCGACAGAAGTTCCAAGCCGGCCACGGCAGCGTAAGCCTGCTTGAACCCGCGCAACTCATGAATTGGCGTTGGTTGGGCGGACGGACTGAGGAATGAAGTTTCTTGCCCCGCTCGACTCCGATCGCGCGCGAAGTCGGGGCGCGAGCCGACGCGGACGGTCGGGCCCCGGCGCGCGGCTGCCGATATCGAGCCCTCGTACAGTGTGTTGTCGCGGTAGGTCAGCTTTATGTGCCCACCCAACAACTTGAGCCACAGCCGAGACTGGTCCGGCGCCAACAAACAGTTGGCGCGCAAGTAGCCGCGACGGTGCAGTCCCTCGACCAGATCGAAACGCTCTTCGCCCAGCGATTCGAATCGCGTGCCACTGCGCGTGGTCAATTGCAGTTCGATGGTGGCCTGTGGCATGTTACATCTCCCGAGTGTCGGCAATCTGCCCGCCGCCGCGCCGGCTCGGGCGCGGCGGCGTGAAAGCCGTTGGCTCTTTAGCGTGCCGCTGTCGGCACAGTCAGCTTAACCTCGTCCTGGCGATTGCGCCGCCGCTCCTGCTCGATGATCTCGAACGAGATCTGCTCAAGAAAGCCGGCCGCGCCCGGCAAAAGCGACACGGAGCGGACCAGGATGCCCTTGGCTTCGATTTTGAACTCGTTGCCATTAGCCAGCTTCTGGACGGCCGTGAACTGGGGCCATTCTTGTTTCTTGTCACTCAAGTGAGTGAACGACGCGGCTAATTCGGCGACGCGGTGCAACTTGAGATCGCCGTCGGCGGCCAGCGGCCTGGTGAGCGAGTGGATCACGCTGGTCTTGCCGTTGCTGCGACGCTGGCATTGCGCAAAGATCAGATCGTTTCCCTGTTCCGAAATGTCAGGCTTCTTGTTCGGCAAGTTATGAAAGCGGTATTCCATACGTTTTGTCCTCCAAAGAAAAAGGGTTAGCTTTCTTGTCACGGGCTCCCGGTTACCCGCTGGAAGGTGTTGCTGAATTTCTCGTGCAAGTTTTGCTCGATGCTCGCTGCGCCGCTCGCCGGTTTCCACTCAGATTTGAACGAGCGGACGCGGACGCTTGCCTGAACGGCCTGGTGCGTCGTGGTCGTTGAAAGCATTTCTAGCTGACAAGCCATGAGGGTCAGCGTGCCTATCAGCGCGTTGTTGTTCTGGTCGTCGAGGAATTCGAGAACCACAGTGCCCGGCACGACCTCGCAGTTACCCTTTCCGCTAAACCAGTTGTCCAGAACGTTGTCGATGGACTTTTCGCCCCCTTCCTGTTCGGCGGCCAAGCGGCATTGAAACCGCACCACGATGCTTTGCTGCGTCGTGTTGTCGTGACCGGCTTGGAATCGTTGATCTTCTTCATCGAGTTGAGCGACAAAAGGCCGGGATTCGTTAACCGTTGCTCGAATCATCTGATTTCCTTTCGTTTGAGAGTTTTGTCTCTGGCAGGTTCGTGAAACTGTCCGACACGTAGCCACCTCATCGGTGCTTCACATTTGCTTGTAAATGCAGGCCTTAGAGCCGGCTGTCTTCTGGCAATAGGCTCCTGACCTGGCGCGTTGGATCAAATTCTCTGATTTACGGCTACTTGCCTTCCGGGTTCGACAGCCGTTGCACGCTGAAATTGTCGTCTTGGACCGGAACGATCGCGTAGCTGATCGTGGTCGGGACACCCTTGAGCATTACTTTGACAACTACCTTTACTCCGCCCTGGATCGTCAATTGCCTGGCCTCTTCGCTCGTGGTATCGAGCGACAGCGATAGGAAGGAAAACGGCTTCTTCGGATCGTTCCTGGAAACGAGCTCGTCTCGCAGTCGGTTCTCGACCTCTGGCAGGTTGTTGGCCACCAGGGGCGACATGACTTTCAGCCGGGCCTGGAGCAAATTCATCGCCAGAAGCGTATGCCCTTGCAGCTCGGGGACGGTGCCCCGTGCCGTGCCGCTCCCCTGAATACAATAAAGCGATGTGACAAGCGTACGGGGGTCGGTTGTAGACGAACCGACGTAGATCTGACCCGTGATAGGGCGATACTGGAGCCCGCAGTCGTCGGCTAGCGGAGACGTATCGATGCCAGCGATCCGCGCGCTAACGGTGTGCGTTTGGTCCGCACCTCCGACCGGCGTGCCCAGCCCCGTTTCCTCGTTGACCAGCACGAGGTGGACGACCATGCCCGCGAGGACCGCGGAGCCGTTGACGATCGTGGTTCGTCCGTCGACGACCGAATTGATCGGGGCGTCGACCAGGAGCACGTTCTCGAAGCCCGGCTTGTCCCGGCACACGTCGCTGGCGGCAACTCCCGGCAGCAGTGGCGTGACAACCGCTGCTCCATGAGCCAGGGCGGGAGCACTGATGGCCGCCACCGTATCGGGTTCGCCAACGGGTTCGCTGGTGACCCACACGCCATGCCACAGGAGGTGAACGGGCCCGGCCGAAGCCATGGGTCCGTAAACGGTGCGGCCGAATGTGGAATAGTTTATGGCGGTTTGAAGCGGAACGGAGCAAACGTTGAGCCGCGAGCGAATGCCTTCCGCGGATTGCGGGATGGCGGCCTGGATATAAAACGTATCCAGCCACTGTACTTCGGTGAGCAGGGGTGCCAACTCTGCCCGCACACCATCCAGTTCGCGACGGTACAGCTTATCGGCTTTATCCTCCAGCGTGGCAGCCGCTTTTTTGAACGCCGGGGCGTTGATTTTTTGATCGGCCGAGACCTCCGGGCTTGCAAGCAGCCGCTGGATGGTCTCGAGTTGCGCCTTTCGAATCATCAGCCGGTACTCGAGGTCGAGCAGCGACTGCGGATCTATGGCTCGTGCGAGCGCGCTCTTGACCGCCTCACTTGCCGTGCTCGATTGCGACGGGAAATCGATCGCATATTTGGGAGTCGCCTGGGAAACCGGTTCCGTCGGCCGGTCGGTGAGCCCCTTGAGAAAATCTGAGTCGCTAGACGACGGGGCGACGGCGGGTCGAACGGCCGGCTTACGCCGCGAGAAAATCTGGTGCATCATATTGGATGTTCCTTGCGTTTTGCGATGATGAATTAGCTGGTGACGGCCATGAGTTTGGCCGGCTGTATCTGGAGTGCCTCGAGCCGGGCGAGCGTGTCCTCGGAGTCGATCAGTTCGAGCACGGTATCGTCGAGCATGACGCTGTGGGCAGAGCTCCTGCTGGCGTGCAGCTCGTCCAGGCGGGCATCGATCACGCCAATTCGGCGCTCCACCAGTGTCTTTACCTTCTGACGGGTGGCGATCAAATCTTTGTTGAGCCTATTGATTTCGGCGTCGATGATTTTCGTCGCTTGACCGTAATCCAACTTGGCGAATTCCGAGTCCGGCTTTAGCGAGATCGAAAGCGCTGTAGCCGCGGCGACCCGCAGCGAAATTAGCGCGCCCAGTTCGCCGGAAGCCGCGACAGGCTCACCGAGCTCGGTCAGCCGGTCGTCGCTGGTGTTGCGCGATAAATCGCCGTCGGCCCGGCAGTCTCGATAGAGCGGGAACACCTGGACGTCGGGTTTCTTGCCGAGCACCTCGGCATAGGTCGCGTCCGGCGCATCGCGCGGCTCGTAGGCGCCGCTCAGGCGCAACCATTGCGCGAGCGCCGCCGAGGACGGCGCTGGCACAATTTCCAATCCGTCACCCGATGTGGTCGGTTCGCGAGCAGCCGGCTTCAAGCACTCGGCCATTGTCTGAGCCAGCCTCGAAAAGATCGTAATGCGGCCCAAGTGATCGTTCTCTGGGGGCGGCGGCGCCGGGTTATTGAAAAAACGCTTGATTTTGACCAACATTCATTTCACCTCTTGGGTTTGGGGATAAAACTCTTCGAGTGGGCAAACTGGTTTGCCGCCCGAATCTATTAGGCGCCCGACCGACGGCCCAGCGGGTTTAATTTGGGCGGGGGCGTGACTCTGCGTTGGCGGCGTGGCCCCGCTACTCCAGGCGGGGTCGCTAAGCGACAGACCGTTGCCGTGCCGATCGATCGAAGATTCGACAGAGCACAAGCGCCACTTCAGTTCACTCAATTGCTCGTGCAGCACTGCGCCATGGACCACCAGCCCCGCTAGCGCGGCCAGGGTCAGGACGACGAACAGGGCCCAGCCATATGGGCGCGACGGCCTTGTCCGCGGAGCTGCTAAGGGGCTATCGGCAGCCAGTTTGATCGCCCGCAGGGTGTAACCATGTCGCTCGCCGGCAGCAGAACGATTGCCCGCCGCGACGTGCTGGAAGTAAAGCAAATGCGACCGCGCCACAAAGAGCGCAAAGGGCTGCTTGCCAGTGCGCACCTGGTCTTGCACCGTCAACCGCTGCGCCTCGTCGAGCCAGGCAAGTTCCTCAGGCGGCATTTGCGGGCTGAAGCGGTCGGCTGAGACGCTGCCGAACGTCTGCTGCCGGGCCGGAGAGTTGGCCAGTCGTTCGAACTCCAATTCCAGCCGGTGATCGCGCATAAGTGCCTGTCCTCAATGGTGGGCCGGTATCATTCGCTGGTCACGCTAAAGAGCGAAAAAGGCAACCTTCCGAGGCGAAACTCACGTCCGGCTCGCTGCCAAAGAAGGCGCGCTCAGCCAGCGATAGCCAACGAGCGCAACAAAACCGACGGGCACGATTGCCAGCAGGCGCCACGCGCCTCCGGAAAAACTGCCGAAAGGCAAAACCATCACCACAAGCAACAGCGCTGCCAAAAACAGCCAGGGCAGCGCGGCGAACCCGGCGGCGACCGCCTTCGGCAGACGGCTGCTCCGAAGCTCGCGATGATGCGTGGCTTGCGCGTCCATCGTTGCCACCAACGGGCGGAGCGATTCGATCTTGCTCGCCTCACTCTCCGCGGGCACGTCGATGTTCAAATCACGAAGTTGCGCGGCAGGCGAATTAAGCACGGGGCGTGGATTTAGCACGACGGACGTGACTGTCAGATAGGCTACCTCATCGCCATGCAGGGGACGTCCGTTGGTCAACTCGGACAAAACACCTCGCAAAGCGTTCCGCGGCACAAGCCCCACGAGCTCATGCAAGTCGCATTTCGTGAAGATGACCAACCGCCGTTGCGCGACCGCTAGGCGGGCCTTCGACATGGGCAAGTCATTCTCGATGTACTTCTTGCAGTGGGCCAGGGCGATGACCCGCAGGCTGCTGAGCACCCGCTCCTCGGTTCGCTCGTCCGCACCAGTGACGACGTAAACGCCCTGGCGGTACTCGAGCCGAGCGTCGGTGGGAATCGCATCCAAAAAGCTATAAGCCGATGCTGAAGAGGCTGTCTCGTCAGCATCCCGTGCTGGCTCCCTCGTTTGCAGATCGATTTGATCGTCCGGCTCGAACGGGGAGTGCGATGCCGCTGCCGCCATCTGGTCGAGATCATGGTCGAAACAGACCATGCTAGCGCAGCGAATAGCGGCGCCCAAGGCCGAATGGCGACCCACCGTCGAGGCGAAGTGGGGGATTTTCAGATAGTCCTTGGTTTGCTTTTCGATGATGCGGAGGAAAATCTCGGCGCCGACCTCGAAATCGGCCCGGATGCCGTCGACGCACTCGAGGAGCACCACCGACGAGTTGGGGCCGTGAACTGACCGGGTCAGGTCGTCGAGCATGCCCTTCCGATGCGCCACAACTTGGCATTGTTCCTCGCCGGGCGGAGCGACGAAGGTGTAGGCACACCCCGCCAGGGCGTGCGACCCCAAGCGAACGAACACCGCACGTTCGACCATCGAATCGGGCGCGCGGAGTGAGGGGAGCGCCCCGATCGTTGGGTCAGTTAACAAGGGGGACGGTTGGGGCGTGCGCCCGTGGTAGATTCTATCGATCGCCTCTTTCAGCCGGCCGTTGGCGGGCCGTCCCAACCCGAGGCCAATCCTGCTGGCATAGCGGTACAACTGCACCAATGTCAGCGTTTTCCCGGCTCCGACGCCGCCGTTAATAACCCCTGTTACCTCGATCATCGCTTCACCTCGTAATCAGATGAGTTGAACACACTGGGAATACAAATTAAGAGACGTTGCCGATTAAGTGACGTTGCCGATTAAGAGACATTGCCGAACCGAGATGATCGGCCGCGGTTGAGCAGTTCGTCGAGCCGGCGGATTTCGTCGGCCTGCCGCAGCAGGCAAACGACAACTTCCACCAGAAAGTCGCGGGTAACCACCGGCGGCAGAAGCCGGCGAGCGCTATCAAGCTGCGCACGCTCAGGCTGCTCGCCCGCGAAGACTTGAGAGAGAATCGCGTCTGACGTCATCATCATCCCGCCGGTTTCGTCGTCCTCGAAGGAGTCCAGCATGTCTTTGTCTCCCGTGTGATTGAAAAACGGCAACAACAGCGCCTCGTCGAAGCGCGGCGCTTGGTCGAGGAGCGCCGGGACGACCCAGCGCTCTTGGCCCGAGCGTGTGGTGATGCGAGCGACGTAGCGCAATTGCAGGCCGACAGGCAGGCAATCGCGCCGCGCCTGGTCGATGAGTTGGCCCACCTGCTTCCACTGCGAAAGCAGCATCTTGCTCGGCACGTCGCAGACGACGACCACCGTAGGCAACACAGGCCCCAATGCGCCGCACTCATGGCCCAAGGGGAGCGGGCGCGGATCCATCGTCAGATCGACTTGCCAGTCGACGCCGGCCTCGCCGAGCGATCGCCTGAGCTGGGTCAGCAGTGCGGCCCACCACGCGTAATTCGCGGGCGGCGGCGTTTCGAGTGGCGAGGGTTTCATAATTACTTCGATTTCGGAAGTGCGACCGCGGCCGTCGGTGTCAACGGTACATTAGGCACCTGGATCTCGGTGCGGAACGTAGGGTCGATCGTGGGTGCCGCCAGCGCGGGGTTTTCGCCCCCCACCAAGCGAGCAAGGCAGAGTGCTCCCTTCGGCAAACTGTCGGCGATGAGAAGCTCGGCCTGCGCCGCAGATTCCGGCTGATCGAGCAGCAGGAAGCTCGACCCTGCCGGCACGTTACGAAGAACCTGGTCCTCGCTGACGGCAATCACCCGGCCGCTGGCATCCAGGGCAAGTCCGGACGAAACCTTCAAATTCGGGGTGCCAGGATCAACGCTGACCTCGAAGCCGTTTACGATGCCGTGACCGAAGAGCCGGACGAACGCTCGAACTTCGGCTTGCTGCCGCGCCAGCGCCGTCTTGACTTCGACAACGCTCGAGCGAACCTTTTCGAGTTCCTCGGCTTCCATCGTGGTTACGTCGGCCGCCTGCTTTCTGGCGAAAAGCTTGGCTGCAAACGCGGTTGTCAACACTACAGTTCCGGCTGCGAGCAGCAGCCACGTTCGATTCTTGGCCATTGTTTTCTTCCTGGGTTGATCTGATTTATCTTCGCGTTTTCGAGCACACGACGTGCTCCATAGGCGCCGGGACGCAGGCGGCGGCAAGAAATCAGAAATTTTAGTTGCAATTTATCTCGCCAATCAGCGACCAGAGTATTGGCTTCGCAAGAAACTCGGCGCAGATGTGCTCCAGGTTGGTTTGCCGGTCGTGAACACCTGTTTGGATCGCCGCACAGTAGAAGGCTTTGGCGATGGTGTCGGTGATCCGAAGCTGGGCGGCGCGGTTGCCTGGCGCGGCACCTTTCGGCCTTTTCTGAGCGTAAATCTGGCGCAGCTGGGCGGTGCTTTTTTGCCGAATGTCCTCCAAGATCTGATCTTTGTTCGACCCGGTTAGTTTTGATGCGACGATGGCAAGTTTGCTCCATCCAAGTTCGTCAATCGTCTGTTTCGAGAGCCCCACGGCTTCGCACGCTTTGCGCACGCGAATCAGCTCTTGCGCAGTTCGCAGGCTGACACGCACGCTGTCCACGACGAATGCGCTGAAGTTCTTGCTGCCTGTCGACTTCCAAAGCTGCTTCTCTTGGATCTCGCGCAGCACTTCTCCCAGTTCCCACTGCTTCCGCTCCACTTCGATCCCCAGGTCGATTGCACGGCGGCACACTGCTGCGCTCGCCTCGAAGTTCGGCGGGGTAGCGGCGCTAGGCGAGGCGATGTGCGACCGGCTATTCTTCTCGCGCATGTGCTGGTCCTTATGTCATGCGAGGTCGTTTGGCGGTGGCTGTGTGCGGCGCAGGCGCCTGCGCGAGTTGCTGCCGACACGTCGGTCAGGCGGAGAACACACGATTTTCTCCTTAGGCACCGGAGGCGTGGGCCAAGAATTGGAATCTTTGTGCCAACGAAGTGCCTTCCGCTAGCCGCGAGACGTACGGGTAGCCGATTGAGACGCTGTTATCGGGGGTTTCAGCGGGATTACGGTTAGAGCACACATCGGCGATGCAATTTCCGCTTAAGCAACATCGAGCCTTCGACTTGCAGGGCTGTTCAATGTTTGAAGCTGGATAGGGTTGATCTGCCCTAAGTCCAATGACTTCGGGGCAAATGGCTTTCCCAACTTGAAAGATTGAACGGCCCTGCTTCGACTTGTATGCGAAACAGGCATTAGCCGCCGGATTACGCCGTTGCTGCTTCTCATGCGTCTAAGTGCTGGCGGCTGATGAGGCGGATTGCAACGGCGCGGCGGTGCGATATCCTGAATGTCACTGTCGGCGGTCGAACGAACGCGAGGCCTCCGGCAGTCATCGTTCGCGGCGCGATGCGCGCGCCTTCGGATCGAAAGAGTTCCAATCCTGAGTTTGTCGAGCCTCTCAACTGACTCTCGTTAGGGTACGCTTTGCTCGGCCGTTACTTTTCGAGCGTCGAAGACCGATTGGCCGCTCGAGAAGATCCGTTTAAGGTGGTCGAACCCTATAGCTGCGGCCTTGAGCTGCTGACGGGCGGCGAGCCGAGGGGCGAGGCTCTGGCGGAACTGAAAGCATTTGTCAATGATCGGCTCGCGGATAGCCAGCGTTTTTTTACTCCCCAAGCCTGCGACGACTATCAGCTGAAGGGCGATTTACTCACGTTCGCCAGCCCGGTCGTCACCGAGACACCGCAAAACAACCGCGCCAGCTGTCGACTCTTCGAGTGCAAGCGGCGGGATCGGGCGGTCCTCATTCTGCCTCACTGGAACGCGACCGCCGACGGATACGATCGCCTAGCATGGTCGCTTAAGCTGGGCGGGGTGACGGCGCTACGCATGACGTTGCCCTACCACGCTCAACGGCGCGACGGCGCCCGTCGCATCGCAAGTCAGATGGTCAGTGCGAACCTCGGCCGGACGATTCGCTCGTGCCGGCAGGCGGTGCTCGAAGCGCGGCTGGCTCTTGACTGGCTAGATCAGCGCGGTTATCGACGACTGGGGATCATCGGCTCCAGCCTGGGTTCCTCCATCGCATCGATTGTCGCCGGCCACGATGAGCGCGTGCGGGCAGTGGTTTTTCTCCTGATGGCGAGCCGATTCGGCGAGGTGGTATGGACGGGGCGAGCGACGCGTCATATACGAAAGGCACTTGATGGGCGTTTGGCATCGAGCGATTTGAATGAGGTCTGGTCGATTCTCAGTCCGATCTCCTACGTACGCCAGTTAGGCGAATTTCGCACCTCCGCATTGATCGTTTCCGCTCGACAAGACAATGTCTTCCTACCGTACCTCACACAAGAGATCGTGAATGCCTATCGCGCCGGCCGGGTAGACCACCAGTGGCTCACGCTTGCTTGCGGCCACTACACCCTGGGGCGTTTTCCGTATTCCCTGCAGGCATTCGCCGCCTCCTTGCGCTTTCTGCGCAAGCGGCTCTGAACGCTCGCGCCGGCACAGTGTACAGGCGACCAGAACACCGCCACCGTCCTTTGTGTTTGTGGGCAGGTGCTGGCATCCATTAGAATCGCGTTGGCCATTGGTGGAGTTGAGAGGGTTTTCACTTGGACAGACTTTATCAAGATGCCCTGGACGAACTGGTGCGTCTCCGCAATCGCGACCGGAGCGAGTTTTTTCAAACGGAGTTTTGCCAAGAGTTAGCAGCTCTGCGCGCCGGTTTGAATGCCATCGGCGCAGCCGCGGGGGACACATCGTTGGGGAAAGCAAAGGCTGCTTTCCTGAAAGAATTCGACCAGTTTTGTCATGCGCGGAACCGGCAAAGCGAACCTCTAGGTTGGCTGAACGACTGTCGAAGCCTGGAGGGTAAACTCGCCGAGGCCAAGAAGCGATACTCTGAGTACTTCGAGCGCTACCAGTCTTTGAGCGGGGACAAGATTGATCCAGGACTACAGATCGACCTCGAGCATGACGGGATTGCTCCGGAAGAAGGACGCGTAAATCCTTATGTGCGAAGGCTTAACGGGCGATTCGTGGGGATGCAAAAGGCAGTGCCCGCGAAGATGGATCACTGGATCGCGCAGCTCGAAGGCAAGCGCAAAGGCCAAATCCAGGACGCGACTTTTTTTCGGGCGTATTTATGTTGCGGTGCCTATGGTGATGAGCGCAATTTGACGCTTGAGGTTGTCAGCGGGATCGTCAACGCATGCGATTTATCGCCCAGCTTGCCGATATCGACGGTCGTCGACCGCGTCCTCGTGCATGGCTGCATGCTGCCGTGGGCAAAAGACGGCCGCCAGTTCAATTGGGATACGGCATGGCCCCGCGCCCTAGTTTGCCTGAATTCCATTGTTGCCGGACAGCTAAGTGGTCCACTGAAATGGTTGCGGCGCTTTGTTTACGGAAACCACCCGGCGGAAGACGGGAGCAAGCCGGATGTGGGTCAAGAATTGGACCTACAGGCTATTCAGGTAGCAAGCACGATGGTTGCCGGCTGCGATTGCTGGAAAAAGTGGCAGGATTTTGCGATCGACTCCCCTGTGCGCGCTATGTACTACTGCGTAACCTCGCATCAACTGGCCGGCTGGGACCGCCATGAGGAGATCGGCCGGTTCGTTATGCGCCTGGTGACCTTTGATGCGGTCCGGGGGAAACAATTGTTGCCCAACGGCTTTCGCAAGGGGATGTTGGCCAAACTAGCGGGTCCCGCCTTACAAGCCGGTCGGGTCTTGCGCTGTCGGGTCAACGTGGCGGACAATCCTGAGCCGGGCAATCCTGAGACACCCTGCGGCGGAGTTATCGGACTGGACGACCAATGTTCAATCAATCGCGATCACGAGCGGCAACCGCGTCGCAAAGATTCGTGGATCTGGGTAAAGTCTAGTTTCGCCCAACACCCCGCCTTTCGTTGCGGCAATTGCGAGCAATACTTCTTTTCCAGTCGACCGCCCCACTGGCAGGCCGCCGGCGACGAGTGCCGGGCTCGCTGGGGTCACCGACCGAGCGCTTTTTGGTACAAGCTCCCTCTCGAACCGCCAGCCGGCGAGGCGTCTTCTCCGCATCGGCCCCAGTCCCCCTTGCTCCGGCAAGCGTTACAAGACCCGTCGATTTCGTCGAGCGACAAGAGTCTGCTGGGGGCGCTGTTGAGCGGACATGGGGAATTGTCCAACTTTGCCAAGTCGCTGGGAGTGGACGTCTTTTCTCCTAAGCTGGAACGCCGAGTAGTGAGTTTGTTTTCGAAGTTGGCGAAAAGAAAGGGGGGAGATCCTCATGTGATCCGTCAATATGCGATCAATTGGTTGTTCAAGATGCGGCAGGAAAGGCGCGCGATCGATCGTTACGACTACGCCTCGCTTCGAAAGTCGATTAGCGCTTGGCCGAACCACGACGACGTTCGGAGCTTTGCCCAAAGCTTGCTTCCCCTCGACGACGAGCCGTCAATCGATTCCGCGCGACGAACTCCGGAGGTGGGTTTTTCGCGGCAGATGTCCCACATCTGGCTGCAAGTCATCTTTCGTTGGATGCTGGAGAAGCCCTTGCAGAAAGTTACTGAGGTGCAAGATATTGTCGCGGAATGGCCCGATTCAGAAATGAAAAAATTCGCGGAAAAAGCTTTTAAGAAACCGAGCTCGAAGAATGGTCGGCCAAAGCGGGCTAGCGCCGAGTCTGAGTCGCTCGCGGCTGAATTCGACAGCCTCCAAGAGAAGTTCGATGCGCTGCCAAGCGACGACGACACCGCTAGGCGGTGCCTGGTGGCAGATGCATTAGCAAAATGCCGACAGTTCTATCGAGTTGAGGTGCCTCGATGACGGATTTGGCATTTTCGGATGTGGGCTTCGAAGCGTCTCCGCTGGCCGGCTTTTTCCAATTGGATTCGGAAGAAGTCTTTTTTCGAGCAGGTCAGACTACCTTCGTGGCTTGCGGCCAACTGCGAATCACAATCAACCCCTGCAACCTTGCGAAACCTCCAGAGCCGCGCGGTGACGATTCGGCCGTCGATCATCGGGTTATCTTTAGCCCGCGGCCGAATCGTTGTTGGTTCGCTCGTTGGGAGTTGACGCCGGTCGAGCGAAAATCCGGGGTAGAAATTCACACGTTGGATCCGCATGATCAGTTGAATTTGATAGGGCTTGCCCCGGGCGAATATCGCCTGCGCCCCGAACCAACAGCAGTTAGATTATGTCAATTGGTGCGCGACAACGACCTCGAGGGCCTGACCGAACTGTTTACACAATGGCTCGAGGAGTATCTGCACCGGCATCCGTGCGATCTTACGACGTCGACTTCCCGCGCAGGCATCGTGTGCTTCCTGCTGCGAAGCGTTCTGCCCTTCGTCGTACCGTCTGAGCCGGACCGGGAAGCAATTCTCAGTCGCGCCATCGCGGCGACCGAGTTATCTGACGAAACCAGCAACGACGTCGCTTTGCTGTTACTGGTGGCCATTGGATGGAGCCTACGCGACACCGTGCTGGAGCGAAGATTGCTCAGGTCGTCGAAATCCCGCGCTGGTCAACCAGGGTTTGCGCTACCACCGCCGTTCTCGAGGATCGACGCGACTAAGCTGTTGAAACTGAGCAGCCAAGGCCTCGACGACTTGAATATGCTGTACCCGATGCTTGGCCATCTGGATGCGATGCGCACGTGGGCCGTGCGATATCGTGGCGAAATCGCCGGGCTGCTGCGAACCACGGCCCAGCAGGTGACACGGTCGATCGAGTGCGCTCGTCAGGAATTGCGCGCGTTGGGCGCGGATCGGTTTGCCCGATCCCGTCTGGGTGAGTGGCTCGAGGCGGAGCTTGGATTTCCGTCGACCCTGGCGGCGATTGATGAATCGAGGCACCCTGAGCATTCAAGTGCCTTGCCAACCGTTTCGCCGAGCGTGGGTGACAAGAGCGTCTTGGAGACGCTGGTGTCCAATCCGCGCTTATGGGTGAATGAACTCGCGGCGCGCTGTCAGATGCTCGGCCTGACCAGAGGCCTGACAGCACGAACGATATTTCTGGCGATTGCCGAAGCACGTCACCGCTGGGAATCGCTTAGGTTAGCAACGCTCGAGACGTCGTTCTCGTCGTGGACGACCGACGATGCGACGGCGTTCGAGTCAGAGCAGCAGCGCATGCTGCGGCTCAAGTTGGAAGACGAATTGTGGAACAAACTGCTCAGAGACCGACCGAAGGCCCGGTGGCAAGAGCGCGACATGGATTCTTGGTATTTCGAAGTTCGTTCGTTGCACCGATACGGCGCTCGTACAATCGACGAAATTCTGTACCTGCTGCCGCTTAGTCGAAGGGATTTGGACAAGATCATCGCGTTCCTCAAAGAGTCCCTAGCCGGATCTCCGCTCACGACCGCCGTGGCTCCGTGCCTCGAGTAGGTAATGGACCTGTTTTCGTTGCTACAACATCGACGCGAGACGACATTCGGGGCGTTTTTGGGATGGACTCTCGTTCGCTATCTGAAAGGACGTCACGATGGTTCGCAGCACGGCCGAAATAGCGCGCGCCAAACTGGCGCCGGAAACTTCGATGCCCGGGCCCGAGAGCGGCCAGATTGACCTCAACGCGATCCTTCCCGCGACATTGAACGGCTACGAGCTAAACCCCCTGAGCGATGCCGAGAGCAAGGTGGTCGTCGAGGGTGGGCAATCCGTGCTGCGATTGGGGACAAAACATGAGGGCACGAAGACGGTAGCGCGCGTCTTCAAGTTCCTTAAGCATGAGTTTCGCCAGAGATTTTCGATTGCCTTCCTGCACATGGCTCAGCGATTGGAAGTGCTGAGCGACCAAAGCCCCCACATCTCCAAACACCATAGCCACGGCGTCTATAACGACGATCGGATCGGTCCCATACCGTTCATCGAAATGGAATACGTGCCCGGGGTCACCCTGGACCGTTTCCTCGAGGCCCATCCGGACCTGGGCCGAGAAGCGCGTCTCCACCTGGCGAAAGCAATCGTCGAGGCAATTGCAACAGCGCACGCCAGCGGAATCGTTCACCGCGACATCAAGTCGAACAACATCATCGTTGAGACGCGAACGAACGGCTGGCCGCATCCGGTGCTTCTCGACTTTGGCATCGCGATTGACACGGCCGGCCCCGACGCCGGACAAAACCGCTTCTCGCCGCACCAGATACGGCCGCCAGAACAGCGACCGGCCGACGACGACAATCGTGAAAAAAGCGAGCCGGTGAGCCCGCAGCGAGCAGACGTGTACGCGGCTGGACTGATTCTGCAGGCCGTTCTCTTTCCGACCGAGGAGCGGCTCGCGCCAGATAAAAGTTGGACGCGAAAAGAACACATCCAGAAACTCAAGGAGTTTCACAAGGCGCTGCGAAGGTCGGGTCAACGGCGCGACCTGGTGGAGATCGTCAAGCACGCCACGCATTGGGACCCGCAGAAACGCTATGCCTCGGCGATTGAGCTTGCCAACGACTTAAACAATTTCGCGCACAACAAGCCAGTGGATATTCGCCGCTCGGAGTTGCTGTATAACCTGAAGCACACCCCACAGGGTGCGGCTCTCCTGGCGGCTTTCCTGGTGCTCGGCGCGGCGTTGCCGATCATCGCTGTCCTGTATTGGGACGGGCAGAGAACCGCGCGGAAGGAGAAACTGGCGCTCAGCATCGAAGCACTTATACAAAGCCTGAAAGAGGATCCCCGAGTCGCGTCGCAGATCAGTACCGACTTGGATCAACTTGCGAAGTACCCTGCATCGAACGCGAAGCAACTTCGCGAACGCTTCGAAGCCGAACTGGCAAAATGCCTGCGGTATCATTTTCGTGAAGACGACATGACGGGTAAGAAGCCCGCGGACTTCGCTGCGCAAATCGCGATGGTCGAAGACCCGGTCCAACAGGAGGAGTTACGCGGTGCCCTCCAGGTCGCCCTGGAACGGCCGAGCCTTGTGGTCGACTTGGCGGCGCCGTTCGACCCGGCGACGGTCGACAAATGCTTCGGCAAGTCGATGGTAGAGATCGATGAGAAGGGGCGCTTACGGTCGCGCTCGGAAATGACGCGAGACGTAGCGCTCAACGCCGAAAATAGCAAGCGAATGACAGTTCAACTCGGGTGTTCCCTGGAAACAGACCTCGACCCACCGATTCTTTTGTCACTAGAAAGTCCAGCGGATGGAAAAGGCGTCGGGCTCTACACCGTCGAAGTCCGCCGTGTTGAGGACACTCGATTTGGCGTGTGGCTTTATCGGAAAAGAACCGGTCCGTCCGACAACGTCGTTTCCCTTCTGCCGGGCGCGGCTGAGAATGAGGGTCGATCGCGTTCCGAAGAAAATTGGCAACTGGTGCGCGAGCGTTTCATCGAACTTGGTGGCTCGCGATTGAACATCACGGTCGAGCGTAACCATCGGCGTTTGGCGATATCGGTCGAAGGTCAGGCTCCCATGTTATTCGAAGAGCTATTCGCCGTACCATCGAACAAAGGCAAGGTGACGATCGCTTCCGTTTCGTTGAGCGCGATTGAGCGGCTTCAGGTCCGCAGTCTTCCCGACCGCGACGAATCACAACTCGAACATGCCGATCATCTGTGTCACGAAGGTCGTTGGAGCGAAGCCAAGGCAGAATACCACTCCATCGCCGGCGACGCGGAAACGAGCCCGGCGAGCAAACGGGAAGCGCTATTCAAGGAGATTGCCTGCCGTGAGCGCGGGCGCCGTTTAGAGAAGAAAGCTGACTACAACGACGTGAAAGCGGGATACAATGCCCTGTTGGCAGGCCCGAGCGGGGCGGCGCAAGGGTTATCGGAACCGGCCGAGGACGATTGGGCGGTTCTGGCTTCGTTGCGACTCACCTATCTCGAGCTGTACGAAACGCTGCGAGGGCCGTCCTTCACTGCT
Source organism: Pirellulales bacterium (assembly GCA_035547915.1). Lineage (GTDB taxonomy): Bacteria > Planctomycetota > Planctomycetia > Pirellulales > JAICIG01 > DASSFG01. The sequence goes on along the minus strand of DASZTS010000103.1, from coordinate 1,795 downwards.
GCTCTGGCGAACACTCAGCAGCAACTCGATGACTCGGGTTGGGAATCCAAGTTGGGCCCGATCTCTCAAGCCTCGCCTTCCTCGGTGGTCTACTCAATGTTCGTTCCCGACGATATCGGGCAATTAATGGATATGTTGCCCCACGACGACGTGTTGCAGCATGTAGAAACGCGTCCGCTGCAGGTCGACTTTGTCGAAGCCATGCTTCAGGTTTATAAACGGACTCCCGATTTACCGTTCCAGCTCATCGATAAGTACGACTTCGATATGGCGAATGCGTTGGTTAGCGTGAACCGCTTGCCGCAAGCCTCGGCGATTTTGGCGCGTTTCGTCAGTCAGGCAGGCCGTGGTGGGCAGATCGATCTCAACTTCAGATTTATGGCGATCGAAAGCTATCTCTGGCTCTTGTTGTGTTCGGGCGAGGCGGGCGCGAAAACAGCTTTAACGCTCATCGACGACGAATTAAAGCAATACACGTCTAGCATTGATATGCGCCGGAGCATTTTGAGGCTTGAGCGTGCACGTGTTTGGATGGTGCTCCAAGAGACGGTTAAGGCCAGTACCGAACTCGCCAACCTGGTTGACGAACTGCCGCTCGGACGCCGGGCAGAGTGCTGGATTCTTTTCGGACTCACGGCAGCCGACGAGGCGGCACAAGTCGACATCTGGGCGAAAGGTTATGAACGCCTTAAGCTAACCGACGACCTTTTCGGCGACATCTATTTCAACATGCTCGGTTCGCTGTCGGGAAAGCTAACAGACGACGACGCCAGGAAAACCATCGCGGATGTTTCCGACCGCACGGGTACTCGTTTTCCCATGAGCTGGTTGGTGGAATCGATCGTCCGAATACCCGAGCTCGGAGGGGCGATGCGTGACACGTGGCGCAGCCCCCTGGGGCGTCAGATGGCGCTGGAAATCGTATCGCACAAGATGCCTCCCGATCGAGCCATGACCGTGCAAATTCCGCTCAGCGTCGCCGCCGTCATCCGCAGAGGTTCGTTCGATGACAATCCCCCACCGGAGGTCGACGACCTATTGATCCAATCCATGAATGAACTATTCGACTCCTACCGCTCGGGAACTATCGGTCTGAACGACGCAGTGTGCTTGTTTTTTACGTGGGGCGGCGCGACTGACGAGTTTGGGTGGAAGAAAGTCGCCGACAAGCTCCCGTCTGATCGGCTCCGCGCTTCGCTGGCATATTTCGCGGCATTGCATCTACGCAGAATTGAAAAATCCCGCTCGGCCGAGACACTGCTCGATGACGCGGCGGCCCATGTTCCGGCAGATTCGCTGGCCGCGCGCCTAATTCACGAGGCGCAGAATTCCGGACGATCGAGTCAATAGTTCAAGCCGACAGGCTGAAGCCACCAGCTTGCTAGACCAGTCGCCGTCGGCCGTTCCCGGCGAGACTCAAGGGGTGATTCAACAAAGTTCAACAAATCGCCGATGAACTCTGTCGCCGCGCGATACCCAACCCATGAGGCGACGGTATCAGCACCTGAGGTGCTTATTACTGTCGCTGCCACGTTCTTTGGCGCTATCGATTCCTGCCCACTGGGCTCGCTCGAATAACCAGCCGGGCACACCGTCGTGCGAATAATTGCCGCTCCAGTGCCCGGAACCCAAACGGCGCTCCAGCTCCTGCACATTGTCACCGGTCGAATTAAAAGCAGCCAGCGGTGGGCGGAATTGAGCAGCCGGGCCTTTGTGGTGGTTAGTAAACGTTCATCTTCGTTAGAGGCGTTGTCTTCGGCAAGTTCCGGCTTATCGCCGAGAAGCCTTTTTGACG
>DASZTS010000102.1:0-64305 GCA_035547915.1 Pirellulales bacterium | reverse complement strand
GGGACTGTTTTTGTGAGAGGCTTGCTACGTTGTTTTTCTGTCAGGCAACAGTGAAGAGGGTAGAGGGGGTCCAGGGGGAGAGGGGCCTCGTCTCCCCTGGTCGCCGGCACGAGGACGGCGAAAGGCCCGACACGATGTCCCGCTTCACGCCACCAACATCTCCTCCAATTTCTTTTGCGCCGCCCGAGCCCACGTTTGCCAGCGTGGCAGTTGGATCGTGCGTTGCCGCTGATACACCTCGGCCGGCACCAGCGGATCGCCGTCCTCCTCGGGAATCAGCGCCCAGTGCGGTCGTTGCTCGTTGTAACGAGCGCGGAACTCTGCCAGGCACTCTCGGCAGTGCTGCGGATCATCGTACAGACGCCAGTAGACCTCCTCGCTCTTGAGTGTCTGGTGGAAACGTTCCAAGAGGCCCAACTGCTGCGGCGTACAACGAGCGACCGGCACCGATGACTGTCGGTCAAATCTCGTTGCGCCAACGGTTGCACCAAATTCTGGCCGGCGTGGTGCAACGAGGTCATTTCCTGTCAAACCGGCAGCCAACGAGCGCGACCGCAATCTGCCGGGCGACGATGACGGTAGTGCTTATGCCGTCAAACAAAAACACCCGTTGACAACGACGGTCAACGGGTGTCTTGAAGTGGAGCGGAAGGGAGTCGAACCCTCGACCTTCGCATTGCGAACGCGACGCTCTCCCAACTGAGCTACCGCCCCCCAAGAGGTCCGAGTCGGAACCCGTCGCGTGCCGCGGCGGAAGACCCGATACCCATGCTAGTCTAGGGCGGCCGCCATCCCTTGTCAAAGCCGACAATGCCAGGGCGTTCGGGCGGTGATGGCTTTTGAGGCCAAATCAATTAAACGCTAGAAATCTATCCGACGTCCGACTCCAAACCTCAGGGGAGCATGACGCGGCCGCCGGAGGCGACGACGGTCTGGCCGGTCATGAAACTCGATTCCTCGCTCAAGAGGAAGCGAATCACGTTGGCGATCTCTTCGGGCTGACCGATGCGGCCGAGCGGGGTTTCGTTGACGACACGCTGGATCGTTTGGTCGGGTAAGACGTGCGCCATCTCGGTCTCCGTCAGGCCCGGCGCGACGCAGTTGATCCGCACACGCGGGGCGAAGGCTTCGGCACAGCAGTGCGTCAGCGCGATGACGCCCGCCTTCGACGAGGCATAGTGGATCTGCATCTGGCGCGGTCGCAGCGCGGCGATCGACGACACGGTCACGATCCGCCCGAACCCACGCTCGAGCATCTCGTCCTTTACCGCGAAGACGACGAGGAACGTGCCGTTCAGGTTCACGTCGATCGTCTCGCGCCAACACTCGTAAGAGAGTTCTTTGTGGCTGGCGATATTGCTGATGGCTCCGCAATGGGCGAGCAACTCGATCGGCCCGAGTTCTTGGCGCGTCTCGCGCACCAGCCGCTCGACATCGGCGGGTTGCGAAACGTCGCAGGTAACCGCGACGGCCCGGCGGCCGAGTGCCCGGATTTCGGCGACAACCGCTTCGGCCGCATCGGAGCGGCTGGCGTAGCTGATGGCGACGTCGGCCCCTTCGCGCGCCAGACGCAGAGCCGTGGCCCGGCCGATGCCGCGCGACCCACCCGTGACGAGCGCCACACGTCCCGCAAAGGGCTGACCCGCCGAGACCGTTCCTCCGCTCGCATGCACCGTCTTGTCCATCATCGACGAACCATCCACATCAAGAAGCTATGTGTCCGCCCTCGCCGCGCTGATGATATAACGGCCGCCGGCTGCGAACAAGCAAACGGGATCGGCATCACGACCGTAGCTGGCGCCCGACCGTTACTCGACGTCGTGCGGTACCAGGCAGCCGTCGATGCAGCAGTGGAGGTCTGCCGTCTCGGGCACGAGGTCGGGCCGTCGCGCGGTGCGGCGCAGGTGATCGGCCAACTGCCGCAAAAACGCATCGACGCGGTCGGCATGGGCCGCATCGCCCGCCAGGTTGTGCAGCTCGTCGGGGTCGGCCTGTTCGTCGAACAACTCGATCACGCGATGATCGAGCGGCGTCGCCGGCTCGTAGCCGTCCTCACGCCGCCGGCGGCCCGTGATGTACACCAGCTTGAAACGGTCGTCGCGGATCAGCGCCTCCTCGTTCTCGGAATACTCGACGACAACCTGGTCGCGGTGCCGAGTGGCGCGGCCGTCGAGCAGGGCCGACAAGCTGCGGCCTTGGACGGCCGCGGGCACTGCAACGCCGCACAGTTCCAGCAAGGTGGGCACGATGTCGACGAACTCGACGAGGGCGTCGGTATGGCTGCCGGCCCGTATGGTTCCCGGTAGGCGGATGAGCAGCGGCGCACGCACGGCCGGTTCGTAGGAGCAATGTTTTTCGAAACGACCATGCTGGCCGAGCAGGTAGCCGTGATCGCCCGTGAGCACGACCAGTGTGTCGCGATCGTGCCCGCTGCCCCGCAACGCATCGAGCACCAGGCCGATGTTCTTGTCGACGAATTCGACCGACGTGTAGTAGGCCGCCGCGATCCCTTGTTTTTGGCCAGCGCTCAGATCGCGAAAGATGGCCGGCACCTGCCAGTCGTCGGCCGGTTCGACCGTTGGCACGGCGAACAGCCGCGGATCGCGCCGGCCGCGATAGTCGACGGGAAACAGGTACGGCGAATGCGGCTCATAGAAGCTGACCATGAGGAAGAATGGCTGGTCGGACGTTTCGCCCAGATAGTCGGCCGCCCGTTCGGCGAACCAGGTTCCCGACATGTCGGCATCGGCCAGTTCCACCGGCAAGCAAGCACTGTTCAGCCAGATACTGGCCGGATCCTTGAACGGCCGCCATGGTGGTTGTACCGGTCCGTCATTTGGAATCGGCCGGCGGCCGCGTTTCTTGAGAGCCTGCTGATATTCGGGCATGTCGAGGCGGTGCTCGAAGCCGTGCTTGAGCGGGCTGTTGAAGTGCATCTTGCCGATGGCCGCCGTGCGATAGCCGGCCGCCGTCAGCATTTCGGCGAGCGTCGTCTCGCTCGCGGGCAGGGCCGTCTTGAGTTGTGTCACTCCCAGGCTGCGCGGGTAGCGGCCCGTCAGGAACGACTGTCGCGACGCCGTGCAGACCGGCGAATTGCAATAGGCCCGATCGAACCGCATTCCCTCGGCCGCCAGACGGTCGATGTTCGGCGTGTGCGCCGCCCGGTCGCCATAGGCACCCAGCGTATAGGCCGCCAGGTCGTCGGCGCAGATCCACAGCACGTTCGGCCGCGCGGGTTCGGCGGCCGGCGCGCTCACGGCCCACAACACAACTCCGACGAAGAAGGACGCGGTTCGTAGCATGCGGTTCATGGTTGGATCGGCCGGAAAGTTTGACATAGTATAACGACACGTCGGGTGTCGAGGTTCCGAGTCCGAAGGCGGGCCAATCCAGGGAATGCTCATGAGCGCGATGAATCGGCGGACGTTTGTGACGAGTTCGGCGGCAGCGCTGGCGGGTGTGACGCGCGCGACAAGGGCCGAAGAGCCCGCAAGAAGCAAAACGAAGATCAAGATCGGCCAGATCGGGGTGGGACACGCGCACGCGACGAAGCTGGCCGTCTATCGCCGCTCCGACGACTACGAAGTGGTGGGCCTGGCCGAGCCGGATGCCGAGTTGCGTCGCCGCGCCGAATCGCAGCCAGCCTTCCAAGGCGTACCTTGGATGACGACGGAGCAGCTTCTCAATGTGCCGGGGTTGCAAGCGGTGCTCGTCGAAACGCGCGTCCGCGACCTGCTCGACGTGGCCGAAACGTGTATCGCCGCCGGCAAGCATGTGCACATCGATAAGCCGGCCGGTCAGTCGTTGGCCCAGTATCGGCGCATTCTGGAGGCGGCCGACAAGCAGAAGCAGTTCGTGCAGATGGGCTACATGTATCGCTACAACCCGGGCGTGGTGCTCCTGCGCGACGTGCTGAGCCGCGGCTGGTTAGGCGAGCCGTTTGAAGTCGTGGCCGTGATGAGCAAGGTCGTGTCGCCGGCCGACCGATTGAGGTTGGCCGAGTTTCCGGGCGGAATGATGTTCGAACTGGGGTGCCACGTCATCGACCTGGTCGTCGGCATCCTGGGGAAACCCGATCGCGTGACGGCCTTTCCGCGGCACACGTCTCCCGACGACGGGCTTGTCGACAACATGCTGGCGGTGCTCGAATATCCGCGCGCGACGACCACCGTGCGGGCCACCGCGCTCGAGGTCGACGGCTTCGCCCGGCGGCAGCTTACCGTGTGCGGCACGGGAGGGACGTTTCATGTCCAGCCGCTCGACGAGCCGACCGTGCGGGCAACCTTTGCGGCGCCACACGGCGAATACCGGGCCGGCTATCAGGATCTGCACGTCGGCAAATACGAGCGCTACGTCGGGGACGCGGCCGACATGGCGGCCATCCTCCGTGGCGAGAAAGAGTCCCATTTCTCCTACGACCACGACCTGGCCGTGCAAGAGACCGTGTTGCGGGCCGCCGGCATGCCGGTGAGCTGAGTATTTCACGGCCGATTTTTCGCCCGCGGCGCTCAGACTTACGTGTTCTGTTAGCCGCTCTTATTCGGCGGAGGCGGAGTGGCCGACCTCCTCGGGCTCTTGGAGGTGATCGGAGATGACCCCCAGCAGCCGCATCCGTTCGAACGGCTTGGTGACCACCTCGTTGCAGCCGACGTCGAGACATTTTTGGCGATCGCCGGCCATAGCGTGGGCGGTCACGGCGATCACTGGGCCGCGATAGCCCAGTCGCCGCAGTTCGGCCGTGGCCTCGTAGCCGTCGAGCTCGGGCATGTGCATGTCCATCAACACCATGTCGTAGGGTGCCTCCGCCGAGTTCGTGATCTCGTCGACGGCCTCTCGGCCGTTGTTGACCACCATCACCTGGGCGCCCGCGCTGCGCAGCACGAATGACAGCAACCGCTGGTTATCGGGGCCGTCCTCGGCCAGCAGGATGCGGACCGGCGACAGTGAGAGCGCCGTGCCGGCCTTGGTGGTGCGGTTGGCCGCCGGAGTGTGGGCCACCGGAGAACCGATCAGCGACTGATAATTGCCGGCCGCGATCGTCAAGGTGAACGTGCTGCCCTGTCCGGGAACGCTCCGCACCCCGATATCGCCGCCCAGCATCTGCGCCAGCTTCCGACTGATGACCAAGCCCAAGCCGGTGCCGCCCAGGCGCCGCCGCGGCGAGCTGTCGAGCTGCGTGAAGGGCTGAAACAGGGCGCTGAGCCTCTCGGCCTCGATGCCCGCACCCGTATCGGTGACGTCGAAATGCAAGAGCGAGCTGGACGCGTTCTTGTGCTCGAGCCGCACGTCGACGCGCACGCCCCCTTGCTCGGTGAACTTCACGGCGTTGCCCACCAGGTTCACCAAGATCTGCCGCAGACGCAGAGGATCGCTGCGCACGACGCCGGGCACTGTGTCGTCGACGCCGATCTCCAACCAGAGCCGCTTGGCGGCGCAGCGCGGTTGCACGAGAGCGACGACCTCGGAAACGATGTCGCGCGGTGAACAGGGTCGCTGGTCGACCTTCAACGATCCGGCCTCGATCTTCGAGAGGTCGAGAATATCGTTGATGATCTCCAGCAGGTATTCACCATTGCGCTTGATGGTGTCGAGTATCTCCACGTCTTCGCGGCTGGCGAGGCGGTCGCGCAACACGTCGGCGAAGCCGAGAATCGACGTCATGGGCGTGCGAATCTCATGGCTCATGTTGGCCAAGAACTCGCTTTTCAGCCGGCTGGCATGTTCCAGGTGGGCCTTCATCGAACGCAATTCGTCGTTCTGCTCAGTGAGCACGGCAGACTGCCGTTCGAGCGTGACGGCCAGGTCGTAGGCTTCGATGGCGCGGATCAACACCGGCTCGATCGTCGACCGTTCCCAGGGCTTCTGTAGGAAGTAGAACACCTGGCCGCGGTTGATCGCGTCGATCATGGCCGACGGCTCGGTATAGGCGGTCAGCAGGATGCGGCGCGTCTGCGGGTGCTTGACTCGCAGCAGGTCGAACAGGTCGACACCCGAGGTTCCGGGCATGCGCTGATCGGAAACGACGACCGGCACACTCTCTTTGGCCAACACCGCGAGCGCCTCTTCGGCACTGCTCGCGGTGAGCACCCGGAAACGGTCGTCGAGGGTGGCCTCGAAGACGACCTGATTGTCCATCTCGTCATCGACGTATAAGACGGTGCGCTTCATGCGAGCTCGATACCCCTTTGCAGCTTTACGACCGGCGGTGCGGCAGGAGTTGCCGCGGCTGGGCGCTTGCCCGAAAAAGCCGCTTTGGCGCAGCCCCGTGTCTGAATCTCTACCTCGGTTCTTTGTCAGCCGGCCGGCGCAACACGTTCACCGGTAACCCCCGGCTAAAAAATGTGGGATTCGGCCGGCTGCGCGGCAACCGAAATCGGCACCCGCCGCGCTATTTCCCGTCGGGCGGTACCAAGCGCGCCGATTTTGGCGGTGCTGACGATCATTGCACCGCATGGGGGGGCCGCAGTGCGAAAAGCAAAGATGCCGGCTGTTGGCATCGAGTGAACTCGTTCGCGGTGCGGCTTATCCGTCGAGCTGCCCGGTTTCCCTGCTGTGCGATGGCGGGTATTCTGAGTAAGAGCGACTGACAAAAATTCAGAAACTGCGGTGCCGTGGGCAAAAATCGGCCGTGAAACGCCGACTTTTTCCGCAGCGCGATACGATTTAGTCGGTTGCTCCAAGAGTCTCGAAAAGAAGCCTGAGCCCCCCGATCCGTCCATGACCTCTCCTGCCGATTCCCGTACGGCCGACAATCCGTTTCAGATCGTTTTGGCCGAACGCATGCACCGCCTGCCGCCCTATCTCTTTGGGCGGATCAACGGCATTCTCTATCAGAAGCGGCGGGCCGGCGACGATGTGATCGACCTCGGCATGGGCAACCCCGCCGAGCCGCCGCAAGAAGTGGTCATCGAGAAGTTGGTCGAAGCGGCCCGCGATCCGCGCAATCACGGCTATAGCCAATCGATCGGCATCCTCAATCTCCGCCGCGAGGTAGCCGGCAAGTATTTTCGCAAATATGGGGTGCGGATCGATCCCGAACGCGAAGTCGTGGTCTGCCTCGGCTCAAAGGAAGGATTCAGCCATACGTGCCTGGCCCTGATGGGGCCCGGCGATACGGCCATCGTGCCGGCACCTTATTTCCCGGTGCATGTCTATGCCGTGGCCCTCGCGTCGGGCAACGCGATCGCGCTGGAAGTGGCCGACAGCGAGCAGTTTCTATCGAACATCGCCAACGTGTGTCAGCGACTCTATCCCAAGCCGAAGCTGCTCATCATCAATTACCCGCACAACCCATCGACGGTGACGGTCGAGCCGGGGTTCTTCGTCGAGGTGGTGAAGTTGGCGAAGCGCTATGGCTTCATGGTGATCAGCGATTTCGCCTACGCCGATGTGGCATTCGACGGCTACCAGCCTCCCAGTTTTCTGGCTGCGCCGGGCGCGATCGACGTGGGTGTCGAGTTCACCACCATGAGCAAGGGCTACAACATGGCCGGTTGGCGCGTCGGCTTTTGCACGGGCAACGCCGAGATGCTCAAGGCCCTGTCGACGATCAAGGCGTACTACGATTATGGCATGTTCCAGGCCATCCAGATCGCCGCCATCGTCGCGCTGCGGCAGACCGAGGCCGCCGTCGAAGACCAGTCGGCCATCTACCAGGGCCGACGCAACGTGTTGTGCGAGGGATTGCGGCGGATCGGATGGGAAGTCAACGCCCCCCGGGCCGGCATGTTCGTGTGGGCCAAGATTCCCGAAGTCTGGCGGCAGCGCATGGACACGATGCAATTCGCCATGAAGTTGCTGGAGGAGGCCGACGTGGCGGCCAGTCCCGGCAGCGGGTTTGGTCCCGCGGGCGAAGGTTATCTGCGAATGGCGTTGGTCGAGAACGAGAACCGCCTGCGGCAGGCCGTGCGTCAGATCGGCCGCTGCCTCGGCCACGAGACAAAACCTTCCGATCGGCGGCCCGACGGCAACGGTGCCCCCCGGGCCGAATCGGTCAGCGGACGCGAGAGCAAGATCGGCTCATAGGGCGGGCTGTGATTTTCGCAAAGGTTATGCTGAATCCGATCGCCTCCAGGAGGTTGGCATGCGCGCGTCCCATTGGATCCTGACTTGCCTGATGCTGTCGGCGTGCCCCGCGTTCGTCGACGATAAGCCGGAGGCCAAGCTGTATGACACCGAGGCGGACGGTAATCGACAGATCGCCGCGGCGCTGAAGAAGGCCAAGGCCGGCAAGAAGCGCGTGTTATTGCAATTCGGCGCGAACTGGTGCGGTTGGTGTCACCGGCTGAGCAACTGCTTCAAGGAGAACGGCGAGGTAGCCAAAGCACTCCGCGAGGGCTACGTCGTGGTGCTGATCGATGTCGATGTGGTTGACGACAAGCAGCACAACGCCGACGTGGTCGAGCGATACGGTAATCCCACGAAACACGGATTGCCGGTCCTCGTCGTGCTCGACGCCGAAGGAAAGCTGCTCACCATCCAGGACACCGACGAACTGGAGGAAGGCGACCACCACGATCCGCAGAAGGTGCTCGACTTCCTGAATCGCTGGAAACCGGAATGAGCGGCCGAACATCGGGACGGCGAGCAGGCTAGTTTTTCTCCCCGTCGGGAATGTCCAAGTCGAGCAACAGGGCGCGGGCGAACGGCACGGGCGGCGAACCGAACGAGAGCACGCCGTCGTGATATCGCTTGAGCGAGAAATCTTTGCCCCAGGCTTGTTCGGCCTCTCGCCGCAGGTCGCGATGCTCCTGGTAGCCCACGAAATAGGTCGATAGCTGCGTGGAAGTGAGCTGCGCCCGGATCCACTTGGCGGCGGCCTCGCGTTCTTCCTGGAACGTGTCCTCGATCATCACCCGCATGGCGTCGTCGCGCTCCATTCCGTCGACATGGATCGCCTGGTCGATGAACGCGTTGGCGATGCTGCGCAGATACCATTTCAGGGCGATCAGTCGCATGAGTGGGTCGTGGTCGAGCAGCCCTTCTTCGGCCATGAGCTGCTCGGTGTACACCGCCCAGCCTTCGATGAACACACCCGACGACAGCACCGCCCGCAACGTCGACGGATAGCGGTTGGCCACCGCCAGTTGCAGGAAGTGGCCGGGCATCGCCTCGTGCACGGTCAGGTCATAGATCGAGCGGCGATTGTACTCGCGCAAGAACGACGTGACCTGCGCCTCGGTCCAATCCTGCGGCAACGGCGCCACGGCATAGAACGTCTTCTGGCCGACGTCGAGCGGGCCGGGCGAGTCGCAGTAGGCCAGCGACACACCGCGGCGAAACTCGGGCATGATGATGATCTCGACCGGGTCGTCGGGCACCGTCACCAGATCTTTTTCCCGCACGAACGCGGTGCAATGGGCGAGTGCCTCGCGGGCGGTCTCGACGACGTGGTCCGCGGCCGGACGGTCGGCGTAGGCCACCTCCAAGGCCGCACGAATGATGGCCTGCTTGTAGTCGTCGCTGGGATCGTCGGGAAATCGGGTGTACGGATTCCGCTGTCGATAGACCTCGCGGGAGATGGTCCACATCTGGTCCCGCACGCGACGCAGTTCCGTCTGCGCCCGCTCGCGGATGTCGTCGCGCGTGAGCGCCGATTGCAACGTGAACGCCAGCTTCTGGTCGAACAGCTCGCGCCCGATCCGAGCGTTGCCGGCGGCATGCGGCAGAAGATCTTCTTCGAGCCAGGTCTGCTGCCGTTCCACGGCCTGCCGGGCGCCGTCGATGGCCGCCGAGAGGCGCTGGCGATCCGCGACCTTCAGATGACGAGCCAGCGGTTCGACCTCCAACTCGATGATGGTCAGCACGCCCCGGTTCTGCTTCACCGCCGTCTCGGCATGAATCTTGGGAACGCGGGCGGGGACGAGCGTCTCACGCACCTGGCCGAGCAGGCGCGGAAAGGCTTCCAATCGTTCGGCCACGTGTTTCAGACGCTCGGCCTCGGGCGCGAAATCGCGGGCCACGAGCCCGTAGACGGCATCGCCCGCCAGCCCCGTGTAGATCAACGGATTCCAGGCCCATTCCTGCAAGGTCTCGATCTGCCAGATCGTCGCCTGCAATTGTTGCCGCAGCAGCTCGGCATCGGCTCGCCGATCGCGCGAGAGCTTGTCGCGCGGAAGCCGAGACAACCTCCCCAAGTATTTGCGGCAGAAGTCGACTTCCCGCCGCCGTTCGTCTCGGTCGATGACATCGAGCTCGCCGTCGAATCGATGGTCGCCCAACTGCGTGGCCGCGACCGGGTGCAAGGCCGGAAACGCGTCGATATAGGTCTTTGCCAATTCGTCGAACTGGCGATCACTGTCGCTCACGGGGGCACCGGCTGCGAATCGGGGGCTGGCGAACATCAACAAGGACGCTGCGGCGAGAAGGAGCGTTTTCATGGCGCTCATAATAGCGGCAGGACGCGACCGCGGTCGATGGGTTAGGCCGCCTGCCGCGCGACAATGCTATTCACATGAATCAAGGCGCAATGGACGGCCCGGTCGGTTTCGGGATCGATGATAATGACGCGGTTCTTACCGAGTGCGACGTTTTCTGGATGCCGAACCTGGTGCACTTCGCCGTTCGACAGCCGCAGCTCAAACGGCTCGAATGGGGCACGTTGCAGCCAGTCACGAATGGTTTCCATGTTCATATTGCCAAGTGTATCACGCGGTCGCCAGGCTTTAAGAGCGGCGGACAAAACCTGGAAGTCGGAGCACTGTGGGGGGGAAAATCGGCCGTGAAACGCCGATTTTTTCGGAACTCGATCCGGTTTCGTCGGTTGCTCTAACAGAGGCGACCCGATGAGCCGGCTGGCAACGCGGACCGGACCGCTTTGTGGCTGCATCTCCAAATCTCTCCGTACCAGGCGGGCGAACCGCGATTATAATGAAAACCGCCTGCACGCCGGCGTGAATCGGCATCGCCAGGGGCCTGCCCGCCTACCACGCCAACATCTTTTGTCCTGCCGTTTGAGCCGCCGATGAACCTTCCGCGCCGTGTTGTCTTTTATGGGGCCCTGCTGGTCGTTGCCGGTCGGTTTGCCGTCGCCGCCGAAAAAGATCCTGTCTACGATTCGCCGGCCGCGGCGCGGGCCGATGCCGACTTCGGTCTCCAGGGTGAATACGTCGGGGACGGTGTGGGCGTGCAGGTGGCGGCGCTCGGCGGTGGCGATTTCAGCGTCGTCAGCTATCGCGGCGGATTGCCTGGCGCGGGTTGGGACGGCAAAGAGCAACAGACGGCCGAATACGATCGCGATGAACTGAAAGAACTCGTCGCGGACTGGAAGAAGGTCGAACGCGCCAGCCCCACGCTCGGGGCCAAGCCGCCCGCGGGGAGCACGGTGCTCTTCGATGGTTCGCCGGAATCGCTCGCGCGGCATTGGCGGCCGGGGGCGCGGCGAACCGCCGATGGACTCTTACTGCCGGGCTGCACGAGCGTCGACACGTTCGGCGACTTCACGTTGCACCTGGAATTCCGCCTGCCGTACATGCCCAGATCGCGCGGCCGGTCGCGCGGCAGCAGCGGGTGTTCTTTGCAAGAACTCTACACGCTGCACCTGCTCGACTCGTTCGGCTTCGAAGGGAACGACCCTGCATGCGGTGCCATTTCCGGTTCGATTCCACCCGCGGCCGCGGGCGCCTGTTTGCCGCCGCTCGCCTGGCAGAGCTTGGACGTCGACTTCACGGCCGCCCGCTTCGACGAGCAAGCCCACAAGACGGCCGGCGCGAGACTCACCGCCCGGCTGAACGGTACGTTGATCCATCAGAACGTCGAGCTGGTGAACACGGCGAAGGAGCCGGAGAGACCGGCAGCGGGAGCGCTCTTTCTCGCCGACCTAGGCGACCCGGTGCATTACCGAAACATCTGGGTGCTGCCGCGTGATCTCGTGCGCGAGGCTCGCCGACCGATCGTGCCAGGCTTCGAACGTTTTTATGGCCGGGCCGGCGGCGATGGTGTGGCCGGTGGGCGTCTGTTGCTGGCGGAGCTGAACTGCACGGCGTGCCACCAGGCCGAGCCGGCGCTCGTCGCGCATCTCATCAAGCGACAGCCTCCGGTGCTGGAAAGTGTCGCCAACCGGCTGCAACCCGAATACGCGTTGGCGTTCCTTACCGATCCGCATGGCACGAAGCCGGGCACGCCGATGCCCGACGTCTTGGCCGGTCTGTCGGATGGCGAGCGCGTCGCGGCGGCCCGTGCGCTCGTCAGCTTCTTGTTGGGCGCGGGGCGTCCGCGCGAACAGGCCGGCAATCGGCAGTGGGCCAAGCACGGCGAGCAGTTGTATCAGCAGATCGGGTGTGTCGCGTGCCACGAGCCGCAGAACGGCCAGACCGCCGGCTCGTCGGTGCCGTTGGGCGACCTGAAGGCCAAGTACACGATCGCGTCGCTGACCGACTTTTTGAAGAATCCTTGGCAGGCGAGGCCATCGCACCGCATGCCCGGCTTCAACCTCAACCCGGAAGAGGCGCGCGATCTGGCGTGCTATCTGATCGGCGATGCGTCGGTACGCCCGCGGCGGCCGAACATGCATTTCGCGGCCTACGAGGGAGCCTGGAACAGCGTGCCCGATTTCGGGTTGCTGACGCCTTACAAGCAGGGCGAGTCGGCCGGCCTCGATCTGGCCGTCGCCGACCGCAGCAACAACTTCGGCGTGCGCTTCGACGGTCTTCTGAAGATCGACCGGGGCGGCCGTTACACGTTCCACATCGGGTCCGACGACGGCAGCCTGCTGTTCATCGACGGACAGAGGGTGGCCGACAGCGACGGCATCCACCCGCACCAGGTCCGCTCGGGCAACGTCGACTTGCAGCCGGGAACGCACGCGATACGCGTCGATTACATGCAAGGCGGCGGCGAATGGACGCTCGATCTCGATGTGGAGGGGCCGGGCATACCCCGCCAAGCGGCCGACGTGCTCATCTCGCTCACCGATCTGCCGCCGCCCGAGTTGCAGCCGTCGGCCGATGCCAATGCCCCATTCGTTTTCGATCCTTCGCTGGTCGACAAGGGGCGCGAGTTGTTCAGTTCGCTCGGCTGCGCGGCCTGCCACGGGAACGTCGGTAAGGAGGAGCTCCGTCCCATGTACGCAGCCAAGCCGTTGAGCGGTTGCGATGCGGTCCGGGGCTGCTTGGCAACAACTCCGACCAGGCCGGCGGCCGACTTCAGCCTGACGACGATCCAGCGCGACGCGCTGGCCGCCGCGCTCAAGGCGGCTCCGCCCGTCGCTCCGCCCACGGCACAGGAAAGAATCGTCTCGGCCATGACGTCGTTCAATTGTTACGCCTGCCATGCGCGCGACGGGCGCGTCGGACCGAGCGCCGACCGCAACCCGCTCTTCGCGACGACGATTCCCGAGATGGGTGACGAAGGACGCGTGCCGCCGCCGTTGGATGGCGTGGGCGACAAATTGCAGGCCGGTTGGCTCCGCCACGTCTTGCAAGAGGGCGCGAAGGATCGGCCTTACATGCTGACGCGCATGCCAAAATTCGCCGCCGCCGAGGTCGCCGAATTGGCCGACGCGTTCCGGGTGGTTGACGAACGGACCGAAGCCGCGGCGCCGCAGATGGCCGAACCGGCCTCGCGTATCAAATCGACGGGCCGGTTCTTGGTGGGTGACAAGGCGCTGGCTTGCATCAAGTGCCACACGTTCGGCGGACACCGGGCCACGGGCATTCAGGCGATCAACTTACAGACGATGACCGGCCGCATCCGCGAGGATTGGTTCCGGCGTTACCTGCCCGAACCGGCCAAGTATCGTCCCGGCACGCGCATGCCCAGCGGCTTTGCCGGCGGGCAGAGCACGATCAAGGATATTTACCATGGAGACGCCGGGCAGCAGATCGCCGCCATCTGGGCCTATCTCTCCGAGGGGAGCAAGGCGGGCATCCCAGACGGGCTGATCGCCGATGTGATCGAGCTGAAGCCCGAAACGACGCCGATCATCTACCGTAATTTCATCGATGGGCTGTCGCCGCGCGGCATCGCGGTCGGTTATCCCGAGAAGACGAACCTGGCCTGGGATGCGAACAACTTCTGCCTGACGCTCGTCTGGCACGGCCGCTTCATCGACGCCTCGAAGCATTGGGAGGGGCGCGGCGCCGGCTTTCAGACACCGCTGGGCGACCACATCGTAAAGCTGGAGCAGACCGTGCCCGTGGCGTCCCTCGATTCGCTCGACGCCCCGTGGCCCACTCAGCCGCCGAAGGAACGCGGCTATCACTTCCGCGGCTATCGGCTCGATGCACAGGGACGACCCACGTTCCGCTACGAAGCGCCGTCGTTCGCCGTCGAGGATTTTTTATTACCGATTGCTGGTTCGGACGAAGGCCGCTTCGAGCGGCATATCACCGTGAGCTCGACGGGCGACACGAAGCCGCTCTACTTCCTGGCGGGTGCCGGCCAAATCTCGCAGGTTGAGGGTAACGATAAGTCGGAATATACAATCGCGGGCGTGGCAACCGTCCGGCTGAGGGGCGGCCGCGCAGTGCCCCTCGTGCGGCACAACGGGGGACGGCAGGAGTTGCTCGTGCCCCTGGAGTTCGACAACGGCCAGGCCCATGTGGTCCAGGAGATCTCCTGGTAGTTTTCGTCAAATCCCATCGCCACATGGACTTAAGCCAGACGGGCCGCGTCGCGGTTTGACAAGATTCAGACCGCGCCGGATGATTAACAGCGCTGCCATACCCCATTCTTGCGTGGGTTATCGTCGGTTCAAGATTCCGTTTCAATCAGCGAATCTTGCTATGGGGCGAGCCTTTCTGGAATCTCCCATCGGTTCTCCGAACTTTCCCCAAGGTCTCTTTCGATGGACGCAATCGTCTATGTCTATAGCGTGTCGGCCGTTATCGGTGGCACGGTACTTTGCTGCCAATTCTTGATGACCCTGCTGGGCCTCGGGCATGACATGCCCGATGATCTGCCGGACGACGTTCCGCACGATTTCCATTTCGGGCACGACGGCGGAACCGACTCCGACCACGGTACCGGTCACGACGCGGACCATCACGACACGTTCTCGTTGATCCGCCTGCTCACCTTCCGCACGGTTGTGGCCGCCATGACCTTTTTCGGTCTGGCGGGGCTGGCCGGCAGGTCAGCCGAATTGCCCGGCGAGCTGACGTTCGTTGTGGCGCTGGCGGCCGGCGCGGCCGCCATGTACGTCGTGCATTGGCTGATGCAATCGCTCAAAAAGCTTCGCGCCGACGGCACCGTACGCATCGAACGGGCCGTCGGACGCGCGGGCACCGTCTATCTGCGGATCCCCGCCCATAAATCGGGGGCGGGCAAGATTCAGGTCAACGTACAGAACCGAACCATGGAATACGAAGCGATGACCACGCACGAACTATTACCTGTCGGTGCGAAGGTCGTCGTCGTGAACGTGCTCGGACCGGACACCGTCGAGGTGGAACCGGTGCCCGAGCCGGAAAGGACCGTCAATGTCTAGCCATATATCGTTCGCTCCCTTGTTATTCGCGGCCACGAGTCCGTTGTTCTGGCTCGCCGCTATCGCCATCGCGGTGATGATCGTGTTCTTCGGCGTCGTCATCCCGCTCGCGTCGCGCTACAAGCGCTGTCCGAGCAACCGTGTGCTGGTGATCTACGGCAAGTCGGGCGCCGGCGAAGTGTCGCGCTGCATCCACGGCGGGGCGGCGTTCGTCGTGCCGTTGATCCAGGATTACGCCTGGCTCAGCCTCGAGCCGATCCAGATCGAGATACCGCTGCGCGGCGCGCTGTCGGCCGAGAACATCCGCGTGAACGTGCCGAGCGTCTTCACCGTGGCCGTCGGCACCAGCCTCGAAGTGATGCAGAACGCGGCCATCCGCTTGTTGGGCTTGAACACGGTGCAGGTCAAGGAGCAGGCCGAGGAGATCATCTTCGGGCAACTGCGGCAGGTCATCGCTTCGATGCGGATCGAGGACATCAACCGCGACCGCGACACGTTCTTGGAACATATCCAACGCTCGCTCGAGCCGGAGCTGAAGAAGGTCGGCCTGGTGTTGATCAACGTCAACATCACCGACATCACGGACGAATCGGGCTATATCGACGCCATCGGCCAGAAGGCCGCTTCGCAGGCCATCCAGCAGGCCCGCGGTGATGTGGCCGAGCAAGAGAAGTTGGGTGAAACGCGCGTGGCCGAAGCCGAACGCGACAAGGTCGTCCAGGTCGCTTCCGCCACGAAGCTGCGCGAGATCGGCACGCGCGAGGCGCAGCGTGAACAGGCGGTCCGCCTGGCCGAACTCGCCAAGGAGCAAGCGATCGGCGAGCAGACCGCCGCCTTCCTCCGCGAAGCGCAAGTGAAGGACGCTGAGCGTACGATGCGCATCGCGCTGGCCGACGCCAACGCCAAGGCTGTGACGGGCGAGAACTCCGCCCAGGCCGAGATCGCGGCCTCGCAAGCCGAGCTGCAGGTGAAGAAGGCCGACGCCTACGCCTTGGGCGAAACGCGCAAGCGCGAAGCCGAAGCGGTCGTGCTCGAAGCGCAGAACCGCGCCATGGCCAAGGCCGCTCTGGCGGAAGCCGAGCGCGTCGAAGCCGAACGCCGCGCCGCGGTCGAAGCACCCGCCAAGGCGGAAAAGGCCAAGGTCATCGTGCAGGCCGAAGCCGAGGCCGAGAAGCGACGCATCGAGGCCGTGGGCGAGGCGAGCGCGATCTATGCCAAGCTCGAAGCCGAAGCCCGCGGACAATACGAAATCCTGGCCAAGAAGGGCGAAGGCTTGCGGGAGATCATCTCCGCTTGCGGCGGCGCCCAACAGGCCTTCCAGATGCTCATGCTGGAACACCTCGACCAACTGGCGGCCGCTTCGGCCGAGGCGATCTCGAAGATCAAGTTCGACAAGGTTGTGGTCTGGGAGAACGGCGGGCAAAATGGTACCACCAACACGGCCAGCTTCCTGCATGGTATGGCCCGCACGATGCCCCCGATGATGCAAGTATTGCGCGACATCGGCGGTGTCGAGATTCCCGACTCGCTGGTGAAGTTCGGTCAGAACGAACCGGTGACGACTTCGGGGAACGGCAGCGCGGGAAGCCACTCCAGCGCGGAGGCCGAACCGACCGTCAAAACCGGGGCCTGAAGCAAAGCCCCCCGAACAAAGACCAGGAGCGCTCTCATCATGGCCGAGCCGTTGCCCATTCGTTCGCTGCACCACGTGGCGCGGATCACGCGGCGGCTCGACGAGAGCCGCGCCTTCTATCGCGACGTGCTCGGCTTCCGGGAGATGCCGCGGCCGCAACTTGGCTTCCCCGGGGCCTGGCTGATGAACTACGGCATTCAGATCCACCTGCTGGTCAACGATGCGCCCGAAGGCCCGCACAACCTGATCGAGACGCGCGACAACCACCTGGCCTTCTACGTGGACGACGCCGACGCCGTCGAAGGACTGCTCGAAGCGCACGGCGTCGTCTTCCGCGTCAACCGCCAGCGCGACACCAACTTGAAGCAGATCTTCTTTCACGACCCCGACGGCCACCACATCGAAGTGGCCTGTTATCCGCAGCGGTAGGAAAACAGCGCATATAGTAGTCCTCACGCTCCTTCGTGAGGGCGCCTTCCTGCAGGGCGCCCCCTTTTCCGGAGCTGTCATCACGAGGGACCGTGATGGCTACCGTGCGGAGTGGAGCTCACATCGGGTTGCCAGTTACTCCGTATCGCCGTCGATCAGGCGGCCGAGGCCGCCGAGGATCGAGCCTTCTTCGCGGCTGCCGCCGCGTTGGGGCGCGTTGGCCAACACGCGGCCAGCCAAGCGGGAGAAGGGGAGCGACTGGCACCAGATCTGGCCCGGCCCGGTGAGCGTGGCGAAGAACAATCCCTCGCCGCCGAACAGCGTGTTCTTGATGCCGCCCACGAACTGAATGTCGTAGTTGATGGTGCTGCTCATCGCCACGAGGCAGCCCGTGTCGAGCTTGAGCGTTTCGCCCGGGCTGAGTGTGCGATTCATCATCGTGCCGCCCGCGTGGACCAGGGCGATGCCGTCGCCGGTCAGGCGTTGCATGATAAAGCCCTCGCCGCCGAACAGACCCACACCGATCTTCTTCTGGAAGGCAATGCCGATCTGCACGCCTCGCGCGGCGCACACGAACGCGTCCTTCTGGCAGATCAACTCACCGCCCAACTGATCGAGGTGCATGGGCAGGATCTTGCCGGGATAGGGTGCGGCGAAGGCCACGTGTTCGCGCGCACGTGCGCCGTTGCGGAAGGTGGTGATGAACAGCGATTCGCCCGTGATGGCCCTTTTGCCCGCGGCGGCCACCTTGCTCCAGAACCCGCCCGCCTTGGCCGACGGGTCGCCGAAGACCGTCTCCATCAGGATGCCGGGCGTCATATACATCATCATCCCCGGCTCGGCGATTACCATCTCGTCGGGATCGAGCGTAACCTCGACATACTGCATCTCGGAGCCGAAAATCTGATAGTCGATCTCGTCGGCCATGGGGCACCTTGGGGGGAATATGCGGAAGAACTTCGGTAATTCGCCGCGCCGTACCAAATCTTACGCCGGCGAGCGCTCGAGCAGTCCGAAGCCGACCAGTCTATCGGCCCGTAGTCGGCATCACGCTCCGATTGTCTCCGCCGGCCGCCGCCTGGCAAGCCGGTGCGCGTTCATTAAGCGAATCTCGTCGACCGTGGCGGGGCCAAAGGTGCGGGCGATCATGTCGAGATAGCGGGGGTCGTCGAAGTAGCGAGTGAAGGCGGCGTCGCGGAAGGCGAGTACTTCGTCGGTCGTCAGGTGCCGCGTGGCGAGCGGCAGCGCGTCGATGGCGTGCTGCGAATAGCCCGACCACGATTCGGGCAGTTGTTGGCCCGTCGCCAGGGCCTGCTCGTAGAGCGGTGAGCCGGGGTAGGCCATGGTCGTGTAGAAATTGGCGAACTCGCAATTCAACTCCTGAGCCAGGCCGAGCGTGGCTTCCATGCTCGCTTGATCGTCGTCGGGCAGGCCGAAGATGTAGTTGCCGATCACGTGGATGCCCGCCGCGCGCACCTTCTCCAGCGTCGTGAAGATCTGCTCCTGGTCGAACCGCTTGTCGACGCCGTCGCGCACGTGTTCGCTGGCCGATTCGATACCGAACGCCAGCCAACGAAAACCAGCCGCCGCCAGCTTGTCGAGCAGGCCGTCGTGGACCGTATCGACGCGGGCATAGGCCCAGATATTCAGGTCGTAACCGCGCTCGACGATCAGGTCGCAAATCGCTCCCACGTGCCGCCGGTTGAGCACGAACATTTCGTCGGCCAGCTTGATGTTCCGTACGCCATGCTCGATCACCAGCGAGTCGATCTGCCGCACGACGTGTTCGGGCGACCAGAAACGGTAGCTGTTGGTGTTCGCCTTCCAGCCGGCCGCCCGTTCGCCCTCCTTGAACGGCGCCTGGATGCAGCAGAACGAACAACGGTAGGGGCAACCGAGCGTCGTGTATATCGCGGCGTAGGGTTGCCGTTCATGGCCGCCGAAACAGTGCCAATTGTGCGCCCGGTAACGAACCATCGGCAGCAGGTCGCTGGCGATGCCGGGCAACTGATCGTCGAGCTGATCGACGAGTGGCGCGGCGGGCGTGGAGTGGATCTTGCCATCGGCCTGGTACCAGAGTCCCCGCACGTGATGCAAGTCGGGATGGCACGAGTCGCGCAGCGCAGCGGCCAGTTCGACGATGGTCCAAAAACCCTCGCCCGACGCCACATAATCGCACGGTTCCTCGGCCAGCGTGCGCGCCGGCAGGGCGGCTACGTGTCCGCCCACCAGCAGCACGGGCTGTTCGGGAGCGACCTCCTTGATGGCCGCGCACGTTTGCCGCGCGGCCGGCATGATCTGCGTCGACGCCGACGGCTGATGTCCGTAGACGACCACCACGACCAGGCGGGCCTTGTGGGCCGCGACCTCGTCGGCCACTTCCGCCGCGGTGTAGCCGTGCGCCTCGGCGTCGAGGATATCGACAGACAGGCCGTGTCGTCGGGCAAACTCGGCCAGCAGCCCGGCCCAGACCGGGTTCTCGATGGCAGCCAGCCGCTTGCCCAACGATTGATAGACCTGGGTCCGGCTGGCCGGATTGATGAAGAGCACGTCAAGCATGGAGGCGCGTCCCGCTCGCCAGGGTCGTTTGTGCTACAAACCGTTCAACAGGTCGCACAGCGCCAGAATCTTCTCCCGCGGCAGGCTCGGATAATTGCCGATGTAGAAGCCGTAGAAGTGGACGTGCTCGACGTGAGGATAGTTCTGCCAGTGATCGGAGCCCAGGTGGGGCCGCAGGTAGGGCTGCCGCAGTTGGTTGCCGCCGCCTGACAGGCCACGGCGAAACTCGACGCCGGCCGCATCGAGCGTGCGCATCACGCGTTCGGCGAGCTGCCGATCGGGTTGCTTCAAGACCAACGTCAAGGCATAGCCCGCGCTCCCTTCGACGGCAAAGTCGGTGCGATATTTCTTGCCGTCGAGGTGCGTGAGGAAGGTCCGCAGGTTCTCGCCGCGGGCCACGTTCCCCTCGTCGAGCCGCGTGAGCTGGTTGCGGCCGATGACGGCATTGATCTCGGTGCTGCGGACGTTGTAGGCCGGATAGGCGAAGATGAATTCGGGGTTGAGATCGGGATAGTCGCTCGCGTAGGCGGTCTTGATGCGGGCGTCGGTCGCTTCGCGCACCAGACCGTGCGATCGCAACATACGCAGCATCTGGTAGAGCTTCTCGTCGTTGGTCGAAATCATCCCGCCTTCGATCGTCGTCAGGTGGTGTGCGTAGTAGAACGAGAAATTCGACATCAACCCGAGCGTGCCCAGGTTGAAGCCGTGAAAGGTCGCACCATGCGATTCGCAGCAGTCTTCGATGAGCGGAATGCGTCGGCGAGCCAGCTCGTCGAGCAGCCGGATGGAGAGTCCGTTGAAGCCCAACACATGCGTGAGGAACACGGCCCGCGTCCGCGGCGTGATCTTACGAATCACCTCCGCGTTGTCCATGCCGAGCGTGCGAGGGTCGATGTCGACGAACACCGGCTCAAAGCCGTTTTGCAACACGGCCGCGATGTCCGACACCCAAGTGAGCGTGGGGACGATGATCTCGCCCGGCCCGGTCGAGGCCCGCAATGCCGCCAGCGTGAGCAGGTTGGCCGACGATCCCGAATTGACGAAGACGCTGTGCTTGACGCCCAGCCACCGCGACCATTCTTCTTCGAAGGCCCGCACCTGGCTCCCTTGGGTCAGCACGGGATCGTGCTGCTTCAGCAGCTCGATCACCGCCTCCAGGTCAGAAGGCGCGAAGTTCTCGCGCATCAAGGGCCAATCCAACGCGGCGGGCGGCGTGGACAAGTCCGCGCCGGCGCTCTCTCGAAGACACGTTTCGTGGTCCATCGTTGGTCCCCCCAAAAACTTCCTAATCGCTATGTGCCGACGGTCCCGCGAACCGATCTCTTATCTAAAAGGGGCCTTTGAAGGCGATGTCGGCCAGGTCTTCGCGCTTCTCGGGCAGCCAGGTTTCGCCGCGCACGAGCCCATAGGCGGCTGCGGCGATGGTTCGGCCGTCGGGATAGAATTCCGCTTCCAGGCTCGGCGCCGTCGGACAGGTCACCGGCGCGAAGCCGAGCCGCTGCACGGCTACCGATCGTTTGCCTTGCAACCGCTCGACGACCTGCGTGATGATCTCGGCGCTGGCCCCACACGTCGTCCATCCGTTGTCGACCACGCACAGCCGGCCGGTCTTGTTGACCGATTCGACGATGGTGTCGATGTCCAACGGCGCGAGCCAGACGGGATCGATCACCTCGGCCGAGACGCCAGCGTCCGCCAGGTAGCACTGGGCCCGCAGACACTCCACCTGCATCCACGAGATGCCGACGAGCGTCACGTCGTCGCCCACCGCCGTGACGCGCGCCCGACCGGGCTCGACCGTATAGGGCGCCGCGGGGACCGGTCCTTGTTGAAAGTGCAGCAGCCGGTGCTCGACGTATATCACCGGATCGTCGTCGCGGATGGCCGCGATGAGCGTTCCCTTGGCGTCGTAGGGCGTGGTGGGGGCCGCAACCTTCAAGCCCGGCACGTGCATGAAGAACGAATAGAGTCCCTGCGAGTGCTGCGCGCCCTGGCCCCAACTCTTGCCGATCATCGACCGCACGACGAGCGGCACCGACACCCGGCCGCCGTACATATAGCGGCTCTTGGCCGCCACGTTGATGAGCTGGTTCATGGCCAGCAGGACGAAGTCCATGCGAATGTGGACATGAATCGGCCGCAGGCCAGCCAGTGCCATGCCCACGGCGGCTCCCGTCATGCCGTCCTCGGCCAGCGGCGTGCCGAAGACGCGCTCGGGTCCGAATTTGGAAGCCAGGCCGCGAGTCGTCCCTTGAATGGCCTTGGGATCGTCGACGTCGAGGCCGAACAGGATGACCGATGGATCGCGCTCCATCTCCTGTTCGGTCGCCTCACGGACGGCATCCACGTAGGAGAGCTGGCGAGATACCGCCGCGCGATCGAGATCGGAGGTCGTGGTGACGTCCGGCCGAGTCGCCCGGCGTGATTTCTTTTTGGCGGTACTGGTTGCCGTTTTTCGCATGCGGGTCTGCGGCCACAAGATCGGGGCGGCGGTTCGGATCTATCAGGCGGCCAGCGGCCGTGTGCCGGCCGGCGGCGGGGCGATGGCCCCTTTTTTTCTGGTCCAAGGCGCGGCGCTGGGTACCCGGGTTCCAGCGTTCTCGTGATTGGGCTGGGCGCGGCGGGCGCTCTGCGGCCGGGCTACGACGTCGGTATAGAGCGATTCGGCCTTCGGCTCGGGGCTCAGTTCGGCGAAGGCGAAAGCCACCTCGATCTCGCAGTCGACCTCGCCCTCGATCTGGCGGCGGCAGTCGTCGTCGAGTTGTGCCGTGAGCCGGACGAGCGGATCGTTTTCGCGCCACGGTTCGGCTTCTTGCGGCATGCGATAACCGAGGTGCCAATCCTCACCCGGTCCGACATGTTCTTTCCAGCGGTACGTCTTGCACTCGAACAGATACGGCCCGTGGCCCGAGCGCAGATCCGCCACGACCCGCTCGACCTGCTCGTGTAGTGCAAGCACGTCGCCGTCGTCGATGCGTTGCGACGGAATACCGTAGCTCCGCGCCCGTTCCGCGATGTTGGCCAGCGCCTGGCGGCGAAGCTGGTGCGTGTGAATGGCGTAGGAATTGTTCTCGCACACGAAGAGGACGGGCAGCTTCTTGAGGGCCGCAAAATTGAGGCTCTCGTGAAACACGCCTTCTTCGGTGGCGCCATCGCCGAAGAAGCTGGCAACCACTGTGTCGCTGCCGCGATATTTCAAGGCGTAGGCATAGCCGACCGAGTTGGCGATCGTCGTGCCCACCACGGCCGATGTGCCCATCACGCCCGCGTCGGTGTCGATGAGGTGCATCGAGCCACCCTTGCCTTGGGCGCAGCCGGTCGATTTGCCATACAACTCGGCAATCATCTGCCGCAGGTCGCCGCCTTTGGCCAGGTACAGGGCGTGGCCCCGATAACTGCCGAAAACCACGTCGCTGGGGGTGAGCGCCTCGCACACGGCCACCGAGATCGCTTCCTGGCCGATCGACAGGTGTACGGGGCTCTTGATCTTGTCCTGGGGATAGACGCGCGCGATCTCCTCTTCCACCCGGCGGATGCGGTAGAGCGCCCGATAAAACCGTTCGATCATGGCCTAACCCACGTTGCTGTAACGGCCGTTCTTGAGAACCGTGTAACCCTTGATCAGTTCGCGGATTCCGTCATCGACCGAGTAAGCCGGCTTGAAACCGGTCCGCTCGATCTTCTCATTCGACACGATGTAGTCGCGCTTGTCGGGGTCCTCGCCCACCGGCGCCTCGAGATAGACGAACTGCGGCAGGTGTTCTTGGACCTTCGCGCACAGTTCGAGTTTGGAAAGATTGGCGTTGCTCAGGCCGACGTTGTACGGCTGGCCCTGCATGCTCGAAAAGTTGTCGAGGGCGTGCAGGAAGGCACGGGCCACGTCGCGCACGTGAATGTAGTTGCGCTTGGCGTGCCCTTCGAAGACGACGACCGTGCGATCGTTGACCGCCCGGTAGACGAAGTCGTTGACGAGCAGGTCGATCCGCATCCGGGGCGACATGCCGAACACGGTCGCCAGTCGGAAGGTGACCGAATTGCCGCCGTCGAGCACGGCTCGTTCGGCGTCGACCTTGGTCGTGCCGTAGAGCGAGATCGGCCGCAACGGCGTTTCCTCGGTGCAGAATTTTCCCTTTTCGCCCACGCCGTAGCCGCTGTTCGTGGTGGGGTAGATCACGCGTTGCCGCGGCGAACGGAGATTCAACAGCAGCTTGATGGCATCGAGGTTCGTAGAACGGCTGG
This sequence comes from Pirellulales bacterium, assembly GCA_035547915.1. Lineage (GTDB taxonomy): Bacteria > Planctomycetota > Planctomycetia > Pirellulales > JAICIG01 > DASSFG01. The sequence continues at coordinate 40,018 of DASZTS010000102.1, read as the reverse complement.
CCGTCGGATCGGCGGCACAGGCCGGAGCGCCGACGATGGCCGCCAACGGAATGATCACATCGGCGTCGCGCAGGCCCCGTTCGAGCACGGCGGCCTCGCGGCAATCGCCGCGGATGACCGAAAAACGCCGCTGGGCGCAGCACTCGAGCAGACTGTTCTGGTTGAAAAGAAAGCTATCCAACACGGTGACCGTGTGGCCTTGTTCCAACAAGGCGGGCACCAGAATCGAGCCGAGGTAGCCGGCGCCGCCGGTCACCAAAACTTTGAAGGGCATGAATCGTTCTCCTCCCTGAAGGGGCGCGCCTTCCCTGGCCACGCACGAATCGGCGGCATGTTAAGCGATAGGCCGTTTTTGGTTAAGTCCAATGTCGGCCATGAAAATCGTTCTCCAAAAACTGCTATTGGGCGGCGCGAGCGCGGGCGGTAACTTCACTCCGTTTACCACCGCCCGACGAGGTTATACCTATGCCCCCGCTCCGCCCGCTCCTTGTGATCGGCACGCGACCGGAAGCGATCAAACTGGCGCCGATCGTGCTGGCTTGCCGGCGGCAGCCGGGCGAGATCGAGCCGATCGTCTGCCTGACCGGCCAACACCGCGAAATGCTCGACCAGGTCGTCGAGTATTTCGGCATCGAGGCCGACGTGGATCTGGGGCTGATGCGGCCCAACCAATCGTTGACCGATCTGACGGCCCGCTGCCTGTCGGGCCTCGACGAAGTGCTCAACCGTTTCAAACCGGATTGCGTCGTGGCTCAGGGAGACACGACGACGACTGCCGCTGCCGCGCTGGCCGCCTTCTATCGACGCGTGCCGCTCGTCCACGTCGAGGCGGGGCTGAGGACGGGCAACATGCAAGCCCCCTGGCCCGAAGAGCTGAACCGCCGCATGGCCACACTCGCCGCCGCGCTGCATTGCGCTCCGACAGAACACGCGCGGCAGAACTTGTTGCGCGAACACGTTCCAGCGGACTCGGTGGTCGTGACCGGCAATACGGTGGTCGACGCGCTGGTCGAGACGGCGCGGCGTGAACGGGGCCGCGACGCATTCTGGCGCGAGAAGCACGATTACCTGGCCGACCGCCGCATGGTGCTCATCACCTGCCACCGCCGCGAAAACGTGGGCGAGCCGATGGCCCAGATCTGCCGAGCCATCTTGATGCTGGCCGCCGAATTTCCCGACGTCGAATTCGTCTTTCCGATACATCTCAACCCGCAGGTGCACGGTCCCATCTACCGCATCCTGCGCCGCCACGCCGACGAAAACTTGCACCTACTCGACCCGGTCGGTTACGCCGAGTTCGTCTGGTTGATGGACCGCTCGTCGCTGATCCTGAGCGACTCGGGCGGCGTGCAGGAAGAAGCGCCTTCGCTCGGCAAGCGCGTGCTCGTCATGCGCGACACGACCGAACGGCCAGAAGCGGTGGCCGCGGGATTCGCCGAGTTGGTCGGCGCCGACGTGCGGCGGATCGTCGAGCGGGCCGGAGTTATACTCTGCGGCGCCGGCCGCAGCGCGGCCCCACCGATCGGCGCGAATCCTTACGGCGACGGCCGCGCCGCCGAACGAATCATCGAGGAGTTGATGCGGCGCTTCGTGGCCTCTGCCGACATCAGCGTACGCTTGCGCTTGGCCGCGTAACTTTTTCGCGCGGACGTCGCGACGAATCGGCACTAAAGGCGGCTGATAAAACCCGAAGGCCGGAGCGCCATGGGAAGCGCGACCCGGTTCTGTCGGTTCCTCTAAATAACACCTTCGTCGCGCAGACGCCGTGCCGCGGCGATGCCGCGTAGGAAGCCCAGGCCGAGCAAGACGACGGCCGACGCGAGCCCGAGCAACATGCCGACGCGCACCGTGGCCGATTCGTGCACCAAAGGGGTGTAAATCATCATCGCGGTGCCGGGCAATGTGATCGGAGTGGTCACGAACCGTTCGCACGTCAGGATCGCCACGATGGCCAAGCCGAAACCGGCTGCCTCGCGGAGGAGGGCCGACCGGCGCGAGAGCGAGTCCCAGGCTGTCAGCCAGCGGTCAAGGACCAAGCGCGTGGCGATGAGTAAGAGCAGCGAGCAGATTAGGTCGAAGGCGATCGCCGTGAAGTAGACGGCCGGCGGCGAAACACGGCCGCCATACCGGTCGATGATTGGGCACGGCTCGGCGAGCGGCCAGCCGTGGGCATCGAAATTCCAGTCGTTCCCCGCTGGATCGCGGAAGCTGTAAAAATCTCCCGCCTGGCAGTGTAGGAGTGCCATGGCGACAGCCAGCATCACGAGCCAGCCCAGCAACCATTTGGCGTCGCGCCGCCGTCCGCTATCCGCCAAACGCCAGAAGGTAATGAGCGACGTTGCCAGACGTACAGCAACCACCGCGACGAACAGCATCGCGGCCCACTGAAACGCGCGTATGATCAGCCAGACCACGAACGGCATGCGTTAGTCAATCTTCCGTGGCATGACGCACACGACGTGATGCCTTTCCAAGAACCGGTGTTGCGTCTGGAGTTGCTCCGCTCGCGCGGTGTTGGAACTCGAACCCTGAGCACACCTCCTCAGTTTGGGCCGCTCGGCGCGGCTGAGCAAGTGGCCGCTAGGATCGGTGCCGATGGAGTCCGTCTCGTAATAGATCGACCGAGGCTGAGCACATGGAGTGACGTCGTTTGGTTGACGCACCCCAGCAGCCCGTCGATAATAATTAGCGAGGCGCGGGCGCTACCGGGGTCATCGAGCGCCAGCAGCCCAGCGGAACGCCGGGGCCGTTAGGCGGAAGACCCGGATCGGCCCATCGAGGTAGCCCAAAGACGGTGGCGCACCTCGTTTTTCCTGATTTTGCGGGGACGGTTTCTTGTCAGCTTCCCAGAAGCCTCCCCAGGGGATCGATGCGGCCTCAACCATGGAAGCCTGCCCGACAGTCGACGAACTCCGGCGGTGGCGCGCCGGCTTGACGAGCGATGCCGACAGCCAACTGATCCAGCAGCACGTGGCTGCTTGCAGCCAGGTTTGTCAGCCGCTGCTCGACAAGCTGTCCGCGCCCGACGGCGAGCCGCTCGATGAGCAGCCACCGGAAGAGACCGTCGGGAACCTCGACCCGCATCCACGCACGCCCGATCCGAGCAACCCGACGCCCGGTTCCACGGGCTGGTTTGCGACCTCGCGCCACCCGCGCACGTTCGGTCGCTTCGAGGTCTTGGAGTTGTTGGGAAAGGGTGGTTGCGGCGCGGTCTACCGGGCCCACGATCCGCAGTTGGATCGGGACGTGGCGCTCAAGATTCCCAGCGCGAGGCTGCTGCAAAACGACGAACAGCGTGAGCGGTTCATCCGCGAAGCACGCACGGCGGCCACGCTCAACCATCCGCACATCTGCCCGGTCTACGAGGCGGCCGAGTGTGAAGGGCGGCCCTATATCGTGATGGCGCTGGTCGACGGCCAGTCGCTGGCCGAAATCATCGATCGCGGCCGACCCATCCCCGAGCGGGCCACCGCCGGGACCGTGCGAAAGTTGGCCTTGGCATTGGCCGAGGCGCACCGCACGGGCATCATCCATCGCGACCTGAAGCCGACCAATATCATGATCGACCGCCGCGGGCAGCCCGTGGTGATGGATTTTGGGCTGGCACGGCGCAGCGACCCCGACGCCTCGACGCTGACACAAGAAGGGGCCGTGTTGGGCACGCCCGCTTACATGGCGCCGGAGCAGGCCCTGTCGCGGCTCGACCAGATCGGTCCCGCCACCGACATCTATGCGTTGGGGCTCGTACTCTACGAAATGCTCACCGCGCGTCGTCCGTTTTCGGGCACCACGTCCGACGTGCTCAAACAGGTCACCGACCTCACGCCAAAACCTCCGTCCGCGATCAGGCCGGAGGTCGACCCGCGGCTGGACGCGATTTGCCTGAAGGCGATCTCCAAGGACCCGGCCGACCGCTATCACTCGATGCGCGAGTTGGCCGACGCCTTGGCCGAGTATCTGAAGGGATCCGACGCCGCGCCGATCGAGGCGCAGCCGCTCCCCGCGGGTGCGGAGTCGAACACGTTCGCAAGCGGACGGCGGACGGCGTCGAGTCCGATCATCCAAAGCCGCGTGGCGTGGTGGCCATGGCTGGTGGCAAGCTCCGCCGTAGCCGTTGCGTTTTCGGGATGGTATTTGTTTCCGCGTAGCCCCGTGACCGATCTGGTCGGGCCTGCCGTGCAGACCAGCGCTGCCGTCACCGTGCCCGAGCCGATCGCGCAATGGGATTTCGATGGAGATACGCCGACGGCCGGCGGCCCGCGACGCCGACCGGGCGTACGCGGTTCCGCGGCGGCCTTCTCCGCGTCGAACGATCCCGTCACGGCGGCCGACGACGGGCCGCTGCACGCCACCAAGGCCGTTACGCTAGCGGCCTGGGTGCGTCCTAAATCGGACGGCGCGGCGCACGTCGCCGGTATTTGGTCCGACAAGGGCTCCTACGCGCTCGACTGGTCCGACGGCGTCTATTCGTTCCGCGCGGCGTTCGCCGTGGGTGGTCCGCAAGGAACGGCTGTGGCGATCGAGGCAGGTGGTCGGCCCCGCGCGTGGTCACATCTGGTGGGTGTTTATGACGGCGAACGCCTCTGTCTTTATGTCGACGGCCAGCTCGCGAGCTTACAGTTGCTGTCGACCTCGCCCGCGTTGCGGCAGACGCCCGAGTTTGCCCGCGACGGCCGCGTGCCGACGGCGCTCCAGGAATCGAACGCGAAATTCGCATTAGGTGGTGGCCAGTTCGACGGGTTGATCGACGAGGTCGAGGTGTGGAACGGCGCACTGGGCGCCGAGCAGGTCGCGGCCCTGTTCGGATCGTACCCGCCGCCGACCTCCACCGAAGACGCGACGGTGAATCTGTTGGTGCCCGCCTATTTCTATCCGGCCGAGAAAGGGAAGCGGGAGTGGGACCGTTTGCGGTCGGCCGCGCGAGACGTTTCGGTGGTGGCGATCGCCAATGCGTCCAGCGGCCCGGGTAACGAGGCCGATGCCAACTACGCGGCACTGATTCACAACGCCGCGCAAGCCGGTATGCGCGTGATCGGTTATATCAGCACGGGCCATGGCAAACGCCCGCCGGACGAGGTTACGGCCGACATCGACCGTTGGCTCGGTTTCTATCCGGAGATCGGCGGCTTCTTCTTCGACGAGCAGGCCAGCGGCACCGACCACATCGAACAATACGCGGAACTCTACAACTACGCGAAGAAACGGCTCCCGACCGGTTTGGTCGTCGCCAACCCCGGCGTGGCTTGCGATCCTGGCTATTTCGATCGGCCGGCGGCCGACATCATCTGCATCTTCGACAACAAGGCCGGCTTGAACGCGTTCCAACGTCCGCCCGCCTTGGCGAAGGTGGCCGCGGAGCGACTCGCCGCGGTGCTCTATGGGATATCGGACGAGGCGGACATGCAGGCCGGCTTCCGTCGGGCGGCCGCGGACGGCGTCGGGCACCTCTTCATGACCGACGGCACCGACCCCAATCCGTGGGCCAAGCTTCCCGAGTATTGGGATGCCGAGGTTGCCGCGTTTCGGCAACAGTAGCTCGCCGGCTACTCTTGCTTCGTTCCTTGATCACCGGGCGGATCATTTTAGTACCACAGCGCCTTAGCCACCGACAAAACCGGATCGAGCACCACAAAAATCGGCGTTTCACGACTTCCGGGGTTTGTGAGCCGCTGTTAGGGCGCGAATGGCCGCGACTTCGTCGTCCCAGTACGTGGGCAGCCGGTCCCAGGGATTCGGACCGACGTCGTCGGTGGCGTAGAAATACCCCAGCTTCAACTCGACCGCGCGGCGCAGACGATCGTGCATTTGGCGGGTATCGGCCGTCCGGAATGGTACGGCGGCCGCATGTCGCCGTTCGTTGTCCTGCCAGGCGGTCGGCGGCGTGAAATCGTCGTAGCCCCGTTCGTTCTCGAAGATGCAGACTACGTCGGCTCGCGCTGTGTTGATGTATGCCACGTCGCAGGGAACGCCCGGGTTGGAAGCCACAAGACCATCGTGCGTCTTCTGGCGGGCGTAGTCGAATAACTCTCGATAGTAGGCGAGTTGCTCGCCGTCGCTCGCCTGTTCGTCGAAGAAGAAGCCGCCGATGGCCGGATAGAATTCCATCCAGCGGTCGACTTCGGCCTTGGCCTGCGCCAGCGGCTTCTTGGCGTAGACCGTGCCAACGTAGCCGACCACCGTCACGCCGGCCCGTGCCGCCCGGCCGATGATCATGGCATGGTTCGGATCGGGCTTCTCGCCCGGTCCGCTGGCCGGGTTGGCGATGGCCACGATGGGCACCTCAGCGGCCGCGGCGATGAGCCGATTCCAATCCTTCAATCCCTCGCCCGCCGGATAGAAATAGGCCGGCACCAACAGGCTTATCGTGGCGGCTGGCTTGGGCTGGAGCGGCGGTTCGGCGGCCAACGCATCTGGGCGGGGAGCCCACGCCGTCAGCAGTACCAGCCAAGCAAGTCGCAGATCGGCACATCGCATCGGTGTCTCGCTACTCCGTCGGTCGGCCTTGCAGCGCGAGCCAGTTTGGGGTGCGCTGGCGGAGGTGCCGCGCGATCGTCGACAGCAAACCGTCCTTTTACCAAAAAATCGGCGGACGACTATGAGCCCGATTCGGGAAAGTGTCGTCACAGCCGCGTAGACGTGGCATCGTCGTGGTCGTGTGGTCTAGGGCGCACCGCATTACCCATTGCCCGCCGGCGACGCGGCCAATTCGCATCGCCGGCGAGCTTCTGGGTATTCCCTTAGCTGATCGTCAACGTGAACGGCTGGCTCGCGTCGGGCGAGGTCCCGTTCGTCGCATCGATCGTGAAGTTATACGTCCCCGCCGCGGCGCTGGTCGTGCTCGAAAGCGTGGCCGTGCCGTCGCCGTTGTCGACGAGCGCGACGCCCGGCGGCAACGTGTCCGACGCGGAGATGGAAATCGCGGCGGTCGGGAAGCCCGCCGTGGTGACGGTGAACGATCCCGCCGTCCCGGCAGTGAAACCGGCCGCGTTGTTCGACGTGATCGACGGGGCTTCGTCAACCGTCAGCACGAAGGTCTGCGTGGCGGTCGGACCGCTGCTATTGGCGGCATTGACGGTGACGTTATAGGTCCCGCCGCTGCCGGCCTCCGGTGTGCCCGCGATGGTGGCCGTGCCGTCGCCGTTATCGGTGTACGTCACGCCGTTCGGCAAGCCGCTGACCGTGATGGTATCCGTCGGGAAGCCCGCCGTCTGCACGTCGATCGATCCGGCCGTGCCCACGGTGAAGGTCGTGTCGGCGATGGTCGAGATCGACGGAGCTTCGTTGACCGTCAGGGTGAAGGTCTGCGTGGCCGTGGTGCCGCTGCTGTTAGCGGCGTTGACGGTGACGTTATAGGTCCCGCCGCTGCCGACCTCAGGTGTGCCGGCGATGGTGGCCGTGCCGTCTCCGTTGTCGGTATATGTCACTCCGTTCGGCAAGCCGCTGACCGTGATGGTGTCTGTCGGGAAGCCCGCCGTCTGCACGCTGATCGATCCGGCCGTACCCACGGTGAAGGTCGTGTCGGCGATGGTCGAGATCGACGGAGCTTCGTTGACCGTCAGCACGAACGATTGCGTGGCCGTGGTGCCGCTGCTGTTGGCGGCGCTGACGGTGACGTCATGCGTCCCGCCGGTGCCCGCTGCCGGCGTGCCACTGATGGTGGCCGTGCCGTCGCCGTTATCGGTGTACGTCACGCCGTTCGGCAAGCCGCTGACCGTGATGGTATCCGTCGGGAAGCCCGCCGTTTGTACGCTGATCGATCCGGCCGTGCCGACCGTGAAGGTCGTGTCGGCGATGGTCGAGATCGACGGGGCTTCGTCGACCGTCAGCGTGAAGGACTGCGTGGCGGTCGTGCCACTCGTGTTGGCAGCGCTGACGGTGACGTTGAACGTCCCGCCGGTGCCGGCCGCCGGCGTGCCCGAGATGGTGGCCGTACCGTCGCCGTTGTCGGTCAGCGTCACGCCGGTCGGCAATCCGCTAGCGGTGATCGTGTCCGTCGGGAAGCCCGCCGTCTGCACACTGATCGACCCGGCCGTGCCGACCGTGAAGGTCGTGTTGGCGATGGCCGAGATCGACGGCGCCTCGTCGACCGTCAGCACGAAGGACTGCGTGGCGGCCGTGCCGCTGCTGTTAGAGCCCGTGACCGTGACGTTGTAGGTGCCACCCGAGCCTGCGGCAGGCGTGCCCTGAATGGTGGCGGTGCCGTCGTGGTTGTCGGTGAGCGTCACACCGGTCGGCAAGCCGGTGGCACTCAGGGTGTCGAAGGGATAGCCCGTCGTCTGCACGTTGATCGTTCCGGCCGTGCCGACCGTGAACGTCGTGGCGGGGATGACCGTGATGCCCGGCGCCTCGTCGACCGTGAGTACGAAGGTCCGCGTGGCGGCGGTACCGCTGCTGTTGGACGCCGTGACCGTGACGTTGTACGCGCCACCCGAACCCGCGGCGGGCGTGCCCTGGATGGTAGCGGTACCGTTGAGGTTGTCGGTCAGCGTGACCCCCGTCGGCAAGCCACTGGCGCTGATCGTGTCGGTCGGGAAGCCCGTGGTCTGGACGTTGAGCGTGCCATGAGTGCCGACCGCGAAGGTCGTGGCAGGGATGGCCGTGATGCCCGGAGCTTCGTCGACCGTCAGCGTGAACGACTCCGTGGCGGCCGTGCCGATGCCGTTGGTCGCCGTGACCGTGACGTTGTAGGTATTGCCCGAACCGACCGCGGGCGTGCCGCTGATCTTGGCGGTGCCGTCGTGGTTGTCGGTCAGTGTCACGCCGCTCGGCAAGCCGGCGGCGGTGATCGTGGCCGTGGGGAAGCCCGATGTTTGCACGTTGAGCGTTCCCGAGGTGCCGACGTTGAAGGTCGAGTCGGCGATGGTCGTGATCGAAGGCGCCTGGCCGACCGTCAGCGTGAACGATTGCGTGACGGGCGTCCCGCCGTTGTTGGCGCTGAACGTCAGAGCATAGGTGTTGGCGGTGCCGGAGGCCGGCGTGCCGCTGAGGGTGGCCGTGCCGTTGCCGTTGTCGACGAACGTCACGCCGCTGGGCAGCGAGCCCGTTTCGGTGAGGGCCGAAGTGGGCGAACCGGTGGTCGAGATCGAGAACGATCCGGCCGTGCCCACAGCGAACGTCGCGGAGGCGGCGCTGGTGAAGGTGGGCGCCGTGGTGGTTGTCGTGACGGTCAGTACGAAACTCTGGGTGCCGGCGTTGCCGACGCCATTGTTCACCGACAGCGTGAGGGCGTACGTACCTGCGCTGCCGGAGGCCGGCGTGCCGGCCAAAGTGGCCGTGCCGTTGCCGTTGTCGGTGAAGGTCACGCCACTGGGCAGCGCACCCGACTCGCTGAGGGCTCCGGCGGGCATGCCGCTGGTCGTCACCGTGAACGATCCGGCCGCGCCGGTCGTGAAGGATGTGGCGGCGGCACTCGTGATCGTCGGTGCGGTGTCGCCTGTGACGTCGTTGAAGTATTCGGTGCCGGAGAGGATGTCGATGGCCACCTGGTCGGCGGTCAACGATTGTGACGTCAGGTCGTTGACCCAGGTCGTCAAGCTCGCGCTGTCGGGTGCGCGGTGCAGATACTCAGAGTAGAAGGAGTCGACGAGCGCGGTGCTGGCCTCGGTTCCATAGATGAAGCTGAACAACACCTGGAGCTGCGGCGTGCCGCTGCTGAGTTGGTTGACCCAGTAGCTCTCGCCCGCGGAATCGGCGGCCCGCTCCGCGACGTCGCTGTAAAGCGCGTCGACCAGGCTGGTATCGCCGGAATGCAGACTCTGAAATTCCTGCGATCCGATGAAGCCCGCCACTTCGATCTGCTCGGTGCCCCACGAGTTGTAGGCGGCCACCCAATAGGCCTTGCCGACGGGGTCCGAAGCGCGACCCAAGAAAGTTTCGTAGAACTGCTCGACTTCTTCGCCACGGTGCTCGGGCGAGTCCCACAATGTCTGGGCCACCGTGGAATTGCTCACGCCCGAGGACATCTGCTGCTGCCAGTAAGCCAGGCCGGTGGGATCGGGTGCGTGCCCCAGGATGTCCTGGTAGAGCGCGTCGATGTAGGCGGTGTCGGCATCGCTGGCGGCGGGAAGCTTAACATCTACCAGATCGATCGGCACGATCGTGCTGGCCACCGCATTCCCGATCATCACGCCCGAGACGTTCTGACCGGTAGTGAGCGCCAGGGTCACGGGCTGGGTGGTGAGCGAAACGCTACCCACGGGCGATAACACCTCTTCCACCGAGTAATTGCCGGCCACGAGCCCAGTGAACGAGAAGTCGCCGTTGGCGTCGGTGGTGGTCGAGGGGTTGTTGCTGTCGGGTACGCCGGTACCGTCGATGTTCAGGAAGACCTTTCGTCCTTGCAGGCCCGGCTCGCCCGTGTCGAATTGGCCGTTCAGGTTGAGATCGTTGAAGACGGTGCCGGAGATGGCGCCCGTTCCGGTGCCCGTGCTCGAACTTTCGCCGAGGTCGATTCCCGCCGTCACGTGGCCCGCCGTCACAACCGCAGTCTCGGGTACCGACGTGGTCAGGGTGACGCCCGTCGGAATGACTTCCGTGACCGAATAGCTACCGGCTGCCAGGCCGAGGAAGTAATAATTGCCGTTCGTGTCGGTGGTGGCCTGCGGGTTGGTGCCGTCGGCCGTGCCACTGCCGTCCTGGTTGATGAACACCGTGCGGCCAGAGACGCCCGTTTCGCCCGAGTCCAGCGTGCCGTTGCCGTTGGTGTCGGTGAACACCGTACCGCTGATCGACGGTAAGTCGCCGAACACGACGCCCGTCGTGGTCTTGCCGGCTGTGACCGTTATCGATTGGGCGGCCGTCGAGAGCGACACGTTGCTGGGCAGGACCTCTTCGACCGTGTAGTTGCCCGCCGGCTCGGTGCCGAAGGCAAAGTTGCCGTTCGAATCGGTGGTCGTCGAGGGGTTGCTCGAGTCCGGTACGCCGGTGCCGTCGATGTTCAAGAAGACGGTCTGGCCGGCCAGCCCCGGATCGGCGGAGGTATCCGTGCCGCTCCCGCTGAGGTCGACGAAGACCGTGCCGGTGATCGACGGCAATTCGCCGAAGAGCACGCCGGAGGCGGTTTGGCCGACGGTGACCGTGATGGTCTGAGTCGGCGTCGTCAGCGTGCCGCCGGTGGGCAGCACTTCTTCCACCGTGTAACTACCCGCCGCCAATCCGGAGAATGTGAACTGGCCGAGGGAGTTGGTGGTGGTCTGCGGGTTGGTGCCGTCGGCCGTGCCGCTGCCGTCCGTATTGATGAATACGGTGCGGCCGGCGATGCCGGTGTCGCCCGAGTCGAACTGGGCGTTATCGTTCGCGTCGATAAATACGGTACCGGCGATGGACGGGGGTACCTCGCCGATGTTCACCACCTGCGCGGCTGCGCCCGTGCTGACGGTCACGGAGAGGTTGGCACTGGGCGTGCTAATGGTCGTACCGGACGGAGGGACAACGTCGACGGTGTAGTTGCCGGACACCAAATCGGAGAACGAATAATTTCCGTTGGCGTCGGTCACGGTCGACGGATTGTTGGAATCCGGAGCGCCGGTGCCGTCGTTGTTCAAGAACACGGTCTGGCCAGACACGCCGGCCTCGCCCGTATCCAGGGTGCCGTTGTCGTTGGTGTCCGTGAAGATAGTCCCCTTGATCGACGCCTCTTCGGCGAAGTTGACGCCAGAGGCCGTCTCGTTGGCGACGACGGTCACCGTCTGGCTGGGGTTGGTCAGGCTGACGTTGTTGGGCAGCTCTTCGACGACCTTGTAGGTTCCAGCCGCCAAGCCCGAGAACGAATAGTCGCCGCTGGAATCGGTGGTGGCCGTCGGATCGCCGGTTTGGTAGATGCCGGTGCCGGCTTCGTCGATGAAGACCGTGCGGCCCGCTATTCCCTGCTCGCCCGTGTCGACCGTACCGTTGCCGTTGGTATCGCTGAAGACCGTGCCGTCGATGCTGTCGATGGTCACCGAGCTGATTTGCACCAGTTCGTTGTTCGGTCCCAGCGGAAGCTGGCTGAACGTGCCTCCGTCGGCATTGTCGACCGTCAGCGCGGCGATGGCATCGAGCACTTGCATGCCGTTGCCGATGACCTGGCCGAACACGGCGTAGCCGTTGGGGTCGCTGCCGCCCGGCGCGAGTGTCGACGTGTTGTCGGCCAAGTTTACGAACCACTGATCGGTGGCACTATTGGCGTCGCTGGTGCGCGCCATGGCCACGCTGCCGGCGATGTTGGGCAGATCGTATTCCAACGCGACGGGAGCGTTGGTCGGAATCTCGGTGAATTGCGAGGTGCTGGTGAACGTGGTGCTGGTGGAGGTGAACCCGCCCGCCTGCTCGACGAAACCGGGCACCGAGCGGTGGAAGATCGAGTCGGTGTAGGCGCCGCTTTCGACGTATTGGAGGAAATTGGCCACCGTTTGGGGGGCCGCGTCGGGGCGCAACTCGATCTGGAAGTTGCCGAAGTTGGTGTCGACCGTCACGATCGGATCGGAGGTCAGCAGCCAGCGGTTTTCGAGCTGTTCGGCCTGCCGCGCGCGGCGATTCCGCCTCTTCGAGTGCGGTCGCGATTTCTTGCCGTGGCCGGAGGAACGAAGGGACGAAATGAACAGAGATCGAGGGAAAGGCCCCCACATAAGCTCACCGATATGCCTCGTGACGATCCCGGTAAATCCATTTAAGGCACGAGGAAAAAAATGGGCAATGAAAATACACCAAAACACGCCAGATTGCGGGAAATACAGCTTGCTCCGGTTGCGCGGGCACCCGCCGTGCGCAGGCTCGGAGCTCACGCGTTATCGCAGATGAGACGAGCTTGCCCTGACGACGGGTGGCCCATCCTGAAGCCCAGATGACCCCGGCATCCTTGGCGGGGTGGTCGCCGCAGCGACCCGAACGGCCGCGGTCGAACGCACGAGCTACCGAAAGGCAACCCGCTCGCGCCGCCCGTGCGGACCATGAGCAAGAGAAGGAGTTTTGAACCGATCCAGGAGCCTAGCGGGTCGCACAACGGCCGGCAGGTACCGGGACATCCTTACCGGACTTCGCTGTGCGACACCGCTTAGGCTTGGGGATCGGAGTCATGCTCCCTTTTTTAAACGTGAGTGGGGGCGGTCAGCGCGCGCAGGCGGAAGGAATTTATTTCGCGTGGTCGCTCATCGGGCTCCGTTCGAGGGCCCGCCGGCGATTTTGCCCCCCACTTGGACGCCGCTGGAACCGGCGAGCCGCAGGGGATATTGGCAGCGCCCCAGCGCCCTTTTCCTCTCTTGCCCCGCTTTTCGTGGGGTAATAGAATTGAAATCTGCCGTTGTTCGGCAGCCGGTATCGACCCGAGCGTGTTTTTGAGCCCATGTTCACTTCCGACGGGCAAGCGCCTCTCCACGGACGGAGTAAGCCCATCGCACGGCCGCCCGACCTGTTTCGCGCTTTCGGCGTGCCGCGCTGTCGCCCGTTAAAAGGGTTTGAAGCGCTTGAGGTGCGCCAATTTCTCAGCGCCGCTCCGTTGCAGGTGGTCGATGTGGGTGTCTGGGCCGCTCCCATGCAGCCGGCGGAGGCGGTCGTCCGGCCCGCTTCGCCCACCGAAGTACGACAGATCGAAGCCGTTGCGCCGATCAAGGAAGACGCGCCCGCCCACTTCGGGCCGCAACCTATTGTTATCGCCGCACAGCCTTTCATTCCCGCGACGCCACGGGGCGACGAAGAGATCTTCGATACCGTGGCGTCGCCGGTACGCGCGCGCCAGGAGGATATCGCACGGGCCGCCGATCCGCTCCCGCCAATCCTGGCCGTCGTCGTTCGTTTCGATCCCGAAGCGGAACATTTGGGCGAACCGACCTCTTTGGAAGGCACTCCCGACGGATCGCCGCCCGGGCCGGGCGATGGCCTGGTCAACGGCTTCGTCAACCGCGGCCCGCTCTTCGGCCCAGGGCCGTTCGGGCTGGCACCATCAGGAGCCGCTCCGGCCCCGCCCTTGCCGTCGCCTGACTCGGAAGCGGCCGCGGCGCGCGGCGCCGATGCGTTTGGCCGATATTGGACGGTCTTGTTCGAAGGTTTGCAACCGGCGGATTTCGGCGATGTGTCGGGCATGAACGGCATGCCCTTCGATCCGCATGTCCGTTTTCTCGACCTCGCGCACGATCCGCTGACCGAGGCGCGCTCGACCCTGTCGTCGCCCGATACGGGACATAACACGACGAGCGACATTCTCACGACCGAAGCCGACCGGCACGTATCATCCACACTGGCGGCCCTGTTCGGTCAAAGCGCGGAGACCGACGCCGTTTTCGTGGGGCGCGGGCGCGTCCTCGGCGACAATCAGTACAAGGTCGGCGAAGGTTCCCAGGCCGATGAAGGATCGAGGGAGCAGGCCGTCGGCTACCTGGTCGCGTTCGACAAGCTTGCGTTGGGATGGGGACTGGGCGCGGCCGCCGCGGCGGGCCAGGCGCCCGGAGCCAGCAAGGTCGCGCTCTCGTTCCTGTTGAACGACCTCCTCACTCCCAGCTTCTCGTGCGACGCCGCCGCCTTGAGCATTGCGATAAACGATCTTGTAGCCCAGGCCGACGAGATGGGTGGCAGTCTGCTGGACGTGTTCAGCGATGTTGCCACATCGGGCGAAGCGGCGCTGGTGACCGGCATCGTCGGCGCGGGTCTGGCCTATCATCATTGGCGCGGCGAGCACCGCCGTAAGCTATCGGAAGATCGGGAATTGCTGTCGGCGAGGTTCATCCGGGGCCCGGCATCGCTGCGACTCCACAGGAGAACGCCGGCATGACCGCCGATCCATTGGAAGCCTTGCTCGAAGAATTGCCCGGCGGCGACCCGCGCGTCATGGAGCAGATCTTCGTCAATCTTGTGCCCGGTTTACGGGCCCTTGTCCGGCGGCGACTCACGCCCGCCCTGCGAGCCAAGCTCGACTCCGAGGACGTGGTCTTGTCTGTTTGGACCGACGTTCTGGACGGTCTGCGCAACGGCCGCTGGTCGTTTCGCGATGCGGCCCACCTGCGGGCCTTCTTGAATACGGCGGCGCGCAACCGTTTGGTCGATCGCCAGCGGCAGCACCGCGCGGCCATGGAGCGCGAACGGCTTCTCTCGCACGACGATCGCGATGCGCTGGCCGATGCGACCGGGGCCGGTCCGAGCGAGACCGTCCGTGCCGACGACCTCTGGCACCAATTGTTGGCGCTCTGCCCCCCCGCCCACCACGAGCTGCTACGGTTGAAGCGACAGGGATTGCCGCTCAGCGAGATTGCCGAGCGCACGGGGCTGCACCCGAGCAGCGTGCGGCGCATCTTGTACGATTTGGCGCGGCATCTGGCGGATATGCAGGGCGCCGAAGGTCACGCTTAGGTCTCGACTGCTCCGGTAAATCTGGACTGGCTCCTCAGGACTGGCCCCATCGCGGATCCAAACTCTTCTACCTCCGCAAACGCCCCCGAACGGCTCGCCGCCGAAGGGCTGGCTTCGGACGCGGCCCGGGCTATGGCCGCCGATTGGCAGCAGGGCCGGCGCCCCAGCGTCGAAGACCTGCTCGAGCGCTATCCGGGTGTCGCCTCGGCACCGGGGGGCGTGCTGCGGTTGATCAGTGAAGAACTCTGCCTGCGGCACGAAGCGGGCGAAGAGATCGACCTGCAAGATTTCTTGGCGCGGTTTCCTCAGCGGCGGACCGAGCTCGAACTGCTGCTGGCGTGCGACGAGCTCTTCGAAACGCAGTTGCCGCCCGATTTTCCCCAGGCCGGCGACCAGTGCGGCGAGTTTCTGTTGGTGCGTGAGATCGGCCGCGGGTCGCAGGGCCGTGTCTTTCTGGCCACGCAGCCAGCGCTGTGCGATCGGCCGGTGATCGTCAAGCTGACGGCACTCAATGTCGCCGAACATCTATCGCTGGCTCGCTTGCAACACACGGGCATCGTACCCCTCTACCTGGCGCAGGATTTGGTCGAACGTCGCCTGCGGCTGCTCTGCATGCCCTTTCTCGGCGGCGCGAGCTTGGCGACCGTATCGGAGGCGATGAAATCCGTGCCGGTCACGCAGCGCACCGGCAAGACCATGGCCGACGCCCTGGTCCGCTGCCATACGGAAACGACGCGAACGACGCCGCTCGGCGGCCCAGCGCTCGACTTCTTGTCGCAGGCCACCTACGTGCAGGCCGTGTGCTGGATCGGCGCCTGCCTGGCCGAGGGGCTGCACTTCGCCCACCAGCGCGGCCTGGTGCACTTCGACGTCAAACCGTCCAATCTGCTGCTCGCCGGAGACGGCCAGCCGATGTTGCTCGACTTTCACCTGGCGCGCGGGCCCATCGCCGCGCGCGATGCACTGCCCGATTGGGTCGGCGGCACGAAACCCTATATGCCACCCGAGCAAAGTGCGGCGCTTGCCGCCGTGCGCGCTTCTCGGCCGGTCGAGACCGCTGTCGACGGCCGGGCCGACATCTATGCCCTGGCCGTGGTGCTCGACGAGTTATTGGGAGGCGAAGGCCCGCTCGCGCGGCCGCTCGACGGTCCGTACGGTCTCCGTTGTCTCAATCCGCATGTCAGTCGCAGCCTAGCCGATCTGTTGGCCAAGTGCCTCTCGCCCGACCCCGAGGCGCGCTACGCCGACGCCCAGTCGCTGGCCGACGATCTGCGCCGGCATTTGGCCGACCTTCCCTTGCGCAGCGTGACCAATCGCAGTCCGTTCGAGCTGTGGCACAAGTGGCGGCGGCGCAGGCCGCGTTCGGCCCTGCGCATGATCAGTTCCGCGGTCGTCTTGGTGGCGATCGCGGTGGTGGCATGGCTCTGGGCCGGTCAGCGTATCGACGAATCGCAACAAGCGCTGGTCGATGGCCAGCAGTTGCTCGACCGCCAGGCATACAACGAGGCGATCGAGCGCCTGCAACGCGGGCTCGACGGATTGACGCCCCTGCCCGGGGCGACGGCCCTCAAACGTACCTTGCGCGAACGCTTGGAATTGGCGCGGCGCACGCGGCTGACCCACGAGCTGCACCAATTCGTCGAACGTCTGCGGTTCCTCGACGGCGGCTCATCGATCGACGGCGACACATTGCGCGCGGCCGAGCAGACGTGCCATACCTTCTGGGAAGCTCGCGACCGGTTGCTCGCCAGCAGCCTGGCGCCGACGGACGATCGGCGGGTGCGGGCCGACCTGCTCGATCTGCTCGTGTTCTGGCTCGATCTGAACGCTCGTCTACCGCAGCTCGATGCGGCCGAGACCCGTGAACGGACCGGCGAGTTGCTCGACCAGGCCACGGCCACCCTGGGCTCCAGCCCGGTGCTCGATCGTGAACGCCGATTTCGTTTGGGAGTCGGCGGGAAGGAGGCCGATCCCGGCGAGCCATCGACGCTGCCGGCCGTCAGTCAGCGCTACGCCCTCGCCCGCTCCTATCTTCGCTCAGGCGACGAGGAGCAGGCGCTGGCCGAGTTTCGTCGCGCGGTGCGTGAGGAACCGCAAGAGTTCTGGGCCAACTTCTATCGCGGCCGTTGCGCCTATCGGCTGAGCCTCTACGAGGAGGCATTGAACGCCTTTTCCGTCTGCATAGCCCTCTCGCCCGAACGGGCGGAATGTTTCTTCAATCGGGCCTTGGTGTATACGGCCCTGCATGAAAACGAAGAAGCGCTGCTCGACTACGACCGGGCCTTGAAACTCGACCCGGGCCTGGCCGCGGCGGCCGCCAACCGCGAGGCGCTACGTAGCCGTTCCGCCGACTGACGAAGGCGATGGGGCGCGTCGCGTCACTTGGCGTCGGGGCTGTCCGTGGTGGGCGGCTCCGACATCTTGATGTAGCGGTCGGCGAAGGTGAGGAACGTGGGCCAGTTCGGACCGGTGGTGTGCCCCCCTTTGTGCTGACGGAAGGCGAGCTCGCCGTCGACGAGCGGGGTCTCGACTTCGGGGAACTCGACCGTGCCCAGGTCCTTCTTTCCTAGCAGCTTGAAGACGGGACCGGCGGCCACGGCGGCCTGGAAGCTGCCACGCTGATCGACCCATTGTCCTTCGGCTCCCTGACCGCTCGAGGCCCCGTAGCTGATGAACGTCGGCCGCGGCGCGCAGAGGGCGATCAGTTCGTGCGCGTCGACCGGCAGGTCGGCGGGTGTCATAGGTCCGCCGTACTTGAGGAAGTTGCCGGCCATCCAATGATACTCGCCCGATCCGGTGAGGTTCTCGACCAGCTCGCCGAAATTGCGGCGGTGGAGCTTGGCCCCGCCCTCGCCCGAGGAGCCGATGAAGCCGATGGCGAAGCGTTGATCGTAGGCCATGGCGACGAGCGCCGCCTTGCCATATCGCGAAAGCCCTTCGATGCCGACCTGCTTGGCGTCGACGGCCGGGTCGGTCTCAAGGTAATCGAGCGCGCGGCTGGCGCCCCATGCCCAGGCCCGCAACGCGCCCCAATCTTCCGGTTTGCGGGCTTGGCCCTTGTTGCACAGCCCGATGATGCCCTTGGTGAGCCCCGCGCCGTTGTCGGCCTGGATGCTGTTGGGGACGATGATCGCGTAGCCCCACCCCTTGGCGAGCACCTGCTGTTGCCACGAGGGCCCGAAACCGCCCGGCGGCACCGGCCTGGGGGCCGCGCCACCCGGGCGCCGGCCGAAGCCACCGCCGAATCCACCGAACCCGAACTCCATCATCACGGGTACGGGTCCCTGGGCCTTGGCCGGCGTCGTCAGCGTGAGTTGGATGTCGACGGTGATCTGCGGACAACTCGAGTTGTCGACGTGCCCGGTCAGCCGCTTGGTGATGGCCGGCAGGTCTCCCACGTTCTCTTCCTTGGTCTCGATCACGGTCCACTTCACCTCGGGCAGATGCTGCGGCACACGACCGTACACCTCGCGATCGAAATCCTCCACGATCTGTGGCCGCCGCTCGTTCCACCATTGCTCGGGCGTGGTGACCGGCGTTCCATCGGGGAACATGAGCGGGTCGGGGAGTGTGAACGGCTTGACCTTCGCTTCGTCGTAGTTGGCCGCGTTGGGGGCGTTGGCATTCATGCCGTTGGCCCCTTCGCGCAACGACTCGATCCCCAGCGCTTCCATCATCAGCTTGTGGTCTTGCTGGACCGTCAACTGCAAAGGCGCGGGATCGGCCGGCTGGGCATCTTGCGCGACGACAGGAAAAGCGGCCGCGCACAGCCACACGACGAGCAGGATTCTATTAGGCATCGGAAAGACTCTCGGGCCGAAGCGTGCAAGCGAGACTATTCGAATCGATGGTAAGCGACCGTGGAATACCTGGCACGTGTCAGGCGAGGATGCCCTTGTGGACCGTCCCTTTGACGTCGGTCAGCCGCATGTCGCGGCCGGCATAGCGATAGGTCAACCGCTCGTGATCGAGTCCCAACAGGTGGAGAATCGTGGCGTGCAGATCATGGACGTGCATCGGGTTCTCGACCGCTTCGTAGCCCAAGTCGTCGGTCTGGCCGTAGGCGATCCCCCCTTTCACGCCGCCGCCGGCCAGCCAGAGCGAGAATCCCTTGTTGTTGTGATCGCGGCCGTCGTCGTTCTGGCCGTGCGGAGTGCGGCCGAACTCGCCTCCCCAGATCACGAGAGTGTCGTCGAGGAGTCCGCGGGAACGCAGGTCGGTCAATAGGCCCGCGATGGGCCGGTCGACGGACCGGGCGTTGCGGGCGTGGCCGGCCCGTAGCCCGCGATGCTGGTCCCAGTCGCCGTGCGTCAGCTCGACGAAGCGCACGCCCGCTTCGACGAAGCGTCGCGCGAGCAAGCATTGCCGGCCGAAATCGGCCGTCGCGGCATCATCGAGTCCGTAGAGTTTCCCGGTCTCCGCCGATTCATCCGCGAGATCCATGACCCCGGGCAGTTTCCCCTGCATGCGGAAGGCCAGCTCGTACGACTCAATGACGCCGTCAACCTCGGGATAGACCCGTTCCCGCTCGACCAGCTCGTGGTTCATCGACTGCACGAGGTCGAGTTGTCGCCGCTGAGCGGCCGCGTCGAGCCGCGGGTTCTTGATGTTGCCGACGCGCGCCTCGGCGACCGGCTGGCCTTCGTTACCGATGCGGGTGGCCTGACAGGCCGCCGGCAGGAAAGCACTGCCGTAGTTCTGCGAGCCCCCGTTGCGTCCCGTCGGCTTGATGGAAACGAACCCCGGCAGGTCATCGCTCTCGGTCCCCAGGCCATAGAGCGTCCACGCCCCGAGCGACGGACGGATGAACTGCGAGCTGCCCGTGTGCAGCATCAGGTAGGCCTCGGGATGGGCCGGCAGGTCGGTGTGCATGCTGCGGACGACGCACAGTTCGTCGGCCAGCGTGGCGACTTCGGGAAACAGCTCGGAGACCCACAGCCCGCTCTCGCCGTGTTGTTTGAATTCCCAGGGCGAGCGCATCAACTTGGCGCCGGGAATACGGCCCGGCCGGGCCGACGATTTTCCGTCGGCCAGCGAAAGCTCTGGCTTATAGTCGAACGTATCGACGTGCGAGGGAGCACCGTTCATGCAGAGGAAGATCACCCGACGGGCCCGCGCCGCGAAGTGAGGCATCTTCGGCGCGAGCGGCGAATCCGACGAGGTGGCCCGCGCCGCGAGGCCGGCGAACGCCAGGTAGCCGAATCCGCACGACGCACTCTTCAACAATCGGCGGCGCGAGGGCCGAATCATCGGATAATCCTCCCGGTGGAAATGCGCATCGCGATCGCTACTCCACATATCGAAATTCGGCGCTGGCGAACAGCGCCTGGCAGAATTCGGCCCAGGCTTCGCGCTCTCCGACGTCAGGAGATCCCTCCCGCGCCGCTCCCTGTTGCACGAAGAGCAAGGCACGGCTGCGTTCCGATTCGGTCGGAGCCCGCGCCAGAACGAACCGGTAGGCAAGGTCCACACGGCGCGGGCCGTCGTTCTCTTGGGAGAGAACCCGATCGGCCAACGCTCCGGACTGCTGGATCACGAAGGGGCTGTTCAAGAAATAGAGTGCTTGGGCGGGTCCGGTCGTCGCGGCACGCTCGCCCGTCACCAGGCTGGGGTCGGCGAAGTCGAACAGCGACAGCGATTCGAGCACCTGGTCGCGGACGACCGGCAAGTAGACCGACCGGTGCGTGTCCAACGCGTCGAGGCCGGCGACCCGGACGAAGAAGGCCAGCCCCTCGCCCGTGCGAGCCACCGACGACCCGATCGGCGGCTGGCCGGTGAGCCGGCCCGCGGCGGCCAGCAGCGAGTCGCGCAGCGCCTCGGCGTCGAGCCGTCTCTTGCTCATCCGCCAAACGAGTTCGTTGTCGGGGTCGACGGCGAAGCTTTGCGGATCGAACGCGGAGTCGAGTCCATAGGCCCGGCTGAGCACGATGCGGCGGATGAGCCGTTTGATCGACCAGCCGTCGGCCATCAAGTCGACGGCGAGCGTGTCGAGCAGCTCACGATTGGTCGGCGCCGCGCCGGCCGCGCCGAAATTGTCGGGCGTCGGCACGAGCCCGCGGCCGAACAGGTGCAGCCAGATCCGGTTCACGATCACGCGGGCCGTCAGCGGATTCTTGGTCGAGGCGATCCAGTCGGCCAACTCGCGGCGACCGCTCCCTTGCACGATCGGCGGGGACGACTCGTCGCAGAGTACCTGCACGAGGCCGCGCGGCACGATTGCGCCGGGTTGGTCGAGTTCGCCGCGGACATAGAGCGGACTGTCGACCGGTTCGTCACGTTCGCGGACCCCCATCGCGAACGCCCGCGGTGCGCCGGCGGGGCGGTCGATGAGCAAGCGGTAACGGAGCGTGGAGATCATCGAGTTGGAACGCCGCAGCCGGTCGCGGTTGGCCTCACCCGGCGGAATGGCATCGCGCTCGCGAACGAGGCCGGCCAGCCGCTGTTCCATCGTCGCCCTCTGCTCGGTCGTAAGAGGCAGGACCGCCGCATGCACGTTCGCACCCTCCGGAAGCTCAACCAGGGGCGACGCATTGAAGTTCGGAAAGACACCGGCCAGCGTGCCCGAGCACGTCTGCGTGCTGCGGAAGATGCCGGAGAGGGCGTAGTAGTCTCGTTGCGGAATCGGGTCTCGTTTATGGTCGTGGCAGCGCGCGCACGCCACGGTGAGTCCCAAGAAGGCGCGCGTGGTGGCCTCGATCTGCTCGTCGATCACATCCAAGACAAACTGACCACGGTTCTCGGCGTCGTGGGCCTTGCTGCCGAGGGCCAGGAAGCCGGTCGCGACGATCTGATCGGCCCGCTGGCGATCGTCCTGGGCCGGCAGGAGGTCGCCGGCGATCTGCTCGCGCACGAACCGATCGTACGGCTTGTCGGCATTGAACGACGCGATGGCCCAATCGCGATAGCGCCAGGCCTGCGGATACGTGAAGTTGGTCTTGCCGCTCGACTCGGCAAAGCGGGCCACGTCGAGCCAATGCCGCGCCCAGCGTTCGCCGAAACGGGGCGAGGCCAACAAGCGGTCGACGACCGTGGTCAATGCGTCGGTCGATTCGTCGGCGAGGAACGCATCGAGTTCGTCGGGCGTGGGAGGCAGGCCGACGAGGTCGAATGTCACGCGGCGCAGCAGCCGGGCGCGGTTGGCATCGGCGACCGGGACGAGATCCTTCGATTCCAACGCCGCCAGGAGGAAGCGGTCGATTTCCCCACGAGGCCAATCGACGTTCTGCACGGCCGGCGGCGTGGTCTTGATCGGAAGACGGAACGACCAGAACTCGCGTCCCTTGGCCAAATCCGTAGAGCGCGGCGCGCCGTCGGCGGTGGTCTCGGTGCGCGGATCGGGCGCGCCCATCTTCACCCAGGCTTCGAAATCGGCGACGACAGTGTCGGGCAGTTTGGCCGTCGGCGGCATCTGCAAATCGTCGTCCCCATAGCGAATGGCCTTGATAAGCAGGCTCTCCTCCGGCCGACTGGGGATGATGGCCGGGCCCGAGTCGCCGCCGCGGCGCAGGCCCACACGGCTGTCGAGCCGCAGTCCGCCTCGCAATTCTTCCGCCGCATTCGAGTGGCACTTGCCGCACTGCATGACCAACACCGGCCGGATCCTCGCCTCGAAGAATTGTTCCTGCTCGGGCGTGATGTTCTCGGGCGCAACTTCTGCGCCCGGCGTATCCGCGTCGGCCGGTTTCTTTTCCGTGGCAGCGTCGGGTTGCGGGCGGGCGAGCCCGGGCCGCTGTGGAAACGATTTGCGGTATTCCGACAGAGACAGGAATCCGTCGCCGTCCGTATCGAGCCGCCGGAACATCGGCTCGATCGTGGCCGCGGCGTCCTTCATGCGCGGAGCGTTGCGCATAAATTCTTTGTACTCGTCGAGCGAGAGCCGGCCGTCGAGGTCGGCATCACCCAGAGAGAGGAATCGCTCGGCATCGAAGGCCGGGAAACGCTGGGCGAACGCAGCGTCTGGCCAGAGGAGGAACAGGACGAGGGCCGCCCGCCGTGCTGCAAATCCGTTCATGAAAATCATTTCAACGACCGCAGATAGGCCAATAGGTCGGCAGCTTGGCCGGCCGTAAGATTTCCGATCAGTCCCTCGGGCATGACCGAACGTTTTTGCGGCGAGCGCTCTTCGATCTCGCTCCGGCTGAGCGTCCGTTCGATGCCGTTCGCTTCGCGGATGCGGGTCGCCGTGGCGCTCTCGCTGACCACGAACCCCGTATAGGCCAGACCATCGACCATCCCGAAGGAATACGACTCATACCCTTGGGCGATCTTGGCACTCGGTTGCATGATCGACTCGATCAGCTCCTCGGGTTTGTACCGCTTGCCGATGTCCACCAGATGAGGACCTTTCGGGTTCTGACCGTCGGCCGTGGTGTGGCACGCCGTGCACGATTGCGACTTGAAGAGCTGTTCCCCCTTCGCCGGGTCGCCCGCGGCGGCCAGAACACGGCCTCGCGCGACTTCGAACGTCATATTGCCGAGTTGCTCGGCATTCGTGGGATCGGCCTTCGGCACGGCGATCGGCTCTTGCCGGTCGGGCGTGGCGGTGGTCGTCGCCAACGGCAGACCGGCCAGCGCGACCTGATGCCGCGCGAGCTGGGTCTTCAAGAAGGCCACAGTCTCGGGATCGGCGTCGAGCACCGCCGCCGTGACGACGGCACCGATTCGCTCACTCATCTCCCACTCGACCGGCTCGTAGTAGGGACCGTGGTTGTCGGGGCGAATGCCCCACCAGCTTCCCTGATAATCGGCTTCGCGGTGATAGAGCCGCATCAGCGCGACGAGGATTCCGCGCCGCAACTCGGGGTCGCGGACCACCGCGAGCTTCTTCACCAGTTTTTCGACCGCAGCGGCATCGTGCATCGACCGCAACACCCACAGCGCCCCGCGCCAGTGCTCGCCATCGAGCCCCTCGATGCACGCATCGACAGCACGGAGCGCGACGAGGGCCCGCGCCGCCAGGTGCGACACGACGCGGTCAGGGTCGGGCTGATTCTGCACTGGCCGGGTCGACGGCATGACCGAGCCTTCCGGCCGTTCCGTCAGCCGCAGAATGCTCGCCGCCACCGACGGATCGTTGAGCCGGCCCAGGCTGACGAGGGCCTGGCCCCGGACGCGAGGCGACTCGTCGCCGAGGGCCGCGACGAACGGCCGGGCATCCACGCCCTCGAGCTCGTGTAACCGGTCGGTGAGGGCGCGCAAGGCGAACTCGCGCAGCGCGGGGTCGCCGGCCAATCTCAACAACGAGGCGTGGGCATCTCGGCCGTCGAGTTGTTTCAACGTGAAGAGCGCGGCGACTCGGCCCGCCAGCGGGGCCGCCGCATCGCCGGCCAGCCGTTCCAACGCCTGCGAGGCGGCGGCGTCTTTACCGCGCCGCAGAATCTCTCCCTGCGTGTGCAGACGCCAGACCGAGCGCGGTGCGGCCAGCACGGCGATCAAACCCGCCAGGTCGGCCTGCTTGAGATCGGGGAACGGGTCGGCCTTGGAATCAAAGCCTTTGGGCGTGATACGCGCGACGAAGCCCACATTGGGACCGACGAACACGGCCGCTTCACCGCCGCGCCAACTGGCCACGAAGAGGCGGCCGCTGCCGTCGATGTCCATGCCGGTGGCGCGCGGCATCGTCAGAAACACCTCCTGTTTGAGATCGAACGTCGGTCCGTGCGGCGTCAGCTCGTGCCGATAGACCTGGCTACGTCCCCAATCGCCGGTAAAGAGGCTGTTCGCATACTGCGGGGGCCACGACGGTTCTTGTACGAAGAGCGCTCCCGTGCCGCCGCCACCGCCGAACGTGCCGAGCGTCGGCATGGTCTCGTCGGTGAAATTGGCGTAAAGCTGCGTGTATCCGTAGACGCCCGTCTGCCGCAACAGGCTGACGCGGGTATCCCAACCGGCGCCGTCGTTGGTGTTGTCCCGCGCGAAGATATTCAGGTATGGGTCGATGGCCAGGTCGAACGGGTTCCGCAACCCGCGACAATAGATCTCCAGCTCCGTGCCATCGGGTCGCACGCGCACCACCCCGCCGCCACGCAGCGTGATGGCCGTGCCGTCGGTCCCCACGGCCCGCTTGATCCCGTAATCGCCCACGCCGATATAGAGCCAGCCGTCGATCCCCATCCGCACGCAATTGGTCGTATGGTCGCCACCGCGGTTGGTGATCTGGTCGGTGGTCAGGCCGGTGACGAGCACTTGTTGCCGGTCCGAGACGCCGTCGCCGTCATCGTCATGGAACACCGAGAGGGTGGGCGGGTGCATGACCCACACGGCGCCGTCGCGATAGACGAGGCCGCGCGGGTGGTCGGCCTTCGCGAACAGCGTCACACTGTCGACCTTGCCGTCGTCGTCCTTATCGACGCAGCGCAGAATCTTGCCGCCTCCGGGAGTGCGTCCCAGCGAACCTTGCTCATCGACGGCCACATAGACGGCGCCGGCCGGTTCGGCCGAGATGGCCACGGGGTAGCTCACGTTCGGCGGCGCGGCGAACAGCGTCGCCTCGAACTCGGGAGGTACTTGCACGTTCTCGCGAAAGGTCTGTTCATCGATCGGTCGCGTGTTGGCGTTCCGTCCCGGCGGACCGAACCCGCCACCACCCGCGGGCGGCCCGAACGGCCGCGGCGCGAACCCTTGGCTGGTGCCGGCCAACTGCGCGGCGATCGACGCCGACCGCTGCTGCACAAAGCTTCTCAGGTCGGGCGGCTGCGGAGCCGGTCCACCGAAACCGGGCGCCGGCTCGCTGCGTGCCGCCACCGCCACCGCCTCCCGTTCGCGGGCCGCCTGAGTCGCCTTGTCGATCGCCTCAATCTGGGCCAAGAGCCGATCGCTGGCGAACGCGGTCGCGGACAGCTTCTGGACGATGGCTCGGTACCTCTCGCGCATCCCTTTGACGGCCAGCAGGCGGTCGGGCAGTTTGTTCTCGCCCGGATAGGGCTTCATCAGGTTCAGGTCGGTCAACTGTTCGGCAGTGCCCATCAACAGAAAATTGGCCAGCGAGAATTCCAGGTCGCCCGGTACGAAATGGAACTTGCCCGTCTGCGCGTCGAGATACAGGCCGTAGTTGTGGCCCAACGCCAAGAAGCTTTCCAGGTTCGACGTGAGTGCGTTCGCCGCCATGAACGTCAGAAAGGCGTCCACGTCGAGGAACGAATCGATCTGTTTGGCGAATTCGTCGTCGCCGGCCTGGTTCACCAAGCGGGCGAAGGCGATCACTCTCTTGGCCTCGTCCTCCGTGGGCGCTCGCTGCGGCCGGTATTGGGTCTGGTAGCCCTGCCAGTCTTCACCCAGGAAATCGATGCCACGCACGCGGAAGGGCCGCATGAGCAGGCCGGTGCCCGGAGGGAAATGATCGGCCACGAACGGACCGTCCGTGTCCTCGACGACGGTATACAGCCCCAGATACTCCTGGTCGTATTTGCCGGGTACGGTGAGCGTGACCTCCGCGAAGGCCGTCCGCGGAGCGGGCACACCGGCCGCGCGGAAGACCGAGTAGGCCAACGCCTCGCGGGCCTTCGACGGGTCGAGCGGCATGGCGTGGAGCTGGATGGCCGACAGGCCGCGGAATTGCTGCTTACCCGATTTGTCGAAGGCGATCTTGAGCGGCCGCTTCAAACCACGGGCCGAAACGAAATAGGTGATGTCGCCGGCGTAGCGGATTCCGACCTTCGCGAGGGTCTGGCCGGCGGCGGTGAATTCGCCCTCGGCCCAGGGAAAGTCGGTACCGAACAGGTTCTTTTCGCTGCTCCGGCCGTTATTGCGCGGCGGCGGTGCCGGTGGCCCGGCCCCAAAGCCGGGACCTGCCACCACGGGGTGCATGGCGTCGTATTCTTCCGCCGCCATGCGGATCTGGATCGACCACACGTTCGTCTCGCCGAACGTTTCTTGATGGTCTTTTTTTTGGCCATCGGCGACGTCCGCGAAGGCCGGAGACATCCCGCCGCCCGTCATGGCGATCAAGAAAGCGAGCGTGGAGAAGCGGCAGCTCGTACGGGCCGCTAGGAAGGGATCGCGCACCATTACACCTCGTGACGAAGGGCGAATGAGACGGTCATCCAGCGAGACGCCGACTCCCGGTAAGCAGCAGGCTATCTCTTCAGTAACGGTCGGAACCGCAAAGCCGCCGCCTGCTCGGAGTCGTTCGCCCGATTTTAACCATATTTAGGAGCAACCGACAAAACCGGATCGAGTTCCACGAGAATCGGCGTTTCACGGCCGATTCTCCCTCCAACGGCGTTCCGACTTCCGGTTCTGTCAGCCGCTCTGACGCGCCATGCCGCCCGCTTGCTACAGTGGGCGCTGGGCATCGGTTAGAATCGCGTTGGCGTGGGTTGGGGATGCCCCGCCAGGGGTGTCTCGATCTGGTGGGAGCCCGCGACTTTTGACGGTCGACGAACTGATCCACGCCCTGGTTGCCGCGCGCTTGCTGAGTGAGAGCGATGTGCCCGCTCTGCGGCAGGCGGGCGACGCCGCGGAAGACTCGACCGCGGTGGCCAATCGGCTGGTGCGCGCTGGCAAGCTCACCAAGTTCCAGGCCGTGCAAGCGCTGGCCGGCAAGACCAAGGCCCTGCTGCTGGACGAATACCTGATCCTCGACCGCGTCGGCTCGGGAGGCATGGGGCAGGTCTACAAGGCCCAGCACACGCGGATGAAACGGATCGTGGCGCTCAAGGTGTTGTCGCCCGCCGCGCTCAAAGACGCCCAGGGGGCGGAACGCTTTCAGCGCGAGGTGCAGGCGGCGGCCAAGCTGATGCACCCCAACATCGTCACGGCCTTCGACGCCGGTGATGCTCACGGTCAGCATTACCTGGTAATGGAATACGTCGAGGGCGAAGACCTCGCCAGGCTCGTCAAGCGCAGCGGCCCACTCTCGGTCGACCACGCGGTCGATTACATCCGACAGGCGGCGACCGGTCTGGCCTTTGCTCATGCCGAGGGGGTCGTGCATCGCGATATCAAGCCGGCCAACCTGCTGCTCGACAAGAAGGGGGTCGTGAAGGTGCTCGACATGGGGCTGGCGCGTTGCCGCGATCCGTTGCTCGCGCCCCACACGCTCACCAAGGCGGGGCAGGTCTTCGGCACGGTCGATTACATGGCTCCCGAACAGGCAGAGTCGCCGCACGACGCAGACGCGCGCAGCGACATCTATAGTCTCGGTTGCTCGCTCTACCGATTGCTGACGGCCGAGAACATCTATGCCGGCGAATCGATGGTCAAGATCATCATGGCACACCGCGAGCAGCCGGCACCCGACCTGCTCGCCCGCCGGCCTGACGTTCCGCCATTGCTCGACGCCGTCTATCGCCGCATGGTGGCCAAGCTGCCTGGCGACCGTTACCAGACGATGACCGAGGTCGTGGCCGCGCTCGATGTCCTGCGGACGGACCGCGCTTCCCAGACTGTCACCTCGGCCGGGCCGACTGCCGACGATCGAGGTTCGCAAACAACAACGGACCAACCCAAGCGAGCCGCTGAAATGCCCAAGACGCTGACGTTCCTGGCCAAGACCATGACCTCGGAGAAGTCTCGCAACCTGGCCATCAAGATCGTGGGCGGTACGTTCGCCACGATCATCGCGCCGGTGCTGGTGGCACTCGGGCTGAAGTGGATGGATGGTCCGGCGCCCGCACCGAATGCGAACAGCGCTTCGCCCCAGCCCGCGCCGACCGCCGGTCAGCCTTCACTCGAAGCCGCCGACACGACACCTAAGCCGAAGCCGAACGATCCGTCGGCCACTCCCGATCCAGCGCGGGTGTTCGGCGCCTTCAAACCTCTGTTCAACGGACGCGACCTCTCGGGCTGGACGGCCGAAGACGGACGATGGCGGGTCGATGCGGCGAATCAGACACTCGTCGGTGAGAACGCGACGGGCGACCGAAAGAATTTGCACAGTTGGATCTTCACCGAGCGGACGTTCACCGATTTCGCCCTCCGCTTCGAATATCGCATCGGGCCCGAGACCGATAGTGGTATCTTGCTGCGGATGCCCGTGGGGGGCGAACTCGACAAGCACTACGAGATCCATTTGGCCAACAACGAAGGCCAACAGATCGCCAACGGTACCATTCTGGGCCTGCGGAAGGGCCCAGGGCATCCGCACACGAAGCCGATCACGTCGGTGGAACAGCGGCCGGACTGGAACCAGGTCGAGATCGAGCTACGCGGTCGGCGGCTGCGCATGACGATCAACGGACAGCTCGTCCAAGACGTCCGGTTCGGCGAGAACCCCGACCTGCAATCAAACAAAAAGATCCTCAGCGACACGGGCCGCATCGGCCTCCAGTCGCGCCTCGGGCACATCGAATTCCGCCAGATCGAGATCCAAGAGTGAGCGACGGGCGATCACTCCACGCTGCCTGCACGGCTGGCTGCGAACGGCTGGGTGGCACGCTCTGAGGTCCTCCGAAGGGCGTGATTGACCGGGCGGGTACGCACGACTGCCGCCGCCGACGCTGGCAATGGACGACAGCATGTGTGAATGTCGTTGGCCGATGTGATCGGCGCGCTCCACGCCCTTCGGAGGACCTCAGGGCGTGCCACCACGTGCCACCCACTCGCGCGATGATCACGTGGAGGAGGCAAGAAAAACCAGTGCGGCTGCGCAGCCATGTGCGCGGCACGTATACTGGAGATTGGATGAATGCGATGAAAAA
Source organism: Pirellulales bacterium (assembly GCA_035547915.1). GTDB lineage: Bacteria > Planctomycetota > Planctomycetia > Pirellulales > JAICIG01 > DASSFG01. The sequence goes on along the minus strand of DASZTS010000102.1, from coordinate 10,064 downwards.
CGATAGGAAAATACGGGTCGAGCGACGCGGTCTGTGTCGTGGGCGCAGCGAGTCGTTCCGTAGAGGTTGCCGGCGTTGAATGCACCATCGACCGTGAGGAAATTCGGACGCGCGCACGTCGTGTGGCTCGTGGCGTATGCGGCGCTGATGGCGGGGCTGGTCGCCGGACTGGTCATCGTCCGCCGGCGCGTGTTGGCGGCCCTCGACACGCCGGCGGCCCGTGCCGAGTGGCAGGCGTGGAAGGAGCAGACGGCCCGCGAACAGCACCAGGCCGTTCCCGTGCGCAGGCGACCCGTGACGAGCGACGAGCCGCCCGCGCTGATTCTGCTGCGTGATCGGTTCCCGGTGATCGTCGTCACGAGCCTGGTGATCGGGTCGTTCCTGTTCGCCTTCCTGGCCTTCGTCATGCAGGGCGCGTTCCGCGGCGAGAGGCGAACCCCATGAGCGCCGGACCGATACCCGCCGCGCGCCGCACCGCGCCTCCGCCCCTGCGTTGGCGGAGCTGGCCGCTGGAAGAGGGAGGTTCGAGCGCCTGGCTGTTGGCCGCCGCGCTGTTGGCCATCGCCGGGTTGGTCGGCTGGGTGATGTCCAGCCCCGTTTGGGCACTCGTGGCCTGCAGCGTGTTCGCGTTGTCGGTCTGGCGCTATTTCGTGCCGGTCTACTTCGAGATCAACCACCAAGGGATCTTCCAGGAAGTGTTCTCGCGCCGGCAACGCATCGCCTGGCGCTCGATCGGCTCGGTGGAAGTGTGTCGCTCGGGCTTGCTACTCGCCCCCGGCGACGTCTACTTCGCGGCGGCCCGCGGCCTGTATCTACCTTGGGGATCGCACCGGGCCGAGGTGCTGGCGCTCGTCGGCTATCACTTGCAGCAGGTCCACCGCGATGAGCGGTTGTTCGAATTCGAGCTGCAATGATCGCGTCGCGATGTCGCAACCGCTGACCCGCCTCGGCCTCACGACCTGGCGAACTGCGGCTCGGCGTCCTGCTCGGCCTCGTCGTGAGGCATCTCTTCGGGATCGAGCCGCGAGACGAACGTGCAGCCGACCCGATATTGCTTCTCGTCGCCGGACATGACGGGCGCCACGTTGGCGATGCTCGAGATCATGTAACGGGCGTCGGGCGGATTTCCCAGCCGGATGACGACCGCCTGGAAGTCGGGCGGGACCGTCGACAGGAACGAGATACCCCGCACCGAGAGATCGTAGCAGCGAACGGGGTAGAAATCGGACGCCCTCGGCAGCGGGCCGCCCAACCTGTACGGCGCGATCTGTTGCAGATCGCGGAACGGGTGGCGGACGAGCGCCTTGTCGGTCTCGATCGGTACGTAGCTGTCGCCGTCGTGGACGTAGGCCCGATTGCGGCCCCCCTGCTTGGCCGCGTAGAGAGCCTGGTCGGCCCGCTCGATGAGCGACGTCGCCGTGTCGTCCGCGGTGGCCGTCGCCATACCCAAGCTGGCGGTGAGTGGCACCGCCTCGAACTCGTAGGAAAAGGGCTTGGCGGCGATGGTCGCCCGCAGCCGCTCACACACGTTGACGGCGTCGGGCAGCTTGGTGCCCGGCAAGATCACGGCGAACTCTTCGCCGCCGTAGCGGGCCGGCACGTCCATCTGCCGCAGGGCGACGCGCAGCAGTTCGCCCATGTGCCGCAGCGCCGCGTCGCCGCCGGCGTGCGTGTATGCGTCGTTGATGCTCTTGAAATGGTCGATGTCGACCATCACCAGGCTGAGCGGCACCTTGTGGCGCCGCCATTGCTCGAACCGCCGCTCGAGCTCCTCCACGAACGCCCGGCGGTTGGCCAGCCCGGTGAGAATGTCGGTCCGCGCCTCGGCCGACAGTTCGCGAACCTTGGCGCGGTGCTCGTCGATTTCGACCCGCGCCGCAGCCAGTTCGGCCTGCAACTGCTGGTTGGCCAACATGATGCGCGAAGCAGCGTCGAGCACCACGTCGGGCTCGCCCTCCTTGGCCGTCCGCAGACTGGCACTGATCTCCTCGATCCGGAACGAATGCGAGCCGATTTCACCTTCGATCCGCTGGCTCAACTTGCCCAGCCAACCGCCCGTCGAAGCGGTCGTTTCCATGGGCACGATGGCCGGCTCGGCTGGCGTGGCCGGGACCAGAGGGGGCGGATCCGGCTGGACGGCCGGGACCTCTACGATCTCGGGTTCGCTCGGTTTGGGCGGCGGCGTCGGTGCCGGAATCGGCGAAGTGGCCGGTTTGATCGCGCCGGGTAGCAGTTTTTCGGAGTGCGCCCACAAATAGACGGCGTACAGGGAGCCGCTGGCGATCGCCCCGCCAAACAACAGGCCCAGCACGAACCCAATCATGAACGCCACCTCAGGACGATTCTGTGCGAAACCCGCACAAACGGTATGCAACCCTAAGTCATGCTTTCGGAGGGGCGGGATAGAAGTCGGGCCAGGGGCGGAAAAAAAGTCGGGCGGCTCATCCGGCCCGCCGCGGGGTTTTACCGGTTCTGCCGATATTCCTATATTTAAAGAGGAACCGACAAAACCGGGTCGAGCTGCGAAAAATCGACGTTCCACCGCCGATTTTTTATCATCCTCGCTCCGGCTGCCCTGTTTCGTCAGACTCCTTACGTATTGATGGCCGATTGGATTCACCTCGCCGACGCCCACGACTGTCCGCCGGGCACGGCCGTGGAGCGAGTAGTCGCCGGACGAGTGGTGGCACTCTTCAACGTGGGCGGCACGTTCCACGCGATCGACGGCGTCTGTCCGCACCAGGGCGGGCCGCTGGCCAAAGGGCTGCTCGATGGCTCGACCATCACCTGTCCTTGGCACGGCTGGCAATTCGACGCGTCGACCGGCCGGCACCGATCGGCCCAGACGGTGACGCAACGCTGTTTCTCGGTGCGCGTGGAGGGAGGAGAAGTGTTCATCGACATGGAGGGGGGAAGTTGATTCGCTATCGTGCCTTTCGCAATAGCGACCCACCCGCCCTGGCCGAAATCTGGCGCAGCCAACCCGCGGGACATGGCCGCGTGCAGCAGATGTCGGCGGGCCTGTTCGAACAGTTCGTGCTGTCGAAACCCTACTTCGACAACGCGGGCCTGATCGTGGCCGTCGACGACGACCGGCCCATCGGCTTCGCGCACGCCACCTTCGGCCCGACGGAATGCGGGCAACGGCTTTCGCGACAATTCGGCAGCACATTGCTGGTGATGGTGAGCACCGAGTATCGCCGCCAGGGCATCGGCAGCGCCCTGTTATCGCACAGCGAAGTCTACCTGCGCGGGCACGGCGCCCAGGTTTTGTATGGTGGCGGCATCGCGCCCTTGCACGGCTTCTATCTGGGGCTGTACGGCGGGAGCGAGTTGCCCGGCGTGCTCGATACCGATGTCGGTGCACAACGGCTGTTCCTGTCGCACGGCTACCGGGAGATCGACCGCGTGCTCGTGCTCGAACGGCCGCTGGCCGGTTATCGGCCACCGGTCGACCGCATTCAGTTGCAGGTCCGCCGGCGTTCGACGATTTCCACCCTGCCCGACCCTCCTTCGACCTCATGGTGGGACGCTTGCTCTTGGTGCGGACTCGACCAGACGCGATACGAGCTGACCCTGCGAGACGTCGGCCGCGTGGTGGCCACCGCCCAGGCTTGGTCGCTCGAGCCGTTGTCGGCCGGGTGGGGCGTGCGGGCGGCGGGTATCCTCGGGTTGGAAGTCGAAGAATCGGTGCGGCGGCAGGGGCTGGGCGTCTTCTTGGTGAGCGACATCATGCGGCAACTGGCGGCGCAGGGAATCGGGTTGGTGCAGGTACAGACCATGCAGGCCAACCAGCCCGCTTTGAAGTTCTACGAGAAGCTCGGTTTTCGGCTGGTCGACCAGGGCGCCGTCTATCGCAAGGACGGTGCTTGACTGCCGCTTTGCCGCGGATAGGCTCAAATCTGCCATGTCGCGTCGCAGAAGCGTAGGTTGGCCGATCACGCTGGGCGTGATCATGATCGTGCTCTTGGTGGCACTCATGATCGGCTGGGTGCTGCTTGCGCTGAACTACGTCACGCTGCTGGCGGTCGGCACGACGTTTCTGACGTTGGTCCTCGTCGGCGTGATCTTGTATCTGACCATCGCGGTCAAACAGATCAGCCTGAATCAACGGCAGGCGAACTTCATCGATAGCGTGACGCACGAGCTGAAGAGCCCCATCGCCTCACTCAAGCTCTACCTGCAAACGCTCAGCCGGCGGACCGTCACCGAGGCGCAGCAGCTCGAGTTCTATCGATTCATGCTGGAAGACCTCAATCGGCTCGACACGCTGATCAACCACATGCTCGACGCCGCCCGTATGGACCGTGCCCCGCACGACTCGGAAACGGTCGACGTGTCGCTGCCGGAGATTCTGCAAACGTGCGCCAACACGGTCTGCCTGCGGCATCGGTTGCCGCCGGAGACCATTTTGCTCACGGCGGCGCCGAGCCTCGTGCGGGCCCGGGCGGTCGATCTGGAAATCGTGTTTCGCAACCTGATCGATAACGCGATCAAGTACTCGCTGCCGGAGCCGGAGGTCCGAATCGAATCGTGGTCGAACGGGCGCGGCACGGTCGTGACGCGGGTGTCCGACAACGGTCCGGGCATTCCCGTGGCATTGCGTCGCAAGATCTTCGGCCGCTTCGTGCGGTTGGGCAACGAGTTGGAGCGCACGCAGGTCGGCACCGGACTGGGCTTGTATCTCGTCCGTTCGCTCGTCCGCCGCATGAAGGGACGCATCCACGTGCGGGGACGAGGCACCGAGCGTGGAACCGTGTTCGAAGTCGAACTGCCGTGCATCGAGAAGCAGTCCGCCGGCCGGCCCAACCGGGCCGCACGAGAAGAGCCGGCGCCGCCCGCTCCCGCCGATGTGCCGGCAGGCTGAGGCCAAGCGTCATGGGGGAAGAACAAAAACATATCTTGATCGTCGAAGATGAAGCCCACATGGCGTTCGGCATCAAGTTCAATCTCGAGGGCGAAGGGTATCGGGTGAGCGTCGCCGCCGACGGCCCGGCGGCGCTGCAATCCGTCGAAGACGCCGGTGCGCGCGTCGACCTGGTGATCCTCGACTTGATGCTCCCCGGCATGAGCGGTTATGCCGTGTGCGAGACCCTGCGTTCCCGCGGAAACGATGTGCCGGTGTTGATGCTCAGCGCGCGCACGCTGCCGGAAGACCGCATCCGCGGGTACGACGTGGGCGCCAACCAATATTTGCAGAAGCCCTTCGAACTCGACGAGCTGCTTGCCATGGTGCGCAACCTGCTCGGCCGCCAGAGCCGGCCGGCCGGCCCGACGCGGGTGGTGGAAATCTATCCACTCGGCCCTGCGCGGATCAACTTCGATACGTTCGAGGCCACCGTAGGCGATCAGGAGATCCAGCTCACGCCGATCGAGATGAATCTGCTCCGGTATTTCATCGAGAATGAAGGCCGGGTGATCAGCCGCAATGAGCTGGTGGAACGCGTCTGGCGCCAACCGTCCCTCGAAAGCACCCGCACCGTCGATAACTTCGTCATGCGGCTGCGGAAATACTTCGAGCCCGACCCGGCGAATCCGCGGTATTTTTTGAGCGTGCGCGGCGCCGGCTATCGATTCGTGGCCTCGGACGACGGCCCGTAGCAAGAGCGGCTGACAAAAACCTGAACGCCGGGGCGCCTTGGGCAACAATCGGCCTTGAAACGCCGATTTTTTGGAGCGCGATCCGGTTCTGTCGGTTGCTCCAACGGTTTTGTCTGTCGTTTCTCGCGCCGGCTTCGAGGCCGGTGGGAATTCATGTCGTTCCTATTGCCGCAGGGGCGACGGCCAGCGCACAATGGAACGCATGTCCGACGTCGGCCCGTCCATCTCGGATCAGGAACTCATGCGGCAGGCCCAGGCCGGCGACCGCGCGGCCTTCGCCGAGATCGTGCGCCGCTATCGGCCGGCCCTGTTGCGGGTGGCTAAGAGCCGACTTGGCCGCGACGATTGGGCGGAAGACGCTGTGCAAGAGACGCTGCTCGCCGCCTTCCAGTGGCGAGCCAGCTACCGCGAGCCGAGCCATTTTCGCACCTGGCTGTGGACGATCCTGCTCAATCAGTGCCGCCGCTCGTGGGCCGGTCATGTGCGGCTCCCACGGCTGTGGTGTTCGAGCGATCGGCCGGCCGAGGAGGTCGAACCCGCGGTGTACCAGGCCAGTGTGGAGCGCGGAGCCGAGCCACCCTGGCAGAGACTGCTGGCCCAAGAGCGGTCCGAGCTGCTCGAATCGCTCTTGGCCAAGCTGCCGCCGGCGCAGGCCGACGCGTTGCGGCTGCGTTTCTTTGCCGGACTGAAATTCGAAGAGATTTCCGAAACGATGCAGTGCAGCCTGGGGACGGCGAAGAACCGCGTCAAGTGGGGCTTAATGCGGCTCTCGCAACTCGTTCGCCAGGCCGATGCGGCAAGCAAGAGCGACGGCTTATGATCCATTGCGACGAAGTTTTCGACATTCTGACGCGCGGCCCGTTTCCCACCGGCGCTCCTTCCGACGGCATCGTCGAGTCGCACCTCAATCATTGCGACACCTGCCGCCAACTGGCCGAGGCGTTGCGGCCGGCGATCGAGCTGTTGCAGGAGTCGATCGCGCCCGAAGAGAGCGACGGCTTGCCCCGTTACGGCGGCTCATCGTTGACGCGCAGTAGCTGGTCGGATCGCGAACCGTCCCCGCTGTCGACCAAAGCCGTGGCGCGGCCGGCGGCGCGGGTGGCTCTGCGGCTGCGGCTGCGAGAGCAGACCGTCGCCTGGCGCTGGCGGTCGGCGGCCAAGGTGGCGGCGGCGGCCTGTGTAGGGCTGGTGCTGGCCGGCATGTTGCGGCAGATGGTCGTACCGCGCACGTTGCTACCCGGCACGACCACCCCGGTAGCAGTGGCGGCCCAATGGCGGCAAGGCGTGGATGCACTGGAGTGGGCGGCGGAACAGGGGCTGAGAGACGACTGCCTCCAGATCGACAACGGTCTTGCGGTGCTCGCCGCCCCGGCGCGAAAGGCCACGGGCGGGGCCGTCCAACTCGCATGCTGCCTGAGCTGTCATGGCGCGAAGCAACAGCGCCTGGTTCCCGCCGCACGCGTGCCCGATTTCAAGCAAGCTTGTCAGGCGTGTCATTAGTATGGTGCTCCGTGCCCGCGTCGACATTTCACCGCTGCGCCGTCGCCAGCGGACTGGTAACGCACGACGACGTTGAGCGGGCGACGGCGGCCGTTCGCGCCGCGTCCTCCGATTCCAGCCAGCCCGTGGGCGACGATCAGCTCGCCGTGCAACTCATCGCCATGGGCCGCCTCAATTCATGGCAGGTCACGCAATTGCGCGCCGGGCGCAGATCGTTCACCCTCGGCCCCTACCGCATCATCGATTCGCTGGGCAAGGGGACGATGGGCGACGTCTACATGGCCGAACACTCGGTGATGGGCCGCATCGTGGCCATCAAGGTGCTGTCGAAGCGGCAATCCTCGCCGGCCGCCATTGCCCAGTTCACCACCGAGATCCGCGTGCAGGCCCAACTCGACCACAAGAACCTGGTGCGGGCCTACGATGCCGGCGCGGAACGCAACGTTCATTTCCTGGTCATGGAATACGTGCCCGGCACGACGTTGCGGCGGCGCGTGCGACGGCAGGGAAAGCTGGTCATGGAGACGGCCGCGGCGTTCCTCGCGCAGGCCGCCGACGGGCTGGCCTTCGCCCACCGCCGCGGTCTGACGCATCGCGATGTCAAGCCGACCAACCTGCTCGTCACGCCCGAAGGCCAGGTAAAACTCTCCGACATGGGGTTGGCCGGATTCTTCGGCGACGCACCGTCGGATTCTGGCACGCGCCGGCGCTCGAGCGCCCGCTGGGCCGATTATCTGGCACCCGAGCAGATTGCCCACCCCGGCACCTTTTCGGCCGCGGCCGACGTCTATGCGCTCGGCTGCACGCTGTACTACGCGGTGACGGGCAAGGTCCCCTTTCCTGCCGAAACGGCCGAAGAGAAGACGGCCGGACACCTGCATTCACTGCCCATCCACCCGCGATTGCTCAATGCCGAACTGAGCGACGAGTTCGTCGACCTGATCGGCGAGATGATGGCCAAGGACCCGCGCGAGCGGACCGCCAGCGCCGACGAAGTGAGCCGCCGCCTACGCGAACTGGCCTGATGTGAAGTGCCGGAATCGTTGCTCTACGAGAAAGGGCGTCGACAACGCTGACGGGTTAGAATCGTTCTGAGCAGAGTCCTGGCGCGGCGGACGTACCTCGGTCGGAACAGAGCAACATGCAGCCTAAGCTTCAATCGCGCGGGCGTTATCGACCGCGGATTTTGACGCTGGTCACGATCGCGGTTGGCGGCACCCCGCTCGTGCTGGCGAATCTCAGTTCGGACATCGAAGGCGGAGATCCGCTCAGCAAGGCCGTTCACGGTTGGCCTTTTGTATGGCACTGGCACAACCTGGCATTCCGACTTTCGCCTCCTTTCCGGGTTCCCGGCATCTACAGTTGGGACTTCAGCCCTGGATGGCTACTCGCAAATCTGGCGATCTGGCTTTTACTTCTGGTAGCTCCGGCCGCGGCCTGTGAATGGGCATTGCGACGCTATCGGCCGGGACCGAGATGGAGCCTGCGGACGATGCTCATCGCAATCAGCCTCGCCTCGGCTGGCTGCGGCTGGTACGCCACGGCACGGAACCGCGTTGCGTTACAAGACCAACTGATCGAGGCGGATCGCAATGGCTCCGTCAAGATCTGGTTGCAACGAAGCGGTCCGAAATGGCTCGCTGTGATTGGGGCCGAGCGCTGGTGGAGTTACATCTTGGCCGCGGAGGTTTGGGCTGCCGAAAGCGACCAGCCCGAAGAGGTCGAGGCGCGCCTCAAGCTCTTGGCAGGGCTGCCGAAACTACGCTATCTATCCCTGCAAGTCCCCGCCCTGACACCAGAGATGCTTAGTTCGCTTGGCCAGATGAGACATTTAAGCGAACTGCGCATCGAGGGTGGCTACGATCAAAATGCAGATGACGATGACAACCGGCAGGTTGCTCGCGAATGCCTGATCGCGGTGAGCCACATACCCGGTCTGGAATATCTGCACCTGGGCGACATGGACCTCGCGGGCGAGGATTTGTCACGCCTCCATGTCCTAAAAAAACTGACGTCGATCAGTTTCCATTCGGTTTTCGATGGCTGGGATGTTCCCATTGCCGAGACACCATCGCTACTCAAGCACCTGCCTGCGCTACCGTCTCTCGAGGCCATCGACTTGGACTTCTGCCGAGTGAGTGAGGACGACCTTCGTCACCTTGCGACACTTCCGCGTCTAAGGGCACTCGGCCTGAGAGCAGTGTTTTTTCCCGAAGACGCCCCGATTGATCTTGCGGTCCTGGCAAACATACCGTCGCTCGAAGAGTTGGCGCTTGAAGATGAGCTCGTATCGCCGTCCGTCCTGAAGTCATTGCAAGGCCACCCGCGTCTCGAGAAACTTCATCTGGAAAAAGAGTGGCGTCACAGTCGGCAATCGGCCGCGATTGAACTCGATCACGGCGACGAATTGTTCATGGAGAGGGGCGACGCTTCCTATGTTGTGGTACTCGAGGGATTGCGCGCGGCGCGCCCCGGTATTGTCATCGATCCCGACGTGAAGGCCGTCGCTTGGAATCCGGCATTTAATCTTCTGCCGGGATATCATCCCCTCGGAGACATTCATTCCCACCCCGACGACCTGTTGCGCAACACGCCGTGGCTCACGCCATCGCAGAAAGCACAGATCGACGCCCAAAGTAAAAAGTAAAGCGCGCGAACTTGTGGGACCAGCCAGCGGCCAATTCTAACCAAGAAACCGCGCCAGAATCCGCGCCAACCGGTCGGGTGTGTTCTCGCGGCCAACGACAATTTAAGAGCGGCTGATGAAACCAGGCAGCCGGAGCGGCGTGCCGAGAAATCGGCGGTGAAATGTTCGATTCTTTTTAACCCAAGTTAGAGAGTTTGGCGGCAGTTTCGAGAATTTTTAGCCGGGAACCGACCGTAAGTTCAAGGTTGATGGGGCCCGGCGTGGCAAAGGGCGATGTAGTGAAGACCTACTTTCTTGACGTCGCCCAACCCTGTGC
>DASZTS010000101.1:0-11999 GCA_035547915.1 Pirellulales bacterium | reverse complement strand
TCGAGGCGTTCAACCTGCTCGCATACAGCCGCGAGTATTGCGCGAAGCACGGCATCGACGCCAGCTATTTCGATAAGATCATCCGCCGGTGAATGATCAGGCGAACGGCCGAACCCCATGCCGCGCGCGACCGATTGCGCAGACCCTTGGAATGTCAACGAAAACAACCCGCTGACAACTGCTGTCAACGGGTTGCTTGAAGTGGAGCGGAAGGGAGTCGAACCCTCGACCTTCGCATTGCGAATGCGAATGTCTACCGACACTGGTACTCCGCAAGGGTTTACGACGAGCGCGGATTTTCGTTGCACCAACGGTTGCACCGACGAAGGGGGAAACGAAAACGAAACAACCCGCCAAGGGGGAGTCGACCAAGCCGTCGCGACTGGCCAACAAATCGCGGGTGACACGACGCTGGCAACCCTAGCTGCCGCCTTGATCGGTTTATCGGAGGCCGATCGCGCCAAGCTGGTTGCGATGCTACTACGTGGACCGATCGGCGAGTCGAGCGAGGCGTCTCGGCGGAACGAGGTGTCGTGAACCCGACGACGGTCTGTCGGTCGGGAAACATCAGAAAAAATGGTGTAAAGGCTGTCGCCGCCGAAGCACCTGCCCACCGCTACAGAAATCTGCCGTCTCTTTCGAACCTAAGTCCTTGCGTGACTTCACTCTCGCCGCGCGAATTTGGCGCATTTCAGATCGAGTTTTCGCGCAATAGGCTGCCCTGCCTGGAACCTGTTCTCGCGTCGTCGCCGACCCCGCTGTAGCGCGCTTGCTCGCGCCGGTCTGTTAGGATCAAGCGCCCAACATGGGCGCTTGATTTTCTGTGACCCGTGCGGCAATCGCGCCGGCGGCCTGCCCTCGACTCGCCGGGACTCGTTTCGCAGATTAAGCACCAGACGGCAACGGCCAAAAGCTTGTGGCGGAGATAGTCGCGTCAAACGGTTTTTCAGTGGAATGGACCGGCCGGGACAAGGCCACAGCAGGCGACGTGATCGCATTTCACCACGATGAAGGACCTCGGGATGCGCATGCCAACCGGCCAATTTTCGACCTTCAACGGTCTCGCGCGGCTGAATCCGAACCGCAGTTCTGTGCTCACACCGGTATCCCATGTCTGACTACTTTGAATAGTCACTTGGCTGGCGGGGTGGGATCGGTTCGGCGATGGAACTTAAAGGCTGGCCGACGACCCGTTCAAGTTCAACGCGCCGCCGATGATAGTCGGCGATCGATTCCTGGTAGCGCTCTTGCAGGGCGATGAACTGTCGCTGCGCGGCAACGAGTCGCAAGAAATCGCCGCCACTAGCTTCATAGGCAGCGAAAGCGGAAGCGACGTTTTTGCTGGCGGCAGGGAGGACTTGATGGGTGTAAAGCCTTACGGTCTGTTGCGCCTCGTCGAATCGCTCGAATGCTGTTTGCACCTCACGATTGATGTCATCGACTCGCTGCTCGTACTCCGCGCGGCGCTGGCTCAAGCGCCATTCTGCCTCGCGGACGGCTGCGTAACGCTTGTCGCGATTCAAGGGGACGTTCATGTTGATCCCCACTTGCCCACGCAGCGACGCCTGACTCCAGAAGTTGTCGTAGCGACCGAACACCTCGAAGTCGGGATAAAATTCTTTGTGGACAAGCGCCAGCCGCGACTGCTCAGCACGAACTTTGGCGCTCAACGCCGCAAGATCGGGCCGCCGGGATAGGGCCGAAGTGCGCAGGTAGGCCGCGGACAGCACGAGCGGCTGCGCGTCGATGTACGCGGGTGCCGGTGGCAGAAAGGCATCCGGCGGGCGGTGCATCAATGTATTGAGTCGCGCAATGGCAATCCGCCGCCACCGCTCCAACTCGATCTGCCGGCGGGCGAGCTCGGCTAGCTCCACCTCAGCTTGCAGTACGTCTTGCTGGGGTGCCAGGTTGGCCTCATATTTGCGCGCCGCGATGTCATGGAACTCGCGTAATTTGGCTCGGTTTTGAGTGTTTAATGCCAACTGCTGGCGCGCTAGGTAGTAGTCATAGTACGCGATCCCAGTAGCCTCGATGAGCGCCAACCTGGTGTCCTCGACGTCCCAGCCAGCCGCGCGACTTTCGGCAATCGCTGCGTCGCCGCGCAATGCGCGCTTACCGGCCCAAGGAAGTTTCTGGGAGCCGCCCACGACATAGCCAGCCGAGTTGCCGGGAACGCCGGCGATACCCGAATTGAGTGAGGCGGGGGCGACCATCGAGCTGAAGACCGGGTCGTCGAGCGCTCGCTCCTGCGGATAGCGTTCCGCGGCCGCCAGCCAGACAGCCCGCATCGCTTGTAACGACTGGTTACGTGCCTGTACCTCGCCGAGAAGCCACCCAAGCTGTAGCTCCTCGTGATGAAGCAATCCGTCGTCGGAATCCAGCGGTTTCGAATGAGCGTAAGACGCCTGCGAAGACGTCGATCTTTCAGCAAGCTCGGCGATCGGTCGCGGCGACGAAGCAGTCGTCGTGGGACGTGACGATGTTGAGGCGAATTGAACCGGGCAAGGTCTGCTCGGGATGGCCCCTACGGCTGCGTTGGCAGGAGCGTTGGCCCACGCGGAGACCGATCCGGTTGATTTGACGGGGCGAGCAGACGCTTGGCAGCCTGCGATAGCCGCTAACGCGAATAGGAACCCAGGGCGCCAATGGCTCCGCAACCGATAACTGAGAAACACATCGCCTCCGCGCAAAACGGTACCGCTCCCCTTTGCGGCCGGCGGGTTAGCATGGAGGGCCACGACAAGGATCTTGTCGCAACTAGGATCGGTCAGCCAGGCATGATCGCTAGAATTGGCACCACAGGGGCGGCGCACTTGGCCCTAAAGGCAGGGCTTAACACGGTGTCTGCCTTGACAATCCCACCTACGCCATCAAAAATTGCAGACGTTGGCGGGTTGTGCTGTCCGATAATGGGCCTCAATCTGGCAAGAAGTGCTGCTTGGCCATGAGTCTTCTCCGTCCCCGAATGTCCGCCGCGCTTGCCTGGGCCATGATCCCATTGGCCGCTTGGACGGGCATGCCAAGCACTGCCTGCGTTTGCTCCAACGGTCAGCTCAAGTTATTTTGCGGCCATCGGGCCGCCCATGACGAGTCGGACGACGTTCATGGTCAGGGCGACGGTTGCATCGCGAATTGTTGCGGGCATCACGGTCTGGCTGACGTGGACCATAGTTCCGACTGCTGCGGTGGTGGTTTGTGCGCCCACGGTGGCCCATCCGACGACCCGAGTGCCGGCTCAAAGGCGTGCTGCAATCCGGTCCTAACAGCGCCGAGTTTGGCGCCGCAGACGACTAGCATTCCTTGCGATCAGGTATCGACCGCTGTCGTCGCGATCGAGCAATTGGGTGCGCTCGTTGGCCCTTCGTTTATTCCGGTCGCGGTCGAATTTAACACCGGCCCGCCTCTCGACCGGGTCATCGTCTTTCGTGCGCTCTTGATCTGATTCTCTCTCTTCTTTTGCGCTCGCACAGCAGTTGATGCTGCGCAGAAGCGTGTGATTTTCACCAGCGGCCAAGGCCGCCCTGCGTTTGTTTGCCGACCATTTGCGGATCGTCAGACATAGACGCAGACCTAAACGACACTCGGCTTTTTGTCCGCGTGCGCGGACTGCCGCGTGGCCGTTCAGTGCATAGGTGAGAAGGCGTCGCGCGACTTCAATGCACACGTCGGCGGCGCTCTCGATAAGGGAGAGTTTTCCATGTTGAGCACGTTTTCGAGGTTGTTGTTGGCGGGCGGTTTACTATTCGTCGGAGACACGACTGTGAGAGCTGCCGCCGCAGGTTGCGAGGTGGCACCGGCCCCCGCAACGGCGCAGGTTCCCACCGCTCGCGCGCCGGCAGCCGCCAGCCGAACCGGCACGCAGACGATTCGGCGTTACTCCGCCTCGCCCGGTACTTACCGCGCGCCAGCCATGCGCAGCGATCGCGCGAATGGCTCCAGCGGTCCGTCGTACTCGGCGACTCGGAAGATTCTCGGTTACTAACCCGGCTGAGCGGTTCCACCGAGCCGAACCCACCCGAATCGGTTCGGGAGCCAGAAACGATACGGTGCGGTCAGGATGACCGCACCACAAGCCAGGCGAGGTCGTTTCGTTCCAGTTTTCCAATGTTTCAATTTGGAAGGAGAGTGAAATGAAAGTGCAAGTTCAAATGGTGCTTTCCGTGCTCGCCATCGGCGGCATAGTTGGCGCCTCCAGCGTTCCTGCTCGTGCCTGCGGCGGCTGTGCAGCGTCGGCCGGGGGTGCGGGGCGTGTCGCCTACGGCAAAGCGCCCGGCCGAGCGCCGGTCCTCGCGCAGGCCAAACCGGCGACGAACCGCGCCCCAGCAGGTGTTCCGACCGGCGCGATCGCAGCGAAGAAGGCCACTACCCCGGCCCTGGGCGCTTCGAAGACTGACGCGAACGTCGTCGCCAAAGCTCCGGCGGCGTCTCTTGTCTATACGTGCCCCATGCACCCACAAGTGCAAGGGGCCACGCCGACCGCCTGCCCGATCTGCGGCATGAAGCTAAAACCCAAGCCGACCAAAGCCGACGCCACGAAGCGCGCTTCGGCACCGTCGGACAAGCACGTCGGGAACGACACGGGCGAGTTGGGGAGCATGTCGGGCATGCAACACAGCGATGGAATGGGCGACATGCAGATGTGCCCTGGTTGCAAGATGACTATGGATGGCGCGTCAGGCATGACTGGCACGGAAGCCCCCGTCGCGAGGCAGAAGGCATCCGGTAACACCATGCGCATGGTAGGCATGGGCTGCGGCTGCTGACGGACCTCGACCCGATGTCCGGTCGGCGGAAGGTCATCAGGCAGCAGGGCGGCCGCACACGGGTTCGGCGGGTTAGCACCAATGGCCGGCCCGTGTCGCGGTCGCCGTTTCTAGGGGCCTTTTCAACACGCAAGACCCAATTGTATGTCTGAGCAAAGCGACAACCGTCCGCTGACTACGCACAGTCGACTGGAGCCTGTCGATGAAGGGGGCCTGCGCGCCCCGCCCGAACTCACTGGCTGGCGAAAGGCTTGGTGGTGGTTCGATTTCATCATCCTGGTCAAGCTGGCGCGACTGCGGTTCATTGGCATTTTGGCCTTGATTGGCATTGTCATCACGCAATGGGACACACTCGTTGCCTACTTCGATCGCTACACTCGCTCCATCGAAGCGGCGACCGTCCCGTCGAGCGACGTGGAATGGTTTTGCCCGATGCACCCAGCGGTGGTACGCGACAACGGCAAGGAGAAATGCCCGATCTGCTTCATGCCGCTCTCGAAGCGCAAAAAAGGAGACACCCACGAACAAGCCCTACCGCCTGGCGTGGTGAACCGCGTGCAGCTCTCGCCCTATCGCGTGGTATTGGCTGGCGTCGGCACGGCCGCCGTCGACTACCTCTCGTTGAACAAGCAAGTTGCCGCAGTCGGTTTCATCGAGTTCAACGAACGTGGCCAGCGCCAGGTGAGCGCGCGCGTGAAGGGGCGCATCGACAAGCTGTACGTGAACGCTACAGGAGAAATGGTCGACGAAGGAGACGTGCTCGCCGAAATCTACAGTCCGGACCTGTATAGCGGCATGCGCGAATTACTGCTCGCCGCGAAAGGCGGCTCGAAGGAAATGACCGCCAGTAGTCGCGAGCGGCTCCGGCTGCTGGGGATCAGCGACGATCAGCTCGACGAACTGCTCGCGAGCGGAAAGGCCAACACCCATCTCAAGATTCGCTCGCCGATCTCTGGACACGTGATCGAGAAATACGTTGTCGAAGGGCAGTACGTCGACGAGGGCTCGCCGTTGTACGACGTCGCCGACCTTTCGACGGTCTGGATCCAAGCGCAGGTGTACGAAGAGGATTTTCCTTTTTTGCCGCAGGCCCAAATCCACAAGCCGCTGCCGCCCGAAAGTCGCGACGGCATGATCGTGACGGCCACCAGTCGAGCCTTTCCGAACGAACCATTCCTGGGAACGTTGTCATTCGTTTACCCGCACGTGGACGAAGCCACGCGCACAGTGACAATCCGCTGCGAACTGAATAATCCCCAGCACAAGCTGAGGCCGGGGACGACGGCCACCGTAACGCTGGAAGTTCCCGCGCGCGATCTGGAGATGTTGCGACGGACCGCTTTAGACGACCAAGAGCGGAGCGAAAAGCTCGATCAAGGGCTGGTTTTGGCCGTGCCGGAAAGTGCGGTAATCGACACGGGGACGCAACGCATTATTTACCGGGAAAGCGCCCCCAACGTGTTTGAAGGGATGAAAGTTGAGCTTGGCCCGCGCATGACCGGACCCGACGATGCGATGTTCTATCCAGTTCTGTCCGGTCTCGCTGCCGGCGAAAAAGTGGTCGCGGCCGGCTCGTTTCTGGTCGACGCGGAAACGCGGCTCAATCCGGCAGCAGGGTCAATCTATTTCGGGGGCGGTGGGTCAAAGACTGAGGGTTCGAACGTTACCACCGTTCGACCTTCGACGCCCGACGATCCTGATGCGAAGCTGGCGGCCGCATTAGCGGGCCTATCAGCGGAAGATCGCGCTCTGGTCGAATCGCAGAAGTTTTGCCCGATCTTGAAGAACAACCGTCTCGGCTCGATGGGGACACCGCTGAAACTGGACGTCGAGGGGCAGGCCGTGTTCGTTTGCTGCGCGGCCTGCAAAGAAAAGGCACTCGACAACCCGCAAGAGACCTTGGCCCAAGTCGCCAAGACGCGCGGCACGCCGCCGAAAGCCCCTGCGATGGTGAGCGAAACCCCCGCGCCGGCTATGGCCGCTGCCGAAGGCAGGAAACCTGCCACGAGAAAGGATCCTGACGCTCGCATCAAGGCCGCGCTTGCCAAGCTTTCGCGCGAAGACCGCAAATTGGCCGAAGCTCAACGCTTTTGTGCGGTGGAAGAGGAGAACTTGCTCGGCTCAATGGGAACGCCGGTCAAGCTGGTGATTGAGGGTCAGCCGGTATTCCTCTGTTGCGAGGGCTGCGAGGACGCCGCCAAGACCGATCCGAAAAAGACCGTCGCAAAAGTAAAGGAGCTAACGGGCGCGAATAAATAGCCGGTTAAATAACGACCGATACTCGCCCGCCCAGAGTCTCCCATGATCGAACGAATCATCGAAGCTTCGATCCGCAACCGCTTCCTCGTGCTGATCCTCGGTGCAGCGCTCACAGCGGCGGGCGTCTATGCCATCTATCACACGCCGGTCGATGCCATTCCCGACCTGAGCGAAAACCAGGTGATCGTCTTCACCGACTGGATGGGGCGCAGTCCGCGCGAAATCGAAGACCAGGTGACGTATCCGCTCTCGTTGAAGCTGAAGGGGCTCGCGGGCATCCGTGCCGTGCGCTCCAGCAGCGAATTCAATTTTTCGATGATCACGCTGATCTTCGAGGACAAGATCGACTTCTACTTCGCTCGTCAGCGGGTCACCGAGAAACTCACGCAGGCCGCCACGTTCCTCCCGCCCGGCGTTGTGCCGTACATGGCACCCGATGCCACGGCGCTGGGGCAGATTTTCTGGTACACGGTCGAGACGTCTCGCTCGAACCCGGTCAACTCGGCCCAGCTTTGGGGGCTCAACAAGTTCTATATCGCCCCACAACTCAACGCCGCGGCGGGAGTGGCCGATGTGGCCGTGGTCGGCGGCACGCCGCTGGAATATCAGGTCGACGTGCGGCCCGAAGACCTGCGCGCCTACGGCATTACCTTGGGTGAACTCTATTCAGCCGTCTCCAAGAGCAATATGCCGGCCGGCGGTGGAGTCGTGCAGAAGGGGCGTGCCGAATACATCGTTCGCGGCGTCGGCTGGATCAAGGACAAGCAAGACATCGAAAACACGGTCATCAAGGAAGTCAATCGCGTTCCGATCTACGTCAAAACGATCGCGGGCGTGCAACTCGGCACGCAGTTTCGCCGCGCCGTCTATGAAAAAAACGGCGACGAGGTGACGGGAGGCGCGGTACTGATGCGCCATGGTGAAAACCCGTTGGAAGTCACCGAACGGGTCAAGCAGAAGATTCAGGAAATCCAGCCGGGCTTGCCGGAGGGGATACACATCGTGCCCGCCTACGACCGCACGCGGCTGATTCATGGAGCGATTCACACACTCCGAGAAGTGATGTGGCACGAGATGCTGATCGCCTCGGTCGCCATTCTGCTTATCCTCTCCCACGTTCGCAGCGTGTTCGTGATCTGCATCACGCTGCCCCTGGCTGTGCTCTTTTCGTTCCTGTCCATGTGGGTGCTGCGCGTGCTGGGCGTCATCGACATCCAGGCCAATATCATGTCGCTGGCCGGCATCACGATTTCGATCGGCATTCTCGTCGATCAGGCGATCGTGATGGTCGAAAACGCCACTCACGCCCTGAAAGAGCATTTCGGCGAGCGCAAGGTAGTGGGGGACATCCGCGAACTGGTCATTCCCGCCTGCCGCACGGTCGGCCGACCGATCTTTTTCTCGGTGATGATCATGCTGATCTCGTTCATCCCCGTGTTCATGCTCAGCGGCCGCGAAGGCAAATACTTTCATCCGCTTGCTTTCACAAAGAGTTTTGCCTTGCTGGGCGTGGCCCTGATCTCGATCACGGTGGTGCCGGCTCTGATCCCCACGTTCATCAAAGGCCGACTGCGGAGCGAGGAAGAGAACTGGATCGTTCGTAGCTTTATCAACATCTACAAACCGCTGCTCACCTGGGCTCTGCCGCGGCGCAATCTCGTGATGTGGATGTTCGCAGCGTTGTTAATCCTGGCGGCCGGCATCTTTCCCTTGCAGGCGATTGTCGGCCAGGGCGCGAGTGAGATCGCTTGGCGAAAGACGTTCTTGGGAGTCTTCGCAGTCGTTACCTTCCTCACGGTGATTGCCACGCGCGGCGCTCGTTGGCAGGTGCTTTCGCTCGCGAGTTTGGTTCTGCTGGGCCTCGCCTCCTACGAGTTCCCCAAGATTGGCGTCGCGTTTATGCCGGCCCTCGATGAAGGAACGACGCTCGATATGCCCATCACCGTCCCGCGCGCCAGCGTCACGCAATCGGCCGATGACCTGAAGGCTCGCGACGCGTTGCTGCGCGGCTTTCCGGAGGTCGAGTCGGTCATCGGCAAAGCGGGCCGGGCCGACACGCCGACCGATCCGGCGCCGCTCGATATGGTCGAAACGTTTGTCAATTTTCGCCCCAAAGAGCTATGGCCGAAGAGGGTTCTCAAATTCAAGGACGCACAGAAGCAGGTTGCTATCGTCCTTGAGAGCCTGCGAACGAACGGTTATCTAGCATCGATGGACGATGGCGATTGGGATAGCCTTCTTAGTGATGCCGCGCAAAAGTCGCTGGAGCGATTCGATGAAACCATGCGCGGGTTGGCCTTGCTTCGCTACGAGGAATCCAGCGTCGAATTGGAGGATGTGCTCACTCGCTTTGCAGTATCAGAGATCATCCGCCGGTTGGACGATGGAGAGACGTTGAACTGGCCGGCCGACAGCGGGCCGGCTGAAACGATCGAACAATTGACGAGAGACCTAGGCCCTCGACACGGCCATTGGCTCGCTACGAGGCCGTCGCTTGAGGACATCACCCAGATAGCGAACGAGGTGGTCAACAAGCTCAGGCAGTGGAACCTGATCAACGAAGTGGCCGAATCGCTGGAGCTGCGAGAGCACCCTTTGCAGCGATTGAGCAATGAATTCAGTGAAGCACTAGGCGCTCAGCGTAAGACATTCGCCGGCGAGGTGCTCAAAGCCGTCGACGAGGAACGTATGCGGCAATGGCGCAAGAGAGTCCAGGCCATCAATTGGGAGTTGTTCGACGAAGGCACACGCTATTTCTGCTGGTATACCCTGGAAGAGGCCATGAAGGGTGCGAAAAACGGCGGCCACTTGGAAGGCGCACCGCATGCCCGCGAGGCGGATGGATTCGCAACCGCTGCCCTCGATGCGCAGCTCGATAAACCCTTCGACTCGGCTGCACTCGCCCCGCTTGTGACCTTGCGGGAGGAACTGGAAGTTGACTTCCGAAAACGCGTCTTTTTCTGGCCGCGACAGACTGGGCCGAAGGGAGATTTGGTTGACGATGAAATGGGGCGCGTCTTGCAAGTGCCCGGCTGGAGCAACATTTTCACGCAGCCGATCATCAACCGGATCGAGATGCTCTCTACCGGAGTTCGCACTGACATTGGTGTCAAAGTGTTCGGCCCCGAGCTCGATACGATCGATCGCGTATGCAAAGAAGTCGAAGCGGTGCTCAAGCCGCTCAACGGCGCCCGCGACGTGATCGCCGCACCGATCATGGGCAAAGGCTACTTGCAAATCGACATCAACCGTGAGCAGGCCGCACGCTACGGCATTTCGGTGGAAGATGTCGAAAGCGAAATCGAGGTGGCATTGGCTGGACGCGCGATTACGTATACCGTCGAAAACCGTGAACGGTTTCCTGTCCGTGTTCGCTATGCCCGTGCGCAGCGCGAAGACGAGGACAGCATCCGTCGGCTCTTGGTCAGTCCCGGCACCATGACTGCCGCCGAGGCGCCGCAGGGGAGCATGGGCAAGCAAGCCGGTGCGGATTCGAGCATGACGACCACTGCCCGCCGAACCGGCCACGCGGCCAGCCCAGTTCACGCCGCGCGCGGCCGGCCACTCATTCCGTTGAGCGCCGTGGCAGATGTACGCGTGGTCGAAGGCCCGGCCATGATCAAAAGCGAAAACGGCCAACTCCTGAATTACGTAACGCTCAATGTGCGCGGCCGCGATATCGTCGGGTTCGTCGACGAAGCGCAACGTATGGTCGCGGCCAAGGTGAAGCTCCCCGAGGGCGTCCACGTTGAATGGAGCGGTGAGTTCGAACATCAGGTGCGAGCCGCCAAGACGCTACGGTTCGTCTTTCCCGTCGTCATCGTGCTGATTTTCGTGATCCTGTACCTGACCTACAACGACTTAATGGACGCGGTGCTGATGATGCTGGCCGTCCCCGAAGCGCTAGCCGGCGGAGCGTTCTTCATGTACCTCTTCCCCAAAATCATGCAGGGCTGGGACGCGCCCCCGATGGATTTTAGCGTCGCTGTCTGGGTCGGCTTCATCGCCTGTTTCGGCATGGCAACGGAAACCGGCATCATCATGCTTGTCTACCTGCGTGAAGCCATCGACAAACGGGGCGGGTTGGAAAACATCGCCTCGCTTGCGGAATTGCGTCAGGCGGTCATTGAAGGAGCGGTACACCGCCTGCGGCCCAAGCTATTGACCGAAGGCGTCGCCATCATTGCCATCTTTCCGATGGTGTTCGCCAAGGGCGTCGGAGGAGAGATCCTGGCCCCGATGGCCTTGCCCGTCCTCGGTGGGTTGCTGATCTCTGACGAAGTCGTCGATTTGTTCTTGCCAGTTCGTTTTTATTGGGTTCGCCGGAACCGCTGGCTCAAGCTACAGGAGCAACAGCAGCGGAAAGAAATCCACGAATCAAATCGAAACATGTTATCGGCCGCAGCCGCTGACAACCCGCCCACGATCGCTGCATTGAGGACTCGATGAGCCGACGCATCCAGTCCAGCATCGCGGTTCTGGTCGCGGCAGCCATCGTCGGCGCTTTCTTCGGGGGCATGGCGGTGCAAAGTTACTTGGACGCACCGATTTCGACTGAGAGACGGCCGCTCGACACGATCAACACTCATAAGGCCAACAAGTATGTAGAAGTGATGGTCCTTCGCGACGGGACACTTTGGTACAAGGCCGATGACCCGTGAAAGCTTGTGAGCCAAACATTGGGTTAAATCGGCGTGCCGAAAACAGACCGCGCAAACCGCAAGGGAACCGTCCAAACCACGCTCAAGCCCTTTTGTCGCAGCGTCGTCATCTACAGCATCGCAGTTTGCGCCCGAATGGCCTCTAGCCTGCCGCTTGATGCAATGAAAGTCGTCTTGTCTTGGCTCACAGTTCAAGTGGAATCGAGGGGACTGTTTTTGTGAGAGGCTTGCTACGTTGTTTTTCTGTCAGGCAACAGTGAAGAGGGTAGAGGGGGTCCAGGGGGAGAGGGGCCTCGTCTCCCCTGGTCGCCGGCAC
>DASZTS010000100.1:0-3183 GCA_035547915.1 Pirellulales bacterium | reverse complement strand
GACTCCAGCGCCGCGATGATTCAGATCAGCCACGCCCACCTCATGCTCCGACGACTGGCCCACGGCAAGCCCCGCCAGTTCAATTATGCCACTGCCGCGTAAAGCCCTGAAAATACCGGACCAAGTTTCCGGATAGACTCTAAGAGCAACCGACAAAACCGGATTTAGCTTCACAGGAATCGGCGTTTCATGGCCGATTCTTGCGCCCAAGGCGCTCGGACTTTCGGGTTCTGTCAGCCGCTCTAAAGCTTCCCTTTCATCTCGGTGGGCGGTTCGAATTCACGCCAGTTGTCGCGTAGCCAGCGCATGCCGGCCAGAACATGGGCCCGATTCTTGCCGAGCACGAACGGCCCCATTTTGACGTCGCCGTCGCGGTTGTCGCCGATGATGTAGCCGCACAGGTATTGATCGTCGTTGCTGCGCCTCAGGAGAAAAGCACCGCTGCCGGGACCGCCGGGCTTATACCAGCTTCCGGACAGATAGAGCTTGCCCCGAATCTGCATCTGGGCTCCCCAATCGAAGTGCAGATTGTCGTGCCGGGCGTCGTGGTCGATACGTCCCTTCGGCAAGCTCTTCAGGGTCAGTTTCCGGAAGCGTTGGCGAATTCGCATGGTCTGGCCGACCCAGGTCGGCAGTCCGGGCTGGACCGGTTGCCACCACGCTTCCCATTCGCCGGCCAGCCGCCGGTATCGCCACGCCGCGACGAGCCAGTTGCAGGCGGTCCCGATGCCCGTCGCCAACAGGCTTGCGAGGACTCCCAAGAGAAATTGGCTGTACCAGGAGTTGTCGAAGAGGTCTTGCATCGTCGCCGTACCCTGCCGGCGGTCCGGCGCTCACTCCAAGTTGAGCCCGCCGAAGCGGCGGTCGCGGCCGGCGAAGTCGCGGATGGCGGCGTGCAGGTCGTGCTCGCGGAACTCGGGCCAGCAATGCTCCGTCACCCACAACTCCGCATAGCTGATCTGCCAGAGCAGGAAATTGCTGATCCGCATCTCGCCGGCGGTGCGGATGAGCAGGTCGGGGTCCGACATACCCTGTGTATAGAGATGGTTGGCGATCGTATCTTCGTCGATGTCGTCGGGCTCGAGCACTTCGCTCCGCACGGCGGCGGCGATCGAGCGTACGGCGTCGACCATCTCGCCCCGTCCGCCGTAGTTGATCGCCAGGCAGAGCTGCAAACCCGTGTGCTCGCTGCTGAGCGCAATCGTCTTATTCATCTCGCGGAGCACGCTCTCGGGCAACCCCTCGCGGCGGCCGATCACGCTCAAGCGGATGTTTTCGTTGACGAGGGTCGTCCGCTCCTCGATCAGGTACTGCTCCAGCAGGTGCATGAGCAGGTCGAGCTCGCGGCGCGGCCGCTTCCAGTTCTCGCTCGACAGGCAATAAAGCGTGAGCTGTTCGATGCCCAGACGGGCGCACTCTTCGGTGGCGCAGCGCACGCTGGCCACGCCGCGGCGATGGCCCTCGATGCGCGGCAGCCCACGGCGCTGTGCCCAACGGCCGTTGCCGTCCATGATGATGGCGATGTGTCGCGGCCGCTTATCCAGCGGCACGTCGGCCAGCTCAAGGCTGGGACTGGTAGACGCGTGAACCACTCTTCGTGCTCCGTCCGTCGGCCAAGATGGTTTGTTCCCGGTCTGGCCCCACCGACACGATCTCGATCGGTCGGCCGATCACTTCGCTCAAGAAGGCGAGATAGTTCTGTGCATTTTCGGGCAGAGCGTCGAGCGAACGAACGCCGCAGATTTCTTGTTTCCAGCCCGGCAGGGTCTCGTATACCGGCTCGGCCAGACGGAGATCCTCGACATGGCTAGGAAAGACCGAGACGGGACGGCCATTGATCTTGTAGGCGGTGCAAACCCGGATCTCGTCCAGCTCGCTCAGCACGTCGAGCAGCATCACGGCCAGCGTATCGACACCGCTCAGGCGGGTCGTGTAGCGCACCGCCACGGCGTCGAACCAGCCGCAGCGCCGCGGCCGCCGAGTGACGGTACCGTATTCGTTCCCCCGGTCGCGGATATGCTGCCCGAGCGCGTTGTCCTGCTCGGTGGGAAAGGGACCGCCGCCGACACGGGTGCCGTAGGCCTTCACCACGCCGATGATCTTGTTCAAGTAACGGCCTGGGACTCCGGCACCCGCCGCAATACCCACCCCGGAACTATTGCTGCTCGTGACATAGGGAAACGTGCCGTGATCGACGTCGAGCAGGGCGCCTTGGGCTCCCTCGAACAGCACGCGGCCGCCCCCTTCCAGCGTATCGAGCAACAGCGTCGTCGTGTCGGCGACGTGCGGCCTCAGCCGTTCCGCGAACTGGCGATATTCGGCCAGAATGGTTGCCGCGTCGAGCGGCTCGACAGCCGGGCCAACTCCGCTCACCTGACCACCGCCGGCCGCCAGCGCGGCAATCATGGCATTCTTATGGACCACGACCCGCTCGACCCGCTCGGCCAGCGAGTCGCGATACAGGTCGCCCAAGCGGATGGCGTAGCTGCGACCGACCTTGTCCCGATAACAGGGACCGATGCCGCGCTGCGTGGTGCCGATCGCCTCGCCGTTGCGGGTGTTCCCTTCGGCGAGCCGGTCTTCGACCAAGTGCCACGGAAAGATGACATGCGCCCGGTCGCTGATGACCAGGTTCGAGCCCACTTCGATCCCGCGGGCCTTCAGGCCGTCGATCTCGGCCAGGATGCTGGGCGGGTTCAACACCACGCCGCCGGTGATGATGCACTGCACGCCCGGCCGCAGAATACCGCTCGGTATGAGCGACAGTTTATAGGTCTGCCCGCCGGTGACCACGGTGTGGCCGGCATTGGCGCCACCCTGGTAGCGCACGACCATATCATGCTTATCCGTCAGCAGGTCGACGATCTTGCCCTTGGCCTCGTCGCCCCATTGCAAGCCGATAACGCATGTGCCAGGCACGTTCCCATCCCTTCAAAAATCGCCACCAGCGCGCAGCATCATACGCCGCCGAGCACGCTCAAACACGTTAGTCTAAACGGGTTGCGAGGCGGGTCAAGATCCCGCCCTCCGGCCGGCCCCGATCGGGTGCATAAGGGGAATTGCGCGCGGAGCAGGTCGCCCGGCGCGTGTCAATCGGAGAGTTAGCGTAGTTTTTGGCGCTTCCACCGGAAGTTAGGTGGGCTGGGAAGTGCGAGGGACAAACTACCACACGCTGTTCCGGAG
>DASZTS010000099.1:0-13913 GCA_035547915.1 Pirellulales bacterium | reverse complement strand
GACTCCAGCGCCGCGATGATTCAGATCAGCCACGCCCACCTCATGCTCCGACGACTGGCCCACGGCAAGCCCCGCCAGTTCAATTATGCCACTGCCGCGTAAAGCCCTGAAAATACCGGACCAAGTTTCCGGATAGACTCTTAGAGAGTTTTGACGTTCGCGAAAGGACTTAGGTGCGATTTGGGGGTGTTTATTTCACTACATTTGGATGCCGTCGAGCCGGCGGAGCCGGCGTGGTGGCGGTTGGCGACCGGCTCCCGGCAGTCGAACGGTTCTTCCCGCACCGGGCACTTGCCAGCCCAAGCTCTGTCCGCCGCAACGCCCGCGATGCCGGGTTAGCGGGAACTGCTCGCGGCTGCCTGCGTCCACGACAGCAGCGATTCAATTCGGCAAGAACCTTACGGAGCTGCTGACGAGCACAAGAGACAGCCGGCCGATTCGTCTTCCGCGGCAGGTTCGTGGCAGGGGATACATCGGCATTCGGGACCGGATGGAGCGACGCGTTAGCCGTGATACTGTTGACGGCTTGTGCCGGCGGACGTCACCCCGGTTTGAATGAAGAGGCGACCAGAGGCGGTCGGCCACCATACGGGACGGTTACGGCCGATCTTTCGCCCACGGCGCTCCAGCTTCCAGGGTTTCGTCAGCCGCTCTTAGCTATTGCTTGGGCGGCCGCCTACCAAAAGCGGTCTTAATTTGGCCTGCGCCGCCACGTTGGCGGCGCAGGCCACTTTTTCTTACCTATCAAGCATCGCTGTCGGTGGCCCGCTCGGCGTGCCCCTCATCCGACCGGCCAGCGCAGTAACGTACCGAATTTGGCGTTTCGGAACTCACATTATCAATGCTGGTACAGAGCGAGGCCGACCGTTCCCGGAGCTGGTTCGGGCGGGTTGTTGCTGTAGTCTGGCGAGTTGATAATGTTCAGTTCCACCTGCGTCAACGGTACGCCAGCATTCAACTGGTTGATGTAGGGAGTCGGATCCGGCGTGGGTTCCACATTCAGGAAGTACTCGCTGAATAGGAAGTCGACGGTCAACGCGTTTTCCTCGGGACTCGTAACGAAGCCGGCGGCGACTTGGGTCCTGGTTAGTTGACCCGAGTTGAGCAGCCCGGTCCAATAGGCGGCTCCAGTGGGATCTTCCGGGCGGCCCAAAACCCTCTGATAGAGTAGCGCGACGTAGCCCGCGTTGGTGTCGCCCGCGTCGTCGAAGAACTCCGGCGAACTGAGAATGCTTAACTGGACGGCGGTGGGTCCCCCGGTGGACTGCCACACTCCGTCCCAAAAGGTCAAGTCGCTGGGGGAGGGTCCGCGGAGCAAGTACTTCTCGTAGTACTGCGTAATCAAAGGATTGAGACGCTCGGGGCTGTTGAAGATTCCCTCAGCCACGACGTCCAAGCTGGCTCCTGCATTGAGCAGGGCGGTCCAGTAAACCACCCCCTCATCTTCCGCCGAGCGGTGCAATACCTGGTGGTAGAGCTTGTCGACCAAGCTGGCATTGTAAGAGAGAATGGTGTCGGTGACGGGCGTGCTCGTGCGGCCATCTTCCGTTACCTCATAGGTGAAGCGGTCGATGCCCTTAAACGCTGGTCCGGGGGTATAAGTGAACGAGCCATCCGAATTGAGAGTTAACCGCCCATACGCTGGGCCCGAGACGAGCACCGCGGTCATCGGCTGACCGTTGAATGGCAGGTCGTTGTTCAACACGCCCGTCGTCCCTGACCCGGCACTCGTCGTGCTCTGGCTGAGCACGAAGGTATCGGGCAGGGCCGTAGGAATCGCCATGTATTGCTGCCCATAGATGCCGAAACCGCTGCCGTCCTGGACATCACTTTCCCAGGTGATCACGGCGTCTCCCTCCGAGTCCATTGCCACGGAGGGTTGCTTTTGATCGCCCACGATATAGGTGTTGACTTGAAATTGACTCCCTTGGGTAACTCCTGTGGGAGAATAGTCCTGTGCATAGACCCCCAGACCGTTACCGTCGGCGCTCTCCCACGCGATCAAGAAGCCACCGGTGGAATCGACGGCCAGCGACGGCTGTTCCTGGTCGCCTACGGTGGTAGTATTGACCTGAAATTCGCTTCCCTGAGCCGTGCCGGCAGCATTGTAGCGCTGGGCATAAACTCCGTAGCCGCTGCCGTCCTGGCCATCACTCTCCCAGCCGACCACGAAGTCACCGGCGCTGTCCATGCCTACGGTCGGATAAATCTGGTCGCCCGTCGTGTGGGTGTTGACGCGGAACTCGCTTCCCTGGGCCGTGCCGGTGGCATTGTACCGCTGCGCGTAGATTCCATAGCCGCTACCGTCTTCGCCCAGGGCGCTCCAAGCAATCACGAAGTCGCCCGCCGAATCCACTGCCACGGTGGGAAACGTTGTATTATTTGCCGTGTAGGTGTTGACGCGGAATTCGCCCCCCTCGGCCACGCCCGCCGCATTGTACCGTTGGGCATAGATTCCATATGTACTGCCGCCCTGGTCGCTGTCCCACGCGATCACAAAGTCGCCTGCCGAATCCATTCCGATCGTAGGAAAGCTCTCATCACCGGCCGTCGTCGTGTTGACACGGAACTCGCCCCCCTCCGCCACCCCGGCCGAGTTGTAGCGCTGCGCGTAGATCCCATAGCCGCTGCCGTCCTGCTCGTAGCTCGCCCACGCGATCACGAAGTCGCCCGCGGAGTCCATCGCCACTGTGGGAAACGATTGATTGTGCGCGGTCGTGGTGTTGACGCGAAACTCGCCACCCTCGGCAATGCCCGCGGCGTTGTAGCGCTGTGCATAGACACCGTAGCCGCTGCCGTCCTGGGCATAACTGTCCCAAGCCACCACGTAGTCGCCGGCGGCGTCCATCGCCACCTTCGGCAAATACTGATTGCCAGCGGTGTGGGTATTAACCTGGAACTCGACGCCCGTCGGCGCCACGCTCAAAAGCGAGCGATCCTCGAGTGGCTCGAAGGCGATCGTGCTTGCCAGCCGCCCCGCACGACAGAGCGTCCTTTGCCGACGCGCGGGCGGGGTCTTTTTGAGACGATTCGAACTGCGAAAATCAAGACAAAAACGCCCAATAGCAAACATCTTAGTGTACCTCTGAGCTGGGACGAAACCAATAAGAAAATCCTGGCGCCGTGACTGCTTGTCGCACGGACTCGTTCTGCAAGTTGAGAATCATCGCCTGCCGTACGCCGGGCAAGAATTGCACGTCGTACAACTCGCGGCAGCCGGCGGTGAACTCCAACATACCGGCGAGCACGCCGGTTCGTAGGTCAATGAGAGCAATGCCGCAGA
Source organism: Pirellulales bacterium (assembly GCA_035547915.1). Taxonomy (GTDB): domain Bacteria; phylum Planctomycetota; class Planctomycetia; order Pirellulales; family JAICIG01; genus DASSFG01. Next base: position 10,630 of record DASZTS010000099.1, on the reverse strand, counting down.
GCAGCTTGTCGTGGCGCTGCTGCACGGGCAAGTTCCCGAAAATATGCCGCTCGCGCACTTGGCTCATCCCCACCAAGGCATAGGATCCGACGAAGCACAAACCACGCAAGTAGCCGGGTAGGGCACAGACCACGGTGTGGTCGCCTCGTTGAGGATCGACGGTCCACAATTCGCCGGCGCCCGAGTTCAAGAGCCACCACTTTCCGTCGTGGAGGCGCGGAGAATGAGGCATCGACAAACCGGCCAACGCAATGGCGCCCGAACCGACGTCGATCAGGACTCCGCCTGCGGCCTTGTTCGCTCGCCAACCTCCCGGCTCATCGGTGGCGCCCAAGGCGGTCACGTACTTTGGCCGGCCGGCCTCCATGCCGAGGCCATTGAGATGACAGCGATCCTCGGGAGCGAGTTGCGAGATAAACGGTGGTTGCCAAGCAGGCAAGAAGTGAAACTGCGGGCCGAGGGTCGAGAGGCACGAAAAGCGGGTATTTACCAACCAGAGGCCATCTTGTCCGACAGAGGCGTCGCCACCGAAGGCGATGTCGTGGAGGTTGAGGTCCCCTGTGAACCACGCGCTCCGCGGCAGGTACAGGGCGTCGTAGCGCCCCGGCTGATTCTCGGCATAGTCGTGTGCCAGCAGCGGCGCGTTGGCGAAAAACAAAACCTCGTGCCGGCAAGCGAGAGCCAGGTTCGCGCCATGGACGGCGAGCCCCATGGGCTTGTCGAAGTGCCGCATGAGCAGAGTTACTTGGAAGCCATTCCAGCCAGCCAGAACGACCTTGCCTGCTTGGTAGGTTGTGCCAGCCACCGAGCCACCGGCGCTGGCCATCCATTGAGCGAAGCCGGCGGTCGCCGCACAGTCGACACGCAACGCCTCGGACGAGCTGGGCCGGTCGACCGGACCTTGATCCAGCGGCAACGTCTGTCTGATGTCGCCAGTACCGGACGCGATGTCTCGGCAAGCCGCAGCGTTGGACAAAGGTTGCATGGTTGTGGCGCTGGTCTTGATAACAGGCGAAAACACCGACCGGGTAAAATAGAGCGACTGTACGGGCGGTGGCGAATGCGAAGTGCCAATCTATGCCCGCCGAACAGCGATGTCAACGAAATAGTGAGATGGCCGCTAAAGAGCTTGGCGAAAAAGCGAGAAAGTTGAAATTGAATAGTTGGCCCTTCCAGCGAGGCGCCAGGAGCTCGGGGTAGTGCACATTTGTTCGGGTTTCTCGCATCGTCATGAAATACCGGCAACCAACCTCGCAGAGCAGGTGCGGCGCGATGCTGGCAGCACGGTCTTCGATATGTTTTTTCTTCCTCCAGTTCTTTTGCAACGAAATGCTTGACGGCTCGCTCACACTCGTTTATCCTTCCTTTCATTGCGGGACTCCCTGTGCAACGACCTGTGCAACGAAGAAGCTGGTGAAAACATGCGAGCAACGATTGGCGAACGAATCTATGGGTTGATTTTGTGCACCGTTCCTGCTTTGGCCGTGGCGGTTCTTTCGCCCGATTGGACGACCTCGCAGGCCGCGGTCGGCGATCCGACGGATACCAGCACCGCGGAAGGCGACGAGCTTGCCTCCGGCGACTCGATCATGGATCTCTCCGATTGGAATTACACGGCGAATCCGATGTCTCCCAACGGCAAGACGTCGTTCAATCGGATACTTTTGTCGTCAACCCAGCCGGGCGCTCATCCGACACCTGCTGGCCCGAATCCCCGTGTGCCCTGGTTGACACAACCAGAAAGTCAAGGTGACCCGAACTTTGCCACCCCGTCGTTGCAAAACCTAGTTGCGCCCATGGCGTTGACTGTGAATGCAGCCCCTGCCAATCTGACGAATCCCAGCTCTACCACTGCAGGCAATTCCACGCCTAGCACGAGTAGCGCCACGCCAGCCAGCTTTACTGTGCCGGCACCGTTCTTGGGCAACCCAACTTTCGGCGCACCGCAAAACACGGGCAGCGCACGTTCTTCTGCTTTCCAACCCGTCAAATCCAGGTGGCAGGATAGGGCGACGCGGTTGGGTTCCTCCGGCAACTAGTCGACGGCCTCGAGGGCTCCAGGGCACGCAGTGACCTTGGCTGGGATATGCCTATCTAGGCTGTATTGCGCACCCACGGTCTGGTAGCAGCCGTCCCACGAGGGCATGCGCAAGCGAAATGCCTCAGGCAGATTCCTCAAGATTGCAAGCCGGCGACAGGGCGGCGGGACCTCGGCAATTCTTCGACGGTGCCGTGCTGGCTCCCGCCATGGAGACCGTGCTGCTTCTCATGGTCTGCCTGTCGCCTTGGGCGTTGGGTGGGGAAGGGGCAGAATATGAATTCTTCCTCTACGCCGGGCTGGCCGTGCTGCTCGCTTTGTGGGCCGCGCGAATGGTGGTGTGCTGGCGATTTTCCTGGCGGAAATGTCCGGTGGCACTCACGCTCGCGCTGGTATTCGTGGGCGGTGCCTGGCAGTTGATGCCGCTGCCCAAAGCCGTGCTCGCGCGGCTTTCTCCCGCCACGGAGGCGATGTATGACCGGCTGTTGCCCGCGCAACGGGAAATGCTGGCGGCTGGATCGCGCGGCACCCCCGCGGATGTTGAGCTCGGTTCGCCGGCAACACCGCTCGGTGCCACCATTAGTCTTTATCCAGACGCCACGCGCAAGGCGCTGGTCAGGATCTTGGCCGTCTTTTTGCTGTTTGCGGTCGTTCGCAATCAGATCGCGTCACCCGCGGCGCTGCGGCGACTGAGCATCGTCCTATTGGTAAACGGCGCCCTCTTATCCTTGTTTGGGTTGGTGCAGTTTTTCAGCACTAGAAAGTCCGGGACGGTTTACTGGAGCATTCCGACGGAGGGGCAGGTTTTCGGTCCGTTCGTGAACCGCAACCATTTTGCCTTCTACATCAATATCTGCATTGGCTTGGCAGTTGGACTGCTGCTCCTACGTAACCGTCGCTCAGACGAAGGGCCTGGCAAGGAAGACGGTGATGTCGGTAGCCCGCTGCAGGCGGCAAGCAACCTGTTCAGCGATCCGATGTCCTTATGGATAGCCGGTGCCTTGGCCTTGATGTTCAGCGGGGTCGTGTTTTCGCTTTCACGCGGCGGCTTCGTCGCCCTGCTAGGCGCGGCGACGGTGTCGCTGCTCTTGAGCCTTTCGCGCCGACAGAACACCTGGCGGGTGGGCGCCGTTCTGTTGAGTGTTGCGGCGGCGCTGTCTCTGTTGATTTGGTTCGGCGTCGACCGAGTAGAGTCGCGTTTCTCGACGCTCTGGACCGGAGAGGCACTCCGGGACGGTCGCGCGTATGTATTGACGCACGCCTGGCCCCTGTTCGCGCAGTTCCCGATCTGGGGCACGGGTTACGGCACCTTTCAGTATGTGGAACCGTTATACCTCCATACCGCCGCTAATGTGGGCAAGGCCTACATCCACGCCCATAACGACTACCTGGAGGACTTGATCGAAGGAGGACTCTGCCGGCTGATATTGCGGCTGGTCGCCATCGGCTTCATCTTTCGCTTCGGTTACTGTGCCATTCGCGACCATTCGCGGCAAGCGCTCGGTGCACTGACCTTGGGTGCGCTCTTCGCATTCACGGCGATCGTGATCCATAGCTTTGTGGAGTTTGGCCTCTACCTTCCCGCCATCGCCGTATTGGCAACGGTGCTCTGTGCGAATTTATGCACCCTGGGGGAGCAGGAGGCGTCAGTCACGGTCCCACCATCGGGAGCAACATCCGGCCGGCGACATCGGCGGAATCAACGCAACGTGCAGGGCAACGAACTTGCACCGCCGCAACACGGCGAGCCAAGTCACATAGCCCCGTGCTCTGTGCCGCGACGGGCGAGTGACGTACGGCGGGAAGAAATTCTTTCCTGGGGGGGAATTGCACCGCTGTTCGGGGCGACAACCGTGCTGTTGCTCGGGTTCTTTTGTGTGGCCCACGGCTTTCGAGCCGTCTCCATTGATCGCCACTTGGCGGACGCCGCGCGGCTGGCAGCCGGGCCCACGGTGAAGCGTGTCGATGAGATCCCGCATCTCGAGGCGGCGGCCACCTTGAATCCACAAGACGCCGAGCTGCAATCCATGCTGGCCGAAGTCTATATCGCCATCTATAAGCGTGAGCTGCTGAAGGAAACCCGGCGAGAAACGCCGGGGAACCAGCCGGAGGTCCCTGCTGCGATTGGAAGTGACGGCACGGCGGCCGAATCGGGACGGCGCCATCTGGCGCCGGATGACCACTTGGCGGCCGCGCTGCGGCATGTCGTGCGGGCGCGCGATTTGTGTCCGCTCTTGCCGCGCCCCAATGCGCGGCTCGCAGTTTATGCCAGCCACTTGCGAAAGGCCGATACCCCCAGCGAATACATGGAACGGGCGACCTTTTTGGCCCCTATGAACTCCGAGCTTTGGTACCTATGCGGGATCCAAAACCTGGCCGACGGCCAGACCCGAAAAGCCTGTGAAAATTGGCGCCGGTCGCTGGAATTGTCGGACTCGTTTATGGTATCGATCCTCGACGAAAGCACCGCACGGCTCGACGCGACGGCGCTGCTTGACCAAGTGCTGCCGGAGCGGCCTCGGCTGCTGCTGGTGGCCGCCGAGTATCTCTACCCCGACGTGGCCGACGCGCCGGAGCGACTGCCGTTCTTACAGAAGGCCATCACGGCATTGGACAATCAGCCTGAGCCGCTAACTGCGGACGATTGGCGAACCAAGGCCCTCATCCACGAAGCTCTGGAGCAACCCAACGAGGCGATTGCCGCTTATCGGGCCGCGTTGGTAAAAGAGCCGCTGAAAGTCGATTGGCGATACGAATTCGCCGTCCTGCTGTACCGGCAGGGATTATTGCGAGAGTCGCGGCAAGAAGTCCGGGCGCTACTGGATCAGGAGCCACGGCACACCGCTGGTCAACAGTTGGCCGACGTTTTAGCGCGCGAAGCGGCCGCGGGAATCAGTAGGCGGCGCGAACCCGAAGGTCATCCGAGGGAAGGTGATCGGCCGTAGCCCGTAGCAATCTCTCGCCCGTTAGTGACGCCTCAGCGGAGCAGCAAGCGCATCGTCCGCCCAGGAAATAACGCGAGACTGAATTGCGCTGGCTGTTCGGTAACACCGCGGCTCATTGTTCGTTACTCGAGTCCGCCGTATATAGCGATTCGAGACCGCTTTGCTCAAGTAAACGATGGATCAATGTGGTGTGGCAAAAATAACCGTGCCCGCCGCTGTTGCCGCTGGCCACGCCCACTACATATCCGTCTCGGTCAACGAGAGGTCCCCCGGATTGGCCCGGTTTCGACGGTTTATCGAGCTCCCATACGAGTGTCGCGGCGTGCTTCGATCGTTTGCGAACGCTTTTTTGAGAGCTGACTTTTCCGACCACGGTCATGGGCGCACCGCGGCTCCAGCCGATCGATAGAGCCGGGAAGCCTCCCTCGTCAGGTACCCGCTTGGGAGGGCAGATCCGCAGAGATGCAGGCACATCTCGGCGGGTGGAAAAACGGAGCACTGCCAAATCGTCGTCCGGTGCGCGAGCCACGACCTGAACGGAACGGTACATGGCAGCAGCGGCGCCGGGAGCCACAAATGTGCGGATTTCCAAGCGGTCAGTTGGCTCTGTTAATGTCTGGTCATCCGGCGAGCGGTAGTTATGCTCCAGCAGGTGATCGGCCGTCAGGACGTACACCGCCGATCCACTCTTTCCGACCAGCACACCGCTACCTTGGTCGCCGTTCAACAAATTGACGACCTGAACCGTCGCCGCAACAGCGGTGGCCAGAAGTTCGCGAGAAAACGGTCCACTTGATGAGGGGGCCGGTGCCGCCGTGAACGACGCGGCCGACGGCGGTTGGCCTTCGAGGTATCGGACAGCCTGTGCCATGGCGTCTTCTACCTCGTCGCTTTCGAGCAAAACACCATTCATCACGACGGTTCCCAGGCCGACGTTCCCCAACGTCGCGGCATCCAATACGTCTCGCAGGACATTATCGAGGGTTTCGGCACTGTTCATGACGTCCAGGAAATGATCGACATCGTCATAACCAAGAGAAGGCAAAGCGCCTCGCAGCTCCTCGACGGAAATGCGACCCATGCGTTGAAATAACCAACTATGCATTTTCCAGAAACCGTCCTCGCCCTGGATGATGCCCGCCGCCTCGGCTGCCCGGGCGGCCTGGCAGGCGGTGGGATGCGTGTTCAACTTCAGCGTGTGGTTGCAGTCCGTCGATTGGGGATAGTGCCAAAGCGATAGGGAAACGCGCGCAGGGAAGCGCTTCATCAATGCCCGCACGCTCTGCTCCACTCGCTGGCATTGCTGGCACCCGTAGTCGAAGAGCATCGCGATCTGCACGGCGGCCTGCTCCGGCCCCAAACGATGGTGGCGTGGCACCGGCTGCGCTTCTGAGCGTTCCTCGCCAGCCGGCTGTGCAGCAGGCGATTGAACTGCCGTGCTTGCGCTCGGCGCCAGTGCGCCGTCACTTGGCGCTTGGCGCGGCGGAGTGTCTTCATTGGCGGGCGGCGTTACGACCGGTTGACCAAGAGCCGGGAAAGATCGCTCCCGGGCTTGACGGGCCGTGGCCCACCGCTGCTCCGATCGCATGACCAACCAAACTGCGGCGGCCAAACAAGCTCCCGATACGCACCAAATGGCCAGTCGCCAGGCCACGGTTGATGTTGAGTGCTTGTGCCCTTTGAGCTTCAGCATGCAACTGGTTCCGTCGAGAAAACGCGTGTCGTCACACTAAAAGGAGATTTTGATTGTCAACGGTCGATCGCCCCACAAAAGGACACGACGGGTCGCTGATCTCGGCCTTTTTCAACAAGCTATAAGGATGGATGCCGTTTCCCCATTGTAGATAAGCGGGGTCATGACAGCGATTTGGGGAACCCCGTTATTTGGCACCCTTGCCCCATGGGATTCGCTTTCTCACCGCAGTCAACGATGGTTGTCTTGGCGGTTTGGGCCGACTAGCTCGGCCTTAGGGGAAGATCTGCATTTTATGGCAGTGACGATTGTAGCGGCCGATCTAATCGAGTGTCGAACGTGTACCCAGACTCTCGCATCATGAAACGACTGCTCCTCATGATCGGATTGTGCCCGGCGCTTACCGGCTGTACGGTCAGCGACAACTTCATGCTCGCGTTTCTGGTCGAACCCACACAATACTGCGACTATTTTGATGCGCACAAGTCGCACAACCGCCACTGTCGCTTGGCCAAACAGACGTGGAGCAAAATCCAGAACAAAAAATCGATGAAGCGGTTCTCCGACGACTATGCGCAAGGGTTCCGCGACGGATTCACGGACTTTTTGGACGCCGGAGGCACGGGCCAGCCCCCGCCCTTGCCTCCACGCTGCTACTGGAAGAACCGCTACGCCAACCCCCAAGGCCGGCGGGCGGTGCAAGATTGGTTTGCCGGTTTCCGACATGGAGCGGCGATGGCCCGAGCCAGCGGCGCTCGTGAATACGCCTTGGTGCCCATGTCGACGCCCGTGGCCAGCGTTAAAGGTATATACGTCAACCGCCAGACCGGCCCGACGCCGGTAACCATCCTTACCCCGCCCGTGCCAGACCCGGCATTGGTGGCCCCGCGTGCGCCCGACGGTGGCTTCGATACTTCGCAGTTGCCCGATGCTACGCGACCGTTCGGTTTGCTGCCGGGAGCGTTGCCCACTCGCAATCTTCCGCCCACCACTTTACCCCCCGGGACGTCGCCGCCGGGAGTGCAACCGGTGTGGCCTGGTGCCATGTTGTCCGAACCTGCGTCACCGGTTGCGAATCCGCCCGAGGCAATACCCCCCGGCGCGATCATGCCTATACCTGTGCCACCACCCGATTCGATGCGATCGGATGATTTGCTGCCCAAGCCTTCGTCGGAGCGTTCGCCGCCGAACGCCAGCGGAAGGACGGGGCCGGCGCTTCTTCGAGAGGAAGACTCGGCAAGCGGGGCTGCCGCACAGCCACCCCAGCCGACCACGCAGAGCGGCGCGACCAGATCTTCGCCTGCTTCGCTGGTCTTCGTGAACGAACAACCTGATTCGACATCGGGGGCAACGGCGCGACGAGCATCGGCGCCCCGGGGACCATTACCGCCGTATTCGTCGTCGCGGCGTTGGGCAGCGGCCGATCGCCGATAGCGACATTAATGGGTACAGCTATGCCTAGAAGTAATAGAAGATCACATCAACCCGGAAAACGCGCGATGCGCTGGCGTCTTCGACCGCTTAGCTTACTTGCCGCGGCCTTGCTCTGCGCCGTCGCCAGCGGTTGTGCGGCGCTGACCAATCCTTTGGCGAACGGCATACCGGTGCGCCTGGTTCCACCGGAGATCTTAAATGCGGGTCCGCCGCGCGAATCGTTGCATACGCTTCCCTTGTCGCTGCTCGGCCAGCCACGTCCGAAGGTCTATCGATTGGCCTCCAACGACGTGCTAGGGATCTACATCGAGGGCGTTTTGCCGGTCGCGACACCCGACCAGCCGGTCAAGGATCCGCCTGTCTATTTTCCCTCGGAACTCGATCCGCGCAGCGGAACGAGCACTGGCATACCGCCTGTGCTCGGCTTTCCCATGCCAATTCGGGACGACGGGACCGTCGCGCTGCCCATGATCGATCCGCTTCCCCTGTCGGGCAAGAGTATGACGGAGGCCACGGATGCGATCCGTAAGGCCTACATCGACAAGGGAATCATTCGGCCGGGTCGCGAACGGATCATTGTCGGCCTGATGCAGCCGCGTCAGACGCGCGTCCGGGTCATCCGTCAGGAACTCGGTGGGTTCAACATCACGCCCAGTGGCTATTTGGCGATCTCGTCAACTAAGCGCGGCGTCGGGCAAAACGTCACCCTACGGGCCTACGAAAACGACGTGCTTTCGGCCCTGACCGCATCCGGCGGTCTACCGGGTCTCGACGTGTACGATCGGATCATCATTTTCAAAAACGCCAAGGGGAACACCGCGGTGGAAACATCGCTGGAGAACCTTGCGCCGGGGCAAGATCCGCTAGCAGGTGAAAGCCGTTGGCCTCGCGTGATTCAGATTTCGACGCGCGTGGTGCCTGGCTGGCCGCTGTCGTTCAAGCCGGAGGACGTCATCTTGGATGACGGGGACGTCGTGTTCCTAGAAAGCCGAGCGATGGAAGTTTATTACACTGGTGGACTATTGCCGTCCGGCGAACAGGTGCTGCCGCGCGACTACGATCTGGACGTGGTCGAGGCGGTCATGAAAGTTAGCGGTTCGTTCATCAACGGTGGGTTTGGCGGCAACAATCTGAGCGGTATTTTGGTGCAGCCCGCGTTCGGTAATCCGTCGCCGACTCTGCTCACGGTGCTGCGGCGCACACCTAACGGCGGTCAGGTTGCCATCGTCGTCGACCTGCGCCGCGCCCTCCGTGACCCACGAGAAAGAATTATGGTGCAAGCGGGCGACGTTTTGGTCTTGCAGGAAACCCGCGGCCAAGCCGTCACCCGTTTCGTTCTGCAGACAGTCACTTTAGGGAATACAACGACTGTGTTTAACATTATTAAATTGGCTCAGCCGAATACATCAGCGGTCGTCAGTAGCCCGGCTGTGGCGCCGCCCCAGTAAATCTGATATACAATGAAAGGATGGCCCCATCACTTACGGCGGCGCAGGGTCGGCCTGCACCGCCCAGCGCCGAAAAGCGAACCAGGCATCGCCGTTGGCGATGGGGCATAATCGGACTGTTCGGACTGGTCGCGGCGGCCCACGCTCCGATCTTACGCGGGCTCGCCCGCGCCCTCATCATCGACGATCCGGCGCCCTCAGCCGGTTGCGTGTTGGTGCTCGATGTGGATTGCCGTTTCGATCGGGCTGCCGAGATGTACCACAGTGGTACCGCTTCCCGTATCCTGGTGATCGACCGGCCTGCCACCCGCCTCGTTCGCTTGGGCGTAGTTTCTTCCGTCAGAGAGCAGAGTCTGCGTGAGCTCTCGCGTCGCGATGTATCGTCCCGCGACGTGATCCTTCTGCCTGGAAGCGACAAAACACCGTGGCACATCGCCCATGCGCTCCAGGCTTGGCTCCTGGAACACCCCACTGAGCACGTCCTGGTGCTTTGCCGCCGATTCAGCGGCCGGAACCTGCGGTTCGTCGCGTCGAACGTCATGCAACCCGGAGAAGTCCAGCGGCTGGCGTTTCGCGACATGCCGGACCACCGCTACTCCGAGACGAACTGGTGGCTGAACCGAGCGGGAGTGCGCGCGTTAACTGGCGCGCTCTGCAACCTGGTATACGACGCGCTTCATGGAGAGGATACCGCTACGGCTAACGAATTCGACCCCGACGAGTATGAACGAGAGCTGCGCTTTTTGGTGCAGGAGAAATGAGTTGTGTGCGATACCGACGGCTTCATGTCCGTCGGCGCGGAAAACCGGCCAATCTGCCGACCGGGCTCAGCAGGCCCCAAACCAGCCATTTTGATATGGCTGCCGGCTGGCGATCCTAACCCCGTCCAGCCTTTGGTTGGCGTGCGCGGTTTCCGCGGTGCCATGCGAGACGGGGTGCACGCCAAGTTCGGGAGGTTTTACACCGGTAGTTTGGATACTCTGGGCCGGCGGAGGAACGGATAGCCGGGACGGTTTCGAAGATGGCGGACCAGCCGGTCATCGTCGCTCAGGGCCGCGGCGCGAACCTGTAA
>DASZTS010000098.1:0-20467 GCA_035547915.1 Pirellulales bacterium | reverse complement strand
GCACAGGGTTGGGCGACGTCAAGAAAGTAGGTCTTCACTACATCGCCCTTTGCCACGCCGGGCCCCATCAACCTTGAACTTACGGTCGGTTCCCGGCTAAAAATTCTCGAAACCGCACTCGAACTCTCTAACTTGGGTTAGAGCAACCGACGAAACTGGATCGAGCTTCGAAAAATCGGCGTCACAGCCGATTTTGACCCACGGCGCTCCGGCTTCCAGGTTTTGTCAGCCGCTCTTAGCCGGTGGTCGACAAAGGCCCGTCGGCGCATCACCTGTCTGCCGTATCTCGCGAGCCGGGGGGGCGGGCGGGCTCAGGCATTCCATCCGGGAAAACCCGGACCGCAACGAGCCGATAAGAACTTCCGAGCTACTTCTCGGTCACCGGAAGAATGGACGATTTGGGCGGCGCTACGAACGCCGTGTTGCCGTGCCGATAGATGGCGATCGAGCCGTCGTTCATCTTGATCGTCGTTTCGGTCTTGCCGGTGGTCAGGGCAATGTCCGCATCACTTGGTTGGACATCTCGTCGCCGTCCTTGTGGCGGAACGATCGCTTGTGGCGGCACGCGGATACCATTTGACAGGCGAATCGTCGATTCGTCGGGCGATGATGTCAACACGACGGCGGGCGATGCTTTGGCCGATTGCACGCTGAGCGAGGTGCCCTTCGTCGCGGCGTCGAACTCCCACGTACCGACCGGAGTTTCGTCGTCGCCGATCAGGGTAAACCGTCTCGCCTGGATATTTTCTGGGACTTCCGCTTGGTTCCCCATCACCCACGGCAGCACACCCGACACCAGCGCCGCCAAGGCGACCACCCTCAGCCATCGGTTCTGCGCTTCCAATCTGGCCAATCGACACTCGATGTTCATGGCAAAAGCCTCGGCAGGTTCGTTGAGATGGGCCTCGGTCGGGGGCGAAAAAAGATCGCCTCGCTCTCGGGATGTTGTTGGATCACACCCACACGTTATAGGATCTGTTACGCGGTCGGCCGCGCCAAGTAGCTTTACCTCAACGGCCCGCGACCCCTTTCACGGCGTACCGGGACGTCGTGAAGAAACACGCAGGGGCGTAACGCGTTCTCCCAATGGAAGCGCTCATGGGACTTTTCGGTTTCTTTGGCAAGAAGAAGCAGGCAACTCGGACGGGCGCCGAAGGTGGTAAGCCCGAGACGGAGATTACCCGACATTGTTTTGTGCTCTGCGGGGCCGCGGAGCCCGGCGACCTGTCGCAAGCCGGCGAATTGGTCGTCGAAGTGTTCGGACACGGTTACTCAGCCGACATCGACGACGGGAGCATCGTCACCGTGAATCACGGTGAAGGCACCGTGGGGTTCCTCGCTCATATGCCGGCGCCGATTCCCGAACAAGAGGCAGAAAAAAACGCCGACGGCAACTTTCTCTGGCCAGGAGGGAAAGAGGAGGTCGCCAAGCATCGGTCGCATATCATTGTCACGAACATCGGTGCCGGTGATCAAACACCAATTCAATCCGCGATCACTGTGTCGCGATTGGCGTTGGTTGCTCTGAAGCTCTTCGACGGTATGGGTGTCTATTGGGGTAATGCCCATGTATGCAATTCGCGGACGATTTTCGAAGATTTTTGCGCCAACATCTCGGAGGAACACGTACCGGTACCGGTGTGGCTGCGGCTCCAACTCATCGTCCCGTCAAAAGATGAGATCGGGATGTACACGCTTGGCATGAACCAATTCGGTCTTATGGAAATTGAGGTGGATCGCTGCAAGAAGACTGTGGAAGATCTTTTTGAATTTGTCTCCAACGTTGCCCACTATCTCATCCTGAGTGGTCCCGTCATCGCGGATGGGAACACAGTCGGAGAAAGCGCGGACGAACAAATCGTGGTCCGACACCGCCCGAGCAGGATTGATCCAGGCAGGAATGCATACAAGGTCGTTTTTGAGGGGCAACCGATCCAATAGCATTGCTTGATTGGTGGCTACGGGGTCATCAGAATGGCAACTGCCGAATCGGCCATGAAAAGGCTGTCCCCGTGTCAAACGGACACCACGATGAACGTCCAAAATCGCGTCACCGATCGTGCCGACCACCTAACCGATATCCGCATGCTGATCGGCCAGTGCCGAGCGGCGATTTTCATGCTGGCGTCGGCGTTGTGCTGTATCGCAGCAGCCGAGGGGCCCAAGGCCGGTGAATCGGGAGCATCGAACGCTGCCGCACAAGATGAGCCCGTAACCGTGTTGTGCGTCGACCGAGCCGGCAAACCGGTGGTCGGAGCGGAGGTCCACCTGTTCCAGGCGGTCGCCGGAGAACCGGTGCGTTATAAGCAGTTCGGCCCGTTCGTGTCGGATGAGAAGGGACGGGCCGCGTGTCCGCGCGCTGTGCCTACGGACGGAGATGGCCACTTCGACCGCTGGGCCTATGCCCGCGTGCCCGGGCGGCTGGTGGGGGTCGGGCGGACGGCGAATTGGAAGGGACGGTCGCGCATCAATGCCGAGTTTCGTGTGCAGTTGGAGCCATCCAGGACGGTGGAAGGTGTCGTCACGGTGCCGGACGGCTTCGACGTCACGCGGGTGACGGTGCACACGCAAGTCTTGCACATCAATACCGGGTCAGGCGATTTCGATTACCAGTCGTTTCCTCGGCATCTTCCGTTCGCGGGTCTCCATACGGCATTTCCAGAGATCTTCGATAAGCAGCCCGACGCCGCGGGGCACGTCCGGTTCGACGATGTGCCGGTGCAGGGCAGCTTGTATTTACTGACGGTCGGCGAGGAGCTCGCGGAGGCGCAATGGCGGAACGAGAACAAGCGGTTCGATGAGCCGATCCGGCTGGCCGTCGCCAAAGAGGGCGTCCTGGCCGGTCGCGTCGAGCTACCCGATGGAACGCCGGCTGTAGGGATGCGCGTGGCCGCCTCGCTCTCCGCCGGTCCGCTGGGCGTCTTCTTCCTTTCGACGTTTGAGGCAGTGACCGACGACGACGGGCGGTTCGCCGTTCATGCCTTGCCGGCGGTTCCGTTCGATTTGTCGGTCCGAGACCCAAGTCGCCGATGGATCATGAGGCCCATAGAGCGCCTATCGGTCGCGAACGGTGAGACGAAGGAGGTCGCCTTTTCGATGGAGACCGGCGTTGACGTCTCTGGTCGGGTTGTCGATGCCGACGGTAAGCCCGTCGAGGCGGCTTACGTCGTGGCGTTGACCGATACGCAGCCAGGGTCCGGCCTGGCCGACGACGGAACCGATGGCGACGGCCGCTATCGACTGCGTTTGCCGTCGGGCCGCGCGAAACTGTACTTCAGCGGTCTTCCCAGCGGGTTCATCTACCCGGAGCCGCGAATCATGAAACGGCTCGAAATCACCGCCGGGCAGGACGCCGTCGAGAATCTCGATTTCACACTTTACCGGAACGCAAGCGAGGCCGAAGCAGCCCGTGGGGCCAAGAAACTGGAGGCTGCCGCCGGCAAGCCCGTGAAGCCCGATCCGGCCGTCGCTGCGCGCGTGAAGAAAATCGCTCAGGAGAATGCGCAGCGCGAACAACAGTTTCGGGCGGATTTGCGAGCAGCCCAGCACGACCAACAGAAGGTCCAGGACGCGAACAACCGATACTTCGCTGACAAGCAAGCGCGGGCCGAAGATTTGAATTTTGTGATCAGCGAGCATGCGACCGACCCCGCGGCCTTCGAAGCCGTGCTCGTGCTGGTCTGCGAAATGCAATACTTTCTCGACGACTCGCAGGTCTCGATCGTTCTCAACGACCATTTGGAAAAGCCGGGCATGGGCCGGCTTTGCTTCGCGCTGCGATATCGAGGTGGCGAGGTGTGGGCCGCGCGCATTCTGAAGGCGGTCGCCGAGAGGCATCCGCAACGCGAGGTCCGTGGGCAGGCTATCTTCGCGCTGGGGGACTATTACCGCCGCGAAGCGTTCCCCTGGGGACGCGAACTGCCCGAAGAGGCAAAGGCTCCGCTCCTGGCCGACGCCGGGCGCTTCTATCAGCAGACGTTCGACGAGTTCGCCGAGCTGCCGACGCCCGACGGCAAGGCAACTCTGGGCGAAAAGGCCAAACACGAACTGGCCCGTTTGAAGAATTTGCCCGACCTGAAGATCGGCCGACCGGCGCCGCCCATCACCGGTGAGGCACTGGATGGCAAGCCGATGTCGTTGGCCGATCATCGCGGGCAGGTCGTGCTGCTCGTCTTCTGGGGCTCGTGGTGCGGTCCGTGCATGCGGATGGTGCCGCACGAACGCGAGCTCGCGAAGCGTTACCGCGGCAAGCCGTTCGCATTGCTCGGTGTCAATTGTGGCGATACACGCGAGCTAGCGCTGGCCACCATGGAAGCGAAGCAGATGGCCTGGCGCTGCTGGTGGGACGGCGAAGAAACCAACGGTCCCATCGAGACCGACTACGACGTGCCCCACTGGCCGCGCGTCTTTGTGATCGACACCGAAGGGATCATCCGCGCCATCGACCCCGAGGCCGACGAACTCGACCGGGTTATCGAAGGGCTTGTGAAGGTCGATACGGACACTCAGTAGCGAGCGGACCTTGTCGCGTCAGACCAGTTCCCGGATCGGTTCGCGGTCGTCGAGAAGGTGGACGGGCCGGCCGTGGTAATCGGGAAACGCGGTACCGGAATCGATGCCGAGGACGTGGTAGATCGTGGCGAGAACGTTTTGCGGCGTGTAGGGACGCCCTTTCGCGCGCTCGGCCCGTGCATCGGTCTCGCCCACGACCTGTCCCATCCGCAGTCCGCCACCCGCAACGACCGCGAAACCGGCGTCCCACCAATGACCGCGACCGGTCGCATAGCGGCTGCCCAAGGCGCGCGACTCATCGCCGATGCGTGGCGAGCGGCCGAATTCGCCCCAGATCACGACCGCCACCTGCTGATCGAGGCCCCGTTCGTAGAGATCGGTCAGCAGCGTGTGGATCGCATAATCGTAGGCCGGCAACATCTTGCGCATCGCAGGGAAGTTTTCGGTGTGCGTGTCCCAGACACCGAACACGGGCAGGCCCGGTCCTTTCTGCACGCCACCTTGTGCGACCGTCACCACCGAGACGCCCGCTTCGACCAGGCGACGCGCCAACAACAGGTTGGTACATCCCTGATAACGCTCCTGGACGCGGGGATCTTCGCGGTTCAGATCGAGTGCCTGATACACGGCGTTCGAGGCCACCATTCCGATCGCTCGCCGTTGAAACTCGGTCGACGCGCGCATCGCGTCCGATGCCTCTGTTTGGCGGCGGAAGCGATCGAATTCGTCGAGCAGGGTCCGGCGAATATCGAGTCGATCGAACGACACGTTGTCGGGAAGCCGCAAGTTCGCCAGACCGGGGCCGCTGGGACGGAACGGACCATGGGCCGGTCCCATGTAGCGTGGCACCTCGGGATCGTCTGCTTCCGGAACCACACGAAGATCGTTGAGATTGACGTAGGGAGGGATCGATGTGGCCGAGTCGCCGCGCACCCGGCTGACGACCGAGCCGAAGACCGGCCATTTCTCGGCCGCCTGGATCTCGCCGGATCGGGCCGACGGGCGGCCGCTCAAGAGTTCGTAGGGATCGTGCCTACCCAAGAACTTCATCCCACGGATCACCGAGAACTTGTCGGCGATCTGCGCTTGCAGCGGCATGAGCTCACATAACTCGAGGCCGGGCACGTTGGTCGGGATGGTGGAGAACTCGCCCCTGAATTCCGCGGGCGCATAGGGCTTCGGATCGTACATGTCGATATGGCTCGGTCCGCCAGGCAGGCAGACCATGATTACCGACTTCCGATTGGTTGCCGGGCTATTGCCCTGTGCCTCCGAGGCCAGCAGATCGCCCAAGGTCAATCCGCCGATGCCCAAGGAGCCGATTTGCAGGAAGTCCCGACGCAGAATAGCTCGATGCGACATGTCGTTTACCGCTTATTTCGCGCCGGTGGCCAGCGAACGCGCGCCCTTCGGCGTGTTCTCCGGCGGCGAGCACAGGGTTTGTTCGTCCGACCCGATCTCAAATCGCATTCGGTGCGTCAGCCATCAGTCTATCCGCGTTCCTACGTCCGTTCGACGCCTTCGAGTTCCTTGATCAACGAGCGTCATGCGGCAGACGGTGCAGAAAATGACCCGTGACCGGGCGGGGAACTCCCTTGCCAGACGATCGGGTGTGATGCAAGAATCACTCGTCCGTCGTGGCAGTTTTTTTCTGAGGAGTACCCGTGCGAGTCGGTTTGACGTTCAACATGAAGGGGGCGGCCAAGACGCTCCCGTCGGGCGAGTTCATTGGCACCGACGCCGAAGAGGAATTTGATTCGCCCGAGACCATCGCCGCCTTGGCCGATGCCGTGCGCTCGCTGGGGCACGAGGTCGATCTGCTCGGCGACGGTGAGCCGATGCTCCGCAAACTGCTCGACGGGCCGCGGCCCGACCTGGTGCTCAACATCGCCGAAGGTCTCGGCGTCAGCCGCACGCGCGAGTCGCGTGTTCCCGCCGTGCTCGAAATGCTCGGCATCCCTTACACGGGTTCCGATCCGCTCACGCTGGCCGCCACGCTCGACAAGGAATGTGCCAAGCGGCTCGTCGACCATGCGGGCATCGCCACGCCCGGTTGGGCGCTCATCGTCGAGGGCGATCTCGCGGCCGTCGAAGAGCGGCTGGCCCGGCTCACCTGGCCGCTCATCGTCAAACCCGACTATGAAGGTTCCAGCAAGGGCGTGCTGCGCAGCGGCATCGTCCATGATCGGGCCGGATTGGAGGCCGCGATCGCGCGCCTCGCTCCCGCCTACCATCAGCCGCTGCTGGTCGAAGAGTTCATCGCCGGCGAGGAGCTGACGGTGGGGGTCGTGGGCAATCGCCCGCCCGAGGTGCTGGGCATCATGCGCATCTTGCCGAAACGGCCCGACGACGGACCGTTCATCTACGGCATCGAGGTCAAACGACATTGGGAAGAACATCTCGAATACGAGAGCCCGGCCAAGATCTCGTCCGCCGACGCCGAAGCGGTGCACCGCGCCACGCTCGCATGCTGGCGGGCGCTGGGCTGCCGCGATGTGGCCCGATTCGACTTCCGGCTCCGCCACGGAGTGCCCTACTTCCTGGAAGTGAACCCGTTGCCCGGCCTTTCTCCGTTCTCGGGCGACCTGGTCTTTCTGGGCCGCGGTGTCGGCGTCAGCCACGAGCAATTGATCGGGCGTATTCTGGCAGCGGCCTTCGAACGGCAGGCGGAAGACGGCAAGAAGCACGCGCTGCCTTCCGGCCACGCCTGACGACCGGCTCCCGCCAATTTTGCCCGCCATGCGCCGTCCATGAACGTCACCATCCTCTACAACGAGCCTTCGCTTCCCGAGGACCATCCGGACTACCTCCAGGAGGCGGGTGTCTTGGAGTCGGTCGAGGCTGTCGAAGCCGCACTCGCGCAGGCCGGCCATCGCTCGACACGGCTCGGCGTCGGCACCGAGGCGGCGGCCATTCTTCGCGCCGTGCAAGCGATCGAAGCCGACGTCGTCGTCAACCTGTTCGAGGGCTTGGGGGGCGTCGGCGCGGGCGAAGCCCAGGTGACCGGCATACTCGAACTGCTCGGCAGGTGCTTCACCGGCAGCGGCTCGAAATGCCTGGCGTTGGTTCGCGAGAAGGCGCTCACCAAGTGGATGTTGTTGGGGGCCGGTCTCCCATCGCCGGCCTTCCACCTGCTCACCGCGGACGAACCCATCTCGCTGGGGCGCTTCGAGCCGCTCCTCGCCGGGGGGCAGGCGATCGTTAAACCGGCCCACGAGGACGGCAGTCTAGGCATCGGACCCGAGAGCATCGTATCAGACGCGACGGCGCTCGCGCGGCAGATCGACAACACGCGCGAGCGGTATGGCGCGGTGCTCGTAGAACAATACATCGCTGGGCGCGAGTTCAACGTCGGCGTGCTCGCCCTACCCGAACCGGCCGCGCTGCCGTTGGCCGAGATCGAATTCATTCCGGGCATCGCGCCCATCGTCAGCTACGACGCCAAGTGGACGCGCGAGGCGCCCGAGTTCGACGGCACGCCGGCCCGTTGCCCGGCCGACGTCTCGGCCGATCTGGCCGACGAGATCCGCCGCGTCGCTTTAGCGGCCTTCCGCCTCACCGAGTGCCGGCACTATGCGCGTGTCGATCTCCGAGTCGATGCGGCGGGTCGCCCGTATATTCTGGAAGTGAACGGCAATCCCGACATCAGTCCGTCGGCCGGCCTCGCTCGGCAGATCCGTACCTCCGGCATGAGCTACGACGGATTTGTCTGCCGGATGGTCGAAGTCGCCGCCGCCGGCGATGTTAATTGAGGCGGATGGTCACGCCAACAATTCGTTCACGACGTGGGCGTGCGAGACGTCGATGTCGGTGAGGCTGTCGTTGCGGCCCTCATGCGGGTAGACGAGCCGGACGTGGTCGAGCCCGAGGGCATGTAGGAGCGTGGCGTGCAGATCGTGCACCGTCACCTGCCGGTCGACCGCCGCATAGCCGAAGTCGTCGGTATGGCCGTGAACGTAGCCCGCCTTGAAGCCGCCGCCGGCCAGCCACAGCGAAAAGGCATGACGGTTGTGGTCGCGACCGTCGCTCCCTTGCGAAACGGGCAGGCGGCCGAACTCGCCGGTCCACAGTACGATCGTCGAATCGAGTAGGCCGCGCTGTTTCAAGTCTTGCACGAGCGCGGCGCTCGGCTGGTCGGTGCGGGCGCACAGGTTCCGCAGGTTCTCGGCGTTCTTGCTGTGCGTGTCCCAGGGCTGACCGCTCATGAATACCTGCACGAAGCGCACGCCACGTTCCACCAGCCGGCGGGCGAGCAGGCAGCGCGTGGCATATTCCCGCGTCGCTGGCTGGTCGAGACCGTACAGCCGCCGCGTGGCTTCGGTTTCGCTTGCCAGGTCGAGCGCCTCGGGCACTGCCATTTGCATGCGGGCCGCCGTCTCGAAGTTGACAATCCGCGCGGCCAACTCAGAACTGTCGGTATGCCGACGCAACTGCGATCGATTGAGCTCCGCCAGGAACTGCAACTGACCTGCCCGCGCGGCGGGTGTGATCTGCGCCGGCGTGGCCAGATTCAACACGGGCGCGGCGCCCGAGCGAAAGGGAGTACCCTGGTAGATGGCGGGCAGCCAACCGCTCGACCAGTTCCGTGTACCGTCGACCGGCAGTCCGCCAGGATCGGAGAGCACGACGTAATTCGGCAGATCGCGGTTCTCGGTGCCGAGTGCGTACGACACCCACGAACCCCACACCGGCCGACCCGCCTGTATCTTGCCCGTGTGGATCAGACGCAGGGCCGCCTCGTGATCGACCGACTCGGTCGTCATCGAGCGGACGAGCGTCAGGTCGTCGACGATGTGGGCGGTGTGCGGCAGCAGATCCGACAGCTCGATGCCCGCCTGACCGCAGGGCGAGAACTTGAAAGGGGATGCCAGCAACTTGCCTTGCTGCTTTTCGAAATGGACTTCGAGCTCGCCCGGATAGGCCTCGCCGTGCCGTTTAGCCAGCTCGGGCTTGGCATCGAAGAGGTCCATCTGGCTTGGGCCGCCGTGCTGGAACAGGCAGATTACCGACCGCGCTCGCGCGCGCGGCGCCTGCTGCTCTGCGGCTGTGTCGACGTCGCCCAACAACTCAGCCAGCGCGAGCGTCCCCAAGCAACCGGCATAGCGGCCGAGAAACGCACGGCGGTCGAGAGCAAATGGGTGCATGTTATTCACTCGACATACAGAAACGCATTGCCGGCCAGCAACGCCTGGCAGAAATCGACGAGCGCCAGCCGTGCGGCGTCGGGCCGGCCGGCATAGGCCGACGGCTGCGACGCCAAAAAGCTCTCTGCCGCCGCCAACTCGTCATCGCGTGGTGGACGCCCTGCCACGAGCAAGAACGCGCGTCGAATGAGTTCGCCGGCCGGCGCCTCGGCCAAACGCATCGCGAACTCGTGCGCACGATTCACGGCGAACTCCGAATTCAGGGCGCTAAGCGATTGCAAGGGGATCGTGGCCTGGTTACGGCGCGTGCAATTGACGACGATCGAAGGGGCGTCGAACACTTCCAGCAAGCTGAGCGTCTGCGTGCGGCGCTGCTGCAAATAGAGGCTGCGGCGCTTTCCGGCCGGCTGATTCTCGTCGACGACCACTTCGCCGTCGCCGCGGCGCTGAGTCGGAACGTAGGGGCCTCCCATACTCCGCTCGAGCTGCCCGGCGATCGCCAGCGCGGCATCGCGCACGCTTTCGGCGTCGAGCCGGCGCAGACCAAACCGCCAGAGGAGCCGATTGCCCGGGTCGATGCGCAAGCCGTCATCGCGCGGCAGGCTCGCCTGGCGATAGGCGGCGGAGAGCATGATCGCGCGGTGCAGCCGCTTGACGCTCCAACCGCCTTCGACCAATTCGCTGGCCAGGTAATCGAGCAACTCCGGGTGCGACGGAGGGCTGCCGCTATAACCCAGATTGTCGGGGGTCGAACAGATTCCGGCGCCGAAGTGCTGTTGCCAAATCCGGTTGACCGTCACGCGCGCCAGCAGCGATGCCGCCCGCGTTCCGGGCTCGGTCAACCAGCGCGCGAAGGCCAGACGCCGACCGCTGCTCGCGCCGACCGTCGCCGCGACATAGGGATTCGTCGTCTCTGACAGAACGGCGGGAATGCCGGCTGCCACCGGTTGGCCTCGTTGCCCATAGTTTCCCCGCACGAGCAGGAACCAATCGGGCGACGTCGGTGTAATATCGAGTACGACCGCGGTCCGCCCCGGCTTCTCGGTCCGACGCCGGTTCAACTCGGCGACGGCCGAATCGAGTGCTTGTCGCCTTTGGTGTTGGGCTTCGCGGAATTCGGTCGCCTTCTCGGAAGGATCGCCGGCCGGGGCGCTCTCGATCACAACGTTGTCCACAACAAAACTACGGCCGCAGCAGAATTCGAAACCGAAACCGCCCGGCGTGAGATCGCCACCGTCGAGCATCACGGCCGGCTCTTCCGCCACGCCGTCAACGAGCTGTTCGAGCTTATAGCGCCCGTCGCCGGCATTCGTGATCCGCACTCCATAGTTGTGGCCCGGCCGACAACCGGTCGACCCGATGTGGCCTACCGACCGCGCATCGGCGCCCGGATAGTCGACGTGCACGTCCGCGCCTCCCGCCGGATTGCCGTCGATGAGCAGGTTGCCGCCTGCGCGCTGAGAACTGTCGTTGTAATCGTGCAGCCCGATGTAATAGCCGATGCGGGCCGCGGGCGGACTGCCCGACCACTGATCGGCCACGAGATCGAACGTGACCTGAATGGTCGCTCCCCTGTCGGCGGGCGCCCAATCGAACGCGGCGGCGGTGGAGAGCCAACGGTTTCCCGCGGCGCCCGATTCAACGATCGCGAGCGTGCCGCTCTCTGGTTTGGCGGCCGGAGCCTGGGTGCTGGCGATCTGCACCGCCGGCGTACCGCCCGGACCGTCGTCGCCCGGCGCCGAGTTGCTCCAATGCCGGGTCAGCTCATCCGGCGCGTCAAAATGGTCTTCGAAGAGCACTCGGCCGCGCGGCCGATTTTGGCGCAGCCAGCCGGCGAACGCTTCGCGCTGTGTGGCAATCTCCCGATCGATCTCGTGTTCACGCGCTTCCCAGGCGGCGACCTGGGCGGGCGTCGCCGTGTTCACTTCGCGCTCGTTGGGTTTGAGCCAGTGTTCCGGATCGAAGGCCGCGGCCAGGATCGCTTGAAGCGAGTAGTAGTCGGTCTGCGTCACGGGCTCGAATTTGTGGTCGTGGCAGCGAGCACATTGCAGCGTGAGGCCGAGCAGCGCCGAGCCGATCATCTGTTCGGTCCCTTCCAACACGCTGTAACGATCGGCCCGTACCTCGTCTGGGTTGCCGTCGCTTTCGCCCGTGCCGTCCTGCGCGTTGCGCAGAAAGTGTGTGGCGACGAGCAGTTCGACCTGCTCGGGCCGTATTTCGCCGCCGGGCCGATAGCCGGCCAACTCATCGCCGGCCAACTGCTCGCGGAGGAACTGGTCGAACGGCTTGTCGGCGTTGAACGATGCCACGACATAATCCCGGTAGCGGTAGGCCAGCGGCCGGTCGCTATCGGCGTTGAAGTATCCGTTGCTGTCGGCATAGCCTGCCGCGTCGAGCCACCATTTGCCCCAACGTTCGCCATAGTGCGGCGAAGCGAGATAGCGCTCGACCAACCGCTCGTATGCATCGGGCTGAGCGTCGTTCACGAACGCCTCGATCTCTTCGATCGTCGGAGGCAGGCCGGTCAGATCGAAGCTCAGGCGGCGGATCAGGGTGTAGCGGTCGGCGGCCGGCGAATACGAGAGTCCGTTCGTTGCCAACTCCGCTAGGAGGAAACCGTCGATGGCCGTCGCGGCCTGATATGTGCGGTTCTCGGCCCGCGCCGGCGGTCTCGCCAGACGGCGAAACGCCCAATGGTCGGACTGGCCGGAATCGGCAGCGATGAGCGGCACCCCGTTGGCGCCCGCGGCCAACCAGCGCCGCAGAATCTGCCGTTCCGCGTCCGACAAAGGCTCGTCGGGCGGCATTTCATCCGCTTCGATGCGCTGCCATAACCGGCTGGTCAGAGGGGATATTCGGTCGACAGCCAGTCCGTTCTCGCCACCGGCGGCCACTCCATGCGCCTGGCTCAGATCGAGTTCTCCCTCACGCTTCGCCGGCCCGTGGCATTTGACGCATCGGGCACGCAACAACGGCAGCACGTCGGTGTCGAACGACGGCGGAGCCGGTTCGGCACAGAAGGCCGGCTGCCAAGTCAGGGCGACGCAGACGATCCAGGCGGGATAAGATCGCGCTAGCATGCGCGATATTTTATCTGGCACACCGGTGCCATTGGAACAGGGCCGGCAAATTGCCTAGGGCTCTACCGCTGAATTCACAGCGGCCCGCAGGCCTATTCTTCGTCGCGCGGCGCCGGCTCGTCGTCGTTTTGCGGCGCCGGCTCGTCGTCTCGCTTCGGCGCTGGTTCTTCGTCGCCTCGGGGCAGCGGCTCCTGATTGAGGTACCTGGGAAGGACCGTGCCCCGTTTGAGGTGCGGTGCGGCCGGATGGTCGCCCGGGATCATCGTCAGTCCGGCCATCTTGCCGCGGGTGTACACTCCTTGGTTGACGAACGAACCGGATATCGGACCCAGCAGCGAGGCGCGAGCCAGCTCGCGATCGCTCCGCGGAGTATAGGGCACCCAGATGTCACCGTTGAAGTACGACCAGCGTTCATCGGTCCCCCAATACCACCAGCGGCCATCGTGAAGACGATAACGCCATTGATTGGCCGGTCGACCGTGCGGTGTCTCCGTCGACGGGGGGCCCCAATAAAGCATGTAGGGGCCGACCGGCGCTTCATTGCCCGGCATGGCGCGCGAACCGGGAAGATCTTGACCCGCCGCGCGACCCACCAAGGATGCAGGCGCGCCGATCCCTATCGCAAGCAAAACCAGCGACGTCGTGAGAATCCGCATAATCGCTCCCCGTTCAAAATACCATGCTTCTGAATATCGGCCCTGACAATCATAGGTCCGTCCCGCGGATCGGGGGTGTTCGCCCTGGGCAGAATGCCCCCCGACGGGCCGCCCGGAAAGTGCCTGTCATTGACTTGTCGGCGAGCAAGCCCGGATAATCGGGGCATGAACGGGCAACCCGATCTCCTACGAGCTGTGGCCGAACGGGCCCTCGAGTACATTTCCGCCGGATCGGTGGTGGGACTGGGCACCGGCCATGCGGCGACGGCCTTCATTCAAGCCTTGGCAGAAAAAACGCGGCAGGGATTCTCTGTCCGCGGCGTGCCGACGTCGAAGGCTTCGGAGCGGCTGGCGCGCGAGCTAGGCATCCCGCTCGTCGCTCTCGACGAAGTCGAGGCCATCGACGTCGACGTTGACGGGGCCGACGAGGTTGACCCGAAATGCAACCTGATCAAAGGGTATGGCGGCGCCCTGGTGCGCGAAAAGATCGTGGCCGCTGCCTCGCGCCGCCTCGTCATCCTGGTGGGGCCGGAAAAGCTCGTGCCGCAACTCGGATCGCATGGCATCCTGCCCGTCGAGGTCATTCCTTTCGGGGTTCCCCTCTGCACGCGCAGGCTGGCGGCGCTCGGCTGCCGGGCCCAGCCACGGTTTCACGCGGGCAAGCCATTCATCACCGACAACGGCAATCAGATTCTGGATTGCCGTGTGCAGCCCATCCAGCGGCCCGAGGAACTCGATCGCTCCATTCGCGACATCCCTGGTGTGGTGGGTACCGGCCTGTTCGTCGGTATGCCTACCAACGTTCTGGTGCAAAAAGGGAACACGATCGAAGTGCTGGGAGGCTGACACGAAGTCGTCCGCGCACGTCGATAAAAGAAACGCGGCGCGCCGAGCGGCCGTTGGCGACGCACCTTCTACTTGGCCGCGGTGATCTGCTTGACCATGGCCGCCAGTCGCCAACCGCCGAGAGCGGCCTGCCGTTGGGCGACCTCGCGTGCAGTCGAGGCATAGTCGGCGGGCAAGACAGGCACTTCGCTGTGCGGAATCTCGCCGCCTTCCACCTGCCGGTAATCGACGGTGGGAAGCTGCCCGTCGAGGTAGGCGAACTTCACGGCTTGGGCGAAACTTTCCTCGGACCAAGACTCGACCGTCGTGTGGGCTCGGAGCTTGGTCGCCAGCTCGGGGTCGTGTTCGGACGCTGCATCGACGCGTTTGACGATGCCTTCGATGGCCTGATAGTGCGTGTTCTTGCCAAGCAGTCCGTCCCAGTAGGTGTGGAGCGACTCGGGCCGTTTGCTGGGTGTGATCGCCAGTCGGTTGCCGCCCTCGTCACCGCGGGGCGGGGGATAACGATGAGAAACGAGCGAGGCGCAGTGCAACGGTTGGTGAATGTCTCCGGCCAGGTGGAGGACCCAGCAAAAATGGATCGCGGCGTCTTCGGCGTTCTCCTGCCGCGCGAGGAGCGCATCGAACGCGGCGTTCAAAGCAGTCACAACATTGGGCGTCGGGGGCGTGAGGTCTGCCGGTGCGAATTGGCCTGCGTCGGCGGGCGCGACAAACGGTAGATTGATGTAATGCCATGGCGCGTGATGGAACGGCTTGAGGTCGCTGGCGTGGTGCTCCGGAGTCTCACGGACCCAATCGGGCCACGTGGCGGCCCTCAAGAAGGCCCATTCGTCTTCCGCGACGCCTTCGGGACGCGCTTCGGCTAGGTATCGTCGATAATGCGGATGGGTTTTGAGCAGTTGGTGAGCCGCACGACGCTGTTCTGCGTCGAGTTGCTTCCAGGCGAGCAAGGCGACCGCCATGTGACCGGTGCTGTTCCAGGCAGTGGCACGACCTGCCAACGCCAGCACTACTAATCCTGCGACGACAAGTCGAATCCACATCGCGGCGGTCTCCTATTTGTAAATCGCCAAGCGGCTGGACATTGTAGCGGCCCTCGCTGTTTCGCGATGCGCCAATCCAGCGATGCGGCAACCGGCGGCCTGCTTTTTGCGTCAGCTCTTACTGGCTGCCCTGCCGCAGCGGTTTAAGTGCAAGGAGAAAGAATTATGTTCGTCTCAACTCGCGTCCGCTGGAGTCTGGCAGTCGTCAGTTTTTGCGTGCCGGCGCTCCTCTCGACTTCGGCAAACGGCCAATTGACCCGCGGTCCCAGCGATCCCCTGGACCGCGATCAATACGGGCACCGCTATCGCGACAACGTATTTGATGACCGCTACTCCGATCGCGATGACGACGATTATGCAGATCGGCGTGCGCGCGCCAGCCGGAACACACAACGGAACCAACCGGACAGGTATCCGCAGGAAGACGCCAGCTTCAGTGAGGCCTATCCACGCGTCCCGCGCGTGCGTCCACCGCGCGACGAAACGCCGCCGCCTGACCAGACCGACTTCCCCCGTCGCACCGTCAGTCGCTATCGGCCCGACGTGGTACGGAATGACTATGCCGGAGCACCGGTGCATCGTCATTACTATGGCGGCGTCGACCGTTATGACTCGCCGGGCTACCTCGATCAGGCCGGCCGGGCCAGCGCCATGTCAAACGGTTATTCGCGCCGCGGAGTGGAGGAATTTCGTGACGCGTATGGTCGCGGGGTGCGCGCCAACGACGTCTACCCGCTCGCGCGCGACGTGAATCCCCGACGTTATCGCGGACGGATGCTGAACGGTGCGGTCTCCACCGACGACGAAGACACGTCGGGCGCCGACGAGCTGGAAGACTTCGTGCGGTCGGAGCTCTCGGTACGGCCGGGTGCCAATCTACGCGTGTCGAGTACCGGCACGTACACGTTTCGCAACTACGTCGATCAGGGGAACCAGGTACATGCCCGTTACCGCCTGCCGGTTCACAAACGTTGGGAGTACAGCCGCGGACCGTGATCGCGGTGCGGCATCGTATCCTCCGGCGTGACGGGGCAAACCCTACCGTCGGTGCTGCAATCCGATTAAGCTGGAGCCCACCTACCAAGCCCAGCCTGTTCATCCCCGCCGCCATGCGACCCTCCACCGGCCAGCCCTCGCAAGTTCTCCGTGGCGGCATGGTGGGGTTGGGGATGATTTTCGACGAAACCTATCGGCCGTTCTTCGAGCATGCGCACGCGGCGGGTCTATATGAGCCGGGTTGCGGAGTCTGCGAAGTGCCGCTCGTGGCCGTTGCCAGCCGCACCGGGCGCCGTGCGGAGAGTTATCTGCGGGCCGCGGGGAATAAGATCGGGCCGCTGCAGAGTTTTCAAGAGCCCAGCGCGGTTGCCCGACTGCTCCAGGCCGACGTTGATTTCGTCTGCGTGGCAACGCCCGATGACCGGCATTTTGCGGCGGCCAAGGCCGTACTCGAAGCCGGCAAGCACCTGCTCATCGAAAAGCCATCGGTCCTGTCGTTGGCCGAACTGGACGAACTCGAGCGCCTGGCCCGACAAAACCGAGTGCTGGCGAAGGTCGTCTACCATAAGCTGCTCGATCCGGACCACAAGAAGTTGCGCACACTCGTGGCCGACGGCGAACTGAAGCACATCAACAACGGTTATTGCACGCTCCTCGAACCGAAGTCGATCTCCGGTGGCCAGTTTGCCGAGTGGATTCGCGGCCGGAACCCGGGCACCTATGTGGCGGTCCACTATATCAAGCTCATCGACTTCACCTTCGGCGGCCGCTTGAAGAGCATCGCCTGCACCGGCCAGCGGGGACTTGTGGGGACGGCCGACGGACCGACCTGGGACTCGGTCCAGTTGCGGCTTGTCTATCAATACGAAGATGGCCGTGAGGCGGCGTTCGACATTCATACGAGCTGGGTCACGCCCGACAATTTCCCGGGCTATGTCGACCAGGAAGTGCAGTTCCGCTTCGACAACGGCGTGTGGAACGCCCACAGCCGCCGGCGGGGCGTCGAGTGCACGATCGAGGATCGCACGCCGCTGGCTCGGAAAACCAATATGAATAATCATTATAATGGAGCTTTCTTGGAACCCTGGGGCGAGCGATCGCAGCGGGGTTACGGTGTGGAAGCGATCGAACGGTTCGTGCGCGAGGTGGCCCAGGTCGAGTTCGGCGGTCCGCCCAACGAACGCGGCGAACGACTCGACCGCGCCCGCCGGCTTTCCTACAACGATCTTTCCGCCGACCGCCAGACAGTCGCGGCCGTGCAAGCGATGGAAGCGATTTTGGCTAGGCACGCCGGCGGCACCCCAAACTGTGTGGTTGAGTACACCGACTCGGGCAGCTTGGTGCTGCTCGAGCCGGGTCGTGAACAAAAGCACGTCTTGTACGAACCGACGGCCTGCTGACGAATCTCCCGTGACCCAGCGCGGCGGTCGAATCGGTTAGCGTAAAAAAACCCGTACCGCAGGACAGCCTGATGGCCACCACCTCAGTTCCCGCCGCGATCGAACATCTCCGCGAGGATGCCTCGAACGAGACACGCCGCCGCCTGGCAGCCGTCGAGCCTCACAGCTTGCGCACGTTCACGCCCAGCCTGGCCGTGTTGGCGAAAAGCGCCGGATGTTATCACTGGACACCCGAGGGCCGCCGCCTGGCCGACTTCACTTCCGGCGTGCTGGTGATGAATCTGGGGCACAATCCGACCCGTTGGTGGCAGCGCCTTTTAGAGTATCTCGGGCTGCATGGCTTTGCCGGCTGCGGTGAGTTTTGCCAGGCCGTCACGCTCAACGCCTACAACAGCGTCACCGAGCTCGAAGTGGCAGCCAGCGAGCGGCTGATCGGCTGCTTGCAACGACAGACGGGAGGCGCTCGCTGCGAGCAGGTGATGTGGGCGGCCAGCGGCAGCGAGGCCATCCAAAAGGCCCTCTGGGCAGCCCTCGACCGGCGGCCGGGCGAAAACATGATCCTCTCGACGCGCCACGGGTTTCACGGCAAGAAGGGCTTGGCCGGGGCCGTGACCGGCAGCGAAAACGATCCGGAGCGCGACCCGCGCGTGCGGTTCATTCGTTTTCCCACCGAGGAATGCATCGATGTACATGCCCGCCGCCGGCCGATCGACCTAGCTCCCTATCAGGCAGAGTTGGACGCCCTCTGGAATGAGCTTGGCTCGTGTATCTGCTGTCTGATCACCGAACCCTACCTGGGAGGCGGTGGCTCGTTCCATCCACAGAAGGAGTACCTTCAGTTGCTCGAACGGTTCTGCCGCGAGCACGACCTGATCTTCATCCTCGACGAGGTGCAAGCCAACTTCGGCCGCACGGGAGAGATGTTTGCCTTCAGCGAATACAGCGTCGAGCCCGACATCGTGGTGCTCGGCAAGGGGCTGGGCAACGGCGTGCCGGTGAGTGCGGCGGTCGGCCGGGCCGATCTGTTCGCCAACATGCGCTATGGCGAAGCGAGCGATACGTGGAGTGCCAACCCGCTGGCGAGCGCGGGCGTGCTCGCCACGCTCGACGAATACGAGCACACTCATGTGCTGGAGCACGCGCGCCAGTTGTCGCGGATCATCGAAGCGGGTCTGCTGCGCCTGACCGAACTACCCATCGTGGCGCACGTGCGCGGTGAAGGGGTTGTGTGGGGCGTGGAATGCGCCGCACTCGGCGAGCGGACGGCGGGAGAGGTCGCCAACGCGTGTGTCGCGGCCTGCTATCTGGGTGACGATGCTGGCGCGGCGATCCACTTACTCGGCCCGCTGGCCGGCAAGGTCATCCGCGTGAGTCCGCCACTGGTCATGCCGCTCGACGAAGCCAAGATCTATCTGGACGTGATGTACGAAATCTTTGCTAGAGTGGCGAAGAGCTAAGAGCGGCTGACAAAACCTGGAAGCCGGAGCGCCGTGGTCAAAAATCGGCTGTGAAACACCGATTTTTCGAAGCTCGATCCGGTTTTGTCGGTTGCTCTAAAGAAGCGATCTGAAGATTGATTCGATAAGATGGGAAGACTCTGGGAGATGGGCGTTAAACTGGCTTAGAGCGGCTGACAGAACCCGAAGGTCCGAGCGCCTTGGGCGCAAGAATCGGCCGTGAAACGCCGATTCCTGTGAAGCTCGATCCAGTTTTGTCGGTTGCTCTTAAGGTTTTCGATAGGGCTCAGAAAATGATCGATCCGGCCGAGCTCATGCAACTGGCTATCGAAAAATGCCGCGCCGGGATTGCCCGCGGTGAGAGTCCATTCGGTTGCGCGATCGCTATCGGCGACCGCGTCGTGGCCGTGAGCCACAATGTCGTTCTCTCGACGACCGATATCACGGCTCACGCGGAAATTACGGCTCTGCGCGAGGCCTGCCGTTCCGAGCAGAAGCTTCATTTTTCCGACGCCATCGTGGCCACGACGTGCGAGCCATGTCCGATGTGTGCTTCGGCATTGCATTGGGCTCGCGTGGGAAAGGTCTATTTCGGGGCCACGATCGACGACGCCACAGCCGCGGGCTACAACGAGTTGCGCCTACCGATTGCCGATCTGGTTCGCCTCACGAACAGCCCTATGGAACTCGTTCCCGGCCTGCTTGGTGAACAATGCCGGGCCCTGTTCGGCGAGTGGAAGAAAAACTCGCCGAACCCAAAGACGTACTAAACGGCTGACAGAATCTGGAAGCCGGTTTCCTCTTCGTCGCGAGCGCCGGCCAAACGGGTGGGTTGCGGGCATTTACCTGCACTTGGGTGCATAAGGGGATTTGTTTTTTCGCTGCCCTGGGCCAGTTGACCTGGGGAGTGAGCAAAGGTGCTGGGCTTGTCGCAGCCACTGGTTGAGCCAGCGCTCCGGAACAGCGTGTGGTAGTTTGTCCCTAGCCCGCATTTCTCACAGCGCGGGTCGGACATGGGCGGCCGGCCCCGGCCGCCCGCCGGGGTCGGCGGACAACGTGCCTATCCCATCCAGAGACGGGGTGCGGTAGCGAATTCCTGATGCGCTCGACCTGTCTCGCGGGGGGCTGCAATCGTGAATTCGCTGCCGAGGTGGCGGTCGGCGCGCACCGCGATCCTGGCGGCGACGAGTTGGGTGTGATGTGCAGCAGAGCGTCAGCCCGCGGGCGACCTCTCTACGGGGGAGCCGGGCGTGGTGCAAGGGGACGCCACTGCTGCAGATTGGCCAAAGCTTGCGCGAACACGGTTTGGTAAGGATAGCTGTGAGCAAAGGAA
>DASZTS010000097.1:0-49986 GCA_035547915.1 Pirellulales bacterium | reverse complement strand
GAATCGAGACGTAGCCGCCGGCCGGCCGGCACAGTGGGCAGGTCGAGCAGATAACTCGGGTCGGCCACGATCTGATCGTGTTCGAGATCGAATGTCCGCCGGAGGGCGCGGGCCAGATCGCCGGGCCCCAAGCGACTCGCTACGGGGGACGCAGCGCCCTCCAAGAACGACGTCAGCTTCTCGACCGACAGTGGGGGCGTCGGTTGGTCAACGCCCACGGCGCGGTCTCCTTGAAAGGACCGCAGAGCATCAAAGAGGTGAGTCGCCGAAAGCTTGCTCATGGTTGATTCTCCAAGCCGCCGTGGCTTTGAGGCGATCTGAGGGCTCGATTATGCAAAATCCCAGACCGTCTCGTCCATCTATTACGCACAACATTTGCTCAACTGCAACAAAAAAATCGCAAGGTCAGTCCGATTGTTCCACCCATGTTGACTACAACGTTGTCAGCGCTGCCGACGGCGCCGCCGACGCATGGCTAAGTCATCCCCCCGAACTGCGGGAATGTGAAAATCATCGCGCGGTCCAGATCGGACCGATTCGCCGGATTCTTGCCGGGTGGTCCGCACCGCACTTGCGATGGGGATTTGTTAGAGCGACCGACGATACCGAAACGCGCTAGAAATCGGCATTTCACCGCCGACTTTTTGCCCATGGCGCTTTGGGCTTGCGGGTTTTGTTTGTCAGCCGCTTCGGCGAGGTTGCCAGAATCGATCGAGCATCTCGTTTCTGAGTCGCCGCGAAGGCTTCTTGCGAGCCTCACAAGGCGTGCCAGCCTGATTGAAGCCGATGAAGCGTCTGATCCCTCTATCTATATAATCGTCAACGGCGCAGCGGTGCGGACAACGATTTCCGGATTTTCCTGGCGAACCAATTCTTTCGGGTAGTCCGATGGTGTTTATTTTTTGTCCTTTGGCATATTGAGATCGGAGTCCAAACGTTGCTCGGTGCGCGATAATGACCTAAAAACCACTTGGGGGGCGGAATGCGCTAAGTGACGGCCTTGTTCGCTTACACGGACGCGCCGGGTCGAAACATCGCGACTGATCTGGAAAGAATCGTTTGGAGATCGGTGCCTCACTCTTGATGGTGTTGCTCGGCGTCGTCACCGTCGCCTCGGTGGCGGGCGGCGCTCTGGCCGGTTGGTATTTGCGCGCGCAAACTGCATCCGAACCGGATGTCGACCGCGCAGCACCCGAGCCGGCCCCTGCCGACGCATCGCCGGCGCCCGGCCCGACCGATCCCACGGTCAGCCGGACCGCCCTCGAGCCCGAGCGCGTGCGACAGCTTCTAAGTCGCATCCGCGAGCTGACCGAAAACTCGGCCGCGAGCGTGGGCGAACACAGCACCCGCGTGCAACAGATCACTCAAGAGATCGCCGCACTCTCCGGGCGTGGCGACATACCTCTGGAAGAAGCCGTGCTCGACGCGGCGAGCCGGCTGCTCGAAGCCAACGAGTGTTTGCAACAGGAGTTGTCGGGCGCGAAGGAGAAGCTCAACGAGCATAGCCAGCAGATCGAAGTGCACATGGCCGAGGCGCGCACCGATGGCCTGGTGGGCATACCGAATCGCCGCGCCTTCGACGAAGAGATCTCGCGGCAATGCGCGGCGCTCGAGCAAGGCGGCCCCGGGTTCTCGCTCGTATTGCTCGACATCGACCACTTCAAGAAATTCAACGATCGCCACGGCCATCAGGCGGGCGACCAGGTGTTGAAGCAGGTGGGGCAGGTGTTGTCGAATTCTTCCACGCAACGAGACTCGTCGCAGTGCGACTTCGTGGCCCGCTACGGCGGCGAGGAGTTTGCGATCATCGTGCCGGCCACCGAGCCGCACGAAGGTCGTATGGCCGCCCAGCAGGTTCGTGCGGCGGTCGAGGCGGCGACCTTCGACGTGGGAGACAAACAACTCCAGGTGACGGTCAGCCTGGGAGTCGTCGGTGCCTGCGCGGGAGACAATCCTGAGGCGGTCATTCGGCGGGCCGACGAAGCGCTTTACGCGGCCAAGAAGAACGGCCGCAACCGGGCCTATTTCTTCGACGGTGCGCAGTGCGTCGCCGTCGACGATGCGCTCTGCGACACGAGCCTAGAGGTCATGACGGCCGTGCAGAACGAGCTCGATCGGAAGGCCGACCACGGCGGCGAGGTCAAACGCGACCGCCGTCGGCAGCCGCGGCGTCCCTTCCCCAGCCACGAGTTGATCGCGCCGTACGTCGACAGCCAATGGCCCGCGCCCAGCGCGTTTCGACAGGTGCAGTGCCACGACATCTCGCCCGGCGGCATCGCCTTCTTGTTGCCGAAACTGCCGGACTACAAGTCGATCGTCGTGGCGCTCGGCGTGGCGCCCAACATCACCTATCTGGCTGCGCGCATCACGCATTCGAACACCTTTGAGGCCGACGGCCAGCCGATGTTTCTCATCGGCTGCCGCTTCACCGGCCGGCTCGAGCCGCAAGCGAACGGCGACGCGCCGACCGTGGCCGAACGCATTCATTGATGGGAGCAGGAGGGCAAAACCATGTCTGAAACCGAGGTCCAACCACGGGCCACGCAGGTCGTGGCCGATGGCTTGAGCGTGGCGACGATGCAGCACGAGCGCCGGCAATCGAAGCGGATGCCCTACTCGTCGGCCGGCGCGGTGGCACCCTATCTGCCGCCCGACATTCCGCCGGAAGAGGCGTTTTGGATGATACGCTGTCGCGATCTGTCGCGCCGCGGTGTGGCCTTCTATTCGCCTATCAAACCCTCGACCGCGTCGCTGGTGATCCGCCTGGGCGTGCTCGACGGCCAGGATTGCCTGATCGCCTGCCGGCTGGCGCACTGTTCCTACGTGGGGAATTCGGCGACCCCGCAATACCTGGTGGGCTGCGAGTTTCTTGAGCGGCTGCACGGGTCCCTTGCCTTGCACCTGGAATGAATTACTTTGCTCACATGCACGTGAATGAATATCGTGCACTTTCCGAGCACTAGGCCGCGCCGTTGGCCTACGTGCTGACGATCGTCGCAGCGGTCATAGCTTCCTGCTCATCGCCCAATGGGCGCGCCCGCGGAACGAATCCGCTCATCGGCCTCGCCCGGGGCGTCCTCTCGCCGACCCTCTTCCCGTGATGGTCGTCATATCCGTCATCGCCACGGTCACCGCTACCGTCCTCTCGCTCCTCGGCCGTTCCGAGTTGCCGATTCGTGTGGGCACCGGTCGCTACGAAGACGAGACGTGCGCGCTAAAAGTTGATAGCCTCAAAGATGCGGCTACCGGCACGGTCATTGGGTTTGTTTTCGGCTACTCGTCGCTCGAAGCCGGGGCGGATGTTCACACTTCTGACAAAAAACTCCCATGCACGGATGGCGAGGCGTGGTGTCAGCGGGGCTGTGTGTCGGGCTATTGCTGCCTGGTTGCTCGCGCGGACCGGAGCCGGAGCAGGCCGCACTGATCGCCGAGATCGAACGGCTCGGCGGGCGTGTCAAGTTCGATGAGCGGCAGGCGATCGGCGAGGTGGCGCTCGGGGGTACACAAGTTTCGGGTGAGTTGCTCGCCAGACTGTCACTGTTTCCGGATCTAAAAACCCTCTCGCTCTTCGACTCCCCGATCGGTGACGACGATCTGGCGCAGATCGCGGCGCTGCCGCAGCTTGAAACGCTCTATCTCGGCCGCACGCATGTCACCGATGCGGGCTTGGCCCGCGTGGCCGGCTTCGCAGGCCTGAAGACGGTGGGGCTCAGCGATACACAAGTTTCCGACCAGGGCGTCGAGCTGCTCGCCGCGCTCGGCCGGCTGCGAAGCATCAATCTGCGTCACACGCGCGTCAGCCGGGCGGGGGCCGACGCGCTGAAGGCCGCTCTGCCCGACATCGTCATCCATCTCTGAACCGTAATTCGGGAACAACCATGCACGCCCATCGTGCCAACCGGAGCTCGGCAGGCCGCTCCGGGCTGACGCTCGTCGAGTTACTCGTGGTGGTGGCCATTATCGGCATCCTGGTGGCCATCCTGCTCCCCGCCGTGCAATACGCACGCGAGTTGGCCCGGCTGTCGGCGTGCCGCAACAACTTGAAGCAGATGGGCCTGGCGATCCAGTCGTATCAGCTCGCGCACGTCTACTATCCACCCAGCTCGACGACGTTCATCGAGAACGGCATCTGGAGCAGCGACCCAGCATCGTACGATCTGCACAGTTGGGCCAGCCTGATCTTGCCCGAGTTGGAGCAGACCGGTCTGCACGGGATCATCAACTACAACGTCTCGTCGCTCGCCCCGGCCAACCGCGCGGCGGCCGCCACGATCGTGCCCATCTATCGTTGTCCGTCGTACACCGGGAGTGCGTTCACCTCCGAACCACGCTACGCGACGTTGTCGAACCGGTTCGCGATCCGCAACTATGTGGCGCTGGGGGCCACGACGATCGACAACCTCTGGAAGCAGCCCGACGGTGTGATGTTCTGGCAGGCCCAAATCGGGCCGGCCGATCTGCGCGATGGCACCTCGCACACACTGCTGCTGGCCGAAACGCGCGAACCGAACGCGGCCGTCTGGATCGATGGCAGCACGGCCTCGGTCTCGACGTTGATCTACGATCCGAACAGCCCGTCCTTTTCCGACCCCGTGCCCGCGCTCAATTACACGCCCTACTATCCCTCCGGCGGGCAGGGAATCGATTGTCTCTGGGGTCCCTCCAGCCGGCACACCGGCGGAGCGACCCACCTCTTCGCCGACGGCTCTGTGCGGTTCCTCCTCGACACCATCGACGTCCTCGTCTACACCGCCTACACCACCCGCGCTGGCGGCGAATCGCTCGGGGATAATTGAAGAGGCGGAAGATCACGCCGGCTCGAAGCTTGTAACACCGATTGGCGGCGATGGTAGTCCGTCGGTAGTCCTCGCAAGGCAGCGTGGGCGCTCCTATAGTGGCCATCACGCTGCGTCGGTTGGCAGGACAATGCCGTAGATCACGCCAACCTAGCGGCGATTGGGGGCGAGCAGCGATTTGGCGGCGGCGATGATGTGTTTGGCGTCGATGCGGGCGGCGGCGCGGAGTTCTTCGGGGGAGCCGGAGCCAGGCATGCTGCGGACGGCGAGTTTGACGACGCGCGGGAGCGGGCCATCGGTGCCGGTGAAGGCGTCGAGTACGGCATCGCCGAGTCCCCCTTCGAACCAGTGATCCTCGGCCACGATGAGCCGGCCGCCCGTGTCGCGGGCCGCTTCGCGCAGGGCTTGCTGGTCGATCGGCTTGACCGAATAGGCGTCAATGACGCGCAGGCGGATCTTTTCTTTGGCGAGCGCCTCGTGCGCCTTGATCGCCTCGTGCACGGTGACGCCCGCGGCGATGACGGCCACCTGGTCGCCGTTGCCACGCCGCACGACCTTGCTCTTGCCCACGGGAAAGCTTTCGTCGGGCCCGTAGATGACGGGCGTCTTCTCACGCGTGGTGCGCAAATACGAGATACCCGTCGTCTCGGCCATTTCGTTTACCAGCGCGGCCGCCTGGTTGGCATCGCACGGATAGAGGATGGTGCTGTCGCACACGGCCCGCATCATGGCGAGGTCCTCGAGGGCCATCTGCGAAGGGCCATCCTCGCCAATGCTCACGCCGGCGTGCGACCCGCTCAGGCGGATCGTGGCGTTGGAGACGGCGGCCATGCGGATCTGGTCGTAGGCGCGCGTGAGAAAGGCCGCGAACGTCGAGGCGTAGGCCTTCTTGCCCAACACGCCGAAACCGACCGCGGCTCCCAGCATCTGCTGCTCGGCGATGAACATTTCGAAAAACCGTTCGGGGAAAGCCTTCTTGAATTCATCGGCGTGGGTCGAGTTCGATACCTCGCCGTCCATCACCACCACGTCGGGCCGATGCGCGCCGAGCGCCACCAACGCATCGCCGTAGGCCTTCCGCGTCGCTTCCTGCGTGCCCACTTCGTACCGTTTCAACTGCAATGGTTCTTCCTTCCCCGCGGCGGCCGGTTTGCGGTCTTCAGGCTTTTGAGTGCGATAGGTGCGATGCCGCTCGCCGCCCAATTCCTTGATAGCCGTCTTCGCCAAGGCCGGATCGAGTGCCTTACCGTGCCAGCCGTCGTGGTTGGCGACGGCCTCGACGCCTTGCCCCTTGATCGTCTTGGCCACCAGGCAGGTGGGCCGATCGGGCTGTCGCACCGCCGCGGCAAACGCTCCGTCGATGGCCGCCAGGTCGTGACCGTCGAGCTCGATGGCGTGCCAGCCGAAACTCCGCGCCCGTGCGGCGTATGCCGCCGTGTTCCATCCCAAGGCGGTCTCACCCCGCTGTCCCAGGCGGTTCACATCGATGATGGCGACGAGTTGATTGAGCTTGTAGTAAGAAGCCTTGTCGAACGCTTCCCACACCGAACCTTCGGCCATCTCGCTGTCGCCGAGCAGCACCCACACGCGGTAAGGGAGTTTGTCGACATATTGGGCGTTCAGCGCCATTCCCACGCCGATGGCCAACCCCTGGCCGAGCGAGCCGGTGGCCACATCGACCCACGGCAAGACGTGCGGGTTCGGGTGTCCTTCCAGGCGGCTGCCGAACTTGCGGAGCGAGAGGAACTCTTCGTCCTGTACCACGCCGGCGGCCTTATACATCGAGTATAGAAGCGGGCAGGCGTGCCCCTTGCTGAAGATCAGCCGGTCGTTGTTCGGATGGCGCGGGTCCGACCAGTCGTAACGCAAGTATTTGACCAGCAGGACCGCCATCAGATCGGCGGCCGACATCGAAGAGGTGGGGTGTCCCGACCCCGCCGCGGTTGTGCAGCGGATGCTGTCGACCCGGAGTTGGGCCGCCAATTCGCGCAATTCCTCCAGGGTTTCGCTCATGACTTCAATCGTTCGGTACCGGGTTATATGGTTCGGCCAAACCCGGCCGCTCCACG
This sequence comes from Pirellulales bacterium, assembly GCA_035547915.1. GTDB lineage: Bacteria > Planctomycetota > Planctomycetia > Pirellulales > JAICIG01 > DASSFG01. The sequence continues at coordinate 43,121 of DASZTS010000097.1, read as the reverse complement.
GCTTTGGCCGGGTGAAGCTACCCGAAGGTTGCAAATTCGGTGCCCAGATTCTTACAGGGCCGCCCCGCCTCGCATTGGGTAGACCCGCGTGCGCGTCATGGCGTTGACAAAAGAAGTTCGCAAGAGCGCGGATTGTCCGGCGAGCGGCCTATTGTCCGCCCGATTGGCCGGCCTTCGTGCGGCGCAAATCAGTGAGCAACTTCTCGATGCGCCGATGGTTGATAGCCGGTCGGGTGATGACCAGCGCGCCGGCCGGACGATAGACGCGGATTGGACTGGCCGCCACGTCGTCGACGGCAGCCGCTTCGGAAAGAACCTCGACGAGCGCATCGTAGTCGGGGCCGTCGGGGGGCGGTATTTCGCCAGGCCGTGTCATCACCAGGTCGTACACGGGGTAGACCCGCGTTTCGATGAGCCGGTTGGCGCCGGCCTTGGTGGTGACGAGCAGCACTTCGTCGCGGACCGACCAGACCAGGTCCAACTCGTTCAAGATGAGGTCAAGCCCCGATTCGAGCGTGATGCCGCTTGCCGCGCGGGTGATCGTCACGTCGCTACCGACGCTCTTGAGGGCATCGGTATCAAGTTGGATGTCGATTTGGTGCTTTTCCTTGAGATAGGCTAGGACGTCGGTGAGGGGCTGGTTGCTGAAGTCGAATTGCGTGGGCTCTTCCAGCGCGGTTGCGATCTTCGTTTCGTTGACCGATCTCGCCGAACCGCCGGGCCAGCGCTTGAGCACCCGGGCCTTTTCTCGCGTGACGACGAGCACGTCGTGGCTGCGCACAATGTAGTCCATGTGGACTTCGGCCAGGATTTCTCGCAACGCATGCCCCAGTTTCACGCGGCGCAGATCGCAGGTCACCCGCGGGTCGCCGTAAGCGGGGCTACCCGGCACGATGTCGTTGTCGAACAGGATGGAGATGTGGTGCCGGTCTTGGAGATCAAGGATGATCCGCACGAGCGGTTGATCTTGGGCCACGATTTCGGTTGTCTCGGCCAGCACGTCGGTGATGCTGCGTGACGACGGCTGCTCGTCCTGGGCCCGGCCGCGGGCGGGAAAAAACGCAGTCCAGGGCAGGGCCGCAATAACCACGACCACTGTCATAGCGTGCGGGCCGAAATTGGGACGAAACGCGAGAATCATGCGTCTTCTCCTAACTACCCGGTTGACGAGAAACGGTCCCGGTACGGCCGGAAAACATGCTGCGCCGGCCAATAATCGAGGCTACTTCGGCGGATCGCGGGCGACAAGGAAATTCCGCGGCCCTCACGGCTGCGCGCAGCGTTTTATCGGGTATGATGGTCGCGCCGGTCCCCCAACCCCTTTTTCCGGAGGATTTTTTTCATGAAAACCGTGCGACGTGTAACGTGGATGGCCCTGTTGACCGCTCTGACCGTGGCTGGCCTGGCTCCCGTGGGGCGGGCCGATGACGCGGCCGATCCGACGGGAACCTGGAAGTGGACGATGACGCGCAACGACCAGACGCGCGAGGTGACGCTCAAGCTGAAGCTCGAAGGCGACAAACTGACCGGCATGATAAGCGGCCGCAACAACCAGGAGACGGCCATCGAAGACGCGAAATATAAGGACGGCGAGGTCTCGTTCACGGTCACCCGCGAGTTCAACGGCCAGAAACTCGTCGTGAAGTACCAGGGCAAGGTGAGCGGCGACGCGATCAAGGGCAAGACCATGCGCGAGGGACAAACGGAAAGCCGCGATTGGGAAGCTAAGCGCGAAAAAACCGTCAAGTCTTAACGGCTCGTTTGTTCCACGGGCCATTGCTTTGATTGGCCTTCGACTGGCCGGCGGCGCGCGGGGCGTCGCCGTGCCGGCCACGGGAAAGTTGAAGACGTACGCCAGGAGTCAAGCATCCGGGCGATGCTCGCGCGCGGCTGCCTTGAGCGAGCGGAGTGTCTCGGCCTCGGGCAGCTCCTTATAAAAATCGTCGAGCGGGTAGCAGCCCGAGACCAAGCCGTTGCGCGGCGCGGTCGTACAATCGCTGAACGTGCGGCAGATGCGCTTCCGCTGCCACCGATCACCGCCGAGCACGTCGGCCGGCAACTCGGGATACGACAGCGCGATGCGGCCTAGGCCGACAAAATCGATCCAGCCGGCCCGCACCACCGCCTGTGCGACGTGCGGTAAGAAATCCTGCAAGTAGGAATAGCCGGTTCCCACCATTGGCCAGTCGGGAAACGCCGCCTTGCACTGGCGGGCGGCCTCGATCTGGCGTGCTGCACCGACGAGCGGATCCTCCGGCGGCGGATAGCCGTCGCTGGGTGGAAACAGCGCGGGACGCTGGAGGTGGGGCGTGTAGTAGGGGCTCCCGCACGAGATGTTCACCAACGCCACGCCCGCCCGCCTGAGCATGGCCAGCAGTTCCAGCGGCTCGCTTAGGTCGATGACCGTCGGATCATCGGTCGACACGCCGAAGCCGTGCGTGTAGGGGAACAACGACCGATAATCCATGGGCCGGGCTACTTCGCGGCTGGTGACGTAGGGCACGCTGTCGAACACGCTCAGACGGACACCGACGAGCAGGTCGGGGTAGCGATCGCGCACGCGCCCGACGATCGTCATGAGCAAGCGCGAGCGGCCCGCGAGATCGCCCCCGAACGGGCCCGGCCGCGTGCGCGCGCTCAAGAACTCGTGCAGCAGATAGCCGTGGCAGGCCTTGATGTCGACGAACTGAAAACCGGCGTCGACCGCCACACCGGCGCATTCGATATAGCGGTCGATGAGACGCTCCAACTCGTGATCGGTCCAGACGATCGAATGGTCGTCGGGGGCGATGCCGAGCTTCTCGTCGAGCAACGGGTGGTGGTAGGCGATACGCGGTTCGAGCCGGGCACCGTGCGGCCGGCAGAAGCGGCCCGAATGTGTGAGCTGCAAGCCCACGAGCAGGTTGTCGATCGTGCCGTGCCGTTGCCGATGGGCCCGCCGCAGTTCGTCGAGCAGGCGTTGCAGGCCCGGCCGGTTCCAGGCGGTGGCCAGCGTCTGCCGCGGATTGGCCCTGCCCCCTTCTTCGACGGCGGCCGCCTCGCCACCCCAGATCAGCTTGGCACCGCTCAAGCCGAAGTTCCGCCAGCGCCGTAACGTAAGAGACGAAGGCGACCCGTCGGGGTTGGCGTCCCAGCCTTCCATCGGCTGGATGCACCAGCGATTGCCGACGCGGAAGCCGGCGATGTCGAGCGACTCGGCCAGCGGTGAGCCAGCCGCAGCCGCAAGCAACTCGTCGTCGACCGGCAACTCGTGACCCAACTCGGCCAACCGGGCGCGGAGCGCGGCCGGCGTCTTGTATTGCGAGACTTTTGGGATGGATACGGAAATGGAAAGACGTTCCGCCACGGGTTGGGGCTGACCACGCAAACGAGAATGGGCCGCATCATCGCCGGGCCGGTTCTCATCGAACGGTTTTGGCGACCGCGACGGCTCACCGTCTTGTGCTATGGTAGCCTGCCGCAATATCTTGTCCCAGGTGACCGGCAGTGCGGGCACTTGGTCGGCCGCGAAATATCTTGGCTGCTGTGCCCGCGTCGGCACGAACTACGACACCTTCGATGCGAGGAACCGATGTATCATCTGAATGTTTGGCTCTCCGTGAAGGAAGCGGGCGACGTCGGCACTGTCCGTGAGCGGCTGGCGACCGCAGCCAAGATGTCGCGCACGGAGCCGGGTTGCGAGCGATTCGAAGTCTACCAATCGCAGGCCGACGAGCGGCGGTTCCTTCTCGTCGAATGGTGGGAATCGAAGGCGGCCTGGGAGGCGCATCGCCAGAACCGGGCCGTCACCGAGATCTACGTTCCCCAAGTGTTACCCTACGTCGACCGCGATCCGCATCCGTCGACGCTCGTCGAATAGCCACGTTGCCGACCATGAAGATAGAACCGCTCGATCTCGGCCGTTTGAAGGTATTGCCGCTCAGCGAGCGCAAGAGCCTGACGACGGTCGACGGAATCCTGATCGATCCCGAGACGCCGCCGCGGCCCTGCCCGCCCGCCATCGCCCCGCGCGTGGCCGAATGCGCCGAGCGCATCCGCCGGGCGCGCGAGCGCGGTGCCACGGTGATGCTCATCTACGGTGCCCACCTGCTGCGCAACGGCGCGGCCGGCATCTTGGAACGGATGATGGCCCGCGGCTGGCTCACGCACCTGGCCACCAACGGCGCCGGCACGATCCACGACTGGGAATATGCCTGGTTCGGCGCCTCGACCGAGAGCGTCGAGATGAACGTCGCCAGCGGCACGTTCGGCACGTGGCACGAGACGGCCACGAACATCCACCTGGCCATCATGGCCGGCGCGTTGGCCGGTCTGGGCTATGGCAGGGCGCTGGGCAAATTTATCGCCGAGGACGGCGCGACCCTGCCGAGCACCGCCGAGTTGGAGCGCGCGATCGCCTCGCAGCCGCTCGACCGGCTGACGGCCGCCCGGGCCGACCTGCTCCGCGCCATGGGCGAACAGCAGTGGCCGGCGGGCCGCCACGAAGTGCTGCACCGCTGGAAACACGCCTCGGTTCTCACGCAGGCGCATCGCCACGGCGTGCCGCTGACCGTGCATCCGGGCATCGGCTACGACATCATCTCGAACCATTCGGTGTTCAACGGCGCCGCATTGGGACGGGCCGCCGAGTGGGACTTCAAGCTGTTCGGCGGTTCGCTGGCCCACCTCGACGGCGGCGTGGTGCTCAACGTCGGCTCCGCCATCATGGGTCCGCAGGTCTTCGAAAAATCGCTGAGCTGCGTGAACAACCTGCGGCTGCAAGCGGGCCAGCCCGTGATCGGCGACCACACGATCTACGTGGTCGACATCCAGGACGGCGGCGGCTGGGATTGGACGCACGGCGAGCCGCCCAAGACCAACCCGGCCTATTACCTGCGCTTTTGCAAGAGCTTTGCCCGCATGGGCGGCGCGCTGAACTACCTACAGTGCGATAACGCCGCGTTCATCCACAATCTCTACTGCGAACTGGGCCGCGGATGAGAGCCAGCGGCGACGGCCCCGCCAAGCAATGCCGTCGCCGGAGCGGCGAATAACGCCTTCGAAGACCGCGGGCAACGGGCCGCCGATAACGAACGGCCCGTGCCCGGTTGATCTGGCCACGCCCGCTCGTCACCTTCGGCGGCGCGGACTGTTCGTGTTGATCTCGTCGAAGTTCTCGAAGCCGGCGTTGCCGCCCGCGGCCGGCGAACCCGGCCCCGGAGGACGTTTGCCCTCGGCGGCCGCAGCCTGCGCCTTCGCCTCTTCGGCCTCGGTTTCGTACATGCCGGCATCGGTGGCCTGCACGAGCGTCTTCAGTTGGCCGTCGCTGTCGAGCACGAGAATGTGCCCCGGAACCTTGGCCTGGTCGCTCAGGCTCCTGGACTTCGCCCCCGGCAGCTTATCTCCACCGAACATATCGAGCACCACGGCGTTCGTTTCAAAGTCGACCTCCGTCGGTTCGGCTGCTGGCTTGCCCGCGTCCTGCGGCAAACCGATCTTGATCCCCGACTCGTTCATGATCGAGCCGCGGCTGATGTCGAAGATGCGACGGATCTCGGAGGCGAGACGGGCATCGAACTGCTTGGCCAGTACCTTGGCGGTCGGCTCGGTACGTCCGGGAGTTACGGTCCCGGCCAGCAGCCGGTTGCCGGCGATCACCGGGATGGGAGGCGACGGCTCAGACCACTCGGCCTCACGCGTCAGCCCGTTGCCGAAATCGTAGCTCTCCAGATAACGCGGAGGAACTCCGGCGTTGGGGTTCACCAGTACCAGCTTCACCCGATAGCGATACGTCTTGTTGGGTTCGACGGTGAAATCGAAGAAGCGGAATAGCCGATGTTCGACCATCGGCCCCGCGCTACCGCCGGCGCCACCCGCACTGTAAGCACCATAGGGGTTGGCCATCGCCGCGCTCTGCATGCCGGGTTGTCCGGTGTTGCGGTTGCGCGCCGAGCTGCCTCCGCCCGTCAACGAATGTCTTGCCCTCTTTTTCACCGCCTCGGCCACGACTTGCTTCTGCTCGGCTACCTTGGTGAGCGGATGGTTGACCTTCTCTTTGTCGTGATTGGCGAACACGAGCGGCGGCAACGGCTCGGTCAAATGGGGGTCGACAAAGCGAGGATCGACGACCTCGGGATATTCCGCGGCCCACTTGTCGAAATCCTCGGCCGCGGAGACAACGTCGAGCTCCTGCCAGTCGCCCAGGTCGTTGCCCCGTACCTCGGCCCTTTCGATGCGGGGCAGGTCATAGCGCGGATAATCGTGCTTCACGTCATAGAGGCTCGCGTCGCGAAACGTGGTCTGATACTCGTTAAGTTGCTTCCAGTAGGGCAAGGCGCCCACCAGGCAGATCCAATAACGGCCCTCGACCTTCGAGTTGCCAGGGGCCTGCGTGAGGACGATCTTCTCGGTGCTCTGCGGCTTGCGGCGCGGGGCCGGCTTGGGTGCCTCCACCTTGGCCGTGGGCCTCCTCTTCGCCCGCGAGGCCCGCATGCGGCCCCGAGCAGAACCCATGTTGGCCATGCTATTCTGCATCATTCCCTGCTGCGCTTGCTGTCTTGACTGCATTTGCTGCATCTGCCGGATCTGCTCTTCTGACCCGGCCATGGGATTCGACATCATGTCGGGCGGACGCGACGTAGGGCCGTAACCCGACATCATCGCCCCCCCGCCTATACCCGCCACTTCCATCCCGCCACCGCCGAAGTTGCTGCCCGACCGTGATACGGCCCCCTCCTCGCCGATGGCGATGCCGCCATATTCGGGAAAACCCATCAGCCCTTCCAGGACAAAGAACTGCGGCTCCTTGCGGCGTTCCTGCCGTTCTTCGTAAGGAAGACTCAGCGGCTTTACCGCGAAGAACTGCGGGTTGACCGGAGCGGGACCAACGGCGCCCAGGTTCTTGAAATCGGGCACGCTCGGCAGGTCGGTGAATTTATCGGGTGGCGTCTTGGCTTCGACTTGTTGCGAGACATCGTCGGCCAGCTTCTTCAATTCCGCGGGCGTCTTGTCGTAGGGTTTGAGCTTGAAGGCCGACCAAGAGATCAGCAGGAAGGCCACCACAAACCCTCCGAAAACAACCTTCTCTACGTGGTTGACGACAAACGACTTGAGCTGTGCCGAATCGAACTTGCCTTTTGCCTTCATAAACCGGCTCCTGTTCTCTGTGTCACAAAGGCCCTCTATCCCGTCGTCTCGAAAACCTAACCCCGCTTAGCCGCCCGGCGATTTCGGCGCCGCGGTAGGCATCATCGTCTTAACACCCCCTCCGCCCGAAGCACCGGGCGCGGGCACCGTCGTGGTGGGTACGCCGAAGGAACGCTTGTCCGGCGATCCGGCCGAACCCGTGCCCAGCTTAGCGATATCGGGCGGACGGTAAAGATAGATCACACCGCTGAGCTCCACGACGGCATCGTAAATGGTCGTTTCCACGCCGCCGTCCAGTACCATATTTTGCACGGCCATTCCTCCCATGTCCGCGCCACCCATCGGAGAGCCTGCATCCATTCCCATGGCAGCACCACCCATCATGCCCATTCCTGGTGGCGCCGGCGCGCGCGGAGGCTGCATTCCGGCCGGCATGCCCCCCCTTCCACCCATGTTCGGTGGCATACCGCCCGCGCCCATGCCGCCGCTCCCCATGCCGCCCTTAGCGCCGGCTGGCATTCCACTCCCGCCCATACCGCCTCCCCCCATACCGCTCGGCATGCCGCCACCGAATGTTGCGCCGTTGCCAAACAGGCCGCCCCCCCCGCCTGAGCCGGAGTCGGATTTGAGCATCTGGACCTTGATCTGGCGGGTCTCGATCGGCAGCGGAGCGTTCGCACAGGCTGCCACCAGCTCGGGAATCCGCCGCTGATCCATGATGTACTTCATGTAGACGAACATCTGCTTGAACTCGGCGAACGGATGGTTCGTTCCCTTGAGCGGCTCGCCCTTATCATCGAGATAGCGATTGTCGACCCACTCGGCGTCTTCGTTCGCGCCGCCTGCCGCCGCAGCAGCGCCCGTTGCCCCCGCGCCCGGACCTGTCGGGGCAGTGGCCGCCGCCATCGGATTGTTGGCGCTCATCGGGGAGCCCGCTGCACCCTTGGTGCCCGGAGTCCAAATCGTCGAACCCGATTCCAACGAGGCGACGACCGCCCATTGAGCCACATCCAGCGTCAAGATCTCCTTGATCGGTGCCTTCAGCGAGTCGGTGGCCCCGGTGTTGACCGTGTTGACCACTTGCACCAGCGACTCGAACAGCCAGAGATCTTCTTGGGTCAGCCGCAAGCGTACGGTCGAGGGCACGGCATTGCGCGTGTAATAGCGCGCTGCAATCTCGTCGCGCAGAGACTGCTTCCAAACGACCAGGCCCTCATATTCAACACCTCGTTTTTCCGCCTCCTCTTCTTCCTCCTCGTCACCTTCTTCCTTCAGCGGCTGCACCTTAGGCTGGCGAAGGTTGATCTGCTCCAACACGCCTTTCCACAACGGGCCGACGACCCGTTCGTTGTAGTAGGTGCGAATATAGATCGGGATTTCCTCTTCGGGGCCGATCTTGTTGAGATCGATGTTCTGATCGACGGCCGACAAGTCAGGCCATACGAAGAGAGACGCCTGCCGCTCGTACAGTTTCTTCCAGGCCTCGAAGACCGAAATCTTCAGATCATCGTGCAGTTTATCGACCTTGGTCGAAAACGAGGCATTCACCGAATCGGGCGAGCTGGCCTTCTGCACCGAGTCTTGGGCGCCCGTGATGGTCCGCTTGTCGCTGTCGTATTTGGAGGCCAACGTGCTCGACGCCTTTACCCACACGATCGTTGCAGTGATGACGACGATCGTCACGAGGATCCAGAAGTGGTGCTTCTTGGCGACACCCAGATAAACCTTGACCTGGTCCATAGTTATTTCTCCTCGCTTGCCGCCGCGGGGGCTGCTGCATTATCAGGTGCGGATTTCTCGTCCGGTGCCGGGTTTTCGCCGTCCGCGGGCGGAGCCAGACTCGCACCGTTTTCGGCCGCGCCCGGAGCGGGAACTTCCGTGGCGGCACCGGGTGCGGCGTCTGCGGCCGCGGCGGGCGGCACGGCTACCGGCACGGGGCCGTTGCCCGGGTCGCCCGCGCCCGGGTAGAGCGTGGCCAGCTCGACCATCGTGGCGGGCGGCGGTACCTGCCAGCAGAATTGAACCCAGAAGTCGTACCGCGGCGCTGCGATCCGTTTCCTCTTGACCTGACCCCCAGCACCCGGAGCGGTCGGCGGCATGGGCCGAGCCGGGCCCCTGCCTACCTTCTTTTCGCTCGACGCCTTGGCGTCAGCGAAGTTTTCCGGCCCCTCCTCGATGTCGTCAACCTCGAGCTCATTGCTCCAGTTGACGTTATTCGTCGTGATCAAGACCGAATGGCCGATGCCGAGCTTCTTCAAGGGGAACGTCGCCGGCCCTCCCTCCCAACGCTCTTCCTTCGGGATGACGACCTCTTCCAGGCGCAGGTTCTTCAATAAGGTGCGGGCGACGAACGTCTCGCCGAAGTCGCGGCCCTGCGGGTTATGGTAGTGGTAGCCCTTCAACTCGAAGACCCAGCCAGGCCCCTTCGGGGGCTCCATCGGCGGGGCCGCGGCAGGCGCGGCCGGTTGAGCGGCAGCATTGCCCGGTGTAGGCGCGGCACCGTTGGCCGGAGGTGTTGCGGTAGGAGACGCTGCCGCGGGCGGCGTCCCGCCAGGCGGAGTTGCCGCGGCAGGAGGCGTTGCTCCGGCAGGCGTTGCGGCGGCAGGTGCCGTGCCGGTTGCCGGTGGCGCCGCAGTGGCTCCCGCCGCGGGAATTCCCGTGGCACCCGCGGCACCGGGTTGGGTGGCTCCCGCCGCAGGGGCGCTCTCGCCGATCAGTTGATCGAGCGGCTTGTCGAACTCCTTCACATCCGCATACCACTTGGCCAGATCTGGGTAATAGACGCAGGTTATCTTTTCGATATTCAACTCGTTGCGTTGCGTGATGTCCTTCGGCCGTTCGGCGGGGCTGTGCGGCAAGCAGAGATTGATCCCCTTCATCAGCTTGAGCCACATGTCGCGTCCGACGACGTTCTGGATGAACCCCTCGCCGATGAGCGTCGTCTTGGAATATTTTGTCTTGGCCGCGTCGAAGGTCGACTTGTATTCGCCCACCTTCTTCACCACGGCGCCCGCCTGATCGACGACCGGCTTCCAGCCGTTTTCCATGGCTACCGAACGGGCGGCCACCCAGTGCATGAAGTAGCTCACGCCGCAGCCCAGCAACAGCGCGGCCGCGGCCCCCACCGCCCAAGGTCGCTTCTCGCGGATCATGCGGTCTTGCAGGATCTCGCGCGGCAGCAGGTTGGTCTTGATCCGCGTTTCGCGCAGCGCCTGCAAGCAGAGCCCGTAGCACACGCCGAAGGCCGGCACGTTCTCTTTGAAGGCCGGGGCATCGACCACGGCCGACCCGCTCAACCCGCGGAACGTCTCCAACCGCAGCAGGTCGAACCCCAGGTTCTGAGCCAGGTAACGCTGCAGACCGGGCAGCTTCATGGCGTTGCCCAAGGCCACCGCGCGGCTGATCTGCGCCTTGCGGTCGAGGTTGCTGAAGAAACTGATCGACCGCTGGACTTCGGTGAGCAGGTCGTTGAACACGGGCCGCATGGCCTGGAACAACGCCTTGGGATCCTCGGCCTGCGTCGCGTTGCGCTTCAGATGTTCGGCCGAAGCGAACGTCAGCTTCAATTCCTTGGTCAGCGCCTTGGTGAAGTGATTGCCACCGATCGGAATGTTACGCTGCCAGACACGGAAACCGTTCGTCACCACGAGATCGGTCGTGTCGGTACCGAGCGAGATCAAGATCACCGAGGGGGGCGGACTATCGGGATCGTAGGCATCGGGCGGAGGCAAGTCCTCCATCTGGTCGAAGGCCACGAAGTTGTACAGCGCCAGCGGCGTGAGCTGCACGATGTCGACTTCGATGCCTGCTTCGTTGAACGGCTTGAGTGCCCGGTACACCTGGTCGCGCTTCATGGCGAAAAGGCCGACCTCGGTCTCCATGGCAAAGCCTTCGACCACGGTGCCGCCGATCATGGTCTGGAAGTCCCACACGACGTCTTCCAGCGCGAAGGGGATCTGCTGCCGTGCTTCGTACTTGACGATGTCGGGAATCTTCTTGGCTTCGACCGGCGGCAGCTTGATGAATCGCGCCAGGCCGCTCTGCCCGCTCACCGATACCACGACGCGGTCGCCCCGCACACTGTTGCGCGAGAGGAACTGCTTGAGAGCGTCGCGCACCAGCTCGACCGGGTCGACGTCGGGCTGGCTGAGGATCTTCGGATACTCAATGTAGTCGAAGGCGTCGGCAGTGATCTTCGACGTTTCTTCATGGGGGCGGCAGCGCAGGGCCTTCAGCGCGCACTGGCCGATGTCGATTCCCCAAACGGCGTCGCTTTTCGCCATGGGCGGATTTCCTTTTTACTCTGTCCGTTGTGCGGAGCGAGCCGGCTTGCGCGGTTCGCATCCTGCGATCTTGCACCGTCGGCCGCGAGAGCGGCCAAGACGGGTAACTGCGACGGGGCAACGATCGCCTGCAAACGTAACTCTATCGACTCCGCAACGGAATTGTCAAATTTCGCCGCATCGCCCCGCGATTTTTATAGCGACACCGGGTGGCATCGAGGACCACCGGGCACATGCGCCTGCTGACGATCGGGGGCAACGGCAGATACTGGCACGTCGTTTTATTATAACTAGCCGCCGGCGGACCGTAATGGGTTTTCCCTCGCGCCGCGGCCAGGCGGACGGTTGCGGAGTACCTGCCAACAGAGGTCGTCCTGGCGGCGAAAGGGCCGAAGATGGGTCTACTATCTCAATTCGACCGACCGGGTGTGTTTCGTCGTGCCGTGCCCACCCGGCTCGTGCTTCTTTGCCTCGGGCTTGGCTGTTCCGTTTTTTACTGCGGGCGGGCACGGGCTGCCGAGCAAGATGGAACGGCGAAGACGCCGCAGATCGCGGCCCTGGTGACGGTCTACTACCATAATTCGCACGCCGACGTGATCGTCGGCCGTTTGCTGGAGGGCTACACGCTCGATGGGCAGGGTGAGCGGCCCGACCTGCGGCTGGTGTCGCTTCTATACGGACCAGGTGCCGGCCAACGACATCGAATGGGCCGCGTCCTGGCGTTATGCCGACGACCGCATCGACTCGACGCTCTTCCGGGTCCAAGAAGCCCGGCCTGTGATGCACTTCACGTATCTGGTTAAAGGAATCGACGCGATGTTCCACACGAGTCGCCCCACCTGGCCGGTCGAATGCACGCTGCTCACGTCGAGCGCTTTGAACGGACTGCTGATCTCTCAACAACAGGGTGGGCAGCGGATCGAGACGCCGTATTTGAAGATCAATTACCGGACGGACTGGCAGTGGCGACAACCGCCCGATCCGCCGCCGGGCAGGCCGTTCACGGGCCAATGACCGAACGGCCCCCGACACATCGCGTCAACACGTTCCGGGAAAGTCGTAGCGGGCATCGATGCGGATGGCCGCATCGTGCGGGCAGTGATAGACACATGCCGGCCCCATGCCGTCGAGGCCCGCGCACAGGTCGCACACCACTGCCCGTTCGCTCACCTCCTTCTCTCGCGCATCGGCAGATGCGGGCGTATGTGAAGGTCGGTCGGTCGCCAGGTTGAGTCCCGCGAGAGGGTGCATGTGGATCGAGCCGTAGGGGCATTGATCGGCGCACAGGCCGCAGCCGATGCACCAATCCTTGATGACGATCTCGCCGGCTTCGCCGCGTACGATCGAGCCGACCGGGCAACCGATCATGCACACCGGATCGAGGCACTTGCGGCAAGCGTTCGGCACCAGATACTTGCCGAAGCGTGGGCCATCGAGGTACAGCCGGCTGACCCCGTCTTGATGTGTGTTGACGCAGGCCTGCATGCAGTCGCCGCAACGTGTGCAGCGGTCGAGATCGACGAGCATGAGCTTCTGGCCCTGTAGCAGGCCCAATTCCTCGAACTGCGGATGGAGCAACACCGGCTGCTGCGGATCCCACGCCGGTGCTTCGGTCTGCTGCCGTTCGCGCTCTTCGTATCGCTTGCGCTGCGCGGCGAAGAGCGCCTGCAATTCGCTCGAGGAGCGGCACAGATCGAGAAAATAATCGCGGCCGATGCGCACCAACTCCACGTCCGAGCCCAGCCCCTCGGTGGCTTGTGGATGTCCACTGGCGATGGCCGTGGCGCTGCGCGGCTGGCCCAGCAAGGCGCCGGCCTCGCCGAAGAAATCGCCGCGGCCCAGGTAGGTCAGCGTGCGTGGCGTCGGCAGGTTTTTGACGATCTTGACCATGCCGCTACGGATTACGTAGAAGGCGTCCGAGGCGTCCCCTTCGTTGAAGATGACGCCGCCCGCCGGAAAAGTCGCCAACTCGACCTGCTGCCGCAGACCGTCGAACTGTTGTTCGGTCAATTGGGCGAAGATCGAGAACCGCCTGAGCTGCGGCCCGAGCGCCCGGCGGCGATAGACGCAGTCGGATTTTTCCTTGAAACCCGGGTCGCGCCGCACCTGATCCAAGATGTTGCGGAGCATCTCGAGCAGGTAACAGTCGCGATCGGCGATGACGGTCGCCGAGCGAGGTACGCGGTTCAAGCAGCTCATCTCGCCGAACAGGTCGCCCTCGTACATCGGCGCTTGGCGCGTGCTGAGCGCGATGTCGGTCGCGCCGTCGTTGGGAACGTAGTCTGGCCGGCGGTCGGCTTCGGTTCTGCCACGTCCGCGTCCGAATAGGCGGCTCAGCACCCCCGGCATCTTGGTCCGCGACGACAACTCGACATCCAACCTGGCCGTGACGGCCGGTTCCTTGGCCCGCTCGTCGGCGGGCACCGCGGTGCGTGTCGACAGGTGGGCTAATTCATGCTCGAGCGCCGCCTGACGCGCGGCAAGCTCCTGGCGGCGGCTCGCCTCGCTGGCCGAGAGTTCCGCTTGCACCTGCGCCAACTGCACGCGGCGCAGCGTGACCAGGTCTTCGCTCGTCAGGATATAGAACGCGGTCCAACCGGCCTCGCCTTGCCGGACGATCGCATCGCCCCGCGCATAGCGCCTGAGGACCAGGGCGCCTGGAAACTTTTCGAAGCTCGGCGCCCGCTTCAAGTCGGCGAACAACGACACCGACTTCAACTCGGCCGGCGTGAGCGTCTCGTCACCCGGACGGACATCCAGACTCGCTTCGGGATTTGCCGCGATCGGCGCCATGGCGAGCCGATTATCCGACTCTTGCTGAATTGGAGCAAGGCGTCCTGGCGGAATCGATCGGACGTTTGGGGGCGCCTGTTAAGAAGTTCATTCGCCCCCGTACCATTCCTTTCGCAGTTCGACGCGATTTTCGGCGTTCATGTTCAGCAGCCGCACGGTTGCCCGACCGGTCGGTGTAAGCCCAGCCACTTCGCCGCTGTCGAGGAAAAAATGGTCTTCCCATCGATCTTGTCGAAGGTTGAAAAGGAGCACGATTTGTCCCGTCGAAGGATCGACGCTGCTGAGATTTGGACCCTTATAGGCGTTGCAGCGGGCGCAGGCCAAAGCGAGCCGCGCTTCATCATCGGATTCACCAGCATGTTGCCTCGCGATGATGTGCTCTACGTGAAATCTGAAGTAGGGCGTCGCTTCCTGTGGGATCAAACAATACTCGCAACGATCGCGAGCTCGGTGCCTTACGAATTCACGCAGCTCGTCATCCATCTTGGTCAGGATGGCTTGCTAAAAAGCGCCGTGCCTTGGCTTGAATGATACCGATGATGTCGGCTGCCTCAATGCAGCTCCTGTAGTCTCGTTCCTCATCAGGGGAAAGCGTTCCGTGATTCGCCTTTTCGGCCAATTCATCGATATGTGCCTGAAGACTCGGCTCTGCCCGTAATTCGACGATGCGACGGGCAAATTCCGGCGTAAAAGCCTCGGCCATCGGCTCGAGGAAGCGGTCGAGATAACTGATCGTAGACATGAGTGGATTATAACACCGCTGCAACCCGGATCGGAGCACGGCGTCCTCGTGTGTTCCTCGTGCGGATTTTGTCGCGCTGTCTACCCCAGCAGATCACGCCGCTACCCCAGCAACATACCCGCGTAGCCGACGACGCGGCTTCGCTCGCCCGATACGTCGCCGCTGGTGGCATAGCCGACGCGGCGGAAGCGCGTCAGCCCGCCGAGCCGGCGAAGCGTCTCCATGACGATGACTGCCGGTAACACGCCGCACATGCTGATGTGGTGGCGGGTGACCACGTCGAGCAGGGCCGCCGGATCGAGCGTTTCCATCGCGGCGAGGGCCATTTCGTCGAGGCGGCGAGTCTCTGCGTCGTTGGCGAAATGGTTCATGTCGCTGGAGATCACGAGCAACGTCGAGCCGGCGCGACCTTGCAGGCAGGAGGCCAGACCGTCGGCAAAGTCGCGGCACCGCGCCAGGTTGCCCGAGCCCACGACAATGCCCGTGACCTTGGCCTGCGGGGCCAGCCGGGAGATGAACGGCAATTCGACCTCGATGGCATGCTCCTGCTGGTGCGCGGCCGCATCCACTTGCAGGCCGGGGATCGCTTCCACCAGTTCGCGGGCCAGTTCTGGATCGGCCGGGATGATCGCACCGGGGATCGACCACGATTCGTGGGGCGCCACCGCCCGTTCGACCCCCAGCCGCGTGTGCTTCGGCCCGATGATAACGACCCGCTCGGGTATGACGACTCGCCGCAAGACATCGGCGGCCAGGCGACCGGAGAATTTGAGCCCGGCGTGAGGCGTCATCACGGCCGGCCAGACTTCCGGTGTCACCGGTGGGCCGCTGAGCAGGTCGTCGACCAGGTGCGAGAGCGATTCGGCATCGCCGGGATAAAAGCTTCCGGCCACGGCGGCGGGGCGTGTCCGCGGCCCCGCCTGAGGCGCCGGAACGCTCGCTACGACGAAACGCGGCACGTTGGATAGGGTGACGGCGCTATAGACGGCCGCACTTTCGGGCAGAGTCACCCGCGCGAGGCGGCGGGCCTCGGCCATCGAATCGGTCGGCGCCACCTGCTCGTCGTACACGATGGCCGATTTGGCACCCTCGACCACGATCACCGACTGCCGCGCGGCATCGACACCGCGCAGATCCGGTGCCGCCAGCGTGCCGTGCATCGCCGGTTCGTAGAGCACGGCCAACCTGAGCCGCGCTTCAGCCAGGCGGCTGGCGGCGACACCGCGGCTGGCGAGCAGTTTGCCCAGTTCCTCGCTCTGGGCAAACAGAGTCGATTGCAGGGGCATGAGCTGGCGCAGCGAGAGCTGACTCGTTTGTAGCCAGCGATTGCCGGCGGTGTCTTCCAGTGCTAGGGCGACACCGTTTACGTTGTCGTCCGCCACACCGAAGGCATAACAACTGGGCGTGGCACCGGCGATCGTGGCCCAGATATTGCCTAGGCAGAAATCGGCCAAGGCGGTCAGATCGGCCGGTGTCAGGCGGCGCGGAGCCACCGCGGCATTCGGAGCGGGCTGTTGCTCGACGAGTTGATGCAGCGCTCCCTCTACCATCTCGCCCTCGAAGGTCGAGAGCACCGTGTCATTGTCCTTCCAGGCCGTCGGCTGGAGGCCCGCTTTGAGGCAGACCTGCTGCAAGAAACCTTCCGCGTCGAGCCTGTGCTCGATGGCCACGCCGGGCAGCAGCAAACCGCGCCGATCTCCCGCGGCGATTTGCAGACCGTGTTTGCCGATCGTCACCGTATCGCGGCGAGCCTCGCCCTGCGCCGTCACGGCTTGTTGGCCGTGCAACACCCAGAGATCCACATCGAGATACGGCAACTCGTGCGGCGTGACGGGCGGAAAGCGATGGTCGTCGATCGCCGACCGCACCGCCGCATGAAAGACGGCATGGGCGAGGTTGACCGAAGGAGACATAGCGCCGCAGCAGCTACGCAGACGGCCTTCGCGTTTCAAGGTGACGAAGGCGCCCAACACGAGCACTCCCTGAAACGGATCGAGCCCCGCGCTCGTGGGCGTCATCGTCTGGCCGGTCGCTGTGGCGGCGACGATCTGTGCGGCGGCCCGCAAGAGCGTCTGCTTCTGGTCGTCGGTCAGTTCGGGCCGGGCCGCGCCCGCCGTCGGGGCTTCCAGAGTCGGCGTGACACTTATCGCATCGTTCATCGTGGTAGGACGGAATTCGTTCGCTTCCGGTCGAGTGGTATTCGGGGCGGTCGGCTGCAACACGACGAGCTGCTGCGGCGCAACGTTGATTTGTGTCTGCTCCGGTCTCGGTCGCTGCCCGCCGGCTGAGGCATATTCGGCGATGCGCACCGGCGACCGCTTGCGGCCCCAGTTGCCGGGCGCTGTCTCAAAATGTCCGGTGATCTGGTAGCCGCAGTTCCGGCAGCGGTTACCGTCGAGTTGATAGCGGTGCAGGTCGTACCAATCGCGCTCGATGAGCAATGTGCCACAGCCGGGACACCAGGTGCTCCCTTCGCGCAGGGCGTGCACATTGCCCGCATAAACATAGTTTAATCCGAGCGACCGCGCCACTTCGTAGGCGGCGAGCAGCGTTTCGGGCGGAGTTGCGCCACGGTCTCGCATGCGAAAATCGGGGTGAAACGCCGTGAAATGCAAAGGCACGTCGGAGCCGATATTGTCCAAGATCCAACCGCACATCTGGCGGATCTCGTCGAGCGAATCGTTGGCCTGCGGAATGACCAGGTTGGTGATCTCGAACCACACATCGGTCTCGTGCTTCAGCCAACGCAACGTTTCGAGCACCGGCTCGAGGTGTGAAAGGGTCAGGTGCCGATAGAAATCTTCGGTGAAACCCTTGAGATCGACGTTGGCCGCGTCCATCACTTCGTAGAACGGCCCACGGGCGGCCGGCGTGATATAGCCCGCTGTGACAGCCACCGTCTTCACGCCCACCGCGTGACAGGCCCGGGCCACGTCGATGGCATATTCGGCCCACACGACCGGATCGTTGTAGGTAAAGGCCACGCTCTTGCAGCCCAACCGCTGCGCGGCGGCGGCGATCGCCTCGGGCGTGGCTTCCTCGCTGAGCTGTTCGACCTCGCGCGACTTCGAGATGGACCAGTTCTGGCAGAACTTGCAGCCCAGGTTGCAGCCAGCGGTGCCGAACGACAGGATGCTCGTACCTGGGTAGAAATGGTTGAGCGGCTTCTTCTCCACCGGATCGATACAAAAACCCGTGCTGCGCCCGTAGGTGGAGAGCACCATCTCGCCCGAGCGATTCTCGCGCACGAAGCAAAAGCCGCGATCCCCGGGCCGCAATGCACAGGTCCGCGGACAGAGGTCGCACACGATCCGGCCGGGTTCTTCGTCCGCATGCCACCAGCCGCCGGTCTTGAGGCCGTCGGCTCGCAGTCCCTCGGGCGGTCGATCGACGATGCGTGACATCATGACAAGGGGGCGGGAAGTGAACGAGGTAGCGCCGACATGTATTAATTGTCAGCATAGCATGGCCGCCGAGGGTATGGTCAAGGACCGGTTTGCTGGTCCGAAGAGAGCCCTATAAGATGGGAGCGAGTTGCTTTGCTCGCGACGGCCATTTTAGGTCATCCCTCCAAAATCGAGGATTTTGTTTCGTGTCCACGGCGAAAAATAGAAGCCTGGGCGATGTGCTACAGGAGTTCAGCCATCATCGCCGGCTGATGCAGGAGGAACTGCAAAAGGTCATCGTCGGACAAGACGACGTCATCGAACAGCTCTTCGCCGCCATCTTCACCCGCGGCCATTGTCTGCTGGAAGGCGTGCCCGGCCTGGCCAAGACGCTGATGGTGAGCACGCTGGCCCGCATCCTCGATGTGAATTTCAAGCGCATTCAGTTCACGCCCGACTTGATGCCTTCCGATATCACGGGCACGAACGTGCTGGAAGAAGACGAACACGGCAAACGGAGCTTCCGTTTCGTCGAAGGGCCGGTGTTCACGAACATCCTGCTGGCCGACGAGATCAACCGCACGCCGCCCAAGACGCAGGCCGCGTTGTTGCAGGCGATGCAAGAACGGGAAGTGTCGGTCGGCCAGCAAACGTTCAACCTTCCCGATCCTTTCTTCACCATCGCCACCCAGAACCCGATCGAGCAGGAAGGAACCTATCCGCTGCCCGAAGCCCAGCTCGACCGGTTCATGTTCAACATCAAGGTGAACTATCCGACGCTCGTCGAAGAAGAGCGCATCCTGGCGTCGACCACGCGCGGCGAGCGTCCCGAAGTGCGCAAGGTGCTTTCGGGCCGGTCGATCTTGAACCTGCAAAAGCTGGTCAACTCGGTGGCCGTGAGCGATTACATCACTAAATACGTTGCCCGCCTCGTGCGGTCGACGCGCCCCCGCTGCGAGGATCCGCCGGCACCGGACTTCGTGCGTGAGCTGGTCGATTGGGGCGCGGGGCCGCGTGCCGGCCAATTCTTGATCCACGGCGGCAAGGCCCTGGCTGCGATGGAAGGCCGGTTTTCGGTGGCCATCGACGACATCAAGAAGGTCGCCATCCCCGTCCTCCGTCATCGCATCAGCACAAACTTTCAGGCCCAGGCCGAAGGCATGACGAACGACCGCGTCATCGAGCGATTACTCGCTGAGCTTCCCACGCCCGAGATCCCCAAGTTTGAAAAATAAGTTTGCCACCGGTGGCAAACTTCGCCGCCAGTCGAGCATCGCATTCACATCTGGCAGATTAGCCGCCGCGGGTCGACGACGCCCACGAGGTGCCGCTGCCCATCCCTTCAACGATCCCGGTCACTCGCGAACGCGATCCGATTTCCGTCCGACGACCAGACGGCGTTACCGTTGATCTTTCCGCGCTGATTGGGGAGGAGCGCCGGCGCTCGATTGCCGTCGAGGTTCAGGATCTGCAGTCGCTCGACCGCCGACTCGTCGGCCACGCGGAAGAGCAGCCGACTCCCCGCGGGCGACCAGTCGGGATGGAAGCCCACTCTGCCTCGGACGAGTATTTCGGGAACCGCACCGGCTCGAACGTCGACGATCGCTAACACACCGTTCGGGCTATTCTCGGCGATGCTGCCACCGTTGTAGCCAACATAGACGAGTCGGCTGCCATCGGGCGAGAAGGTGGCACCTATGATCTGGCTATAGCCCGGACCGAGGATACGCGTTCGTTCCAGCGAGACGGAGTCGTAGACATACAGGCTCGGAAACCCTTCCACGTTGGCTGTGAACACCATCTTGTCGCCATCGTGCGACCAGCGCGGACGTTCCCCTTCGCTGATCCATTCGCGGTTCTTGCCGTCGGCGTTCATCACCCATACGCCGCGCTTCAGTTTATGTCCACTCCAATCGGCGATCGAGAACGCGATCTGCTGATCGTCGGGCGAAAACGACGGCGTCGATCCGGGACCGAGGTCATCCGGGGCCACCTCGCCGAGCCGATGGACGAAGATATGTGAGTTCGTAAACGCAGAGCCGTCGGCCACGCCGTGATACGTCAGCCTCTTACCATCGTGCGACCAACCGGGCGCCCCGAACGATCCGCGATTATTCTGGCTGACATTCCTGACGTCGCCACCGTCGGCGTTCATCGTATAGATCGCCCAGCCGGCTTGGGCCCAAGCGTTTCCCACCGTCATCAACGAAATCGCCACCGTCGCCAACGACCGGGCCCACCACATCGCCGGACTGATCTTCATCGGTCGTTTCCTAGTTTGCGAACGCGTTTGGCCGCTGTTCTGGCGATCTCTATTGTCGGGCTCGGCAAGGCCTGCTGCAATCGGCCGAGGCGGGCGATCAAACGGACTCGACGCACGACGTGTCTGCGACGATGCTCGGGACGTGTTTGTGCTGCCGGTCAGTAAATGGTTCCGTCTCGCACGAGCTTTTCGAGGCGCGGTGAAAGAGCGGCCGGCTAGATCTAGCTGAGCAATCAAAGCCGACGATGGTGACTTATCTCATGGAGCCCACGGCGGCATGCTTTATTCATTGGCCGATTGTCGGCGTGGTCCTGCCCGCCGCCAATTCGACCTTGATCGGATAGATCAGGCCCCAATCCCTGCGCCGGTCAAACGATTCGAGCGCGGTCGCTAACGAGGGTGTAACGCGGCCTATGGTGCGATTCTCGCCATCGACGATGATCGTCAGCGGCCGGCCGATGTCGACCATCCGCGGATGGAGCCAGACGGTGAACCTCGCAACATTGTGGGTGGTCACTTCGACGATGTTATTTCCACGGTTGATCGCGTCGATCGACGCGCCCTGTCGAGTCGTCGTGCGGTGTTCGAGTTTCCAGGCGTCGAAGTCGTCTTCGCCGCTGGTAAACAACTCGTCGTATCCCAAATCGCCGTCGGTCGCCTCGTCCAAGGTCAGCCAGCGGTTGTGGGCCACCGGTGAGCGGTAGTAGGGCCGGAATCCCAACGGGGTCGCCAATGTGACGTGCGGATAGCAGGCGTCGCGACGGAGCTGTTCGGCCGAGACGAAAAACCGGCCCAGGTGCTCCCGCGCATTCACGACGGCGTGCTCGCCCGGGTGCTCCAAGAATACGTGGTCGAGCCCGCGCTCGGTCAACAGCCGATGGGTCTGGCGGGCATATTCGATGTCGGTATAGTGCCAGCGGATGCCCGGGCGGGCGTCGCGGACCCCGTGAACCATGCATAGCTGTGTGCCACGGATAACCGGCCAATGGGCCAGAGTCCACGATCCGGCATTGGCCACGACGGCCGCAAACCGGTCTGGCTGCCGCTGTATGTGATGGTAAGCACCGAAGCCGCCCATCGAGTGGCCGACCAGGAACACACGGTCGTGATCGATATTGAACCGACTCTTGCATTCCGCAATCACGTCGGCCAGGTATTCGTCCGCTTCCTTGAGACACCAACGGTGCGAGGATTCCTCGTCCCAAGGGGCCGACGGTCCCACCGCCACCATGCCGGTGGCCGCGAAGACGTCGCCCAGTTGGTAACTGTCCGGTCCGTCTTGGTCCGGAATGCTCATGAAGACCCGCGGCGCCTGCCGCGACGTTTTACTTCCGCCGCCGTGCATGAACACGATCAGGCCGGTCGGCCGATTCGGGCGGTAGGTCGCCGGAACGGTGAAATACAACAAGTCGTCCGGATGCCGCTCGAGCAACTCAGGCAGCGCGAAATGCTCCTCGGGATGATAGCCGGCCTCGACCGGCTCGAACGTCTGTCGGGTCAGCTCTTGAATGACCGGTTCGATCGGTCCGGTATAACCCGCCAGCAAGGCCGCCAAGTCCGCCCGCTCACCTTCGTGCCGGGCCAAAAACTGCCGCCCAGCGTCAACCGCCTCGGGCAAATCGAGGGCTGGCGCCGGGCGGGCCAGAGCGAGAGCCAGCACGGCGACCGAAAAGAGAAGAGCAACGGTTGGCCGCAATCCACGCAGATTCATATAGGTAGACCCGCCATAGGGTTAAAGCGTCAGGAAAACGTCGGGCCGGGCTTCCTGAAACGCTTTTGAGGCCATCGAAGTCACGTTCGTCCGCCGTATATCGAGGAATCGAAGTGTTTTGATCGCACTGAGCTCTTGCAACCCCGTGTCATCCAGGTCGCTGTCCGCGAGATCGAGATAGGCCAGCGGCAACTGCCGAAGATACATCACACAGTTGTTCATCCTGCAGCCGTTCATTGCTATCGAGTGAAGTTCGCGTAATGTGCTCAGGTTGCGGCCGAAATCAGTACTCACCGCTGTGTTGCTGACATCGAGCACACGTAGCCGGTGGAGTTGGACGATGATCTTGCTGCCATCGTTGGTTATGGCCGTGCCCCCGAGACGTAATTCGACTCCTCGGCAAACGGAATGAGCAAGCGGAGATTGCCGTCCGTGCAATTCTCGTTCGGACTTAACAAGCGTATCTCGCCGTCGTCATCCTTGGCGAAACCGACACTCTCAAGGGCACGGAATTGGCGATCTCGTTCAGCCGATGAAAGCCGCCCTCGTTCGATCAATTGCGCGCAAAGAACTGCCAGCGCGAGCGGCAACCCCAGCACCACCTGGAGTAGAAAGAGATGCTTCAGGCGAATCTGAAAACGGCCGTGTTTGAGAGCAACCGACAAAACTGGATCGGGCTCCTGAAAAATCGGCGTTTCACGGCCGATTTTTTGCCCAAGCCGCTCGGGCTCCCGGGGTTTGCCTGTCGCCCTCAGCGACCGTTCGGTGACCTCTCTGATCCTGTTCACCTTTTGATTCTATCGCGCGGCCCCTTCCCGCAAAGGATCAGGTTGACTCCGGATGTCCCATTTCTCCTGTTTTCTGAGCGGTACCGAGCATTCATGTTGTGAGGTTTGCCGTCCGCTGACCGAAAGTCATTATGCTGGCAGCCAGAACAAGCTTGACCTCTCTCAGCAGCCGACGCTATAAGCTGCGATACAATAGCAAAACCGCGGGAACCGAGTAAGGATGCTACGATCCTTCGCGAGTGCGCCAGCTCTGGAAGTGGGAAAGCGAACGACGGCGGCCGCTGGGTCCGTTTGCATCCCTCGATATTGGGCCTCGGCGGGACGCGCCTTCGGCGTGGTGGCTCTTTACACGTTCATCTATACCGGCTTGTTTTCGCCGGTAGTGTTCGCAGGGCATCTTCTCGCCCCCGGCGATGGTTGTATCGTCTTCCTGGCCGGTTTTCGCTCGGCCCGCTGGGCTTGGGATCCGACCCTGTTCGCGGGATTCCCTGGTCTGGCCGATCCTCAACGCATGGGATGGTATCCACCGGCGCTGCTGGCGGCGATGCTGCCTGACGGCTGGAACGCGCTGGTTATCTCGGGCTACGTCTTGGCAAGCTGTTTCACGTATGCGTACGTACGGAGGCTCACCGATTCGTCACTCGGGGCGGGGGTCGCGGGACTGGTTTATGGCATGAGCGGCTTCCTGATCGCCCATCTGGGCCATGTGAATATGGTTCACGCCAGCGCTTGGCTGCCGTTGGTGCTCTACACGTTTGAACGTCTGCGCGAGCGAGCCGCCCCCGCTTGGATCGCCGCGGCCGGCTCGGCGATCGCGTGCTCTATCCTGGCGGGACATCCCCAGATCTCGGCTTACTCGCTGGCGCTGTTGGGGGCTTACACGCTCGTCGGGGCGCGCGCCGCGCCGGCAGGTTGCCGGCAGTACTGCGCCGCGGCGGTGGCGGCTGTCGGTCTCGGGTTCGCCTTGTCGGCCATCCTGCTGTTGCCGATGCACCAGTTGACCAAGGGCTCGGTGCGAACGGCGATGGACTACACGGCGTTCTGCGAATACAGTCTGCCGCTGAAGCAGTTGCCGCCATTGGTCTTCCCCTACGCGCATGGTGGCACGCCCGAAACCCCGTTCAAGGGTGAGGGCAACTTGACCGAGACGACCGCCTATGTTGGCATTCTGCCGGCGTTGCTGGCCGTCTTCGGCACCTGGTCGGCGGTGGATCGACGTTCCGCGAGATTCTGGCTCGCGGTGGCGGCATGCGCATTTCTGCTGGCCCTCGGCCCGGATGGCGGTCTATCGGCGCTCGTGTACCACGTTCCGATGTTCAACAAGTTTCGCTGCCCCGCCCGGCACCTCGGTGAATTGAGCCTGGCGGCGTCCGTGTTGTCGGGTTGGGGGATGGCCTCGCTGAGCGCGGCCCCACTTGCGCGGCGAATCGGCGGCGCATTGATGGCGACCGTTGCGGTTTCGACCGCGGTCGTCGGCGCGTACCTGGCGTTGCAGAACGCGGGGATCAGTCTCGCATGGCACGCGCAAGCGGCCAGGGTTTCGCTGGCGGCCTTGGCTGTTGCGCCGGTAGTGCTTTGGATCAGCGTACTGAGACCGACGAAGCTATCTCGCGCCGTGTTACTGGCGGCGGTGGCGATGGAAATGGCCGGCTACGCCCGGTGCGGCGAGTGGTTATGGCAGTATGCCGACGAGCGCATGCATCTGGCGTGTCCACCGCTTCTGACGAAATATCGCGAAGAGTTCGTTAAATCCGGACAGCGCGTGACGGGGTTGCCTAGTAGATGGACTCCACCGGAAGCCGCCCTTGCCAATCTGGCAGCGATCTGGCAGCTCCCTTGCACAAGCGGTTACCATCCGCTCGTGACACAGCGGATAATGGACCTTTTGGACATGCATCGCTCCGGCAACGGGTTCATGACTTACAACATGCTGAGTGATGACGATCTCGCGCTCGATTTGCTGGCGTCACGATACGTCGTCGTACCTGACAACGCAATTAAACCAGACTCGCCGGTCTACGATGGGGCAATAGTGCGATACTTGAACGGGTCGACGCGATTCCGTTACGTCGACCACATGTACGAAACCAGTTCTTTTGAAAATCCCCGGGCGATGCCCCGGGCCTGGCTAGTTGTCGACGTGCTGTCGCTTTCTCAAGGCGACGTACTTCGCGCGGTTCACGGCTCGCGCCTTCCCGACGGCTCGCGCTTCGATCCCGCCCGGTCGGCATTGGTCGAAGAAGCATGTTCATTCGCGCCGGCGGGCGCCGATTCTGCCCACACCGCCGCCGCGAAGGAGCTGGCTCCCGGCAAGGTTCAGGTCGAAACCGAGTCGCAATCCGCCACGTTCTGCGTGTTAAGCGACATTTACTACCCCGGCTGGCGTGTGACCGTCGACGGGCAGCCGGCCAAGATCTTCCGCACCGACTACGTATTGATGGGTGTCGAACTGCCGCCCGGACGGCACACCGTGCTGTTTGAGTATATTCCCACGCGGTTCTACGTCGGGGCTGGCATCACGTGCTTTGCCTTGCTGGTGGTGGCAGCGTTATTGGCCGCGCCGATGCGGCGTCCGAAGCGGGACGGCGTGGATTCTGTCTACACTTTACGCGGTCAGGGGGCGGGCCCAGCCCGAGTCGCTACGTCGAACAGGGCTTGACCCGTGCATGTATTTGCATATACAATTAGGTCGGATCATGAACAAAACCACCGCCACCATCGATACGATCGCCAAGACCTGCATCGCGGTGCGTCTACGGTCGCTGAACCGGGTCGTTACGAATTTTTATGATGATGCACTTCGACCGTTGGGTGTGAAGGTCAGTCAGTTGAACATCCTGGTTGTCGCGGCCAAACTCGGCCTCGCCCGGCCCGCCCAGGTCTGCGATATCCTGCAACTCGATGCATCGACACTCAGCCGGAACGTCGAACGGATGAAAGCGAACGGCTGGCTGGAGATCGTGCCGGAAGAAGATGCTCGTTCGCAACCGTTCAAGCTCACCCCACAGGGGAAACGGTTGGTCGAAAAGGCGGTTCCGGCTTGGGAAGAAGCACAGCGCCAGGCTGCCGAATTGCTTGGGGATCAGGGCATCGCGCTGCTCGAAAAGGCTGCCAAGAAGCTGCGGCAATCGAGAGACGCAGACCAGTAGGTGTTTTTTTCACCATTTAATTGCATATACAAACAAAAGGGCCGGCCATGAAACTCGCCGAACATCCCACCGTGCGACTGGTCCGAGAGAGGGGCCGTCAGCAGCTAACGCCGACGACGAAACTCGATGCAGCTTGGTTGCGTCAACTTTGTCTCGACTGCGGAGCGGACGATGTTGGGTTGGTCGAGATCGGTCGCCCGGCGCTCGACGATCAACGGGACGACATCCTGCGTGTCTTCCCAAACGCCAAGACCCTGCTCAGCTTCGTATGTCGAATGAACCGTGAGCCGATCCGCAGCCCTGCTCGGTCAGTCGCCAACCTCGAATTCCACCACACGGGCGATCATGCCAACGAGGTAGCCCGCAGGGTCGTAGCAATGTTGGAGAAGCAGGGCATCCGCGCGCTGAATCCGGCGATGGGATTCCCGATGGAGATGGATGGTTTTCCGGGCGGCAAGATCTGGGTCGTGTCGCACAAACCGGTGGCCGTGGCGGCGGGATTGGGCCAGATGGGGATCCATCGCAACGTGATCCATCCCAAGTTCGGCAATTTCATCCTGCTCGGCACCGTGCTGATCGCCGCCGAGGCGACCGAGTACGGCCGACCGCTTTCGTACAACCCTTGCTTGGAATGCAAGCTCTGTGTCGCAGCGTGCCCGGTTGGCGCGATCTCGCCCGACGGCGATTTCAACTTTTCGGCCTGCTACACGCATAACTACCGTGAATTCATGGGTGGCTTTACGGATTGGGTCGAGCAGGTGGCCGCCAGCGAGAATGCCCTCGATTATCGCGGCAGGGTCAGCGACCCCGAATCGGCGTCGATGTGGCAAAGCCTGGCGTTCGGTCCAAACTACAAGGCGGCCTACTGTCTGAGCGTCTGCCCGGCCGGGGAAGATGTGATCGGCCCCTACCTCGACGACAAGAGCAACCATCTACGGGAAATCGTGCGACCGTTGCAGGACAAGGAAGAAACGGTCTACGTCGTCGCCGGCTCCGACGCCGAAGACCATGTGGCTCGCCGTTTTCCGCACAAAACCACCAAACGGGTCGGCAATGGTTTGCGGCCGCGAACGATCCAGCGCTTCTTGTCGGGGTTGCGGCTCACGTTTCAGCCAGGCAAGGCCGAAGGGCTGAACGCCGTCTACCACTTCACGTTCACCGGCAAAGAAGAGACGCAGGCCACGGTTAGCATTCGTGGCGGCACATTGCAGGTCGAGAACGGCCATCAGGGGCAAGCCGACCTGCGTGTGGCCGCCGATAGCGAGACGTGGCTGGGCTTTTTGGCGAAGGAGCGCAGCCTGTTCTGGGCACTTCTACGCCGCCGCATTCGTATCAAAGGATCGCCGAAGTTGCTCGTGGCCTTCGGCAAGTGTTTTCCATCGTAAGAATGATTGAAAGGAACCGAGATGATGCTAGACGAACGCACAAGGCACGAAAGCAACTTCACCTGCGTTCATGCCGGCCCGATGGACGACTGGGCACAGTTCAAGATGGAACCACCCGACGTGCCACGGCCGAGCAAGGGCAAGGTGTTCCTGCAGAGCCTCTTGGGATCTCGCGGCATGGAGATGTCTTTGAACGTCGTCCCACCGGGCAAAGGCATCCCGTTCCTGCACAGGCACAAGCTCAACGAGGAGGTCTATGTCTTCGTCGGTGGCAAGGGCCAATTCCTCGTCGATGGTGAATGCTTCGACGTACAGGAAGGTTCGGTGGTGCGCATCGGCCCGGCGGGGGCACGAGCGTTTCGGAACAATTCGGAGGCACCGTTATATTTCCTCTGCATCCAGTATCGGGCAGACAGCGTGATCGAGGGCCAAACACGCGACGGGCAAGGCGTCGAAGGAAAGCCGACCTGGCCGGATGATTCGTTCGGTCTGTCAGATACGGAGATCACGAAGGCAGATGAATAGGCGGGGTGATGGTCGAACCGGAGCGAATCGACGATGATGGACACTTGATGGCCCGATCGACAAGGAGATCGCTTTCGTCACAGCGCCGCCGCCGAAATCCGCGAGGATTTTCGACATGATCGAATTTCAGAAGACGATACCGATCCTCCGCATTTTCAGCGTCGAAAAGGCGAAGGAGTTCTACGTCGGCTTCCTCGGCTTCACCGTCGATTGGGAACACCACTTCGAGGAGAACACGCCAGCGTATATCCAAGTCTCCCGGGCTGGGCTGACGCTGCACCTATCCGAACATCATGGGGACGCCTGCCCCGGTTCGACGGTTTTTGTGTGGATGACGGGAATCGAGGATTTTCACCGAGAGATCATGGCCAAGGGTTACAAATACCTACGGCCCGGAATCGAGACGACGTTTTACGATTCCAAGAGTGTGCAGGTGATCGATCCGTTCGGCAATCACATCCGTTTCAACGAGGAACTGAAGAAACACGAATCATAACCGGTGCCGTCGGGGGTCATCGCCTGCTACGAATTACCGAACGCTTGTCTCATCCCATTCCGATCTGGCAAGCGCGGCGGAGATGCGGTCGACGTCGTAGACACAGCCACCCCAGGTGCCGCCGCTGGCGGCTTGGAGGGCGGCCCAGAGGCGTGTGTCGGCGGGCAGGGCGGGATCGGGAGCTAGGTCGTCGCGCGGTGGGCGCGTGGAGAGGATGCGCGTGCCGGCTTCGGCGGCGAGCGGGCGGCCGGCCTCGCCGATCAGATCGACGGTGCCGACCAGTTCGTTGCGATCGACCGTGATGCGGACGACATCGTCGTCGCGCACCTTGCCGATCGGGCCGCCGGCGAGCGCTTCGGGGCCGACGTGTCCGATGCAAGCGCCGGTGCTCACGCCGGAAAAGCGCGCGTCGGTGACGACCGCCACTTCGCGACCGAAAGACAAATGCTTGAGGGCCGACGTGATCTGATAGATCTCTTCCATGCCGGTGCCCATCGGGCCGCGACAAGCGAGCACGATGACGTCGCCGGCGCGGATCGGTCGATCGGACTGCCCCTTGATGGCGGCGATGGCGTCCTTCTCGCGCACGAACACTCGGGCCGGCCCGACCTTGCGATAGACACCGTCGGGGTCGACCACGCGCGGGTCGATGGCCGTGCTCTTGATCACCGAGCCCTCGGGCGCCAGGTTGCCGCGCGGGAAGCAAACGGTGCTCGTCAGGCCGCGCTCGTGCGCTCGCGCGGGCGAGAGGATCACCTCGTCGGGATCGATGCCGTCCTGTTCCCGCAGCCGATCGCGCAGCCGGCGGCGGCGTTCGCTCGCCTGCCACCAATCGAGCAGGCGGCCGAGCGTCTGGCCCGAGACGGTGAGTGCGTCGAGCTCCAGCAGTCCCAGTTCGCGTAGATGGAGCATCACTTCGGGCACGCCGCCCGCCAAGAAGACGCGCACCGTCGGATGTCCGACCGGCCCGTTGGGCAACACGTCGACGAGCCGCGGCACGCGCCGATTGACGCGAGTCCAATCGTCGACCGTCGGCCGCGGCAGGCCGGCGCTGAAGGCGATGGCCGGCACGTGCAAGAGCAGGTTCGTCGAGCCGCCGAAGGCCGCATGCACCACCATGGCGTTGCGCACGGCGGCTTCGGTGAGGATGTCGGAGGTGCGCACGCCCCGCATGGTGAGATGCCAGAGGGTCTTGGCGCTGCGGCGGGCCATGTCGAGCCAGATCGGCTGTCCCGAGGGGGCGAGCGCGCTGTGCGGCAGGGCCAGGCCGAGTGCCTCGCCCACGACTTGCGATGTGGCGGCCGTTCCCAAGAACTGGCAGCCGCCGCCCGGCGACGCACAGGCATGGCAGGCGGCGTCGGCCGCCGCTTCGAGCGTGATCTCGCCGTGCGAGAAGCGGGCACCCAGCGATTGGATCTTGCCAGCGTCCTCGCCCGCGGTGGGCGGCAGCGTCACGCCGCCCGGCACGAGCACGCAGGGCAAGTCCTTCGAGCCGGCCAGCGCCATCATCATGGCGGGCAGACCCTTATCGCAAGTGGCCACACCCAACACGCCGCGCCGCGTGGGGAGCGAACGGATCAGGCGTCGGAACACGGTCGACGCGTCGTTGCGATAGGGGAGGCTGTCGAACATGCCGGGCGTGCCTTGCGTGCGGCCGTCGCACGGATCGGAACAATAGGCCGCGAACGGCACACCGCCGGCTTCCTTCAAGACGCGCGCGGCTGCCTGGCAGAGCAGGCCGACCTCCCAATGTCCCGTGTGGTATCCCAACGCGATCGGCCGGCCGTCGTCGGCACGGATGCCACCTTGTGTGCTCAGAATCAGGAACTGCGGGCCGAGCATCTCGCGCGGCGGCCAGCCCATGCCGGCGTTCTGCGACAGGCCGAACAGGTCGCCGCTGGGCCATTCGCGCAGCATCTCGGCCGACAGCGGCAGCGATCCCGCCGGGCCTGCGGCACTCGACGTCACCGCGAAGAGTTGGGAGTCACCACTGTCTAGAATCTCGTCACTAGAAAATGTCATGCGTCGTCGCTGCCGTCCTCTTCCGCGTCGCTCCAAAATTCAAACTCTTCGACCATGTTGTACTTGCGGGCTACCTCCGGATCGGTGGTCATCAAGTACGCATAGCCATTGCCGACGCCGCCCGCCTCGGCGTCGAGCGTGACGCCGTCCTCGCGCATCGCTTCCAACTCGGCGCCCGCAGCACCCAGCGATCGTATCATGTGTTCGAGTGAGTGGGCCTCGGCGGTCAGATTCTTGTTCCGCCAAAGCATGATGAACCGCTTCTTGGCCTGTTTGTGCAATTCGACGAATCGGTCTCGGACGTACGGATTGAGCCGCTCTGAGAACTCCGCCGATAGGTTCAAATGCTTGATCAGTTCCAACACGTCGGCCAAATCTCGCAGACGGCCGGCATTCGTCATCCCCGACGCGAGCTTGAGCTCGATCAGCGTCGGAAGGTTGATGTAGGAGATTCCGTCCGACACGATGCCGACGTGTGCCGGATCGGGAAACGCTACGGGTTTCTCCTTGCCGTCCCCCGGGTAGTCGCCCGTCGTCAAGAATTCAATCCGCACACCCAGTTCGGTATCACGCAGGTGCTTACTATGCCGGTGCGGAGGCAGATAGCCCAAGCCGTCCAGTTCTTTGTGGATTCTTTGAAGATCTCGCTTCGTGACCAGGATGGCCACGTCCTCCGTGAACCGGCGCACGCCGTGGTGAAAGAGCGCCATGCCGCCGACGATTGAATACGGAACGTGCAACTCAGATAGCCGCTTCGTGATCTTGCGCAACGCCTCGAAGACCGCGCTCTTCCCTTCAAAATGCAAGCTGCCTTCGCTCAATGCCCACCTCGGATCTCGTGCGAGCGCTTGCTCATAGTTGGCGACGTTCGAGGCCGCCGCATGTTTACCAGGCGGATTCGCCTCGGCTGCGGGCACAGACAAAGGCTGCGCGGCAGCCTTGCCGGAGCACGAATCAGCGGTTTCGATCGACTTTGTCAATGCTTTGCGAACGTCGGCGTGACAAAAAGCTGTCCCCTCTCGGGAGTATACCACTCGCCAGGATCGGACTGCACCCCGCGCACCTCGTCGCCCGTTTCACTGCCGCGCCGAAGCGGTATAAAATGCGGTTTTTACGAGGGAGAATCATCCAACCATGGCGTCCGAACCGAAATTTCGCTGCTACCTGGTGACCAAGGAGGGCAAACAGACGCACGGCGAGATCGTCGAGCGGCCGATCGCCGATCTGCCCGATGGCGATGTACTCGTGCGCGTGGCCTATTCGTCGTTGAATTACAAGGACGCTCTGTCGGCCACGGGCCATCCGGGAGTTACAAGAAAGTTTCCGCACGTGCCGGGGATCGATGCGGCGGGCACGGTCGTCGAGAGCCGTTCGGCCGATTGGAAGCGAGGCGACGAAGTGATCGTCACCAGCTACGACCTGGGCCAGAATACGTGGGGCGGTTTCGGTCAGTATATCCGGGTACCGGCGGGCTGGGTCGTGCGGCGGCCGCACGGGCTCTCGGCCCGCGAGAGCATGTCGCTCGGCACGGCTGGCTTCACGGCGGCCATGAGCCTGCTCGCACTGGTCGAACGCGGCGTGAAGCCCGATGACGGCGAAGTGCTCGTCACGGGCGCGTCGGGCGGGGTGGGCAGCCTGGCCGTGGCGCTGCTGGCGCTGGCCGGCTATCGCGCGGTGGCCTCGACCGGCAAATCGTCGTCGCGCGAACTGCTCCATCAACTGGGGGCCACGACGATCGTCGGCCGAGCCGAGGTCGACGACGCCAGCGACAAACCTCTGTTGGCCCCCCGCTGGGCGGCTGCCATCGACACCGTGGGCGGGCGGACGTTGTCTACGATCATCCGCACGCTCAACCGCGGCGGCTGTGTGGCCGCGTGCGGACTGGTGGGCGGCGTGGACCTGCCGCTCACCGTCTATCCGTTCATCCTGCGAGCCGTCGAACTGATCGGCATCGATTCGGCCGAATGTCCCTACGACCGCCGCATGCAGGTCTGGCAGAAACTGGCCGCCGACTGGAAGCTCGACAAGCTCGATCTGCTGACGAAGGAAGTGACGCTCGAAGGGCTCCCCGCGGAGATCGACGCGATCCTGCATGGCCAGACGGTCGGTCGCGTGGTGGTGAATCTGGAATCTTGAGAGGAACCGGCAAACCGGCCGGCGACAGAATGATACCCGGCGAGTAACTGATCGGAAGGACGGTGCGAGTATGAGCACTACGTTGCTACACCCCGACGAGCCGCGTCGCGGCCAATTCGGCCTCAAGGGATTGTTCGCGGCGATCACCCTGGCCGGCGCTCTATTTGGCTTTTTTCATTGGACCGGCCCGTACGGCGCGGTCATCCTCGTCGGGCTCGCCGCCGGAGCCGTTCTTCGCTATGCGGTGCACCGTCCGCTTGCGATCGCCGGTGCCCTGGTGGGCCTTTTCTTGACGATGGCCCTGCTGCCGGCATGTCAGGACGCACGAACTCCGGCCCGACGCTCGCAGTGTAATAACAACCTCAAGCAGATCGGCCTTGGGTTGCAGACCTATGCCGATAGCCACCTCTTTTTCCCGGCCGATTTCGCCAGCTACGGCGGCGAGCCGGCCGACGACGAGATGACACCCGGCGAGTGAGCTCGACATCCGCCGGCGCTGTGAGTGATGCCAAGGTGTCCTATGGAAGAGAATCCGTACGAGGCTCCCCTCGTTACCCGGCACGCTCACAACTTGCCGACCAACGAACGAGAATGACCGGATGCCCCGGCCACAATTCACCATTCGAGCGTTGTTGGGTGCCATGTTGGTCGTGGCGGCGTTTATGGGGGGAATGGCTTGGCAACGCGAGCTAACCCGCATTTCTCACAGCGCGGGTCGGACATGGGCGGCCGGCCCCGGCCGCCCGCCGGGGTCGGCGGACAACGTGCCTATCCCATCCAGACACGGGGTGCGGTAGCGAATTCCTGATGCTCTCGACCTGTCTCGCGGGTGGCTGCAATCGTGAATTCGCTGCCGAGGTGGCGGTCGGCGCGCACCGCGATCCTGGCGGCGACGAGTTGGGTGTGATGCGCAGCAGAGCGTCAGCCCGCGGGCGACCTCTCTACGGGGGAGCCGGGCGTGGTGCAAGGGGACGCCACTGCTGCAGATTGGCCAAAGCTTGCGCGAACACGGTTTGGTAAGGATAGCTGTGAGCAAAGGAAAGCCACACGCGCCGCACGGTGATTTGAACCAGGACACCGATCTTCAGTAGCTTGAGACGAATGGTGTCACAACGAGCCTTCGCAAGACTCGTGTCTTTCAACCCTTCTTGCCGAAGTATCTGCATCAGCGTGTAGGCCACTGCGCTCAACCACAGACGCAATTGATTGGCGCGCATCGTCTGGGCGCTGGTGCGGCTGGCGAAGAGATACAACTGCTGCTCTTTGATCCGGTTCTCCATCTCGCCGCGAGCGCAGTACAAGTCTTCGTATAAACGACGCGGGTCCCATCTCTCGGCAGCCAACGACGTCACCACGAAGCGAGGATTCGCGCCCTTCGTCAAGTGCTCTGCTTTGCCAACGACGCGACGCTCGCAGCTCCAACTTTTGCGCGTCCGATAAAAGAAGTCCTTGAACTTGCGAGCGGCCTGGCCCGTGGCTTCGTATTCCAGCTTGGCCTCGTGTAGTTCTTTACCGAGGATCTTGCTTAACCGCACGTTTTTCGCCAGGCCAAAGACGAAATCGACTTCGTTCTCTTCGCACCATCTCATGATTGGCTCGCGACAGAAACCGCTGTCGCCACGGATCGTGATCCGCACTTCGGGCCAGCGGCGACGGATGTGCGAAACAATTCGCATGATCTGTTTCAGGGCGCCAGCGGCCCCATCGATGTCTGCAGGCCGCAGTTTCGCGCAGAGCAGATGCTCGCCACAGAAGATATACAGCGGAAGATAGCAATACTCGTCGTAGTAGCCGTGAAAAAAACGGCCCAATTGATGACCGTGCAGCGGGCTGTCGGTGGCGTCCACGTCGATGACGATTTCCCTGGGCGGCTCCGCCTGCAGATCGAGAAAGGTCTCAATGAAGAACGCATCGATCTCATGATGGTCAGCGACAATCTTCTTGTAGCGACTGCCGGCGCTTGCACCAGGTGGCGTGAGCTCCAGACGGTTCAATGTGCTCTTGCCTGCCAGCGGCTTGCCGCGGTCACGCACGTTGTCGCGATTCTCGCCGGTCGGATCTCGTCGTCCGACGAGCAACGCCAGCAACGGATCACGCCGCAAATCGTCGTGGTCATTCACATCTTCATAACCCAAACACAGGGCATAGATGCGTTGGGTCAGCAGCTCCTCGACCGAGAATTCGACGAGTTCCGGGTCGCGATAATCGCGAAAGCAGGCGGCGAACTTGCGGAGGATACCCGTCCGCTTTTCGACCTCGCGGAGCAATACGCCACCGCCATCTGAAGCGATGACGCCACCGTCGAACTG
Source organism: Pirellulales bacterium (assembly GCA_035547915.1). Lineage (GTDB taxonomy): Bacteria > Planctomycetota > Planctomycetia > Pirellulales > JAICIG01 > DASSFG01. The sequence goes on along the minus strand of DASZTS010000097.1, from coordinate 8,008 downwards.
GGCCGTCACCCGGCGCGAACCGAGGGGGTGAAAATCGAACGAGACTTCGCTACACTCTGTTGCCACGAGGCCGCCTCCATGCAAATGGCCAAAGTTGTTTGTGCAAGACCAACTTATGCCAGATGGAGCGGCCTTTTTCTATGGGGGCGGTGAGAAATGCGGGTTAGGTCAGACTTCTTTTCCAGAAAAGAACTGCAAAGTCGCTCCGCGCGTAAGTCGTGTCGCTATCAGCGTTCGTTGAGTTGGTCCAAGGAATGGCCCGTTCCACCGCGCCATCAAAGCCAATCATGGTTCCGCCGAGGCGTACGTCGCGCCAGAAACATTCGTCGAAGCAACGTTATCACAAGCTGGCAGTTAAGCCATCAGGAACCGGTGCCGACTCACCGGTGGGCGCTGGGCTAGATACGATGCCGACATCTGCATTATTCGGCGACTCCGCGATCGGTGGGACGCTACTGGCGTTCGGCCCTTCTATGGGTTTCCTCGCCGCCGGCCGATATTCAAATACGATGTAGCACATCATCGACAACAGGAACGTCACATTGGGAAGAAGCGGCTTCAATTCCTCAAGTTTTGCCGCCCCAACTGCGACGACGTAGACGTCCGCGAACATAACCAAACACAGAGCGGATATCATCAACATCACCCGTGTCGCTACGGTCTCGTCCTTTTTCATGCACTTCATGATATAGCGGATCAGGAGAAAGCCGGTCAGTGATGGAATAATTGCGCCCACTACGAGCAATGTTATCCAGTGCGCCGCCTCCACCGACTGTATGATTAAGGTCGGAACCGCAATACCCAGCGCTTTGGCCGCAAGATAAATAAATGCACCGGCGACCAGTGCAATTCCACGCACCACGCGCTCCTGGTTGACCGTGGGCTCGACGAGAACGCGAAAGCCGGCGTAGCACAACGCACAAATGCCGGCGATCGTGATAGTATGGCTCAGGACGATGAAGAAGAGTGACATTTGATCCTCACTAAACCTATACGGCGATTCAATTGTTTTCTTCCGCGGGCTCCCCAAATCGCGGCTGGCCATCTGCCGCAATTTCCATCGACACCTTCCAGCACGAGCCGTCAGTGGTTCTGTACATGATGTCACCATCTGGCGCTTCCCGCACCGAATTGAGATCGATTTTTCCGTGGGGGGTGACGGCATTTTGCTGCGCCTTTACAAACACGGCGACCTTTGATGGCGAGCCACCGCAACCACACACCAATACCAGTAATAAGACGCTCATCCGGGCAATACGCGACATAACCGGCGCTCCTAAATGAGTGCTCCAATGATCTGATTCACTTTCTTCGTTGCCGCAACGTCGATCGCCTGCTGCTGATAGGTGTGCAAGTCGGCGATTCGGCGTCGCACTTCCTGTTCGCATTCAGCTGCCACGCGATTACCGAGAGCCGCTAGATGTTCCGTGATGGCGAGCTGATAGTCTGCGGCGGGATGCGCCAGTCGGCCCAAGACGTACGACCAGGCTGAAACCAGTGCGCGTATCAGGAACCATGGAAACGCAACCTGTGGCTCGCCCGCCGCAACCGGCAAGAGCAAGATCGCGGCTTTGCCGATCTCCGAGATCGTCTCGCTCAAGGCTGGCCGTTGCCCGAGCGGATACGCCCTCGATCGCGCATCACCTAGGCTTTGCAAGATCGTGTCTTGGGTGACCGCCACTAGGTCGAGCCTCTGGTCACTCGGCATCGCCGACTTGAGCGTCAACTTCCATGAATCGTTGAGCTGTCCGCACAGTTTCGACCAGTTACGGTCGAGCTCCGCGCCGATTTCGCCTGCGATCACATCGACGCGATTCAGCACCTCTATGCCGGTCGCGACCTTTTGACTAAACGCTACATTGAGCAGCGCGTGCTTTTGCTCGTCGCTTGCGCATGACTTCAGCTTCTCCGCGAACCCATTCGAGCACACACGCTCGGTGAAGCCATGCACGTTCAAACAGACGCCATGAAAATACTGGCGAATGTCGTCCTGGGCTTTTTGTGGCAAGTGTGCCAGCTCTTCAGCCTCCTTGTCGTTGAGCAGAGGCAGCGACTTCCCTAAGAGTTCTCCCTTCAGCGCGTACCGTGCATGCGCCTGCTGGAGAAAGCGAGCGGAGAGCAAAGTGCCACCCACCACAACACCCGAACTCGCTCTGGTAATTTTTTTAAGAAAGAGGCGTCGGTCTGTGAACATATTTTCGGTTCCTGGAATGGGGCACTGGATTGAAGCCATGACGTCTGCCAAGGTGCGGCGCAAAAAAATAAGGAGCGCCGAACCAGGCCGCTCCTGAGACCCTTGCGACGGGGTACCAACGAACAGCACCGGCCGACGCTCCCTTTGCAGGGAGCGCGGTCGAAGATGCTGCTTCGTTGGGGTACAAGAGCCCGAGGGCTCAGGGTCGCAATTTCTCAGGAAGCAGAACTCGACGCTCGCGCGTCGTTCAAGTTGTATCAGTGGCCCTTGCTGGGGCCGTTGTTGTCCTCGTTAAGGAAGTTGGTTTCCGGCGGATGCCGAGCAGCAACTTAATTTAATGGCCCCGTGACCTTGGGGCAAACAACCGGGGAAAAAATCATCTGGCGCTCTTGCCTACCAGATAATTCGGCCCGAAGCTCGCCTCATTTGGTGGCATCAGGCTGGCACGTGTCCCCTACTCGCCAAGAAACTGCTCGATCTTCTAGCGGCTTCTTGCCAGAGCCTCGCTTGCGTGTTCCCCGATGCCCTACGCGGCTAGAAATCGTGATTGCAGTCGTCAAGCCGATGAACCTCGATTGACGGTGACCCATTGGCGCCGAGAAGGACTCGCAGCGGAAAAATCCGCGTGCCCTGGCTGTGCGCCTTCGTTGCCGTCCCCGCCGGCGCCAACTATTCTGGCTTTTCCAAGCGGGCCGCGATTACCAACCCGCGGTTTCACCAGCATGGCGAAAGCCACATCGACCGACTGCAAATTCAAAAGCGACGTCGTGCGCGCCTGCATTCGGTCACATCCAACGGCTACCGGAACGTCAAATCGTCGCGGATCTGAAGACCCCCATAACACTTCGTTCGCGCTTGCCCAGAAAACCAAATTCCTGGGAGGGCAAAAACGCCGCGGACGTGACAAGGAGCACACGCGCGCCGGCACGGCAAAAGCTTTACCGGCAAATGGTGCGCAGACATCGTGTGACTTTTCATAGCGACGCAGTGCACCGCCCGTATGCGTTGTTAGGTTAAGCAAGTGACGCGCCGGAGTCGGCTATGCAGGCCCAAGACACAACAATGCCGCGTTTCTGCAGAAACAATGGCCTTAAGGGGATCGTGTTGGGCGCGCGGAAGTGAGCGAATTGTCACACGGAGCGTGCGGCAAGGTCGCAAAGCAGAGAGTTGCGGTTCGGCAGCCACACAACCAACCATCGACAGTAAACGATTTCCCGGTCGGCTACCGGTAAATGGAGATAACGAGCGAGACGCCAAGACCGGGGGCGACGATTTCTAGCGGCGAGCAGCTTGCGTCAGTCGGCTTGACGTCAGTTGATCTGTTTCATCGGGGCGATGCGCGATTCCATCCCTCTGCATTGGCCTTCCCACGGTATGGCCCTCGCCGGCGCCAAGCCTGGTCCGTTACGAGTTGAAGGGGCGCATGCCTCGCACTATCTCGCCATCGCCAAGTAAGAAGTGGTCTCCACACGTGGCACACAGGCTATGCTCACTTCCAACTACGCGGCGCAGCGCCCGAAAACTGGGGTCCCGTTCAGTGGGCCAACTGAAGGAGGTGATAGCGGAAGATGGCTTGGCAGTGCTTTCCTGCCCCAAGGGCCGTGCTTGGCACCGAGTAGACCGCTCCCTTATGCGCCAACACCTGAGCAATCGCCAGATCGACCATGTCGTCGCTGTCGTCGCGACGTCGGTCATGCACTTGCAATCGGCGTTCTTCACTGTGCCATTTCCCCCATATCGGCTGCGAGACGTCAACCAAGAGCGTCTCGACTTGCCCGTGGTGAGCCGCGCTCAGAATTGCCAGCAAATCATCGGATCGCCAGCCGTCGTTGGCGAGACCGGAGTAACGCGCGAGCGCCTTTTCCCGTGGAATGGCTAATTGAGGGGCAATGCATTGCCACACCTTCTCGTGCAACTCCCGGTCGGTCCAGATGTCGGGATTTCCATGTACGTGAGCTTCGGACAGATGCGGATAGTTGTTCGCCTGTTGGAAAATCGGGAATAGATAATCGACGCCGACAAAGACCAGCGGGGCTCGCTCCGCGCATAACACGGGGTGGAGCGCCCGATCGACCACGCGAAAATATTCCAAGAGTTCGCTCTTCTCTTGTTCGAAGAAATCTCCGCTACCGTGGTAGGCGCCGAGCTTGCTCGTTCCACGGCCCAGCAAGGCCGTGTGAAACTGGCGGGTGTCGGTGGGGTGATCGTAGTGTAATGCCTCCGTGGCATCGCTCGGCAAGTTGGGCACCGCCACTCCGTGTGCCTGCCAACGGTCGGCCTTCAACAGCCGCACCCGGTTTTCGCTGAGCGCCAGAATGTAATGGTCCGTCTGCTCATCAAACAGCGAGACGAGCGGCGCGACGTGGAATCTCGAGTTGACGACCGCGATTTCCCCTACCGCCATCGGCAAAAAAAACGATTGGGTCACTTCCGGCGAAACGAAGATCGCCAGGCCGTCGGTCTGGCCTTTCCAGAACGCTCTGTTCTCGACCAACGAATTGGCAGGTGCCAAGAAATCGCGGGCCTCGATGGGACGGATTCCGCGGGCCACTAGTCGCTTTTCTGCTTCGGTCAGAAGGTTCTTCAGTCGAATGTGTCCCGCCTGGCCTTCGATGCCGCGGGCGTGCGTAGGCAGATAGACGGACACGCAGGGCCAGCCGCAGTACTGCAACAATGTATCGAAGGTGCTTTGTGTCATTGGTTCCATCGCTTTTTCCTCCAACTGAGTTCTCACGGCAGTCGACTCGATCACGCTGCGCGGGAATCGGAGACCGAGGCCAGAATGGACGCGACCAGCAAGCATTGCCGTGTGGCCGCCATGATGGCACGCTCATTTCGCTCACGCGCCGGCCAACCCGCCTTGATCGCAGCGGCACGCCGAGCAGCGGGTCGGGTGCGGTTTGATTTCGGTTGAGACAAGGTTTTCATTGGGCAAGTCCTTTATTTCTCTTCGAGGCTAGCTATTGACCCATTGATGCAACGGCCTCCCGGTTCGCAAAGCGTGTACCGTGATAAAAACGTCGATTCATATGCGGTTACGACAGGCGAAAAGATCGCATGATGCGCTTTTGCGAGCGCGCCGAATGTGCGAAATAGCACAGCGTGCATTACCCGGTCGCCCGCTATCTCATCCCGATAAAGGGTGTCGCCAGGCGAGGGTGGTTGCCGTTGACTGTCGAGCGCCTCCGCTCGATGCGCGCGAGCTGGAGTGATTGGCCGGACAACACTGAGTAATCGAGATAAAACGACGGAAGGTGCCGGCGTTCACAGCCGTTGACCAACCGACAGCAGACTGCCAGATGCGCTGCAAAACAGCATTCCTGCCACAGCGGTCAAGAATAGCGAGGTCAACCAGCCCAGCGCGCGCAGCGGCAGCGAATTAACGTGGTCTCCCATGACTCAAGTGTCGCTGGTAACTTCCAGATACGGCATGTCGATTGCTTCCGACGAGGAATTCAGGCCGCGGTTACGAAGCGGTCGGGACCTATCCAAATACGGAGTCATGATTCCATGTCAACACGCAGGCGGTTGAACTCTCGAAACAACTGGCCGTCTCCGGAAGAGATCGCCGCTCAAACGGCAGCGATCCGAGCCTCGTGGAATCCTGATCAGTTCCGCACGCGCAGCGGATTGCCGCCTGTGAGAACGCGCTGGAAATCCAAAAGGTGACACCGGGAGCTCTCGAGGGTCGTCGTGGCTCGATTCATTTCGAACAGCTGGAAAGTACCTGATCATGATTAGCCGAATTCTTGTTCCCCTTGGTGGCGGGACCTCTTTGTTGCCAACAATCCAACAGGCGATCGAGTTGGCGCGTCTCCACGGCGCGGAACTGACCGCGGCGGCGCTTTTCGATGCGCCGCGTCTTTGGTCGGTCGGTCCCGTGCCCGTCGGTGGTACGACGTCGGCCATACAACTGCGGCAGTATCGCACGCGCGCCGCGAAACAGTCGCTCGACGAGGCCGTTGCCGAATTCGAGACCGCTGCCGCCGTAGCAGGCGTGCCGCACCACGTCGTCCGCGAGGAGGGAGACCCGATTGATCGGTTGGTAAACCTTTCGAGATATCACGACGTGGTTGTCGCCGGATTAGACGGGCTCTTTGAATGGGAGTTGGTCGACGAGCCACCCGATGAGCTGGTGAACCTTGTCCGTGACGGAGTCCGGCCTCTCGTAGCGGTCAATGGGCACGCCCGTTCCATCCACCGCGTAATGATTGCCTACAGCGGTTCCGTAGAGTCGGCGCGAACCATGAGGCAGTTCATTCAGCTCCGACTGTGGTCGGACGTACGGATCAAATTGGTGACTTTCAACGAACGAGTTAGTGACGGCGAGCGGATACTTGCCGATGCTGCAGAGTATTGCCGATCGCATGGCTACCAGCCGGAGATCGAAGTCTCGCCGTTTGCACCGAGATGGCATCTGCTTCGATACGCTCAAGCATGGGACGCGGACATGCTCGTTCTCGGCAATAGCGCAAGGAGCCTGTTGCTGCGGCGCTGGTTTGGCGAAACGGCGCTCGAAGTGATTCGTCACGCCGAACTCCCCTTGTTCCTCTCGCAGTGAAGCCTTTCGCAACTTGTTTGAAAACTCCCTGGCGGCCTGTGCGGATGCGATGGTAATCCACTTTCTGGACGTGCTGCATGGCGGGTGACGGTGCGCGACAACGGTCCAGGTTTGAATGCCGAGCAGAAGCAAATGATCTTCGAGCCGTTCTATACCACCAGGCACAAACGAACCGGGCTGGGGATGGCGATCGCCAAGCGAATCATTGAGGCGCATGAAGTAGGCATTCGTCTCGGCAATTGCGATGACTCTGGGGCAGAGTTCATTCTCACCGTGCCGAAGCACTTCCGCTCGAAGGACTAATCGTTACCCGTTCGCCAGTCGCGCCAAGCCGATCCTCTCGTCGCTGACGTAACGGCGTTTCCTCGGCGAAGGCCGCCGAGAGGCTCGGATCAGCGCCTCAACGCAGGAAGCACGATCACCGGCCTAGTACTGCCACGAATGACATGTTCGGCCATCGTGCCGAATAGACAGGGATCAATCTTGCCTCGCAAGCCGAATTTGCCCATCAGGATTGCGTCGGCCTGTAGCTCTTCGGCTTTCTTGATGATCTCCAGGAAGGGGGTTCCCTCCACAACGATCGTCATGACCTGGACGCCGGATCGTGGCCCGTAGTCGGCAAGCGCTCGTTCGGCGCGGGCACGCATCACGTCGACAACCTCTTCCCGAGCCCCCAGTTCGTGGGCCACGGCGAAGTCGATCTGGCTCACGTCCATTACGTGCAATAACATCACTATGGGCTCGAGGCATGAAACGAGCCCGATAGCGTACTCAAAGGCGTTGTGAGCGGCGTCTGAAAAGTCGACAGGCACGAGCACCGCGTTGAATTCTTGCACGGCTAAACGTCCTGGCATGGAACTTTCGGTTAGGCCACCAGCTAAGGTGTAACGGTGATCTGATTTTCGACCTCGGTGACACCCGGAGCCGCCCACGCAGCTTGAGTTGCCTTTTCCTCTTCGGCCCAGGAGCTTACGTTGCCATGGAGCACCACTTTGCCACCATGTGTCTCCACCGTTATCCTTCGGGCATCGAGTTCGGCACTACGTCGGAAGGCAGATTCAATTAATCCCTTGATTTCCGACGGGCTTACCTCTGGCGCGATGGTAATTGAATTGGTTGCAACTCGCTGTCCGCCGTTACGCGGCTTGCGCATAGAGCTGCTCTTGCTCAGCCTGAATGCGGTGGTTGACGAAGTCGTCCCATTGGTCATTCAGGTAGAAGGCTCGCAGTGAGAGCATGGCTTGGGCGCCTTC
>DASZTS010000096.1:0-147046 GCA_035547915.1 Pirellulales bacterium | reverse complement strand
TTTACAGGTTCGCGCCGCGGCCCTGAGCGACGATGACCGGCTGGTCCGCCATCTTCGAAACCGTCCCGGCTATCCGTTCCTCCGCCGACCCAGAGTATCTAAACTACCGGTGTAAAACCTCCCGAACTTGGCGTGCACCCGTCCCGCAGCCCACCGACTCCCGCACGTCGCCGCCCGGAACAACGGGGAATTGCTCGTTATCGATTTTCTAAGTGATATCACTTGTATTGACTAAGTGAATCAACTTCCGTAAGATAACCGCGATCCGACCCCGTTTGGCTGGCCTATTTGGCGGCCGCCCCCCCGCCGGAACCACCGTCGTGAGCCGATACCGAGCCGTTGGGATGGTCGTGGCCACCGCGATTCTTGCAAATTATGGCAAACGTTGGACAATACAGCGGTTCCCGCCCCGGATTTGGGCCTACCGGCCCTCCCGCCCGAACAGAGAACGATCCTTCCGCCCAGTACGACCCCACGAGGACCCGATGCGTACCCGCCTCCTTTGTCTCGGAGCAACCGACAACACCGGATCGAGCTCCGTCTTGCAGGTCTTGTCAGCCGCTCTCGGAATCGCCCTGCTCGTCTGCCTGGCGGTGGCGCCGGCCCGGGCGGCCGACGCCGGCGGCAGAAAACCCGGGCGGCTCGAACACGATTGGCCGACCTTCCGCGGCGCGGACCGTACCGCGGTCTCGCCCGACACCGGCCTGCTGCAAGCGTGGCCTGAAGGGGGGCCGCGGGTCGTCTACGACATCAAGGGACCGGGCCGTGGTTACTCGAGCGTGGTCGTCGCCGGCGATCGCATCTATACGCTGGGCGACAATCTCTCGATCGCCGACGACAAGGACGAATACCTGATGGCCTTCAGCCGCGACGAAGGCAAGCCGTTGTGGAAGCTCAAGACCGGCGCGCCGTGGAACCAGGGACAGGAGAGCTGGCAGAGCTCGCGCGCCACGCCCACCGTGGCCGGCGATCTGATCTATGCCGTGACGGCCGAGGGAGAGCTCGTGTGCGCCGAAGCGGCCACCGGCGGCGAGCGCTGGCGAACGAACCTGAAAAGCAAATTCGGCGGCAACAAGGGAGACGGCTGGGGTTACAGCGAGTCGGTGTTGATCGACGGCGATCGGCTGATCTGCACGCCCGGCGGCGAGAAGGCCACGATGGTGGCCCTCGACAAGAAGACGGGTGAACCGATCTGGCAGACGTCGCGCCCGGGCGACCGTGGCGCGGGACACGCCTCCGCCGTGATCTCGCACATCGGCTCCACGAAGGTCTACGTGCAGGTCACCGCCAGCGGTCCGATGGGCGTGCGGGCCGACGACGGCAAGCTGCTCTGGACGTATGACATCGACCGGACCACCGCCGTGATTCCCACGCCGATCGTGCGCGACGACCTGGTGTTCTTCACGGCCGGCTATGGCCGGGGCGGCGCACTCCTCAAGCAGGTGCCGGCTTCGTCCGACGAGATCAAGATCGAGGAGGTCTATCCGCTCAAGAAGGAACTCGGCAGCAAGCACGGCGGCGTGGTGCTGGTGGGCGACTACGTCTACGGCGGCATGGAAGACTCCAACGCCATCTTCTGCGCCGATCTGATGACGGGCGAGATCAAATGGAAGGCCCGCGGTTCCGGCCAGGGATCGGCGGCCACCGTCGCGGCCGACGGCTGCCTCTACATCCATTACGCCAACGGCACCATGTCGCTCGTGAAGGCCTCGCCCGAGAAATACGAAGAACTCGGGTCGTTCCTGGTGCCCGACGTGGGCCAGCGGCCGAGTTGGGCACACCCGGTCATCGCCGGTGGTCGGCTCTATCTGCGCGAGCAGGACCGGATCATCTGTTACGACCTCCACGACCAGGGCGGCTGACCGAACCTCGCGGCCCGCGCGCCGCGGCGCGAAAAATCGGCCGTGAAACGCCGATTTTTTCGGAGCGCGATCGGTTTTGTCGGTTGCTGTAAGATGGAGCCATGGGAAAACCGTGGCGATTCACGTTCGGGATACGAGCCATCTTTGCCGTCGTCACCGCAACGTGCGTTTTGATGGCCGGCTGGCAACAGGCGGTGGCGACGCGCCTCTGGATCGAGCCGAACGTTCCGCCGACGAAACTCCTCTATCAGGGTTACGGCGGCGATGCAACGATCATCCATGGGCGGTTCTTTTGCCGCAAGGGGTCTCGCGCCGGGGAAGAGGTGCACTGGGTGGTGTGTCACACGGCGCCCTCCGGCGAATATTTCAGCTCCAAGTTCGCTGGTCACTGCGAGGCAAGATATGAATCGCCTGGGTTCTACACGTTCGAGATCGAAATACCGACGATCGGTCCGCGCGCCCGCGCGGACATCGGCATCAGAACGTCCACGGGCGCTACTGGGCGGATAAGCTACGGCGACTTATCGCTGCCGGCGACCGCACCGACGCTCGACATTGATGCGCCGCTTGGCGACTAGGGCAAAGCCGCGCTCCGGGTCTGCGGCGTGATCGGTGCCGGTCTTGTCGGTTGCGCTAACTTCCAACGGCCACGAGTCATTGCATGACCCTACATTCGGGCAACGTGGCGCGCAGCTTTGCGACACCCGTCTCGGAGATCTTCGTACCTGCCAGGTTGAGGAAACGCAAGGTGCGAAGCCGGCATAGATAGGGTATCGACATGTCCGTTATCGGCTGTCGTTCTAGATCGAGTTCCTCGAGGATTTCGAAGCGAGCCACGATCCTCAGGTCAGAATCGTTCAAGCTGGCGGAGTTGCCGGCGTTGGCCCGTGTGCGGGCGAAACTGAGCCCCGTGACGACGCGCGCCGAGTTGGTCTTGGAGATACGGCCGCCCTTGGCCAGAACCTTCGGAACGACCTGACCGGCTGCCTGCATGTCTCGTTTGTGCATCAAACACGAGAGCGGCGCGCTAACGAGCAGCATTGCCAAGAACAACCACTTCAAGCTGAACTGAAACCGTCGGGTCATGGGGGGGGAATGGCACTAGCTTAAGGAAGTTTTCCCCAGTGGGCGTGCCTGAAAAAGAGGCACAGACAGGAAGGCGCTAGTTTAAGGAAGGCGAGGCTGCGCCGGCTCTTTTCTCCCATGCCCGGCCTACCAGAATCGCGCCCAGAAGCACGGCCACTGCGATGGCGATCCACAGCAGCGTCTTCAGGTTGTACAAATCGCCATGTGCCTCCCTCTCGGTCGTGATTATTAGCACCCCTTTTTGATTCACGTAGGTCAGATCGAGATCGTCTAGCATCACTTTCAGGGCCGACCGCAAGGGGACACCTTTGATACTGCGCGTGATGGGCGCGTCACTGCCGACGCCAGCGTCTCTCAGGGCTTTAATGTCCAACTGAATCTCAATGTTGTGCCGCTGCTTGAGATAGTCAATGCAGTCGGTCAACGGCTGCTCGGCAACGTCGAGGTCCGTCTTCTCGTCGAGTTCTTTCCGAATGGCCATTTGGCTCGGGTCCGCACGATCTTTCAGGTAGCGATCTAGTTGTGTGCCGGCGCAGAAGGCGGCAGCCACGATTGTTAGCCACAGCATCGTTTTTAGAGAGAACTGCGGGCGGGGCATGAACTACTCGCATCGGCAGCGGGAATTGGCGCCAGCCTATTAGACCGCGCCAGAGCGGCGTGGTGAAGCGCGCGGTACACTGCTCTTCCATGCACACCCCTCATTCCGCCGCAGGAGAATTTAGGACGATCCTTGTGGCGCCGCCGTGGGAAACGGTCGGCCATCAGCGGATAGGGCGTGCCCCGTGGCAGACCTCAATGGCACTAGGATAAGGAACTTTTCACGGGTGGGCGTGCCTGAAAGTCGGCAGAGCCCTACGCCTCATCCTGCGGTCGGTTCACGGTCAACATTTGTGCGTTGGCTATTCTCTGGGCCCGATGAATACCGACGAACGCGATTATGGCAACGGGCGCAAACAGTGCCACGTGATACAGCTCCAGAAGGCCACCAAATGGGTGATGGAAGACGAACACGTCGATCGCGACCAGCAGTGCCAAGGAAGCCAACGCGACCCCAAAATGTGAAAGCATGACGGTGGCGCCCGGCGTCTCGCTTATCGTAGCTACTGGCATTCCTTCCCGTGGCGTTAGCAATCGCAGAATAACCCACAGAAGAATTACGCCAACTGGTCTGAGCGCGAAATGCAATTCACCGGTCTGCCAGAAGAGACCAATCCCGATCACCGCGACCGCAATGAAAAGGGGCGCCATGTAGGCGTCCCAGCGACGTCGAGTCAAAAGCACTTTGTCGGGGCGTGGTTTCACGATCCGGCCCATTAGACCGCGCCAGAGCGGCGGGGCAAAGAAAAGATTGACCGTCGGCCCACGAATGGCAGAACGAGGGGCGCGGGGCACCGCTGGCAGAACTAGCCGAACAGCGGCCCGCTCATGCGAGGTAGCCGGGATCACTCACATCTTTCGACAAACCCTCTCTTGATGCATTCGCCGGGTGCGAAACAACAGGATTCCGGAAAAGATGGTGAGGTACAGGGCGCAGAAAGATACAATCACGGCACCGGGTGCCGCCGCGTTGGCGGTTCCGAGCTTGAAACTCACCATCAACCCGAAGCCGAATGCCATCAGCGCAGCCACGTACGTCGCTGCCAGCCTGGCGCCGCACGAAAAAGGAGATACCGCCCGAACGTCGTCATCGTTCAGAAGCATTTTCGGCCCTTGCTGAGCTGAGAAAAGGTGCGAGAAAGACCCACGGGCCATTAGACCGCGCCAGAGCCGCGGAGCAAAAAACATCACGCCCAAGATCGCGGCCCTAGACGTCTTGTCTGGCTGGTCGTGGGCTATTGGTGCGGTGAAGAACTCGGAGCAACCGACGAAACCGGCCCGGGCTTCCGAAAATCGGCGCTTCACGGCCGATTTTTTCCCACCGCGCTCCGGCTTGCGGGTCTTGTCAGCCGCTCTGGGGGTGATCGCTGCGGCGACCAAGGCCGTCGCTATCTCAAGGAAGGGAGATTCGCGTTCACCGTTTCTAGCGGTTCAGTCACCGCTCGACGGGGCAAGCCCCGTTCGTGGCGGAACAAATCCGGCACAATTTCTGAGGATCGAGCACGTTGGCTTTGAGCCGCCCGGGAGTTGTCCCGCCGGCGAGTCACCTCGTGAAGACCCACGCCCCGAAAGCCACAAGGGAGGCGATCGTCCCGCCGACGGCGACCACCAGGTTCCTCAGACTCGTTGGCGGATTCAGAACGACAGCCAACGCGCCCCCGAATAATGCGCCCATGACAGCGATGCAGAATAGCGCTCCCAGCAACACCAGCAGGTCCTGGGTGCCGACCTGCCATGCGCCATAGAAGATGCCGATGCCGGAAGCGACCATCGCAATGGCCACAATCGGCCTTTCCAAGCTGAACCGGAACCGTCGGCTCAGCGTTGCGCCCTGTCCTCTCGGCGCTCGATATGGGTTCTCGTCCATGGCGCCCATTCTACCGCGGTGGCCATGAAAAGGAATGATGATTGGCCATGCCAGAGCGCGCACGCCGTTTGGCTGAAATGGATTAGCAGTCCGCGCGGTCTGAATGGGAGGAAGCGTCGTTTCACAGGCCATTAGACCGCGCCAGAGCGGCGAGGCAACAAACCTCACGCCCAGGATCGCGGCCCTAGACGTTTTGTCTGGCTTTCCTTCTTGTCGGACATGCGGCCTTGCGGTACAAAGGAAGGCGCTTAGAGCGGCTGACAGAATCCGAAAGTCCGAGCGCCTTGGGCGCAAGAATCGGCCGTGAAACGCCGGTTCCTGTGCAGCTAAATCCGGTTTTGTCGGTCGCTCTCAGGGTTTTGCACCTCTTCTTCGCGGAGAATCGGCCATGTTCTCGCGCCGCGATTTGCTACGGGCGACCGGTCTCGGTCTGTGGGGAGTCAGCTCCAGCGGTTGGCTGCCGGCGTTTGCCGACGAAGTGGCCAACCATCCGGGCCGGCGGCGGCAGTGCGTGCTGCTGTGGATGCCCGGCGGTCCGAGCCAGATCGACACGTTCGATATGAAGCCCCATCATGCGAACGGCGGAGCGTTCAAAGAGGTTGCCACCAGCGTTCCCGGCCTGGGCATCAGCCAGCACTTGCCGAAGCTGGCCGCGCAGGCCGAGCACCTGGCGATCGTGCGCAGCCTGAGCACCAAGGAGGGCGACCACGGCCGCGGCACCTACCTGATGCGCACCGGCCATCAGCAGGGCGGCCCCATCAAGTATCCGGCCATCGGCGCCTCGCTGGCCAAGGAGCTCGGCTCGGAGGAGGCCGAGGTTCCCAACTACGTGAGCATCTCGCCCTATTCGTTCTTCAGTCCGGCCTCGTTCGGCTCGGGCTTCCTGGGCCCGCGCTACGCACCGCTGACGGTGGGCGCGCGCGAACAGGCCGAGGGCGCCCCGGCGAACAGTTATGCGCAGCTCGGTGTCGACGATCTCGCGCCGCCGGCGGGTGTGACGGCCCGGCAGGCCGCCAGCCGGCTCGACATCTGGCAGTCGTTGCAGGACGATTTCGTGGCGCGGCATCGCACCGCCTCGGCCATCGCCCACCAGACGGTCTATCAGCGCGCCGTGCGGATGATGAAGAGCGACACCGCCAAGGCCTTCGACCTGGCCGACGAACCGGAGAAGATCCGCGAGCGCTACGGCCGCGGCCGTTTCGGCCAGGGTTGCCTCATGGCCCGGCGTTTGATCGAACGCGGCGTGCCGTTCGTCGAGGTCTCGCTGGGCGGACTGGGCAACGGCGGCATCGGTTGGGATACCCACCAAGAGAACTTCCGCTTGGTGCAACAGCTCTCCGAGGAACTCGACGCGGGCTGGGGCACGCTGCTCGCCGAATTGTCGGAGCGCGGACTGCTCGACACGACCACCATACTCTGGATGGGCGAATTCGGCCGGACGCCGCGCATCAACAACAACGCCGGCCGCGACCACTTCCCGAACGCTTGGACGTGCGTGCTCGCCGGCGGCGGCGTGCACGGCGGACAGGCCTACGGGCGCACCGCCGCCGACGGCATGACGGTGGAAGACGGCAAGGTCGACGTCGGCGACGTGCTCGCCACGCTCTGCTCGGCATTGGGCATCGATCCCGCCGCCGAGAACATTTCCGAAGAAGGCCGCCCCATCAAGATCGCCGAAGGCAAGCCGATCGAAGCCATCCTCCGCGGCGTCTGAAAGCCGTCCCGCGCGCGTCCGCAGCGTTTTGACGACCGCGTGTCATACTCACTGCTGCGCCACCTCGGGAGGGGCGGTCGTGCCGGTTGTCGACCTCCCGTGGGTTCTGGGCCGGCGCCGGAACGTTGTTTGCCCGGCCGGTCTGGCGCGGTCTAATGACTACGTGAAACGACGCTTTCTCCGATTCAGCCTGCGCGGCTTGTTGGCATTGCTCACTCTCGCCTGCGTCCTGTTGGGCATCTGGCATCTGCTCGAAACCTACGGTGACGGTCTTGATGTAGAGGATGCGCGGGTCGGCACTACAATCCGGGTAAGGGCCCGATATTTTTGTCCGCTCGGCCCACGTGAATGCCCATTGGCGTTGACGTACCAGACCGCCGACGGAACGGCACTTTCCGAAGGCATGATGGGCGTATCGCTCGGCAATCGTGCCGAACGCTCGTGGCTGTGTCTTTATAGCACCGAATTTGATCTGGATCCGGTCGATCACCCATGTCAGATTCGTGTCGCCTTTGGGCGTTACATGCGTCTTGGGCAAGGAGTCTCCAGCCTGCGAACGCTGAAACAAAAGACCGTGGACGTGAAGTAGCTCGTCACCCGACCTGTCGGGCAAGGATCAGCGACCCGGACGAAATCATGAAAGTCCAATATGCTTCGGTTCTAGCGTGGGTGACGGTGCCGCCGAGCACGGCCAAGTTAATGGGACAGGTCCAATTATGGATGCGCAAGTTAAGAGCCTGTCCGAGAACCGATGTTGCGACAGGAACGATTCGACTCGCCAGCAGGTTTTCGGATCGGCTCTAAGAGCGGCTGACAAAACCCGGAAGCCGGAGCGCCCGTGGGCGAAAAATCGGCCGTGAAACGCCGATTTTTGTGGAGCGAGATCCGGTTTTGTCGGTTGCTCTAAATACTTCACCAGAGGATCAATCGCCGATGGCCAAGAATGATGAGTATATGCAGATAACCGGATTGCTTTCGGCCGGCCAAATTCAGGAAGGGGAAGAGGCTATAAAGCGAGCCAGAAGCGCTTTGCCTTTGCCCGTATTTCTAGAATGCGTGGGAAACGTGCATTTTTACAAGCGGGAGTTTCAGCAAGCGATTAACAAATACGAAGAGGCGATGCATGCCGACCCCGACTTTGATTCGGCCCGATACCATTACTTGGTCGCGGTGCAAAAAGAACGAGAAGGCGACGTGGTAGAGGCATTCAAGCGATACCAGGCAGCGATCGAGATTGAGCCCACATTCGTGGACGCATACGTCGAGCTTGGTGGATTACTAAGCAAGATCGAAGATTTCGAAGGCGCATTGACCTGTTATACAGACGCTCTCAAGTTAGACCCCAGAGACTTGAAAAATTATTTTAATAGGGCCGAGATTTTGCGGGCACTGTCTAGCACGGATCCCGCTCAATATGCTGAGCAATATCAGGCTGCCCTTAGTGAGCTCGAAAGCGCCAAGGCACGTCTGCCCGCAATAGATGAATCTGCAAAGTGGTAGGTCGAGGAATGGTTGAGGCATTCTGATCCTGGCTAAACTACGTCGATCAGGCGCAGAACGAAGCGGAACCGACGGCGATCCGGCTGAGCGTGCAGCGGGGTCAGCCTTACGGCACCGAGGCCTGGGCCCACACCACTTCAACCCCCCGCGGCCAACCGAAGAAACAAGCCGCATCCATCGAATAATTGGACCTGTCCCGTTTATTTGCCCTGCTTAGAGGATTCTTATAAGATGCGAGTCAAGTTTAGTCTATTGGGAGGTCCATGCGCGGGTGAGTACGTGGGCGAAGATGATGAGGGGCGGACAGATGCGGGATATTTCTATTATTTAAGTCAAGGCGGCCGCGTAGGCTGGTCTTTCACGATTGCCTCACCCGACAAACGAACAGAACTGCATATCTACACCCCGTCTCACAGACGAAAGGTAAAAGGCGGCGTTGAGGTAACCGCGGTTCATCAAGGGGCTGAAAAAGAGCCTGAGCCCATCGAAGTGCCCAATGTCGTATCCACTACACAACCTCGATACGATAGATTGACACCGATGGGAACATGGGGATCTGGTACGTTCGAGAATGACACGGCGCTTGATGCGTTGGGCGATCTTGTGGATCGGCTAGAGCGGCAAATCACGCGTAGTCTAAAAGCTGCAGACCGTGATGGGGAGTACGAACGACCGATTATCGCATTGGTTGCATGCCTACGCGCGTTGGCAGCGGCATTTGAGGAAGTCCGTCCTTGGCTGCGCCGGAGTGAGGTCGAGGCCTGGCAGGCAACATATTTTGCGTGGTTTGACAGGACGTCACCAAAAATGGGGGCGGAACCAGAATTCGTGAATGCGCTAAGGGCCAACGACAACGACGAGTTCGAGAAATTGAAGTCTTACCTGGGGGCAAGTTGATGGGACGGGTCCAATTATGGACGCGACGGGTTAGCGATGTTAGCAGTCCCGAAAAGTTAGGCGCCGACTGTCTAGTCGCCGACAAGCTCGGCCGTAACACGGCTGTAGGAGACATTGCATGCCGATGCCAGCTTGCCGAGCTGCTTGTCGATATGATGCAAGGATTCCTGGTTGCGGGCGCTGCCGGCATTCAGCGAACTAACTAAATCTCGCAACTCGATGAGAGCAAGGGCCAGATCGACTGCTTCGGTCGTTCGTTTGCCCTGCGCCATCTCCGCAATGCGATCCCATAGCACATTGTTCATAGTCGTCTCCTGTGACAGCTAGCTACGAGGTACCCCGAACTGTTTCCTATTCGCGGGCCAACAGTGGCTTAGAGCAACCGACAAAACCGGATCGAGCTTCGACAAATCGGCGTGTCACGGCCGATTTTTCGTCCACGGGCGCTCCGGTTTTTGAGTTTTTGTCAGCCGCTCTTAGGTATTCTCCGGGAACTCAAAGTTAAGCAAGGCAGAAATTACCTTGCCAGCCCACCGGTAGATATTGTTGTTGGCTACCGCCAAGCGCATCCGCTGCATTCGCTTGCGACGCTCCGCCTCGGGCATCGTGCAAGCCTGATAAATCGCTTCTGCTGTCCCCTCTATGTCGTAAGGGTTGACCAATAAGGCATCCAGTAGTTCGCGAGCGGTACCGGTAAACTGGCTTAGCACCAGCGCGCCATCCTCGTCGAGGCGACTGGACACGAATTCCTTGGCGACGAGATTCATGCCGTCATGGAGCGAACTAACGATGCAAAAACGCGCCATCCGGTGCAAAGCGATCATGGCCGGCGGATCGAAGTGTTGTTTGAACAGAACCACCGGCTGCCAGTCGGTCGTGCCCGACTTCCAGTTGATTTGCTCGACCAACTCGTCAACCTCTTTTTCGATTCGCTGATACTGCGGGATATGGCTGCGACTGGGAACCGCGATCTGCAGGTACGTAATGCGTTGAGCAAATTGAGGGTGCCTTGACAGAAAATGATCGAAGGCCCGCAGGCGGTCGGGAATGCCTTTCGTATAGTCTAGCCTTTCGATGCCGATGCCCAGTAGCCGATCACCAAGCTCCAGCCGTTGCCGCCAACGGTCGATCTCCGTCTCCACCTGAGTGCTCGCGGCAAGCGCCTGGTGCGCCTCGTAATCGATGCTAATCGGGAATTGGCGGACGACCGTCAGCTTTCCTTGCCGGGTGATCTGCGATCGCTCTTGGTCGACACGGGCTTCGATAGCGCGATCAACGGTATCCAGAAAGTTTTGGCAATGATATCGGAGGTGAAAGCCGAGCAGATCGTTTCCTAGCAGGCCGTGTAGCAGTTCCTCAGCCCATGGAAAGACCCGGAATACTTCGCGATTCGGCCAAGGAATATGCCAGAACTGCGCGACGATTAAATTCGGATTCGCCTCTTTAACGATGCGTGGCAGCAGCCCGAAATGGTAGTCCTGGATGAACACAAAGGCCGGTTCGCCCTGTGCCTCCTCCAGCACGGCCTGCGCGAACAATTCGTTTACTTCGCGGTAACGCTGCCAATGGGCTGGATTAAACTCCGGGCGCGTGAAGGTCACGTGGCACAATGGCCATAACCCTTCGTTTGAAAGTCCATAGTAGTAGCCTTCTTCTTGATGCTTACTAAGCCAAACCCGGCGCAAGACATAGCACGGATTCTCCGGAGGCACGCAGACGCGGTCATGTTCGTCGACGGTCTGTCGGTCGGCGTTACCGCTTCCGTGGGCCACCCACACGCCCCCGCAGGCGCGCATGATCGGATCGAGCGCGGTGGCCATACCGCTGGCCGGTTTGATGCAGACAATCCTTCCGTCGACGTGCTGATGAATGTAGGGAGCGCGATTCGCGACGACAATGAGTTTGTGGCCCCGCAGTTTTTCATCGATTAAGGCGTGCAGGGCTTCCTTGGTCCACATCTCGGCATTCTCCATCTAGGCCGCAAAATGAGGCGTGGCGAGCCGCGCAATTAAGAGCCTGTCCGAGAACCGATGTTGCGACAGGAACGATTCGACTCGCCAGCAGGTTTTCGGATCGGCTCTAAATACTTGCAACGGGGCGCGGGCGGTTCTTGTCGATGATGGCCACGATGATCAGCAGGTAAGCCAGAAATCGAACCCCGTAAACATATCCGCTGTGAACCTCTGCCGCGCCAAGCGCCGACGACACTATCCGGGTGGCGCACATCAAGCTGAAGGCCACTGCAAAGATCAAAAACAGACGGTCGCGCGTGCTTTGCCAGAACCGTAGAAAAAACAGCGCGATGACCACGCACGCCATCGCCGACATCCCCTGTACGAAAAGTCCCATCGACGCGCCTCCTGTGCCCGCTACTTCGAGTCCCACACCAATCCATAAACCAACGACAACAGGCTCACCAGTCCGACCAGGTTCCAATAAATCGACAGATCGGTGTGGGGAAACGTGATGCGATCCAAGTGCAACAGCACGTTCTCGACTGCCAGCCCGAGAAAGCACGCGCTGCTCCAAAACAAAAGCCGCACTCCGTTGATCCGGTAGCTCCGCCAGAGCAAGATCGTGCAGGCGGCTGCCGTTGCCGCGCAGAGTAAATAGATCAGAACCGCCATCTCACTGTTCCTTGTCCTTGCGAATGCGAAACGCATCGGCAAAACTACGGGCCTTGTCGATCGGCTCAGAATAGATTAACGAAATGATCGCCGCGCGGCGCTCTTTGTAGAGGTGTGCGAGACGATCGACGATCGCATCGACTTCCTCGTCCGGTTTCGGCCGATATCGGAACCGGGTATCGGGCGCGTGCGTTACATAAGCAAGTCCTTTCGCCACTAGGTCGTTCAGTTCCCGAAGAATACCGCTGGCCGCCGAGTAGAGGGGGCGACTGACTTCATCCGCGGTCCATTCCCGATCGCGATCGTCGCGCAACAGCAACAGCACTTCGAGTTGCGCGACCGAAGAAAGGTTGGCGATGATGAATCGTCGGACGTCGTCGGGCAGATTACTCAAAAGCAGTACCTGTACGTGATCGGCCTCCAAAAACAAAAAAAGACTCTCGCAGCGGTCGTCGCCGCGGACCAAGAAGACAACCGGCCATCAGTTGTCGCAGAGTTTCGCCGTCGGGCAGAAAGACATCGGTGGCCCGGTGAGCGAGCGCGCGGTTACAAACTTCGCGCGGGCACGGAGCGTCGCGGCGGGTTTTAGACGCCGCCGCTGTTGGTCACGAAAAGCCGCAAATAGAGGCTATGCTCGCTGGTCGGATTCACATCGGGCCGCTGCGGCATGGGCAAAGCATGCCCGTACACGTGACAGACGTAATGCAGCAAAAGATAACGCATCGGAAGATACGCGAGTCTAACACTCGCCAAATTCTCCCGCAACCCTATGCGCTGACGCGCAAGCGGATGAAATGCTCTTCCACGTCTTGAATCGTGGCGTGGGACGAATGCGGCTGTTCCTAAAGACTAAAAGCGGCTGATAGAACCCGAAAGTCCGAGCGCCTTGGGCGCAAGAATCGGCCGTGAAACGCCGATTCCTGTGAAGCTAAATCCGGTTTTGTCGGTTGCTTTAAAAGATGCCGATGTCGAAACCGCGAGCGACTCAAAAGACACGAAGCGCGCTCTCACAGGTCATGGATCAATGCCCGTGGCGGAAACGTGTTCGATCTGTTGCACGTAGTGGCCAAGTTACGCCGGCGTGGACCGGTTTCCGGAGGGCGGGTCAACCTATGCTAGCCGGACTGATTCGTTGCGGAGAATTGGTTGCCAAAACGTCTCCAACGCAGCTATGATAGCCGCGTGTGCCCGAATTCTCGGGAGCGGTTGCGCGTCGTCGGACTATCCAAACCAGAAGCGGAGGGTATTCGGATGAGCCGGGGTTGTGTGCTGAGAATCGCCGTCGTTCTGACGCTCCTCGTCACCGCGGCCGGGGCCGACGATTCGCTGTCGCCCGAGACCATGGGGCGAGTCAAGCAGGCCACCGTTTATATCAAGGTGGTGATCGGTCCACTCGAATTGTTCGGATCGGGGTTCGTCGTGCAGTCGAGCGGTGATTCCGCCCTGGTGGTCACCAACGATCATGTCGTCACCAAGCCGGCGGTGCTGGCGCCGGGCGGATATATTCCGGGCCTGCGCGGACGCGACCGGATGGCTCTGCGCCGTCTACAGTCGGCCGTGGCGACGAGCGAGCCGGTGGTGACCGTCGTCTTCAACAGCGGCGAACCGAACGAGCAGTCGATCAAAGCCGACGTGCTCTGCAAGCTGGCCGCCGCCGACCTGGCCGTGCTCAAGGTGTCGTCCGTCAAGAACTCGGTCACTCCCATCGATTTCCGCAACAGCCCGCAACCGACGGAAACGATGCCGGTGTTCATGCTCGGATTCCCCTTCGGCGAGTCGCTGTCGACGAACAAGGGCAACCCGAACATCACCGTGGGCAAAGGCTCGGTTTCCAGCATCCGTAAAGATGCCGCCGGCAAGGTGGTCAAAATCCAAATCGACGGCGCGCTCAACCCGGGCAATAGCGGCGGGCCGGTAATCGATCGGCAAGGCAACCTGGTCGGTATCGCCGTGCAAACGGTGCAGGGCAGCAATATCGGTCTGGCGATCCCGGCGGGCGAGCTGGTCTCGGTCTTCCAAGGAACCTTCGGAGCACCGACCGTGGCGATCAAACCGGGAACGAGCGGGCCGGCCGCCAAATTCGATCTCGTGGTGCCCAAGATCGATCCGACCAACCAACTCCGTTCAGCAACCGTCCACCTGGTGAGTAAGGCGCTGACTCCCGATCCGTCCAAAGCCGGGCAGCCGCAACTCGTCGCGGACGCCTCCGCCCGGAAAATCGATTTGACACTGAACGGCAACGACGCGCGGGCCGAGTTGCCCCCGGGCACGACGGGAGGGCAACAGATCACCGTGCAAGTGTCGTACGTGAACGGACAGGGTGCGTCGGTCTATCTCGAGCCGCAGGTGATCACGGTCCCCGCACCCGTCGAGCCGGGGAAGAACCCGGGCGGGGTCACGGCCGTAGTCGTCATCGGACCCGACGGGACGACGACGACCACCACCACCACGACCACTCAAAACGGCAAGGGGGGCACGTCGAGCCGTGTGACCACTACGCGTCGGAGCTCATCTTCGTCGGGTAACCGCCCCGCCGGGCCCGGCGGCGGAAAGAAGTCGGCGTTCAAGACGGGAGATCAAGTGCGCGTATCTTGGGGGGGCAAGGTCCAAGACGCCGAAGTGATCAATGTGGACGGCAACAGCGGCTGGGTGATGGTCAAGTTCTCGAGCAACGGCCTCGAAATGACGCCGACGCTCCCGCCCGATCAGGTCGAATTGGCAGGCGATGATGCGCCGAAGCGAGCGCCCGCGTCGAGCGAGGAAGGGACCGCGGCCTTCCAGGCGGGCGACAAAGTGCGCATCGCCTGGGCAGGCAAGGTCGAGAACGCCGAAGTGATCAACGTCAACGGGAACAACGGCTGGGTCACGGTCAAGTTCCGCCGCAACGGCCTCGAAATGACGCCCACCCTGCCTCCCGACAAGATCGAGCTGGCCGTCAAAAAGAAAAAGGCGCCGTCGCCGGCGGTGACGTCTGATTCCAAGCTGCGCACCTGGTCGAACAAGAGCGGCAAGTTCAAGATCAAGGCGAAATTCGTGGAGCTGAAGAACGATTCGGTCACGCTAGAGAAAGAGGACGGCGAGACCGTGACCGTGGCCTTGGACAAGCTCAGCGAAGCCGACCAGAAAGCGGCCCGTGAACTCGCCGAAGGGGTTGAAGAAAATCCGTTCGGCGAATGACGCCTGTCGCGAAGGCCGGGCGAAGAATAATCTCCGTGTTTCTCCGCAGCGCGATCGATCGAGATCCCGCCCGTTGCCTTCGTCGAGGAGTCGGCTACAATGAGGCCCACTACTTGTCGGGCGTTCGGCCGAATCGATCGAGAGATCGGGCCGGACAGGAAGCCGGTGAAAATCCGACGCGGGACCGCCGCTGTAAGCGAGAAGTGCCGCCGAGCAAGTGTGCCACTGCGAGATCCGTCTCGCGGGAAGGCGCTCGGCGATACGCTTTGACTCGCAAGCCAGAATACGGCCCGACGAGTGCCCAAGCGATGTTCGGCCTTAAAAACATCCATGGAGGCATGTTCGCCAGGCGCGCGCCGGCTGCCCTCTGGAGGTAGAGCATGCACGGGCACGGAAAGGATCGTGCCGTATCGCTCGTCGCCTTCCCGCGGTTGGTCGTCCCACCGCCTTCACGCTGATCGAGTTGCTGGTGGTCATCGCCATCATCGGCATCCTCGTCGCATTGCTCGTGCCCGCGGTACAGGCCGCGCGCGAGTCGGCGCGCCGCTCGCAGTGCATCGATAACCTGCGGCAGATCGGCATCGCCTTGCATGCCTATCACGACACGTTCCGCACGTTTCCCAGCGGCGGGTGGATCAAGTCGACCGACCCGACGACGGCGAACATGAACATTGGCTGGTCGGCCGTGATCCTTCCCTGGTTGGAACAGGAACCGCTCTTCAGGCAGCTCAACTTCAACGTGCCGTACAACGCGGCCGCCAATTCGCAGCCTGGCTATACGGTGCTCCCTATCTATATCTGCCCGTCGGAGCCCAGGACCACGTTCTGGAACCGTGCGCCCGGCGACAACTACGACTTCGCCGACGCCGACTACGGCGGCATGTACGGACCGCGCGCGTTGAGCTTTCCCTCCGATGTGAACAACCCGCCCCGCGGCGTGATGATCTTCAATCAGCCTATTTCCCTGGCCCAGGTACGCGACGGCGCGTCGCAGACCTTGCAGGTCGGCGAGGCGCCCGAGGCGATCAACGCGATGTGGATCAGCGGCCACAACATCTTCGATCAGTGCTGCCCGATCAACGCCCGGCCAGCGACGGAGTTCGGCGAGGAACTGACCAGCCAGCATCCCAACGGCGTGAACACGTTGTTTGCCGACGGCTCGGGCCACTTCCTGCTCGAAACGATCAACAACGTGGTCCTTTCGGCCCTCTGCACGCGCAGCGGCGGCGAAACCATGTCCGGATCTTATTGAGAAACGTTTGAAGACTTATTCGAGAATGCTTGGATGATCTCTTGGACGTCGGATTGTGAACAGCCATCGTTCTTGATCCGCGCTCCGGGCGATGCGGGGGAAGCCGGTCAAGGACGACGGGCGGGGGAGGGCACCGGTCTGCACAAGCGAAGCGCGGAAGGTCGGGCGGAGGCCCCGCCCGTCGCCGAAGGTTTATCCTTGACGGGCTGGGGGAAATTCCCCCCAAACATTCAGAAAGCCGTCTGCGCCGCAGGCGACCGCTTGAGGCCGTCAGGCCGACGCGCCAGCGGGCGGGAAGCGGGCGTGAGCCGTCGGTTTAGCGACCGTAGCGAAGCGGAGCCTGGGAGCACGCGGTCGCCACGGGCGAGGGTAACAACACCATCGAGCGACACGTGATGGTTGTCCAAGGATTGTCGCGACGACGTGTCGTCAACGCGCGCCGGAGAAGCGTTCGCGCGGTTAAGAAAAACCCCCTTTAACGTAAATCCTGCGCCGCGCGACGTACGCTCCCAGCCTTCGTCGCAACTTTTTTCAGCGCGGCTCGCGACCCGAGTGGACACCTTGTCCAATCGCACGCGAGGGCAACAATCCTGCGGCCAACATGCCGCGACGTGGTAAGGCCGACGGCTGCGCGTGCTGCCTTCGAGGAGGCCGGCGAATCAACGTCAACATCTTCGCGCGATCGCGGCCGGGAAATCGAAAGAAATTGGCCGCTCGACCTGCGGAACGTAGGCAGAACGCGCCTGATCCAGACAATAACTCTATGAATAAGCCCAGGTGACACGGGAGCACGCCCATGTTTGTTAACCCCACCGGCATCCTTGAACGAACTCCGTGTTAAACACTTCGACGGCGATATCGACGATCCGGTGGTCGAGCAAATCCAGTGTGCGGCCTACCGTAGGAAACAGCCCCTTACCGAACTCGAACTCGATCCAGAATCGAGCACGCCCCCCTCCCACAACCTCAATGATATCCCAGGTGGTTGGGCTGCGGAACACTCCGACGTCGTGCTCTTGCACGCACGGACCGCCATGACGCATCGCTGCCCCGGAGTCGTCGTGCGGATCAGAAGTCGTTACCGGCTCTGCGTGCACGAGACATCTGACCGCATAGTCGTACCTGTCGTCATAACGCTGGCCGTCGAACTCGACTTGCATGGGCGCCACGACGGGAGGGCCTTGCCCCGCGATCGTCACAGCATAGTTACCGAGCGCTGCAATTCGCCCAGTCATTTCGTGCAGTGACTCAAATGACAAATAATCGAACAGGATAGACTCCCGCTGCTTTCCCGTGAACGGATTTGTCGTCAGGCGGGTCTGCCCGGACGGCGTGCGGCCACGGATTGTCGCGCCGAAGGGCGCCGCTCCTACCTGCTCGAGCGCTCGATACCACCGCGACACCTGCGTGGGATATGGCGAGAAGTCGCGCGGTTGGGCGATAAGGGTATGCGTGTATTGCATCATGATCTGTACCCTTGGTGACTTATGCGCTTTGCGGTGCGCACCCCTCGTCATCGCGTTTCGCCGCAATCCTTCCGGCCTCGAAACGGGCAAGCGATAGCTCCGGCCTGAATTTGGCACGCAAGGTCCCCGACTTCGGATCAAAATCCTCGTCACTTAGGTCGCTCGCTTTCTGCATTGCCTCAGCGAACTTCGATACTTTGCCCTTTGCATATTCTCGAACTCCGATGTAGAAGCCAGCGACCCAGTGCCGATGTGCAAAATCCCACTTGCTCGTCGCCACACACGCTGACATCAACCCGGCTTCGTCAATTCGACCGAGCAAGTACTGGGCTATCGGGCCAGGCCAATACTGCGCCATGGCGTGATCCGCTCGCTTGATAAGCAATATCCGCGCATCAACATCCGGATACAGGTCGGGCGCCAAGACCGACGCAAAATACAAAACCAACGGAACATTCAGGCGAGCAGGATCCGAATAGCCACAGCGTAGCCCGCGATCCCATTCTGCGACCGCCGCCTCGCGTCGGACAAGGCACCAGTCGGCAGCGCCCGCACCCAAATGGAACGAGTCCATGCTCCAACGATATGTCTGGATCGCTTGCTGGAAATGATGCCACGCGGCGTCATAGTCCTCAACCAAGAGCAGTGCACTACCAAGCTGCATGATATTTGCTGCGTCTGGCTTTTGCCGGTACGCCGCAGCCATCCGTTCGAGCGCCCACTCACGGGAACCGTGGCGCAATTGATACCAAAGGTTGTCCTGCATCTTGTGCCTATGGTAGCGCGTCGCGTTGTCGGGGCTTTACGACCACATCCCGACTACGCTAGTCGCAACGATTCAAAAATTCACACCCGTAGTAAATATAGTGCCGTTTGCGTCGTAGCCCCACAGTTGCGTTTCCCCTAGGCCACTTGATGCCGTCGCTGGCGGCTTGCCGGAGCTCATACGCATTGAGCTTCTGATACGCGACGCGATCGCCCGCTGCCGAAGCGGCCTTCAACCACATCGAGTACCACTGCAACTGATTCACGGGAATCCAGATTTCAAACCGGTGGCCGTCTACCTTCGATGCAAGTTCGAGATTTGAAATCACCCCGTTCAGGTTGCCGGTTAGCACGACGTCGGTCGCGGCATGGCCATCCGCTTCGAAGACTTCGCCCTTCAAGCGCATCTCCAGATCTTTGCCGATCCCACGAAGCCACTCGGGTGCCGTCGGTGCCGCAAGCAGCGACTCGGACGGATTGGCGGCAAAAAGAATGCTGACCACCATACAAATGCTGGTTCTCGACGGCATTTGATTGCTCCGTGTTTGCGCCAGATGGCTTGATGCTCAACCGGACAGTTGATTTTAGTCTGTGCCAATGGCGAACAGGAATCTACTCGATGATGAATCGTTCCATCCGGCGATGCGCCGCTTGAGGCGGATACCGCTTTTCCACCGAAACATCTCCTTGGAGGATGTTCGGAGAGACCGAGGCGATCCCAGGAATCTCAGGCCACAAGCCCTTTCGGGCGAGTTGGACGACTCGGTAGGATATGGTTGCAAGCTATTCCTGCGTGCCTCCCTCAACGCGCCTGACAGAACCCGAAGGCCGGAGCGACGTGGGTGAACAATCGGCCACGCAACGCCGATTCTCTGCTGCAACTGCGAGCATATGGCGCACTCCGGCCGCGAGGGGCTCATCTCGAACGGAGAAGTGACATGGCGAAACCAGCGAAGAACACGATCTGCATCTGGTACGATGGCGGCGCCGAGGACGCGGCGCGGTTTTATGCCAAGACCTTTCCCGATTCGTCGGTCGGCGCGGTGCTCCGCGCACCGGGAGATTATCCGTCGGGTAAGCAAGGGGATGTGTTGACCGTCGAGTTTACCGTGCTGGGCATCCCGTGCCTCGGGCTCAACGGCGGACCCGTGTTCAAGCACAGCGAGGCGTTCTCGTTCCAGGTCGCCACCGCCGACCAGGCCGAAACGGATCGCTATTGGGATGCGATCGTCGGCAACGGTGGCCAGGAGAGCGCCTGCGGCTGGTGCAAGGACCGGTGGGGATTGTCCTGGCAAATCACTCCGATCGCCCTGACGAAGGCCATTGCCGATCCCAATCCCGCCGTCGCCAAACGCGCCTTCGACGCGATGATGCAGATGAAGAAGATCGACATCGCCACCATCGAAGCCGCCCGCCGCGGTTGAAGTTGCCTCCATGCGGAGTGCCGCGCACAAGTGCCCCGGTCCGGCCATCGACGCAACCGACCAGCGAACGACGGTAATCGTTTGGCGTGCTCAAAGTTGCCCATATAATCGACGTCATGACTGTCAAAGAGATTCTCGCGAAGCTCGAGTCGCTGGGCGACGAGGCTCGCCGCGCGCATAACACGAAGTCGGGCGCGCCGGATAACCAGTTCGGCGTGAAACTTGGCGATATCCGCGCGGTGGCCAAGAAGATCAAGACCGATCACGAACTCGCGCTCGAGCTCTGGGGCACCGGCAACGTCGATGCACAACTCCTCGCCACGCTGATCATCAAGCCCAAATCGCTCTCGGCCGACGAAGTCGACGAGTTGACTCGCTCGACCACCTGCGCGCAGGTGGCGGATTGGCTGAATGCCTACGTCGTCGCGGAACATCCCGAGAAGGAGACGCTGCGTGAGAAGTGGATGAAGGCGAAGGATCGCTGGGCCGCGCGTGCCGGTTGGAATTTCACCGCCAGCCGCGTGAACAAGAATGCCGACGGCCTCGACCTCGCTGCGCTGCTCGATCGGATCGAGAAAGAGATGCCGCAGGCGAAGCCAGAGGTGCAGTGGACGATGAATAACACGCTGGCCGCGATCGGCATCCACCACCCCAAGCTCCGCAAGCGCGCCGTCGCCATCGGCGAGAAGATCGGCCTGTACCGCGATTGGCCGGTATCCAAGGGCTGCACTCCACCGTACGTGCCGTTGTGGGTCGAGGCGATGGTGAAGCGGCAAGGCTGACGAGAACGGCGCGACATTTCAGCCGAAGTCGCCCCGGCCTCGATCCTTCTTCAAGTTCACGGCCAGCCAGGCGCGACCGTAGGCCCTCCCCGACGAAGAACGAGCCCCCCGAATCGCGGAGTTGCCGGATCTGTTGCAATTCGTCGTTGATATTCCGAGTCATCATCCTCTCCGGCAGTTATCGGTTGTTTCGCTGAACATCAATCGACGGGTGGATTAAGATCCCAGCATGACTAGGGCTTGCTGTGGACCGGGGGGCGTTGCGGCGATACCTCGTTCCGGCGTAGAAAGGAAGGGACGCCGGTCCGATTTGCACGTCGCGAGGTTTCGACCATGACGCTTCCGCCGAAAGACCGCTGGACCCTGGTTTGTGCCGCAGGTTGGGCGCTCGTCGTGGCGCTCGGCGGCGGGTTGGCATGCGGTTGGTGCATTACCACACGGTTTGGTGAGTTGGGTGCCGTGTCGCTCATTGCGTGCGGCATGCTGGCCGGTTCGGTGTCGCGCAAGATCACAGGGCGCGCCAGTGTCGCGGCCGGCACTCTTCAGGCGATCGGTGTCTGCTTGGCATTCATCGTCGCCGAAACGTGTTGGCTGCACTGGAAGACAGAGAATGGCGCAGCGAGTTGGTCGGATGCGATCCGCTTCTGGCCGGCCTTCCTTCGCGAGTACACGCTCAGCGTCCTCATCGGCGCGAGCTGCGCGGGCTACGGCGCGTGGAGCGCGTATGGCCTCGCAACCGATGCGGGGCAGCGGGCGAAGGAGCCGGCGGAGCCGGTCACCCCGTCGCCATGACGACTCGTCGCACGATTCTGCGCTGGGGCTCGTCGGGGCTGATCGGCCTCAACCTGGTCGATCTGCTGCGCGCCGGCGACTTGCCCACGCATGGCGGAAAGCCGGCGAAATCGTGCATTCTGTTTCTCTTGGAAGGTGGTCCGGCGCATCAGGACCTCTGGGATCTGAAGCCCGAGGCGCCGGCCGAGGTGCGGGGCGAGTTTCGACCGATCGCCACGTCGGCAGCCGGCACGCAAGTCTGCGAACACCTGCCGCTGACGTCGCAACAGATGCACCACGTGGCGCTCGTGCGCTCGGTGCACCATGACGTGGTCGACCATAACGCGGGGAGCTACTACGCCCTGACCGGCCGTGTGCCCCTCAAGGGCGGGCAGCTCATCGTCCGCGACGACGTCGATAACTTCCCGCCTTTCGGCGCGGTGCTGTCGCGGTTGCGGCCGAGCGGGCGCTCGCTGCCTGCGTTCGTGCATGTGCCCGAGATCATGTCGAACAACGGTTACGACCTGCCGGGTCAGCGGGCCGGCTTCCTGGGCGCCGCGTACGATCCGCTGGTGACCGGCGATGCCAGCCTGCCGAACTATCAGGTGCCCGGACTGGGGCTGCCCGCCGAAGTGCCGCTGGAGCGGCTCGCCTGCCGGCGGAGTTTGCTCGCCTCGCTCGATGCGTCGATCGGTCGCCTGGCCGACGACGCGCCGCTCGACGGGAAGGACGCACACTATCAGCGTGCGTTCCAGCTCTTGACGTCGTCCGAGGCGCGCCGAGCGTTCGATCTGGCGGCCGAGCCCGAGGCCCTCCGCCGCCGCTACGGCCTGCCCGACCGCACCGACCGCTCGCGCGAGGCTCGACAGTTCGGCGGCCTGCCGCATCTGGGGCAGTGCCTCTTGCTCGCGCGCCGACTGGTCGAGGCGGGCGTGCGGCTGGTCACGGTCGGCACGGGTCGCCGCTTGGACCAGGCGTGGGATACTCACCGACAACATTTCCCGCTGCTCAAACAGTCGCTGTTGCCCTACTTCGATCGGGCCTTTTCCGCGCTCTTGGCCGATCTCGCCGAGCGCGGCCTGTTGGAGGAGACGCTCGTGGTGGCGATGGGCGAATTCGGCCGCACGCCGAAGCTGGGGCAGATCACCAGCGGCGCGGGAGCCGACGCGGCCGGCCGCGACCACTGGCCCCACTGTTACACGGTGCTGTTCGCCGGAGGTGGCGTGCACGGCGGCGCTACGTTCGGCCAGTCCGATCGCTGGGCCGCCTTTCCCACCCGCGACCCCGTCACGCCCGCCGACATCGCCGCCACGATCTACCGCGCCATGGGCGTCGATCCCGAAACGCGCCTCACCGATCAGCTCGACCGCCCCATGCCCATCGCCCTCGGTCGCCCCATCGAGCCGATCTTCACCTGACAGCCGATCGTATTTCCTCTCCCTCCGGGGAGCCTCGTGCCGGCCATCAGGCCATCTCGGCTGCCCCGGTTGGCCGCCCCGTCTCTTCTTCGACCGCGTGTGAACGGCTATTCCGCGGGGCGACTAATCAGCTCCTAGCGCCCGCTAGACCCGATTTTGAGACATCCGTCGTAACATCCGCGGATTCTTTGCGCCAAGCGGGCTAGGAGCGAACGGGCAATCGCCCGCCGGGCCCTCGAGACACGGCAATCGCCTGTGTTTTGCCTTCCATCGCCGCCGCATCCCGGAAAGGAGACTATCGTGCAATTCTTCAAGCACTGGCCGAATAGCGTCAAGAAGGACCGCAGGTCCACACATCGTCGCCCCTACCGGACGACCCTTGGCATCCAAACCCTCGAAGACCGCCGGCTATTCTCGATATCACCCGTCGCACCCCCCGCGACGGAGGCGAATCCTGGGCAAATCGAGCCGACCTCGATGACCGGCTTGGCCCAACAACAACAGCAGGACGGACAGTTGCCGCTCCCATCCGGTCCCACGACCATCTATCTCAACTTCGACGGCTGGAACGACTGCCCCTA
This sequence comes from Pirellulales bacterium, assembly GCA_035547915.1. Lineage (GTDB taxonomy): Bacteria > Planctomycetota > Planctomycetia > Pirellulales > JAICIG01 > DASSFG01. The sequence continues at coordinate 123,260 of DASZTS010000096.1, read as the reverse complement.
CGACGGCAATAAGGACGTCGCGCCGTACGAGGCGGACGCGACCACGATCCAAGACATCTTGTACCGCGCGTCGGAGGTGTTCGCCCCCTTCGATGTCCGGGTACTCCAGATGACCGGGAATGGAGCGATTTCCCAGGAACCCGGAGCCACGACCATCTTCATCAACCCGACCTTCAATCACTATGACTTCACGCCCAGCGCATCCTCGGACTATCCCAGTACCAGCAATCCCAACGGCGGCACGAGCCATATCCTGAATAGCGACCCCAGCGGCGACGTCGCCTTCGTCTGTCCCGACACCGCCGGCGACGAGGTAACGGCCTCGGGCATCGCTCACGAAGCCGGCCACACGTTCGGCCTGGTGCATGTGCGCACCGACGGCCAGTCGGATTTCACGAACGGCACGTTCAACCCGGTTACCTGGAACGACGATCTGCCGATCGATGTCATGAGTTATGACAGTCCGAACGACTTCTTCAGCAACACCGATTTCAACGTGACGATCGCCAACAACGACGGCACCTCGGTCCAGCCGAGTCCCGGGCTCGCGCCCAACTACGAGGGCGAGGCGATCACCACACAGAATTCCTTCACCTACTTGGAGACGGTGTTGGGCGCGCGTCCCGCGACGAGTCACATCGCCGTGGTCGATCAGGGGCAGTTCTTCGATGGGCGGACCAAGAACACGGTCGACCCGACCTTCTTCAACGACACCCCGAGCGTCCAGCCCGTGATCATCGGAGAATCTGCATCGGTCAGCGGGACTTTGCAGGAGGGCGACTACGACGCGTATGAGTTCCGCGCCGCCTCCTCGCCCTCGCAACAGAGCGTATCGGTGGCGGAGACAGGGGGCATCGATCAGAAGTATCTCATCTTGGACATGACCAATGGCGGCGATCCGGTCGCTTTCTCGGACGAGGGCTATGTCGATTTTCAGGCGAACGCATCGGATACCTACGCCATCGTCGTAAGCTGCCGACCGGGCGAACCGGGCGCGTTCAGCTTCAACGTCGGCAGCGGCGTGGGGGTCTCTCTGTCGGGGAGGGATTTCACCGTGACCAACGCCAACCAACAGATCACGGGCCACCTCGTCATCACCGGGCAAACGGGCGCCACGGTGACGGGCACGTTCACACCCCACGACGGGTCGAACGTCTCAGTACCCATCAGTGGACACGTCGGCCCGGCGGTCGATGCCATCACGGGCTTGATCTTCTCGGGCACGGAGGACGATTCGCAATATATCCACAATGAGCCGGACACGGACGACGTGTCCATCGACAACTTCCGCAAAGTGAACTTCATCGGCCATGTCAGTTTGCAACCACGCCTGATGCCGATCGAAGATGCACTGTCGGGCAACGGCACGTACGCCGTCACCGCCACGACGACGACGTACGACGCTCACGGCCACAGCAACTACCACAACAGCCGTGTCACGGAGACGTTGTCGTTCGTCTCGGGATCGGCCCGCTTTGTGAACAACACAACGGTCGATGGCACCACCGATACGATGACAGACTCGACCAACGGTCTGCCACCCACGGCGGCGTCCGATACGTTCGTGCTCGGCGCCACGGGCCCCTACCAGACGGCTGCGACCACGGGCGTGCTGGCCAACGACGTTTCGGCCGACGGTCAGCCGCTGACGGCGAGCTTGGTGTCGAGTACGTCGCACGGTTCTTTGACGTTGAATGCCGACGGCTCGTTCAGCTACACGCCCGACGCCACGTTCAAGGGACTCGACCGTTTCACGTATCAGGCCGGTGAAAATGGCCTCGAAGGCCAGACAGTCACGGTGACTTTGTTGTCGTATCACGCCAGCCTGGTCGACAAGCTCTATCAGCAGGTGCTGCACCGACCGGCGGAAGACGACGGCCTTGTCTATTGGGCCTCGCAACTCGATGCCGGGCAGCCGCTGGATGTCGTCGCGCAGGGAATCTTTAACAGCGTCGAGCGGCTCGATCCGCTGGTGGAACAGTTCTACCAGCAGTACTTGGGTCGCGGTACGGATTCCAGCGGCTTGGCTTGGTGGGCGCAGGACTGGCAGGCGAAGGGCGACCCGCGCGATGTGGTCGACAACCTGCTCGCCTCGCAGGAGTTTTTCGATGACGCGGGCGAGACCGATTCGGGCTACATCGACCTGCTCTACCAACGGGTCTTGCAACGTCCCGCGGATCAGAACGGCCTGGAATATTGGGTCGGGCAGATGTCTTCGTCGGCGAACGAAAGCCGCCTCCAGATCGCCTCCCAGTTCTACGACACGCACGAGAAGCACGTCGCGACAGTCGATTTCCTCTTCGGCGAGTATTTCCAGGGCGCCTCACCCTTGCCCGATGCAACGCCCTACGTGACGGACCTCGACAATGGCCAGAGCGAAACGCAAGTCGAGACGGCGATCATCGACTCTTCGGCCTACGGTGAGTTTCCGCCCGAACCGGCAACCGGCGCCGTCGGCAGAGCGTTGTACGCACGCTAACGGTCACAACCGAGTTACCATCGCATCGATCCGACATTCACAGCTCGAAGCCGAGGTCGGCCGATGACCTGATTGCATTGCAAGCGCGCGGGCCGATAAGCTGATCGGGTGGGGTTGCATGATCAGGCCACTGATCGTGCCAAAAGGATTATCAACTCGTAACCGTCTCGATGAATGCGCGGCCGCCCCAGTTTGGCCTAAAGACGGTGTTTGCGTTCGTCACCTGGATCGCGGCGATTGCCGGCCTGGCCGTCAGCCAGCTTGCCGGCTGGACCATGACCGCCGTTGCTTTCTCCTTGGGCGTCGTGAACTGCTCCGGGCGCCTCGATGGCTGGCAGCATGGCGCCGGGAGGACGCGCCTGTTTTGGCTCGGCTGGACGATACTCGTCGCCTCACTGTTTCTGCCGGCGCTGAAGGGGTGCGGTAACCAGAGCATTCGCGGCTGGCAGGCAGCCATCGCGTGCGGGCAGCTTGTCATCGATCCGCCGGGCAACTCGTCGGACAACTGGGCCGGCGTTTTGGCGTATGTGTGGCTCACGCTCGGAAACGCACTCTTGCTGGGATCGCCGTTTCTGCTGTGGAGATTGCAACGAAACGGTGGCCGGATCTACGGCACACTGCTGGCGATGGCCGTGGCGACCATGTGTGGTTTGTCGATCGGGTACAGGAATGGCGAGTTCTTCTTGATCGGCTACTACGTTTGGTGTCTGGCCGGCCTTAGCCTTCTATCCGCCTATCGCATGCGTTGGTCGACGTTGGCACTGATGGTACTCGCGGTGCTGCTCGTGCACTTCGCATCTGGCGTCACCAGCCAATGAAGAGCTGAGGCCTCAACCGCCGAGCGTCCGAGGGCACAAGAACATCGGCTGATCGTCGCTGAGGTATTCGCCGTGGAGACACAGGATGGCTTCTCCGCACGCTGAGGACCAGAACTTTTCGGTCCCTTTCGGCCGCGATCTGGGTAACTGACCTTGACGCTTTCGGTCAGCGTCCGCACACTATGCCCGCCTCGTTACCCGCTTTGCCCAGGCTCTCATGCGCCTACTGACCCGCTACGTTCTCGCTGAGCTGCTCAAGATCTTCTTGGTCGCGCTCAGTGCGCTGACCATGCTCATGCTCGTCTATGGCTTGGTCAAACAGGCCCGCGATCAGGGGCTGGGGCCAGAGCAGGTAGTGCGGCTGATCCCCTATATCCTGCCCGAGATGCTGCGTTACACGATCCCGGCGACGCTGCTCTTCGCCGCTTCGAGCGTCTATGGCCGCATGGCGGGTTCCAACGAGGTTGTGGCCATCAAGTCGCTCGGCATCAGCCCGATGACCGTCCTCTGGCCGTGCTACATCCTGGCGACGCTCCTCAGCCTGCTCACGGTGTGGCTGAACGACGTGGCCATCACCTGGGGCCAGGCCGGCATCCAGCAGGTGGTGATCGAGGGGGTGGAGGAGATCATCTATGGCATGCTGCGCACGCAGCGCGCCTACACCAATAAATCGCTCACCATCCTGGTCAAAGGGGTGGAAGGCAAACGCTTGATCCAGCCGACCTTCACGTTCGCGTCCACGCCGGATCAGCCGCCCAAGACGATCACGGCACGCGAGGCGCAGATCCGTTGCGACGGAGAAATGTTGACGATCGTCTTTCGCCACGCCACGATCGAGACGCAGGGCCGCCAAGGCGACTTCTCATCGGCCTTCCTCGACCACTTCGAATACGAAAGACCCGTGCTCGACATGAGCCGGCAGACCGACGACTCGCACGTTCCCACGCGCGTGCCGATCCGGTTGATCAACCGAGAAGTGGCGGCGGTCGAAACGGAGATGGCGACCTACCAACGGCGGCAAGCGGGGCAGATGGCGTTGGCGATGGCCACCGGCGACTTCGACTATCTGGCCACCAAGGACTGGGGGCACGAGGCGCTCGTGCTACAGGATTTCCGCAACCATCTCTATCGGCTGTTCACCGAGCCGCCGCGGCGGATGTCGGCCGGGTTCAGTTGTCTGTGCTTCGTCCTGGTCGGCGCGCCCATGGCCATCTGGCGGCGCAACGCCGACTTCCTCACGAGCTTCTTCCTCTGCTTCCTGCCGATCCTGCTGATCTACTATCCGTTGCTGGTGTTCGGCGTCGAGCAGGCCAAGAGCGGCACCTGCGAGCCGCACATCGTCTGGCTCGGCAACGCCGTTCTCACCGTCTGGGGCCTGTGGATGTTGCGGGCCAAAGTGCTGCGACATTGAGGTCGTAGTAGCCACGTCATGGTACACGCGACGTCTCGTCGCGTTGCCGTGCCGTTGCGCACGAATTCAGGCTCGATGGCGGGGTCAACCGCCGTTCGAGAGGGAACCTTTATCGGTCGACTGCAAACGCGGGCGACGCCGCTTCTACAGCTTCTTCTTGATCGTGAAGTCGATCGACGATTGGCCGATCTTGTGGCCGAGTTTGTCTTCGACGGTCAGCTTCAGGGTGTAGCTGCCCTCGTAGATCGATTTCGGCAGACGTAGAAAATAGCGCACGAAGAAATCGCGGCGGCGGTTCTGGCAGTGCTCCTCGGTGAGCGGCAGTTCATCGTGGGTCACGCGCGTCCCTTGACGATCGAGAACCTCGTAGCTCGCTTCGAGCGAAGTGTGAAAACCTTCCGCCGATTCATCGCTCTTGAAGTTTTCGACTTCGGCGTAGAGCAACACCTGCTGGTCTGCATGGAATTCGGCCGGCTCGAATCGTTTAGTGACACCGTAGCTGTGCACGTCGGTGCAGAACGCCATGTTGCGAACCAAGAGCGGCCCCTGCTCGTTCAGAGACACCACGGCCCGTCCCAGATGCAGGCCGGCTTCAGCGGCGCGACGGCTGGAGTCGCTCGAACCCTGGTCGAGATAGGTGCTCAGGGCGTACAACTGTTTGGCCCAATAGTCTTGCTGGGCCGTGGGCAGTCCGGGGATCGGTTTGAGGGCGTCGTCGCGGCGTCCGGCAGCGACGTCGAGCAGCCGCAGATAGACCTGGTTCGCCAGTACGTCGGGGTCGTTGGGCCGCTCGCGAGTCTGACGGTCCAATTCGGCGATGGCCGCATCGAGGTGCCGCCGCCAGGGCACCCCGGCCGGGTTGGCTGCTGCCGGGTTCGCTCCGCTGGGGTTTGATTCGATCGGGGCCGTTCGTGTGTCGACGGTGGCCGGGCTGACGGCGGGAGGTAGATCGGCCTGTTTGGGCGGCAAATTCGCGGCCACCGGCTCGATCGATGCCGGCCGTGCCGCGGGGGTGTCGACGGCCCGTTCGACCGCCGCCGCCGGCTGCGTCGGCGCCGCTTGGATAGGCTCTGTGTGGGCGACCTGCATCACCTCTTCGTCTGCGGCACGTTCCGTGTACGGTATGCGCCTTTCCTCTTCGGACGCTTTCTGGATGGTGCGGCGGCGGTAGGCGAGCGTGGCCCGGAACGTTTGTACGAGCATCGGCCAGAGGGCCGGATCCGTCTTGCGCAAGTCTTCGATCAGCCGCTTCTGTGCCTCGGGCTGCACCGACCCGAGCGCCGACAACTCGGCCAGCACTTCATCGAGCACGCGCGGATCGGGCGCCGCGCCGGCGGCATTCTTTGCCAAGGCTTGACCGAGCGCGGTGGAAGATACCGCTGGCTGCGCGGCCGCAGCGAGAGTGTTCTGCGTGGGCGTGGCGGGTGCCGGTTTCGCCCCGGCCGCTGTGTCGACCGCGGGCTGGTCGTCCTTCAACGCGTCGGTCGATTTCTTCGCATCCGGCGTCAGCGCGCAACCGACGCAGGCACACAGCGCCCATGGCAATAGGCGGCGGCCCAGCGGCGGAATGGATAGGACGGGCGCGGACATAGGCAGAGAAGTGACCGGCTCGGGGAGGGGGAGGATAGGCAAAACACCGTCTTGCGACAAGGCTAAACCGGCGTCGGCCCGCAACGTCCGCCAGAGCCGGAATTGACTTCGCCGTGACAAAACCCTAGAAGGCCGCCACAGACGGGATACCGCCGCGGTCAACTTACTTTGGAGCAACAAAACCGGATCGAGCTCCAAAAAATCGGCGTTTCACGGTCGATTCTTGCCCACGGCGCTCCGGTTTCCGAGTTTTATCAGCCGCTCTGGGTCGCCGCCCCGCAGTTTCTAGCAACATGTGAATGTCCGATGGGAACAGATATCTCTTCACAGTCGCTTATAACTCGTCTTGTCGGATCAGTCGGTGACCCGCATCCGCGGAACTCGGCGGTCGTCGGTCATCGGCTTCTTGTATTCCTGGCCGCGGCGTTATATGTGGTGGTGATCGTTCGCACGGCCTGGTTGTGCGACGACTCGTACATCGCCCTGCGTACGGTCGACAACTTCGTCAACGGGCGAGGTCTGACGTGGAACGTCGACGAGCGCGTGCAAACGTTCACCTGCCCGCTCTGGGTACTTTTGTTGTCAGCCGTTTATTATGTCACCCGCGAGCCTTTTTATACGACGATCGGGGTGAGCCTGGCCTGTTCGGTGGCAACCATTGGAGTCATGGTGTGGCATGGGTTACGTCGGGGCGGGGCGATCGTGCTGGCGGTCACGGTCCTGACTTGCTCGAAAGCCTTCACCGACTATTCGACGTCCGGACTTGAAAATCCACTCACAAACCTGTTGCTGGTCGGTGTTCTGACACTCTACTTAGGTCCGGAACGGACGGGTTTGCGTCGACTATTCATCCTGTCGCTTCTGGCGGCGCTGGCGGCGATCAATCGCTTGGACACCATTCTGATCGTTTCTCCGGCTGTGGCTGTTGCCTGGTGGCAACGACGTGGTTGGGCCGCCACCGGGGTACTGTTCATCGGCTTCGTTCCTTTGGCAGCCTGGCTTGGCTTCGCGACGTTCTATTACGGGTTCGCGTTTCCTAACACCGCGTACGCCAAGCTTCATGCCGGCATACCCGTCTTGTCGCTGGTGTTGCAGGGTTTCTGCTATTACGTCAACTCGCTGACCTGGGACCCTGTGACATTGGCGGCGATCGTCATGGCGCTCCTTGTAGCGGCCGGCGCTGGGGTGCGACACGATTCCCTCGTTGCGGCCGGGCGGCGAGTGCTGGTCATCGAAATCGACGGCCGCTCGGAATGGTGGAAATACCTGGCGGTGGCGACGGGCATCGTGCTCTACCTGGTTTACATCTTGCGCATCGGCGGCGACTTCATGAGCGGCCGTTTTTTTGCCGCGCCCCTTTTGGCGTCGTGCGCGTTGCTGGCTACCACGACGAGTCGTTGGCGCGGTTGGCCGACCGCAGGCTTGACCGCCATCACGTTGGTCCTCGGCACGTGGCCCGCATGCGCACCGTTGCGAAGCGGTTCCGACTATGGCTGGCCCGATGTTCGCAACGCGGTTGCTTCCGGCGTGTGGCAAGCACCACTGTATGACGAACATGGCATCGCCGATGAGCGCGCATTCTACTATGGCGGCTGCGGACTGCTGCGAGCCCCCTGCGAACGTCCGTTTCCGACCTACGATTTTGAGCAGGATGGCAGAAGAGACTGCGCTCATGCGGCGGATACGCCGATTGTGGTCTGTAGCTGTATCGGCATCCGCGGTTTTTATGGAGGACCCGATGTCCATTACGTCGATACGCTTGCCTTAGGCGACCCGCTGCTGTCGAAGCTCCCGGCCCGAGATGCCGAAAAGCTCCGCATCGGCCATTGGGAGCGCGCCTTGCCCGGTGGCTATCTGGAAACGTTGCAGACCGGCGAAAACCGCCTCGAAGACCCTCGCCTGAAGATCTATTACGACCGGCTGCGGACCATCATTCGCGGCGATCTGTTCGATGGCGAACGAATCCGCGAGGTTGTGCGCATGGCCAAGGGGCGCTACAGTGTCCTGCTGAAGGACCAGCCGCGCGTACCGCCTCGGTGATTTTAGAGCAACCGACAAAACCGGATCGAGTTTCCGAAGAATCGGCGTTTCACCGCCGATTTTTGACCCACGGCGCCCCGGCTTCCAGGTTTTGTCAGCCGCTCTTAGAGCAACCGACAAAACCGGATCGAGTTTCCGAAAAATCGGCGTTTCACCGCCGATTCTTGCCCGCGGCGCTCCGACTTCCGCGTTTTGTCAGCCGCTCTTATCCAAGCCGGTTAATCGCCGGTCATTTCACTATTCTTTCAAGCGACAAACCGGCCACCGAGAGCCGTCCCTTCCCCAAATACCAGACGGTGGCAAAGGATGGCTGTTCGTACTCACTGCTCGAGACGTGAATTTCAGCGACGTCGCGCTTCGTTTGCGTGCCACTCGACATCAGTGGATAGAGCAATGTTTGGCTCCGCCGATTGCAAAACATCAGTGCTCCGATAGAAGCGGCATCGCCGTCGGCCTGGTAATCGACCGACACCCGATAATCGCCCGGCGCCAGATACAAAGCGGGAGTCCTCGCCAGCAAACCCAGCGCATCGCGTTCTTCGTTCGCTACACGCCGTTCGCCGTCGCTGCCACCGATGTAACCGACGATTTCCTGGCCGTTCCAGGTAACGGGTGGCGATTCCTTATGCGCCGCGACCGCCAAGCCGAAGGCCGTCAGCACCGCGCCGGCCAGACATAATACGGCCTGGCGTCGGTGTCGTTGCCAGCACCAGCCGCACGCCAGCATCCCGGTCGCCAGGATCAGGGCCGACACGTTGGCCGAGTAATGCCACCACGCCATATAAGGCTGCCAGAAGGGCAGATACGTTTTCAGTATTCCCGGATAAGGACTGTTATAGGTCCAGACACACTCGTGAGTGATGGTATGACCGAACCGGTTCTCGGCGATCCACAACCACGACCCAGCCAACACGGCTTGGAGCGCGAGCGACAAACCTGCCAACGCCATGGGTAGATAGGTACTGCCTGCCAACACGGTCCGAGCGGCATATCCTAGCGGCAGGGCCCATAAGAGCACATTCGTCGCCCCGAAGCGGCCAATGAAGGAGTAACCGCCGTACCAGTTCGGGTGCATGGCGTTGGGTACGATGATCGCCGCATACAACAGAGCCCACCAGATCGAGCTGCGACGTGAAGCCTGCCACATGGGCACGAGCCCGACCAGACCGAGCAAGAACAAGGGCTGCTGGAAGAACATGCCTTGCGTCTGGTCGAAATGCAATCCGACGAAGACCACGAGACCGCTCAACTTCATCTCGAGCGAGTTATGCGCCAAGGGACCGGTCGGCCTCCCAAAGGCATACTCGTTGTAGCAGGCCAGAAGCGCCAGCGACGCAGCCATGACGGCCGCCGGCACGATTCTTGGCCGGCGCGTGGCATCGAAATACCACCCCAGTGCGATCAGGGCGGCGACTGCGTATTTCATGTGGAGCCAGGGGAGGAAGGCCAGCGCGGCAGACAGCAGCACCTCTCGCCGGCCGCTGAACGGCGTATCGCCGCCGATGGACAGGACGCAGTCGACGACGAACAACAACAGGACGCCGGCAAGCAAATCGGGATAGACCTGGTTGCTCGCCGCCAAAAACGGCATGCCTAGCGCTAAAGCGAGGCCGATCAACAAGGAGTTGAGCGGCGACTTCCAGACGCGCTCGATGACGCGGTACAACAGCGGTGCCGCCAACCCGCACAGGGCGGCCATCGTCAGCCGTACGCCGAGAAAGCCCCAGAGACCTCGCGGCAGTGCCAGCAGGGCCGGCAGGCCGATGCTATGGATGCTGAACCAACCGTGCGGCCTTTCCACACAATGGCACTCGCACCAACCCGGCACACGGAATCCATAGCGTCGGAGATTGTTGGAAATGTCGAGATCGAGGTCCTCGACGATGCTCTCCGAGACGAACAGGTAATGCGATTCGTCGCCCGTCAATTGCTCGCCCTGGTGATAGCACACCCAGGTGACCAACATATAAATGATGCCGGGCAGGCAGAGCCATGCCTTGTATCGCAACGGATGAACCCACGAGGCTATCTGCGTAATCCGTCCGTAGTCATCGGACTCGGGACTTCGAGTTCGGTGCGGATGTGCGTAATCGTTGCCCATCATGGAACCCCTGGCGCGCAATACCTATCCCACTCCAACCGATCGCGAGATCGTCTCTCTTTTCAGCTTTGACGAGGGACCGGAACCCATTCGAACATCGTCGCGGGTCGGCGATGAGACAGGCAAGTTGGTGCGGTTGGGCAGGCACGGGCTCGGAGCGAGCCGGAACCGAAATGCGCCATCCGATGGGGCACCCCACACATCGTCGGAAGGCTGCCAAAACTTTAGAGCGGTTGACAAAACCTGGACGCCGGCGCGCCGCGGGCGAAAAACCGGCCGTGAAACGCCGATTTTTGTGGAGCGCGATCGGGCTTTGTCGGTTGCTCTGGTAGACGACAAATCCAGGTCGAGCTCGTTATTCGTGGACGAGGCCACGAGCCACAACATCGTCTTGGGGCCGAACTGTTCCATCGGTCGCCTCGACCTTACATGCGAAAGTAGAGCACGACCCAGACGGCGGCCCAGATCCATCCGCCCAACGAAGTGATTGCCACGCCCGCGGCTATGCAAGTCTTTGGTCGTTGCAGAACGAAGGCCAGCGCACCGCCGAACAAGATGCCAGCGACCGTCAGAAAGAATTGGTAAACCGCTGCGAGAGACAAGGCCGTCCACTTCTCCACCCCGACGACGAATGGGATACAACTCACCGTAAGAATCCCAGCTCCGAACAGCGCCGTGGCCAGGAGCAACGCCTGCGAACTGAACTGGACCTGTTGGCTCATGGGGGGATCAGTCTACCCGGTTTTCATCCACAGACCAAAGCCAAACGGCCGCGTCTATCAGGACCGAGCGCGCCTTGCGGTTTGCGATTGGCATGGCGTTTGTCGTCGGAGCCGGGAGAATTAGCGATGAGCCGGGAGGGGGCCCGGTAAACTGGTGTTTCTATCCGACGGGTCCGCGACCATCGAGAAGCCGCAACGCACGTACTTCTCGCACTACACGTCGGTGTTGGATCTCCTCCACGCGTTGTCTTACAGCCTGCTCCAGCGCGGGCGATCCGCGGCGAGAGGGCGCCGCAGAAAAACAGTATGACCCTCCGGCACTCGCGCACTACCGGCAGAAGGCAGGCCGATTGCGTGCACGATTGATCATACAGACCGCACGGTGCGCCCGGCCGGCGTGCCGGCGTGATGCGATCGCGGTGGGCCCGGGTGGCACGCTCGATTTCGACGGTGTCGTCGAGAATCTCAGGGTAAACGGACCTCTGTCTGCACGGCGGCGTCGGGTTGATCGTCGTCGAGCATCAGTTGCATGATGTCGACATCCAGCCATCGGCCGAATTTGAAACCGACTTCTCGCATCGTGCCCACATGGACGAAGCCGAGCGACTCGTTCAGATGGCGTGATACCGTGTTGCCTTCTGCGACACGGGCCAGGATCGTATGGAAGCCGGCCTTGCGGGCTTCGTCGAGCAGCCGTTCCTTCAGCAGTCGCCCGACGCCGATGCCCCGATGATTCCGAGCCACGTAGAAGGAAGTTTCGGCGGTGCGGGCATACGCCGGTCGGTCAGACCATCTCGAGAGTGCCGCCCAACCAACAACCTCTCCACCACGTTCGGCCACCAGGACCGGATATCTGTCTTGGTGGTCTTGCAGCCATTCCTTTCGATCTTCTTCGGTCTTTGGCTCTGTATCGAAGGTGGCGGTCGTGCCGATGATCGCCTCGTTGTAGATATCGGCGATGGTCCGTGCATCCGCCGGTGTCGCCCGTCTGATGGCAACGTCAACGCCCCGCATACCAGTTCTCTCTCAGAGGTTGCTATCTTTCCTTCGTCGCACGGTCATTAGACCGTGCCAGAGCCGCAGGGCAAAGGATGGCGGCAATGATCGCGACAAAAAAGCCGCCCCACGTGACAAAAGAATGGCCCCTTCAACGAAGCGTTTCACGGGTCATGGAGTAATCAGAACGCGCTGCCGTCGGCGCGGCAAGACCGCTGACAAGCGTCGGCCGCCGCGTGTCCACAACCGACGCGGCAACTGTGGCTGGCGCAGGGTCCGTCTTGCCGCGACCGTTCTTCTCACGGAGAATCATTTCAGAGCGGCTGGGCAAAACCGGGAAGCCCGAGCGCCGTGGGGAATAAATCGGCTGTGAAACGCCGATTCTTGTGGGACTCGATCCGGTTCTGCTCTTAGAGCGGCTGACAAACCTGGAAGTCGGAGCGTCGTAAAAATCGGCGGTGAAACACCGATTTGTTGGAGCTCGATCCGGCTTCGTCGGTTTGCTCTCGGAACATTTCCTTGCCGGTGATCGGCGCCGATCCGGACAGATAGGACTCCACAGCGATGCGGTGGCTGGACGAATGGACCGTGCTGCCCCTTGTATTGTTGGCGGTGATGTCGACCTATAGCTTGGTCGGGCTCGTGGCCATCTGGGGAGTTCGGGCGCGCGGCCCATGGTTCTTGAGAATGGCCGCGGTGCTGGCATTCCCCGCGGCCTGGCTGTGGACGACCGATCGCCGACTGTGTTTGTTGTTCCTGACGCAGACGGCCGTCGTTGTTCTGCGGCTGGGGCATTTGCAGAGCCGCGACGCGAGGAAGAAATCGGGCGCTATCGCGGATTCGGCCGGGCAGGATAGCGGACCGACCGGCCGCCGCTTCTCGCTGCGCGATCTGTTATTGGTCTTCGTGCTGCTCGGCGGCGTGTTCGCGATGCTTGCGCGGTTGCCGCCGCACGTGCGTTGGGATTGGTACTTGGACGTGCTGCCCGGCGCCGTGTTGGGGGTGTTCACGCTCGTCGCCGTCCGGGTGGCGCACAGCGACCGCAATCCCTGGCTGCGCGCGGTGGTGCTCGTGACCGCGTTTCCCGCGCTCTTGATGGGCGGTTGGCTGTGGCTGGCCAAATCGGCGCGCGGGTCGTGGGGGCGGGCGATGGCGGTCGCAAGTCTGGTTCTGATCGCCGTCCTGCCGGCAAGGATCTATTACGCCGAATGGAAAGCCCACAGGCTCACCTACCCACCGACGCTGGCCGACAACGGCTACTCCGATCTGCTGCGCGCCGCCGAAACGGTCGACGATCCGACGGTCAACTTTGCGACCCTCGCCGATGATGAATTACTCACCTATCTGAATAAGCACGCGCAGGCTCTGGACCTGGCGGCGCAGGCTGTCCATCGTCCGATCCAGGCCGTGATCTATGAAAGTACGAACGACTGGCAGCTCATCGCCGAAGGTAAGCGAATCCGCAGACTGTCGGAGATTCTTGCCGCCCGCGGCCGGTTGGAATTGGATCGGGGGCGCGTCGACGAGGCCATCCCGAGTTACCTGGCCAACATCGAGTTGGGGGCCGGCATCGCCAACGGCGGCATCATGATGCACGACTTCGTCGGCGGTATGTGCGAGTTGGCGGGCGTGGAGGGATTACGAAAGATCATCGCGCGACTCGACGACGACGCGTGCCGAAGGCTCGCCGAGCGATTGGCCGAAATCGACGCTGGACGGGAGCCGATGGAAAACGTCGCAGCCCGAGAGCAGTTCTATCTCGCGGGTGCGTATCCGTGGAAACATCGGCTCAATAGCCTGGCCCGTGCCCTGTTTCCGGACGAACCGTTCACGAACGACCGCCTGCTCGAAGCGGCCGGTGCCGAAAAGCGCGCCAGGCTGCGTCTGTTGCTCGCCCATCTGGCGTTACGGCGGTTCTGGTTGGCAACGAACGAATATCCCGCCACGCTCGGCGAACTCGTCCCCAAGCACCTGGCCGCCGTACCGCTCGATCCGTTCGCGGATCGCGACCTGACTTACAAGAAGCTATCGACGGGATATCTGCTGTACAGCGTTGGCAGCGATCGCGTCGACGATGGAGGTGCCCCCGCCAAGGGCAAGCCGATCGCAACGGGCGACGTTGTTGCCGACGTCGTCTTACCCGACTGATAGACGCCCGGAACGAAAGCTCTTGAACGGTGGCGCGACGCGGTCGCCCGAACCGCAAAAGCGAGAATAAAACTGCGCTGGAGTCATCCGATCCGGCGCAGCTTAATCGCGCCGCCCGAATTTCCCCTCTGTGGACGGACCGGCCGACAGGAGGGCATTTACCGTTCCAGGTGTGCACGGTTTTCGCAGCCATTGTGCGAGCGTCTGGCTCGGAGTTTCCGTGGTGACGGGCTGGCAGTGATGCAGTGATGTTGACGCTCTCGGCATTAATGATCCCGCATTACTTTAGTGGCGCGAAGCGGAGCGGCGCGACCGAGACGAGGCTGAAAATGAACGAATGAAACGGCCGACGAGGACGCCGCTAGCAGCGTGTATTGACTTCATCGCCCCGTGCTGAAGGCCGCCGATAGAGCCGACCGCACTCACCGCAACGGTAGATGCGGCCTTCGTGTTCTTCCTGTTGATCGCCGCGTCGCTGTTCGGGTTGGTGTCCTTGTGGTAGCGGGTGCTGGTGAGCACGGTCGCCGCACGACGGGCACGTGGACATATCCATATTCAGTCCTCCCGCCACTGGCCACGCTTCAAGCGAGCGAATGGCGTTCCCCGCCAATTCAAGATCGCGCAGCCGCCGTGCATGTTTAGCGCAAGCGACCGAAAAGGGAGTCGACAATGCCCCCCGCAGCGAAAACTTCGATCATGCACGATCGACTCGCTCGTGCATCGCGGTGAGGCGGCGGAAGATTACCAATGGGCTGACCTACGCGCCGGACTATCGAGTGACGCACGTTCAATCCGACGCAAGCCGGTGTCTTCAGCGGTCTTCGTCGGTCGGGTGCCAGAGGATGGTGCAGCCGGGCAAGACGCGGCGGAGTCGGTCGACCCCGCAATCGGAGATGTGCGTGTCGCTGATGTCGAGCACGGACAACATCTTGCACTGCACGAGCGATGGCAGACCCTGGTCGGTCAGGCGGGTGTTGTTGAGAGAGAGCGACCTGAGCGTCGCGAGCTGCGGCAAGATGGCGGCCTGCTCATCGCCAAAATCCGTGCCGCTGAGGTCGAGTGCCGTCAGTCTCGGCAGCGACGCCAAATGGACGAGGCCGTCGCCGGTAATCGGCGTCTGGCGGATGACCAGGTTCTGCAACCACGTCGCGCCCGCCAAGTTGGCAAGGCCGGCGTCGGTAATCCGGGCGCGCTCGAACACGGCGCGGTAGAGCGATGGCAGCCGTCCGACGTCGGCCAGCGTCTCGTCGGTCACCCCCGGGCCCTTCAAGGCGATCTGGCGTAGTCCCGTGTTGCCCGCGAGCGGACGCAGAAGGCGTTCAGCTCCGACGGGCAAGTCGTTCATGGAGATTGTGTCGAGCCACGGGAGCGAATTTAACAGCCGACCCGCCCGGTCGGCATCTCCCTTCAACGCCTCGGGCGCATACACGCCGTTTACCTCGCCGAGATAGTCGTACAACTCCCAGGGAATCTCGATGGGCAGGGTCAGGCCCGGAGAGGGGACTCCGAAGTTGGCCCACATGCCGAATGTTTCCAGCGAGCGGGCGAGCTGCCGTCTGCGGTAAACCGGGAACCAGACCACCGCCACCGCCACGCAGAAAAGTACGGCGGATGCCGGCACGAGCCTGCGGCGGCCGAAACGTGGGCGCACGGGACGTGCCGACGGCGCGACACGGGCATCGCAAGCGAGCGTGGCCAACGACGCGATCGCCAGGCCGATGAGGACGATGGCGTCGACGGGCGGCGGGAAATCCCACATCGGCGATGCGCCTCCCCCGGGCCGCCAATACCAGAACACATATCCGGCCAGGGCCAGGTTCGCCGCGCAACCGAGCCGGTGCAGACGAGTGGTCGGCCGTGTCAGCCAGGCGAGGTTCGCCGCGGCGGCCAGTGGCACGAGCGTGAACGCAAGATCCCACGGCGGACCCTGAGGACCGATGAGTCCCTGGGCCAACAGACCCTGCATTCCCAGGAGCGTGACGAATGCTCCGAGCGACAGGGTAAGACCGTTTGCCAGCGTGATGACCGGCAGCGCGAAGAACAACAGAACCCGGCGGACGCGCGGCATGCCGGCGACGCTGCTCACGGCGAGCCCCACGAGTATGACGATGGCCGCGGAGCCCGCCAGGAGGCTATCCCAGAGCGAGACGACGCGGCAGACGGCGAGCGCCAGCGTCGTGATCAATAGTTTCGCCGGCCGCGACCGCGCGCGTGCGACGATCGAGAACACGATCGAAGACCTATTGGCGATGGAACTCATCGGGCGAGGAACCACGAGTTGGGCTACGTGAGCAATGTCCACCCTACGAACTTTGTCGTCGGCCGCATAGTAGCCATGGTGTTCCGCCGGTGTTCAAAGGTTACGCCACGACGACCTCACGCCACGTCCGGGCTGTGTGGCACGGCATCCCTTGACAGACCCTATTACACGAAATAGTGTATAAGTGTAGCAAAAAAGGAATACACCAAATGACCGCCGCTGCGAAGGGTAAATCGGTTCGCTCCTGCCCGCCCAAGGCGTCACTGCGGGAGCGGGCACCGATCAGCAGCGAACAAGCGTTGTCGTTGGAGTCGCTCTTCGGCGTGCTGGCCAACGATACGCGGCTGCGGCTGCTGCACGCGATCGCCCGGCAGGGCGAGATCTGCGTGACAGACCTCGCCGACGCGCTGGAGATGAAGCCGCAGGCCGTCTCGAACCAGCTCCAACGGCTCTCGGACAAGGGCATCGTGGGCACGCGGCGGGAAGGGAACAACATCTATTACCGCATCCTCGACGGGTGCGTCATCGTCTTATTGGAGCGTGGTCTGTGTCTGATCGAAGAAACCGCTAAGCGAAAGGAGCGAGTCCCATGACCCGACGAGTTCTGTTGCTGGTCGCCCTGTCGGCGTTGCCATTCTCCGCCGCCGTCACGACATGGGGGAAGGACAACAAGGCCGACAACTGTTGCGTCCGATGCACCGACTGTCGCAAGGCGTGCTTGGAATGCGTCATGTCGTGCCTGGACGAAGAGGGACGCAAGCCCTGCATTCAGGCGTGTCTCGACTGCGCCGACATTTGCGAGGCGTGTGCGAAGATCGACGCCCGCCAGGGACCGGCCCGCAAGATCATCGCCGAGGCCTGTGCCGCCGCCTGTGAGAACTGCGCCAAGGAATGCGAGAAGCACACGGACGACGCTTGTCTCGCGTGCGCCAAACAGTGCCGTGCTTGCGCCAAAGAATGCCGCGGCTAGCCGAACCCGGCGATGTTAACGGGCATATCAGCGAGCCCGAGCCAGGAAGCGATGCGTCACGCCACGCCCTCCGGTGCCCGCAGAGTGTGCCACCAAGCGAGCGCGATGCTTATACGCCGCCGCCTTCCGATGGGTCATATTGTCCGGCCTGTATGAAAGCGACGAGACGTCGCTTCTACGTGGATGCGGCGTCGCGCGCGTTCGTCGACTCGCGTTGCTCCCAACCGCCGGCGATTGAGATTGACCCGTTTCGCCAAGCGGGGATAGATTTTCGATCCTGGGCCGATGAAATCTCCGCCCCCCCGAAACCGAGGACCCTGTTCGCGGAAATAACCCGGATAACCGACTGCCCTGACGGCAGAGCGGCTATGGGTACAGTCCGGAATGTCAGGCGGCGTCGGATCCGAAGGGCTTGACGGCGCGTTCGCTACAGAGGCGTTGGAATTCTTCCCGCAGGGTGGCGAGTTGTTCGTCGGACATGTTCTCGAGCTCGATCATGCCGTTGCGGGCGTCGGCGACGGCGCGGAGCAGTTCGTCGAGCTTGAGGTGGATGGCCGTCGCGTCGCGGTTCTGTGTGTTCTGGATCAGAAATACCATCAGAAACGTCATGATCGACGTGCCCGTGTTGATGACGAGCTGCCAGGTGTCGGAGTAGTGGAAGATCGGCCCGAGTGCCGCCCAGACCGCGATTACGGCCATGGCCGTCACAAAGGTCCAAGGCATTCCCACGATCATGGCGGTCGATTTGGCGAGACGGCGGAAGACGTCGTTCAAGTGAACCTCACAAAGCAATAAAAAGATAGGCTTTCCCCTATCTTGCAAAGTCGATGCCGCGCGTCGAGGTAAGGGCCTCGCGGGAACGCTGCCGGTTGTGGAAGCTTTGGCGCCGTGGGGCTTTGCGCCGCAGCGCTTTACACGTGGCGCACTCCACCCGGCGATGCGGTACGGCTATCGGCGCGACGGGTGCTGGTCTTGCGGGAACCAATCATCGCCTCGGATGTGCGCCCGATTGACCAGATCGAACGGTGACCTAGTCTTTCTCTGTCGCGGCGGAGGGCAATCGATGGTACGCCGCGTACGAGCCGCCCCCTTGGCGTCCTGGGGCGGCTTTTTTATTAGAACTCTCTCTGTAGAGAAGGCATCCCGCCTCCTTGCTGGTTTTCGGACGGGTCCTTCCCGAGTCCCTGAACTCGGCGGGCTGCTGCATCGACATTGACGCGACGTCTCACCGCGTTGCGTGATGGCTCCCACTCGGTGGCGACGACGACGGGGGGCAATGTACATTGATCGCGCCGGGTCTGGCGCATCGCTCGGGAGGCGAACCGCGGATCCGACCGGGGCGATCCTCGCCGTGATCGGCGTTAGCCCCACGTCTGTCTCGTACGGGAATGCCGCGGGACCGGTTATACTGCGCCGATGGCGTTGCCTCCGACACAACTGCGCCTCCTGCTCGTCTGCGCGTTCCTGCCGTTGGTGGTCGGCGCCGTCGACTCCGCGGTTCTGTCGATGGCGGGCTCGTCACATTGGTCCGGCGAGATGACATTCGGCGTCTTGGCGCTGTTCCTCGTGCAAGCAAGTGCCGTCAGTTATGCGGCGGGCCGTTGGCTGCCGAATTGGAATTGGCGGCTCCTGTTGCTCGGCTGGTTGACCCTCCGTGTCGACCTGTTGTTGTATTCGACTTCGGTGGTGTCTCACTCAGACTACGGCGTGAGGTCGGAACTCCTGGTCGTCGGCTTCTATGCCAGCCAGGTGTCGTTGGCGATCATCTGGGGAATTCTGGGCAGCCTGGAATGGCGCCGGCGTCTGGCCGGCGCGGCCCTAGCCGCCGCTCCCGCCCTGCAATTCCTGCTACAGATCAACGCGGAGCGGCGCTATTCCACCGCGGCGTGGCTCACCGTGGCCTTGGTGCAAGCGATCGGTGTGGTGGGTATCTGCGGACTGATGCGAGTGCTGGGGTATCGCATCGACAACGGCCCCGACACCCGTTCCGACGGCGCCGCGTTGCAGTTCACGATCGGGCACATGTTGGTCTGGACCGTCGCGGCAGCGATCATCGTGTCGGTCGCGCGACAGGTAGGCATGTACGCTCCCGGTCAATACGGCCTGCGAGAGTGGATGCAACTGATCATCGCGGGAACGGTCCTGGCGATCGTGGCCTTGGTGGCGATGTGGATGGTTCTGGGCGCCGGCCGCGGCATCGTCACGACCGTGATCGCTCTTGCCATCGCTGCATCGGCCGGCGCATTTCTGTGGTACCTTGAGAGCCGCATCGCGAAGGGCGGCACGGCATATTGGTTACCCTTTGGCGGCGACTGGTGGCTGGGCTGGACCCTGCTCGCCGAACCCTTCTTGGCCGGTCTTCTGCTCGTGTTCTCCGCCACCGGGTATCGCTTGGTCTGGCGACGCCGCATCGGCGGGTCGGCCTGATTCCCAAGTACGGCCGGTTGCCCGAACAAGAAGAGCGCTCAAATGGATGACAGAATTGAACGGGCGAAGCGACAGATTCGCCGCATGGTCGTCGAAGTCGAAGCGATGTCATACCGACAGATCGGCGCCGGCGAGTTCTACAACGTGTTTCTCGGCCGAGTCGTCGCCTGTCTCGCCGCCAGGGGCAGCGCGGTCGGGGTGCGGAGCGCTGCGGGAATTTTGGAAACCAACTGCGCACTGCGCTGGCAACGCGCCGCAAGCTGGTCGACGCGGGGCCCGTGCGGAGCGCTGCGGGGATTTTTGGAAACCAACTGCGCACTGCGCTGCACGTAGAATGGCTGCTTTTGATTCCGCCCACGCTGGCTGCTTTTAACCGGCCGCAGACACCCGGACGTTTGAACGTGATCTGCCAGTCGTAATTCTCGTCCTGCAAATAAGAAAGCCCTTCGACACCCCCCTGCGCTTTCAATCTCAAAGAATTCACGTTGACAATTATGTAACGATCACTACATTATTATCAACGTTTAAGAGCAACCGACAAAACCGGATCGAGCTTCGAAAAATCGGCGTTTCACAGCCGATTTTTGACCCACCGCGCTCCGGCTTCCAGGTTTTGTCAGCCGCTCTTAAGCTTAAGGAGAATCACGTGAAATTCTATCTGTTGGAAGGCGAACACCTCGTCGCCTTCGACGAACTTGCTCATCTGGTCGAGGCGCATCACGCATTTCTTCAGCGAGGTTATGACCGGGGGGATTTTCTGTTTTCGGGGCCGCAGATTCCTCCACATGGCGGATTTCTCGTCGCAAGGGCGAAGAATCGCGAAGCGCTGGACCGTCTTCTGGCCGACGAACCGTTTGTGTCCGCTGGAAAGATGCGTTTTAGTCGGATTGTCGAATTCGAACCGGCACAGAACGCCACAGTCCTAAATTCCTGGTTTGGAAAAGATGCCGCTCACGCCGATTGACAAAAGCAAATCAATGAAAGATTCCAAAAGAGTTCGAAGCCCTTCGACAGCCAGGCAGACATCTAAGAGCAACCGACAAAACCCTGTCGAGCTCCACAAAAATCGGCGTTTCACGGCCGATTTTTCACTCGCGGCGCTCCAGCAATTAGATTTTGTCAGCCGCTCTCAGCGAGATCATAGGTGGTAAATCGAGAGACAAATGGGAAGGCCGAGGGAGTTCAATGTAGATCATGCGTTAGATGCCGCCACGGAGCTGTTCTGGCGAAAGGGCTATGACGCGACATCCCTCACAGACTTAACGAATGCGATGGGGATTTCGCCGCCCAGTTTCTATTCGGCGTTTCAAAGCAAAGAAGAACTTTTCCGCCGAATCGTACATCGGTACTCAACTGCTCAAGCCAAGGTCATTGATGAAGCACTGGCCAAGTCCAAACCGGTGGAGATCATCCGCGCCTTGATGGACGGGATTGCGACGCTTTTCACTGAGCCGGGGCATGTGCCAGGCTGCCTGATCATGAATAGCGCGTTGCCTGTGACCGGTGGCGTGCCGTTTCGGAAGGTATTTGCCGATCAACGTGAAGAACTGAGACTCCGGTTGAGAAACCGGTTGCGGGCCGTCTCGGCGAAGAACGAGTTCTCTTCGCCACCCCTGGACGTATCGGCGGTTTCCAGGCTGGTTCTCTCGGTTTACTGGGGCATGGCAATCGAAGCGCAGTCCGGTGCTTCGCGCAAGGAGGTCCGGGCAATTGGCAACGCGTTGGTACGGCTCTTGGAGTAACACCAACGCAACTGCAACGTGAATGCGATGTCACCGCAATGTAAATCGGGGCGACTGGACGGCTATTGAACTTTTTATCGCTGGCATCTGCGGCTGGGAAGCCACGGTGCGGCGTCAGCTTGACGATAGTCGGTTCAGATCAAATTGGCGGCACGCATAGCGAAAGGTACAATGCACTCAGAGACTGGTGTCCTAACACCTTCGATGCAGAGGCAAAACATGCCGGCGTTATCAACCAATGAGGCCGCCGAGCGGCTAGCGAAGGTCGTCGAGAAGGCGAAGCCGACCGCCCTCGCGGAAATCTACACGGAACTCTTTCCGGAGAAGCCCGCGACGGCGGCGCCGTCCGCGGCCGACCTGGCACAGCATGTCCGAAGCGGGCTCGAGGCGGAGGAACTCGTCGACCTCTGGAATGTCGTTTTCCCCGCAGACCGGAACGTCTGGTACGACGAGGAAGACAAGAAGATCCACTACAACGAGGAAGCGCTCGGCTACGCCGAGGCGGACTGACGACGGGCTCACTGGTGAAGCATCTTCGGAGTCCGCCATGCCCACCACCGCCCTTCAGCACTTCACGGAAGACATCGCGCGGGCGAGGGCGATCCTGGCCCACGCGGATGCGCTCCCGCACGCGACACCCGCCGAGAAGCTGCTCCGTTCCGACCTGCTCCGGACCGCTTGGATGTTCGCGGTCGGCGCACTCGACGCGTACTTCTGCGACGCCTACACGGACATCATCGCCGCGACGGCCAGTTCGAAGAGCCGGCAGCCGGCGATCATGCTTCCTGAGTGGGTCTACGAGGTCAAGTTCCCCCTTCGCGCCATCCTCGAAGAGTACGACAACGAGAACTGGCGGTGGCGGATGGCCGCTCGGAAGATGATGGAGCGGGAAAACGTCATCAGCCTGAAAGCCGTTCAGGATCTCTTCAACAAGTTCTTCCGCAAGGGGCAGAAGTTCTTCCGCGACCAACTCGACGCCTGGATGTCCCAGCCGGACGCGAAGATCCGGCTCTTTGGCATCTCGCAGGCGGACTATCTCGCCAAGACCCCGCAGGACAAACACACGGCGCGGGAGGCTGCAATCGACCAGTTCGAAGAGCGGTTCCGCACGATCTTCCAGCGGCGGCACGACTGCATCCATAACTGCGACCGCCCGCGGATGTCGCCGCAGCCGCTCGAAAGGGGCGGCACGGTGCTGAAAGTCATCCAGGACGTCGAATTCCTGGTCAACCGCTGCGACGCGCACATCAACTCTGGATTCCGCGAGTTCCTCGTCGGGGTGGGCTGCTCGGCGGCGACCATTGCCCAGGCCGGGTATTGAGTCCGACCGGCAATGGCAGGCTGACGCGCAAGCTACGCATTCAACGGTACCGCGGTTCGCGCCGCCGTATTGCAATGTTTAGGGCGGTCGCAGGCGCATGAAAGTTCAGTTCCGTGGCGAACCTCTGGGAGCCCCCGTGCCAAATCAGAAAGCGAACGCAGGCAATGAAGGCGACGTGATGAAGCATTCGCCTTTGCACAAAGTGGTTGAGCACCACTCGAACGGCAAAGACGATTTCTGGTACGTCGAGACCCATACCGGATATCCGTATTACTCCCTGATGGGCGATCCGCCGATGACGGGCAAACCGCCGAGCCCGAAGCCAGGCACGTGGGCAGCCGGAATTCGGGATCTTGATCAGCACCGAGCAAACGCACCGAACCTCCTCACCGTTTTTGCCAACGTCGCGTATCACGATAAACAGAATGTGCATGTGCGCTTCCCGGACAAGCGAACGTATCTCGGCTCTGCGGGTCAGGTCTTTCACCTCTTGAAAGAGAAGCACAAGCGCGTTCGGATGACCTTGTTCGAGTTGGAAACCGACCCAGCTCAAGAACTGCTCAAGTATTTTCAAGGCCAGGGGCGAAGGCCGTACTCGTCGGGACCGGCAGCGATACGGCCCACGTCGCTGGGTTCCTGCGGCAGTGGTGGGACGCGGCAGTCGCGAACACGCAACACGACTTCGTGATGATCGTCCAGGGCGATTCGTACAAACTTGCCCCAGCGCTTTGGTCGAACGGGGTCAAAGGAAAGCCCGATCTGGTTTTCGTCGATCCGTTCAAGATTGGCGACTCAACTGGTCAGCCTGCGAAGACGCTCTCGTCACTGAAGGGAGCCGAAGTTCCGTTCATGTGCTGGACGCCGCTGTCTTGCGTACCCAATAAATGGCCACCAGAAAGGTGGTCACTCGAGGATAACGGAAACAGAATCGGCAACCAGAGCGCGCAGCGATTTGTGCGTGATTGCGTCGTGCAAAGCTTTCACCTTGCCTGGTTTTCTTGGCAACCTGCCGCCGGCTTGACGCGAGAAATGTACGGCTGCCAGTTGACGTTGGGGAACGTCTCCAATCAGCAGTTCAATGCGGTCTCAATCTGGCAGCTTCCGAACGGACACGGATTGCCCTATCTCGATCTCAGCCCGGCCGCGAACACAGGCCAGCAGTCACCAAAATTACAGAAGCCGTCCACCACGTGGCAGACGCCGGGCCAGGCATTGATCGCGAACGCACCAGCGATCCAGGCGCAGGCCAAACCGGGTGTCCCGTGGTGGGACAAGTACCATGCGGCCTTCTGGTGGCCGTAGGGCATTGAACCGCGTAACGTCCATCGAGAGAGCATTTGCGAGAAACAGCCAAAAGAACTCTGCGAGGTCAGGCGAGCGGTTTGAAGCAGGCGACCGCTGCAGATAAGCAGCTTTGATTTACGAAAAAAGCTCGCCACCGGAACCGACGACGAGCTTGCTCAGAAAATCAAGTCGGGGCGGCGGAATTTGAACTTTGGCATCGCGAATTCATGTCAGTCACGTCGATGGACTGCGAGGATTACAAGACGAGTGATCGTGTGACTACATGTCGCGCAGAGGGTGGGGCAGGGTTGGTTAGGCGGCGGTGGTGGGAGGGGTGGGGTCGTGGGCGCTGGTGCGGGAGCGGGTGTACGCGATGAGGAGGGTGACGGCGATGACGGTGATCGCGATGGCGAGCGCATAGCGCATCATGACGGTGCGGCGGCGGATCTCGAGTTGCTCTTCGAGCAGTCGCTCGCCTTGCATGCGCATCAGCTCTTGCTGTACTTGGAGCTGGCGCTCTTCTTCGAGTTCCGCTTGTTGCCGGCCCGAGGCGCGCCGCCGCAACTCCTCGATATCCGGCGCCGACGGTTCGGCGTCGGGTTCGGCGGGCTCGTTGGCGTCGGGCGTTCCTTCGCGCAGTAGAGGTTGCGCGGAAGTGAGAGGGACGGTGGGGAGAAACAGAATCAGGCCGACGAATAACAGGAGTGTTTGGGAAGTACGCATCGGTTAGCACCCTCCGCCTGACCCGTGATCCCCTGCCGCGCGCCGACCGCGTTGTTTGCCGCTCTCGGCGCCGGACGTACCGGGCTAGGAATAACGTCCTGAGCTTCTGCCGCCCTCACTAACCCCTTCCGGCCTGACTAACCCCGTCCGGAGGGAGAAGGAACGGAGGTTGCCCTCGCGTAAGCCTCTCCGGAGACGGAGTGGAGGCTGCCGTCACCGGTCCCCTTCCCGCGACCCGCGGGAGAGGGAATTATTCTTCATCTGGTGTTTATGTCAGGCGCTGCGACGGCCGCTGGCGAGGCCGGCGCGCGGACGACGCGACTCGGTCCTTCCGCGAGTGGCCCCGTCGCCCTCCGACACACCGTTCGGCTGGCGGCGTTCGAGTACGAGACGCACGAACCAGGGCGGTACGAACGACAGGCAGCCCACCAGCATGATCAGGCCGAAGGTGATCATGCCCATGAAAAGCGCGATGCCCAGGTGTACCGGCACGGCCAAGGCCAATACGAGCGGTCGTGTCAGCCGCGGCCAGACCAACACGCAGAAGAACAACTCCCAGTATACCGTAACTTGCGTGGTCAGTGCCGAGATGATCGGCCAATGCGCGAGCCAGGTGACGTCCCACGACTGGTATTCGAGGTTGGCCACCGAGAGCCACATGGCGTTGCCCGCCCACCAAGAATCGCCACGCAGTTTACCCATGGCCGCGAAGAAATAGATCACGCACATGTGTACCTGGATCAAGCGAATGGCCAGGTTCGCGCTCGTCGAGGGGAGCGCCGGCGGGCGCGAGCCATCGGCCGCGCGCGGCAGGCGCAGCCGATCGAGCGAATAGGCATCGCCGCTGGGGCCGATCATCAGGTACATCGCCAGCAGGCAGTTGATCTGATCGAGACCGAACAGCGCGCCCGGCACGCGATTGACGTAAGCCACCGCCGCCAGGTACGCCAGCACCGCCACGACGCGGCTGAAGAGGCCCAGCGTCAACATGGTGAAGACGACGAGCCCGGCGATGTGCACCAGCCACAACATGGCCGTCGATCCGATGGGCCAAAAATAGGTCCAGGCGAAGCGGCCGTTGTCGGGCTGCGCGAGGCTCGCGGCCTGCGGCGAGACCCAGGCCTCGGGTCCGAAGAAGTCGTTCAGGCCGAGCGTCCAGACGGCGTGTGTGTAGAGCAGCATCGCGCCGGCCAGGATGCGAATCAGGCCCAACGTAGCGGGGTCGGCGGGCGAGAACCAAAAGCGGTTCCAACCGTCGAGCCCAGTCCTGCCTGCCTCGCGCAGATATCCGCGTATGAGTTGCATCAAGGTTTCAACTCTCGAAGGAGCCGAGCTTCCGCGAGCGATACAGCCGCGCGTCGTTGAGCCGCATCCCCTCGATCACTTCCTGCGGCGATGGCAAGCGGTGCTCGACGAGGTACAGGGTTACCCGCTTGCCGCCGAGCTTCTTCAACAAGTGGTGTGCGTACGACTCGATATACACCTCTTGCGCCGGCGAGAGCGGCTGCCGGTCCCAGTCGAACCGCGGATCCCACGGCCCCGACATACCGACCAGGAATTCGCTCAGCATGAAGTGCCGGTGATAGAACAACCGCGGCCAATGCACCTTGCGATCGGGAAACGTCTCCTCCACCCGCTCGCCGTCGCCCAGTTCGATCACGTAACGCACCAGGTGACTCGGTCCCGGATCGGGTCCGAAGAATTTATAGCCGTGGTTGAGGTAAGCCGCTTGCAGATAGGGCATATAGATGGCCTGCAAGCGTTCGCCCAGGATCGACGGCGGCGACGAGATCGGCCCGACGAGCAGGCCGACGAGGTGCCAGAGCAGGGCCAGGCTGACTAACCACCGTACCCGCACCGACCATACGGGAGCCTGGTCGCCGGTTTCCGCTTCGTCCGCGTTCTGACTGGAGGGCATGATCCGCATCATGCAGTAAGTTATCGGCCGGCCGATCCGCCGCACTAGGCGCTACTTCGTGCGATCGCACTAACCGGCAGCGGCGGCAAGACGCTCCGAGATCGGGCCCGGCTCGCGCGATCTCGGCGTGCATTCAAACTCGACGAAGACCGCCCAGAGCGGTCGCACGGCAACGCCTGCCTAACTTGCCATGTCGCACCAAAACAAACAAGCCCCCGCACAGGATCGACCCTGCGCGGGGGCTTCTGGAAGCGAGCTCATCGATCTGCCCGGAGGCCGGGCGAATCGATGTTTACCTACTAGGCTTACTGGCCGACGCGGGCAACCTGCGCCGCATCGAAGTCGAGGGTGATCTCACGGACGTCGCCGCCGCGGAGATCGACCGACTCTTCCTTGACCAGGGTGCGTCCGTTGCGGACAACCTCGGCACGCACGACGTAGTTACCCCAAGCCTGGCCCGGGGCCAGCTTGGTGGTCGAGAACGTGCGAATCTCGCCCTCGCCGCGCGTCTCGTTGCCCGACAAGTAGACCTTCGCGTCGGCCGGGACGTGCAACGTCAGGCTGGTGCGAACCGGCTGGTTGGCGATCGAGTCCGAGTCCGAACCGTTGAGGGCGAACTCGACGTCCGGGGCATCGCCGGCTTGCAGCTTGACCGTCTGGGTCTCGGTCACGGTCTGGCCGTTGCGGATGACCTCGGCACGGATGTGGTAGGTGTAGTTGTAACCGGCCCGCAAGCCGTTCGACACATAGCGACGCAGGGCGCCGGTGCTGGTCGTGGGCAGGCCGTTGACGAACACGCGAGCCTCGGCCGGCACGCGCACCGTCAACACGGCGTTCGTCGTGGGACGATAGAAGGCACCGCTGTCCGACGGGGGCGGCGGAGCGCCGTCATCGGTGGGCATGGCGCCGTCGAGACCCGGGCCGGGGGGCAGGTTGTCGGCCGGCGAGTTCCGGTCGGCCGGATTCGCAGGCGGCGTCGCGGGTGCATAGGGGGCATAGGTGTTGTTGCCCTGAGGAGCGTTCATGACCGGCGCGCCGGTCACGACACCGCCGTAATAGTAACCGCCGCTCGAGCCGCCGCTCGAACCCCAGCTACCACCGCTCGAACCCCAGCTACCGTAGTAGTAGCCGCCGCTCGAACCCCAGCTACCACCGCTCGAACCATAATATGCGTGACGATGATGGTGGCGGTGATGGTGCCAGCCACCGCTCGAGCCCCAGCTACCACCGCTGCTGCCGTAGTAGTAGCCGCCGCTCGAACCACCACTCGAGCCACCGCTGGATCCCCAGCTACCGTAGCTTCCGCCGCTACTGTGGCCCCAAAATGCCTTCGCTGGCGACGTGTTCCAAACTACCGCTGTGGCGAGGACAGCCGCACCCACTGCAAACTTTTTCAAATACCTGTGCAACATTGAGTTCCTAGCTCCCCTGACGGTTGGGTAAAGATTTTGAGACCTGTGAGCCTCCCAAAACATACCAACAATAGCTCTTAATTCAAGTAAGATAGGCAAAATTTTAGGAGTCGGCAGAGTGCGTCGGCAGCGGGTGCATCTGTTGTGCCAACCACACCTTGCACGCTTCCGCGACAATCCCGGCGACTACCCAGACGGTCAGTCTGTGACGTGTGCGTACAGACAACCCGTATTGACGATTCCGGAAATTGGGGGGCGGCGACGATTTTTGTCGTGCTCGACGCTAAATGGTCTCGCAGCGAGGAAGAGGGGCGACCTAGAATACGGCCTTTCTGCTGTCCCCCACCGACGTCCTCTCTTTGCCGCCTTGCCTTGGCCGCCCGCGTTTGCTGGAACCGCTTTCCCTGGCCGATCTTAGGCGCCGGTTTCGGGCTGCTTTTGCTCGGCCTATTGGGCATCTCGCGCAGCGAGGAACTGGCCGGCGGTGAATCGCATTACGCCCGGCGGCAGATGGCCTGGGCGTGCTTGGCGGGTGTCGCGCTGGCGGCCACTCTCGGGCCCAGCTATCGGCTCTATGCGCGACGTGCCTATCTGCTGTTCGCCGCCGTGCTCGGCCTCCTCGTGGCCGTCTATTTCCTGCCGACCGTGCATGGCACGCACCGTTGGATTCGTTTGGGCGGTATCAGCCTACAGCCATCGGAATTCGCCAAGGTGGCCTACGTGCTGGCGCTCTCGCGGTGGCTCACGTACCGCGAGAATTACAGTCGCTTTCGCGACCTGCTCGTGCCGCTGGTACTGACGCTCGTGCCGGTCGTGCTCGTGCTGCGCGAGCCCGATCTCGGCACCGCGATGGTCTTCTTGCCGGTGTTGTTCGTGATGCTCTTCGCCTCGGGCGCGCGGGTGGCCGACCTGGCGAAGCTCGCGTTGTGTGGCCTGGTCTGCCTGCCTCTGTTGTGGACGCAGATGAGCCACGAGCAGCGTTCACGTGTGTCGGCATTGTTCTCGCAGAATCGACCGGCCGAGATGCCCAGCGACGATGGTTATCACCTGCATCAGGCCAAGCAGCTTTTGGCACTCGGAGGCATCTGGGGAAGCTTGTTGGCCGGAGAGCCGACCGACGATCCGGCCGCCTATCGACTACCCGAGGACCACACCGACTTCATCTTCATCGTGATCTGCGAACGGCTGGGTTGGGCCGGCGCCGCGTCCGTACTCGGACTGGTGCTCGTCGTCTGCTGGCGTGGTCTGGTGGTCGCGCGGCGCACGCGCGAACCGTTCGGCCGGTTGGCGGCGGTCGGCGTGGTGGGACTGTTCGCCGTGCAGACGCTGATCAACACGGCCATGACGGTCGGTCTGCTCCCGATCACGGGGCTGTCGCTGCCGCTTGTCAGCTATGGCGGCTCCGGGCTGCTGGCCCACGCCGCGGCGCTGGGCATCCTCTTCAACATCGCCGTGCGTCCCGGCTACGAGGTCGGCGGCGAACCGTTTGGCAGGTCCGCCCTGCGGTTACGGCCGGCCAGCGGCATCGCTTCTCATCCGCTGTAGGGCCGCACGGCATTCACCTTTGCCGCCCGGCGCCGGCACGGTCTAATGCCGCAACAAAAGGAGGCGGTCGTGCGGTTCTCGCTCCGGTGGCTCTTCGGCGTCATATCGTTTGCGGCCGTGGCGTGTGCCGGCCTGGTCTTCCCAGCGTCCCTCCGCATATCGATCGGACTGGCCGTGCACTCCTTCCTGCTGGTGAGCGTCTTGGGAGCGCTCTTCGCGCCGCGCGAGCGTCGCGCCTTCTGGGGCGGCTGCGCCATCATGGGCTGGTTTTATTTGGCATCCGAGCAACTCACTTTCGGTCTGCGACCTCTGCGAGAGATCGTGCACGGCGTGCTTCTCGAATTATTCAGGAGGCTCGAGAATTCGCATTCGGATATTTTCGAGGTCGGCCAGACACTCGCCGCCTTCATCGTCGCATTGATCGGCGGCGGAATCGCGCACGGGTTCGACCGTCGCGCCGCACGCAAATCGCGCGAGCCCCCTCCCGCTCCCATATAGGTGGGCAGCGCCCGCCACGTGAGCCAATCGACGGTCCATACGCGGTTCAAGCGGCATGGTCGTCAGAACCGATGTCACCGTAATAGACCGCACCGGCCGGCCGCGTAGTCTATTGTTAATATGGGGTGCGTCGTCAAAGTCGAGGACTAGGGGATTCTGAGGGCCGGGCAGACTGGATCGGCCAGAAGAGGACGATGCGATGAAGGTTCGAACTCAAAAGCGTCTGCTGCTCACCGGTTGCGTGGCGATTGCCTGTATGGTGCAGGCGGCGCGGGGCGAAGAACCGGGGCTGGATCGCGAACCGCGGTTGCCCTTGTCGCAGGGCTTAGCCGATCAGGCGCGAGCGCAACTCGATGCGAGCCTGAACGTCAACAAGCCGAACGGCACCGATTGGCGCTACCGAAAGATCAACGGCAAGTGGTGGTACCTGCAAAAGAACGATCAATGGTTGGTGTTCGACGAAACCAAGAATAAATGGACCGCGCCTCCCGCCAGGGCGAACGACTACCAGGAATGGCGTCAGCAGCAGTTCTCGTCGCGTTACAGTCGCTCGCAGGTCGACGACAATGAGATGCGCCGTCGCGAAGTGGAACGCTGGCGCGCTTCGGCGTCGCAGAAGTCGTCGACCATGCTCACGCAGACCGACGCCGACTACCATCGCCAGATCGACCGCTTCCACGACACGCTTTCGCCCACGCCCTACGACTACCGCATCGGCTCGCAAGGGCACGGCCTGTTCGATTGCGATCCCGACCGCGTCATCGCCAACTCCGGCCGCTTCAACTACGCCACGAGCACCGGCGGCTTCATGGGCGGCGCCCTCCGTTCTCCCTACGGATATTGAGAACCGCGCGGGAATTCTCGCCGCGAGCGTGTTCAGTGCTTGCCGCCACGAGTCCTCAACCGGCCGCGTGCGGTGCATCGCCGGGTCCGGGGAATTCGTCGCCGCGATGGGGCGACAACTCGTTCGTCGGCCGGCTGAGCTCGCGGTCGAGCACGTCCTCGATGTCGCGCCGTAGGTCTTTCACGTCGTGCCGCCAACGCGACCGCTCATCGCTCCAGACGATACGACCGTCGCGACCGACGACATAGATCACGGGTGCCGCCGCGGCCAGCGACCGGATGCCGTATTGATTCGGCCAGGTGATGCCGAACGAGTCGGCGAAGGCGTCTGCCTGGTCGTGGCTTCGCGCCGTCAGGCCGAGAAACAAGACTCCCTGCGGTTCGTATTTCTCGTGGATTTGGACCAAATCCGGGGCCGTGTCTCGGCAAGGGAGTCACAATTCGTTCCAGATATCGACGACGAGGATCTTCCCCGCCAGATCGTCTTCGTCGGGCGGGTCGTCGGGCAACCATCCCTGACCCTCGA
Organism: Pirellulales bacterium; assembly: GCA_035547915.1. Taxonomy (GTDB): domain Bacteria; phylum Planctomycetota; class Planctomycetia; order Pirellulales; family JAICIG01; genus DASSFG01. The sequence continues at coordinate 91,486 of DASZTS010000096.1, read as the reverse complement.
ACGTGCTGGGGCGGAATTCATCGCCGACCGCGAAAGGCAGCGCGGCGGTGGGAGATGCGGCGATCGCCATCTCGTGATTGTGACGCAGCATTTCGGGGTCGAGTTCGACCATGGGAAACGCGTCGCGCAGACCATACCACCAAGCAGCGCCCAAGAGCAGGACAATCACCGGGGTGCCGATTGCTGCCGCGCCGCGAGACCTCAGGACGCGCCCGCGATAGCCGCGACTTCGCAGATAGACGCCCAGGCCGGCGACAAACATACCGGCCAAGGCGCACGCCGAGCACGTAGCCGACAAAGATTGCTCGGACCGCCAATCGAACATGACGCTCTTCTCTGCTCCTCCGGCGCGCAAGTTCCGGTTGCCGCGCGGATGTTCCGCCCCGTGACAGACGTTCATTATACGCAGAACCGCGATCAGATCGACCGCCCCGCATGACGACCGGTTTTCAGGTAGATTGAAAACCAGAAACAATACCCGGCGGCACCGTAACACGGGTGATATGCCCCCTGGGATCCTTCCGAAGGGCGTGAGGACGCGCCAATCGCGACCGTTCCGCATCAAAGATCGCTCGATAATACGATTCGCTTGTCCATAGAAGATCATTTGGCCTGGGGCGACGTGCGCTGCGTGCTGTTCGACGCGGTGGGCACGCTGATCTGTCCGCATCCGCCGGTCGCCCAAGCGTATTCGAGTGTCGCGCGGCGCTACGGATCGTCGCTCAGCGAGCCGGAGGTGGGCGAACGGTTCCGCCGGGCCTTCGCGCGAAAGGAAGCCGAAGACGGTGCGTCACACGGCTGCCAGACCGATGAGGCCCGCGAGCGGCGACGCTGGCAGGCCATCGTGACCGAGGTGTTGGAGGGCGTGGCCGACGTGGACGCGGCCTTCGACGATCTGTGGCGGCACTTTGGGACGTCGGCGAACTGGCGTCTGTTCGACGACGTGAGCGATACGTGGAACAGGCTGGCCGCGCGGGGATTGGAATTGGGCGTCGCCTCGAATTTCGACCAGCGTCTCTGGCAGGTCTGCGGCGGACTGCCGCCGCTCGATCGGTGCGAGCGATTGTTCGTCTCGTCGGAACTGGGGGTCCGTAAACCGTCGCCCAATTTCTTCCGTGCCATCGAAGAACGCCTGCCGTTCACGGGCCGCGAGATCGTACTCGTCGGCGACGATTGGACGAATGATTACCTGGCGGCGCAGGCGGCTGGCTGGCAGGCCGTCTTTCTCGACCGTGGCGCTGAACGAGATGACGCGCCGGTGAGCGTCCGAACGCTACGTGAATTGCCGTAGAACCTTTCAGGGTGGCGCGCCCTGAGAGCCTCCGAAGGGCGTGGCGAAACGCCAATCGGGACCGAAACTTTGGCGCGATTCACGACGCCAACTCTCGCTCGATCTGGGCGATGGCGTCGCGCACGGCGGCGAGTACGTGCGGCCACTCGCTCGACAGGGCAGGCGTGAACCGTTCGAGCGCTTCGTGGGCTTTTCCGATCGTCTTGCGCCGCGCCCTGGCGTCCATCCCGCGCGAATCCAGCAGGTTGTCGTACACGTCAGCCAGTTTGCACAACTTGACGGCCACGGGTGCGGCGGTCAGGCCGTCGTGGTATTCACGTTCTCGCTGCTCCTCGGGCAGTCGCTTGTCCTTCGACAAGGCCGCCACATAGTCGGCCGCGCGGGAGCCGAACCGCTCGCTCAGGTCATCATGATCGGTGCGGGTATCCTCGATCGTGTCGTGCAGGACGGCCGCGGTGAGCATATCCAGGTCGGTCACGCCGAAGACGGTGGACAGGATGGTCGCCACGCGAAACGGGTGCGCGACATACGGCGTCGCACCGTCCTTGCGAAAATGGTCTAGGTGCGCGCGGGCAGCAAACGAGATGGCGGACAACAGTGAATCGATCGGAACCAAGCGTCTGTCTCTCGATTTCGGTTTTGGGGGCAGCGATAGGGTCGGCGACGAAGGCCGATCCGACAGTGGTTGCAGTATAGCACCACGGCAGAGGCTCGTTGATGTCCGCGGCCGTACGATGTGTTTGCTCGGGGTCCATAGTCAATAAGATGACAAACGAAGTATCGACGCGATTGGGTCGCGATGGGCCACTGGCCGCAAGTCGGTCGACATCAAGGTCTTCGGTTGGGAGCCCAATGACGTGGTACGGTGATTGCTAACCCAGCGTGCAGGGTCATACTGAGGGAAAGGTCCTTGTGTGTGATGCCGCTCGTGAGAACTTGCCCTGCCTGTCACAAGTCGGTTCCCGAGGCTGCTAGCGTGTGTCCCCACGCGGGGTGCGGCCGCGCGCTGAATACATCGCGCACGGTCCCTCGGCGCCCGCCACCACCGCCTGGTCGCGTTGCGATGAGGCCGGCCGATACGCAAACCATCTCGTCGCCACGATCGGCGAGACACCGATATTACGTCGGGCTCGCGATCCTGTTTATCGGTTGTGGACTCGGCGCGGCTTGGTTCGCCTTGCGATCCGGGCATCCTCCGTTGAAGGAAGTCGCCGACGTGGCAAGCGATCGCGAACCGCCGAGACAGGAGCAGCCCGCTGCCGAGAGCGAGGTGCCCGAGCAACAGCTCGATAACGAAGTACAGCCGACGGTGCCGAACGACGATCCGGCGAAAGAGAGCCCCGCGACAAAAGATCCAGCGGCAGAGGATCACGAGACAGAGGGCCCGCAGCCGGCCGATCCGTTGGGGTTGGTCGGCGAGCCGTCGCCCAAGGAACTCGCGCTCCCCGTGATGGAACCGAAGCAGGAGTTGGCCGAACCGGCCGCTCCCGTGGGGCTCGTGGGCGCGGCGCCACAGCGCATCCCGGAACCTGAGCCCGAACCACCTCTCGCCATCCCGGCCGAGGTGCCGAAGACGATCTATGCGGAGCGGACCAAACCCAAGACACCCGAGTGGCTGGCCCAATATGGCGGCACGCTCGAATCGCAAACCGCCGTCGACGATGGGTTGAATTGGCTGGCGCGGCACCAGGGAGAAGACGGTCATTGGGGCGCCGATTGTCTGGGCGACGGACCCGATTCGCGGTGCGACAGAGAGCATTCCTGCGACGGACCCGGAGGCGTGTACGAAGCGGCCCATACGGGGATGGCGTTGCTCGCCTTCCTGGCCGCCGGCAACTATCCCTTCAACGGCCAAAAATATTCCGACCGCGTCGCGCACGGGCTGGATTACTTGGTCGGATTGCAGTCGCCGGACGGCTGGATCGTCGGCTCGCAGAACCCATCGCCCCCGGAGATGGAAGCCGGAGCGTCGTTCCAACAGCACTTCATGTATGAGCACGCGATCGCGACGTTCGCCTTGTGCGAGGCCTGCGCCGTGGCCGTCGCCGAAGGAAAGAAGCCCGACACGCGATACCTCTCGGCCGCGACCCGCGCGGTGGGGTTCATCGAACGGCAGCAACACAACGACGGCGGGTGGCGATACACGACCAATCCCAACGACTTCACCGACTGCTCGGTCTCGGGCTGGGTGATGCTCGCCCTGAAGACGGCGCGCGAGGCGAAGATCGATATCGATCCGAGGACCATCGTGCGGATGAACGCCTTCTTCACGGCACACCACGTCGCCCAACGCACGTATTATTTCAACCACTACCAAGCGGGGACCGACGCCATGACCGGCGTCGGCATGATGGCCATCGAGTTCTTTCAGAAGAAGCCGAATTCTACGTTTGTGACCGCCGGGGCTGCCTATCTGGCCGATACCGTGGACGGCAAGCGGAGCCGCGGCGCGCGCACAAGGCGCGTCGAAAAGGATTACTACCTCTGGTACAACTGCACGATGGCCATGTTCCAGGCCGGAGGGAAATCGTGGGAGCGGTGGAACGGGGTGATTCGCGACCGCGTCATCGCCCTGCAAATATCCGGCGAAGGCTGCGAGCGCGGAAGTTGGGAGCCGAACGACCGTTGGGGTTCGCGCGGCGGCCGGATCTACTCCACCGCCTTAGCCGTGCTGACGCTTGAAGTTTACTATCGCTTCGAGCGCGTGCAGGGTCAGCCGGAGGAAAAGGCATTCTTCAAGAAGTAGTCGCCGTGCGCGAGCGCACTGTCGCCGCACGCAGCCACCGGCGCAGTAGCACGACTGCCGCCAACACTGGCAGGCCCAGCGCCACGAACCACGGCGCGGCGACCGCCAGACCGATGACGATCGCCTGCAACGCGCCGACCAACGACTCCCAGGAGCGCGCGACACTTCGCGCCAAACGCTGTCCGAAAGTCGCTGACGTGTCGGGGTGGAATGCCTTCACCTCCTCGAGCCGAACCGTGAGCGTAGCCAGGTCGGTCAGATCGGTGAGCACTCTCAGCCGGGCCTGCATCTGCTCCACTTCGCCGCGAACGCGCGAGATTTCGCGCTCGACCGACAGCACATCGGCGAGCTCGGCCGTACGATCGTCGAGCAGCTTCAACAGCCGTGCTTCTTCTTGCTGCTCGTTGCGAATGCGGGCTTCGACGTCGTAATATTCCTGGCTCACGTCATCGGCGGTCGCGCGAACGTTACGCACCTCGGCGAGCTTTTTGACCTCGGCCAACAGGCCATCGAAGCGGCCGGTCGGCACGCGCAGCTTCCACATTCCCCAGCGCGGCGAACCCGACGCACCCATCAACTGTGTGTCGGCGATAAAGCCGTCGGCCGACTTGGCCAAACCGTCCAATCGTCCGGCGACCGCCTCGAAATCGTCGCACACCAGGTCGATCTCCGCGTTGTAGAGAATCTTGCGGGTCGTGCCGCCGCTCTCCCGTTCGACGGTGTTGTCCCCAGCGATGTCTCCCGCCACGCCTGTTTCCGCAGGTGCCCGGACCAGAGCAGCGTGCGTCGTCGAGGCAGGCGAGTGCGCCGCGCCGACCTTCTCTGAGCGTCCTGCCGAATCGAATTGGGCCGAGCTTTCGTGTGGAAACTCCGCTTTGCCGCATCCGGCGAATATCAACAGAGTGAGCCCCGTCGCGCACCATCGCCATCCGCTGTTCATGGAAGCGTCTCCCGATCCGGTTTCGCCGCTACCTATAGAGACACCTCATGTCCACAGATAATTCCCGAAGCCGATCACGAATTTAGAGCAACCGACAAAACCGGATTTAGCTTCACAGGAATCGGCGTCAGCCGCTCTTAGCGAAAAAATGCGATCGGAGCGCGATGATGGACGCCGCGAACCGTTCGTCACGCAGCTTATCGAAGGTAAGATCGAGGCGGGTATGGAATGAAAGAGGACGGCGTCACGGCCGCTTAGTTGGTTCAGCACATGCTTCGTCGTCTCTCCATTGGCGTCCTTGCTATGGGCGCGATTGGTGCCCTGTATTGCGGCTGGGCGCTGCACCGTATCGACGCCAACACGCTCAGCACCGAAGCCGATTGGCCACGATCTTGGCCGTACCCGGACCGATGGTTAGTCGCCATGCACGATTGGTATGATGCTCGTAATCCCGCGCCGCCGGGCATGCTAAAGCTGCACGGCGAACTCCCCCGGGTGCGACTATCGGTCGGCGTGCTCCTGGCATTATTTTGCAATACCGTCGTGTTGGGCGCGGCGATGCGATTGGCATCGGCCGATTTCGTTCGCAAGTATCCGCGGCGCGTGGTGGGCCTGGCCGTCTGTTTTGGTCCCGTAGCCCTGGTGCTTTCCTCCTTGAGCATTGGCTGGGGATATCCACGTGAAGGTTGGCTCGGCGTCTCCCTCGCTGCGGTGGGACTGCTCGTGGCCGTTCTCAATTTCTATCTGTCGTTCATCCGCCCGCTCATTTATGCGTGGCGCCATGGCTCGATGGCCGCGATGCCTCACATTTCGGGACTCCCCTTGATCGGCAGCTTGCTGATCGTGCTCAGCGGACTTGCTGGCTTTGCCGACTGGCGCGCGGCCCTCCTGGGCTCGGTAGCACTGGTCGTCGACACCGGCGGTCTACCTTGGTTCCTGCTTGCGACCTGGCAAGATCCGTGCTTGTGGGATGGCCAACCTCCTGATTAGCCAGGCGCTAGGTGCTGTCTGAGCCTGGTTGCGGTTCTCGCGCAGGCGAGTCCGACGACGAACCACACGACGACGAAGATGATTCCGGTGACGGCTGCGGATGCGTCGAAGGCGCAGACGGCGTTGGCGAGAACGAGCGCCGTCAGGCCGCTTATTGCGGCGAAGGCCGGCTTGAGTATGCCCAGTCGTAACCGCAATCGCGCCAACTCGGTCTCGAAGGGTAGCGGCGCGAAGGCCCGTGGCGCCTTATACGGGTTCTCGTCCATCCCCGACAAGATACCACGGTAGGAAGGCAGGGCGTTAAGGCCCCACTGGCAACAGGAATTCGCGATTCCTTACCAAGCACCGAGGCCGCGACCGAGTTCGCGAGGCTCACGACAAGACTCTCGGCGGAGCTTTCATTTTTGGCCGTTTTTTTCCACTGCGTCACGCGTTCTTAAACCGTTCAATGGATTGTGTTTGCAGCCGATTATGGTCCGCACAAACGAGAAAAATGGCAACCAGGGCTAGACAAACATGACTTATATTACGATATTAGTAATCATCATTAAGACGATCAAGTAAATGAATTACCTAGGAGCCCCAGAATGAGCCGCCGGCCCCAGACCCCTTTTCGATCGCTCTTGTTGGTGCTTCTGGCAGCCTGTGGCTGCGATTCGGCAAATAAGACAGGCGGACCGTCGCCAGCCGCCCAGACCGAAAGCCAAAAACCGCTCGAGGTCGAGCTGTTGAACGTCTCGTACGATCCGACGCGCGAGCTGTGGCGCGATATCAACCAGCGCTTCCAGGAGGAATACGCGGCACAGGAGCAGACGAACGTCACCGTCAAGCAATCGCACGGCGGCTCGGGGAGCCAGGCTCGCGCGGTGATCGACGGCCTGGAAGCCGACGTGGTGACGCTCGCGCTCTACACCGATACCGATGCGATCCGCAAAGCCGGCCTCATCGAAGAAGGTTGGCAGAATCGATTGCCGTTCAATTCGCTTCCTTACTTCTCGACGATCGTGTTCGTCGTGCGCAAAGGCAATCCCAAGGGCATCAAGGATTGGCCCGACCTGGTTCGCGAAGGGATCGAGATCGTCACGCCCAGTCCCAAGACCTCGGGTAACGGCAAGCTCAGTTTCCTGGCCGCGTGGGGCTCCGTCGTGTCTCGCGGCGGATCGCCCGATGACGCGCTCGAATTCGTCAAGCAACTGTATCGGCACACGCCGGTGCTCGATTCGGCGGCGCGCGGCGCCACCACCACGTTCGCCCAGAAGGGAATCGGCGACGTGCACCTGACCTGGGAGAACGAATCGCGGTTGGAGGTCGAAGAAGCCAAGGGCGAGTTGGAGGTGGTCTATCCGCCGGTCAGCATCCGGGCCGAACCCTATGTCGCGGTGGTCGACGCCAATGCGAAGAGAAAGGGGGTCGAGAAAGTCGCCGAAGACTATCTGCGGTTCGTCTATACGCCGGTCGCCCAAGAGATCATCGCGCGGCACGGCTACCGCCCGATCAACGACACCATCCGCCGTGGTCACGAGGAAGAATTCCCCGAGATCGAGTTGTTCTCCGTCAATGACGTGGCCGAGGGGAGTTGGGACGGAGCCTACGAGAAGTTCTTCGCGGCGGGGGCCGTCTTCGATCAGATCTATCAACCGACTGGCGAGTGATGCCCCATGACCACTATCGCTCGCCGCGCCCTGCCGGGCTTCCGGCTCGGCCTGGGCTACACCTTGATCTGGGTCGGCCTGCTCGTCGTCGTCCCGTTGATCGGCTGTCTTCTGAAAGCCTCGTCGTTGTCGTTCGACGACTTTTTGAAGGCGGCCTGGAACGCCCGTGCTCGGGCGGCCTATGGCTTCACCTTCGGCAGTTCGCTGGCCGCGGCCGCGGTGAACGTGGTGATCGGACTCTTGGTCGCCTGGGTGTTGGTGCGCTACGAATTTCCGGGCAAGCGGTTGGTCGATTCGTTGGTCGACCTACCCTTCGCCCTGCCGACCGCCGTGGCCGGCCTCGTCTACTCGCAGTTGTACGTGGCCAACGGCTGGCTAGGCCAGTTCCTGGTGCCCCTGGGCATTAAGGCGGCTTACTCGCGTCTGGCAGTCGTGCTCGTCCTGGTCTTCGTCGGCTTTCCCTTCGTCGTCAGGACCTTGCAGCCGGTGTTGGAATCGTTCGATGCGGAGACGGAAGACGCGGCGGCCCTGCTGGGAGCATCACGCGGGCAGACCTTTCGCCGCGTGATCATGCCCGGTTTGCTCCCCGCCCTGATAACGGGCTTTGCGTTGTCGTTCGCGCGGGCCATCGGCGAGTACGGTTCGGTGGTCTTCGTGTCGGGCAACATGCCCTTTCGCACGGAGATCGCGCCGGTGCTCATCGTGGCGCGCCTGGAAGAATTCGCCTATAAGGAGGCGACCGCCATCGCCACGGTGTTGTTGGCCATGTCGCTGAGCATGCTCGTCGTGGTCAACTTCCTCGAACATTGGAGCAAGCGCCACGATGGCTGAACAGTCTCACCACCGCACCCACGGCGCGGCGGGCCGCGATCCGGCGATCGTGCGCTGGACGCTCATCGCCGCGACGTTGGCCATCGTCGGCATCTTGGTCGTTGTGCCCGTCGTGGCCATCTTCCACAAGGCGCTGCAGGAGGGGCCCGCGACCTATTGGAAGACGCTCGTTGTCGATGCCGACACGCGGCACGCCATCCTGCTCACGCTCACGGTGGCTCCCATTGCCATCGTCGCCAACGTGATCTTCGGGGTCATCGCGGCCTGGACCATCGCGCGCTTCCGCTTCCGCGGGCGATCCTTGCTCACGGCCCTCATCGATCTGCCATTCAGCGTCTCGCCCGTGGTCGCCGGTCTGGCGCTCGTGCTGATCTTCGGATTGCAAGGATATCTGGGGCCGTGGTTGCGGGCCCATCACCTCAAAGTGATCTTCGCGATGCCCGGCCTGGTGTTGGCGACGACGTTTGTCACGCTGCCGTTCGTCGCCCGCGAGTTGATTCCGCTCATGGAAGCCCTGGGCTCCGACGAGGAACTGGCCGCCGTCAGCTTGGGCGCGAACGGCTGGCAGTTGTTCCGCCGCATCACGCTAGTGAACATCCGCTGGGGTTTGCTCTACGGAGTCATCCTCTCGGCGGCTCGCGCCACCGGCGAGTTCGGCGCCGTCTATGTCGTCTCGGGGCACATCGCGGGCCGCACCGACACCATGCCGCTGCGTGTGGAGAAGCTGTTTCAGGATTACGACACGCCCGGTTCGTTCGCGTTGGCGTCGGTGCTCACCTCGTTCGCCTTGCTCTCGTTGTTGCTCAAGGGCTGGCTGGAACGCAAGACGCGTCAGGAACTGCTCGATTCGCAGGCTACCGGGTCATCGCAAGCTACAGGATCTCTGGCATGAGCATTCGCGTAGAACACGTCTCGAAACGATTCGGTAACTTCGTCGCCTTGGACGACGTCACGCTCGACGTACCCAGCGGCGAACTCCTCGCTCTCTTGGGGCCTTCGGGTTCGGGCAAGACAACGCTGCTGCGCGTCATCGCCGGGCTCGAGACGGCCGACGCGGGCACGGTGCGCTATCAGGACGAAGACGTCACGCACCACTCGGCGCGGGAACGGAACGTCGGCTTCGTCTTCCAGCATTACGCCCTGTTCCGGCACATGAATGTCTTCGAGAACGTCGCCTTCGGTCTGCGCGTCCGCAAGAAGAAGGGGGCCGACATCGATCGCCGCGTGCGTGAGTTGCTCCGGCTCGTGCGATTGGAGTCGTTCGAGCGGCGCTATCCGTCGCAGCTCTCCGGCGGGCAGCGGCAGCGCGTGGCGCTGGCGCGGGCACTGGCGATCGAGCCGAAGGTGCTGCTGCTCGACGAGCCGTTCGGTGCGCTCGATGCCAAGGTGCGGCAGGAACTGCGGCAATGGCTGCGGCGACTGCACGACGAGATCCACATGACGAGCGTCTTCGTCACGCACGATCAAGAAGAAGCGTTCGAGGTCTCCGACCGGGTGGCCGTCATGCAGGGGGGCCGCCTCGAACAGGTCGGCACGCCGCAGGAAGTGTTCGAAAAACCGGCCAACCGTTTCGTCATCGACTTCTTGGGGAACGTGAACGTGTTCCACGGCCGGGTCGAAAACGGTCGGGCGCAATGGCAAGAGTTCCAGTTCGATCTGCCGGGCGAGAACCACGAGGAGGGGGCCCCGGTGGCCGTCTATGTGCGGCCGCACGAGTTGGAGATCGAACGGTCATCGAATGGTGTGCCCAGCCTGCGGGGCCGTGTGGAACGAATCAATGCCGCCGGTCCGGTGGCCAAGGTCTACGTGTCGGCGGACGAGTTCGGCATCGACCTGAACGTCGAGTTGCCCAGTGAACGTTACGCCGAGTTGGGGCTGGTGCGCGGCGACACCGTCTATGTCTCGCCGCGCCGAGCGCGCGTTTTTACACCCGAGTATGTCATTTGAAGGAAGGAGTCGGCGATGATGGCAACGGAACCTACGCCCTTGACCAACACGTCGAATGTCACCGCGTCGAACATTTCACGCCGCCCGCCGGCCGAGCTCGACGAGGCGCTCGCCTGCATTCGCGACGCGCTGCGCGGACTCGAGTACGGCCAGATCTCGGTGATCGTGCAAGACGGAGTGGTGATTCAGATCGAACGTACCGAGCGGAAGCGCTTGCGCCGCCGCCCGGGCAAGTGAGTCGTCTTGGCGGCACACGGTCGACAATCGGTTCAAAGAGGGGAAGCACGCGTTGAACGTTCGAGCGAAGTTGCGACCGCTGACCGGCGGCGCTCTCCAGTCGGCCCAAGTCCCGTGCACGCGGATATTTTCGCTCGACTTCCCCGTCGCTGTCGCCGATGGTTGTTCATATAGTAGAGACGACGCATCAGCCAGGGTTTTTTTACCGATGTTTAAGAACCGAATTCGCCGATTCGCTGCCAACATGGGTGCAGCCAACTCGCCTCAGCAGTCACCGTTTGTCCTGATGAGCGCGACCAGCGTCGCTCCGGCAGCGATGACTTTCTATCGCGTGGCCTACCAGCAGGCATTCGCCACCGTCGAGAAACGGATCGTCCGTCGTCGCCAACTGCACGCGGCTCGCGCCATCTCTTCAAATTAAGCCGGTCTCGGCGCTTGAGCAGCGACCGACCGCCTACTTTCAGGGCCACCGGAAGACGATCACATATCAACTGATCGTCGCCGCCGGAGGCGCATTGCATAGCCCTTATGCAGACAGTGCTGATGCGCTCGGTCGGCCATGCCCGTGAACCAGGGATGGCAAGGCGACGGGACTCGGGTATGATGGGCGGCGAAATGTTCGCCGACCCGTTCATACGGGAGGATTCTTCCTAGCGATTGCTCGTGTTGCCGACTGGATTCGCCGGAGGGAGCGCGAAGGACTCGGTGACGTCTGCCTCGACGGTAGTCTCTTGCTGCCGCTATGTGCGAGGCACGCACCCGAACAAAGGAGTGAGTCGATGTCCACGATGATGATGTTCGATCGTTCCACCATGGCCGGCGCGGGAACGATGCCCTCTTCCTCCCTGCCCGCGATGCCCACGATGTCGCCCGCGATGGGCAACGTGTGCATGGTGCCGCGGTGCACGATCACCGTCGAGAAATGCACGGGCGGGATGAAGATCAACTGCTCGTGCGAAGACGAAGTGGCGTGCACCATGCTACAGAACATGTGCAAGATGCTCGCCGACGGCATGTGCTGCTGCTGTTGCACCATGAATGGCATCACCATGTGCCAGTGCAACCTGGCGATGTGCAAGTGCGAGTGTGCCATGACCGAAGACGGCGTCTGCCTCACCTGCACGAGCGGCGACAAGGCCTGCTGCGACATGGTGCAGGCCTGCTGCGATTGCCTCGCCAAGTGCATGAAGGCCGGTTGCCTGTGCTGCGTTTCGCTCGGCGGCATGCCGATCTGCTGCGGCTGCTGCTAAAGCCGCTGGCGATGCCATAATGCCTTATCGGAACGGGTTTTAGGTGACGTTCGCGCATCCCTAGGCTGCCCGTCCACAAGGCCCACGCTGCAACCGGTTGTCATCTTTTGGGCCGCTCATGGTCGTTTACCCTGAGCGGCCCTTTTCATTCCCCCCGCAGGTATAAAGATTTTTGCCAAAGACACCCTTGACACCAATCCGATGGTAAGGAATAATCACGAAACATCACAATTATTACAAACTAAGTGATGTTTTGGCGGGAACCCTTTCCCGTAGCGGCCGACCCCACAGCGGGAGGCCTTCACCGCACAAAACAGGATGGCCGACTGGAACACCAGAGGCAGCCAACGACTTACTGGAGTCGCTGAGATGTCTCACAGGTTTTTCCCCCTCGGGTCGTCGAGGCTGGCCGTCGGGCTGGCTGTGCTGCTGGCCATTTCTGGCTGCTCGTCATCCAAGAAGGCCGAAGGCCGTAAGGAAGTGTTCCCGGTGCGCGGCAAGCTACTGGTCAACGACCAGCCGGCCCCGGGTGCCATGTTGGTGCTGCATCCCGTTGGGGGCAGCTTCGAGGCCGAACGTCCGTCGGCCACGGTCGGCCCCGATGGCACTTTCGAGCTGACCACCTACAACGGCAAGGACGGCGCGCCGGCCGGCGAGTATATCGTCACGGCACAGTGGTATCTCGCGGCCGACCAATCCTCCCCCGGGCCCTGGCCCAACGTCCTGCCAACCAAGTATGCGACGCCCGATTCGTCGGATGTGCGGGTGCAGATCGCCGCCGGTCCGAACGAATTGCAGCCCATCGCCATCCGCCGCTGAACCACGCCCACGGTTCGGTCCAGTTGCCTACCCCTTCGGCTTTCGGCCGACTTACCAACCACACGGTCAACGAATGTTTTTAAGGAGTTTTGCCATGTCCCGTACCATGACTCGTCGCCAGCGAGGATTCACGCTGGTCGAACTGCTGGTGGTGATCGCCATCATCGGCATCCTGATCGCCCTCTTGTTGCCGGCCGTGCAGGCGGCCCGCGAATCGTCGCGCCGCGCACGCTGCACCAACAACATGAAGCAGCTTGGCCTGGCGGTGCAGAACTTCAACGACATACACAAGTTCTTGCCCGTCAGTAACCGCCCGCTCGGCCTGACGACGGCTCCCCGTATCGGCTGGGCGATCAATGTGCTCCCCCTGTTGGAACAGCAAGCGATCTTCAACCAATACGACCAGACGCAGAACTGGAGCGTGACGACGCTCGGCAGTGGTCAGATCGTGTCGAATCAGGCGCTCTGCGGCACGGTGCTGCCCGTCTTCTGGTGCACCTCGGCACCCGGCATCGACAAGCGTCTCGATTCCGATCCGCAGTGGGCCCCCACCTGGACGGCCTTCGCCGCCACGACCGACTACTCGCCGACGATCAGCGTCGATCAGCGCCTGGTGACGCTCGGTCTCGTCGATCCCTATCCCGCGCCCGTGGCCGGATCGACCTGGTTCGGCGCGCCCGGCATGATGGCCCAGAACTCGGTGGCTCGCTTGGACGACGTCCGCGACGGCCTTTCCAGCACGATCATGCTCGGCGAATCGGCCGGCCGACCGGGTCTGTATCGTCTGGGCAAGCAAGTCGGCAACATTCCCACGCACATCGTCAACGGCGGTGGCTGGATGCGTCCGGCCAGCGATTTCAGCATCGACGGTTCCTCGTACGACGGCACGACCCTTCCCGGCCCGTGCCCGATGAACTGCACCAACGGCGACGACGAGGGTGGCCCGGCCACGCAGCCCTATAACTATTACGTCACCCAAGGAACGGGAGAGGCGTATAGCTTCCACCCGAGCGGTGCGAACTTCGTGTTCGGCGACGGGTCGGTCCACTTCATCAACGAGAACATCAGCATCCGCGACCTGGCCCGGCTGGTGACTCGCGATCAATCGGAAGTGATCCAGGCGCCGTAACGAACGATCGTCGCCAGCGACCGTTTGACACAAACGGCCCTTGTCTCGATTGGCACGAGCGTGACGCGATCCGTGGCGTCATGCTCGACCGAGAGAGACAAGGGCCGTGTTATTTTCGAGCAACCGACAAAACCGGCTCGAGCTTCACAACATCGGCGTTTCACGGCCGATTTTTTGCCCGCGGCGCTCCGGCGTCCGGGTTTCGTCAGCCGCTCTTAAAGACGCAGGGCAGGCGTCCTGACGAACCCACCCATCTTGGTTCTCAGGTGGCTGGTTATTGGACACGCCCTTTCCGCAAGTGAAAAGTTTTTGTCGCCGCGAGCGGACGTCAGCGGGCCTTCCCGATACTCGCAGGCAACCCTACGAGATCGTCATCTTAGTCGCATCCACTGTCATACGTTGGTGTTGCGGCTGCAATCGGTCGTTCTGAGGCCAGGCGCGTGGGCTGCGCGGCACGCGTGGTACACGGTGTGCCTGGGCATCGCGTTAGCGCCTGGCCACATCGGCCGGGGCGGTCACGAATCCGCGAACCGGTGTGGGCATGCAAGACGCCTACATCACCATCTCGGTTCTCGGAAAGGTCCTCACGGAACGGCAATGAATCCGATCGTTTTCGCCATGCGGCACCCGATCACGACCATGATGTTGGTCGTGGCGCTCATCAGTGGTGGCGGGTTGGCCTATAGCCGCATGAGAGTCGACATCTTCCCCGCGCTCAACGTGCCGAAGATCTACGTCTTCCTAGATTACATCGGCATGAGTCCCGACCAGATGGAGGGATTCATCGTCAATCAGCTCGAACTCTATTTCCAGTACGTCGACGGCATCGAGGACATCAACACCCGTAACATCCAGCAAGTGGCCCTGTGCGAGCTGTCGTTCTTCCCCGGCACCGACATGGGACAGGCCATGGCGCAGGTGGTGGCCATGTCCGATCGGGCCATGTCGTGGATGCCCAAGGGGACGCTCCCCCCCATGATCATGCGCATGGACTCGGGTAGCGTGCCGGTCGGTTACCTGGTCTTCGAGAGCGACAAGACGTCGCTGGGGGCGATGGGCGACTTGGCTCAGAATGTCATCCGGCCGCTGGTGCAGAAATACGTGCCCGGCACGGTCGCCATCTCTCCCTTCGGCCCCAATATGCGGTCGATCGTCGTCACGGTCGATCCGCACAAGCTGCTGACCTACAACCTGCGGCCCGAAGACGTCATTCAAGCGCTGGCCAAGGGGAACACGATCATCCCGGCCGGCAATATCTACGTGAAAGACTCGATGCCGTTGGTGAACAACAACGCCACGGTCGTCGACATCCAGCGGATGGGCGAAATCCCGCTCAAACTGGGGCAGAATGTCTATTTGCGCGACGTGGCCAGCATCTTGGACGACACGGACATTACCTACGGCTATGCGCTGGTCAACGGTAAGAAGTCGGTCTACCTCCCGATCATCAAGAAGGATACCGGGTCGACGCTCACGGTCGTGGCCGACGTGCGCAAGTCGATGGACCTGTTCCGCAATGCCATCCGGCCCGACATGTATCCCGAGGTCAAACTCAGCTTCGAGTTCGACGAATCGCCCACGGTTGTGGCGGCCGTCGAGAGCGTGGCCACCGAAGGGCTCATCGGCGCCTGCTTGACCGGGTTGATGATCATGCTCTTCCTCGGCGATATGCGGAGCGTGATCGTCGTGGTCTCGAACATTCCGCTGGCGTTGCTCGGCTCGCTCTTCGGTCTGTGGCTGACAGGCAACACCATCAACATCATGTCGTTGGGTGGGCTGGCCTTGGCCATCGGCATTCTCGTCGACGAGGCGACGGTCGAGGTGGAGAACGTCCACGCGCAGATGACGAAGACGCCCAAGGTGGCTTCAGCCGTGTTGCACGGCAATCTGATCACGGCCGTGCCGAGGCTCTTGGCCTTGCTGTGCATCTTGTCGGTCTTCATCCCGGCCTTCATCATGGAAGATCCGCTCCGGTCGCTGTTCATGCCGCTGACACTGGGAGTCGGTTTCGCCATGATCTCATCGTACTTGCTCTCCAGTACGTTCGTACCCATCATGTGCGTCTCGCTGCTCAAGCACATGGGGCACAGCGCAGAGGACGAGCATGCCGGCCTGTTCGGTCATCTGCTGAAAGTCTATCGCAAGCTCGTGAGCTGGTTTGTGCGTCTGCGTTGGATCGTCGTTCCCGCCTATCTCGCGGGATGCGTGGCGATCATCGGCATTCTGGGGGTGCAGGTCGGCACCGAGTTATTCCCGCAGGTCGATTCGGGCCAATTCGTGCTCCGTTTCCGGCCGCCCCCCGGCTCGAGTTTTGAGCTCACGCGGCAGATGGCGGTGAAGTGTCTGGAGGAGATCGAGCGCGAGGCCAAGCCGGAGAATATCGATATTTCGATGGGCTTCGTCGGGCAGGTCGCGCCGAATTTCGGCATCGATAACATGGTGCTCTTCATGCGCGGCCCCGACGACGGTCAGTTGCGGGTGGCGTTGAACGAAAAGAGTGACTTGAAGTTGGCCGAGTTTCGCGAGCGTTTGCGCAAGGTGCTGCCCGAACGGGTCGTGCCGTGGCTCGCCACACGCTTGGAGCAAGGCGGCTTGTCGCGGCCCGAGGCCGAACGGCAGGCGCGGATGGCGACGTTCGGCTTCCAGCCGGGCGATATCGTGACCAACGTGATGAGTTTCGGCTCCCTCACGCCGATCGCCGTGCGCCTCGTGGGCACCGACCTGAACCTGGTCCGCCAGCACGCCGAGAAGATCGCGGCCGAGATGAAGAGAATTCCCTACCTGCGCGACGTCGGTTTCGAGCAACAGCTCGACTATCCGTCGGTCGAGGTCACGATCGATCGCGAGAAGGCCGGCTTGAGCGGCGCGACGGTGGACGATGTGTCGCGCGCCATGGTGATGGCCACTTCTTCCACGCGCTTCACCAACCTCAATTATTGGGTCGACGTGAAGACGGGATTCGATTACCTTGTGCAGATTCAGGTGCCGCCGTTGCGGATGGAAAAATCCGAAGACGTCGAGGTGTTGCCGCTCGAATCGGTCAACCCGTTGGTGAACCTGATGATCCGCGACGTAGCGACGGTGAAAGAGGGTGTGCGGCCGGGCGAACTCGACCGCGACATGTCGCAGCGTTATGTGACGCTCACGGCCAATGTCGAAGGCGAGGACATGGGCCGTGCCTCGCGCCAGGTCCAAGAGGCCATCGATGGCGCGGGCGAGCCACCCCAAGGGGTGCGCGTCGAGCTGATGGGCCAGCTCCCTCCGATGCTCGCCATGTTCCGTTCGCTCAGTATCGGCTTGGCGGTCGCCGTCTTCGTGATCGTCGTGTTGTTGACGGCCTATTTTCAATCGCCCCGGTTGTCATTGATCTCCATCGGCGCCGTGCCAGGTGTGTTGGCGGGCATCGCCACCATCCTCTATTGCACGAACACTTCGCTCAACATCGAGTCGTTCATGGGTTCGATCATGTGCTTGGGTGTTTCCGTCTCGAACTCGGTGATGCTGGTCACGTTCATGAGCGACCACTGGAAGGGCGGTTCGCACGCGGTCGAGGCGGCGATCGTCGGGGCCGGTGAGCGGCTGCGGCCGATCTTGATGACCGCTTGCGCGATGACCGTCGGCATGGTGCCGATGGCGCTCGCGCTCGAGCGCGGCAGTCAGATGCAGGCGCCTTTGGGCCTGGCGGTCATCGGCGGCCTGGTGATGTCGACCTTCGCCACCTTGCTCGTCCTCCCCTCGGTATTCGCGATGGTGATCGGCAATCGGGTGGCCCGCTCGCCTTCGATGTACCCCGACGATCCCGAAAGCATCCATTACGATCCGCACGTCTTCGACACGGAGGCCGGCACGGGGCACGACAAAGGTCATGGCACGGGGCACCACACCGAGCACGTAGTCCACGACCAACCGCCGCCTGCCCCAGTGGCGGCTGTACCGCCGAAGGAGCCGGCCAGCGACCGTGCTCGGACCAGTCCGACCGGCCACGATCCGAAATTCGACAAGGTGCTGGCGTTCCCCTGGAACCCGGCAGCCGTCGAAACCGATCCATTCGTCACCCATCACACGCAAGAAGAGCTACTCGACACACTTGGATTCAAGGCCAAGGACATTCCGGCCGACTTTGCACCGCCCAAGCCGCCGCCGGACGAGCATCGCCGCGACGACGCCCCCCCGCCGGAAAATCAATGATGGCCTACAATTCCAACGGAGATTCCTGATGTACGGGCCCTTTCGCGAGAGATCGCTCATGCGACCCACCGTATCGCCGTTCGTTTGTCATCCTCGCTCGGTCGGCCGATTGGCGCCCGTGCTGTTGCTCGTACTTGCCGCGGGCTGCGAGAAATCGCAAAAAGCCGTGGTCGCGCGCCAGAACGAACCGCTTACGGTTCGCGTCACGCAGCCGCAGAGGCGCAACATCGTGCGTGTCGTCGGTCAGCCAAGCTTCGTCGAGAGCTACGAGCGCACGTCGATCTATCCCAAGCTGAGCGCCTACATCAAGGCGTGGTATGTCGATATCGGCGACAAGGTGAAAAAGAACCAGGTGCTGGCCGACCTGTTCGTGCCCGAAGTCGAAGAAGATTGCCAGACGAAGGCCGAGGCGGTGGAGTTGGCCAACGAGCGGGTCAAACTGGCTGACGAGAGGGTGAAGGTGGCCGAGGCCAACGTGAAGGTCGCCGACGCTCATCTCGAGGCCGCCCAGAAGATCCTGGATCAATACGAAGCGCAGGTCGCGCGGTGGGACGCCGAGGTGCGACGGTTGAAGCGCGAGGCCGGCCAGAACGCCGTCGACCAGCAGGTGCTCTTCGAATCGAATAACCAGCTCAAGTCGAGCCAGGCCGATCGTGATTCCGCGCTGGCCGATATCGAGCGGGCGGAGGCCGACGTGAAATCGAAGACGGCCACGCTCGAATTGGCCAAGGTGGCCGTCGAAGTCGCCCAGGCCGATGTCGAAGTCGCCCGGCATGACTATCTGCGCGTGAAGGCGCTCGTCGATTGGTACCTCAAGCTCTTCGCGCCCTACGACGGCGTCGTCGTGGCCCGCAATGCCGACACCTGGGACTTCGTATTGCCGGCCACGGGCGATCCGAGCGCCAACCATCAGCGTACGGTCGACCTGTCGCCTAGCGGCACCGGGGCGCCGGTCTATGTGATCGATCGCACCGATGTGGTCCGCGTGTTCGTCGACATCCCCGAGCACGACGCCAACTTCGTCCGCGCGGGGAGCGCGGCCACGGTGCTCGCCAAGGCCTACCGCGACGAACAGGTGTGGGGCACCGTCACGCGCACCTCTTGGGCCCTCAACGTCAAGAGCCGCACATTGCGAGCCGAAATCGACCTGCCCAACAGCCGCAGCAAGATTCCCGACGACGTGCCGGCCAGCACGCGTGAGGCGTTGACGAAGGTCAAGATGCCGCAGACCGAGTCCGAGATCCTGCCAGGCATGTATGCCTACGGCAAGGTGATCATCGAACGGCCCCAAGTGCGCGCCGTGCCGGTGGGCGCCCTGACCCACGTCGGCGACCAGACATTCTATTGGAGTTATGAGAACGGCAAGGCGGTGCGAACCGAGGTGCAGACGGGCGTCAGCAACGGCGAGTTCATCGAAGTCACCAACCGCCGCCTGCCGAAGCCGACCGATTCCGAGGTCCACGATGCCAGCTTCACCGCGCTCGCCGAGCGGGCATTGCCCGCGGCCCTGGGCGAGGAGGCCGAGTGGGTACCGATCGACGGATCGGAACATGTCATCTTGGGCGACCTGTCGCTGCTCACCGACGGCACCGCCGTGCAAGTCGCAACGGCCGAAGGAGCCGACGACCTCGCCTATGCCGTCCACGCAACAAAGTAAGTCTCGTTCGCAAAGAAACACCGTCCGCAAAGAACCCCCTCCGCCAGCCACCTTCATCTGTATTCTGAGATTTTTATGAACGGATTTTTCATTCACGGCCATCGACGGTGCTTTTCGGCCCTGCTGGCGGTCGCGGCGGTGGCCGGCTGTCACCACGAGGAGAAAGGGGAGGTACACAGCGTGGCGGAGCCGCCGACGGTGCGGGTGACGCAGCCGGACACGCGCGACATCGTGCGGGTCGTCGGGCAGCCGAGCTTCGTCGACGCCTATGAGCGGACGTCGATCTATCCCAAGCTGGCCGGCTTTATCGAGCGGTGGTACGTCGATATCGGCGACAAGGTGACGAAGGACCAGGTGCTCGCCGACCTCTTCGTGCCCGAGATCATCGAAGAGTGGAAGACGAAGGGCGCCACGGTCGAATACGACAAGAAGCGGGTCGATCTGGCCCTGCGAATGGTCGACGTCGCCAAGGCGGATGTCGAAGTTGCGGAAGCCGGGCTCAAGTCGGCCAAGGCCCTCTTGGCCAAATACAAGGCCGAGACCGTGCGCTGGGAGTCCGAGGTCGACCGTCTGACCCGCGAGGTCAAGCGCGGCGTGATCGACCCGCAGGGGTTGCTCGAATCGCAAAACCGCCTACGGGCCAGCACGGCCGAGCGCGATGCCGCCGCGGCCGATGTGGCCAAGGCCGAATTCGACGTGCAATCGAAGAAGGCCAAGTTGGGTGAAGACGAAGTGGCCGTGCGGGTGGCCGAGGCCGACGTGAAGGTTGCCGACAGCGACTTCAAGCGGTTGGGGGCTTGGGCCGATAACGGGACGGGTCAGAAACCGTATATCAAGCTGTTTGCACCGTTCGACGGCGTGGTCGTGGCCCGCAACGCCAACACATGGGACTTCGTGTTGCCCGCCGCCGGCGATCCCTCGGCCGATACGAATGCACCCTTCTTGTCGCCGAGCAGTCAGGCGGCCCCGATCTACGTGGTCGATCGTACCGATGTGCTGCGCATCTACGTCGACGTTCCCGAACACGACGCCAACTTCATCCGCGTCGGCACGCAGGCCGTCGTGCTCATCCGGGCCTTCCGCGACCAGCCCATCGTGGGCACGGTCACGCGCACGTCGTGGGCGTTGAGCGTCAGCAGCCGAACGATGCGGGCCGAGATCGACCTGCCGAACACCCATAGTCCGATTCCCGACGATGTGCCGCAGGTGGTGCACGACGCGATCTCGCAGGTCAAACTTCCCGAGACCAGCAGCCAGATCCTGCCGGGCATGTATGCCTACGGGAAGGTGATCATCGAGCGTCCCAAGGTGCGCGCCCTGCCGGTGCTCGCGTTGACGCGCATCGGCGACAAGACGTTCTGCTTCCGCTACGAAAACGGTAAGGCCGTGCGGACCGAGATCCAGACCGGTCTCAGCGACAACAAGAACAAATGGATCGAGGTCATCAACTGGCGTCGCCCCGCGCCGGCCGACGTGAGCGTCCATAACGCGAGCCTCGGCGGCGCGCCCGAGCCAACGAATCCCGGCGCCGCGATCCTACAAGACGAAGGCGCCGTCTGGGTTCCCTTCGATGGAACGGAAAAAGTGATCATGGGCGATCTTTCTATCCTCACGGACGGCGAACCCGTACACGTCGCCGCCGCCGGCGAGCCGAAGAAAGACGCCGGCGAGAGCGAACACGCCGGCGAAAATAAACATGCCCTTGAAAACAAGGACGCCGGCGAAGACAAAGACGCGGGCGCCGATCCACACGGCATCTAGTGGCCGTAATCGGATATTCTTCCTCCGCCGTGCATCCTATCTCGCGCGCGGCGCTCTCCCGAAATTGCACCTCGCACGCCACCGGGGTACTATTCTCCGATTCGAGCCGCTGAGGCTTCGCGCAGCGTGGTTCGTAGGGCGGGTATTGCCCACCGAGTGCATCGCCAGGGTAAAAACACGCAGGGCGATGCGATCCGTTTCCGGCCGCGAGGGAAATCGAATGTCGATTCGTTGCGAACGATCGTTCGAGACGGAACGTTTATCCGTTCGCGCGGTGGGCGGTACCCACCCTCTGGGAGCCGGACGACGCGGCCGTTTCGGTGCCCGTG
Source organism: Pirellulales bacterium (assembly GCA_035547915.1). Classification (GTDB taxonomy): domain Bacteria; phylum Planctomycetota; class Planctomycetia; order Pirellulales; family JAICIG01; genus DASSFG01. Next base: position 69,719 of record DASZTS010000096.1, on the reverse strand, counting down.
GCCACGGGCACGAGGCACAGCGAACGACGACGGCTCATAGCATGGGAGTCATTCGTCCACAAAACCGTACCGCTATAATAAAAAACCTTTCGCCATTTTGTTCGTCACAGCAACGCCGATCGTTGCGAACCGTTCGCATCGAATGGCCCCGAATGTTCGTCACCGCTCCTTTTGCGTCCTAGTGTTTTAGAGCCGATCCGATCAACCGGCCGAAGTGCGGGAACCAGTAAGCTCGCGATAGCCGTTCTCGGAGAGGCCCATACGGAAGCGATCTTTCACGGGAGTAGGGCATGAATCCAACCGTATTCGCCATGCGGCGCCCGATCACGACGCTGATGCTCGTCGTGGCGCTCATCAGCGGAGGTGGGCTGGCATACAGCCGCATGCGAGTCGACATCTTCCCGTCGCTCAACGTGCCGAAGATCTACGTCTTCCTCGACTACATCGGCATGAGTCCCGAACAGGTCGAAGGGTTCATCGTCAACCAACTCGAGCTCTACTTCCAGTACGTCGACGGAATCCAGGACATCAATACCCGCAACATCCAGCAGGTGGCGTTGTGCGAGCTGTCGTTCTTCCCCGGCACCGACATGGGGCAGGCCATGGCCCAAGTGGTGGCGATGTCCGATCGCGCCATGTCGTGGATGCCCAAGGGGACGTTGCCGCCGATGATCATGCGCATGGACGCGGGTAGCGTTCCGGTCGGTTACCTGGTCTTCGAAAGCGACGAGACTTCGCTAGGAGCCATGGGCGACCTGGCGCAGAACGTCATCCGGCCGCTGGTGCAAAAATTCGTGCCCGGCACCGTCGCCATCTCGCCGTTCGGTCCGAACATGCGATCGATCGTGGTCAACGTCGATCCGCAAAAACTGCTGGCCTATAACCTGCGCGGGCAGGAGGTCATCGAGGCGCTAGCCAAGGGGAACACGATCATCCCGGCCGGCAATATCTACGTGAAAGATTCGATGCCGCTGGTCAGCAACAACGCCACGGTGGGCGATATCCAGCGCATAGGCGACATCCCGTTGAAGGTGGGGCAGAACGTCTATCTGCGCGATGTGGCCGACATCTTGGACGACACGGACATCACCTACGGCTATGCGTTGGTCAACGGCAAGAAGGCGGTCTACCTGCCCATCATCAAGAAGGACACCGGGTCGACGCTCACGGTCGTGGCCGACGTACGCAAGTCGATGAAGCTGTTCCAAGACGCGATCCGCCCCGACATGTATCCGGGCGTGAAGGTCAGCTTCCAATTCGATGAATCGCCCACGGTCAGGGCGGCGGTCGAAAGTGTGGCCACCGAAGGGCTCATCGGTGCCAGCCTGACCGGCCTGATGATCTTGTTGTTCCTCCGCGACATACGAAGCGTCATCGTCGTCGTGACCAATATCCCGCTGGCCCTGATGGGATCGATGTTCGGCCTTTGGCTGACGGGCAACACGGTCAACATCATGTCGTTGGGCGGCATGGCGCTGGCGATCGGCATCCTCGTCGACGAAGCCACGGTGACGATCGAGAACGTTCACGTGCAGATGGAACACACACCGAAGATCGCTTCGGCCGTGCTGCGGGGCAGCAATGCCACGGCCGTGCCACGATTACTCGCGCTGTTGTGCATCCTCTCGGTATTCATACCGGCGTTCATCATGGAAGACCCCCTCCGGTCGCTCTTCATGCCACTGACGTTGGGCGTCGGCTTTGCCATGATCTCGTCGTACCTGCTCTCGAGCACGTTCGTGCCGGTCATGTGCGTGTTCCTGCTCAAGCACATTCACAAAGGAAACGAGAAGGAGGGGATGTTCGGCCGCCTGCTCAAGGTCTACAGCGGCATGGTGACCTGGTTCGTCCGGCTGCGCTGGATCATCGTGCCGGTCTATCTGGTCGCTTGTGTGTTGATCTTGGTCGGCCTGGGACGACAAGTCGGCACGGAGCTGTTCCCGCAGGTCGATTCGGGAGAGTTCGTGCTTCGCTTCCGCCCGCCACCCGGCTCGAATTTCGAACTGACTCGGCAGATGGCGGTGAAGTGCCTGCAAGAGATCGAGCGTGAGGCCAAGGCCGAGAACGTCGAAATCACGATGGGTTTCGTCGGTCAGGTGGCGCCGAACTTCGGCATCGACAACATGGTGCTCTTCATGCGCGGGCCCGACGACGGCCAGTTGCGCGTGGCACTCAAGGAGGACAGCGGAATCAAGCTCGATGAATTTCGCGAACGGCTCCGCAAGGTGCTGCCCGAGAACGTCGTGCCGTGGTTGGCCAAACGGCTCGAGCAGGGCGGCCTGCGAAAAGAGGAGGCCGAACGGCAGTCCAAGTTGGCGACGTTCGGTTTCCAGCCGGGCGATATCGTGACGTCGGTGATGAGCTTCGGCTCGCTCACGCCGATTGCCGTGCGGCTCGTGGGCACCGACCTGAACCTCGTCCGCCGGCACGCCGAAAAGATCGCCACCGAGATGAAAAAGATTACCTACCTGCGCGACGTAGGTTTCGAGCAGCAGCTCGACTATCCCTCGGTCGAGGTCAACATCGACCGCGAGAAAGCGGGCTTGAGCGGCGCCACCGTCGACGACGTGGCCCGTTCGATGATCTTCGCCACGTCGTCTACCCGCTTCCTGAACCTCAACTACTGGATCGACGCGAAGACCGGCTTCGACTACCTGGTGCAGATCCAGGTGCCGCCCTTGCGGATGGAACAGCCGGAAGACGTCGAAATCCTGCCGTTGGAATCGGTCAATCCGCTGGTCAATCTGATGGTCCGCGACGTGGCGACGGTGAGCCGGGGCACGCGGCCCGGTGAACTCGATCGCGACATGTCGCAACGCTATGTGACGCTCACTGCCAACGTCGAGGGCGAGGACATGGGCCGCGCCTCGCGACAGGTGCAAGAGGCCATCGACGCCGCCGGAGCGCCGCCCCAGGGCGTGCGCGTCGAACCGATGGGCCAGTTGCCGCCGATGATCGCCATGTTCAAGGCGCTGGGCGCCGGGTTGGGCATCGCCGTGTTCGTCATCCTCGTGTTGCTCACCGCCTACTTCCAATCACCGCGCCTGGCGCTCGTGGCCATCGGCGCGGTGCCGGGAGTGTTGGCGGGCATCGCCGTGATCCTCTTCGCGACGGACACCGGCCTGAACATCGAGTCGTTCATGGGCTCGATCATGTGCTTGGGCGTGTCGGTATCGAACTCGGTGATGCTCGTCACGTTCATGGACGACCATTGGAAGAAAGGGGCCTCTTCGACCGAGGCGGCCATCGTCGGCGCCAGCGAGCGATTGCGGCCGATCTTGATGACCGCCTGCGCGATGACCGTCGGCATGGTGCCGATGGCCATGGCTTTGGAGAAGGGAAGCCAGATGCAGGCCCCGTTGGGCCGGGCGGTCATAGGCGGGTTGGTGATGTCGACCTTCGCGACGCTGCTCGTGCTCCCCTCGATCTTCAGCATCATCATTGGCCGCAAGGTGGCCCGTTCACCGTCGATCTATCCCGACGACCCCGAGAGCCTGCACTACGATCCCGAGGTCTTCGAGCATACCGACAGCGCCGACAAACGGATCACGTCGAGCGATGACGACGCCGCGTGGGACATGCATCGACGACGCCAGCCACCAGACACACTGGTCGAGGGCCTCGCCGACCCCCGTCGCCACAATCTCCCGCCCCCCACGGCTGAAAACCAACCGCCCGTGCAACCTCCGGGCGAAGAGCCCGGAGCGTGATCGCGGTCTGTTCAAGAATCCCGAGCCACAGAGTTGTTTTCGGACTTAGGTTGAGTTCGCGGGGCGATCGCCCGCTTGGTGGGCTTGTCGCCAGAACGGTCGGCACCGTCTCCTTGTTCCGGCGCGGCGCTGCCGGGCGGGATCGGCTCCGCCGGTTTCGCACGCCGGTGACTCGAGTTGTCGGTTTCGCCTTCCACCGGCTGACCTTCTTCCACGGGCGTGACCATGACGGGCATAGCCATCGGATGCATTCGTCGGTGGTGAGCGTGTGGCCGGCTGGCGCGGATCGCGTCGATCAGATCGGGCGGCCGGTCCGTCGAGAATTCGACCTCGCCGTAGGGAACGAGACCGTTGCCGCCCATGTTCCAAAAGATCGTATCGTCGTCGACGACCGACGTGTAGTTTCCGTATCGCAGTGGCGTCGTGCCCGGTTCGTCGGGCAGCGGAGCCTCGGGCATCGGCCCGTTTCCCCAGCCGTTCCAGCCATAGGGACGGGGGCGCGGATTGAAAAGTCGACCTGGGCAGTATCCGGTGTAGTAGGGGGTGAAGTAGGGGAACAACGGAAAGTATCCCCAGGGTCGCCAGCGGGTCGACGAGGCGACCGGCGAGAGCGGGGCGTAGTAGGGCACATAGGGTCGATAGTGCCCCGCGTCGGCGGGTGCGAGGCCCGGCGGGTGCACACCGTAGGCTTCGACCGGCGTGAGAGTCGCCGGTCCGCGGCCGGCTCCGCCGGTGCCACCGTTGGAATATTCCTGGGCCGCCGCCGACAGCGACATCATGGCAGCCAACGCTGCCCCGGCAAATAGGTTGGGAAAACGGTGTGTCATCGACGCATCCTCGGTTGGTTTGGGTGGGCGACCATCCGGCCGCCGCGAACGCAGATAGCCATCTCGTCGCAAACAAACTCCCTAGCGGGTTGCCGGCGGCGGGCCCGTGCCCACCGGCGGTAGGTAGTTGGGCCGCTGTGTATTCACTGGCAGCACCGGGCCCACGCGACGCGAGAAGGCGATCTCGCGGGCCGGGTAACCCAATTCGTGGAACATCGCAAACTGAGCCGTGTTGTAATCGGCAACGCTATCGATGTAGTGCTGATAGGCCGCCATCAACAATTGCAACGCGAAGACCGCCTCCTGCGGCCGAAACGCCTGGATCAACACGTTCCCTAAGCGTTTGGTCTGGGCCAGGCCCTCGATGTTGCCGTTGTAGTTGATCAAGGCCGACTTCACCTCGCGTTCGGCCTGTACAACGCGGGCCGCCGCCGACTGCAGGTCGGCCTGGGTCCGTGTCACGCCCGACGCGATCGAATCCTGCATCTGGAACAATTCGACGATCTGCTTCGACGACATGCCGCGTGCTTCCTTGATCTCGGCCAGGTTGCGCAGCCCCATGCCATCGGCCGTCCATATTATTTGCGGCGTGATGTCATCGCGCGGGCTCCATTGATTGATTTTGTTCCCCTGCCCGATGCCGCTGGCCCCGGCTTGGATCAACTCATAGGGCGTTTGAAAACCGTTCATGTACAACGAGGGCAGCAATGGGCGGAGCTTTTCTTGACGAATCGCCACGAGCGTCGCCTTCACCACCGCCTGATGCGACGCCAATTCGGGTCGGTTGGTCAGAGCGATGGGAATCAGGTCGTCGAGCGGACGGCTTGGAGCGATCAGCGTGATCTGCAGGTGGTCGTGCTCGAGCGGCTCGACCACGGCGCGCGGATCGAGCCGCAGCACGCGGGTGAGGTCGGCGCTGGCGACGCGCCAATTCTGGCGGGCGGAGACCGCCGCTTGCTCCAAGTCGGCGAGCAGGTTCCGCGCTCGGTCGATCTCGACCTTGGGGACGAGGTCGGTACTGAGCAAGGCGATCGTAGCCACCAATTGGCGGCCACGCTGGACCGCGTCGATCGTCACGGCATAGCGGCCGCGTTGGCGATGCACCTCGAAGTACGCCTTGGCCGTCATGAACAAGGCATCGTTTTTGGCCGTTTGCAGATCCCAGCGTGCCGAGTTGAGCACCTGCCGATCGTGCAACGGCTGGAAGATCATATCGGTGGTGAATTGGAACTGCGGCGAGGGGAGCATCGGCTCGTCGGGGGTCGGCTGATAGAAATAGTTCGGACCCGACGGAGCCCAAGTGAAACCACCGCCGCCGTAGAAGAGATTGATGTTCTGTTGCAGCGGGCGGCCCAAGCTGCCCGGCGAAGGTTGACCGAGGGCGTTGGTTCCCTTGGGAATGTTCAAGCCGTTGTTGAGGTCCGGCCCAAAGCCGTCATGACGGACGTAGTCGGCCCCCAGATTGATCGTGGGCACCCAGAGCAACTTCGATTTGAGCAGCGTCGCTTCCGCCACCCACACATTGGAGCCGGTGGCCGCCACGAGCACCGGCCGTGCATCGGACAGGCGCAGGGCGGTAGCCAGGTTGATGGGAAAGCGCATGTCGCCCGGCGCGGGCGCCGGCGGTCGCATGTCGAGCACTTCGCCGCCGGGCGTCGGTGGTTCTTGCAGGGGCGACTTTTGGCTGGGGCGGCCTGGTGGCACGTCGCCGCGTGCGGGAAAGGTGATGAGCGGTTGCCCTTCGTTAGTCGTCGTGTCGTCGAACCCCGCTGACCCGCCGGACTGCATCGCCACACGAGTACCCTTGGCGGGCGACCGCGATGGTTGCGCGCCGCCGCACGGATTCACGCCGGCCAGGAACGCGCAGGTCGCGACGATCAGCAAGCGGTACGTGTGTCGCATCGTGACGGTTCCTTCCTTTCCTTTGGGGCCCGGCCCCGGACCCCATCTCCTTCGGTACTCACCCGACAAAACTTTAGCTGCCCTTGCTCCCGCGACGGCTCGTTTAACGCGACGGCGGCGGTGGCCCGGTGCCGACCGTAGGCAGGTACCGCGGCCGCACCGTGTTGATCGCCAGGATCGGTCCCGTGCGGCGGAAGTACGCCAACTCGCGGGCCGGGTAGCCCAGGGCGTGGTACAGGCGGAACTGCGCCTGGTTGTATTCGGCCACCGTCACCCAGTAATGGTCGTAGGCCAGCTTCAAGAGGGTCAGCGAGAAGACGGCCTCTTGCGGCCGGAAGACCTGCTGCAGGTAATTGCCGAACCGCTTCGTCTGCCCGAGGCCTTCCACGACGCCTGTGTAGTTGACGAGTGCGCCGCGCAGTTCGCGACTGGCTTGCACAACGCGGGCGGCGGCCGACTGCAGTCGTGCTTGCGATCGTGTCACGTCGGCGGCCACCATGTCTTGGGCCCGGTACAGTTGCACTATGGCCCCCGATGCGTCGCCCCGCATCCATTTGACCATCGCCGCGTTGCCCATCCCCAGCGAATCGAATTGCAACATCATGCCCGGCGTGATGTCGGCACGCGGCAACCAATTGTTCAGCTTGTTGCCCGACCCGATCCCGTTGACGCCGAATTCGAGTTGCTCGTAGGGAGTCTGAAACCCTTGCAGCATCATGATGGGCAACACGGGCCGCAACTTCTCGCGGCGAATGTTCGCCAGCGAGGCCTGCACGAGCGCTTGCTGCGAGGCCAACTCGGGCCGGTTCGTCAGGGCAATCGGCATCAACTCGTCCAACGGCCGCCGCGGATCGATCAACGTGATCTGTAGGTGATCGGGTTCGAGGGGCTCGACGACGGCGCGTGGATCGAGGCGGAGCACTTGCGTCAGCGTAGCGCTCGACTTCCGCCAGTTCTGCCGCGCGGTGACGGCCTCCTGCTCCAGTTCCGCAAGAAAGTTGCGGGCCCGATCGACTTCCACGGCCGGCACAAGGTCGCGGCTCAGCTCATCGATCTGTGCCAGCAGTCGGCGGCCCTTCACAACCACGTCGATCGCGCCGGCGTACGTCCCGCGCCATTTGTGGACCTCGAAGTAGGCGTCGGCTGTCAAGAACAGAGCGTCGTTCTTCGCGACCTGGACGTTCCAACGGGCGGAGTTGAGATCTTGTCGCGCGGCCAGGGGCTGAAAGATCATGTTGGTGGCGTACTCCATCAAGAAGAACGCACCGCCGCCGTAGAAGAAGTTGATGTTCTGGTTGATCGGCCTACCGAACGAACTCGGGTCGGGCTGCCCCAAGGCGTTCTGTCCCACAGGTATGTTCTGGCCGTTGAGCGTATCGGGGCCCACACCGTCGTGCCGCGTGTAATCGACGCCTAGGTTCAAGCTCGGGATCCAGAGCGTCTTGGCTTTTTGCAAGCGCGCCTCTGCGATCCAGGCGCTGGCCTGCGCGGCGGCGATCACCAGCGGCCGTACGTCGGAGAGTCGCAAAGCGGTGGCCAGGTTGATCGGGAAGCGTAGGTCGCCCGGTTCGGGTTGCGGCATCTGCAGGTTCACCACTTCGGGCGGCGGAGGAATCTCCAATGGCGATAACTCGCTGGGCCGGCCCGACGACTCCAAGACGATCGGCGTCGGGGTCTGCTCGGCCATGCCGGGCCCCTCCGGCAGCATCGGTGGAGGAACCGATGGCATCGGCGGTGTCCGTGTCACGACCGGAGGCGCGGCCGGACCGGGCGGCGCCGCATGAACGGCGCGGGGCGACCCGACCCATGCCAGGGCCAGTCCCATGATCACAACCAGCTTTCGGTTGCCCGATGTCATCGCGACGATTCCTTTCTCCGGCCTGCGGTTGCTCGACTTAGCGAGGCGGATGCGGCGGTCCCGCTCCCACCGGCGGCAGATAGCTCGGCCGGTCTGTGTTGACCGGCAGGATCTCGCCGGGTGGCCGGAAGTACGCGATCTCGCGAGCCGGATAACCCAACGCGTGGAAGAACATGAACTGGGCCGTGTTGTAATCGGCGACCGTGTTGAAGTATTCGTCGAACGCTACATTCAACAGCTTGAGGGCGTAGACGACCTCTTGCGGCCGGTACACCAATTCCAGCATGTTTTCGAATCGCCGCGTCTGTCCGAGCCCTTCGTAGTTCTTCTGATAGGTGATCAAGCCGGTGCGCAACGAGCGTTCCGCTTGGACAACCCGTGCCGCCGCCGATTGAACCTGCGCCTGCGTCTGCGTGATTTCGGCCGCGACCGCATCTTGGGCCTGCGCGAGCTTGACGATGGCTTGCGATTGCTCGCCGCGTCGTTTTTTGACCAAGGCCATGTTGCCCAAGCCGAAGCTGTTCCACTGCCAGACGAGTTGCGCGCTGACGTCGTCGCGAAATCCCCAATTGTTCATCTGGCTGCCGTGGCCCGTGCCGAAGATCGAGGCTTGCGGCACCATGCCGCCGGGAGTCTGAAATCCGGTGATCAGGACCGAGGGGAGGATCGGCCGCATCTTCTCCTGCCGGATACGGACCGCCGCCGCCTCGATCTCGGCCTTGTTCGCCGCCAATTCGGGACGGTTGCGGAGTCCGATCGGAATCAACTCGTCGAGCGGACGCGCGGCGTCGATCAACGTGACCTGCAAATGATCCTGTTCCAACGGCTCGCACACCGCGCGGGGATCGAGACGGAGGATCTGCGTGAGGTCGGCGCTGGCCAGACGCCAGTTCTCGCGCGACGAGACGGCTTGCTGTTCGAGGAAGGCCAGCAGGTTGCGGGCTCGGTCGAGTTCGACCGCGGGGACCAGATCGCGGCGCAGCGCATCGATGGCCGCGATCAGCTTGCGGCCCTGCTCGACGGTGTAGATCGCACCGGCGTACTGCCCGCGAAAGCGATGCACATTGAAATAGGCGCGCGAGACCTCCAAGAGGACGTCGTTCTTCGCCGTCTGGATGTCCCAGCGCTTGGCGTCGAGCACCTGCCGCGAAGCCAACGGCTGGAAGATGACGTCGGTCGTGGCGACGACCTGATACAAGCTGACGCCGGCGGTGAACCAGTTGTAACTCTCGTTGAGCGGTTTGCCGAAACCGCCCGGCGCCGGCTGCCCATAGATGCCGACCCCCGGCGGCACGTTGAGACCCTGATTGAAGTCGATCGGCCCGTCGTGTCGGGCGTAGTTGGCTGCCAACATGAACGAGGGTACCCAGAGCACCTTCGCTTTCTGCAGTTGGCCCTCGGCCGACCAGACGCTCGCTTGGGCGGCGGCGACGATCAAGGGCCGGCCATCGGACAATCGCAGAGCCGTCGCCAGGTTGATCGGGAAACGGAGATCGCCGGGCTCCAACGGTGGCAGGGGCAGACGTATCGTTTCACCGCCGGGCGGCGGGGGCAACTCCAACGACGACTTGGCGCTGGGTTGCGCCGGCCGGTTGAGCGGCACGGGCACCGCGAGCTGATTCATCCCATCCGCGAGCGTGCGCGGAGGAAGTGGATCGGTTTTGGCGCCCGTGCCCGGCGGCACGAACTGTCCTGTGGTTCCCGTTAGCGATGGTGGCTGCGAGAAGGGGACGCGCCCGTTGCCCGGCGTCTGAACATCTGGCTGATAGTTCGTGAAGCGAACTTCGCTCGCCGGGCCCGGGGCGGTTGCCGTCTGCCTCGATGGCTGCGGGCGGCCGACCGCACTAGGTGGCGCCGGTGCCCTGAACTGCATCGTCGCCGGCGGCACGTTCCGCGGTGCCGGCTGTTGCGCCGTGATCATCTGCCAATCGGCGCCGAACAGCGTGAGCGCGGCCGCCGCGACGAAACATTTTCGCGCACGTGAACGGCGAGGTTTTGATCTGCGGCGCTTTACCATATCCGAATCGATTGAATCGGCGTTACCGGGGGGCCAGCGCAATTCATCGTCCGCCAATCGCCGTAATGACCAGTAAAATCGCTACGATTCGTGGTTGCGCAAATGTTTTATCAGTCGGCACAGACCATTTTCCGGCAAGGACAAAAGCTGTGTTCGCTGGATACGAAATTGGCGCAAGTCGACACCGCAAAGCTTGCGCGCGACACGTCATCAAGCGCCGTTCGTCTGCCCTTCCCATATCGCCAGTCGCCTGAACCCGAAAAGTTTGCGCCATCGACGCCGCCCGCATGCCTGAGCCCAGCCCGCGAGCTTGAGCCGGTCGACCCTGAGCGCTTTGGCGCATTGGGCAAACTTTGCGGGGGCGGTCGGCCTTGACGATACCTCATGGTTCAAGGTATAAGCCGCCCAACCATGAAGAAAACCAATCCAGATTTCCTGAACGGCGTCCCGGAGTTACTGATTCTCAGGCTCTTGGATGAACGACCGATGCACGGTTACGACTTGGTGCAGGCGATCCGCGAAGCATCCGGGGCGAAACTGGACTTCGGCGAAGGTTGTGTCTATCCCGTCTTGCATCGAATGGAAGAGCACAAGCTCCTCGTGGCGAAGCGGCTGGTCGTCAACGGAAGGAACCGCATTGTCTACCAGTTGACGAAACAAGGCTGCAAGAAGCTGGCAGGTTCTCTGGAAACCTGGAAACAGGTCGTGGCCGCCGTGAACGCCGTCTTGGAAGGAGGATCAGATGGCCGACCAGCATTGGCATGACCGCCTGCGTCGCGCACTCGACGAACAAGGGCTGCCGGCGGCGTATTCCGCTCGGCTACTCGAAGAATTGATCGAGCATTGCAACGACCTTCATACGGAGAACCGGAGCATGGAAGCTCATCTAACCGCGGAAGAACGATTGGGCGCGCCCGCGTCGCTGGCCATCGCGGCGAAGAAAGAATACGTGAAGCGATCGTTCGCCGGCCGCCATCCGTTCGTGGTGTTCTTTCTCGGACCGATTGTTGTTACCCAGGTGGCTTGGCATCTATTGTTATTCGTTTGCGTGCTGTTGAAATGGTCGGTGACGCCCTACGAGCCGGTGACGATGCTGCCGCCTACGGGGCTCGAGTGGTTCATCGCCTATGCGTGTGTCTATCTCATGCGTTACCTACCATTCGTCGTGCTGGCGCCTTTTTTCATGCATACTGCCCGGAAATGCTACCGGCCGGCATGGGGGACGCTGGCATGCGGACTGGTGGCATACATGGCGTTTGTGAATTATATGGACGTTTTCCCGCCGACCGAGAAACACAATCTTACGGTCGGTTTTACGTGGATTTTCGGCCTATACAACTGGCAAGGTCGATTTTTGCCGGCAGCAATCCCGCTCGTTCTCAGCGTTTGGGCCTGGAACAGATTCGACAAGTCGACGTGTCCGGTGTCCAGTTTTCAGGCGCCGCAGCCAGCCGCACAGGAATAGAGCGCCCGCTACCCACCACGGTCGTGATCACCTGCCGGGGTCGGCTCCGCCAAAGAATTCGTCGCCGGTAGTTCGGCCAATCGCTCACCCCACCGAACAGTTACGGCCGAGGGCCTTTCGTGCCTCAGTATCGCCGGCGTTCGGATCGAAATGATCCAGCCATCCTCCTTCAACGCTCTCGCCGGCTACTTCTCGCTCGGGTCCGCAAGCCGATTTTCGACAAATAGATCGAGATATCCGGGCGAGCCGCGGCGCATGGGATCGCTTTCTTCCGTTCGAGAGGCTGCATACACCGCGAGGCTATGGGAGATCTGTCGCCGTGCGATCTTCTCAAGTAATTCCTTTCCACTTTTTCTTCTGATCTACAAACTTTCCACATAATCTTTGGCCTCCTTGAGTCCGCAGCCGGTCTTCTCTCGGTAGAGTTTGATTGCTTCGATCTTTTGGCCCGTCTTCATCAGTTCCACGATCTTCTCATCCACGCCCTGATTGGGGTCGATTCCCAAATGATTCAGAACCAGATCGATTTTCCGTTCCAGGCGGCTATTGCTACCGGCGTTGCCGATGAAGGATGCGTTACGGGCCTTCGAGAACAGAACGATCGCGAAAGTAGCGAGAACGAGCCAGAACGTTGCGTCCATAGCCTGCTGCCAAGTTGCCTGTCGATCGACGGGTTTGCACAACGGCTTCGATTCTAGCGGTTTCGATTTGGCGCAGCGACGGATCGAGGAAGATTGCCAAGCGAGCGGTTTCCGACGACACCTCCAATAGGCATCTCCGGCATTCCGCGTTCACCTTCGATTCGGAATGGCTCTTTGACGGCGGCGGGAGGCTGGGAGTCGCCCGGCGGTCAAAGTCGGGCGAAATGGGCGCTCTGGCTGCGAGATAATCTGCGCGACCGATTCACCCGGAGACGTGGCCGTTGTCGATATCATGCAGGCGACTGAGCGGCAGAAGCACGGTGCGCGGCTGCATTTCCGAGGATCAAATGACCGTTGGCAGTATCCGTGACCCTAACTGGGCCTATCCGCTCCAAAACGCATCGAAGCCCACGGACGCCGCCGCGAGCTCCGACGCGGGGCAAGATACTGCCCAGACCGGAATGATCTCATCGGCAGCTCAATTCAGCACGATGCTGCTCGATCTGTTGAATGGCACCCAAGGGGTGGGGCCATACAATCCGTCATCGAGCCCTACCTTGCAGTTGGTCAAGCATCTGCCGCCGGGAGCGGGACAGAACAGCCCCTCAGGGTATACCACCGATACGGTCTCCAGCGACGAAGTTGCCCTCAACGTCGGTTCGATCGATGCTTCCGACGCTGCAAATTCAATCGTCGACGCGGTGGGGAGCAACGGGCAACTCACATTGTCGGACGTGAACAAGTTACTAGGGCTCGGTGGGCCAAGTGACCTGTCCCTCGGCAGTCCGTATTCACCCGATGCCGCGATAGCGCGCGATTGGGCGATGTTGACCGGGAGTTCTACGGGCACGGTCTCGGCTTCGGAGCTATCGTCGCTGATCCAGAACTACCAACAAACCTGGTACTCGGCGGGCGGTTCGGCTTGTTCGACGTCGCAGTAGAATTCTCCAAGATTGATGATATTTCCGAAATCAATCTTGACTCAATGGGGATAACGAAAGAGTAACGTAGCGAGTCGTTCTCTTCTTCTTGGTGCGCTCGAGCCAGCGCGCATTTCGTATGTCGTAGAGCGACGACGCGTGTCGCGCGATGACGATCGCTGCGCAGAAACTGGGCACGAACGTGGCCAATGTTTGTTCCCGCGAGGGACGCCCGTGGGTCGCACCTCGTGTGAAAAACGTTAGCGTGCGACGACTGCCAACGAGCCGTTCAAACGTGTGATCACAGCAAGCGAACGGCATGCGTCGCGCGTAGTCCGCGCGTTTCGCACGAGTGCGTCGGGTCTACAGAAATCCGGATAAGACGCGCGGTTGTGCGCACAAACCTCGTGCGCGGTCCAAGGATATGCGCGGCGCGCACATGTTGTTCAAGAGGGAAAGTTTTTGTCCTTCTGGAACACCGCACAGTGACCAGCATTGGCAAACGGGGTCACATTGAGTCGGTTGCTCTCTCGCGTCTTCGTGCCCCGATTCGCCCACGTCCGGTCTCCTGGCATCGCAGTTGCACGGCGAACCCCGCCTTGCCGGCTCAATGATTGGCCGGGGTGGTTTTTGGGCCGGAGTTGATTGATGAACGGATTGATTCGCGCGTCGTTGAACAACGTCTACGCGGTTGTCGTCTTCGCATTGACGATCCTGGTGCTCGGCACTCTCACTCTGACGGCGGTGCCGATCGATATTCTGCCGGTCTTCAAGAGCCCCGCTGTGCAGGTCCTCACGTTCTACGGCGGCATGCCCGCCAAAGGGATGGAGAAGGACATCACGAACCGCATGGAGCGGTGGACGGGCCAATCGAACGGCATCAAGCGGCAGGAATCTCGCTCGATCGTCGGGGCGAGCATCGTCCGCAACTATTTCCATGACGACGTCGACGCCAACGGCGCGTTGACGCAGGTCAATTCGCTGGCCCTCTCGGCCATGCCCAACCTGCCGCCCGGCACGCTCCCGCCCGTCGTCTTGCCGTTCGACCCGACGAGCACCGTGCCGGTGAGCCTGGTGGCACTCGACAGCAAGACGGAGACCGAGTCGATCTTGTACGACGTCGGCCGCTACGAAGTGCGCAACATGATCATGAGCAATCCGGGCGCTTCGGCTCCGGTGGTCTTCGGCGGCAAGCTGCGGGCCGTGATGCTCTATCTCGACCGCATCAAGATGCAGGCCCGCGGGCTGGGCCCGATGGATGTCATGGGCGCCACCGACAAATTCAACGTCTTCGTGCCCTCGGGCGACGTGAAGATCGGCCAGAACGATTATGCGTTGATGTCGAACTCGATGTACGAGTTCGTCGAGGGGAAGGAAGGGATGGGCAACCTCCCCTTGCACGCCGAACACGGCAATGCCGAATATCTGCGCGACGTGGCGGTGGCCAAGGACGCGGCCTTCATCCAGACCAACATCGTGCGTGTGAATGGCCGCAAGCAGGTCTACATCCCGGTTTATCGTCAGCTCGGTGCCAGCACGTTGAAGGTGGTGAGCACGCTCAAGGAGGCCCTTCCCGATATGCAGGCCCGCCTGACGCGGCCCGGTATCGCCTTGAAGTTGGTGATGGATCAATCGGTCTATGTGCGGGCCTCGATCGCCGCTCTGGTGCAAGAAGGGGCGCTGGGCTCCATCCTCTGCTCGTTGGTGATCCTGCTCTTCTTGGGCCAATGGCGCATGACGATGATCGCCGTGATGACGCTGCCCCTATCGGTGCTGGGTGCGATCATCTGCCTGTATTACACGGGCAACACGGTGAACGTGATGACGCTCGCCGGCCTGGCGCTCGCCATCGGCCCGATGGTCGATAGCGCGATCATTTGCTTGGAGAATACGCACCGACACCTGGCCCTGGGCGCCAACCCGCGCGAGGCCGCCTTCTTGGGGGCCAGCGAAGTGGCCATGCCCGAGTTGGTCTCGACCATCTGTACGTTTCTGGTACTCGCTCCGCTGGCGTTGATGCCAGGCATGGGGCAGTTTTTGTTCCGGCCGATGGCGTTTGCCGTGGCATTTGCCATGATCACGGCCTACTTGCTTTCGCGGTCGCTGGTGCCGGCCTTCAGCGCCTTGTGGTTGAAGGGGCATGGCCACGACTCGGGCGAACCGGGTGCGCACGAACCCCACGCTCCCGCGCATGGGCCCATCGGCCGCGCTTTCGCCCGCTGGGAAGCGCTCATCGATCGCGGCATCGGATATTACGTGCGGTTGCTCGACACGGTCCTGCGGCATCGCGTGCCGACCATCGTCGGCAGCTTTGTGGCGTTGGGTGCGGTGCTGTTCGTGTTCGGGCCGCGTCTGCGGCGAGACTTCTTCCCTGAAGTCGATGCCGGCGCGTTCGAAATCTTCGTCCGTGCGCCGACCGGCCTACGGATCGAAAAGACCGAAGAGATGGTGGCGAAGGTCGAAGATTTTGTCCGCGAGACGATCCCCGAGCACGACTTGGAACTGTTCATCTCGGAGATCGGCGTCACGCCCGACTGGTCGGCGGCCTACACGCCCAATGCCGGCCCCATGGACAGCGTCGTCAAGGTGCAGCTTGCACCGCATCGCAGCAAGACCTCGCAAGAATACGTCCACATCTTGCGTGACGGGCTGACGGCCGACAAACGGTTCGACAACCTGGAGTTCGCGTTCGATTCCGGCGGTATGGTGCGCGGTGCGTTGAACGAGGGCAAGTCGACGCCGATCAACATCCGCATCACGGGTAAGAAAGAGGACGCCGTCTTCGAGATCGCCCAGCAGGTCAAGCACGCCGTCGTCCGCATCGATGGAGTGGTCGACGCGCGGGTGATCCAACGCATGGACTCTCCGGCCTTCGTCATCAACGTCGACCGCGCCAAGGCGGCCGACCTGGGGCTGACGCAGGCCGACATCATGCAGAACGTGATCGCGTCGACCAATTCCAGCATCTCCTTCAACAAGAAAAATTTCTGGATCGACCCGATCAGCCACAACCAGTACTTCGTCGGCGTGCAGTACCCGGAAGTCGCCATTCAGTCGGTCGGCGACATCCTCAACATTCCGCTGGTGGGCAACAATCAACACCGACAGGTGCGGCTCGGCGATGTGGCTTCGCTGTCGCGCACGACGGTGCCGTCCGAGATCAAGCACGTCAACATCCAGTCGACGATCGACGTGACGATGGGGGTCGAGGGCCGCGACCTGGGGCACGTGTCCGACGACATCACGAAAGTACTCGATCGCTTCGGCAGGCAGGACGCCGACGGCGTGTGGTCGACGTACGATCCCGAGTCGAAGAAGAACGACATCCTGCTCGGCTCGAAGATCACGCTCAGCGGCGAGTATTCCCGCATGCGAGACACGTTCAACAACCTGGGGCTCGGGTTGGTGTTGGCGTCGCTCTTGATGTACTTCTTGATGGTGGCCCTCGATAAATCGTTCGTGGTACCGATCACGGTGATGCTGGTGGTGCCCTTGAGCTTGGCCGGCGTGTTGCCCATGCTCTATTTCACGGGTAGCGCCCTCAACGTGCAATCGCTGTTGGGCATCATCTTCATCGTCGGCATCAAGGTGGCCAATACGGTGCTGATGAGCGATTTTGCCCAGGAATTGCGGCGTCACGAGGGACTGACGCCGACCGAGGCCATCCGCAAGGCGGCATCGATTCGCGTGCGCCCCGTGACCATGACGGCCCTCGCCGCGTTCTTCGCCATGATTCCGACGGCATTGGCCTTCGAGCACGGTAGCGAAGCGAACGCCCCGCTGGCGCGTGCCATCCTCGGCGGACTACTGGCCGGCGAACCGGCGACGCTCTTCGTGCTCCCGTGTCTCTATTCGCTCTTGGTCCGCGACGGCGGTGGCCCGCCACACGAACACAGCGAGTTGCCGACGCATGTCGGCCCCGGATTGGCGCCGGCGAATGCGTGATATCGACGAGGTCTCCCAGTCGGAGTTAAGAGCGGCTGACAGAACCCGAAAGTCCGAGCGCCTTGGGCGCAAGAATCGGCCGTGAAACGCCGATTCCTGTGAAGCTAAATCCGGTTTTGTCGGTTGCTCTAAAGTTCCCGGCAAGATAATCGGAAAGGAGTTCGACGGTACAAGATTCCAGTTCGCTCGGGATGTCCTGGCCGATGCACAGAAGTAGTCCCCGACGTGGGGTGAATTGTGCAGATCTTGGACAGTACCCACCGCGTGGGACAAAGCGTGCGAAGACGGATAGACCGAAAGATTCGGTACGCCGCCGCGGTATGACACGAGCGCACCTTATCTAGGCTTTTATGCTCAAAAGGTGCGTCCTTTTACCGCGTCTGGCGGTAAATATTCGACGCGCGCTTTTAATACCGAGATCGCTCTTCGGAGTGCCGATCTATACGCGGCACCCCGTTTGCTAGGCGAAAACAATCTGGTCAGTCTGGCCAGATTTTTTCTCCGGAGAGCGGAAGATGAACGGCCTTATCCGGGCTTCGTTGCGGAATCCCTACGCGGTGACCGTGACGGTGTTCACCATCCTGGTGTTGGGTATTCTCTGCCTGACGCAAATACCGTTCGACATCCTGCCGGTTTTCAAGAGTCCCGCGGTACAGGTGCTCACGTTCTACGGCGGGATGCCGGCCCGCGGCATCGAGAAGGATATCACGAACCGCATGGAGCGGTGGACCGGGCAGTCCAACGGCATCCGTCTGCAAGAGTCGCGGTCGATCGTCGGTGCCAGCATCGTCCGTAACTATTTCCACGACGACGTCGATCCCAACGGCGCTCTGACGCAAGTCAACTCGTTGGCCTTGTCGGCGATGCCCAACCTGCCTCCCGGCACGCTACCGCCCGTCGTGCTCCCCTTCGATCCGACGAGTACCGTGCCGGTGAGCCTGGTGGCGCTCGACAGCAAGACCGAACCCGAGTCGATCTTGTACGACGTGGGGCGTTACGAAGTGCGCAACATGATCATGAGCAACCCCGGCGCGTCGGCGCCGGTCGTCTTCGGCGGCAAGCTGCGGGCCGTGATGCTCTACCTCGACCGCATCAAGATGCAGGCCCGCGGCCTCTCGCCGGTCGACGTGATGCGAGCGGCCGACGAGTTCAATGTGTTCGTGCCGTCGGGCGACGTGAAGATCGGCGATCTCGATTTCGCCCTCATGTCGAATTCGATGTACGAGTACGTCGACGGCAGGGAAGGGATGGGCGGTATCCCGCTTAGGGCCCGGCACGGGAACGCGGAGTATCTGCGCGACGTCGCCTCGTCGCAGGATGCGGCCTTCATCCAAACGAACGTGGTGCGCGTCAACGGGCGTCGGCAGGTCTACATTCCCGTCTACCGTCAACTCGGCGCCAGCACCTTGAAGGTGGTCGAGACGCTCAAGGAGACGTTGCCCGACATGCAGGCACGCCTCACCCGTCCGGGCATCGCCTTGAAGTTGGTCATGGACCAATCGATCTACGTGCGGTCCTCCATCGAAGCCTTGGCCCAGGAAGGCGCGCTCGGATCGATCCTGTGTTCGTTGGTGATCCTCGTCTTTCTGGGCGAGTGGCGGATGACGCTCATCGCCATCATGACGCTGCCGCTCTCGGTGTTGGCGGCGATCATCTGCCTCTACTACACGGGCAATACGGTGAACGTCATGACGCTGGGCGGCTTGGCGCTGGCCATCGGCCCGATGGTCGACAGTGCCATCATCTGCCTGGAGAATACCCATCGCCACCTGTCATTGGGGGCGAAGCCGCAGGAAGCCGCCTTTTTGGGAGCCAGCGAAGTGGCCATGCCCGAATTGGTGGCCACGCTCTGTACGTTCCTGGTGCTCGCTCCGCTGGCGCTCATGCCGGGCGTCGGTCAGTTCCTCTTCCGGCCGATGGCGCTGGCGGTGGCGTTCGCCATGGTCACGGCTTACCTGTTGTCGCGGTCGCTGGTGCCGGCCTTCAGCGCGCTCTGGTTGCGGGGGCACGGGCACGCACACGGCGAGGCTTCCGCTGAGGTGGCGCACGCCCAGGCGGCTCCGCCGCGCAGCGCGCTGGGCCGGGTGTTCGCTCGCTGGGAGGCTCTCATCGACCGCGGCATCGGTATCTATGTGCGTGGCCTGAACGTGGCCCTCAATAACCGCGTGCTGACGGCGGTGCTGGCATTCTCGTTCCTGGCGGGTGTGTTGGCCGTGTTGGGTCCGCGCCTGCGGCGAGACTTCTTCCCCGAGGTCGACGCCGGGGCCTTCGAAATCTTCGCCCGTGCTCCGGCCGGCCGGCGCATCGAAGTGACCGAAGGATTGGTCGCCCAGATCGAGGAATTCATCCACCAAACGATTCCGGAACACGATCTGGAGCTGTTCATTTCCGAGTTGGGGGTCACGCCCGATTGGTCGGCGGCCTATACGCCCAATGCCGGACCGATGGACGCGGTGATCAAGGTTCAATTGACCGAGCATCGCCAACACTCGTCGCAGGAATACATCCGCATCCTGCGAGAAGGCTTCGCCGCCGATCCCCGCTTCGGTCAGATCGACTTCGCCTTCGACGCCGGCGGTATGGTGCGCGGTGCGCTCAACGAAGGGAAATCGACGCCGATCAACATCCGCATCACGGGCAACGATCAGGATACGGTGTTCAAGATCGGCGAACATATTCGGGACGAAGCATTACAGATTCCCGGCGTCGTCGACGCGCGCGTGCTCCAGCGCATGGACGCTCCGGCCTTCGTGATCGAAGTCGATCGCGCCAAGGCGGCCGACCTGGGGTTGACGCAGTCCGACATCATGCAGAACGTCATCGCCTCGACGAACTCGAGCATCTCCTTCAACAAGAAGAACTTTTGGATCGATCCGATCAGCCACAACCAGTACTTCGTGGGCGTGCAGTATCCCGAGACGGCGATCGAATCGATGCAAGACGTGTTGAACATCCCGATCACCGGTTCCAACCAGCACAAGCAGGTGCGCCTGGGCGACCTGTCGCAACTGCGCCGCGGTACGATTCCTTCGGAGATCAAGCACATCAACATCCAGCCGACCATCGACGTGACGATGGGCGTGGAGGGACGCGACCTGGGGCATGTCTCGGACGATCTGGTGAAGATGCTCGATCGCTTCGGGCGTCCGTTGGAGAACGGCCTGTGGGACACCTACGCCCCCAATTCGAAGAAGGGCGAGACGCTCGCCGGATCG
Source organism: Pirellulales bacterium (assembly GCA_035547915.1). Lineage (GTDB taxonomy): Bacteria > Planctomycetota > Planctomycetia > Pirellulales > JAICIG01 > DASSFG01. Next base: position 49,219 of record DASZTS010000096.1, on the reverse strand, counting down.
AAGATCGTGCTCAGCGGCGAATACGCCCGCATGCGCGACACCTTCAAGAACCTGGCCCTGGGGCTGGTGCTGGCGACGCTGCTGATGTACTTCCTCATGACGGCGTTGTTCAAATCGTTCGTCACGCCGCTGGTGATCCTCTCGGCCGTGCCGGTGGGCGGCATCGGGGTGGTGCTGATGCTCTATGTCACGGAAACGCCGGTGAACGTGCAGTCGCTGCTGGGGGTGATCTTCATGGTGGGCATCGTGGTCTCGAATACCGTGTTGCTCACCGACTTCGCCCAGCATCTCCGCACCGAAGAAGGGCTGTCGCCCACCGAGGCCATTCGCAAGGCGGCGTCGATCCGCGTGCGCCCCGTGGTGATGACGGCGCTCGCTGCGTTCTTCGCGCTGGTGCCGATGGCCATGGCCTTCGAACGGGGCAGCGAGGCCAACGCCCCGTTGGGAAGAGCCGTCATCGGCGGCTTGTTGGCCGGCCTGGTCACCACGCTGTTCTTGGTGCCCGCGCTCTACTCGCTGGTCGTCCGCGGCAAAGTACATGTCGAAGCGACACCGGAACTGCCGCATCACGTCGGTCCGGGGCTCGCTCCGGCGGGTTGAGATTGGCGCTGGGCTAGGCCAAGTCTCCTTCGGCTCGCAGCATGCGGAGGGTCTGCCGCAGCGCATCCGCTGTTTGCCGCAGATCGTCATCCGTATGAACGGCCGAGGTGGGGCCGCCCGGCCAGGAAAAGATCTCCACGCCGTGGATCATCATCCCGAGACGCAGCTTCATCATCAGCGGTTTCGCGGCCGGTGTCTTCAAAACGTGGTAATCGAATTTGCCGGCGTCGATGTCCGCCGCGGTCAGCGATATTCGCTGCGGATTCGTGAAGATATGGAAACCCGAGAAACTGCCGTACACCGCCCAAGGGACGTGTTCGTCGTGCAGCACACGGTTTAGTTCCTCGCGGAGCCGGGCAGCGTAATCGTTGGCCCGCGCACACGCATCGGTCTGGGCGACGATGTGCAAAGTCGTGGTGCCGGCGACGGCCGAGAGGGGATTCGCGTTGAACGTGCCCTGATGGGGCACTTTCTCTCGGCCCGTGGCCGTGGCCTGGCCGGCATCGAGCAGATCGAGCACCTCTTTGCGGCCGACGACGGCCCCGCCCGGTAACCCACCGGCCAGGATCTTGGCCAGCGTCGTCAGATCGGGTCGGATACCATACACGGCCTGGGCACCACCGGGCGCACAGCGAAAGCCGCTGATGACTTCGTCGAAGATCAGGAGGGCGCCACGCTTGGCCGTCGCCTCGCGCAGACCGTGCAAGAAGTCGGCCTGGAGCGGCACCTGGCCCCAACTCGCGCCGGTCGGCTCGATGATGGCCGCCGCGATATCGTCATGGCGGTCGAGCACCTCGCGGGTGGCGGCGAGATCGCCGGGTGGCGCGAGCACCACGTTGCCTGCCACCTCGCCCAACACGCCAGGTGTCGGCGTGCCGTCGAAATGCGACGCGACACCGAAGGCGGCGTGGTCGTGCCAGCCGTGGAAATGCCCCAGGAACCGCATGATCTTGGGCCGCCCGGTAAAGGCCCTGGCCAGACGCATGGCCATCATCGTGGCCTCGGTGCCCGAACTGGTGAAGCGAACCCGTTCGGCGGAAGGCATCAGCCCCTGCACCGCGCGGCCCCATTCGAGCTCCTGTTGATGGCAGGCCCCCAGATGCGTTCCGCGGGCGAGCTGTCCGCGCACCGCTTCGACCACCTGCGGATGATTATGGCCGAGCAGCAGGGCCCCGTGGCCGCCGGCGTAGTCGACGTACTCGTGGCCGTCGACATCCCATTTGCGCGAACCGGCCGCGTGCGTGACATAGATCGGATAGGGATCGAGGATGCGCCCGTCGTGCGTCACGCCGCCCGGAAAGACTTCGGCTGCTTCTCGGGCCAGTTGTGCCGACTTCGACGTCCGCCGCCGGTAAGCCTCGATGATGGGTGAATGTGGTGAGCTCAACGTGCAGATCGCTCCGGGCCGGTCGCGCTGGTGTGGGAATCTCGTCGACACGTCATTCTATATCACGAGCGGGCGACAATGAAACGACGCCGCGGACGGGACGTAGCCGGATGTTTGCGTTGCCGGCCGATCCTTCAGTCAGGCGCGAACGATCGCGCGCGGCACGAAAAGGTCTGATTCGAAAGCCGGCGTGAAAGCCTGGAAATCGGCTCTCGCTTCGCTAGGCCGCTTTGCGACGCGACGCAGTCTGCGTGTCGGCGGCGTATGCCGTCTCAGCCAATAGGCCGGCGGCGGCGGCGTTGTGGAACTCGACGTTCCAGGAGTTCTGCTTGAGGTAGGGCGCGAACGGACCGCCTCCGCAGAGCAGGCTGGCCAGCCGGTATCTCAGTTCCCGACGCCGTTTGATCGGCTCGCGTGCATACCGCTCCATCAGCGATTCGTAACGAGCCAGTTGCTCGATCGATACCGCGGGGCATTCCTCGCGAAAGGCCACCGACCAGACCGATGCCGGCCGGTTCTTCGGCCCGTGCCAACCCATGATTCGTTGTGGATAGTCGACGAGCAACACCTGGAGCGCTTCCGGCGTGAATCGCCAATAGTCGCTGGGGTGATTGTGGATATGGAAGTAGAACGGGCAAGAGACGAACAACACGCCGTCGGGGCGAAGTACGCGAAATACCTCGTCGAACCCGCGCCAAAAATGGGGAACGTGTTCGAACGTGCTCATCGCGACCACCGTCCCCGCCGAGCCCGTTTCGTAGGGCAGCGACTCGACGTCGGCCACGCAATCGACGCCCGGTCCCGCTCGCATGTCGAGGCCCGTGTACGACTTATTCCCGAACAGCGAGCGGAGGTTGATGAGCGATTCCTGGCCGGCGACCTGGTAGGCTCCGATCTCCACGATGGGCTCGGGCAGATCGAACGATTCGGTCACCGCTCGGGCGACGCCGTGCAAGAATTTGTTCATTCGGGGTGACTCACTCGATGCGTGGGATGTGTCGTGAGATCCGCACCGCCGGCTCGCCCGGCAAGTTGCCGCTGTTATCGGCAGTCGCCGGTGAGGGCTTGAGTCGCCGCTTGCTTTTCCGAACCCTCGGGCACTAAGCTGGCTTGCGATCGCTCTGCGGTCTTGCGCAGCCGACCTCGATTCTCTCTCTTTAACCCTGCCCGTATCGCCATGCTCGACCGACGCGCGTTTTCGAGAGCAACTTCGGACAACGATGGCCGAGAGGCGACGGCCCCATCGCCCCGGATCGACCGACGCGCGTTCGTCGGAATGGCGGCTTACGGCCTGGCCGCGGCCGGCGCGTTGGCCGACGAGCGGCCGGCCAACCGCAAGAAGCTGGCGATCATCACGACCGAGTGGCGCTATCGGTCGCACGCCTGGCACATGGGCGAGCGGTTCCTGGTCGGCTATCCGATCGGCGGCCGCTGGCACTGGCCTCCCTTCGAGGTCGTGTCGGCGTACGTTGACCAGTTCCCCGAGAACGACCTCAGCCGCCAGCGGGCCAAGGAGTTCGGCTTCACCATCTATCCGACCATCGCCGAGGCGCTGCGGGCGGGTGGTCCCCGTCTGGCGGTCGACGCTGTGTTGGTGATCGGCGAACACGGCGACTATCCGCGCAACGAACTCGGGCAGCACCAATATCCGCGCTACGAGTTTTTCCGGCAGGTGGTCGACGTTTTCCGCGCCGACTTTCGCACGACGCCCGTCTTCAACGACAAGCACTTGTCGTGGAAGTGGGAATGGGCCAAGGAGATGTTCGACACGTCGCGCGAGATGGGCTTTCCCTTCTTGGCCGGGTCGTCGCTGCCCGTCACCTGGCGCATGCCTTCTGTCGATATGCCGTATGGCGCCGAGATCGAGGAGGTGATGTGCGTGGCGATGGGTGGTCTCGACAGCTACGACTTTCACGCCTTGGAGGCGATCCAATGCATGGTCGAGCGGCGCCGCGGTGGCGAGACGGGCGTGGCCTCCGTGCAGGCGCTGCGTGGCGACGCGGTCTGGGAGGCGATGCGGAGCGATTCCTGGCAATCGGGCGGTTGGGACCCGAAACTGTTCGAGGCCTGCCTCTGTCGCAGCCAGACTTTGGCTCAGCCGGCCACGTTCAGCGACCGCCATCCGACGACCGACGAGATGCGGGCCTGGGTGAAAGAACCGGCGGCGTACCGCATCGTCTATTCCGACGGACTCAAGGCCACGATGCTGTTGTTGAACGGGCTGGTCGACGACTTCACGTTCGCGGCGAAGCTGAAGGGCGACGAGACGCCCCTCTCGACGCTGTTCTATCTGCCACCCAACCCGAACGTGGTCTATTCGGCCGCACTGATGTCGAAGGCGGAGGAGATGTTTTCCACGGGGCGAACGCCCTATCCGCTCGAGCGCACGCTGCTCACCACGGGACTCGTGGCCGCGGGCATGCAGTCGCTCGGCGCCGGGCAGCAGCGGCTCAAGACGCCCCATCTCAACATCCGCTACCAGGCCCCGCGAGAATCGCAGTTCTGGCAGAGTTGATCGACGACCGCCCGTACCGAAAAGCCTCTCTTCCTGAGAAATCTGTCATGAGCCTATCGCATGCAGCCGCCGCGGCACTCGGCCCGCCGATCGACACTCGAGCGGTTTCCGGGCGGCGGAAGTTGCACTTCGATTCGCTCGACGACATGGTGGTCGACGCAGAGAAACTGGTCGCATCTGCCCAGACAAAGATGCTCGGCAACTGGCCACTCTCGCAATTACTGACGCACCTCGCGATCGCCATCAACGGCTCGATCGATGGCATTTCGGCGCGGGCCCCCTGGTTTATACGGATGCTCGCCCCTTTGATAAAACGACGTCTGCTCAAGAACGGCATGTCCGCGGGCTTTCGGTTGCCGAAGAAGGTCGAACCCGCCTTCTTTCCCACGGCCGACTCGCCGCAACAGGCACTCGATCAATTGCGCGCGGCGGTTCGCCGGACGCACACCGAGCGGATGACGGCGCGGCATCCCGTGCTGGGAAAGCTCACGCACGACGAATGGACTCGGCTTCATCTGCGGCACGGCGAGTTGCACCTGAGCTTCGCATTGCCAGGATGACTTCGCCTCATGTGACGAGCGACGGCCCGCTTCATCTATAATGGATGAATCTATTGAGGATATTGTTGGGGCAGATTCGAACACAAAGGGCATCGCCATGGGGACCGTATCGATGGGTAATGTGCTCGTCGCAGCCAAGATTCAGAACCTTCACGACGTCTTCAACGCGGAAACCGGGTCGCTCGCTCTCGACGAAGTACGGTCGGTCGAGGTCGCCGATGCCCTGGTCGACACGGGTGCCACGACGTTGTCGATGCCCAAGCGACTCATTGAGGCGCTCGGCCTGCGGCCGTTTCGCACGCGCCGGGCGCTCACCACATCCGGCCCGACTGAGGTCCAGGTCTACGGCACCGTTCGGCTGACGGTACAGGGGCGCGAGTGCAACACCGACGTATCGGAGTTGCCCGACGAGTGCCCGGTGCTGATCGGCCAATTGCCCTTGGAGATGCTCGATTTCGTCGTCGATCCGGTCGGGCAGCGCCTGATCGGCAACCCGGCGCACGGCGGCGAGCACATGATCGAGATCTACTGATCGTGCACCTCTTCGACACCCACGCCCATCTCGATCAGCCGGAGTTCGATGAAGACCGCGCGGCGGTGATCGAACGCGCGCGGCAGGCCGGTGTCGAGACGATGATGGTTGTCGGAACGACGGCGGCCAGTAGCCTGGTGTGTGTGGAGTTGGTGGCCGGCCAACCGGGCCTGTTCGCGGCCGTCGGCATCCAGCCCAATTACTGCGCGCAGGCAGAGCCGGGCGATTGGGAGCGCGTGCTGGAACTGGTCGATCGGCCGCGCGTTGTCGCCCTCGGGGAAACGGGACTCGACCGCCATTGGGATTATTCCCCGTTCGAGGTGCAGCAAGACTACTTCGACCGCCATCTGCGGCTCTCGCAAGAGCGTGGGCTGCCGTTCATCGTGCACACTCGCGAGAGCGACGCCGATGTGCTGGCCATGCTCCGCGACGCCCGCAGCCGCGGCCCGCTGGCCGGCGTGATGCACTCGTTCACCGGTACCGCCGAGACGGCCGCCGAGTGCGTCGAACTGGGGCTATACGTCAGCTTCGCGGGGATGGTCACCTTCAAGAAATCGACCGACTTACGGGAGGTCGCACGGAGCGTGCCCATCGAACGCCTGCTGGTCGAGACCGACAGTCCTTATCTCTCTCCCCATCCGCTCCGCGGCCGCCGCAACGAGCCGGCGCACCTGGTACACACGGCCGCCTGCCTGGCCGCCGAACGCGGCCTATCGCCAGACGCTTTTGCCCAGCAGACGACGGCCAACGCGCGGCGGTTGTTCGGTGTGTCCGATTGACGCCCGCGACGTGGAACCGTACCGTGGGGCGATGCCCGGCGACTCGTCCAGGACCGGTCCTGCTGAACCCGACGCACACGCCTCCGCCCAGTTGCCGCGCGTGCTCGGGCCGTTCGATGCGGTGGCCATGGTCGTGGGCGGTATCATCGGCTCGGGCATCTTCCTCAAGCCGGGCGTGGTGGCCAGCGAACTGGGCAGTTTCGGGCTGATCATCTCCGTCTGGATCTTCGTCGGGTTCATTACCTTGTGCGGCGCGCTTACGCTGGCCGAACTGGCGGCCATGCTGCCACACGCGGGCGGACCCTACGTCTACCTGCGCGAAGCGTTCGGCCGGCTGCCGGCCTTCTTGTGGGGCTGGACGGAGTTGTCGATCATCCGGCCCGGTTCGGTAGGCGCGTTGGCCACCGCCACGGTGATCTACCTCAACGAGATCGTGCCGATGAATCGGCACTGGCAGGAAGCCACGGCGATCGGAATCGTGATCTTCCTGTCCATCGTCAATGTGGTGGGTACGCGGTGGGGCGCCGCGGTGCAGAACCTGACCGTGGTGGCCAAACTCGTCTTCCTGGTGTTCATCATCGCCTTGCCGTTTGCCATGTCACCCAGCCAGCCGATCAAAACGGCGCCATGGCCCGACGAGTTTTCGCTCTCGATCTTTCGCGGTTTGGGGATGGCCATGATCGCCGTCATGTGGCCCTACGACGGCTGGATCAACATCGCGCCCGTGGCCGAGGAGATCCGCGAACCGCAACGCAACGTTCCACTCGGCCTGGCACTCGGCATGGCCATCGTGATCGTGGTCTATGTATTGGCCAACGTCGCCTATCACGCGGTGTTGTCGATTCCGGACATCGCCCGATCCGAGGCGGTCGCTCACGATATGTGTACGGCCCTGCTCGGCGAGAAGGCGGGCAAGCTCGTCTCCTTGGGCGTGCTCTGCTCGACGTTCGGCGCGGCCAACTCCAACCTGCTCACCGGGCCGCGGATTTACTTCGCCATGGCACGCGATGGGTTGCTCCCGGCGTCGATTCGGCGCGTTCACGGCCGTTGGCAGACCCCGGCCAACGCTATCTGGCTACAGGGTGGTTGGACGATCGTCCTCATCGTGGCGGCCTACGCTTGGGAAGCCGATCCGCGCGACGCCTTCGATGCGCTGACCGATTTTGTCATCTTCGGCGGCTCGTTGTTCTATGCCCTGGCCGTGGCCTCGGTGTTCGTCTTTCGCCGGCGACACCCGGAGTGGCAGCGCCCCTATCGCACGATCGGCTATCCGGTCACGCCGTGCCTATACTTGCTGGGCATCTCGGCGGCGCTGGCGAGTATGCTCGTCGACAAGTTCACGTCGACCCTCGCCGGCACGGTGCTCATCGCCGCCGGAGTGGCGTTCTTCTTCTGGGCCCGCAAACGGACGCACTGGCAGGTGCAGTGAGTAGCAATCTGACGGCCGTACGGTTTCGTTCGCGGCACGTCACGGTTTGGCCGATTGCTCCGTGTCTTCACCTTCCGCCGGCTCGAAGAACATCACGTGCTGCCAGGGAAGTTTTTCGAATTCTTCCACCAACTTGAACCCGTTGGGCGGTATTTCCTTCATGATCTGCTCCTTGCTCATCTTGTGCTCGAGCTTGATCGGCACGCTCGGGTCTTCCAGGCGGAATTCGACCAACGCCAACCGGCCATGCGGCTTCAGCGCCTTGCGCATGGCCAGCAACATTTCTTCCGGGTTCGAGAACTCGTGGTAGACGTCGACGAGTAGGATCAGATCCACCTCGCCCTCGGGGAGCTTGGGATCGACGAGTGTCCCCTGGATCGGCTTGATGTTGGTGACGTCCGCGTTCTTCGCGCGTAGTTTGAGCAGGTGCAGCATCTCGGGCTGCACATCGACGGCCAGCACGCGCCCCTTCTCCCCGACGAGGTTGGCCATCTCCAGACTGTAGAAGCCATTGCCGCAGCCCATGTCGCAGACGGTCTCGCCCGGCTGCAACTTGAGTGCTTCGATCAGCGTCCGGCAATGCTCCTCCGTCTCGCGCTCCGCCCGGATCAGCCAAGGCGCGCCATGATAGGTCATGGTGGGCGCGATCATGCGGCCCTTGTATTCGGTGAGCGGCGGCGGGATCTTTGCCTTCGCCTTGCTCTTGCGAGCCGCCGGCTCTGCCGCCGACAACGGCATGCCGGCGGCGAGCACCACGAGAACGGCGCACCACAACCATTTCCGATCAGATGGCATGTTCACCAATCGTTACCTCCCGCTCAGACGAAACTCCGACTCGAGCAGCCGGTTGCGTCGTGTTCTCAGTATGTCGTGTTCTCAGTATAAGGTGCCGAACAGGCGCGAGGCGAGCAGCCAAATTGCTTGCACGGGACGTAGCCGCCGGTATGTTGAGTTAAGGCGTTGTCGCGGTGATCGGTCGTCACACGACCGTATTTCACCTCTCCGGGACATCTTTCTCTCCATTCTTTCCGCATGAGATACCGCACCCTACCTGCCGTCCGCCGTCAGGCCCTCTCTCGTTCCCGTTCGAGCCGCTGGCGACGGGTTGCCGCGCCCGAGCCGCTGGAATCGCGGTCCTTGTTGTCGGCCGCCGGGCTGCCGGTCGCGACGCTCAATAACCTGTTCGCCCTGCCCGCGGCCCATCTGACACCGGTGGTCATCAACGGTGTTCCGACCGGCGATACTCCCGCGCAGATCAGGCAAGCTTACGGCTTCGACCAGGTGAGCTTCAGCAACGGCGGCCAAACGATCGCGGGCAACGGCTCGGGCCAAACGATTGCGATTGTCGACGCCTACGGCGATTCGAATATCTCCGACGACCTGCACGCCTTCGACGCGCAATTCGGTCTGCCCGATCCGAATCTGAGCGTCGTCAACCAGCAGGGTGGAACAAGGCTCCCCTCCAATAACGCCAGTTGGGCGCTCGAGACGGCGCTCGACGTCGAGTGGGCGCACGCCATGGCGCCCAATGCCAACCTCTTGCTCGTCGAGGCCGAAACGAGCAGCTTGGGCGATCTGCTCACGGCGGTCAATTACGCACGCAATCAGCCGGGCGTCGTGGCCGTGTCGATGAGCTGGGGCACCAACGAGTTCTCCGGCGAAACGGCCTACGACGGCTATTTCTCGACGCCCTCGGGTCATGGCGGCGTGACGTTCGTGGCCGCTTCCGGCGACAGTGGGGCGGAAACGATCTGGCCCGCCGCGTCGCCGAATGTGCTCAGTGTCGGCGGAACCGCGCTCGCGCTGGGCAACTCCGGCGGCACGTACGGCGGCGAGGTCGCTTGGAGCGGCAGCGGAGGTGGCGTGAGTCTCTACGAACCACAGCCGATCTTCCAGGCGCAGAGCGGCCTCGTATCGCAGAGTGGCACGAACCGCACGACGCCCGACGTTTCGTACGATGCCAGCCCCGGCAGCGGCGTGGCCGTCTACGACTCGATCGGTTACGCCGGCCAGTCGGGTTGGTTCCAGGTCGGGGGCACCAGCGCGGCGGCTCCGCAATGGGCAGCGCTCGTCGCCGTGGCCGATCAGGGACGACAGATCAACAATGGCGGCACCGCCGACTCGTTACCCAACGCACAAGCGAGCCTGTATGGCGTCGCGGCGAACGCCGGCAGTTACGCGAGCGATTTCCACGACGTCACGTCCGGCAGCACCGGCGCCAGTTCGTTCGGCGGCGCGGGGGTCGGCTACGACCTGGCGACGGGTCTCGGTACGCCGAAGGTAGCCTCCCTCGTCGCCTCGTTGGTGCAGGCACCGGCGACGACCGTCGTGAGCACGGTCTCGTCGACGACGAAAGCGGATCTACCCGTTTCGTCCTCGACCATCCCCACCGTCGTCCTCGAATTGATCCTGCTCGATCTCGTGCCGGAACCGACGCAGGTCTTTGTGCCCGTTGTGCCGAACACGACGACCTCTCCCCCTCCCGCGCCCGTCGTGTCGCTCGTCATGCCGGCCGAGTCCGGCGTGCAGTTGGCCAGCAACAGCTTGCTGACCGACGACCCGCTGGCGGTGCCCCTCACGCCCAATCGGCGGGCGGCGAGCGAAACCGACAAGCCGACCATACCGGACGATCGCTCGCAACGGTCCGGAGCGGCGGAAGAGCGCCGTTTTTGGGAGCAGATGGGCGAGGATGCGTTCGGCGACCTGTGGTCACACTTCGAGATCGCTCCGGAAGCGTCCACCTCCGCCACCGACAGCCTGTTCGCCGAATACTCGCTGGGCGCGTTTGCCGCGGACGGCGATGTTGCCGCCGGCGCGCTCGCTTTCGCGGCCGATTCGGGGACGAAGGTGACCGGTCTCGTCGGCCTGGTCGTCGTCGGCATGCTCTTCGAAAAAGGAAGCCGGGCCGAAGAAGCCGCGCCGGAACTCGCCCGCCGAGGCAAGCGGAGCCGAAGACCGCTTTGAGCCGGTTCGATCAGCCATTCGACCCTTCCAGGATCTGCCGCTCGATGTCGAGACCGACGAGCTCGTTCCACGCATCGCGCAGGCGGCGCACGATCTTCCCTGGCTTGCCATCACCGATCGGCAGGCCATTGATCCGCGCGACCGGCATGAGGCAGTAGGGCGTGCTGGTGAGAAACGCTTCATCGGCGTTGATGACGTGATAGACCTGGATGTCGCGTTCGACGAACGGGATGCCGAGTTGCGCGGCCAGGTCGATCACGGTGGCCCGGCTGATGCCCGGCAGCGTATTGCGGGTGGTCGGCGAGACGATCGTACCGCCCTCGACCATTAGAAAATTCGCGGCGCTGGTCTCCGTGACGTTCCCCTCCAAGTCGAGCAGCAGGGCCGCTGCGGCCGGATCGACCAGCCGCGCCTCCTGATCGGCCAGATAATAATGCATCCGGCTCCGGTATTTTATCTTGGGGTCGCAGCACTGCGGTGGGACATGGCGTATCGACGGCGTCACCAGGTGCGCCCCTTCCCGCAGCGCCCGCTCCCACCGCCTCCAATCGAGCGGAAACGTATGCACGCACACCGTCGGCGTCATCTCCGCCTGCCGTCTTCCGGTCCCCTCTCGCTCCGGGAGAGGGCTAAGGTCAGGGCGGCCCGCGCCCACACCCGTCGCCAACCCCTCCCCGCGCTCAAACCCCGCATACGCCGCCACCTCACCCGCCGTGACAAACTGGATCAAACCCAGCTCGCCGCCCGGCGGCAGCAGCTTTGCATTATGCTCGACCAGCTCGCGTGACACGGCTGCCAACTCTTCCTGCGTCGGGCCGATCCGAAACCGCACGTATCGCAATGAGCGAAATAACCGCTCGAGATGGTCCTCCAAGCGAAACGGCACATGGCGGAACGTGCGCGTCATCTCCGTCACCGTCGCGCCCATCACCACGCCGGCGTCGAAGATCGCCAGGTGCGCCTGGGAGGCGGGCACGGTGCGGCCGTTGAGATAGACGAGAGCTTCAGCCATCTTTGTGTTCTACGCGGTCGGCGTCGTCGGTTCCACACTAATGACGAGAACCGTGCAAGGCAATCAACCGGCCGCCTTGCCGAACGCAAAGCGCATCGGCGCGGCGACGGTCTGCCAATCGGGGCCGCGCATGACGATCGATACGGTCAACGATCCGGCGTTGAAGGCGACCTTGCCGTGACGAACACCGACCTCCGTGTCGGCGAACAGTTCGAAGGGCAGAACGGGCTGGCCGAAGGGTGGCACCGAGCCCGGCACCAGGCCGGTCAACTCGGCCAACTCTTCGGGTGTCGCGAAGCGGATGCGTTTGACGTTCAACTCCCGCTTGAGCGCGGCCGAGTCGAGCTTGCGATCGGCCGGCAAGACGAACAGCCGAAAGACATCGTCCGTGCGCAGCAGGAGGGCCTTGGCGCCGACCCCCAGCTCCTCACCGCGAGCCCTCGCCGATTCTTCCGAAGTGAACGTGGCGGCATGCTCGATCTCTCGGAACGGACAGCCGTTGTCGTTCAACAGTTGTCGAATGCGTGGTAGGACCTGATCGCTCATCGCCATCGAAAAAGAGGCCGACGCACCCGTTCAATTCGCCGGCCGGTTTGCAGATCGGCTCGAACGATTCTGTTGACGCCGACGGCCGGCCGGACCTAGCTTACGGCAAGAGACGTGTCGTGTGCCATACTAGGCGAGGCTGCTCGATGCTGACGATGCTGGGCCCGGCCGACCGCAAAGCCCCTTTTTGCGACGGAATCACGCGGCGGAACTTTTTGAACATCGGTGGCCTGGGGATGGGCGGCCTGTCGTTGGCCCAACTCCTATCGCTCGACGCCCGCGCCGGTACGCGCTCGTCGCGAAAATCGCTGATCATGATCTACCTGGTCGGCGGACCTCCCCATCAAGATCTATTCGATCTGAAGCCGTACGCGCCGGTCGAAATCGCGGGTCCCTACCGGCCGATCGCCACATCGGTGCCGGGCGTCGAGATCTCGGAGCATCTGCCTCGGCTGGCCAAGGACATGGACCGTTTCGTGGCGATCCGTTCCATCGTCGGCGCGCAGGACGATCACACGGCCTATCAGTGTTTCACGGGGCGTCACCCGCGCGGCGCGGTGCCGGCCGGCGGTTGGCCCCAGTTGGGGTCGGTCGTCGCCGCCTTGCAGGGACCGGCGCAGGCGGGCGTGCCTCCCTTCGTCAGCGCTTGCTACACCTGTTCGCACGGTCCTTACAACGAGCCGGGGCCCGGGTTTGCCGGCGTCGCCCGGTCGCCGTTCACCGCGTTGGGAGAGAGCCGCCAAGACATGGTGCTCCAGGGCATCACGCCGGAACGGCTGGGCGATCGGCGGTCGATGCTCACGGCGTTCGACCGTTTCCGCCGCGCGGCCGACGCCAGCGGCAAGATGTCGGGCATGGACACCTTCACCGAGCAGGCGATGGGCATCCTCACCTCGTCGCGACTGGTCGAGGCGCTCGACGTTTCGCGGGAAGACCCACGCACCGTGGAACGCTATGGCACGGGCGACCCCACCGTGTTCATCGACGGCAACGGTGCGCCGCGCGTGCCGCAGAGCATGCTGCTGGCCCGGCGGTTGGTCGAAGCCGGCGTGCGCGTGGTGTCGCTGAACTACAGCAAGTGGGACTGGCACGGACATCCCTACGGCTCGACCTTCGATCGCTGCCGCGAAGACAGCGAGGCGCTCGACCGGTCGATCACGGCCTTGGTCGACGACCTGCACGAGCGCGGTCTGGAGCGCGACGTCACGGTCATCGCCTGGGGCGAGTTTGGCCGCACGCCCCGCATCAACGCCAACTCGGGCCGCGACCACTGGCCGCGTGTCTCGTGTGCCTTGCTGGCCGGCGGCGGCATGAAGATGGGGCAGGTGATCGGCGCCACGGACCGTCTGGGCGGCGAGGCGGTCGACCGACCGGTGACTTTTCCGGAAGTCTTTGCCACGCTCTATCACAATCTGGGGATCGATGCCAGCGCCACGACGCTGCCCGATTTCAACGGGCGACCGCACTACCTGGTCGACGACGGCGCCCAGCCGATCCGCGAACTGTTGTAGGTTGGATGGCATTCGCGCCGCGCGACAAAGGAGGGTGGCACGCCCTGAGGAGGTACTCCGAAGGGCGTGGATGTGCTTCCAGCACGCCCTTCGTGTCTCAGGGCGTGCCACACTCACCTATGCCGTCGCCACGCGCCCGATCTGTTCGATGTCTGCCGCTTCTAGCCGGAACCCCAGCACGTCGAGGTCCTGCTGCATGTGTTGGCCGTCGGTGGTTCCCGTCAGCGGGATCATGCCGACATCGAGTGCGAAACGGAATACGATCTGGCTCACGGTCCGTCCGTGACGTTTGGCGATCCTTACCATCTCTGGGTGTGTCAGCACGTTGCGGTTGGCGGTGAGGAGCGAAAAACCCTGGTAGACCAACCCGTTGTCGGCACAGAACCGGCGCACGTCGGCATCCCAACCTCTCACGGCATAACATCGGTTCTGCACGAAGCGGGGAGCGATCCTCGCCTCTTGGCAGAGTGTTTCGAGCTGCTCGAGGCTCACGTTGCTCACGCCGAGAAAGCGAACGCGGCGGCTGTCGTGAATCGTCTCCATCGCGCGCCAGGCGTCCCAGTCTGCCGCGGCCAGCCCGTTGCGCTGCGAAGGACCGTGCAACACGTAGGAGTCGATCGTTTCGGTATGCAAGTGGACCAGCGAACTGGCGAACGACTGTTCGACCTGCCGCGCGATCGGCGCGTCGGCGTCGTAGGGCAGGCGATGGTCCTGTCCCGCGCGGAACGTGAACTTGGTTTGCAGGAAGAGGTCGTCTCGCGTTATGAGCCCGCCGCCGATCGAAGCGGCGATCGCCTCGCCCACCGCCGCTTCGTGGTAATGACGCCGCTGGTTGGCCGTATCGATCGCCCGAAAACCTTGCCGCAGCGCCAACTCGGTGAGCCGTCGCGTATCGTCTTCTTTCCACGCGGTGCCGTACAAGAAGCAGGGCACGGGCGCATCGATGGCGAGGTTCGTTGTGGGCATTGACGGTTGAATCGCGACAACATCATCTCGAAGGAGAAGATCATTTTTGCGGATCGCGTGCGCAAAGCAATCGTGAATGACAGGAAGTACGACCATTTGGCCATCGCGCAGCTTGCTACGTCACTCTGGCGCGGTCTAATACCTCCGTGAGCCGCGCCTCAGCCTTTAAATCAAAGTGAGCCACGGGACGATCATGCGGGCGACCTACCTGATGCTCGAACGGCGGAATGTCTTGCGATCGTTGGCCCAGGCCGCGATCGTTCTCTTGGGCCTCGATGGGCCGATACTCACGCGAGGATTGTCGGCCCAAGAGGTTGGTCCGCAGTCCGACCTTCCATCGAAAGAGGGCAAAGTCGGCCGCTCGTCGGATGGTCCAACCGATCCCACGGAGGTTCCCGAGGGTAAGGCCAATCTGCACCGAATGTTGGATGCATCGGCCGGTCGTTACTCGCTCTACGCCGGCGACGACACGGGTGAGCCACTCGAGTTACACTGCGTGCTGCGATGGGCGAATGTCACGCGTGGTTCCGCCGACGGTGCCACTTATATTTGGACCGCGGATGGGCGTCCGATTGCTACGGTCTGCGTTTATCCCTTCGCGGGCCAGCTATGCGACAACTTCCAATCGCTGGCCGAAGGTCGGGTGACGGCCTCGGTGGACGGTCGGGCTGTCTGGCGGTGCGAGAAACCGGGCCTCGAATATCGGCCCATCGCCGATGCGCCGGCTCCCGAAGAGTCGGCAACGGGCAGGCTGAGGCAGATGAAGTCGCTGGCGGCACGGTTCAGCACGAAGCTCATGGGTTGGAACTCCGACGATTCGGACCGTGAGGCACTGCGGATGCTGCCACGACCGGTCTACCGATTCGCGAACGAACGAGCGACCGACGGCGCCGTTTTCGCCTTCGTGCAAGGGACCGATCCGGAGGCGTTCTTGCTGATCGAGGCGCGACCCGACGCATCGAACCAGGGCCGGAACGTCTCGTGGCACTTCGCGATGGCGCGGCGCACCTCGGGTTGGCTCGAGACACACTACCACGACGAACTCGTTTGGAAGGCCGAGCGACTGGTCGATTACAGCGATCCGAAGAAGCCCCATTTCCAAGTGTCCCGTCCCCTGGCTCTCGTCGAGCCGAAGAACTGACGCCGGGTCGACAGCACTCGCCAAATCTCATGTCCCGCCTGCGATTCAAACTCGGCGCGTTGCTGGTGGCGATATTGCCTGCGCTGGCATTTCTTGGAGGTATGGCTGTGCAGCATCGCCTCGGCGCCCCGGTCGTCACAACGGGATCCATCATCGACGTGTCGAAAAGAACTCGGATCGAGTTCATCGAAATGCCAGACGGGACGCAATGGTATCGGGTTGCCGGAGAGGCGGAGTGACCGACCTAGTCGGTTCCGTTGCGGAACGCGGCGAGACGCCGCGTCTACATAGATGCGGCGTCCCGCCGCATTGCCATGCCGCAGGGCTAGGACTCTGCCGGCGCAGCTCTTTCTGGAGGGGCGACCTCGCTCGGGGTATTCTACGTTTCAGGCGAACCGCATGATTTCCCGAATCGCGAGCAGGTGTTTTGACAGCCACTAAAACGACACTATCAGTAAAGGTACTGGCCTCTCTGGCAACGGCCTGCGGTTGGGCTATGCAGGCCCAGGGCGCGGCCGAACCGGAACGCCGACCGAACATCCTGTTGGCCATCGCCGACGACTGGGGCTATCCGCACGCCTCCTGTTATGGCGATCCGGTCGTCAAGACGCCGACATTCGATCGGCTGGCACGAGAGGGCGTCCTTTTCCGAAATGCCTTCGTGTCGTCGCCGTCGTGTACGCCGTCACGCGGCGCGCTGCTCAGCGGACAACATTTCTGGCGGTTGCGCGAAGGGGCCGACCTGTGGGTCACGCTGCCGGCCGACATCCCGGTCTATACCGATCTACTGGAACAGGCCGGCTATTTCATCGGCCACACGCGCAAGGGTTGGGGCCCCGGCCGGCTCGGCGACCGCACGCGCAATCCGGCCGGTCCGCAGTTTAAAGATTTCAAAACCTTCCTCGACGAGCGTCCGAAAGGAAGGCCGTTCTGCTTCTGGTTCGGCAGCCTCGATCCGCATCGGCCCTATGACCTGGGCAGCGGTCGGGAAAGCGGCATCGACCCCGCGAAGATCAAACTGCCGGCGGCGCTCCCCGATGCGGCCGAAGTCCGTTCCGACGTGGCCGATTACTATTTCGAGGTGCAGCGCTTCGACCGCGAAGTGGGCGATCTCGTTCGGCAGTTGGAGGCGATCGGCGAACTCGAGAACACGCTCGTCGTCATGACGGGCGATCACGGGATGCCGTTTCCTCGCGGCAAGGCCAATCTGTACGACCTGGGCACGCACGTGCCGCTGGCGATGCGTTGGGGCGGCAAGGTCGCGCGACCGGGACGGACCGCCGACGAGTTCGTCTCGTTGGCCGACTTGGCGCCGACCTTTCTGGAGGCGGCGGGATTAGCCGTGCCCAAGACGATGACCGCCCGCGGCCTGAGCGACGTTCTCACGGAAAAGGTTCCTGACGACGCCAGCCCGCGCGACCACGTGCTGTTCGGCCGCGAGCGGCATACGCAGGCTCAAGAAGCACCGCAAACGGGTGGCTATCCGATGCGCGGCATTCGCACGGCCGAATACCTCTATATCCGCAATTTCGCGCCCGATCGTTGGCCCATCGGCACGCCCGATTACAAACGGGCCTACCTGGCCCGCGCCTGGCTCGGCGACACCGACAACGGCCCGAGCAAGGAGTATCTCTGGCAGCACCGCGATGAGCCGGCCATACAGCCATACTACGCTCGCGCCTTCGCCAAGCGGCCGGCCGAGGAGCTCTATGACCTGCGCCAAGATGCCGACCAGCAGCACAACGTGGCCGATGATGAACCGTACGCGGCCGTCAAAGAAGGGCTGTCGGCCCGCTTGATGGAAGAACTCAAATCGACCGCCGACCCGCGTGTGGTAGGGGGCGGCGAACAATTCGATCGTTATCCCTATTACGGCGCTGTGCCCGAGTGGCCCTGGTAAGACGGGCGGCCCCGTTCACCCGGCAGCATTGCTCCGCAGCATCGCGGGCAGATCGTCGGGTTCGGGCAACATCAGATCGGCGATCGCCGTGCCGAGGAGCTTGCCCTGGGTATCGATGCGCAGCGATTGGCTCGCGCCGCCGGCCAAGACGTCGTACAGCACGAAGTTGAGGGCGAAGATGCGCGGCAGTTCGTAGCGTTTGACCTGCGTGGGCTCCCAGCCCGCGAAATGTTCGGCCACCCGCTCGGTGGTCAAGACCCGATGCAGATAATCGTAGCCGGCCGCCGTATAGGCGATGACGCCGATATTGGCGTGATTGCCCTTATCTCCGCTACGAGCATGGGCGATCTGGCTGAGCCGAATGGTGGGCATGAACGGATCCTGCGCCTATAATATACACGAACTCCCAGGGAGATCTGCTAGCATGGCTGTCGGAACGAGTGGACCGGATGTGTCGCGCGGCCGTCTTTCGGACTCGGACGGTTTCGGGGCGCAAGTCATTGAGTGCAACCGCTATATCGAGACGCAGTTGCATCGCACGCGGCGGCAGGTGAAGAGCGTCGACCTGGTCTCGTCGCTCATGCTGTTGGCCGTGGGTGCACTGGCCTACCTGATGCTGGTGGCCCTGATCGACCATTGGTTGATCAGGGGTGGCTTGGGGTTCGGCGGACGTTTGGCCGCCGCCTGCCTACTGGCCGTGGGCGCCCTGGCGTTCGTCGTACTGCGCATCGTGCCGCTCATCGTGCGCCGCGTCAATCCGGTCTATGCGGCCTATACCATCGAGCGCCATCGGCCGGGTATCAAGAACAGCCTGATCAATTTCCTCTTGTTACGTTCCGAACCCGGGCGGCTGCCCGAGCGGTTCTATCAGGCGATGGAAGTACAGGCGGCGACGGCGCTGGCCGGAACGCATTCCGAGGTGGCCGTCGACCGCACGCCGGTCATCCGTCTGCTGTTGACGATGGTGGCCATCACCGTCTGCGTCGCGCTCTATGCCGTGCTCTCGCCCAAGAATCCCTTCACGTCGTTCCGGCGAGTCATCTCTCCCTGGGCCGATGTGGCACCGCCCACGCGCGTGTCGATCGAAGACATCCAGCCCGGCAACGGCCAGGGTTTTCACGACGCGCACGTGATGGTCAGCGCACGCATCGAGGGGCTGAGAACGGGCGAAGCGGCCACCGTCCACTATTCGACGGTCGACGGACAGGTGGTCGACAAGGCCGTGCCGATGACGATCGCGCCGAACAGCTATCGCCACTCGGTGGAGTTGCCCCCCGACAATCTCGGTTTACAACAAGATATCGAATATTGGATCGCCGCGGGCGACGCCCTTTCGCCCCACTATCGGCTCAAGGTCGATACGGCCCCGGCGATCGGCGTGGAGGAGATCGAATATCAATACCCGGCGTATTCCGAACTCCCGCCGCGCAAGGTCGCCCGGCATGGTGACATCCAGGGCCTGTCTGGCACGCGCATTACCTTGCGGGCCAAGGCAAACCAGCTCATCGGCCAGGCGAACGTCGACTTCGAGTGCGATGGCCGCAACGACCTCGATATGCAGATCGACGGGACGAAGGCGCAGATCACGTTCCCGCTCGTCTGGAACGAGAAGACTAACCGCGCCGAGCACACCACCTATCAACTGCGGTTCCGCAACAAGGACGGCCACGAGAATCCCAAGCCGATCCGTTATTCGATCGAGGTCATTCCCGACCTGTTGCCCGAGGTCGAGCTGACGGAGCCCGATCTCGATCCGACGAAAGAGTTGGTCGTTCCGGCGGGCAAGCCGGTACGGTTCGGCGTCGAGGCCACCGATCCGGATTTCAAATTGACGTCGGTCACCTTCCATGCCCGGCGGCGCGGTGCGGCCCTGGCGCAAGAATCGCTACTGGCCGAGCCTCGCAGTGGCGAGTTCCATCGCGATTTCGTGCTCGACCTGAAACGATTATCCGTCCAGCCGGGTGAGCAGATCGAGTTCTGGGCGGCGGCCGACGACAATCGCCAGCCCAAGGCCAACCATAACGAAACGCCGCATTACCACCTGCGGGTTGGCGAGCTCGATCGCAAGGACCAGAGCCGCGACGAGCAAGCCGGGGGAAATCCCGAGGAGAAACCGGGCGGCAAGAACGACAAGTCGGGCAAGAAGCAGGCTCGCGGGCAACGCAACGAGAACGACGAACAGGGGAACCAAGGCGAGGACGGCGAGCAACCGCAGGAGAAGCAGGGCGGCGGCAAGTCGAACAAGGGCGACAAGCAGAATCAACAAAAGAAGGAGCCGGGCGAAGGTTCCGACGACGAAGACTCGTCGTCGGGCGAACAGGGGGGCAAGGGAAGCAACCCGAGCAATAGCAAGAATAAGAATGGTTCGTCCGACGGCTCGGCGGAGGAGAAGCCGGGCGACGACAAATCCGAATCGAGCGAAGGCGGCGGCCAGTCGAAGCAGGGTGGGCAGCGCGGCGCCGGCGACAAGACCCAGGACTCGAAGCGCGTCGATCCCGAGCGAGACCCCGGCAAGGCGATCGACGAGATCAACAAGCACTTCAACGAGAAGGAGCAGAAGGGGGATCAATCGAAGGAAGATCGACCCCAGAAGGGCGACCAAGCGGCAGGTCAGAAGGCCAACGACCAGGGTGGCAAGAACGAGTCCGGCTCGAAAGAGCAACAGGGCGAGAAGTCGCAGGCGGGCACCAAGGGGGAGCAGTCCCAAGAGAAGGAAAAGGGTGATTCGAAGCAAAAGGAACCGTCCTCGCGCGATGACGGCATGAAGGGCGAGAAGGACGGTGATCAGAAGAACGCTGGCCAGAAGGGCAGCGATCAGAAGAACGGCGAACAGCAGGGCGGTGATCAAAAAGGAGGAGAGCAGAAGGGCGGCGAGCAAAACGCCGGAAAAGGGAGCGATCAAAAGGGCGAAGGCAAGAAACAAACGTCCGACAAAAAATCCCCCGGCAGCAAGCAGCCCAAAGAGGGTGATAAGCAGGGTGCACCCGCCGACAAGGACCACGATCAGAAACCGGGCGACGGCGAGCGAGGCGGCGGCCAGGACGGTGACAAGCCACAGGGCGACGAACCCAAAGGCGCGAAGCAAACGGGCAATACGGGCAAACAGGCGTCGGACGGCGAGAAAGGGGCCGAAGGCTCCGAGAAGGGAACGCCGAATGAGGGCGGCGATAAGACCGAGAAAGACAAGACGGGCGGCGGCAAGGAGGGTGATGCGAAAGTCGGCGACGAAGGGGCCAAGCACGCCGACGGTGAGACGAAGCCGCGCCAAGGCCAGGGCGGCCAAGCGAAAGGCGCCGGCGAACCCGATGATAAGATGAAGAAGCATGAAGGCGAATCGCCCGAAATGAAGGGTGGCGACCAGGACTCGAAGGATAAGGGCGCAGGCGGCGCGGGCGACAGCGAAGGCGCCAACAAGCACGGCGCGCCGACGACGCACGGCGGAAACCAGGATCGTAAGAAGAAGGAACTCAGTCCCGACCCCAAGAAGGGCACCTCCGAAGACGAACCCGAATCGTCGAGCGAAGACAAGCGGCAGTCCGATTCGCAAGGTGCCGAGCAGGGCGAACACGACGGCGGTGGCAAGAGCGGCGGCGGGCAACGGTCGAACAGCGAAGGTACCGGTTCGGCCGGCCAGAACAGCGAAGCCGACCAGGGCGGCAGCCAAGGCGAGGAGAAGGGTAAGGGACCGACCGGCTCGAAGGGTGGCGATCAGCAAAAGGGCGACAAGCCGTCGGGCGGGAAGTCTTCCGGCGAGAAAGGCGCCGGCACCAATCAGGGCGAAGGGAGCGAAAGCGACACGGGGCCCAAGTCCGATTCACCCGACGGGGCCGACCCGCGCGGCCACAACAACGTCTCGCGACAGCCCGACCAGCCGAAAGGCGCCGAGAAACGCGAACCGACCGATAAACCGCCGGCGGGAAAGAAGAACAAGGAGAAGCGGCCGCAAGATGCCGGGGCTCCTCAGCCGGGCGCACCACAAGAAGGCGCCCAGGGCGCTCCGACTCCCAGCGACCGCGGAGGCCACGATCTACATGGCGGCAAACAGCGGACCAATCCCAACGAGGGCGGGCAGCCCGGCCCCGACGAGGAGACCGCTCCGCTCGCCGAAACCGATAACAGCGAGCCCGGCGGCGACGAAGCCAATCAGGAATATGCCCGCAAGGCGACCGATCTGGCGCTGGAACGTCTCAAGGACCAACTCGCCAAAGACAAACCCGATCCCGAATTGCTCGAGAAGCTGAAGTGGACCCGCGAGGACGTCGAGCGATTCGTCCAGCAATGGGAGCGGCTGAAGAAGGGGGCGGACGAAGCCGGTCCGAAGGGTGACGCCGCCCGCCAAGAACTCGACGATGCGCTGCGCAGCCTCGGCCTGCGTCCGCGCGGCACGTCGCTCTCGGGCGAACACAAGCCCGACGACCGCCAGCGCAATCTGCGCGACAGCCGCCGCGCACCGCCGCCACCTGAGTATCAGGAACAATGGATCGAGTTCAACAAGGCGACCGCCAAGAGCCGTCAGCGTCAGTAAAACAACCGGCGCCATGAAGATCAGGCGACGGTTTTGCCTTTCGCTCTCGGACTATTTGCCGGCCCAGCGCTCCAACGTCGGATCAGGTTCCCAGATATAGAGGAACGTCGGCAACTTGCAGCGCTCCAAGCCCGGCATGCTCACGGGCAGGGCGGCTCCCTGCAACGGAATGTTGGGCGTGATGGCGTAGGGCGAGCGAGCGCGGTCCTGCCGGCGATGCAGCAAGACGACGCGCGCCGCCGGCCGGCGTGCGGCCAATCGGGCGATGGCCACGGCGTCGTCGAGATAACCGATCGAATCGATCAGACCTCGTTGCCAGGCTTGCTGGGCCGTGAACACCCGGCCATCGAAATCTTCGGCGTGCCGCGGATCGTGTGCCGGGCGGGCTTGTTCGACGGCGGTGCGGAATCGCTGATGGAATTCGTCGGCCATCGTTTGCAGCATCTGCCGGACGTTGTCGGGCTGTTCGCGAATGGGCGACCCCATGTCGATGTTGTCGCCCGATTTCACGGGAACGCCCACGATGTTGAACTGCGCCATCGCATCTTGCAGGTTGTATAGATTCAGGATGACACCGATCCCGCCGGTGACCGAGGTGGGATGGGCCACGATCTGGTCGGCGGCGGTGGCCAGGTAATAGGCGCCTCCGGTCCCCACGTCGAGCAAGCAGGCGATGACGGGCAGGCCCGTGCGCTGCTTCAGGCTCAACAGGTCGCGGCGCATGATGTCCGACGCTGTCACTCCGCCGCCCGGGCTGTTGATGCGTACGACCACGCCGCGATAACACGGATTGGCCGCGATGCAGTCGAGCTTTTCGCGAAACAGGGCGACCGGGTTCTCGCCATACGACGACATACCGGTCATATCGCTATTGAGCAGTACCCCGTCGACATCGACGAGCGCAATCCGCTCGGCGCTCGTTGCATCGCCGGCCATCACCGTGAATTCGGCCAAGGGGCCGTTATCGACCATGGGCGGCGATGTGGTCGTCACATGGCTCTGCGTGATGGCCTGCATCGGGTGACGGCAGCCGCCCGAGAGCAAGACAAACGCGATGGCGAGACAGGCATTTCGCATCTGAGGTTCCGCCGGAAAATACCACCTTTTTGTCGTCTATCGGTTTCACGCAATGCTCCGCAGAAGCCGCTGTCTCCCAGGGCGCATGGAATCTCCAGATTAACGGAACCGCCCTTGACCCGATGAGCAGGCGCTGTTACTTAGTTCCGGCCTTTTTCTCTCAAGTTTGGCGAGGCAACTGCCGACGTGAGGGCTTTTTCGCTCTATTACCCAGGTTTGCTGTCAGCCGCGGTCGCTCTGCTGGTGGTGCTGCCCGCTGCGCCGTCGCACGCGCAGGTGCGGGTACGGCCGCCGACGCCCATCGATCCGCAGAGCCCTTTCTACAGTCCGCAAAGCCCCTCGGCCGTGCTGGTCAACCAAGCGCCGCCGCCCGCCCAGGCCACGCCTGCCACGCTCGAGCCGAACATCGCACCGGCCACGCCGGGTTGGGATCCTTACGACCCGGCCGCGCAGGCCCCCACGATGGGACCCTTCAACAGCGCGCCGGTCACGGGCGCTCCGGTGACGCAGCCTTACACTACGGTGCCCAATGGCTCGCCGTATGCCGGTATCGGTCAGGGCAACCTGGCCCAGCCTGTCTACGGACAGCCCTACGGGCAGCCGGCGTGCGTTCAACCCGTGTACGGCCAACCTGCCACACCGGCGCAGCGCCTGCTGCACGAACTCAACTTCGAAAGTACGCAGTTGTTGCGGTTCGGTCCGCACGGGTTTGGCACCCTGGACGAGGGCTTGCAGGCCGTGTTTGCCTTGCCGATCGCCGCCAACCCGAATCCCATCTTCATCACGCCCGGTTTCACGTATCACTCCTGGAACGGTCCTGCCTCGGGCAACTTCGCCGGCTCACCCGATCTGCCAGCCAATGCCTACGACGCCTACCTCGACACGAGTTGGCATCCACAGGTCACGAGCTGGTTCAGCGCCGACTTGGACGTGCGCCTCGGCGTCTATAGCGACTTTTCGGCCGTCAACAGCGAGAGCTTCCGCATCCTGGGACGCGGCGTGGGGATCATCACGGTCTCGCCCCAGTGGCAGGTCGCGGCGGGCGTCTGGTATCTGAACCGTCTGACCGTGCAACTGCTGCCCGCGGGCGGTTTGATCTGGACTCCCAACCAAGACACCCGCTTCAACATCTTGTTCCCGAACCCCAAGCTGTCGCGCCGTCTGACGACGTGGGGCAACACCGACATCTGGGGCTATCTGGCGGGCGAATACGGCGGCGGCCGCTGGACGGTCCGCCGGGCCGACGGTAGCGACGACGTGGTCGAACTCAACGACTTACGGGCGCTGGCCGGTATCGAATGGTTCATGCTCAACGGCCTCAAAGGGAATGCCGAGATCGGCTACGTCTTCGACCGTCACATCATCTACCGTAGCGGCACGCAAGCTCATCCCAGCGATACGGTGCTCTTCCGCGGCGGGCTGTCGTATTAGTTCCCGGCCCACGACACGGTGGCACTAGGCCACTTGAGACGCGCCGTTTTTGCGCGCGGTGGCAGTCTGTACGCCGACCCGATTGCGACTCACTGCGCAGGACGATAGCCTGAGGAGCGGCCAAGATCGAATTCGGTGAGCAACGCCGCAACGTTCTTGGTCGTGCACAGCCATCCTCGCGGGAGTTCCGATGGAATTCGTCAACCTCGGCAACACGGGAGTCAAGGTTTCGCGTCTTTGCCTGGGTTGCATGACCTACGGTGCCAAGAAATGGCGCGCGTGGGTGTTGGAAGAGGAGGAGAGCCGCCCGTTCTTCCGCCGTGCCTTCGAAGCAGGCATCAACTTCTTCGATACGGCCGATATGTACTCGCTCGGCGTGAGCGAAGAGATCGTGGGCCGCGCACTGAAGGAATTCGGGCCGGGGCGCGACCGGGTGGTGATCGCCACGAAGGTTTGCCAGCCGATGGGCAACGACCCGAATCTGCGCGGCCTGTCGCGCAAGCATATCCGTCATTCGATCGACGCTAGCCTGAAGCGGCTGGGAACCGACTACGTCGATCTCTACCAGATCCACCGCTTCGACTACGACACGCCGGTCGAGGAGACGCTCGACGCCCTGGGCGACGTCGTGCGGGCGGGCAAGGCCCTCTACCTGGGCGCTTCGTCGATGTTCGCCTGGCAGTTCGCGAACATGCTGCACACCTCCGACCGGTTGCACTTGAGCCGTTTCGTGACGATGCAGAACCACTACAACCTGGTCTATCGCGAAGAAGAACGCGAGATGGTTCCGCTCTGCCGCGCCGAAGGCGTCGGCCTCATTCCGTGGAGCCCTTTGGCCCGCGGATTCTTGGCCGGCAATCGGCAGCGTCGCGAGCAGGGTTTCGGCCAGACGACCCGTTCGAAGACGGACGACTTCGCCCACAAACTCTATTACCAGGATTCCGATTTCGACGTGGTCGATCGCGTCGGGGAGATCGCGCAGCGGCGCGGCGTATCGCATGCCGAGGTGGCACTGGCCTGGCTGCTGCAACAACCGGGTGTCACCGCGCCCATCATCGGGGCGAGCAAACTCGAGCAACTCGACGGCGCGATCAAATCGCTCGAACTGCGGCTCACGCCCGAGGAACTCGCCGCGCTGGCCGAGCCCTATCGGCCACACCCGGTCTTGGGCCACTCTTAGAGGAGCCGACAAAACCGGATCGCGCTCCGCAAAATCGGCGTTTCACGGCCGATTTTTTTACGCGCGGCGCTCCAGCAATTAGGTTTTGTCAGCCGCTCGTAGAACTGCACGCGCGGCGCTGGATGGATAGAACGCGGCACTTTTCTCCGCCATTCTGGCGCGGTCTAATCCATAAATGGGACGCAGGCTCCAATTCTCGCTCTGCACGCTGCTCGTCATCGTGACCGTGAGCGCCTTCGGGGTTCATTGGTGCGCAAGTTGGTACGGAACCTGGCGATGGCAGCGCATCGCAGCAGCGGAACACGAACTCGATGGTGTGTGGCGTTTCGGCACGATCGAGACGGGAACCGACAACGATGCCGTCCACGACGCATCCATGAAGCTGCTCCGAACTCGGGAGGCGATGCCATTCACGATCACTAGAAGTGCCTATGCGGAACACCTCATGCGAATGGAAGCGCTCGAGAAAATGTGGCGCGCAAGGAACCTCGACTTGCAGGCGGACGAAGCCCATGTCTTCGTAGAAGAGGCACAGGGATTGTTGGACGCGGCGCCCTAGGAAAAGCTCGCAATCAGACTGACCCGCGGCATACGAGCGGGCCGCGCCCTGCCCGCTGGCGGGCGCATGTGGTAAATTTGCCGCAATTGACGGCATGGTGCGCCAAGCGTGTGCACCTTCGCCCCCCAGAGAAGGAGCCATCAGATATGTCCGTTCAGACCGACCGGGTCGCTAGGCTGTGCCGCGAACTCGTCGCCCCAAGTGCCGCGCCGCGCAAATCGTTGGAACAATACCTGGCCGACATCCCCCGGCTCGATTCGTTGGCCGGCCTGCCGCGCGGAACCGCCGTGCTCGTGCGCGGCGATGTCGACGCCAAGCCGGGTCCGACCATCGGCGACGGCGATATCCGGCTGCGGTCGATGGTCGACACGCTCGAATACGGCCGGAAGCAAGGTTGGAAGCAGATCGTCTTCGGCCATATCGGTCGCAAACCCGACGGCAGTCTCAAGGCGGTCGCGAAGCGGCTCGGTGAACTACTCAAGTCCGAGGTTCCGCTGGTCGCCGACTGGTTGGACGAGGCGACCGGCACCGTGACCGACAAGGCGGCGGCTACCGTGGGTGCGGCTGCTGCGGGCAGCGTGCTGGTGCTCGAAAATACGCGTCGTTACGGTATCGAGCGCGTGCTATGGGATGCCCAGCCCGACGATGTCGATGGCCTCGCCGAACCGCTGGTCCGCTTTGCCAATTCGCTGGCCGAGAAGATTGCGCGGGTGTATGTCAACGAAGCCCTCTCGGCCGGCAGCCTCGATACGTCGAGCACGGTCGTACCGCTGGCGATGCAGCACGTAGCGCTCGGCAAATACGTGGCCGCCGAGTTCGACGGCCCGATGCGGCGTTGCCTGGCCGCGCAGTTGGTCGTCTTCAGCGGGCTCAAGACCGACAAGCTCGACGATCTGCAAGCCATGATCGACCGCGGCACCATTCGCTGGGTGTTCACCGCCGGCTCGCTGGCCATGGCGTTGAAGAAGGCGGCCGCCGAATTGGACGGCTCGAACTTTTCGATGGGCGTGGCCGAAGACCCGGCCCACAAGGACAAGCCCTATTACATCGAGCGAGCCCGCATCGAACAGGCCAAGAAGATGTTGCAAGACGGCCACGCGAAGGGTATTCGTTTCGTCCTGCCCGTCGATTTTGTATTGCAAGACGGCCGTGCCAGCGACACGATCGGCCCGACCGACCAGCAATTCGACGTGGGACCGAAGACCAGCCGGCTCTTTGAAGAACAGGTCGGGGCGTTCATCGCCTCGGCCAGGTCGTCGGGCAAGTCCGCCCTGGCCTTCCACAACGGGGTGTTCGGCATGTTCGAAGATCCACGGTTCGAAACGGGCACCCGAGATTTCATCGGCCAGCTCAAGCGGATGAAGGAGGCTGGCATCGAAGTCTATGTCGGCGGCGGCGAGGGAGGGGCGGCCCTCGATCGTTACGGCCAGCCCGACTGGGTCACCCACTGCTTCACCGCCGGCGGTACCGTGCTGAACGCGCTGGGCAGCAATCCCGTGCCCTACCTGCAAGCCCTGGCGATGGCTGCCAAGGCCTGACCGTTGACCTGCCATTTCCGTTCGACCACATTAAGGGTCTGCGTGAAAAGCGGCTGATACGCAGGCGGTCCGAAAGCCCTCTACCCGACGAGGAGAAACTCTCTTGCAAAAGTGGATGCTAACACTGGCGTGCCTTTTGGCCGCCGGCACGGCGCGCGGTGAGAACTGGCCCCAATGGCGCGGGGCCGGCAACGACGGCATCAGCCACGAGACGGACTTGCCCGAGAAGTGGAGCAAGACCGAAAACGTCGCCTGGCGGTTGCCATTGCCCGGTGCGGCCGGCGCCACACCCGTCGTGTGGGACGACGCCATCTTCGTGACCAGCGCCACACCCAGCGGCGATCTGCTGTTGCTCTGCGTGGGCACCGACGGTATCGAGCGCTGGCGCAGGAAGGTGACCGGCGGCGACCGCGCCGTGCGCGGCGACGAAGGGAATTCGGCGTCGCCTTCGCCCGTCACCGATGGCGAACACGTGTGGGCCTTTTTCGCCAACGGCACGCTCGCCTGCTTCGATTTCGAGGGCAAGGAGGTGTGGAGGGAAGAGTTGCCGAAGCGATACGGTGCCTTCAACATCGCCTTCGGCCTGACGAGCACACCGGTGCTCGACGGTGACCGGCTCTATTTGCAGTTGCTGCACACGGGCGCCGCGCTCGTGGTGGCGCTCGACAAGGAGACCGGCAAGGAAGTTTGGAAGCAAACCCGCCAGAGCGATGCACGCGATGAGTGCGAGCACTCTTACGCTTCGCCCGTCATCTACCGCGACAACGAACACGAATTCTTGCTCACGCACGGCTGCGATTATGTCGTCGCCCACAGCCTGGAGGACGGCCACGAATTGTGGCGCTGCGGCGGTCTGAATCCCAAGGGAAAGTACAACAACACGCTACGGTTCGTCGCTTCGCCGGTCGTGGCGCCCGGGCTCATCGTGGTGCCGTCGGCCAAGGACGGACCCGTACTCGGCTTGCGACCCGACTCGCGAGGCGATATTTCGAATTCTCCTAAAGGACACCGTTGGGTGCGGCCCAAGAACACGCCCGACGTTCCGTCGCCCTTGGTGGTCGACGGGCTGGTCTATCTCTGCCGCGAGAACGGCGTGCTCATCTGCATGGATGCGGATAGCGGCAAAGAGCTGTATTCGGAGCGCGCCTTTTCCGACCGCTACCGCGCCTCGCCCGTCTACGCCGACGGCAAGATCTATCTGACCGCTCGCGGGGGCATGGTTACGGTCGTGAAAGCCGGTCCCGACTTCGAGATCCTGGCGTCGAACGACATACAGGAACCGATCTCGTCCTCGCCGGCGATTTCCGGTGGACGCATCTATCTGCGCAGTTTCGAGGCCCTCTACGCGATCGGGAAGTGATGATCCATTCTTCGGCAATCGCTAAGTCGGGTCGCCGCGCCGTGCCTGTCTTGTTGGGTGCCGGGCTGGTCACGTTGCTGCTCGCGGCTCCCGCGGCGGCCGAGATCAAGCTGCGTGTGGAGGAGATTCCGGAACGGTTGGAAGTCGGTTATGCGGTCACGGTCGTCGATATGAATCGCGACAACCGCACCGATATCGTGGTGGTCGATACCAACCGGGTCGTCTGGTTTGAAAATCCTTCGTGGCGGGTTCATACGCTCATTCAGGATCAGACCAAGCGCGACAACGTGTGCATCGCCCCCTACGACATCGACGGCGACGGTCGCATCGATTTCGCGCTGGGGGCCGATTGGCGGCCGATTGATACGCGTACCGGTGGAACGATCCAGTGGATCTCTCCCGGCGAGTCGGCAGACGGTCGCTGGCAGGTCCACCCGATCGGCGAGGAGCCGACGACGCACCGCATGCGGTGGGCCGATCTCGACGGCGACACCCGCAAAGAGCTGATCGTGGCGCCGATGATGGGACGCAACAGCACCAAGCCGCTCTGGAAAGAAACCCCCTTGCGGCTGCTGGCCTATTCGATTCCCGCCGACCCGATCAAGGGAGCCTGGCAGCCGCAGGTGATCAGCGAAGAACTGCACGTGGCGCATAACTTTTGGCCGGCCGACGTCGACCGCGACGGCCAGGTCGACATCCTCTTGGCGAGCTTCGAAGGCGTGACGCTGCTCAAGCGGGGCGACGACGGCAAGTGGCACGGCACGCTTATCGGCGCCGGTAACCAGGATAACCCCGAAGCCCGCGGTGCGAGCGAAATCAAGTATGGCCGACTCGCCGCCGGCGATTTCATCGCCACGATCGAACCATGGCACGGTTTCCAGGTCGTCGTTTACACACGGCCGGAAGATGCCAGCCAAACGCTCTGGAACCGTTCGGTGCTCGACGACGACCTGAAATGGGGACACGCCGTCTGGTGTGCCAACCTGGATGACGACAAGGACGACGAACTGGTGATCGGCGTCCGCGACGACAAGGACGAATCGACCCGCTGCGGTCTGCGGATCTATGATCGCGACGGCGAAGGGCACTGGCGGCGGCAGATCGTCGATCCGGGTGGAGTGAATATCGAAGACCTGACGGTGGCCGATTTTGACGGGGACGGTCACAACGACGTCGTGGCGGTGGGTCGGCAGTCGCACAACATCAAGATCTATTGGAATGAACGATGATCGACCGATCCGCTGTCGTGGGGTGCGCGGTGCAACGACCGTCGATCATAATACGCGCGAAGACCTGTTGAAGGGGACGCGCCAGTTGCTGGCGCTGATGATCCGCCAGAACGAGATCGAACACGAGGACGTGGCGAGCGCCGTCTTTACGACCACGCCCGACCTGAACGCCGAGTTTCCGGCCTTGGCCGCCCGTCAGCTCGGTTGGCTCGACGTGCCCCTGCTGTGCACCCACGAGATCAGTGTGCCCGGTTCGTTGGCCCGTTGCGTGCGGATCCTGATCCACTGGAACACGCCCAAGAGCCTCGCGGACATCCACCATGTCTACATCCGCGATGCAGCCAAGCTGCGGCCCGACCTATGCCGGTTGCCCCCCGTCGACTGGGACGAGTTGGAGGCATGGATCGAGCGCGAACTGGCGGCACAAGAGAAGTTGCGGGCCGAGAAGCAGCGGCCCTGAGCGCTTTGTCGCGAACGGTCCTGATTCAGCGGGATCGCGAGGGACCGGCGCCCAACCGCTCGAAGACGATCCAGACCAGTGCCACGCCGATCACGGCCGCCACCAAGTGGTTGGTGCCGGGAGGGTCGGCTGCCAGCCAGCGATGGATGTAGTGAAGTATGTGCATTGCGAAGCAAACCTTGGGTCCACTTCAAGGTTAGCTTCGGTCGCCGGCATCACCCGCTGGGGCGGCCCGGAACGGCTCTTATCGGCGCGCGCCGCATGCCGACTTTAGCGATTCGCGCGGATGGTGTGCCCGACCTGGTCGGTCATTCCTGTCCGAAGAACGTGACCTTCACGCGGCCCTGGTGCGAGAGGCGGAAGGAGATGCTGTTGGCCCGGATGACCGGGGCGGGTACACCGCTCGCTTCGTCGACCTGCCACGTCTTCTCTGCCGGGTCCGCGGCATCGGGACCCGTACCATTCACGTTGGTCGAAGGAGAAACGGAGGTGGTGCGCTTGGTTGCCAAGGGGCGTCGCTTCATTAGTCGGGCGGTCGTGGACTGGGCCGATCGGGGTGGCGTCGCGGTAACAATACAGGTCGGCAATCCCGACGCGCCGGTTGAGGCAAGATAGCCCGAATCGCTTCTTTTTCGAGAAATTAATTCACCACGAGCCAAGCTCTGGCGTCTGTGGCGGGCAGAGGCCACAATAGCCGGCGTTCGGCTGACCATTTTTTAAGACTTCGCGAAGCTCCTATGGCGGGCACGAGGCCGCGGAGTAGTGACTCAACATGCCGCGGACCGAGCAACAGTTTGAGATAGCCGCACGATCGGTCGCGGGGGGCGTCACGTCGTCGACTCGCTTCAACCGGGCGTTGGGCCGCCCGCTCTATTTCGAGAAGGCCGACGGTTGCCGCCTCTGGGATCTCGACGGCCGCGAGTACCTCGACCTGTGTACCAGCCACGGCGCCACCCTGCTCGGGCACGGCGACGCGCGGGTTCGCGCGGCGGTCGATGCCGTTCTCGCCCGCGGGGCCGCTTGTTCCTACGAAAACGAATTGCACGCCCAGTTGGCCGGACTGATCTGCCAGACGGTCCCCTGCTGCGAGCGGGTGCGCTTCACCGGATCGGGCACGGAGGCCACGCTGCACTGCATCCGGCTGGCGCGGGCCTACACGGGGCGGCCGAAGCTCTTGAAATTCGAAGGCAACTTCCACGGCTATCACGACCAGGTGATGTTCTCGCTCGGCACACCAGCCGACCACTTGGGGCCCGACGACGCGCCGACGCCGTTCCCCGCCTCGTCCGGCCTCACTCGCGGCATCGAAGAACAGCTCGTGCTTGCGCCCTATAACCGGACCGCGATCTTCGAACAGATATTTCGGCGACACGCCGGCGAACTGGCCGCCGTCATCTGCGAACCGGTGTGGTACAACGCCGGCTGCATCCTGCCGCGGCCCGACTTCGCGGCCGCTCTGCGTGAGCTGACGCGGCAACACGACGTGCTCTTGATCTTCGACGAGGTGCTGAGTGCCTTTCGCATGGCGCCCGGGGGGGCGCAGGAATACCTGAAGGTGACGCCCGACCTCTGCACCCTCGGCAAGGCGGTGGGGGGCGGTTTTCCCTTGAGCGCGTTCGGCGGCCGCCGTGAGATCATGGACCGGCTGATGCCGCACGGCGATTGTCAGCACAGCGGCACGTACAACGGCCATCCGGTGTCGGTGGCGGCGGGGCTGGCCGCGGTCGGCATCTACCAACAGGCCGGTTTTTACGACCATATCGGCGCGGTCGGCGAACGGCTCCGAGACGGTTTGAACGATATCTTCGCGCGGCACGGTGTGCCCGGACGGGTCCAGGGGTTGGGCGCCCGGTTCGGCGTCTACTTCGGGGTCGAACGGGCGGAGACCTACCGTGACCTCCTGGCACACCGCCGGGACCTGATGCTGCGTTTCGTGGCCGCTGCGATCGGCGAAGGCGTCTACCTGCACGATTATGGCGGCACGGCCTGCCACCACGGCTTTTGCGCCGCCATGACACTCGACGATGTGGACGAAGCACTGGCCAAGCTCGATCGGGCCGTCCAGAAGATGTCGGAGGGCGCCTGAGTGCTTGCCGACAAAATGATGCCGCCACGGGACGGTTTTCGTTTGCGCGGCGGCTTTCGAGTGGGCTTTCCGTCTCTTCCTGCATACCCCATCCAGCCTTGACCTGCTATGCGGATTGCCCTCGGCCAACTCTGGCAAGAGACCAACACGTTCAACCCGCTGCGCACGACGCGTGCGAACTTCGACCAGTTTGGCGTGTCGCACGGCGACGAGTTGCTGGCACGGATGGCCGACACCAATGAACTGGGGGGCTTCATCCAATCGTTGCGAAGCTGGCCCGAGCGCCCCGAACTGGTCGGGCTCGTACGTCTGCCGGCCTGGCCGAGCGGCATCGTCACGGCCGAGACGTTCGCCTGGATCGTGTCCGAGTTTGCGTCGGCCGTGCGGCGTGCGTTGCCCCTCGACGGCATCCTGCTCGCGCTGCACGGCGCCATGGTGGCCGAGGGGCATCCCGACGTCGAAGGCGAAGTGCTCACCGCCGTGCGTCAGGCGGCCGGATCGATTCCGATCGTCGCCACCCTCGACCTGCACGCCAATGTGACGCAGCCGATGGTCGATGCGGCCGATGCGCTGGTGTTGTTCCACACGGCGCCGCATATCGATGTCTTCGAGACGGGCCAGCGCGCCGCCGCCGTGATGCGGCGCATCTTGATCGACGGTGCGCGGCCCGCCATGGCCTTCCAAAAACTCCCCATGGTCGTGCCCGCCGAACGGGCCAACACGCAAGACCCGGATAGCGTCAGTTATGGATTTCGCGAGCGGTTGCAAGAACTCGAACGCTCCCCGCACATCCTGACCGCCGGTCTGGCGACGGTGCAGCCCTGGTTGGACGTGCCCGACCTCGGATCGGCGGTGATCGTGGTGAGTGACGGCGCAGCGCAGGTGGCCGAGACGGCCTGCCGGGAAATCGCTGCCGATCTCTGGCGGCGACGCCGCGACTACCTGCCCGAACTGGTGCCCGTGGCCGATGCCGTGCGCGAGGCGCACGCGGTTCGTGATGGCCTGGTCGTGCTCAGCGACAGTGCCGACGCCACCACGTCTGGCGCTCCGGGTGACAGCACCTGGCTGCTAAAAGAACTGCTGAAATACGATTGGCCGAACGGAGCCTTCGTCACCTTGGTCGCACCGGAAGTGGTCGAGCGGGCCGCGGCTCTCGGTGAGGGCGCGACACTGCACACGTCGATCGGCGGCTTGCGCGACTCGCGGTTCTCCAGTCCCGTCGAGCTCGACGCGCGGGTCGAGCGGCTGTTCCGGGCCGAGTTTCTGCTATCGGGCCATCTGGCCAAGAACCTGCCGGTCGACATGGGAAACTCGGCCGTGCTGCGGGCGAAAAGCGTGTTCGTGTTCGCCACCTCGAAGAGCGGTCCGCACTTCGCACCCGAGCTGTTTCGCTCGGCCGGCTTCGATCCGTTCGCTGCGAGCGTGCTGGTCGCCAAGAGTCCCTGCGGATTTCGCGCCGCCTATGCCGAGCGGGCGCGCCGGATCATAGTCGTCCGCGCCCCCGGTTGCGCTCCGGCAGACTTTTGGAACTACGAATATCGCCACATCCCGCGCCCGCTCTGGCCCTGGGATGAGTCGATCGACTGGGAACCGAGCCCACCCGCGGCGAGTTAGCGCGAGTATCAACGACCGCGCACCAAGCCGTGCCAGCCACTACGCCACAGGGCTCATTTGGCAGGCACCACTTCGACCTGGTGGCTGCGTGGTTCGAGCGCCTGTCGCACGGCGGCGTCGAGCTCGGGCATTTTTGCCATCCGCTCGGTGATCGCCGATTGCTTGATGGCTTCGATCTCGGGCGCACCCAGTTTGTTGATCAAGTATTCGGGAACCTGAGTGAGCACGATGCCGCGGAAGACGCGGTCGTGGTAGTACTGGTTCTTGGCTTTGACGGCATTCCACACGGCGTTCACTTGTTCGGCGACCGGTCCGCCGGCGAGGGCCGGCTTGGTCAGGTTGACGCCGCCCGCCAGTTCCTCGGCCGTGTAATCGGCGATCTTGGTGCCGTTGAGCCGAACGTCATATTTGCCCGGCTTCAGACCCGTGACTTTCAAACCGTAGTGGTTCAATTCGTCGCGCACCGGCACCCATTGGTTGATGCTCTCGGCCTCAGCGGGAAAAAATGGCAGCGCTTCGTCCATCCGCTGGAAGACCACCCCGCCGTCCTTAGCGGCCAGCTCGCCGATTCGACACTTCTCGCTGGCCACGACTTTCGGTTGGCCCGCGTCGACCTCGACCTGCGATACCAGTTTCGGGAATTCGAGCCCCTTCAGGATCGCCCAAGCCATGATTGCCTGGCCTGGTCCGCCGGGATGGACCGGATCGCCGCCGCCGATGCGGTTCTTGGGGTCAGCTTCGCGCGCGTTGTCGATGGCGGCCACGAAGGGGTGAAACTGATCGACGAACGTCCCTTGATTGGTCTTCGCAATCTGTTCGACGCCCGCTGAGTACTTTTCGAGCGTCTCGTTGTAACCTTCGCCGGCGCGCCCCTGTTCGGCCTTCTCGACCGGGCTGGGAGTGATCCACGCGACGCGGATTTTGGCGGCTTTCGCCTGGTCGGCCATCCCCTGTAGACCACCCATGTACGTCTTGAAGCCGGGGTCGTCGAAGGCCCGATAGTTGCCGTCGTTCATGCCGAAATCGACCGTCATGGCCGTCGGCTGGTGGAATAGCACGTCGCGTTGGAAGCGGTGGTTGCCGCCGGTCGAACGGTCACCGCCGATGCCCACGTTGCGGAACGTGATGTTCCATTTGGGGAAGCGGCTCACCGTCCACATCTCGACGTAGTTGCTGTAGAGATGCTGCTCGGTGATGCTGTCGCCGATGATCACCACGCGATCTCCGTCGCGGAAGAAGAATTCCGCGGCCGGGGCAAATGCCGGAGAGAGTACGGCCAGCGTGACCGTCAGGAGGGCGAACGATGAACGACGATGCATAATCGCGAACCTCGGCTTCGGGGGGAGTACACGGGTCGGCCCTTATGGTACCCCGGCCGCGCACCCGCCGCGAGCAAAAAAGAGAACCGCGGCGGCGTCTTGCGGCGGCGGTACGGTGGGCGGATGCGTTACCATAAATACAGAGGCCCCTTTCGCGTCCGAACCGCTGCCCATGATTTCCAATTCGTTCGATCTGTTGACACAAGCCAAAGGCGGCTCAGAGGTTGCGAGAGGCGAGCTGCTCGAAGGCTACCGCGTCTATCTCGAGTTGCTGGCGCGCGTCGAACTGGGCCGCCGGTTGCAGACCAAGGTCGACGCGGCCGACGTCGTGCAGGAGACGTTTCTGGAGGCCCATCGGAACTTCGGCCTCTTTCGTGGCGCGCGCGAGCCGGAATTCGTCGCCTGGCTGCGCGAAATCCTGGCAGGCCGGATTTGCAATCTGTTGCGCCACTACCTGGGGACGCAATGCCGCGACCTGCGGCGCGAACAGGGCTGGAACGTCGATCTCGATCAATCGTCTCGAGCCATCGACCGCGGCTTCTTCGCCCTGCAAAGCTCGCCCAGCCAGCACGTGGCGCAGCGCGAGCAGGGAGTCTTGTTGGCCGAAGCCCTGTCGCGCCTGCCGGCCGACTATCGCGAGGTCGTCGTGCTGCGGCATTTCGAAGAATTGCCGTTTCCCGAGGTGGCGAACCGTATGCAACGTAGCGTCGATAGCGTGCAAAAACTGTGGGTACGGGCCCTGGCCAATCTGAAACAGGCGATGCAAGAAGTGCTATGAACGGCGACATCAGTCATACCGAAATCGACCCTCCCAGCACCGGCGACGCTCTCGACGATCCGCGTGTCGCGGCCGTGGTGAACGAGTATCTGGCGGAGTTGGACCTCGGGCGCGCGCCCGAACGCTCGGCCTACCTGAATCGTTTTCCGGAACTGGCCGGCGCCATCGCCCAATGCCTCGATGGGTTGGATCTGGTGCGTGCCACCGCGCCGCGACCGTCGACGAGCGGGCCGCGGGTCGCAAGCAACCTGCCGGCTGCCGAACCCACGCCGCGTGCGTTGGGCGATTTTCAGATCCTTCGCGAGTTGGGACGCGGCGGCATGGGCGTCGTCTACGAAGCGATCCAGTTGTCGCTCGCGCGCCGCGTGGCGCTCAAGGTGCTTCCCTTCGCGGCCACGTTCGACGCACGGCAGTTGCAACGCTTCAAGAACGAAGCACAGGCGGCGGCCCTGTTGCACCACACGAGCATCGTGCCGATCTACGCGGTGGGTTGCGAACGGGGCGTGCATTTCTATGCCATGCAGCTCATCGAAGGGCAATCGTTGGCCGTGCTCATCCGGCAGTTGCGCGAACAGGCCGGGTTGGCTGCGATCGACCCCAACGGCAAGTCGGCCGGGAGTGCCAGCGACGTGTCGTTGACACAGCCCTACCTGGCGGGCGCGGCGCCGGGCACGCCCGTACAAGGCGAGCAAATGCGGTCGACGGCCGGCGCTTCGTTGACGATCACGGCCCGCAGCCCGCGCGGCGGCGACAACTTCTATCAGAAGGCCGCCCGCTTGATGTTGCAGGCTGCCGAGGCCCTGGAACACGCCCATCAGGTTGGCATCGTCCACCGCGACATCAAACCGGCTAACCTGCTCGTGAACCCGGCGGGCACGCTCTGGGTGGCCGATTTCGGCCTGGCTCTGTTCCAGTCCGACGCCACGCTGACGCGCACGGGCGACGTGCTCGGCACCTACCGCTACATGAGTCCGGAGCAAGCCGGCGGGCAGCGGACGATGGTCGATCACCGTACCGACATCTACTCGCTCGGGGCCACCTTCTTCGAGCTGTTGACGCTGCGGCCGCTGTTCGCCGGCGAGACCCGGCACGAGCTGCTCTATCAGATCCTGAACGATGAGCCGACACAGCCCCGCCAGATCAATCGGGCCATTCCGGTGGAGTTGGAGACGATCGTGCTCAAGGCGTTGCGGAAGGTGCCGGCCGAACGCTACACCTCGGCCGCCGAATTCGCCGAGGACCTGCGGCGGTTCCTCGATAACCGGCCGATCCTCGCGCGGCGTCCGACACCCATCGACCGCCTGCGCAAATGGTCACGGCGGCATCCATCGGTGGTCGTGGCCGGTGTGTTGTTGCTGACCTTCTGCCTGATCGCCTCACTGATCACCAACCGGTTGATTTCGGACGAGCAAAAGAAGACGTCCGACGCCTTTCGCATGATTTCGGCGGAGCAGAAGAAGACAGCCGACGCCTTGCTTCGCGAAGAGCAGCGGGCCAACGAGGCGGAAGAGTTGTTCCGCCAGGCCCGGCAGGCCGTCGACGTGCTGGTGAAGGTGAGCGAGGACGAACTGGCCGACAACCTGTTCATGGCGCAGACACGCAAGCGTCTGCTGCAAACGGCGCTCGGCTTCTACCAGGACTTCATCGAACAGCGCCGCGGCGATGCGGCGTCTCAGGCCGACCTGGCCGCGGTGGAACAGCGCGTCAAGGGAATCCTGCGCGAGCTCGAACTGTTGCACCGCGACATGCAGACGATGCTGTTGCGGTTCCCGGTCGTCTTGACCGAACTGCACCTGAATGAACAGCAGAGGGAGCAAATCGCCGCATCGGTGAACCGCTGGGACAAGGAGCGACGAGACCTCGGTGCCAAGCTGGATCGGATGGACGACGAAAGCCGCCGGCACCAATTCGTTGCCTTGGCCGAAGAACGCGAACTCTGGCTCGCGCAGGCGTTGAGCGATGAACAGCGTCATCGGCTGGGTCAGCTCCTGTTGCAATCGCAAGGTCTCTGGGCCTTCAAGGAACCGGCCGTCGTCGACGCCCTGGCTCTGACGAGCGAGCAACGCTCGGCGATCCGCAAGATCGAGCGCGCGCAATTTGGACGCGGTCTCGGTCCCGATCGTGGGCCACACGATCATGGGCCGCACGACCGCCACGGTTCGGGGCACGATCGAGGCAAGAGCGACGGCCGTGGTCGCGGGCCCGACCGGCAATCGTTCGACGATCGACCTGGCCCGCCCGATCACCAGCAAGCGGTGGCCAAGGTGCTGGCCCTGTTGAGCAATGAACAGATCAAGCGTTGGCGAGACCTGACGGGAACGACATTGGAGGGGTTGAATGATATGCCGGGCGGAGGACCGCATCCGCGTGGGCCGTTTGGCCCGCCGGAGCCACCCGGTCCTACGCCTCCACCCGCCGAATCACCTGCGGATGCCGGCGAAAAGGAGATGCCACCGACTCCCTGATGCACGGGGTAGCCATTGGGGCCAGCGGCATTTTGATTTCCGGGATACTTTGCCTTTCTTGAACAAGATGAAGACCAGCGAACTTCCTCCATTCGCCGCCGCCTGCTCGGCCGCCTACGATGCCGATTTGATCCAAGCGGTGCCGCAACCGCTACGGCTGCGAACCATTCACGCGCTGGCACTCTCGGCGGCCGCACTATCGATGGCCGCCGCGCTGGAATGGCCGGCCGCCTGGCGGTTGATCGCCGTGTCCGACCTGGCCGCGGTGAGCGTACTGTTCGGCCTGGCAGCCTGCCGAGAGGTCTTTTTGCGCCCAGGCGCGGCCGTGCAAGGGCCGTAGAGCAAACTCGAAGCAGGGCGTCGGCCTAACGGCACGCCCGCCGACCGACAAACGGATTACTTTCCTTTTCTTGGCCGATGGTCGTCGCTTGGCCGTGGCCGGGTAGCACGATCGTGTCGTCGGGCAGCGTGAATAGGTCGCGGTGTATGCCGTCGGCCAGGGTCTGAAAATCCCCGTCGGGAAAGTCCGTACGGCCGATGCTTCCGGCAAACAGCACGTCGCCGCCGAACACGTACTTCGGCTGGTGATCGTGCCAGATGAACACCACGTGCCCCGAGGAGTGCCCCGGAATTTCGCGCACGGCCAGGGTAAATCCGGCGGCCTCGTAGTCTTGCCCCGCGTGCACTTCCACGTCGGCGGGCGGGCTCGTCAACGGGACCCCGAAATCGGCCGAAAGGTTGAGCTGGGCGCTCGTCAGTTTCGGTACGTCGCCATGCCCGATCACGAGCGGACATGCCGGCCAGCCCTTCTTCATCGTGCCGTTGCCGGCGATATGGTCGCAATGACCGTGGGTGTTCAAGATGGCTGCTGGCGTCAGGCCGTGCTCGGCGAGGAGGCTCAGGATCTTGTTGGGTTCCAGCCCCGGGTCGATCACCAGGCAGTCTTCGCGACCTGCCAACCAGGCCACGTAGCTGTTTTCGCCGAACGGCAGCGACACGATCGTCGCCAGCCGGAAATCTTCCGAGTTCGCCATAAGGATATTCGCAGTTGAGGCGTGTTGTCTCGCTGGGTCGGCAAGCTGAGTGAGCCGCAACTTCCGGTAGGGGTGCGCCGGGGTGTGGGGCTCAGCCGATCGTTTCGCACGATTAGGGCGCTAGCGAAAGGCGGGCCGCTCGAATTAACGGTAAAAAACTGCTCTCCGCGCAGGACCGCAAGTTAGGTAGTTTAGGCCATCGATCGTCGCCGCCGGTAAAAGCAGCGACTTGGCGGCTATTGTAAATTTCGCTTACGACCGTGGCGATAGATACCAATGCCAGCGGCAACCAGGAGTAGTGACCGGACCGAGCGCGTTCGCCGTAAAGCATTTCCGCCAGAGCGCTTGGCCAGCACATAACCGTCGGACGAGGTTGCCGCCGAATGGCGGGGCACACGGCTTGCTTCTCGCGACCCAGAAAAGCGAATGGCAAGACAGAGTGGGTGCAGATCGCGTAGCTCGGAAGCACGCGAGGCATGGCATAGGAGGAGTGACCGATGCGGAGACGGAGCGTCGCGCGTGCAGTCGCGCTGGCTGTAGTAGGTGGTGGATTGTGGGCGTCGCCATCCCTTGGGCAAGGGATCAGCACCGCCTCGGATCAACCGGCAGGTGCCGCTCCTCGATCGGTCTACGACCGCGGCCCGCGCGCGTCGTCGGCGCCGGCCGAGCCTCGCCGGCTGCCGGCACAGAGCCGCCCGGTCGAACGTCCGATCACTCCGGCACGGCCTCGCGGATACCTATCGCACGGACTTTCCGAGGCCCGGCAGGCCGCCAACGAAGGGTCGGCCAACAGCAAGCCGGTAGCCCAGTCGGCACCGGCCAACCGTACTGCTCCGGCAACGCGTCCCGCCCCCGCGCCGATGCCTCGCGCGACGCGGGCCATCGTGCCGACGTTCTTCCCCGCACCGATCGGCGCCAACGATCCAGCGAAGTCGGCCGACGCCCAGCCCCCCGCGAGCCAGCAGATCGCCATGCAGCTCAACAGCGCGGCCCCCAACGAACATCCGCTGCTCCCCGCCGTGCGGTGGGCCAAGCTCTGCATGCAGAAGATGGACACGGTCCGCGACTACTCGGCCAAGATGGCCAAGCGTGAGCGGATCGATGGCACGCTCTCCGAATACGAATACATGTTCGTCAAGGTGCGACACGAGCCGTTCAGCGTCTACGTGTCGTTCATCGGCCCGGCCCGCGTCAAAGGGCAGGAGGCCATCTTCGTGAAAGGCCACAACGACAACAAACTGCTGGCACACGGCACCGGGGTGCGCAAGATTTTTGGCACGGTCTCGCTGCAACCCGACAGCATGCTGGCCATGACCGGCAATCGCTACCCCATCACCGAGATGGGCATCAAGCGGCTCACCGAACGGCTGGTCGAAGTGGGCGAGCACGATGCCCAGTTCGGCGAATGCGAAGTCAAAGCCTTCCCGAATACCAAGATCAACGGCCGCGATTGCGTCTGCTTGCGGGTGGTCCATCCCGTGCAGCGTCGCGAGTTCTTGTTCAACATGGCCAAGATCTACGTCGACAGCCAGCACAACCTGCCGGTCCGCTACGAGGCCTACGACTGGCCGCACGATGCGGGGGGCGAGCCGGTCCTCCTCGAGGAATACACCTACCTCGATCTGAAGGTCAACAACGGCTTTACCGATCGCGACTTCGACGTGTCGAACCCCGAGTACCAGTTCCGCTAAACGGCGGAGCGGGACCTCTTCAACGGGGTGGCCGGATCTGTGTCCAGTGCGATCCGGCCCCCCACACCGGGAAACCGAGGTCCTTGTCGATCAGGTTCGCCAGGGGACGGCCCGCCTGCCAGCGGGCCAGGTTCTCGCAGAAGAAGTCGGTCATGTCGTCGATCCGGGTCGCGCTCTGACCGCCCACATGCGGCGTGATGATGCAATTGGGCAACTCCCACAAGGGGCTATCCGTCGGCAACGGTTCGACCTCCGTCACGTCCAGACCGGCGCCGGCCAACCGACCCGAACGTAGCGCATCGACCAGGGCCGATTCGACGACCAGCGGCCCGCGAGCGACGTTGATCAGAATCGCTCCCGGCTTCATCAAGCCGAGGGCGCGGGCGTCGATCATGCCCCGCGTGGTCTTCAGGAGCGGCGCGGCCAGGATGACGATGTCGGAGACAACGAGCAGATCGTCGAGCCGATCGGCCGGCCAGAGTTCGTCGACGTAGGGCGGCTTGTCGACCGGGAAGAGGTCGGTTGCCACGATGCGTCCCTTGAAGACGCGCAACACCTCGGCCAGCCGACGTCCATTGCCTCCGAATCCGACGATGCCGATCGTGGTATGGTGCAGGTCGCGTGTGGGCCGCCGGATGAACTCCTTCTTCTGTTGGGCCCGGTAGAAGACGGGTAGGCTGCGGAGTAAAGACGTCGTGAGGGCGAGCGTATGCTCGGCCACCTGATCGGCCAGCACGCCCGAGGCGCTGGTGACGACCACGTCGGAGGCGACAACGGCCGGCACGAGGCAATGATCCATGCCGGCGGCCGAAGATTGGATCCAGCGCAGTCGCCCGCGACGCACCACCTCATCCCAGGGGACCGGGTGAACCTTGGCATGGCCGCAGAAGATGTCGGCGGCGAGGATCTCGTCGGCGATGCGTTCCTGTCCCGCATCGACGAGTTCGGCTTGGGGCGCGACGGCCGCGATCCGCCGCAGATGCTTTTCCTCGACCGGATAACAGAGGACGATGCGCATCAACGAATCAGGGCAGGTGCAGCGTCTTCGCGCAGCGCTTGCATCGCTTGCGTTGGTTGTTGATCTTGGCGCCGCATTTGGGGCATTGGCGCGACTTGCGTTTCAACTTGAGCGCGGTGCGCGGACGGCTTCGCATGGCTACCTCGACGTTTCCACTGGGGGATGAAGGAGAGTTTATCCGAAAACCGGCGGGTAGGCGGGGCCATGCCTGCAGTTCGGGAACAGCGCGATCCCGATCGGTCTTTTGACGATCTCTTAAAATAGCGGAAAGGCGCCGCCATCTTCAAGGTCGAACCTGCTACAATTCCCCCCAGCGGGCGTACTTTCGCGCGATTGCCAGACGCCGTGACCCACCTAAAACAAGATCAAGAGCTCGAACGCCTGCGTGCCGTCGAAGCGCGCTTTCGCCGCATCATGGAATCGAACATGATCGGCATCTATTTCTATGAACCCTCGGGCGTTATCACCGAGGCCAACGATGCTTTCTTGCAGATGGTCGCCTATCCGGCCGAAGAAGTGCGCTCCGGCCGTCTCACCTGGAGCCGCATCACGCCGAGCGACCAGGCCGATCAGGTCGCCCAGGCGCTGGCCGATTTGCAGGCACACGGCATTTGCGGACCCTACGAGCAGGAGTACGTCCGCTCCGACGGCGGCCGCCTGACCGTACTCGTCGTCGGAGCCGCTCTCGACGCCGATCCGAGCCGCGGTGTGGTATTCGCGCTCGATATCAGCCGCGGCAAACAGGCCGAGCGCAGCCTGGCGGCCAGCGAGCGGCGTTTCCGTGCGTTCATGGATAACAACCCGGCCGTGGCCTTCATCAAGAACACGGAGGGCCACCGGATCTATTTCAATCGACGCTATCGGCAGATGTTCCAGACCGGGAGCGAAGAACTGTTGGGCGCGACCGATTTCGACCTCTTTCCGCTCGAAGTCGCGGAACGGACGCGCGCGAGCGATCTGGCGGTCCTGAAGTCGCGCGAGGCCATGCGCACCATCGAGCGGGTGCCCACCCCCGACGGCGTGCTGCGCCATTGGCTGGTTTTCAAGTTTCCCATCGAGGAGACGCCCGGAGAATGGTTCGTCGGTGGCGTGGCCGTCGACATCACGGAGCAGAAGCAGGTCGAAGAAGAATTGCGGCGGGCTCGCGACGAGTTGGAGTTGCACGTCTCGCAGCGCACCGAGAGCCTGGTGACCATCAACACGCAACTCCACCAAGAAATCGCCCGGCGAGAACTGAGCGAGGCGGCTTTGCGGCGCGACCGCGAGTTTCTGCAACACTTGCTCTCGCTGAGCGAAAGCGACCGCCAGTTGGTGGCCTACGAGATCCACGATGGGTTGGTGCAATACGTGACCGCGTCGTTGATGCACCTAGATTCGTTGGTGCAATTGCTGCCGCCCGAGGTTCCGCGACAGAATCTCGACGTCTCCCGCTCGCTGCTACGTGATGCCCTGGGCGAGGCCCGCCGCCTGATCAGTGGCCTGCGGCCGCCCATCTTGGACGAGGCGGGCGTGGTGGCGGCCATCGACTACATGGTGCGCGAGCAGGCCGACGACTGCCAGATCGAGTTCACGCACGATGTGCGCTCCGCTCGCTTTCCGCCCTTGATCGAGAGCGCCCTGTTCCGCGTC
This sequence comes from Pirellulales bacterium, assembly GCA_035547915.1. Taxonomy (GTDB): domain Bacteria; phylum Planctomycetota; class Planctomycetia; order Pirellulales; family JAICIG01; genus DASSFG01. The sequence continues at coordinate 4,384 of DASZTS010000096.1, read as the reverse complement.
TGCCAAGAGGCGCTGACCAACGTCCGCAAGCACAGCGGTGCCAGTCGGGCTACGATCGACCTGCGCGAAGAGAACGGGGTCGTGCGGCTGGCGATCAGCGACAACGGCGTCGGCTTCGATGCCGGGTCGGTCACGGGCCAGACGTTCGGTCTACAGGGCATGCGCGAACGTGCACGGCTGCTCGGCGGTCACACCGTGATCGATAGTGCGCCTGCGATGGGCACGCGTATCACGGTCGAGCTACCGATCCAAACAACGGCAGGCTAAGCCGTCGTTGGCATCGAACTCGAACAGCTATGCGCCCGCGTGATAAGAATCTGGGCAGAAAGCGCGTCGTCCTGGCCAGAATAGCGTCAGGAATGTTTCGAAAGGCGAACAGCGCGTTCGCGCCGCGAGGCACCCGGGGCAGCCAGATGGATCCATTTACCGACCAGTTCATCCAGCCGTTCGTCAAACCAAGCAGCAAACGGCTCATACACCTCATCGGCCGCCACCGGCAGACCGAAATGGGCGTCGTGGTTTGAAACCAGCTTGAAGTCGGAAGTGCTTTTCGATGGAAGTGGGGTCATGGATGCTTCTCCAGAAGGCACCTCTCGCGTTTGCTCCTCTTGGCAGGCTGCGAGGGTTGTCTATGTGTAAGTGCTATTGGCGTGCCAGTCGTGTGATAGAAATGCGACACCGGCGCGGCGGGCCAGGTTCGCGCGGAGAAAGGCATTGGCCGCCAAGATCTTAGACGCCGACGGGCCGGTTTCCCACCACCGGTGAAAACGGCAAGACGCTGCCGCGTGGCCACACAACCCGTTGCGGAAATGAATCAAACCGATGCGGCACGTGCGCCGTTTAGAGGCAGGCGGCCGCCGCCAACAACTGTTTCACGATGGCCGAGTTGGCGGGCGGGAATGAGAGCTCGGCAAGTTCCGCCGCCGGGCGCCATGCGTAGGGCGGCGTCGGTTCGGCGGTCCGATCGAGCGGTTTGCAGGCCAGGAAAGTCAGCCGCAGATGGCCATGCTTGTATTCATGGTCCACGGTGGAATACACCGCCTGCACCGAGACGGCCAATCCGGCCTCCTCGAGGCACTCGCGGGCGGCGGCCTGAACGACCGTTTCGCCCGCTTCGACCTTTCCGCCGGGAAACTCCCAGTAACCGGCCAGGGTGCTTCCCGGAGGCCGTTGCCCCACGAGGTAGCAGCCGTCTCGCTCGACGACGGCCACGGCGATCTGGGTCGGCTGCGGCGGAGAACCAGCCATGGGGTTTCAGGTCTTGCGAAACTTGTCGAGCAAACGGCCGGGCGAACCCATCACGTTATATCCGGCGTCGACATGCAGGATTTCCCCGGTGATGCCGTCGGACATATCGGAGAGGAGGAATGCCGCCGTGCGGCCGACTTCCTCGTGCGTGATGTTCCGGCCCAAGGGGGCCATCCCTTCGTACAGAATCAGCATGTCGTCGACACCGGCTGCGCGGCCGGCCAGGGTGCGGACGGGTCCGGCACTGACCGCGTTCACACGCGCGCCGCTCGGTCCCAGGTCGTAGGCCAGGTACTTCACCGTGCAATCGAGCGCCGACTTGCAGATGCCCATCACGTTATAGCCGGGGACGGCCTTCTCGCCGCCGAAGTACGTCATCGTCACCACGCTGGCACGCGGGGCCAGGATGGGCCGCGCCGCATTGGTCACCGCGATCAGGCTGTAGACGCTGATCTCCATCGCCGTCTTAAAGCCCTCGCGGCTGGTGGCGATCGTCTCGACCTTGAGGTCCTCTAGCGGTGCGTAAGCCACCGAGTGCACCAAGAAATCGAGCTTGCCGAAGGTTTCGGCCGACTGCCGCATAACGGCCTGGATGTCTTCGTCCTTGTTGACGTCCATCGCCAACAAGAACTTCGCTTGCGGATACTTGTCGGTGAGTTGGGCCACGCGCCGGCGGTTGCGCTGGCGTTCGTCGTCGGCCCGATCGGGTAGATGAGTGAAGCCGCACTCTGCGCCTTCGGCCATGACGAACTGTGCGATCGCCCACGCGATCGAGTTGTCGTTGGCCACCCCGATGACGAGCCCCTTCTTGCCATCAAATAGTGCCATAGATTCGCTCCCTTGCTGGGCAATCGGGTTACAGAACGGGCAGGTTACAGAACGGAAGGCCATACGAACAGACCACGTTGTAATTTTGATGGCGCGAAACTACGCTGTGTATCATAGACACGACTCGCGTTGTCGTATTTTGCCGTCAAATTGGTTTGGTTTGTCACACCAATGCGCAACGATTCGCTCCCCGAAGATGCGGCCCGCCTGCAACAAATGCTCGTTGGGCATCCCGGTCTGACGGCGACGGTGGCCGAGATCTTATCGCTGGGCGCGAGCTACGAATCGGCGGCCAACTTCCTCGCGTCGGCGTTGCGGCTCGTCAAAACCGCCCTGCATGGCGAGTACGTCGCCGTCGTGCGATCGAGTCGCGGCGAATGGACCGTTGTGGAGGAGTCTGGCACCAGACAGGCGTTGCCGACGTCGCTCTTGGCCGACGCCTTGGACGACGCTGTCGTGAAATCGTCCGGCCGCTGGCAAGCGGCGCCGCTGGAAGCGAAGGCCGCCTCGGCGGAGCTGCTCGTGATCGAGCGTTCGGCCGGGGCCGCTGCGACGCCTGGCGAGGAGACGGCCGAATTGATGGCCGGATCGCTCGGACAGGCTCTCAAGTCGGTTCGCGAGCGGCACCAGCAACAGTGGCGAATCGTGCGGCTCGAAACGATCCTCGACGTCGCCGCGCGTTGGAGCCAGCACCATCAGGTCGAAACGCTGCTCACCGACATGGCAGAGGCCGCGACACGACTGGTGGCGGCCGACCGCGCCAGCATCTTCCTCTGGGACCGCCCCAGCCACACGCTGGTTGCCCGGCCGGCCCTGGGCGTGAAAGAAGAAGAGTTGCGCATCCCCGACCATGCCGGCATCGTCGGCCAGGTTGTGCACACGGGGGAATCGATGCGCGTCGACCTGAAGAGCGGCCAGGAGCAGATCAATCGCGAGGTCGACGCGCGGCTCAAGTACCGTACGCGCACCGTGCTCTGCGTGCCGCTGCGCAGCCGCCGCGGCGAAACGCTGGGGGCCTTCGAGGCGATCAACAAAAAGAACGGGGATTTCGACGACGACGACCAGGCGACGCTCATCGAGCTGGCCGAACAGGCGGCGGTCGCCTTGGAAAATGTGCAAGAACGGCAAGCCCTGTTGCAGTCGCGCCGCTTGATGTCGGAGCAGGCGGCCAAGGGCGTGCAGCTCATCGGCCAGGCCCCGGCCATCGAGGCCCTGCGATCGACCATCCGCCGCGTGGCCGCCACCGATCTGGCCGTGTTGATTCTGGGCGAGAACGGCACCGGCAAGGAGGTGGTCAGCCAATCGATCCATTACCTGAGCCACCGCCGCGATCAGCCGTTCGTCGCCGTGAATTGCGCCGCCATCAGCGAGACCCTGCTGGAGAGCGAACTGTTCGGGCACGAAAAAGGGGCCTTCACCGACGCCCACGAGGCCCACGCCGGCAAGTTCGAGTTGGCCTCGGGCGGCACGCTCTTCTTGGACGAGATCGGCGACCTGAGCACCGGCGGGCAATCGAAACTGCTGCGCGTGTTGGAAGAGAAACTCGTCGTCCGCGTGGGCGGATCCAAGCCGATCCATACCGATGCGCGGGTGATCGCCGCCACCAATCAGGATCTGGCGGTCATGGTGGCCGATAAGAAGTTCAGGCAGGATCTCTACTTCCGGTTGAATGTCGTTACGCTCCAGGTGCCGCCTCTGCGCCAACGCCCGGAAGATATTGCGTTGCTGGCCGATCATTTCTTGCAAGATTTCTGCCGCAAGGCGCGGCGGCCGCTGTTGCGGCTGACCACGGCCGCACGCCGCCGGTTGGAAGCGCATACCTGGCCCGGCAACGTGCGCGAGCTGCGGAACATGATGGAACGGCTCGCCTATCTTTCGCCGACCGAGGAGATCGACGCCGGCGACCCGGCCTTTGTCTTCATGTCGGTCCCTTCGAGCGGCAATGCGTTGCCGACGAGCGGACAGCCCCTGGCCGAGGCGACCGACGTCTTCCAGGTGCAATACATCCAGCAGGCCATCGATCGCTGTCGGGGCAACATGCAGCAAGCGGCCCACGAACTCGGCCTGCACCGCTCCAATCTCTACCGCAAGATGCGTCAACTGGGGATGGCCACGGCCCGGTAGCCGCCTTGGCGCGAAGATGTGCGGATCGTCTTCGCGGGCTCGCGGGTGCATAAGGGGATTTGATTTTTAGGCGGCGCAGCCTATTGGATCGTCCTTTGGGGTCGATCGTCGGTAAAACGGGGAGCCAGGGCGATTGACGATCCATTGGCTGAGTCGGTCGTCATCGCCTAAAGCCGCCGCCCGA
>DASZTS010000095.1:0-260313 GCA_035547915.1 Pirellulales bacterium | reverse complement strand
TGTGTCCATGTTGCCGCTGAAATCGAAGTAACCAACCGCCCCTGCGTAGGGGCCGCGGCGGTGCGGCTCCAGTTCGTCGATGATCTGCATGGCCCGCACCTTCGGTGCACCCGAGACGGTGCCGGCGGGCAAACAGGCCCGCAAGGCGTCGAAAGCGTCTCGCCCCGGGGCGAGCTCCCCCGTCACGTTCGACGTGATGTGCATCACGTGGCTGTATCGTTCGATCGTCATCACGTCGGTCAACTCGACCGATCCGTAGCGGGCGACTCGGCCGACGTCGTTGCGGCCCAGGTCGACCAACATGACGTGCTCGGCCCGCTCCTTGGGGTCGGCCAGCAGCCCTTCCGCCAGTTCGCGATCTTGCTGCTCGGTCTTGCCGCGCGGCCGCGTGCCGGCCAGCGGGCGCACCGTCACCTTGCCGTCGACCACGCGCACCAGAATCTCGGGCGAGCTGCCGACAAGCGTCGTCGCCGGCAACCGCAAATAGAACATGAACGGGCTGGGATTGACGACCCGTAGCGTTCGATAGATCTCGAAGGGCGGCGACTGCACCGTCGCTTGCAACCGTTGGCTGATGACCACTTGGAAGATGTCGCCGGCGCGGATGTATTCCAGGCATTTTTCCACCGCCTGTTCAAAACCCGCGCGCTCGAAGTTGGACGTCACGGCGATCCTCGGATCACCGGCCAACTCGACATCGGCCAGGCACAATTTACCGTCGACGGCGCCCAGCCGGTTGACCAAGAGATCGACCCGCCGGCAAGCCTCGGCATATTCTTCCGCCACCGCCGCATCGTCGCCGCTCACGCGGGCCATCACCACCACGATCATGGTCTTCCGCACATTGTCGAAGACCACCATGTGGTCGAAGAAGGCGAACGCCAGATCGGGCAGTTCGCGGTCGTCCTCGGGTGCGTCGGGCAAGTGCTCCGTATAACGCACCGTGTCGTACCCGGCATAGCCCACGGCCCCGCCGCAGAACGGCGGAAGCTCGGGCAGGGTGCAGGCCCGCAAAGCGGCGATGCGGCGTCGCAGCTCTTCGAGAGGGTCGGGTGAATCGAATGTCTCGGTCCGGGGGGGAGCGTCCGACCGGGGCTCCGTAACCGTCACACGATGCGCACGGGCCTCGATGAGAAGGAACGGGTCGCCCGCCAGGAAGCTATAGCGTCCTACCTTCTCGCCCCCGATGACGCTTTCGAAGAGACAGGCACAACTCCCGGTGTCGAGTTTGCGAAACGCCGTCACGGGCGTCAGCATGTCGCCGGCGAGCTGGCGATAGACGGGAACGAGTTGCACACCGCGAGCCAGGCGACGGAATGCCTCAAAATCCGGATAATGTTTCATTCCCTGTTGAGCTTAACAACGACGCTGGAGAACGGCAACATGCAGGTCCTCGACGGTTCGCAAGGCGAAGGTGGAGGCCAGATCCTGAGAACCTCGCTGGCACTGGCCATCGTCACCCAGCAGGCGGTGCGGATCGAGCGCATCCGCGCCCGGCGAGACAAACCGGGACTCCGCCGGCAACATCTGACGGCCGTGCAGGCCGCCGCTACGATCTGCGGCGCAAAGCTATCCGGCGACGAAATCGGCTCGCGGGAGTTGAAGTTTCAGCCGGGCCGGCCCCGAGCCGGCGACTATCGCTTCAACATCGGTTCGGCCGGCAGCACCACGCTCGTCCTGCAAACCATCTTGCCGCCGCTGCTCTTGGCCGACGGCCCCTCGACGATCGAATTGATCGGCGGCACGCACAACCCGTTCGCTCCGCCCTTCGATTTCCTGGAGCGGGCCTTCATGCCGTTGCTCGGCCGCATGGGCGCGCACGTTGCGCTCATTCTCGAGCGGCCGGGATTCTATCCGGGCGGTGGCGGGCGCATGAGCGTCGTGATCGACCCGGCCGGCCGTTTGGAGCCGATACGCCTCATCACACGGGGAGAAATCCGTGGCAGGATTTGCCGGGCCCTGGTGTCGAACCTGCCCGAGCACATTGCCGAGCGCGAGCTTGCGACGGTGGCCGGAGATCTCGACTGGCCCGAAGAGTGCCTGGAGATGCGACGGATCCGGGAGGGCTTCGGTCCGGGCAACGTGGTAACCATCGAGATCGCAAGCGAACGGGTGACCGAGGTCTTCACGGGCTTCGGCCGTCGCGGGGTTCCGGCCGAGACGGTCGCCAGCGAGGCGGCGACCGAAGCGAAGCGCTACCTAACGACAGGCGTCCCGGTCGGCGAACATCTGGCCGACCAACTGCTCTTGCCACTGGCACTGGCCGGCGGCGGAGAATTCGTCACGCTCGATCCCACACCTCACACGACGACGAACAGCGACATCATCCGACGATTCTTGGACGTGCCGATCGTGATGGAAGAAGAAACGGACGCGAACTGGCGAGTGACGATTGGTGCGCCGACCGCGGCAACACGATGACAACGGTCGTGCCGGCCGTTACTCGGCCGGACGTCACTTACTCGCTAGCGGTCCGGCACGCCGGACGTGCAACGTGACGGGCAGCGACGATTGTCCGCCGGCGTTGTTCGCCAGGGCGTAGAACGTTCGATCGGTGTCGGGCACCCACCGCGCACATGACAAGAAGATCTGGCGCTCGCTCTGGCCTTCGGGAATGAGGACGCCGTTGAGCCCGATGTTGTCGACGATGACCCCATGCGGCAAGTTGTCGACGTCGAATTGTACCCGATCATTAAAGCCGTTGCGTTCGATCTTGAGCGTGGCCGTGACCGTCGTGCCCGGAACGATGGTCACATCGGCCGGTTCCAGACGCACGGTCAGGTTCGGCTTGTCGAGCAATTTCACCTGGCCAAGACGGTTGACCTCCTTGACGGCCGGCTGTCCCGCGAGGTTCGCTTTGGCCGTGATCTTCACCTGCTGCCAAGCCTCGGGCGCGGGCTGCGCGGCGTCGGCCGTGGCATTCAGCACCGCGCGGGCCTCGACGTGCCCGGCCTGCATCACCAGCGGCGCCGAAATGGAGAAGCCGGGCGGGAGTCCGGCCACGTCGATCGTGACGTCGTCTTCGAAGCCGTCGCGGCGGTCGATGGTGAACGTGAGCCGCCGGCCGCTGCCACGGGGCACGCTCGGGTTGACGTCGGCCAACCGCACCTCGAAATCGGGTTGGGGCGGACGCACCGAGAGCCGATAGACGAAGCGGTCGCCGCCGAAGCCGCGCACATCGCTCACCCGCACCATGTAGGCGCCGTCGGCCGGGGCCTTGAACGTCAACCGCGAGTCGCGCCCCAGCTTGCGCTCCATGTCATCGTCGTTCGCGTAATAGAGGGGGAACACGGGCAACCCGTTGGGCACGACCTTGTCGCCCGGTGCGTGCGCCTCGACCGTGTAGCAGGTGTCGCCGAGTGCGTGGCTGGTGGGGCTGGTATCGAAATAATTACGGCGGCGGCCACCGAGCTGATAGAACACCACTTCCGAATCGGGTCCCTGCGGCATGCGGAAGATGCGGCAGACCTCGCCCTGCACATACATGTATTCGTTCAACTCCATCTCTTCCCAATTCTTGGGCCGGAGGCCGCCGCTGTTGGAGTCGATGCCGCGGAATTCCAAGTAACTGTCGCGCACGGCCTGCAAGAGCACGTTCAGCACGGGCACGCCCTTGGCATCGAGCACTTCCAGCCGGGTATCGATCGGTGAGCCGCGCCGCTCGCCCTGCGTCTCGACGATCCAGGTCTGACCCGCCTTCGACTCGAACCGGAACAGGTCGACATCGCCCGCCGCGGCGATACGGCCGTTCGCGTTCCCAGGAACGGCGATGGGCGTCGGCTGGTCTACTCCGTCATTCGGTTCGGTCTCCAACGCCTCGGAGCCGTCGCTGGCCAGCACGTTGAGCGGCCGGCTGAGGCGAAAGCGGTTGGAGTCGACGGATATGGCTCGCTCGCCTGTTGGTCCGGCGGGTACTTTCACCCGCGTGGCGGCCGGTACGTTGAAGCCGACCAATTCCACCTCGGTCTCTTGGTCGGCCGGCACGCTGATCGGATAGCAGGCCGTAACGACAGAAAGTTCGCCCACCGAAAGCCGATAGAAGTGCTTCTCCGAGCCGGTCAAAGACAGGTCACTGACGCGGACCGTGTAACGCCCGTCGGCCGGAATACGGTAGGCCAGCAACGGATCTTCCTGGCTATCGAAGTCGTTGTTGCCGGCCACCACCTCGCCCGCCGGATCGAGCAACGTGAGGACACCGTTCAAGGCCGAGCCGAACTGCCTCGCCGACAATTCGCAGACAATGGTTTGACCCGCTTTGGCATCGAAGGCCAGATGATCCATATCGCCGCGCGCCGCGAGCGTTCCCCAGATGCCGGTCGGCAGTGAGATCGCCGTTGCCTGCTTGGCGGTGCTATTGGGCTCGGCCTCCGTGATCTGCGGCAGGTCGTCGATCACGATAGGCAGCGAATCGCTCTTGCCGCCGGCGGTGACGACGGCCACCTGATAGGTGCCGCGCGGCAACTCACCCGGCGCCGTAATCTCGACCGTCGCCTCGTCGGCACGCTCGTTTGCGGAGGAGATCACCTTGCTCTGCAAGAGCGGGTTATTGAATTCCAACCGGCTCACGTCGATCAGGTTCTTGCCACGCAGTTTCACTTCCGTCGCCCCACCGCGCCGCAGGCCGCGCAGCGACAGAGAGGCCAATTCCGGCTTGGGTGGCGGCACAACTTGGCCGTTCGTGTCGTCATAGAAGGCGAACGATCCGTCCAAGCGACCGACCAACAGAGTCTTGCTGTCGGCGGCCAAGGCGAGGGCGGCGGGCCAATCGGGCTGCAAGGGGAGCGATAACCGCTCGATGACCTGCTCGGCATCCCATATCCGAACGGTGCTGTCCTCGGCGGAACTGGCCAGCGTCTTGCCATCCTGCGACCATGCGAGTTCGACGATCGGCCCCTCGTGGGCGAAACGCGTGATGGCCAGCGGGTTCGTCCCCTCCTCGGCTGTCTCACTCAACGCCCAGACGCGAATACGATTATCGACGCCGCCCGCCGCCACCCGTCGCCCATCCGGGCTGAACACGACGGCGTATTGCTCCTTGAGCGGTTGCCCAAAGGTATCGAGGCGATTGCCGCTGGCCACATCCCAGAGCTTGACCGTACGGTCGGCGCTGGCGCTGGCGAGCAGCTTTCCGTTGGGGCTGAACGCCAGATCGAATACGGCGCCGTTGTGCCCGGTGATGGTGCGAACCTCGCGCCCGCTGGCCGTATCCCACAGCTTGATGTCCTGGTCGTAACCGCCGCTGGCGACGAGCGTGCCGTCGGGGCTGAGGGCGGCCGCATAGAGCGAATCGCGATGACCGACGACCGTCCACACCAGTGCGCCGTCGGCGACGTTCCAAAGTTTCAGTTCGCCGAACAGACCCGGCTCGCCCGCGACGCTGACGAGTTTGCCGCCATCGGCCGAAAAAGCCACGTCCGTGACGCTGCCGCGATGGCCGGCGAGAGTGCGAACGATCGCTCGGTTTGCCACGTCGACGAGCCGCACTTCGCCGTATCCGGCCAAGGCGGCGAGCTTGCTATCGGGACGCACGGCCGCCGCGTTGATCACGCGCCGTGCGGGCGCCAATAGATCGACCTTGGGCGTCACCAACAGCGTCGGATCGGGCGGCTGGCCGCCAGGACTCTTCGCACCGCCGTCGATCCACGATCGCACGAGCGCGATCTCCTCCGCCTTCGGTCGCTCATTGTCCTTGGGTGGCATCACGGGCTCGAGCTTGCCTTCGAGCATCAGCACGAGCCGGCTCTGTTCGCCCTTGCCCGGCAACAGCACCGCGCCACCCGCTCCGCCTTTGAGGAGGCTCTCGTAGCTCTCTAACACGAATCCACCTTCGGCATCCTGCGCGTTATGGCAACCGGCGCAGTATTGCCGGAAGATCGGCGCGATCTGTTGGTTGTAGTCGGGCGGCCCGTCGGCACGGACGATCGTCGCCAGCCCCAAGAACGCAACCGCGGCCGCCGGTCGCAGGGCAACTCGGCAAAATCGGCTAACGGACCGCCATATCGTCGTATTCATGCTCGTCGCGAATCTCAATGGTTGAACAAGAATTCTCGGCTGCTCAACACGCTCCAATAGAGGTCCTCCAAGACCTGCCGTTTGTCTGAGCCCGGTTCGGCCAAGACGGCCAGCAACTTCGCTTTTTCGTCTTCCGTCGGCCGGCGCGCCAAGGCGCCCAGATAGAGCTCTTCGACCAACCGATCGTCCGGCGTGTTGGCGGCCAGCAGTTGCTCGAGGCGGTTCCCCTTGGCTTGCAGTTTGTTGTTCAGCGAATCGCCGTTGGAGATGTGCAGCACCTGCACCATGGTCGGTTCGGCCGTCCGTTCGCACTCGCAGGTGACGACGCGCTCGGGCCGACCGAACGTCTTGAGGAAGTAGGAATTGACGTTCGAGTCGGGAAGTTGCACGGCCCGCCAACCAAGCGGGTAGTCGCCGAATTGCGTCGGCGCCGCGGTGACCTGAGACATGGCGTCGAGCAACACCTCGGCCATCAACCGCTTGGGGTAGTAGCGCGAGTAGAAACGCGCGTCGCCCTTGTTCTCCGGCAAGGGGTTGCTGCTGCGTTGATAGGTCTTCGATTGCAAGATCGCCCGCATGAGCGATTTCAGGTCGAAGCGGTTATCGACGAGCAACTTGGCGGCGGCGTTCAACAGCTTTTCGTTACTGGCCGGATTGGTCAGCCGCATGTCGTCGACCATCTCGACCAGGCCGACACCGAAGAAATTGGCCCAGATGCGGTTGACGATCGCGCGGCTGAAATACGGATTGTCGGGCGACGTGAGCCAGCGAGCCAGATGTTGACGCCGGTCATCGGGCGACTCGAGAGGAGTCGGCTGACCATCGAGCGGCGTGGGCACCTGCGGTTTGCCCGTGAGCGGCTGAATGAGTTCTCCCTCGGTCGCGGCGAACACGATCGTGTTGCCATCACCGGGGGCGGCCTTCAGCTTGACCCGGGCGAACAGGTTGGCCATCGCGTAATACTGATTGTTCGTCCATTTTTCGAGCGGATGGTTGTGGCAGCGGGCGCAATTCACCGACATGCCCAAGAAGGCCACCGTCGTCGTCTCGGTCACGTCCGGCGCATCCTGATGGAGCACGAAATAATTCGTCGCCCCGTTTTCGAGCGTGCTGCCCGTGGCGGTCACAACCTGCCGGGCGAATTCATCCCAAGGTGTGTTGGCTTCGACCTGATTGCGGATCCAGGTGTAATACGCCCACATGGCCGGCGGGCGGAGCTTCTCGCTGTTCACCAGCAACAGGTCCGACCACTTGTAGGCCCAGTAATCGACGAACTCCGGCCGTTCGAGCAACGATTCGATCAGCCTGTCTCGCTTGTCGGGCGACGGATCGCCCAGAAACGCCCGAGCTTCGTCGGCGGTCGGCAGCATGCCGATCGTGTCGATATAGGCACGCCGCAGAAACTCGCTGTCGCCGGCGGCCGCCGAGGGCGGAATGCTCAAGCTCGCCAGCTTGGCGAGCACTTCGTCGTCGATGAAATTGCGCCGTTCGGCATGCGCGATGACTTCCGCCGCCACGGGTGTCGGATAGGGCGAACTGATCGTGGCGGTCACCACGCGGCTCAGATACCAGGCGGTGATCGCCCCCTCGCCATAGCCCACCACCTTGACTTGCCCCAACTCGCCGACCTGCCCCACCGACTCGTTGGTGGAGGTGAACTTCGCCCAGCGGGTGACATCCTCGGTGTGGCCGTCGTTGAAGTGCGCGAGCACGATGAGCTGCTGCTTCGCCTCGGGCTTCAGCACCGAAGAACCGGGCAAGATCTCCAATCGCTCCAGTCGCGGATCGCCGGGCGTCGGCGGTGGGGTGCCGGCCGCGATCCAATCGGCCAGCACCCGGTATTCGAGTGAATTGACGCGAAACCGCAATCCGCCTTTGTGTGGCACGGCACCGGTCGGTTTCGTCAGAATGAGACTGCGTCCCGGATCGCTGGGCACGATGCGTCGCCCGCGCGCCTGTCGCGTGATCGTGTTGAAGTCGCCATCGGGGTCGTAGCCCCGCAGAGAGAGTTTGAATCCGTTCTTCCCCGCCTGCGCTCCGTGGCAGGCACCCGAGCTGCATCCCGCCTTGGCGAGCACGCTTTCCACGTGATTGCGAAAGCTCCAGCGGAACGGCTGGTCCATACCCGCGACGGTCACCGCGGCCGTCGACGAACGTGCTCCGATCTTGGCCGTGATCGTCGCCTGTCCATTGCCGACGGGTCGAGCCACTCCGTCTTCGATCGCCACCACCTGCGGGTTGCTCGATTCAAACGTCAGCCCTTCGACCACTTGTCCGACGTATTGACCGTTTCGCGATTCCTCGACCAAGAGCGATTGATACGCCTGCGAACCGGTGAGCTTGATCTCACCCGGCAAGAGCGCGAGCCCCTCGTCGGCACGTAAGCCCGACGATGGGCCCACGCAGGCGACAATCACTTCCAGGATCATCGGTGCTCCCCAGAGCATCGTTCGTCGTCGCAGCATTTTCCTAGGCCTGTGAGTTAGGGAGGTGGGGGCTTCTCGTGGCTAGCCGGCAGGGTCGCCTAACCAAGCGTTTCCGCCATGCCGTACTTCTTCGCAAGACTCTGTCGGCCGGGGCGGCCACTGTCGTCGCGGCGCAACCGCGGCAGCGCGAGTTTTCAGAGTAATCGTGCCGCCTGTCCGGGCAAGCGTACTCGGGTCAGAACAATTCCTTGATCTCGTGCTTCCCGAAGTCGACGAGCGGGAAGGGCCGCGACTGCGGGCCGGGGAGCTTCGTTTCGAGGTCGAGGCCGAGGCTGCGGTACACGGTGCCGACGATCTCGGCCGGCTCGACGGGCCGCTCGGCGGGCACGCCACCGATCGGATCGCTGCGGCCGACCACGCGCCCGCCCTGCACGCCACCGCCCGCGAAATGAACCGTCCAGACCTGCGGCCAATGGTCACGACCGCCGGCCGGGTTGACGCGCGGCGTGCGGCCGAACTCGGCCAGATTACAGACCAGTGTGTTCCCCAGCATGCCGCGCTGCGTCAGGTCTTCGAGCAACGCCGAATACGCCTGGTCGTACATGGGCGCGACGATGTCGCGCATCCCCTCGATCGATGTAAAGGGCTTCGAGCCGTGAATGTCCCAGGTGATCTCGTCGAACACGGTGATGAACGTATTGACGGTCACGAACCGCACTCCCGCTTCGATCAGCCGCCGAGCCAATAGGCAACTCTGGCCGAAGCGCGTCATGCCGTAACGCTCACGCACCGGAGGCGGCTCTTTGGAGAGATCGAACGCCTCGCGGGCCTGCGTGCTGGTCATCAAGCGGAAGGCCGCCTGAAAATTGCTGTCGAGGAGCTGGGCGCTGTCGCTGGCCTCGAAATTCTTCACCGTATCGTCGACGATGCTGCGCAAGCGGCGACGCCGATCGAGCCGCGCCTCGCCGATCTGCGCGGGCGGCAACAGATCGGGCACCTTGAAATTCGCCTGCGACGGGTCGGCCATCAGCGCGAACGGATCGTGCGCCTTCCCCAAGAAACCCGCATCCTGGCCATGCGGCAGGTTGCCGCCCGTGCGACCCATCGGCTCGGGCAAAACGACATGCGCCGGCAGGTCGGACTTGCGTCCGCGCAGATAGCTGAGCACACAGCCCGCGTGCGGCGTGTTGATACCGCCGGTGAACAGGCGGCCGGTCTGCATCATCTGGTGTCCGGTGTCGTGCACGGCGGCCGCCGTGTGGTAGCAACTGCGGACCAGCGAGATCTTGTCGGCGTGCTGGGCCATGCGCGGGAAGATCTCGCTGATCTCGATCGCCGGCGCGTTCGTCTTGATCGGCTTGAACGGACCGCGGATCTCGGCGGGCGCATCGGGCTTGGGATCCCAGGTGTCGATCTGACTCGGAGCACCGAGGTTGAAGATCATGATCACTGAGCGATCGTCGTGGCCGTCGGCCACCTTTCCTTGGGCTTCCGCGGCCACGAGATCGGCCAGCGAGAGGCCCAGGGCGCCGAGCGTGCCGGCTTGCAGAAAATCGCGGCGAGACAACCCGTCGCACGTCTGGGTCGAGCCCCGGCCGGTGAGTTCAAGCATGCGGAAAATCTCCCTTTCAGATCAACCGACAAAGCCGGATAGCGTTCCGGCTTCCTGGTCTTGTGAGCCGCTATCGGGCCTCGCGTACCGCTAGAAAAGCACACAGATGATGCTAGCAGCGACGGAACGTAAGATCAACCGTTCCGGGCAGTTGGGCGCTGGCAAGAAAAGGGCCGGGCTATTGCTTGACCACCGGTTGCCGAGCGGCTTGCACTTCGTCTGGCCGGCTGATGACGGTGGTGTGCGGAGCCCCGTGAACCAACTCGGACGGTTCCTCCGTGATCGCCAGCAACGCGTCGGCGAAGGCGTCGAGCGTCTCCTTACTCTCCGTCTCGGTCGGCTCGATCATCAAAGCCTCCCGCACGATGGGCGGAAAGTAGACCGTGGGAGCGTGAAAGCCGTAGTCGAGCAGCCGCTTGGCCAGGTCCATCGCCGAGATGTCGCGCTCCGCCTTGAGCTTGGCCGCCGAAGCGACGAACTCGTGCATGCAGCGGTCGCCCTGGGGCACGGGAAAGCGGTGCTTGAGGCGGCTCAGCAGGTAGTTGGCGTTGAGCACCGCGTTCTCGCTCACCCGTCGCAGGCCATCCGGTCCATAACTGCGGATATAGCAGTAGGCCCGCACCAGCACGCCGACATTGCCAAAGAAGGCACGCACGCGGCCGATCGAATGGGGCCGATCGTACGTCAAGCGGTAACCATCGCCGGCGCGCTCGACGACGGGCACCGGCAAGAACGGCTCGAGGTTCTGGCGGACGGCGATCGGCCCCGCGCCGGGTCCACCGCCACCGTGCGGCCCGCTGAACGTCTTGTGCGGGTTGTAATGCATCATGTCGGCGCCGAAATCGCCCGGGCGGCTGATGCCGAGAATGGCGTTCATGTTCGCGCCGTCGAGATAGACCAATCCGCCGGCGGCGTGCACCAATTCCGCGATCTGGCCGATCTGCCGATCGAACATGCCCAACGTGTTCGGGTTGGTGATCATGAACACGGCCACGCGATCGTCGAGCTTGAGGCGGAGATCTTCCAAATCGACGAAGCCGCGCGGCGTGCTCTTGACCGTCACGTAATCGAAGCCGGCCACGGTGGCGCTGGCCGGGTTGGTGCCGTGAGCGCTGTCGGGGGCGAGCACCCTGCTGCGCGCCTGGCCGAGTTGTCGGTAGTAGGCGCGGGCCATGAGCAGGCACGTCAACTCGCCATGAGCACCCGCGGCCGGCTGGAGCGAAACGGCGTGCAACCCGCCGATCTCGGCCAGCATCTCCTGCAATCGCCAAAGCAGTTCGAGCATGCCCTGCAACGTATCGACAGGTTGATACGGGTGCAGGTCGGCCAGCCCCGGCAACGACACCAGCCGCTCGTTGCGCTTGGGGTTATACTTCATCGTACAGGACCCGAGCGGATAGAAATGCGTATCGACCGACATATTCAAGGTCGACAGGTTCGTGAAGTGCCGCACCACGTCGGGCTCGGACAATTCGGGCAAGGCGGGTGGCGCGGCGGCCAGCGCTTCGGCGGGCAGCAAGTCTTCGAGAGGTTGCTGGGGCACGTCGCAGGCCGGCAATTGCGCCGCGCGTCGACCGGGCTTGGAGAGCTCAAACAGAGGGCGGACGGCTTGGATGTTACGCATCGACTCGGATCAAAGAAGGGAGTTCGAACACACTCACGCCAGCGCGGCGGCCAAAGCGTCGATCTCGTCCCTCGTTCGCTTTTCCGTCACGGTGACCAAGAAACAGTCGGCGAGTTCGGGATACCAGCGGCCCAAGGCGATGCCGGCGAAGAAACCCGCCCGGCCGGCTTCTCGGAGCAAAGCCTCGACCGCGCCGTCGCGGTCGCGCACCACGAACTCCTTGAACGTGGGATGGGAAAATGCCGGCGACAACCGGCGGCCCGCCGACAACTTCCCGAGCGCGTAACGGCTCTTCCGCAAGCAGAGCTCGGCCACCTCGCGCATGCCCTGCGGCCCCATCAGCGACAGATAGATGGTGGCGCGCAGGGCATACAGCCCCTGATTCGTGCAGATGTTGCTGGTCGCCTTCTCGCGACGAATGTGTTGCTCGCGCGTTTGCAGGGTGAGCACCCAACAACGGCGGCCGTTGCGGTCGGTGGTCTGGCCCGTGATGCGGCCCGGCATCCGCCGCACAAGCTCTTCGCGGCAGGCGATGATCCCCAGGTAAGGGCCGCCGAAGGCCATCGGGTTGCCCAACGACTGCCCCTCCGCCACCACCACGTCGGCGCCATAATCTCCCGGCCGCTTGAGGAGGCCGAGGCTGATCGGATCGACCGAAACGACAAACTTCGCGCCCGCCTGGTGAGCGATCGCGCCCAAACGTTCGGCCTGCTCGACGCAGCCAAAGAAGTTCGGCTGCTGGAGCAACACGCAGGCGGTCTGATCGTTGACGGCCGACGCGAGGTCGTCGGGCGACAGGACTCCGTCGGGCGTGCCGACGGTCAACAACTCGATGCCCAGGTTGCAGAGATGGGTCTCCAGGATCTGCCGATATTCCGGATGAACGCTGGCCGCCGCGACGACCCGCCCACGCCGTCCCGTCGCGGCGATGCACATGAAGACCGCTTCGGCCGCGGCACTCCCCCCGTCGTAGAGGCTGGCGTTCGAGACGTCCATGCCGGTGAGCCGCGTGATGAGCGTCTGATACTCGAAGAACGCTTGCAGGTTCCCCTGGCTCGCTTCCGGCTGATAGGGCGTGTAAGACGTGTAGTACTCGCCCCGCGAAGCGATCGCATCGACCGCCGCGGGGATGAAATGGTCGTAGCTGCCGCCTCCCAGAAAACAGGCTCGTTGGCCGGCGGCCACATTCCGGGCCGCCAGGCCGCCCAAGTGGTTGGTCAGATCGATCTCGGTGAGTGCCGGCGGAAGTGACAGCGGGCGAGTGAGCCGCAAGTCACCCGGGATCATCGCGAACAGCTCATCGATCGACTTGACGCCGATCGCGGCAAGCATCGCGGATTCGTCGTCGGCAGTATTTGGCAGATAAGGCATGGCTCAACCGGTGCGACGCGACCGATTCTTTCCTATGGCGCTTCGGCTTCCGGGGGTGTCAGCCGCTCTAAGTGCCAGTTATCGTGCCCGGCCGGCGTTTGTACAAGTCGCGCTGGCCACCGAATCGCCGAAGCGGCGGTGGCGGTAGACGTACAACCCGTCGCTCTCGTCGACGAGTTCGTAAAAGCGAGGAAAGCTTTCGATCACTTCCAGCGGCCAGCAATCGGTCTTGCTCTCGATCGCTTCCTGATGTTCCGCGAGCGTCTTGCGCAAGAACAGCCATTTGATGCGGCCGTCGCGCAATCGTTCCATCAATGGAGCCGAGTCGAGCGTGCCGTTATCGACGAGCAGCATGTACAGGAAGGAATCGTTCAGCCACGGACGACGGCCGGCGGCGAGCGCCACGTCCACCATCCGACCGTCGGCCAACAGGTCGACGTCCGCCGGTTCGTCGATCAGCCAGTGGCGGGCCGTTTCATAAGCAGGTGATTCTTTGGCCGGCGAACGGAGATGCTGCCGGATCTCGCGCACGTTCGGCACGGCCAGCACCACGGACAACGACCCGACCACCAACCGCGTGCGCGTCGCGTCGAACAACGCGAGCCAAGCGCCACCGTCGACCGCGATGGCCAAGCCCGCCAACAGGGCCGGTTCCAGAAAGTAGTTGATCTCGGACCCTCGTTTGCCGACCAGCACGATGGCGATCGCCAGGCTGGATACGAACCCCAGCCCGAACAGCGATCGCACGAACTGTTGTGGCGTCGCAATCAACCGCCAAGCCACGACCCCCAGCGCGCCGACCGCCAGAGGCGAGAGCAAGAACTGGTGGGTGTAGAGATAGCTTCGCCACGGATACAAAGGGTTGCGATTGCCCAACAAGACGGCGGTCAGGAAATATCCGCGGCTGGCCCATTGCACCGCACCCCAGGCCAACACTCCCGCCGCGATCACGAGCGACGCGTAAAAGGCCGCGTCCCGCCGGCGCCGGGTGATCAGCAAGTGCGCCGCGATCGGCAGGGCGGTGAGCGCCACGGTCGGCTTGACGAGCGAGCCGGCAACGATCAAGACGGCCGACGCGGCGAGCTCCCAACGACGGGTCCCGACGGCCAAATAGGCCGCGGCCGAGAAGGCGATCGCCAACATGTCGACACGGGCATAGGGGAGCCATTCGTTGACCGGAAGCGACACGAGGAACAAGATCGCCGCGAGCAGACCAAGGTCGACATCCCTGGTGTGCCGCCAGGCAGCCGCCGCTGCCAGCCCCGCGGCCACGAGCGCCGCGACCAACGACACCAACCGGCCGGGTATCAGGCTGTTGTGCCAGCCGCCCAAGTCGGCCACCGCGTTGGTCGCCCAATAATAGGCCGGCCCGTAGCAACTGAGCGTGTACGGCGGCTCGTGCATCCAGGCCGCCGAGACGGGCTCCGACCGCATCCGTTCGGCAAAGGCGACGATCGGCCCCTCACCGTAACTACGATGACGGTGAAACACCCGATACGTCTGAAATGCGGCGATCGTCGCAATGGTCAACAGCAGGACCGAACGCACGGCAAGTCTGGAAATCGTTTCCATAAGAGCGGCTGACAAAACTGGAAAACCGGAGCGCCGCGGGCAAAAATCGGCCGTGAGACGCCGATCTTTTTCGAGCGAGAGCCGGTTTCATTCGTTTCTCTATTTTGCTCGTTTCTCTAAAGGACGGTTGCTAAGCGCGATTCGCGTGGGCGCTCGATTCCTTCACTCCGTCGTCACGCTCGATGAAGCGAGGTTCTGGCCATACTTGCGATGCCGATAGATGTAGAGCCCGTCGTCTTCGGCCACGGCTTCGTAAAAACGCGGGAGCGCCTCGATCACGTCGGGCGGCCACGAATGGGTGTCGCGCTCGATCGTGCCGAGATGATAGGGGAGCGTTCGATGGAAGAAGAGCCATTTGATCCGCCCGTCCTGCATCCGCTCCAGCAGAGGCGCCGAGTCGAGCGTACCGTTGCCGACCATCATCGTGTAGAGATAGGGGTCGTTCACGCAGGGGCGGTGACCGGTCGACAGCACCATGTCGATCACCTTCGCATCGGCCAGCAAGCCCACGTCGGGCGGTTCGTCGGCCAACCACTGCTCGACGGGACCGAACCACGTCGGGCGTGCCGGCAACGAACGGATGACGGCCTTCGTATCGCGGGCACTGGGCAGTCCGATCATGGCCGCCAGCACGGCCATGGCCAGCATCGCCCGCCGCGCATCGAGCTCGAGCAAGCGCGGGAGTCCATCGACGGCGATCGTCAACGAGGCCAATAAGGCCGGTTCGAGGAAGTAGTTGATCTCGGCTCCCCGCTTGCAGCAAAGTACCGCGGAGATGGCAAAGGTCATCACGAAGCCCGCACCGAACAGCGATTGCGCGAACTGTCGCGGCGAGCGGAGCAACAACCAAGCCGCGGTCAGAAAGCCGCCGGTCCCCAGAGGAGTCGGCAAGAACTCGTAGCTCGTCGCGTACCCCTTCCAGATCGACATCGGGTTGCAATTGCCGAGCACGACGGCCGTGAGAAAGAACCCGCCGGTGGCCCATTGCACGATAGCCCAGATCGTCACACCCAGAGAAACGACGATGGCGGCGAACCACCCAGCATCGCGATATCGCCGGGTGGCCAACAGGTGCGCACAGAGGGGAACCGCCGTGAGGGCCGCCGTCGGTTTGGCCAGCGAACCCATGGCCACGCAGATGGCAGCCACGATCACGCTCGACAGATCGCCTCCGAGCGCCCAATAGGCGGCGGCCGAGAACATGACGGCGAGCGTGTCGACACGCGCGAAGGGAAGCCAGTCGACGAACGGGAGCGAGACCAGAAACATCGACGCGGTGAGTAAGCCGATCTCCGTGCTGCGCGTATGGCGCCGCGCCGTCGCGCCGGCCAGGACCGCGGTCGCCAAGCCGCACACCAACGCGACGATGCGGCCGGGAATGAAACTATGCTGCCAACCGGTGCAGCCCACGAGCAGATTGGTGAGCCAATAATAGGCCGGGCCGTAGCAACTCAATCCGTAGGGAAGCTGCCGCATCCAGTCGGCCGACACCGGCTCGGATCGCATACGTTCGCACATGGCCAGGATCGGACCTTCGCCGTAGGTACGGCGGGTCAGATCGAAGACCAGGCAGATTTCATGAACGATCGCCGCGGCGATCGCCAACGAGACGGCGCACCGCGCCACAAGCTTCATGGCCCGCGGCGCCGACTGCCGGAATTGGTTATCCGTCACGGCTGAGGCTCCCTCCAAACGGTCGGATTTTCTAACCGATACCGCCCCTCGCGACCAAGATCAGTCCGCCTTTCCGGGTTCTTTCAGCCGCTCTTACAGCCACCGACAAAACCGGATCGAGCTGCAAAAAATCGGCGTTCCACGGCCGATTTTCGCCCCACGGCGCTCCGGCTTCCAGGTTCTTTCAGTCGCTCTTAGGCAGACCGTACAGGATCAACTTTTCGCTACGGGCGACGACCGGCAATTGCAGGTTCCATTCGCGGCCGGCCAATACATTGGTGAAACCGAACTCGCGGGCCAGCTCGGCCCAGGTCGCCGGATCTCGCGATTGCCAGAGCGGATAGCCGCTGTGTTGCATCAAACCGCCCCAGTTCTGCCAAGAAGGCGGACGGGGGGTGAGAATGTCGTCGCCATAGATGCGCTTGACGATATTGTTCATCGCCGGCCCAGAAGCGGGGACGTACGTGATCTGGTTCATCGCCTCGCCGTTGAGCAACACGGGACGACGCGTGCGCAATTGCACCAGGCACATGCGCGGAACGATCAACAACATGCCCGCTTCGCGCCGCGCGGCGACGAGTACCGGATCCTCCTCGGCCTCTTTCATCGATCGGTAGCCAGCTTCCGCCCGCTGGCTCAGTGCCACGGCCAGCAGACCGATCGACGCCACCGCGGCTGCGATCGAGGCGGTTCGCCAGCGAAGAGACGCTCGTCGTCCGCCGCTGCGGTTCACCGCGACGGTCCAAGCCCAACCTGCGGCCAAAAGAGAGCCGACCCCGAGCAGCCAGCCACCCTTGACGAGCAACGCGAGCCACACGCAGCCCAAACTGGCGGCTCGCAACGCCGGCCCCAGACGTGCCGATTCCAATCGACAGAGACGGGGGCGTAACAACCCCAACGCTGCCGCCGTCGCCCACAGCAGGACGGCCAGGTGCAAGTCTCGCGTCCATAGACCGCCCGCCACGAGAAGACCGGCGATCGCTCCCCAACGCGCGAACCGACGGACACGCCGACCCGGCCCCGCCTGTGCATGCGAGGCCAGGACGTACACGAGAATCAACCCACAGGCCAAGAAGACCTTCGGCGCGGTGGGAACATAGATGAGCTGCTTCGAGAGCATCAGCGTCCGCAGCAGGCAATAAAGCGACAGCCCGGCCAACAGACAGTCGATCGACCACACGCGCCGCCAGCGCGCCAACAGCCCGATGAGCACCGCCGGGTAGGCGATGATCGCCAGGTTGATGAACCGCCCGGGCATCGCCATCATCACGGCCATCGGCAACCAGTGGGCGACGTGCGTGAGCAGGCAAAGCGACAGGCTGCCGGCCGTCGCGACCAGCAAGATACGCGTCAGCAATCGCGCGTGCTGTGGCAGTTTTCGGTCGAACCAGGCGTGGACGACGGCCAAGACCATCAGCAGGCCCCAGCCAAACTGACAATCGGTGCTGCCGAGCGGAAATGGCACGCGGTGGTTGTCCCACCCCTCGACGAAGGCCGCCAGGAGTTGTCGCGAAAGCACGGGATCGGCCGTCGGCAGCCCGCGCGCCAAGTACCGCTGCACCGCGAAACTCACCGCGCTGAGGAGCATTCCCGCCAAGAACCAGCGCACGATCGGCACCAGGCGGGGGCGCTGTGTCCGCCAATTCCAGAGCAAGGCCAGCCCCGTCGTCGCGACACACCAGCCGCCCAGGGCCGGGTGTACGGCGGGCGCCAGCCCACACAACAGCGCGGCGGGCCGGTGCAGCCCCAGTCCCCACAGTGCCCAGACAAACATCGTCACGGCGGTGCCGCTCACGCCGTAACTCGTCCAGTACTCGTCGGGAACGATGAAGACCGGATAGACCTGCCCGCAGCCCTTGCAGACGTTCGTCGCCAGATACATCATCGGCACCGTGCACGCCATCAGGCGGTCGCGACTGAAGGCATAGCTGAGCAGCCCCAGCGCCTGCTGCATGACCACCGCCGCGGTGCAAGAAACCAGCAGCGATACGACATGCTCCGCCACGCCGCACTTCAGCAACAGGGCCGGCAGTTGATGCAACAGGGTCCACGACTTGACGTGGTACATGTAGAACGGATTGTCGAGCGGGTAGATCACCTGGCCGGCCACGACCTGGGCGCTCTCGACGGCGATCTGCCAGCCCGCCGTGAGCCCGTAACAGAGTCCACAAATGCCGCAGACGAACAGCACCACGCCTACATCCCGATAGGCAACCGTGGCTGGCGATCGCGCGCGACGAGCACGGGCCGCGCCCCACCGTTTCTTCCGTTCCTCCGGCCGCGCTGGCGGCGAAGGCAGCCGTCGCCAGACGCGCGATCGGTGGGTCGATTCGACGGCAATCGGCATTTCTTGGTCAGCGGCGTTCCACGAAATCGGAAGTGACGGTCACGGTTCGGTCCCACTCGCCGTCAACACAAGCAAGACCTTCGTCGCGCGGGATCGCCCCGTCGCACCCGAACGTGTCGCGCACGATGAAGTTGGGCCGCCCCTTCGACTCCAAGAAGATCGACGCGATGTAGGTCCCCAGGATCCCCACGCTGATCAACTGCACGCCGCCCAAGAAGAGCACGGCCACGAGCGTCGCCGACCAAGCGGGCAAGTCGGCGCCGCGCCACCAGCCGGCCAGCAGCACGGCCAGGTACACGAACGCGCCCGCCGAGAAGAGCAAGCCGAGGGCGGTCGAGATCTTGAGCGGCACGTCGGAAAAAGAAACGACGGCCGAGTCGATAAAATTGCGAATGACCTTCGGCCCCAGCACGTGGAACTTGGTCTTTCCCGACCAACGCGGCTCGCGGTGATAATAGACCTTCGCCTGGCCCAGACCGATCCAGCAGACCAGCCCCCGCAAGAAGGGCCGCTTCTCGCGAAACTGCGTGACAAGATCGACCGCGCGACGCGACAGCAGCTTGAAGTCGCCCGCCTCGAGCGGCAAGTCGATGGTCGAGACCGCGTGCAACAACCAGTAGCCCACGCGCGTGATAGCCAGCTTCAGGCGTGTCTCGCCCGCTCGCGATCGCCGCACGGTGTGAACTACGTCGATCTCCGGGTTGGCTTGCCAGACGCGCACCAATTCGGGAATCACTTCCGGCGGATCCTGCAAATCGGCGTCCATGTAGACGACGGCATCGCCGCTGGCGTAGCGCATGCCGGCCAACACGCAGGGCGATACACCAAAATTGCGCGACATGTTGATCAGGCGGATGTCCGGCCGTCGCCGCGCCTCGCGCATCAGGATCTCGGCCGAGCGATCCGTCGACGCGTCGTTGACGAAGATCAACTCGTACCCGCGAATCTCGTTCGCCGCCAACAGGCCGTCGAACATCTCGCGCGTGCGGCGCAACAGCTCCGGCAAGACGTCTTCCTCGTTGAAGAACGAGAAGACGACCGAAATCATGGCCGAGGAGTCGCGGCCATCGCCAGCCGCCGGTGGATCGAAAGCATAGTCATCCATGGCTCGTCGCGCTCACCGTACCCCGTGCTGGGCCAAGAATTCACGCTGCGATGTCACCCAGCCGCCCAATCGGCTGCGATACCCGCGTGCGCGTTGCGGATCGTGCGCGGCGAGGTTGTCGTTCTCTCCGGCATCCGCCTCGAGGTCGAACAGTTCTTCGTGCAACGTGTCGACGTAGAAATGGTACTTGAATCGGCCGTCACGCAATCCGAGCACCACCTCGTTCCCCACCGACAGGAAATAGGCCGGGTGATCGGTTTCGTCGCGCAGCAGGCACCGGCCCTGCCAGGCCTCGGGAGCGGGAATGTTCAGGATGTCGAGCAACGTGGGAGCCAGGTCGATATGGCAGCCGACGTTCGATCGGCGCCGCGGCAGGTCGCGCAGGCCCGGGTGCAGCAACACCAGCGGCACGTGCACCGCTTGCTCGTAAACGCCGAAGCTGTGCGTCCGCAGGTTGTGTTGGCCGAAGCTCTCGCCGTGGTCGGCCGTCACCGCCAGGAGCGTCGAGTCGGCCAGGCCACGCTTCCGCAACTCGGCATAGAGCCAAGCGATCTTCGCATCGGCGCCGCGCACCGCGTCGAGATAGCGCGCCAGCTCCTCGTCGCGGACGCCGAAATCGTGATGTTCCGGAGGGGCGACATAGGGGTGGTGCGTCTCGATCGTATAGGCGTAGGCAAAGAACGGCCGGTCGGGGTTGGTGTCGATCCAGCCGAGAATCTCAGCGAACATCGCCTGGTCGCTGCTGCCCCACGAGTTGATCTTGGCGTCTCCCATGTCCTTGGCATCGATCAGCGTTTCGGCGCCGTGTTCTTCGAGGTACTGTTCCCGACGTTGCCAGCCCCAATGCCCCGAATGGGCATAGCAGGTGCGATAACCACGTTCCCGCAGCACCTGGGGCAAGGCCGGTACATCGAAGGCGGGATGATCGCGCACGACGAGCAGCCAATCGGGCCGGTCATACACGCTGTTGGAGATGGCCAGCAGGCTTTTGCAACTCGAGGCGGCCTGCGAGTAAATGTTGTCGAAGACGACTCCCCGCTCCGCCGCCAGGCGATCGAGGTTCGGTGTCGTCGCGAAGCGAGAACCCTGCAAGCCCCAATACTCGGCCGCGATCGATTCCAACACGATGAGAATGACGTTCTTCGGCCGACGATCGGCAGGCAGCAGAGGCTCGGCCGGTGTTATCGGGGGCGGGCCGCGGAAGTCGCTCTCGTCGATCTCGTCGAAGGCGAAGTTCTGCGTGAACGGTCTGTCTTTCGACAATTCGGTCAGGCAGGAAGCGACCAGCACCCAATGCGGGCTCTGCGCGATGCGGCGTTCCCAGCGATTGGGATCGGCCCAGTCGGCACGCACCTGCACATAGCGCTGGCAGAGTCCGCCACCCAGGGCCACCCCGACAACCAACGCCGCGGTCGCTTTCGGGCCGATCGGTGCCAGCACACGGCGCAACCCGTGCCGCCGGGCGGCCCAGGGCGACAAGACAACCACGAGCGGCGAGACGACCAGCAACGCGACGATGCCCGGCGGAAAGTATTCGCCGGCCGACGAAAGCATCACCTCCGGCCCGCCGACAAACGACAGCAGACGCACGGTGAAGGGAACCTTCGTCACCTTGTACATCGGCACACTGGCGATGGCATAGACCGCGCACAGACCGAACGACCCGAGGCAAATCGTCCGCCAGGTGCGCTGAACGGCAGTGGGCCATGTTCGCAATGGGAGCGAAATCAGCCAGCAAATGCTCGCCAACCCGACCGCGAAACAAACATCGGGTGAGACGACGATGCCCAGCCGCAACAGCCAGCGCACGAGCTCGCCGGCAGTGGTTACCGGAAACGGGAGCAACAACAGCTTGGCGGTGATTCCCGCCAGGGACAGAGAGACCGCCAACGCCAGCCAGACGCGATCGTGTGATTCAGACGAGGCAAGGTCGCGCGCCATCGGGCGGGCATGGGACGGGCGGCTCGGCTCGGCCGACGGGCGCAATGCCTGCGCATCGGCCAGATCGCATCCTTGTGCGGGCATGATTGCGAATCCCTTCGCCGCGGAACTTCCTTGTGTCGCACAAGTATCCGCCTCGGCCGAAACGGGTCAAGCCCGATCCGCAATACGGCCCCGCATCATTTCTCTTCGCTGCTGAGCAAACCGTTGACCGCGGCGGCCACGTCTTCTTTCAGCGTGGGCGAATAGCCCAGGTAGATATCGCGAACCACTCCCTTCTGATCGACGATGAACACGGCCGAGCCGGCCGCTGCGTTATAACGGTCGGCGAACTTATCGGCCCGCAAGATCGGATAGGCCAGCCCCATCTTGTCGGCCACGAAACGAGCGTCCGTTTCGTTCTCTTCGGTGTTCATGCCGAGCACCACGACCGGCTTGTCGGTGAACTGCTCCGCGAGCTGCTCGACCTGCGGCAGACTGCGCAGGCCCCAGCCGTCGTTGCGGCGCCAGAAATGGAGCACCACGACCTTCCCTTTGTAGTCCTTCAGGGCGTGAGCCTTGCCATCGAGATCCTTGGTCTGCCAGGTCGGCGCCGGCTGGTCGATCAGGTCGGCGCGATCGCGTGCCGCGCGCGCGGTCAGGCCGATCATCGCCGCGTGCTGAGCCACCTGCTTGCCGAGATCCTCTTTGACCACCGGCAAGGTGATGTCGGCAGCGGCCTTTTGCAGTATGGCTCCCGCTTCGACGAGCAACGTTTCGGCTTCGGAGCTGTTGCGTTGAGCTTCTTTCAAGAAGTGCTGATAGCGGCGCTGGAGGCCGAAGTAGTGCCCCATCTCGTCGTCCAGCTTCTTGCACCAAGCGTCGTCGAATTGCTCGACCCCCAGCAACTTGGTCGTCGCCTTGACGGTGCCTTTGACGCCATACCCCTGGTCGAGGCTGCTTTCGATGCGCTCCACGAAGCCACGGTCGGCATCGAAGAAGAACTTCGATTGCGATTTGCAAAGATAGATATCGTCGATCGGGCTCTGCCGCGTGGCGACGATCGTCCATTCCGGTTCGTCGTCGTCATCGTCGTCGTCGCCCGGACCTTCCTCGACCTTGTAACGATGGGCGACTTGCGTCGTTTTGTCGAGGTCGGTCCAGCCCTTCTCCAACTCCTTCTCGGTCTTCGGGAGCTTGGGTAAAAGCTGCCGCACTTCGAACTGAAATCCGAGGGTGGCGTTGGGAGTCACGGCGCCGTCGGGCGAAAAATCGCAATAGGCGAACGTGACTTGTTCCGGAAAGCCTGCGGCCGCGGGTGGAGCGGCATTGCCCCTCGCCGCCGGAGCAGCGTTGCCCCTGGCCGGGGCGGCCGGCTTGACGGGCGCGGCCTTGGCAGTGGGCTTGCCACCGGGGGCTGCCGGCTTGCCGGACGCGGGCTTATTCGTGCCCGATTTCTCGCCGGTCCCCTTTGCCGGCCCCTTCGCCGGAACGTTCGTGCTGTTTGCCGGTAGCTGGAACGTCGTCGCGTGGCGCAAGACCAAGCGCCACGTGCCGTCGGAGTTTTGCTTGACGACCCAGACCTGCCAGGTTGACTCGTTCGTGAACGACTGGCCATCGGCGGTCGACATCTCGCTGGTCGTCTGGTAACTCAGCTCCTGGCCGACCTTCAACCAATATCGCGGCAGATCGGAGTCCGCCGCCGAAGCCACGCTTGCCACGACGAAACAAAGGCTCGATAGCAAGCACGCGCGGACGGTCACGAACCGGGCAACCGATCGTTTGGGCATGGTCTGCGTTCCTCAAAGCAAATGGGGTGGCCATCCCAGGCTCACATCTCGGCCACCTGGGTAGGATGCTCGCTCGGGCGCCGAACCGGAGCGAAGCGAATTCGAGGCCACTGATTATACCGTCTCCAACAACGGTCCGCATGGAATCGCCCCGGACGACGCAGAATCTGCCTGTCAAGGTCAACGCAACGCGGCAACTTTGCCAGTCCCGACGCGCGCACGACCCCGAAATGGGCGAGTCAAGGGCGAAAGTCGGCGAAAAAGCTTCGCCAGACCTCCCAGCCTTGCGGGTGCTACAACCCAATTTGCCGAACCCTTCCTTACTTCCAGCAAGTTTTGCCGTTCTTGTTCAACTACTTCGCGCGGCACTACCGATACTACCGGCACGGGCACAGCATGGTCTCTCCGTCGTGGAGGGTGTGCGCGTGAACGAGTGTCAAGGTAGACCCAAGCGATGTCGATCAACCGTTCGAAACTTTGGCTGGCTTTGGGGTTGCCGCTGATTTTGGCGAGCATGGCTCTGGGCCAGGAAACGCCGGATGATGAATGGGTACCGGGGATTCGGGACTTCCAACCCTTCGCACCGGCCTCCGACACCACCAGCCCTTACGGCAGCGGTCAGAAACGCTCCAGGGGATGGTTCTTCACCATCGAGGACCTGGCGTGGTCTACGACATCGCCCGAGCGAACCTCGGTCGGTGCACCGCTCGGTTCGCCCGGTGTCAACACGGTCGTCAGCACGGGCGTGCCCGACGGCTTCATGAATCAGACCAACAGCCTGGATACCGGTTTCATCCACCCCAGTATGCGGCAAGGTGAACGACTGCAATTAGGCTACGTCGGCGACGACGGCGTAGGCTTCTTGATCGGAACCTTCCAGGTCCATACGCAGACGTCGACCGCCACCGTATCCGACGCGGGCGTGGCCTTCTCGGCACCCTTCGTGAACGGCATCTCACCGCTCGAAGGGTTCATCGAAGAGGCGCTGCCGGTGCCGGCGAACCAACCTGGCTTCGGGACCGGCGGTACCGGTGGCACCGGCACGACCGCCATCGTCGATGCCGACCTGAACCACAACGGCGTATTCGGTGCATCGGGCCGCGATATCGGTACCCCGAACGCGTCGCCGCCGCCGACGTTCGTTCCGCCGCCCGATGGCTTCCCCGACGTCCCGGCTCCCACCGATCTCGGCGACCTGGTCGGCCTTCCCATCTTCTTCAGTCACGTCTATACCCGTTACTCGACGAGCGTCTGGGGCATTGAGTTGATGCGGACGTACCAGATCAAGAGCAGCCGACGTAACGATCATGGACGCTGGGACGTCATGGCCGGTGCCCGATATATCCGGTTCCGCGACAACTTCTACTTCCAGGGTACCGGCTATTCGGCGCAGCTCGGCACCCTCAGCGGATCGGGCAGCGGTTCAAGCACGGGGTCGACCGGTGGAACGGTCATCGAGGGTTTGCTGTCCGACACGTTCTTCACCACGGCCACCAACAACTACCTGGTCGGTCCGCAGGTCGGCCTGCGTTGGAGCAAGCAGCGCGGTCGGCTCAACTGGAGTGTGGAAGGTCGCTTCATGACGGCCGCCAATTTCCAGACGACCACCCAGACCGGTGCGATCGCACAGCGCCCCGATCCGGGTTCGCTCCAACCTTCGTTCTTCGTGTTCAATCCGCAACCCTCGACGACGTTCCTGAGCAGCTTTAACGGTGGGTCGGGCACGGGCACCACCACGACCGGAGGTCCCTTCACGCTACCGCAGTTCCGGGTACCGGCCCTCGTTCCCACCGGCGTAAACAATGTCGTTCACCGCACGACCTTCTCGCCCGTCGGCGAATTGCGGATCGCGGCGAACTATCAGATCTTCCGTAACATCCAGGCCACGCTCGGTTGGACCGGCATGGTGATGGGCGGAATCGGCCGCTCCACCAACATGACCAGCTACTCGCTGCCGAGCCTGGGAATCCTCGACACCGGCACTCGCCAAGCGGTGCTCGTGCAGGGTCTCAGCATCGGTATCAATGTGAATCGCTAAGCGGCCTTGACCGGCGGTAAGCAGGCGGATATGCTCCGCGGCCCTTCCTTTCTGATTGCACTTCCTGCTTATCTGCCGTGCCCACGGCCTGACTTCGCACGCGCTGTGTCTCGCGTCGCCGACTGGCTTCGGGCAGGTCATGGAGCGCGCTGGCATGACGCCAAGTTGGACCTGGCTGGTCCGAAACGGTCGGTCGGATCGACGTTTGTTCCTGGGACTCGCAGCCGGTCTCACCACGGCGGGCCTGGCCACCGGCGGCTGTTCGCTGCCGCCCATTCTGCGCTCACAGAGCCCCGAAGATGCCGATGACCCGGTCGCCGCCGGGGTGCGGCTGATCGCCGACTACGCGCTCGCGGTAGGCGGATTTCCCCTGACGGTGGAATCGGTGGGCCTCGTCACCGGGTTGCCGGGCACGGGCAGCGACCCGCCCAATTCCAGCCACCGCGCGGCACTGATCACGGAGATGGAGAAACGGGGCGTCGTCTACCCCAATCAGTTGCTGGCGTCCAAGGACACCGAGATGGTGCTCGTGCGCGGTTATCTGCGGCCGGGTATCCAGAAGGGCGATCACTTCGACGTGGAACTGCGCGTGCCCCAACGCAGCGAGTGCCTCAGCCTGCGCGGCGGTTGGTTGATGGAAACCCGCCTGCGCCAATTCGCCGAAGTGCAATCACAGGTGCTCGAAGGCAAGATCATGGCGCTGGCCCAGGGCGCCGTGCTCGTCGATCCGTCGGCCGACGGCGAACGCGACCGGCTGAAGCTGACCCGCGGTCGCGTGTTGGGCGGCGGCATCGCGGCCGAATCGCGGAAGCTCGGCCTGGCCATCCGGCGCGAACACCAGAACGTGATCACCAGCGCGCAGATGGGCAACGCCATCAATCAGCGATTTCACTCCTTCGACGGCGGCGTGAAGCGCGGCGTCGCCACGCCCGAGACCGACAAGTACATCGAGCTGACCGTGCATCCACGCTATAAGGACAACGTCGAGCGCTATATGCGCGTGGTGCGCGCGTTGCCGATCAAGGAGAACGCCTCGCAACTCATCGCGCGGCTGGCGTTGTTGGAGCGACAGCTACTCGAGCCGATCACCGCGGCGACGGCCGCCATCAAACTCGAGGCCTTGGCCAAAGATGGCGTCAAAGCGCTGGTGAAGGGGGCTGCCAACTCCGACCCCGAGGTGCGCTTCTATGCCGCCGAAGCGTTGGCCTACCTCGACGAAGCCGCCGCCGTGGCTCCCTTGGCCGAGGCGGCGCGGCACCCGGCCTTCCGAGCCTACGCCCTGACCGCGCTGAGTGCCATGGACGACTACGCCGCCTACGAGGCGCTGCGCGAGCTGCTGGATGTGGAAAGCGCCGAGACGCGCTACGGAGCCTTCCGCGCCTTGTGGGCCATGAACCCGCAAGACGAGGTGGTTCGCGGCGAGTCGATGAACGACCAGTTCAGCTACCACCTGGTCGAGAGCAAGGCGCAGCCCATGGTCCACGTCACGCGCAGTTTCCGGGCCGAGGTGGTGTTGTTCGGCCCCGATCAGCGTCTGCAGACCCCCTTGTTGCTCGATGCGGGCAAAGAGATCCAGATCGTCTCGCACGGGGGCGACGAGATCACGGTCAGCCGCATTGCGGTGGGCGACGAACAGAAGCGGACCGTCTCCACCAAGCTCGACGACGTGATCCGCGCGGTCGTGGCGCTGGGCGGCGATTACCCCGACGTGGTGCAGGCCCTGCAACAGGCTAAATCGCGGCACCATCTGGAAAGCCGCTTCGAGATCGACGCCTTGCCGGCGGGTGGCAGGAGCTACGACCGCGACAAGGACGACGATGAGGAAGAGAACGGTCGCCAATTCACCGTGGCCAACCCGTTGCCCGGCCTCTTTGCCCGCCCCGGCAAGGGCGACGGCGAGCGTCGCAAGAAGACGTCGTCCTCGGACAACGACAATGATCCACAGCCATCGCTCGTCGATAAGCTGACCGATTGGCTCCGCTGATCGTCAGTGCGGCTGAGCAACCCCCTACGCCGGAGCGCCGCGGGCAAAACCGGCCGCAAAACACCGCTTCTTCGGCTCCTTTTCCATCGCGGCAATCTGTCCCGCGCGGGATACAGACCGAATGCCGGTATGCTCGGCCCGATGGCAGGGGAATCTGCCCCGGCGTTTTTTATTTCACGCCATCAAGCGCCCGGTTTAACCGGCGCTTTTTCTACTTTTCGCGGCGGCATCTCAAGTAATGGCTCCTCATCGACCATTTTTAGCAGCCGAAGAACCCGTTTGCCCTCTCGCGGAACACGAGCGATCGCCCCTCGCTCGACCGCGAGACGCGCCACGTCTTTGCCAAGTATTTCAATCAACACCCAAGCATAGATACGTAGTATTTTATCCTCACGATCCTCCTCTGCAGTCGCGGACAAAATCCCCATAATTACCCGCCTGCTGCCGAGAGTTCGCAATGTGTCCGCGACAGGATAAAAGGCACTCGTCGCCAGCCTACCGCCAACAGGAAATGTCGATGGCTCAAGCGTGAACTCAACCGCTTCCACAAGTTCACCGACCGTGTTATCGGCCCGGGTTGCTGAAATCGCTTGCAGCACGGTATGGGTGCGCCCAAGATAGGTGCTGTCTCGATCCTTCAACACTTTTTGTAGCTGCTCAAGAAGTGCTTCCTCGAGCCGTTGGCGCTGCATATCTACCTCGATGAACGCCCGATCGCGAGCCTGTTCGTCCATATCTGATAATCGCTCTAACGCATCAGTCGGTCCGAACATGCACAGTAACGCGACTATTACACACAGACTCATAACTTTTCCTCTCTAATCACTGTCGACTTGGTCCCTAGCATGTTGCCTTCCCGGAGCGGCCCGGTCGTCCGTCCAATAGGTATTGTCCACAATTGTCTCCGCTTGCCCTGCGGCACCCTCGATGGAATACGGTTCCCATGAGTCGGGAATATCATTATTATTCGTATCGAGATTCGTCATCCCGCCACTGCCGTTCGCGATACTATGATTGCTACCAGGCGAGGAAAATAAAAGGGGATAGGTCCAATACATAATGGCCCTGCCCCTCTATATGCCCTATGCGGCTCCCTTCGCACGTTTGTCTTTAAAACCCGGTAGGGGCAACTCAATGGCTCCGCGTTGCAGAATCGCCTTGAGGCGAGACAGGTTCTTAATAGCGTCCGATGATCTTCCCACGGCCGCATGTTCGACCACCGCATTAGCCGCTTGTTCGCCAATCACGTCGCGAAGTATCTTGGCATAGAGCTGCAACGTCAGTTCATCCTGCTTTAGTACAGCCCACGCGATGATTTCCTTAACGACACGCTTATCACCGATAGCTATGAGAGTTTCCGCGACCGGGTAGTAGGCAATGTTCATTCGGTCGCCACCGTGAGGAAATGTTGCCGGATCGAGCGTCAATCCGACAGCTTCTACAAGTCGACCTACCGTATTTGTAGCCCGCACGCGCCCGACGATCTGCAAGACCGAGTGTGTGCGGCCAGAGTACAAGCGATCAGGTCCAGAAAGCGCCTCGGCTAGTTGCTTGCTTAGGGCATCTTCTAACTCTTCCCTATCCCGTCTCAACGACGCCATGGCTGCTGCGCGCGTCGCGGAGGTTTCCGAAGATAAGTCCTCGACCGCTTCTCGATTTCCAGTGCGTCCCGCAGCCATTGTAAGCACGATGAGCGTGACAAGGTACGTGCGCGGCATCATAATCGTTCCCTAGTTGTTATAGTCTTTGTCGTCCTTGTGCTGCTTGCCAGGGCTCCCCCAGTCGTCTTGCCAGTACGTGTTCTCGGGGACGTCCTCGGCTGATCTCGCGTCTTCTTCTACCATACCCGAGACGGGCCCGACCAACCCGGCCTCCATTGAATCGGGAAGGTCGTTATTATTTGCATCGAACGTTGCATGATTATTCGGCACAGTGTTCCATGACCACCCTGCCGCATTTGCACCAGGCAACAATGCATCCGCCACCTGGATTTGGTAGACGTGACGTTCTTCGTGGTCAAGGACATTTGCGAATGTGTCGATGCCGGTTACCGCTTCCGGCGTGTTTGCGGTATTTAATTGCCTCGTTTTGGTCTCAGCCGCTGCGTCTCCGATCCACACCTCGGTCTTGCTGTAATTGAGAGGGTCACTCCAGTTATACATAGCTGGCACCTCTCCTCGCATGTTCGCCGGGAGGTTGCTGTTGTAATACACGTCAGCGGACGACCCTATGACCTGAAGCCAGTAATAGAACCAATTAGGAGACCGGTTACTGACGATATTGGGAGGTGTTTGGTCGCCGCCAGGATGATTCGTGGCTGTCTTATCATAGAACACCTGATACGGAACGGTGGCGCTATCCCCAGGGAGGGCATAGACCGTTAATGACTTATTGCCGAAATCATTGTTGTTCTCGGGCAACCCGGTATATGTCAGCGTGTCGGTCCATGTGCCACCGGAATACGTCCATCCACTTTCACTTGGTGACGAGTCACCGATGGCATCGGCCGATACCGCCATGAACAGATGATTCCTGACGTCCGCCGTATCCGGAGTCACAGTGGCCTTCACGGGTATCGTTAGCACTCCTGGGTTTGATGTATCGAACTGGAATTCATCTCCGACACCGTTTGCATTGGCTGGTGTTGTCATGGTGCCACCCAGCTCGGTGATTGGATTCGTGATCACGACATGGATGAAATTCATCGTGACCGTCTTCGTGTCGCTATACATCGCCCCGTCCGTGTCTTTATACATGAAGGTGATGGCAACGCCCTTGGCGATGTAAGTCGGCACCGGAGTATACGTAAATGATCCGTCCGTATTCAGCGTCAAGCTTCCGCTCGTCGGTGGTGTCACGAGGTAACTCTTTAGCGCATCGTCATCCGGGTCAGAATCATTCGCCTGAACGCCTGCCGGGACGCCAATGGTCTCTTCTGTGTCCGTGGCCGAGAAGTAGTAATTGTCATCTTCTGCGTCCGGCTTCTGATCGACAACGTGGAACGTTACAGTGCCATTGGTTGTTAGAATACCGTCCGACACCTGGAACGTGAATGAATCGTCGCCAATATAACCGGCCGCCGGCAAATATGCCCACGACCCGTCGGTATTCAGCTCAAAATCCAAGGCTGACGACGGCCCCGACACCAGGCTTATGGTAAGCGGGTCTTCCTCATTGTCGGAGGAATTTGTCAGCAGATTGTCCCCGGAGAAGACCTCGTCGTGCAAAATCGTGTACGTGAAATTCTGTACCATCGGTGCCGTCTCCGACACCGTGAGAGTAATCGTCGCGGCCGTACTCGTCTCGTCATCACCATTATCGGTTGCGGTGTATGTGAAGCTATCAGTGCCGTAGAACTGGTAATTCGGCGTATAAGTAAAGCCTCCGCCGTCATTCATCGTGACGCTGCCGTCGGTCGGTTCGTCAGCCACAGCGAATGTGTAGCTACCCGTTCCGCCCACTGCACTCACGCCGCCGTAGATAGGATGATCGTGAGTGCCCCAAAAGCTGTTGTCCGATACGAAAGGCGGCCCGGGGTCGTAGGGGTCATCCATCGCAGTGACTCCCGTGCCGCCATGTGATGTGCCGCCCCCAGAAGGTGCAGGTGCATGAGGCGTACTTCCTTCTCCGCCTCCGCCGCCGCCTCCCCCCCCGCCTCCACCACGGGCACCGCCTCCTGCGCCCGCTCCCGGTGCGGCGGGTGATGAAAGCCCAGGAGCGATGCTCTTTGGAATCTCGCTGATCGGCCTCGCTGGCTCTGGCAGCTTTTCCGGTTCCGTCGACTTCTCACCGATGTGCACGTCATTTTCCAGATCGACAAAATCCAACATTACCGTATCAACTGACGCCACGTGTGCCGTCGGCTCGGTACTGGACTGATGATGAAGAGTGGGGCTGCTCACAGGCGGAGCGATGAAGTATGGTGACGCTACGAAACTATTCTGTTCCGGGATGTCGCGCCTTGTATCCACAATTGCCGGCCGCGCATTCTGCGGTCCGACAATGGAGGCCAGTCCCATGGACAGCAGTGTTTCACTCGGAGGAAGGCGGAGATCGAGAGCTTCGATTCGACGCACACGACGAAGAGGCCGACGCAGGTCGGTAGACATGGCCCACACCTTTCAGAAAGGACGTGCGAGATGGGCGAGGGCGCTTCTGGCCCCGTCTAAGTGTCCGTCTTTGTAGCCTGCCGTGAAGAAATGTCAATCATCCTGGGAAATATTATTGCTCAGTTGCGCCATTGTGCATGACCCTCCGTTCGTGTGGAAGATACATGTCGTATCTCCGTGCAAGTACTGGAGCCCTCAAGGCGTCCCCTAAATGGGCGTCTTATCGCGAGCGTCCCCCCTTCTATAGATCAGCCCTCAGGCAGCCCATGCAGCACGCCGGTGATTGTCGCGCAGTACGCGTCAACTCTTGAGAAAATAAAGGGGACAGGTCCAATAACATAATGGACCTTCCCCTTTATATGTCCCCGGCGAGTGAATTGAGTCTCGCCGTCAGATTTTCAGTCGGCAGCTCACGGAATCTCTCCTTAAGCTTCTCAACCTCCCGGAACTTGCGGTCGCGCTTTTCCATGCCAGATCATACCGCCGTGGGAGCGCGTGCGGTTACCGTCGGCGCTGCCGGACGACGATGCTGATCGGGAGCGCAACCCATATCAGGATGTTCACCGCTACGAAGTACCACCAAACCACCGGATGGACAGCCGGAAACCACGGTGGTGGTCCTGCCAGTACGGCGGCCACGACGCAGAGACCGATGCCAAGGAAGCACCACGGCCGATCCAGTGTCAGCGGCTCAGGAGGCTTAGAGCTGCGCGGTCGCGTTCGTCGATCGTTGATGATCCGCATCCTCCGATTTTACCGCCCGGCGCAGGACAGAGCCTCGGCGCGGCGGCTATTCAGCGGGCGGTGTCTGAACAGCGCGGTGCTACCTTCGGACGCGACCGCCAAGATCGAGCCGTTGCCAAGCGGTTCGGCGTCTGCCACGATATGCCGTCGTCGCCGCGTAGGTCGCTCGCGGGCCACGCGGTGGTTTTCGGGTCTCGGTGCGCCAAGAGGTGCGTGCATGTCATCCCACGAATCGGACTCCGGCACACCTCCGCGGGAGTCGTCGAATGCGGGCACGATCGTTCTCGCCGGCATCGTGGCCTTGGGCGTCACGTGGACGTATATCTTCTTCGGCATCGCGGCCTTGCAGTGGTGGGCCAAGGGCGCCGCGACGGTCGTCATCTTCCCGCTGATGTTCGGGGCCTGGCGTTGGCGTAAGATGCGCGAACGCAAGCAGATCGAAATGCTGCAACGCTGGGCGGACGAAGACGATGCCAAATCGAAAAGACGACGCCCGCCGCGCTGAAGCCGACCGCTAGAGGCGAGCCGGCCGATGCCAGCCGGCCGATGCCGGCCCGTCACGCCGCGCGGCCCGTGACCAGCCGCCCCAGGTCGTCGAGCCAGCATTCGATCCAGACCGCCTGGTTGGCATTGCGGTCGATGTGCGCGAGGGCGTCGAGGCATCTTTCGGCGCAGGCGGCGGCCGTCTCGTCATCGGCGGGCCAGGTCGCCACGGCGCGCTCCACGTGGGCCGCCAGTTCGCGGTCGGCCGGTGGCTCTGCCCGGTTGAGCCGGCGGGCGAGATGGCGATAGAAATCCGCGGCGAAGCCCACCAGTTGCCGCGCCCGCATCCGCCGCGGAGGCGCCTCCTTGCCGGCCTCGTCGACGAAGGCCACCACCGCCTTGGCCAACCGTAGGCTGTCGGGCCGCGGTTCGGCGAGTCCCTTCAGCAGTTCGCCTCGAAACTTCCAGAGTTCGGGATCGGCCAACGCGCGCGCCCGGACGAGACTCCCCTCGCTGTAGTTCGCCAACCGCTGGGCTTCTTCGCGATCGGTGGTTACCTGCTCCGCCAACAACAGATCGGCCACCACGCCGCATTCGAGGTGACGGAAGCGGATGATCTGCGAGCGTGAGCGGATGGTCGGCAACTGCCGGTCGGCGCTCGTGCTGACCAGGATGATCACGGACTTCGGCGGCGGCTCCTCCAAGGTCTTCAGCAGGCAGTTGGCGCCTTCCTCGTTGAGATGGTCCGCATCGTCGATGATGGCGATGCGCCGCCCGCCCATGAACGGCTTGAGCGAGATGTCGTGACACAGACCCTCACGCATCCGACGATCGCCGGCGCCGATCAGCAATTGCACCGGTATCTCGCTCCGATCCGGCGGCTTGCCGATGGTGAGCAGATCGGCATGGGTGCCCGCCAAGACCTGCATGCAGGCCGGGCAGTAACCGCACGGATCGAGAAGTTCCGCGGGCCGCTCGGCGCACAGCAGCGTTTGCGCGAATTTCAGCGCGAACGTGTGCTTGCCCACCCCTTGCGGCCCGACGAACAGGTACGTGCTCGCCAACCTGCCGCGCGCGAGGCTGCGGCGAAACTGCTCCACAACGTCGTCGTGTCCCTCGATTCCTTGCCAAGCCATGAGCTAAAGATAGCGGAGCCGGTGGACCAGAGGGAGAGCCGGAGGTATGCGGGCGCCGTCGGTCGGCAAGCGGAAGTCGCGAGGCTCGTCAAACCCGCTTTGGCGTGCAGCCGCGCAGCTCCGCCATCCGGCGAAGGTCGGCCTGTACGTCGTCGATGCTCCTGGCGGCATCGACGACCACGATACGGTCGGGCCGTTGGGCCGCCTCGGCCAGATATCCGGCGCGCAGGGCCGCGCGAAACGCGGCGCCTTGCCGTTCCATGCGGTCGAGCGGGCGGTCGATCCGGGCGGTCGCGTGCTCGTCGTCGAGATCGAGCACGAACGTCAGATCGGGTTCGATCCCCCTCGTCGCGATCCGTCCGACCTGCCAGAGCGAAGGCACATCGAGACCGCCCGCATGCCCCTGATAGACCACGTTCGCCAACAGGAACCGATCGGAGACGACAACCTTGCGGGCCGCCAGCGCCGGCTCGATCACCTCGTCGACGAGTTGTGCCCGGGCGGCCATGTAGAGCAGCATCTCCGACCGGCGGGCGATACGCAGATCGTCGCGATCGAGCAGCAACCTGCGTACTTCTTCTCCCAGCCGACTGCTCCCCGGATCGCGGCACACGACCACTTCGTGACCGCGCTCGGAGAGCCAGTCGGCGAAGAGCCCGATCTGCGTGCTCTTGCCGCTGCCGTCGATACCGTCGAAGGAGAAGAACATCGGGCTCAATGTTTATCGTGGGAGAGGATTTGCGGTGCACCGTCCAAGAATACCTGCTCGACGTTCAGATCGCGGTCGAGCAGCAGCAGATCGGCCCGCTTGCCCACCTCGATGCTCCCCCGCTCACGATCGCAGCCGGCGATGCGGGCCGGCGTGAGCGATGCCATCCGCACCGCTTCCCAGATCGGACAGCCGGTCATCTCGACGAAGGTGCGTACCATGTGATCCATGCCCCGCACACTCGACGCGAGCGCGCCGCGGTCGGGCATGAGCCCCACCCCGTCGTGCCGCACGAAAGGCACCCCGCCCTCGAGCGGCCCGAAAATATATTCGCCGTCGGGCATGTCGAGCGCCCGATTGCAGTCGGTGACCAGCGCCAGCCGATCGGCCCCTTTGATCTTGCGTGCCAGCAGGAGCAGATCGGCCGAGAGGTGCTTTCCGTCG
This sequence comes from Pirellulales bacterium, assembly GCA_035547915.1. Taxonomy (GTDB): domain Bacteria; phylum Planctomycetota; class Planctomycetia; order Pirellulales; family JAICIG01; genus DASSFG01. The sequence goes on along the minus strand of DASZTS010000095.1, from coordinate 225,213 downwards.
GCGATGACCTCGGTGGTCAACTCGTCGAAGAACAGGCTCGCCTCGAACACGCCCCCGCGCATCGGATAGCTCTTTTCGAGCCGCAGCCTGGCACGATCCGACATGGCGCAATACAGGTGGTCGACGTGCCGCACTCCCCAGCGGATCGCCTCGGCCATCTGCTGGAACGTGGCGTAAGTATGACCCGCGCCGACGCGCACGCCCCTTTCGAGACAGGTCCGTACGAACGATTCGGCGCCGGGCAGCTCGGGCGCCACCGACGCGGTGACCACCACGCCGGACGACAGGTATTGTTCATACTCCGCGCCCATCGGCGGCCGAATCGGCCCGCCCGGATGACAGCCCTTCGCCTCGGCCCGGAAATAGGGGCCGTACAGGTGGACGCCCAACACGCGTGCGCAGCCCCGGCGCGGATGTTCGCGATGCGACCCGCAGGCGGTGATCGTCGCCAGGATCTGCTCGTGGGCGGCCGCGGTCGTCGTGGCGAGCACGCCGGTGGTGCCGTGGCGCAGATGGGCCGCCAGCACGCGACCGACCGCGTCGACCGTGCCGTCCATGAAATCGGCCCCGGCCCCGCCATGCACGTGGAGATCGATGTAACCGGGCGCGAGGTAACCGTCGCTGACGACCGCATCCTCTGCTTGCCCTTGCCCGCCGCCCGGCACTTCTCGGATGGCCGTGAACCGCCCCTCGTCGACGATCAACTCGCCGCCCACCAACACTCGGTCGGGCAGGACGAGATTGCCACGAAAGATCTGTCTCGGCTTGGCCATCTGCTGATCGTACTGGCGGCCCATACCAGCGGGCAACCGCGTGGAAGGGCCGGTGGCGGGCTATTCCTGTGCGCCCGACGGTGGTGGCTTAAAATCGCGCGCCCGGCCCCTCTTCCGTCGGAGCGACTTGTCAGCCTGCCATTTCAGGGCCCCGTGCTCGTCTTCTATGTTGGCTTCGGGGAACAGCCGATGCATGCGATCCAGAAGGACGCGATCCTTATCTGCGTCTTGGTCCCAGCAGATTCCATCCAGCGGCGAATCGCCCATTAGCTGGCGAATCCACGACACTTCAACCGCGCGCGTGTCATCTCGCCACGGAAGCATCCAGCCGCCATCCCCGATACCGAGCGACCGACGCATGGCGAGTCTTTGCCGAACGAGGTTGGCGTTATGCGCAACCTAAGCGAGCGGCAGCGACAGGACGGCGAACGCCATGAGCAATGTTCGGAGCTTGAATCGCAACCATCTACGCATGGCCACCTACCGCAACACGGCGTCAAACAACTCGTCAAAGCTCCAAGTGTGGTCGGTCAGTCCGGCCATCATAGAGGCCGTTCCTGGGGCGGCTTTTTTCATTGCCTTTCCGTGCATCTTACCTAAAAACTATTGACGGTTTTCCGCCGGTGAATACCCTGAACGCCATGCAGGGCGACCCCACCAAGGGCCGGCTCAGAGCACTAGAAATGTGGCTCGACCGCCGGCTGGCCAAGAACGACTCCGTCAGGAAGCGCCACGCCGAGTCGATGCGCCTACATCACGCGCTGCGATCGCAGCAAGAGCAATGGGTTAAAGAGCGGCACCGGCCGACCTAACGAACGGCCGCCGCTCGCTCGCCAAGCCTGCCACGCTCGTATATGGCACTCTTCATCAGCTTCACCGAAAAGGCCGGCACCCAGGGAGAACGGGAAATCTTCGTCAATGCCGACCACATTGTTCGGGCGCATTTCATACGCCAATCGGGCGACTTGGAAATCTGCTTGACGGACGAGAACGGGCTCGTCTCATACCGGCTACACGGCCAAGATGCAACAGATGCTGTGAATACGCTTCGCAGCCTGAAACATTAGCGGAGCGGCCCGAGCTTGTCTGGGCCGGCACTTTATTTAGAGCAACCGACAAAACCGGATCGAGCTTCACAAAATCGGCGTTTCACGGCCGATTTTTTGCCCGCGGCGCTCCGGCGTCCGGATTTTGTCAGCCACTCTTAGAGCCGATCCGAAAACCTGCTGGCGAGTCGAATCGTTCCTGTCGCAACATCGGTTCTCGGATAGGCTCTTAAGGCATCACCGTTTATCTAGCGACATGGACCCGAAAGAAATCGACGACCTGATTGCCCGCATTGAGCGGCTCAAGACTCGGCAGACCGAGATTGAGGCGATGCAGCAGAAGATGGCCGAGCAAGCGGGCAGCGTTAAAAAGGCCATCGCCGCTCAAGAAGAAACGCTGCGCGAGTTGAAGCAGGCCACGGGCAAGAAGCCGCGCGCGAGCTGACCGGCAAGTCTACCGGTCCCGACTCGATCCCGTCCCACTACCCGTGTGACGGTTCCCCTAATTGGCCTGGGGGCTTGGATGCGGACGATACCCGACTAGAGTGGATCTAGTTCAGGAACCACGCCATGCATGAGCCGATCGACCCCTTCCTGCTATTGCGGGCCGAAGAACTGCATCGCGAAGTTCGTGAGGCAATCCGCGTCCACCGCTACCTGATGAACGAGCGACGGGAGATCATCAGACATGCGAGGGCCGTTGTTGCGGACCTGCGCTCAACGACCGAGATCGTGCGGCAAACAACCGGGCGACTCGCCTAGGTTTTTGGCGCGGCCTTTTTTCATGCGCCGGGCATGGATTATGATGCTCGTTAGACCGATGGCCGACTTCCCAGGTTTGCCGCCCTGCTCCGGGGCCAAGCATTCGTTCTAAGCTGACCATCCCCACGCGGGAGTCGGCTTATGACCAACGAAGACCTATTGAGCTTCGAGCTGCGCGAATTGATCTGCCGCTATCAAGCGGCGGCGAAGAACAGCCTGCAACTAATCGCGGAGTCCGATGAAGCCAGAAGTAAAAGCACAGCGCTGGTTGAGCGGCTACGCAAGGAACACGGCTACCTGTTGCAGGAAAGTCCCGCCAAATCATAGCCCCCTCACGGCACCACACGAATCACCCACCACCTGATCCTCACCCACCACCAAAGGGCCGTTAGGCGGCCGCCGCCATCCTTGGCTCGTGGGCTTTCTTCGCGCGCAGGATCGGGCTGTTGCTTGCCCGGCCTCGCCGCCGCGTAATCTAATGTCTGATACCCTACAATGGATCCCGGCGTCGTTCGCCACGGCGCTTCGAGCATCCGGAAGGAAGCATGAGCGAGGGTTCCGAAAAACTCGGTTGTCGTCGCTTACCACTGGGTATGATGGTCGTCGTGGCAGCCATCGTGTTGGCCAACGCGGCGTCGTCGCAACCGATGACAATCGAGTATTTGGATCAAACGGTCGCTAGAGGGAAATCAGCGGAACTGGCCTACGGCTGGCCGCTGAGCTGGTACTGGCGAACGAGGGTCGAAGATCCGGGGTCGGAGTGGCCCACGACCTCCCATTGGCCGGTGTCACGGTATAGTGCGTCGCACCTGCTGGCGGATGCGGCGGTATGGATCGTTCTGCTCGTGGCCGCCGCCGGTTCTCAGTGGGTGCTGCGCAGGTATCAACCGCGGATCCGTTGGCGTCCACCGATAACGACGGTCGTGCCGGTGATCCTCGTTTCGGTTCTTACCGTGCTGGCGAATCTGAGTTCCGAATGGCCGGGACGACGGGTGTACAATTCTAATTACGGCTGGCCCTTCGCCTGGTATTGGCACGTCGAACTCCATTACCCGGTCGTCTCTCCCACCTATTTTTTGGAATGGGATTACGGGGCAGCCCTTTTGGCGGGCAACCTCGTTCTCTGGTTGCTGATGCTGGCCGCGACCGCCTTCGCATGGGAACGGCTGATGCGGCACTACCGGCGGCGCTTGCGTTGGAGTCTGCGCGCCATGCTTGTCGGCGTGGCTGTGGTCGCGGCACCCTGCGCGTGGTTTGCCGTCGCCCGCGATCGGGCCAACCGGCAAGAAGCGTTCGTCGAGTCGCTTGGCATCTATGACGAGGGGTCCCGGAACGATTGGTTGGGAATCGAGCAGAGAGACGTTTACGTCGAACGCGGCGCGCCCAAATGGCTCAGCGTTGTCGGGGCAGACCGCTTTTGCCGGCATATCGTCGGTGTTCGTTTCGCAGCGCTGTATGAGAATAATGACGCCGAGCAAAACCGGCAGGTTTTCAAGCAGTTGGCCCACTTGCCCAGTCTGCGATTGCTCGACATCCAGCCTGATACAACGCCCCACGTTTATCCGCGCGAATTCACCCCCGACATGGCTGCCATCCTCAGCGAGATGCGGCACTTACGAATCCTGAACCTGGATTGTCGGGGCGCGTATGGCACGGAGACGCTCGACGATCACCGGCAAAGTACCCGCAATGCCGCACACCATTACCTGGCGGCCATCGGCAAACTAACCGCCCTCGAGCGACTCCGCCTGAGTCTATGGCCGTGTAGCGCCGGCGATCTCGCCCGTCTTGCACCACTCGTAAACCTGAAAACGCTCGCGCTCGATATTAACCCGGCTGGAACGTTGCTCTTCGCGGTTCTCGACGAACCGGATACGGAGACTGAGGTGCTGGCGCATCTTCCCGTCCTGCCAGGTCTCGAACAGCTCGATTTGCACGGCTCGTGGGTGGGTGACGACGATCTCGATCGGCTGTCCGGCTTCGAGCGTCTAAGGACGCTCAACTTGAGTATGACCCTGGTCACCGGCGCCGGTTTGGCGAAACTGGCTCCGCTGACATCGCTGGAAGAGCTCGCGATCGGCGTGGACATGGCGACCGCAGAGGGATTCGAGGCGCTGGCCCGCCTCGAGCGACTTCGGACGGTCCACATCGCGAACGCGGACGAAAGCGGGACCGGGCTCTGGCTGCCACTCGACAACGCCGGCCGACTGGCTGTGTGGGCCATCGAGGCCGACGACCAGCGTCGCGCGTTGGAGAAGTTGCGGCAGGCCCGTCCTGACATGGTCATCGACGCCGATTATGACAACTTTGAAAAACTCAGCACTTTGGAGATTCCTTGGGAAGACGATGTGCGTCCGTTCGCGCAGAAATGGATTCATGGACGTTAGAGCGACCGACGAAACCGGGTCGAGCTTCCGAAAAATCGGCGTTTCACGGCCGAGTTTTTGCCCGCGGCGCTCCGACTTCCGGGTTTTGTCAGCCGCGCTTCGCTTTATGGGCTCTGGTTCTTTGAGCAGTCACCCCGGCGCGGTCGAACCTAACTTGCTCTGATACTCGCATGACACGACCCCTGCGGTATTCGATCAACGTCACGTTGGATGGGTGCTGCGATCATCGTGCGATTCCGGCGGACGAGGAGTTGCATCGCCACGCGATCGAGAACCTCAACCGGGCCGATGCCCTCCTCTTCGGCCGGGTGACCTATGAGATGATGGAAGCGGCGTTCCGGCCGCCGGCGCACGCGGTGCCGAGGCCCGCTTGGATGGAACCCTTCGCCCGCGCGATCGACGCGGCGAGGAAATACGTCGTGTCGAGCAGCCTGGAGCGGGTCGATTGGAACGCGGAGCTCGTCCGCGGCGACCCGGAGGAGGCCGTTCAGCGGCTCAAGCGGGAATCGGGTGAGGGGCTGCTCGTGGGAGGGGTGAAACTCGCGCTGGCGTTGGCGGAGCTGGGATTGATCGATGAGTACGAGTTCGTGGTACATCCCAGGCTGGCCGGCCACGGGCCGACGTTGTTCGCCGGACTATCGAAGCATGTGGACCTGAAGCCCGTGAGCCGGCTGGAGCTCGGCTCGGGGGCGGTGGCGATGCGGTATGAGCCGAGACGGTAAACCCGCCGTGGTATGCTGGCGGGCATGGGGAGAACCCAGGGAAGATGACAGGCAGCGGCGACTGGCGACAGATACCCCGGCAGACGCTCACGCTCCGCGGCCTGGCGCCCGATACCGCCCTTGTTTTCGTGGCCGATCGGATCATTCCGCGGCAGAACATCGGGTTTGACGTGTCGATTTCGCTTGCGGCGGAGGTTCGTCTCGAAAGGCATCATTGTGACGTCTATTCGCCCGACGTGCTCGCCGACTTTTACCGGCAGTTGAACGACCTTCGCCAGGGCCGTTCCGCACGGCCGACGCTGTCGCTGACCGGCCTCGAACTGACGATCTATGAGCACCGGCGCAAGATCAAGACGGGCACCATCGCCGAGGTGCTCGCATCGAGTTGCGGCGGGAAGTCGTGGCCGTGGCCGGAGCGCGGGATCGGAGACCGGTTGCTGGTGGACGATCCGACCGCCCATTGCCTACGATTCGCGTTCAAGACTTCACTGGTCGATCCACCCCACGTCGATTCGTTTCTCCAGGATATCGATCGGCTGCTGACGAGCTTACGGGACGCTGAGTGATGACCCGACGGACGACACGGGCACGATCAGGAGGCTCGATTTGGCTGGGGCCTCCGCGCCCCGCGAACGCGCTTCGGAACGAATCCATATCCTCAAAGAACTCTGTCCCGCCTGCGAACTCTGTCCCGACTGCGCCCCGGCTGTGGCTCATCAGTTTGGCGTTTTTCGCTGGCGGATTCGCCGGCCGAGTGGCAATCAACGTCGGGGTAGGCAACGTGGCCTGGTCCTGCCCCATCGAAGTGGAAATACAGTGGTATGCCTACTGGACAGGGCTCATCATTTGGATGCTCTGGTTGGCAATACAGGCCAATCCGCAGACGCGCGCGCCTGGCTGCTTAAGCGGCCTCGGGCTTGCGTTCGCGTCTGTCATCGCTATAGGCACATCGATCCCCAAGTAACCCTATGCCCCGCCCGAAGTTCACCCTCCGCGCGTTGCTGGTGGCCATGCTGGTCGTCTGCGGCGCTTTCGGCTGGCTCGCTTGGCGGATCGAGTGCCCGATCTGTCACGGCGGGAACGTCGACGACGCGGGCCGATGCCGGCTCGGGGACGCTTGCCCGTACTTCTCGGATGCCTTCACCTGGCAGCCGATGGAGTTCGATTCACGATCGGCCTACACCGGCTCGCCCGGCCATATCCTCAAAGAATTCTGTCCCGCCTGCGACGGCACGGGCACGATCAGGAGGCTCGATTGGCTGCGGTCTCCGCGCCCTGCGAACGCGCTTCGGAACAGACTATTCATAGAATCGATGACCATGCCAGACGGCACGCGCTGGTTCCGCGGGCCTGAGATACAGCGATGACGAACCACCCCTAGATTCTGCCCGCCCCTGGTCGCGGGGCGACCACCCCGGATTCTTCAAACACGCCGATGTCTCACTGCCGCATCGCCGGTAGTGACACCCTTCGCCACCGAGCGGGGCCGCATGTCCGGCCCCGAAGCTTCATGTCTGCCCCCCCGCCGGCAGCCCTTCCGCTAGGGGATTTTGCGCGCGCGCTGAGGGTCCGCGGCGCGCGCGCCGAGGCGCTTTTGCGCGCGCAGAGGGGGATTTTCGCGCGCGCGCCGAGGTTGCGCGCGCTGCGCGCGGCCGCGGCACGTTCTGTGGCATGCGAGTTACGGGCGACCAGCGGGATGCATGAAACCGTCTAACCGGAAGCACTTATGAGGGCGCGCGTGGCCGTCGAACAGCACAGCGACCGGCGTGACGCGACGGCTCGACAGATTTTTTTGCCGCGCGCGGCGCGCGCTGCTCTGCGCGCGGCGCGCGCGCACGGTGCGCGCGGGTCCGTGCGCAGCGCGCGCCGTGCGCGCGCGCTGGTTGTGCGCACAGCGCGCGCGTATCCTATGCGCGCGCAGCGAAACGCGCAAACCGCAGAATACAACGTACTTGCGAGGAGGCGCATGGCGCGCGGAAGACGGCGCGCGCGCCGTGGCGCGCAGCGCGCGCGCTGGTTTGCGCGCAGCGCGCGCGCTCGTTTGCGCGCGATGCGCGCGCTGGTGTGCGCGCCGCGCGCGCGCTCCTGCGCGCGCAGCAAAGTGCGCGCGCTGAAACACGCAAACCGCCAAACGGAAAGCACTTGCGATCGCGCGAAAACGGCGCGCGCAGTGCGCGCGAACGCGACTAGAGAAGAGAAGAGAAGAGAAGAGAAGATGGTAGATGGTAGATGTAAGAATACATACTCTCTGCGCGCGCTGCGCGCGGCGAGGAGAAACGTCACTTACGAGTAACCCAGGGGAGAGGGGCCATACCGTTGGTAGACCAGGAGCGTTTCCGCGCAACCGACCAAGCGTGCCCCCGCCCACTTCCGAGGCCCGCCGCCGCGCGGGAGGGTGACTCGAGGCCGGGCGCCGGAAGCAAGCCGCCACGGCAACGAGCGAGGCGAACGTCGAAATGGTGATCGTCTCGGCAGGACCGCCAAGCGTCTTGCCGATCGCCCGGAGTGTGGCCAGCCACGTCGTTGCCTCGAAAACCGACTTCAGCTTGGACGGAAACCGTCTGGCCGTCGGTGCAGTCCGCCGGCGCGCAACGACTTCGCCCGCAACCTCGGGCGTCGCCCGCCAAAACCGATGCCATCACACGTAGTGGTAACAAATTGTTTGACAGAGTGAAAACACAACCGTAGACTAAGGCGCGACGGCCGGATACCGTCTGTGAATGGGCCACCGTCGGGGTGTATCGGCCTGGGAAGCATCTTGCGGATCTGGTAAAATTGGAGGGTTGAACCGTGTCCGTCTCAGGCACCGATTCGATCGCGGCAGTCCGGCCTTAAGCTCTTAGCGCACCAATGGTTTGGGAAGCCGCGGAGGTGGTCGGGGAGCGGCGCGGCGACGGGTGCAAGGGGCAGGGCAAAATCGCAAGACCGGTCAGGAGAGTGTCCGTGCGCATCGTCTTCGTGCTATTGATCGGCCTGTTCACGTTGAAGTCGGCGACGGTCTTGGCCGGCCCCGGCAAGGGCCCCGCGGCGCCCACCCCTCCAGCGCCGGCCACCGACACGCCGGCGCGCGGCGAACAGCGCGGCGAGGTAGCCCGGTTGGACGTGGAGGACGCGGCCGAACCGTTCGTTCCCGCGCGGCCGCGCAGCGAGGAAGACGACGACCGGATCGAGGCGCTGAGCCTGTTCGCCGCCGGCCGTATCGCCGAGCAAGAAGACCACATGCTCGAAGCGCTGCGGCGTTATGAGCGAGCCGTCCGTTTCGACCCTTCCTCGCAGACCGCCCGGCGCCAAGCCGTGGTGACGGCGATCCGCCTCTCGCGCTGGAACGAGGCCTTGCGTTATGCCGCGAAGGGCGACCTGGGGATCGACGAAGCCGGCGTGTTGTGGGAACTGGCCGGCCACTTCGCGCAGAACGAGCAATATGCCGAAGCGCTCGACTTCTATCGCGCCGCGCGGGCCCTGCAACCCGAGCACCGTTCCACCGCATACGTGATCTTGTCGCTCGACGTCGGCCGGATGGCCTATCTGAACCGCAACTACGCCGAAGCGTCCGACGCCTTCGCCGAAGTGATCAAGGCATTGGAACATCCCGAACAATACGGGCTGGATGAACGAGTCTACAAGGGCCTGCTCGCGGGGAAGGAAGGCGCGACGAGCTTGGCGCAGCTCTACCTGCTGTTCGCCGAAGCGTTCCTATCGGCCGAACGGTTCGACGAGGCCGTCGCGGCGCTCGACAAAGCCAACAAGGTGACACCCGATGCCGCGGTCCATGCCTTCCGCCTGGCCCGCGTCGAAGACGCCAAGAAGGAGCCGGCCAAGGCGCTCGCCCTGCTGCAAAAATACTTCGATGCCAAGGCGATGAGCGAAGGCCTGGTGCCGTACCAGCTCCTCGTCAAACTGCTGGGCGATCTCGGCCGCGGCGGCGAGGTCGTGGCCACGCTCGAGAAGCTCGCCAAGGGAGAGCCCGAAGGCGAAAACCAAATCCTCGCTCTGTTTCTGGCGGAACAATACCGCGCCGCCGAACAACCTGCCCAGGCCGAGCCCCTTTATCGGGCGGCATTGAAGAAGACCCCGTCGGCGGCCGCATATCAGGGTCTGGCCGCGGTGCTGCGGCAATCGAAGCGTGGCACGGAGCTCGTCGATCTGCTGGGCGAGATCGCGGGCAAGACACACGAGCTCGATGCCCTGGGTGGCGAGCTCAAGGCCATCGTCGCCGATACCGAGCTGACGGCCGCGATGGTCACGACAGCCCGCGAAAGACACAAAGCCGACCCCGATAGCCTCGGCTTCGGTCCGCGGTTGGCGGTAGCCCTGTTGTGCTTGGAGGCGGAGCGGTTCGACGACGCCGCCCACTTCTTCGAGTTGGCCTTGAAGGTAAACCAAGAGAGCGCGAAGGATCTCTACCGCACCTGGGCGGCCGGCCTGTTCGCCGCCAAACGCTACGACGACGGGGCGGCCATCCTGCAACGGGCGATCGACGAACGGGCCGTGGCCACGGGCGACGCGACGTTCCACTTCATGCTCTCCAGGGCACTGGCCGCCGCCGACAAATTCGAGGAGGCCATCGACGCCGCGAGACACGCGGCCAGCCTCGCTCCGCGGGCGCCGCAGGTCGCGGGGTGGTTGGCCCAGTTGCTCTCCTTCGCCAAACGCTACGACGAGGCGGTGGAGGCCGGCGAAGACCTGATCCGCCGCTTCGACGACGCCGATCAATCCGACCTGGGCCGCCAAGAGGTGCACCGCGCCCGGATGATCCTGTCGAACATCGCCGTGCTCCGGCACGACACGGCCGCCGCCGAAGAGTATCTGGCGCAGATCCTCGATGAATTCCCCGAGGACATCGGTGCGCAGAACGATCTGGGCTATCTCTGGGCCGACGACTCGAAGCACCTCCAGCGGGCGCTCGCGATGATCGAGCGGGCCGTGTCGGCCGAGCCCGAGAACGCCGCCTACCGCGACAGCCTGGGGTGGGCCTTCTACCGGCTGGGTCGCTACGACGAGGCCGTGGCCGAGTTGAAGAAGGCCACCGCCGGCGACGAGCCCGACGGCGTGATGTTGGAACACCTGGGCGATGCCTGCGCGGCCGCGGGTCAGGCGGAGGCCGCCGCCGAGGCCTGGCACAAGGCGCAGGCGGCGTTTGAAAAAGAAGGCGACGCCGATAAGATTGCTCGCGTCAAGCAGAAGTTGGCCGACCAGCCAGCAAAACCGGCGGCAGGGAACTAGGGGCGGCAGAGAACTAGGGGCGGCAGAGAATTAGGGGTGGCAAAGAACTAGACTTGCGCGGTGGCGAGCGCATCTCGCCGCATACCGACAACTCCATTCACGTTTGGGAGCACCACAGCTAATGGCTGGACATTCGCACTGGGCCAATATCGCTCACAAGAAATCGCTGATCGACGCCAAGCGCGGCAAGCTTTGGAGCAAGCTGTCGAAGGCGATCATCGTGGCTGCCAAGATGGGCGGTGGCGACCCCGAAATGAATCTGCGATTGCGCTATGCCATCGACGCCGCCAAGGCCGTGAGCGTGCCCAAGGATAACATCCAGCGGGCCATCAAGCGCGGCACCGGAGAACTGGAGGGCGGCAATCTCGACGAGGTCCTGTACGAAGGGTACGGGCCGGCCGGGGTGGCCGTGCTGTGCGAAATCCTCACCGACAACCGCAATCGCACCGCCCCCGAAATCCGCAAGGTCTTCGAGATGTCGGGCGGCAAGTTGGGTGAGACCGGTTGCGTCTCCTGGATGTTCGAGCGCAAGGGGATGTTCCTCGTCCCCGCGGCACAGATCGAGGAAGACGCCTTGATGGAACTGTCGCTCGACGCCGGCGCCGACGACGTGAAGCACGACGGCGATATGTACGAAGTCACCTGCGATCCCAGCGCCTTCCAACAAGTCTCCGATGCGCTGGCCGCCCGTGGACTCAAGCCCGAGACGAGCCAGATCGCTCGCATACCCACGAGCACGGTCGATCTCGATGCCGAGGCGGGCCGCAACGTGCTCAAGCTCATGGAGCGGCTCGACGATCACGACGACGTGCAAAGCGTCTCGGCGAACTTCAATATTCCGGACGAGGCCATGGCGGCGATTGAGCAATAGCACCGCCATTCGTCTGGTGGGCCTCGATTTCGGCTCCACGACGACCAGCGGTGTCGTGGCGCGAGCCACGCCCAGGGGCCGTGCCGATCGCCGTTCCGAACTGACCGACGTGGCGATCGAATATCGTTCGGTGCCCGTTTTCACTCCCTTTCGGGGTCCGCGGATCGACGAACGCGGCCTGGCCGACTGGCTCGACGAGTGGTCGCGCGAATCGGGAGTTGCCGGCCACGACGTGACCGGCGGCGCGATCGTGACGGGGCTGGCGGCCCAGACCGAGAATGCTCGCGTCGTGCGGCAACTGGTGCAAGCCCGCTTCGGGCCGGCGCTGATCGCCACCGCCGACGATCCCGCGCTCGAGAGCTGGTTGGCGTTCATGGCCAACTGCCGCGAACTGTCGCTCGCCGAACCGGCCGTGCGCTTCCTGAACTTCGACATCGGCGGCGGCACCACGAACGTGGCGCTGGGCCAGGCGGGCGACGTGCAGGCGGTCGGCTGCTATCGACTGGGTGCCAGACACATTCGGGTCGACGCGGGCACGTACCGCATCGTGGGCATGTCCGACACGGGGCGCCGGCTGCTGGATGACCTTGGCATCGACAAACGCGCCGGCGATGTGCTCGACACGGCTGAGGTCGCCGCGGTCGTCGATTCTGTGGTCGGCGCGCTGGAGGCCGTCGTCGAGGGAACGATCCGGGAGCGGTTCGGTCATGCGGCCGACCATTTCGAAGAGGTGGCCTTCGATGCGCGGGTCGAATCCCCCGTGATCACTTTTTCGGGAGGTGTGGGCGAACTGGTCTATCGGGCGGCGGCGGGCGAAAAGCTCCCCGGCACCACGGCCTTTGGCGATCTGGGTATCGACATCGCGATGCGCATCGGCCGATCGCCGTTGCTCACGCGCTCGCTGGCCAGCCACGCCCCGACCGCCCTCGGCCGGGCGACGGCTCTCGGCCTGGCGATCCACCATGTCGAGCTGTCGGGGGCGACGCTGTTCTTGCCCGCCGCGGGACTGTTGCCGCTCGCCGAGTTGCCGATCGTCGGCCGACTCTCGCAACACGCCACGCTCGACGACATCGCGGCCGCTTTGCGCCTGATCGGCCATAGCCAGGCGGGCGGATGCATCGCCGTCGCGTTGGATGATTCTCGGCTGGAGACGGTGCGCTCGCTGGGCAAACGGTTGGCGACGGCCTTGGAGGCCGCCCGACTGCCGGCCCAACGGCCGCTGGTGCTGCTGGTGAATCGCAACGCGGGCAAGATCCTCGGCCACTACGCCACGCGCTGGGGCCACCTGCCGGTAACGCTCGTCGTGCTGGATGAGCTTTCCGACCGGGGCGCGGCCTATGTCACCGTGGGCCGGCCGCACGACCAACTCGTGCCGGTCTCGTTCTACGGATTCGCGGGAGGAGCGGGGCGATTGCCCTAGAAATCGGCCCGCACATAATGGAACAGAGCGCGACACCTGTCGCGCGTCTCTTCTTCCTTCCTCCGGGCAAAGGCGCAATCGGCGCATGAGACAGAATCCGATGGCTTTTCGATTCGTAGAGCGACTGACAAGACCTGGCGGCTGGAGCGCCGCGCGCGAAAGACCGGCCGTGAAACGCCAATTTTTGTACAGCTCGATGTGGTTCCATCGGTTGCTCTTGGGCGTTGTCGGCGGCATGGCGATGGCGCTGCTGCTCACCGGTCCGACGGTCGCTCTCTCGCAAGGGGTCACCCGCAAGATCGGCGAGATCGAACGGCTCGATCCCGCGTTCGACGAGTTGATCGCGCCCGACACCTACATCGAGAAGCTTTCCGAAGGTTTTGCCTGGGCCGAGGGACCCGCCTGGAATCGGCAGGAGGGTTACCTGATCTTCTCCGACGTGCAGAACAACCTCGTGAGCAGGTGGGATGAAAAGAAGGGGCTGACGCTGTTCTTGCAGCCTTCCGGCTACACGGGCAAGAAGCAGCTCGAGCATCCGCAGGGGAGCAACGGGCTCGTCTACGATCCCCAGGGCCGCTTGATCCTCTGCCAACACGGCGACCGCCGCATCGCCCGCCTGGAGGGGAAGAGATTTGTCACGGTGGTCGACAAGTACCGCGGCAAACGGCTCAACAGCCCTAACGACGCCGTCTACAAGATGAACGGCGATCTGTACTTCACCGATCCGCCTTACGGCCTGGCGGAGGGCGAGGACGATGCGGAGCGAGACTTGGATTTCTGCGGCGTCTATCGGCTCGATAAACAGCGGAAGCTCACGCTGCTGACCCTCGAAATGACCCGGCCGAACGGCATCGCCTTCTCGCCCGACGAGAAGTTGCTCTATGTGGCGCAATCGGATCCCGACGAACCGATCATCAAGGTGTTCGACGTGAAAGAGGACGGCACGACGATGCGCGGCCGCGTGTTCTTCGACGCCACCGACTTGGCCAAGGACAAGAACAACCTCGGATTACCCGACGGATTGAAGGTCGACGAGAAGGGAAACCTCTTCGCCACGGGGCCGGGTGGCGTGCTCGTCCTATCCCCCGACGGCAAGCATCTGGGCACGCTGCGAACCGGCGTGGCTACCGCCAACTGCGCCTGGGGCGGAAACGGTTCGACGCTCTACATAACCGCCCACACCTACCTCCTGCGCATCAAGACGACGACTCGCGGCGCCGGGTTCTGAGCATTCGTTGTTGCTCACGACGGGTCGGAGTCCAGACGGTGTCATATCCTATGGAGCAACTCGATGCGAAGAACGGTAGCACCGATTTCTATTACTGGTTGATTCTCCTGCCGCTCGCGTTATTGAATTTCCTCCTGCCGCCGCTGGCGAAGAGCTCCGAGGCGGTCTGGCTGGTGGCGCTCCTCGGCGGACTGCTGCTGGGCGAGTGGAATTGGTTGGCGACCTGGGCCGCGCTCGGGCCGACGCGCTGGACGATACGTTTCGTCGAAGTGGCGATCGGCGTGGTGGCGCTCGGCGGGTCGCTTCTCCTATCGGTCGCCGCGTTGGAGGGAGGCTCACTTCGCGACCTGGGCGAAATCGTTCTCGTCGTCCCCTTGTGCCTGGTCGCCACGCAAGCGCCCCTGTGGTTGTTTCGTCTGGCGGCGGGTTGGCGTATCACGGCGATTCGCTATCAGACCCCGGACCGTGGCGACGACGATGCCCGGCGATTCGGTCTAACTCATCTGTTCGCGGCGACGGCGTTGCTGGCGGTGAGCTTGGGCGCCGCTCGTGCGGCATCCGTTCCGGTCGGGGCGCTGCTCATCCTGATCGCCGTCATGCCGATTCTTAACGTGTTCGTCACCCTACCCAGCATCTACACGGGCCTGGTGATGGACGACACCACGAAAGCCAATCAATCCATGCTGGTCTACATGCTGGCGATTCCGAGCCTCGTCGCGGGTGGCATGGGTGTCTATCTGGCCGGTCCTTTCTGGGAACTATGGTTACCGATGTGTTGTCTCGCGACGGCGCCCGGGGTGCTTCACGGCGGTCTGCGATTGATGCGGGCGGATGGATACCGGCTGGCCAGGCGGCCGACATCGCCGAACCGACCGGCCGACGACTGAGATCCAGAATCCTTGCAGGTCGCTGTAGCGCGGAGATAATGCACTTCGACGTCGAAGGAGGAAACCATGCGATCGACGAGCCCGACCTTCCTGTGCTGTCTGCTTTCGGCCTCGCTCGCTCACGCGCAGGACGACTGGAAGGGCCACCGATTCATGCCCAAGGAAGGCTGCATGATCAAGATCGGCTCCAACGAGATTCCGGCGAAGGGGGTGGCGCTCCCGTACGTCGTGCAACAGACGTCCGGTGATTGGCTCTGGATCGGCGAAGGTTGGGTGCAGAAGAGCCGCGTGGTGCCCTTCGACAAGGCCAGCGACTACTACACGGAATACCTCCGTCGCCGACCCAACAGCGCGTGGGGCCATACGCTCCGCGGCTGGGTGCACTACGAGAACGGGAAGTACGACGACGCCGTGCGGGATTTCACCGACGCCATCCGCCTCGATCCGCTAGATTCGCTGGCCTACAACAATCGCGGCGGCGCTCGACAGAAGATGGGGGAATTCGATGGCGCGCTCGACGACTATGGCCAGGCGATTCGCCTGAGTCCGCGGGAGACGTGGGGTTACAACTCCACCGCGTGGCTGCTGGCAACCTGTCCGAAGACCGGGGTTCGCAATGGACGGCGGGCGACGGAGATGGCGCGCCAGGCGTGTACCCTTTCTGCCTGGAAGGACGCCTATTCGCTCGACACGCTCGCGGCCGCTTGTGCCGAGGCGGGCGAATTCGACGAAGCCCAGCGTTGGCAAAAGAAGGCCATCGACCTGCTTGCCGCCGACCCATCGTTCGCCGCGGCGGCGCGCGAGCGGCTGGCTCTCTATCAAAACCACGAACGATATCGCGAGCCGCTGCCGGAGTAGATGCACGAGGCGGCGGCTCTTTTTCGAATGCCCCGCCGCGTCCGAAGCCGAACGTTGCGGTCAGGCGGCTTGTTTCCGCCGCTTCTTGGCGGGCCGCGTATCTTTCCAGCGGCGGTGGATCCACCAATACTGGTCCGGGGCGCCGCGGATGACCCGTTCGAGTTCGCTGGTGTACCACTGCGTCAGTCGCGGCACGCTCGAAACGTGGTCTTCGCCGCTGCGCGGATCGGCGACCGATTCGATCACGAGGTCGTAGTGCAGGGGCCGCCCTTTCTGGCGACGGGCATATCCGACGACGAGCGGCGCGTCGTTCGCCAGCGCAAACAGCGCGATCGCCTTGTGCGTCGAGGCGGGACGCCCGAAGAACTCGACAAAGCACCCCTTGCTGCCGGCATATTGATCGGCCAGGAAGGTCATCATCTGGCCGCGCGCCAGCACGTCGACGATCTGATCGTAGCCGCCCCGCTTGGGAATCATGTGTTGTCCGGTGCGGCTGCGAAACCGGTTGAGGAACGAATCGACGTAATGGTTATCGAGCGTGCGTGCCACGGTATAGGTGGGAAAGCCGAGGATGGCCAGCAGATAACCGGCCATCTCGAAATTGCCGAAATGGGCCGAGACGATCACGATGGGACGTTCGCCCAGCCCCAGCCGGGTGAGTGTGTCGGCATTGTGCAGGACCAGGAAATCGCGCCAGTTCGTGTCGTGGATCTTCCGCGGTGCGTGGGCGATCTCGACGATCAGCGTGAACAGATGGTTCCACATCTGCCATGCGACCTGCCGCCGCTCGCGTTCGGACATGTCGGGGAAGGCGTGCCGCAGATTGTCGTCGATCACGGCGGCGCGCGGCTTGAAGACGTCGGCCAAGAGCGTGGCCAACCACGCCGCGACGACCTGGCACGTCTCCATGTGCAGGGCCTGGAGCACGCAAATAAACGTGCGCACGATGAGATACACCAGGTAATCGATCACCCGTCGCACGCTGCGTTCCTTCGGCGTCCTTCAGGAGGGCTCCAGCCTCCCAATCTTGCTCCCCCAAGGCGAGGCATTTTGCCACGAAGAGCGGATGGGGGCCAGACCGATATGAACGGGGCGCGCCGGCGGCAACGCTCTCGCGATCGGGGTGCAACCGCCCATTGCCGGTTGCCGAAAAACGGCCCCTACCGCGCCGGATCGAGGACCACTTGGAGCGTCACTTCCTGGCCGTCGCGCTTGACGACGACCGGGACCTTATCGCCCGCCTTGTACTTCCGCAGGGCCCCGTCGAAATCCTCCAGATTGCCGATCTTGTATTCACCCAGCTTGATGATGGCATCGCCCGCCTTGAGGCCGCCCTTGTCGGCCGGCGAGTCGGCCGAGACGCCGCCCAGATGGTATCCGGGTTCGTCGCTGGCGAAATCGGGGATGCTGCCGAAATAGGGACGGTCGCCGCCGCGCCCCTGCCGCTTCTCCTTCGTCGCCTGGTAGTGGGGCCGCTCGTCGCCGGCGGCGATGCTGGCCACGGCGTCGGCCACCATGTCGGCCACGCGGCGCATGCCGGGCAGGTTGATCTTGTCGTAGTCGTCGCTGGGGCGATGATAGTCGCCGTGCGTACCCGTGAAGAAGTGCATCACGGGTATCTTGTGCGGATAGAACGACGAATGATCGCTGGGGCCGAAACCGCCCGGCTGCTTCGTCACCTTGAACCCATAACGCTCGGCCAATTCGTCGATCAGGGGATTGAACTCGGTCGCCGTGTCGACCCCCTGGATGACCAACTTGTCGTCGTTCAGCCGCCCCACCATGTCCATGTTGAGCATGGCGATCGTCTTGTCGAGCGGTTCCAGCGGTTCGCGGCAATAACGGGCGCTGCCGATCAGCCCGCGCTCCTCGCCCGTGAAGGCGATGAACACCACGCGCCGCGGCAGTTTTTCGGGCCGCGCAACGAGTCGCCGGGCGACCTCGATGAGCGCCGCCGTGCCCGATGCGTTGTCGTCGGCGCCGTTGTGGACCTCCTTCACGCCGGAAGCGAGCGAACCCTCGCCGCCCAAGCCCAGATGATCGTAATGCGCACCGACCACGACCGTTTCGTCGGCGTGCGGCCCCGATCCTTCCAACACGGCGACGACGTTCTTCACGTCGGCCTCGCGGCGGAGCACGGTCGATTCACCTCGCAGTTTCCAACCAGGCAGTTCCGCGCTGCGCGGCGACGGCCCTTTTTCGATCTCCGCTTCGAGGCTCGCCAACGTCTGGCCCAAGGCCGCCTTCACGATGGGCTCGATCGCGGCCCAGCGGCAGAAGACGACCGGGATCTTATGGCCATCGTCACCCGAACCGGCACCGAGGAACGGCAGAATCGGATCGTACTCGCCGCGCAGTTTCTCGCTCTGCGAAGCGATCTCTTTGAGCAGCTTATCGACCTCTTGCCGTTGGGCCTCGATCTCGTCCTGCGTCGGCTTCTCCTTGCTCTTGAACTTCGTCTGGCTCTCGGTCAGTTCGTCGATGGCCGACTCCCAGCGCTTCCTACGCCGCTCGATGTTCTTCTTCAGGTCGAATTCGTCGTTGCAGAAGACGACGGCCGCGGCCCCGTGCTGATAGGCATTCGACACCTTGCGCGTGAAGAAGGCGTGCATCGAAGGATCGGTGCCGTTGAAGACGCTATGCGGGTTATCCTGTTGTGGCTCGTGTCGCAGGAGGAGCACGGCTTTGCCGTTGACGTCGATCCCCTCGTAGTCGTCGTAGTTGTCGTCCTTGGCGGTGATGCCGTAGCCGGCGAACACCAAGGGGAGGTCGAACTTGCCCGAACCGCCGATCGCCAGGGGGGTGAAATCCTGGTCGAGCGTCAGTTTTCGCTCGCGGCTCTCGTCGGGCGAGGCTGCCGTCTCGGGGGAAAGGAACGCCAGTTCGTTCGGTTTGCCGAGCTCGGTGGCCACGACCATCTTGAACGTCTGGAACGGGCTGCCGTCGAAGAGCGTCGTCTTCAGGCCGACCGCCTTGAACTGTTCGGCGATGAAGTCGGCCGCCCGATCGAGACCCTGGGTGCCCACGCCGCGGCCTTCCAACTCGTCGGACGCGAGGTACTTCACCGCCTCGTAGAGCCGTTCCTCGGCCATCCGCTCGGAGGTGGCGTTCTCGGCGGCCGTACAACACCCGGGGCCGCAAAGCCCAGGCAATGCGGCAAAGACCGCCGCGCCGGCCACCAGGCGACGGCAAGAGATAGAAGATAAGCAGGTTCGGATATGACGGGAGATCATGAGTTCGGCGGAGTCCAGTTATCGGTGTTGCAAGGCCGGTTTGCCCCCTCGCCGAGACCCCAATCCAAGGCCGTTCAGCGCGGCCGACAAGACGCGGAAGCCAGAGCGCGGTTGCTCTCAATTGTTGGTGCCGGCCGGAAGTGCGTCAAGGAAACATCCGGTATGGAGGCGGCCCAACAGCCGCGTTGCCGATCGACCGTCAAAATGTAAACCGTGAAAACTAGCCGGTCGCGGGAGTGCTCTTGAAGGTGGTGTCCCAACAGGTGCGTTGCTGACCGACAGTCAAAAGTAAACCGGCAAGATTAGTCGGTTTTATTCGGGTGCCTCGGAAGTGGGCAGAGCACGTAGGACTTGCGGCTCAATATTGCGGCGCCATCTAACCTTGTCCACCGATTCGCTGCCATCCGACCAGATGGTGCGACACTCGACCCTGTCGTCAAAGGTCGCCGTTCGGCTATGCAGCGGGTATTTGTGGTAGGCGGTGGGCGCCGCGAACCGCCATGCGGACGAGCCCGCGCCGAGCAGCATGCAGAACACCACCATCAACCACAGCAACGTCTTGAGGGAGAACTGGCGGGGCATGGGGCGGGCATGGGGCTAATGCTTCCATTCCGGAGCCGGTTCGTCTTCGTCGACACGAAGCCAAGGTTGCTTCGCGGCCTGCTCGTACTTCGCGCCCAGCATGTCGTAGTATTCGGCCAGCGAGAGGCAATCTTTCGCCCAAAGCCTCCCGTCGGCTGCGTCACGAGGCCCGCGGGGTGGTCCGACCTGATGTCTCCACGGGAGCATACCTTGATCGGCCGCAGCGAAGAGCACCGCTGAGCATTGCCTGAAATGCTCAGCTTTCTTCTCGGCGTCGTCTGCAATGGCCGCAAATCGCGCAGATCGCTTCGCCTGAGCGTCGTATGCCCACGTCACGACGGCTACGACCAGCACCAGGACCAGCAACGCGCGGAGGGTGAATTGCGGACGGGGCATGGGGCTGGAATCCGTCATTCGTCCTTGGTGCCGGGTGCCTGAGTCGATGCGGGCGCCCGCCATCTACCGCGCCCGTTGTATGCTTCCATGCCCGGCGTGTCGGCTGGCACCCTCATTTCAACTCTATTCGACCAAACCAAGTGATAATAGCGGACGCCTTGATCGACCACCGTCGTGTACGACACGACGTTCGGTGTCGGAAAAAGCAATTCATAGACCGGCGGCGCCAAGGCACAGAGCGCGGCCGCCAGCAACACCAAGAGTAGCAATGCCCGCACGCTGAACTGAAACCGTCGGGTCATGCGGTGGGTCATGGGGTTGATTCTAACCGATTCGGCCAGCGCAAGAAAAAAGCCGCACTGCGGCGGCTGAATCGAAATCTACCAGACGCTCGCCGTCGCGGCTTTTTCATTGCCTTTCCGCGCATACTCCCGACAAAGCGTTGACGATAAGATGCAGCCGGATAGCCTGATGGCATGCGAAGCGATCCGACCAACGGCCGCCTCAGGGCGCTCGAAATGTGGCTCGGCCGCCGGCTGGAGAAGAACGACTCCATCAGCCAGCGTGCGGCCGTGTCGATGCAAAGGGCGATCGCGCTACGTGCTCAGCAACGGCGGTGGAACGAGCGCGCGCCCTATGCCGATACTCCCCGTCGGGGTATGATGCCCGTGCACTGATGGCCGACTTCCCAGCTTTGTCGCCCCGGCTTTCGGGGTCTCATCCCTTCTAAGCTGACCATCCCCACGCGGGAAGTCAGCCATGCCAAACGGCGACGGTTTCAGTCCAGAGCTTCGCGCTCTCCTCGACCGCCTCGATGCGGCCTTGCACCACCGGCGATGGCTCATCGGCAATCTCCGCGAGGTTGCCCGCACGAACCGGGAACTCATAGCGCTAGCGAGGGAGTGTGACGCGCCGCCGGTCGGCGTTGCGGTAGTCGATCCGCCGCCCACCTCAGCGTGACGACAAATAACCTCCCCGGCTGAATAGCCGCCCCGCCAGCACTAGAATGGGAGAATGGCCAGCCGGTTTCAGTTCCCGATTCGCTTCCTGCTCGTGGCGACGGTCGCCGTTGCGGCAGGAGTGGCCGTCTATCGTGGTGAACCGGCCTGGTTGACCGCATCGGCACTGAACGGCCTCGCGGTGATGCTAGGCAAGGTTTTCCGGTCTGCCAGCAACGCAGGGATTCGGAAACTTCCTCCGGTATTTCGCTTTTGACACGAGTGGTGCGCGGCGATATGCTCTGCGGCCCTTGGAGACGGCCGAGGAACCGCCGAAGCCGATAGGCACCGCCGGCGGTTTCTTGGGCAGCCGCTTCGAGTTTCGCCGAAGGAGACGCCAACTTGGCCGCAGAATACCGGGTGCTCGTGGTCGACGCGTGCGACGAAACTCACGAAGTGCTGCGCACGGCCCTGGGCGACCAAGGGGTCGACGTCATCGCTACTCGGAATTCGGCGCACGGTCTCTCACTCACGCGCGCGTATCAGCCCGACCTGATCGTGCTCGATCTGGAAACGGACGGCTCGACGGCCGTCGCGGTCGGGCGCCTGGCGGCCGAGTCGGCGGCCCGCGCCACCCCTCTTTTGGTCTTGGGTGCGACACGACGCGATCGGTCTTGTCTGGCCGGCTGCGAGTTCGTCCGGAAACCCTATCACTACGCCCCCTTGATCCGTAAAATCGAGGAATTGCTGGGCGAAGTCGTGGATGGCGCCCGGCGGCGCGTTGCGAAGGCCGCTTGAGCGTCCTTTCGCAGTCGCGGATTCGTGGATCGCCAGGTGTCACTTGCCCTCGCTCTTCGTCTTTCGCGGCAACAATCAGGGCCTGCGCTTCGAGCTCGAAGGCGACATGCTCACCATCGGACGCGACGCCGCGAACGGTTTCCAGTTGAACGACACCGAGGTGTCTCGCCGGCACGCCGAACTGCGTCGCACGGGCAATACCTTCACGCTCACCGATCTGGCCAGCTCGAACGGCACCTATGTGAACGGCCAGCCGGTCACGGTGCATGAGTTGGCCAACGGCGACGAAGTGCAGCTCGGCGGCACGCTGATGCTCTTCACCTGCCTGGCCGACGAATCGACCGACGACATCGCCGACAAGATCGACATCATCGCCCGGCAGCAGCCCGGCAACGCCTCGCGCATCATCCACGCCATCAGCGAATCGGAGGGGAGCCGCATCTTCGACGGCGGGGGCGACGCTTCGAGCAGCCCCTGGCTGGCTCGCGCCCGCGGCAACTTGCAGGTCATGTACCGCACCGCGCTGGCGGTGAGCCACACGCTCGACATCGACCAGCTCCTCAACCGCATCATGCAGCTCATCTTCGAGTGGGTCGAAGCCGACCGCGGCTGCATCATGCTCGTCGATCCCGACACGGCCCAGCTCGAACCGGCCGTGCGCCGCAACCGCAAGGGCGTGAGGACCGACGACCGGATCAAGATCAGCCAGACGATCCTCGATTACGTCATGGAGCACAACGAGGGCGTGCTCACCAGCAACGCTCGCGAGGACGACCGCTGGAACCCGGCGGTCAGCATCTTGCAGATGGGCGTCTGCGAGGCGATCTGCGTGCCGATGCGCGGCCGCTACAACCTGGTCGGCTTGATCTACATCGATACCACGATCTCGCCGCAGCGGATCATCCAGCAGCAGACGACGACCAAGTTCAGCGACGAGCACCTGAAACTGATGATCGCCATCGCGCATCAGGCGGCCCTCGCCGTGGAAGACACCCGCTATTATTCGGCCATGGTGCAAGCCGAGCGGCTCGCCGCCGTCGGCCAGACGATCGCCACGTTGTCGCACCACATCAAGAACATCCTGCAGGGCATCCGCGGCGGTAGCTTTCTCATCAAGGAGGGGCTTTCGCAGCACGACGAAAAGATGGTGCGCAAGGGGTGGGAGTTCGTCGAGAAGAACCAGGAGCGGATTTCCAATCTCGTGATGGACATGCTCACGTTCAGCAAGGAACGCGAGCCCGAGTTGGTGACGGCCGACATGAACGAAGTCGCCGCCGACGTCGTCGAGCTGATGTCGTCGAGAGCGGCGGAGAAGAACGTCGAGCTCCTCTTCACGCCCGCCGAAAAAATCCCGACGCTGGTGTTCGATCCCGAGGGGTTGCACCGGGCGATCCTCAACGTGGTGACCAACGCGCTCGATGCCTGCGATCGCGCGGCCATCGAGGCGGCGGCCGGCGACGAAACGCTCGTGACCGATTCGCAATCCAGTGCCGACATCCGCCAAGCGCGGCCCGGCCGCGTCGAGGTCTCCGTCGAGTACGATCGCGAAAGCCGCCTGACAAGGATCATGGTGCGCGACAACGGCCAGGGCATTCCGGCCGAAGAGATCGATCACGTCTTCTCGCTGTTCGTCTCGAAGAAGGGGAACCGCGGCACCGGCCTCGGCCTGCCCGTCAGCCAAAAGATCATCAAGGAACACGGCGGCCGGATTGCCGTCGACAGTCAGGTCGGCGAGGGAAGCTGCTTCACTCTGGAATTGCCCGCGGTGTTTCCGGAGCAGACCAGCTCCGGCACGTCGGTGGAAGGGAAATCGGCGAAGTAGAGAACCATGATTACGCTGCACAGAGACTCGCTTCGTCGGACCGTGTGGTTGCTCATCGTGTGCGCAGCCACCCCCGCGGCCACGGCCCAGGACTCCGCCGGTTTTCGCGCCGGAGCGGCCATAAGCGACATCACGCCGCCCCTGGGCAGCGAGATCGTGGGCAATTTCCTGCCCATCCCGGCCAAACACATCCATGATCCGTTGCACGCCCGCTGCCTGGTGCTCGACGACGGCGACACCAAGCTGGCTCTCGTGGTATGCGATCTGTTGGGTGTGCATCGGATCGTCAGCGACGAAGCGCGCCGGCTCATCGCCGCGTCGACGGCCATACCGCCGGAGCACGTTCTGATCTGCGCCACGCACACGCACTCGGCCGCCAGCGCCTTGGGCCAGGACCTGTTCAAGTACGGTCAACCCCTGGACGACTATCAGCGGTTCATCGCCCAGCGCATCGCCGACGGCGTGGCCTGCGCCGCGAACAACCTGCGGCCGGCCGAGCTGGCTTTCGTCAAAGTCGACGCGCCCGAACACCTCTTCAATCGCCGCTGGTTCATGCGGCCGGGCAGCATACCGCCCAATCCGTTCGGCGGCTCGGACCTGGTGAAGATGAACCCCGAGGCCGGCAGCGCAAACCTGCTCGATCCGGCCGGTCCCACCGACCCCACCATCTCGATCATCGCCGTGCGCGGCGTCGATGGCCGGCCGATCTCCGTCTTCGCCGCCTATTCGCTGCACTACGTCGGCGGCGTAGGGCCGGGGCATGTCTCGGCCGATTACTTCGCCATCTTCTGCGCCGAGTTGGCTCGCCTGCTCGACGCCGAACGCGCAGAGCCGCCGTTCGTGGCGATGCTGGCCAACGGAACGAGCGGCGATGTCAACAACATCAACTTCCGCCAGCCGCGGCCGCCCGCGGGTCCTTACGTGCAGATGCGCGTCGTCGCAAACGACGTGGCCAAGAAGGTTGCGGAGGGGGTGCGGGGCGCGAGCTATTCCCGCGATGCGACGCTCGACGCGCGGTTTCGCGAGCCGATGATCGGCTGGCGACGCCCGGACGAAGAGCAGATGGCCTGGGCCAAGAAGACGATCGAGGCCAATCCGCCCATGCCGGGCAAGGCCGACCTACCCCTCATCTATGCCCAGCGCGCGGTGCGCCTGGCCGAGTATCCCGAGACGATGCCGATGCCCCTGCAAGTGCTGCGCATCGGCCAGGTCTGCATCGGCACGATGCCGAATGAGGTGTTTACGGAAATCGGCCTGGAATTCAAACGGCGCTCGCCGTTCGCCGACTCGTTCATGGTATCGCTCAGTCACGGCGACTACGGCTATCTTCCCACGCCGCGGCAGCACGAACTGGGCGGGTATGAGACATGGCTCGGCACCAGTCGGCTAGAAAAAGGCGCGTCGGTGAAGATGCTCACCGAACTGCTCGACATGGCCGCCGGATTGAAGACCGAACAGGCCGCCGCACGCTGACTCTCAACGGCGCGCCACCTGCGATTCGGCCAGCAGCTTCATCAACGCCGCATGATTGACGGGCTTCACCAGATGCTCGTCGAAACCCGCCTCGCGTGACCGCTGCCGATCCTCTTCCTGCCCCCACCCGGTCAGTGCCGCGATGAATATGTCCTGCCCCCAAGGTTGTTCGCGGATGCGACGGCACACGTCGTAACCGTTGAGGTTCGGCAGGCCGATATCGAGCAGGATCACGTCGGGCTGCACACGCTCCGCCACGGCCAGGGCCTCGTACCCATCGTTGGCGAGGTGTGTCTCGTTGCCGGCCATTCGCAACAGCAGGGCCAGGGTCTCGGCGCTGTCGCGATTGTCGTCGACCACCAGGATGCGGCGATTGCCCGTGACCTGCGGCGGTTCGTCCGGCTCGACGACGACCGAGTGCGGCAGCTCACTCCGGTCCGGCAAGACGACCACGAACCGGCTCCCCTTACCCAAGCCGTCGCTGCGCGCTTCGACGCGGCCACCGTGTAAATCGACGACCGTCTTCACCAGCGTCAGGCCGATGCCCAAGCCGCTGCGTGAACGCTCGAGCGACGTGTCGACCTGTGAGAACATGCCGAAGATCTGCTCGAGCTTATCGGGCGGTATGCCGATGCCGTTGTCTTCGACAGACACGGTTACCTCGCGGCCGTGACAGGCGGCGACGATCCGGATACGGCCGCCCGCTTCGGTGAACTTGCAAGCGTTGTTGAGCAGGTTGCTGAAGACCTGCGCCAGGCGGATGGGGTCGGCATCCAAGAAGACGGGTTGTGGCGGAAGCTCGAGTTCCAACTCGTGCGGGGCCCCGTCGATCAGAGGACGGCCCGTTTCGACCGCCTGCCGGATGACGGCCGCCAGCTCGACGCGCTCTTTGCGGAGTTCGAGTTTGCCACGGCTGATGCGGCTCACGTCGAGCAAGTCGTCGATCAGCCGCACCATCTGCCCCACCTGCCGATCCATCGTTTCGACCGATCCCCAGAACGCTTCACGATCGTCGGGCGTGAGCCTGAGGATCGACAAGGCGTTGCGGATCGGCGCCAACGGGTTGCGGAGTTCGTGAGCCAGCATCGCCAGGAATTCATCCTTGTGACGGTCCGCGTCGCGGGCCGCGAATTCTGCCTGCCGGCGCTCGGTGACGTCGCGGAACACGAGTACGCAGCCGACGACCAGACCTTCGCTACAACGAATCGGCGCGGCGCTGTCGTCGATGGGTCGTTCGACGCCATTCCTCGCCAGCAGCAAGGTGTGGTTCGCCAGCCCCACGACGACGCCCTCTCGTATGGCCCGTGTCGCCGGGTTCTCCACGGGCTGCCGCGTATCTTCGTTGACGATGCGAAATACGTCGACCAACGGCCGCCCGATCGCCTCGTGCGCTTGCCAGGCCGTGAGCATCTCGGCCTGAGCGTTCAGGCTGGTGATGTGTCCCCTGAGATCCGTGGTAATGACGGCATCGCCGATGCTGGCGAGCGTCGTGCGCAGCCGTTCTCGCTGCTCGGCAATGAGCGCGGAAGCGGAAAGGCGCGCGGCCAGATGCCTGCGCAGCAGAATCGTGAACGCCAACACGCCGATCACGGCCGCCACGCCCGACAAGACCTCGGTGGCGAGGGCCAGTCGGTAGGTATCCTCGCGTTCTTGCGAGCGGGTGCGCAACAGGTCGCGTTCGGCTTCGTCCATCTCGTCCAGCAGCCGCTGCACCGCCGCGACCGACTGCTGTGAACCCCGGGCCGCCGCCCGCAGGCTTGCATCGTCGAAGGCCGGACGCTCCCGGATCTGTCGAGCCTCGGTCCATTGGCGTTCGAGTTCATCGATCCCCTCTCGGAGCTGTGCCAGGCGGGCCTGTTGCCGCGAGTTGTCGCGCGTCAGTTCGGTGGCCCGCCCGACCAAATCGCGAACCTCGGCACTGCCGCCGGCGACGGTCGTCAGCGCCGTCTCGTCTCCCGAGAGCAAGTACAGCCGTTGGGCGGCTTGCGCCTCGAGCAACCGGGTACTCACCATGTCGAGCGCGCGCAGGACCTCGTAGGTATGCGCGACCCAGCCGGCATCGTCGTTCAGTTTTCGCGTCTTCTCGAGCGTGAGAAAGGTAGCCAGCACCAGCAGCGCCACCACGGCCGCTGCCGCGATCAACCAGCGATCGAAAATCCGCTCTTCTTTGGTTACCACCGAGTTCCTCGCCCGACAAACTCCGACCGGCAGGCAACATTATCTATTTTAGAGCAACCGACGAAATCGGATCCCGCTTCGAAAAATCGGCGTTTCACCGCCGATTTTTACCCCACGGCGCTCCGGCTTCCGGGTTTGTCAGCCGCTCTTGGAGCAACCGACAAAACCGCATCGAGCTTCGAAAAATCGGCGTTTCACAGCCGATTTTTGCCCCACGGCGCTCCGGCTCCCAGGCTTGTCAGCCGCTCTTGGAGCAACCGACAAAACCGCATCGAGCTTCGAAAACCAGGGGGCGCGGGGAACCGCCGCGGTCGCCCAACTCGTTCTCAAATTTGACGGTTACGCAGAATCGCGTGCTGCCCGCCGGTGCGGGGAGCCGGCTCCGCCCGTGAATCTACTCAAGCCCGTATTGGCCGGCCATCGGCACGCCGCCGGCGCCCATCCGTTGGAGCATCTGTTGGCCGAGGAACCGCGGCTGGAGCATGAAATTGACGCCCTGATTCCCCTTGCCCGCGTCGAGGTAGAACGAGGCGCTGGCCACGAACGCTTCGCCGACGCGGCTGAAGCTGAACTGCTCGCCGATGTTCCCCTTGCCCTGTAGCGCGAACGAGGTGCTGGCCGTCGCCAGCCACTTGGGGCTGAGCTGGTAGCTCTGGGTGAACGTGACGGTGTTGTACGTGAAGGGGCCGCTGAAGGAACGGATTCCCATGTAGAGGTTCACACGCGGCGGGCGGCTCAACGAAGCGCCGACCGACCAGGTCTTCTGTCCCTGGTCGAAGAAGTCGTAGGCCGCGTCGGAGAGCACGGTCAGCTTGTCGCCCACGTGCCAACGGAAGTCGTAGTTCACCAGGCCCCAGGCCGCACCGAAGTTATCACGGTTCGGATTCGGGAAGAACGTGGCGTTGGCGTCCAGCACGATGAAGTCGATGATCCGCCGGGCGCCCACGGGCCCACGCTTGGTCTGCCACCGATGGTGCATTCCTAGTTGTATGGCTTCGAGATCGCCGGCGATTTCGGCGACCGGCGAGGAGACAAAACTCTGGACCCCTGAACGGAAGGCATAGAAGCGCGGGTCGAACTTCGCCGGCAGCGTGCCGCTGTAATCGAGCGACATGAAACGGCGACGGAACCGATCGAGTGCGTTGTCGTCGATGGGGTCGTAGAGCGTCAGATTCGTGAAGTTCCGGTTGCTCGCCGAGGCGAAGGCATCGACGTCGAAGACCACTTTGTGGGCCACGCCGTGAACGTTGAACAGATCGCTTTCGATGGTGGGATTGGCCGCCCAGAACAGAATGCTCGCCCGCGCGCCGACCTGGCCGAACGCGCGTCCGACGTCCTGCCCCTGCAAGTCCTGTCCCCATTGGGCCAACTCGCCCAAGGCGTAGGGCACCACCTTCACCGGTCCCAGTTGCAACGGGGCGTCGATCTCCTGGCGGCTCACGAGCCGATCGCCCTGCCGATTGCCGTACCCTTCCCAGGGCAGGTAGTTGAAGTTGGCCAGGTCTTGCGGATCGGGCGGCTTCTGTGTCACCAGGAACTGCGCAAGGCCCGCATCGCTGTGCTCAAACCAGGTAATCCGATCGCCCAGCAACGATCGGCCCATCGTGTAATGGTCCAACCGCGGCAGCCAGTTGGTCTGGGTGAAGAACGGATTGACGCGGGCCTGCGTGTAGACCGTCCATTCGCGGTTTTCCGTGATCTTCTTGACCTCGAGGTCGGTGGTTTCGTCTTTGTGCTGCTCGAACTCGGCTTCGTCGTATTGCTCGAGGAAGTTGTAGTCGCTGATGAGGCCCAACTCGGCCGTGACTTGATAGCCATTGACCGTCGAGCCCGTCGCGTCGGGAATCTGCTGGCGCAATTGGCCCAGGATGCGCCCACGGAATAGGTCGGGCTCCTGGATGCCCTGTCGCGTGCGGCCCAGGTTGTCGAGCCCCTTGTCTTCCAGCCCCCAGGCCTGGAAGGTGCCTTGCACGGGCCCCTGGATGCCGAACAGGTTCTGGCGGTTCACGAAGGCGGTCGTTCCCGCGCCAAAGCCGCGCTTCGACAGGTCGCTCAAGATGAGCTTCCAGTTCACCCCTTGCGGTCGATCGCCCTTGTCGATGCCGAACAACTGGAAGGCGTTTATATCCGCCTCGGTCCAGAAGCCGAAGATGTTGTCTTCCTGGAACATGATCGACTGTAGCAACGTCGACGGCTGGTCGAGCGTGGTGGTGAACCGCGGCCAATAGAACACGGGCACGGGACCGAGAAAGAACGTGTTGTTCTTGGCCGTCACCAACTGGTCGTGATCGACCACCTGCTGCTGCGTGACCGGATCGATGATCGGGCTGCCCGTGAAGGGGTTGACCTGGATCCGCTGCCGGTCGGTGATGCGCACTTCCGAGGACTGCACGCGATAGCGCGGCGCTCCGAGGCGGCTGGAAGTGATATAGCTGTGCCGCGCGTAAAAGTTGTCGTCGTCGATCTGACGCACCAGGTCGGCCTTGAGACGCATCAAGCCGCCGTACTTGGGCGACGGCGAGGTGATCTCGGCCTGCAACACGGTGCCGTTCTTGTATTTCACATCGTAGTACATGCGGTCGGCGTAGATCACGCGATCGCCCTGGCGGAAGACGACGTTCCCTTCCAGGTAGACCTCCAAGGGAACCGTCTCGTCTTCGTATTTTTCGCGCGTTTGCGCACTGACTTCGCCGACGGTCCAGACGACAACCTTGTCGGCGACGATATCCAACTGGTCCAGCGGTGAGGGAGAGTTTTCGATGAAGATCTGCACGCCGTTGGTGATGACCGCCACGCCTTCCTCGGACTCGCCGTTCCGCTCCCAGAGGATGTGGGGGGCGCTTTCGCCGCGCGGGAAGATTCTCAGGCGACGCAGGCCGCCGGTTTTCGCCCGGGACGGCTGTTGTTGCGGTGGCATGACGCCGGGCGGCAGCGGCGAGAACGCAGCCGGCGGCGGCGTTCCACGATTCGACGGCACGTACTGCGTGCGGGTGATGGCCTCCGAGGGTTTGCGCTGATCCAGCGCGTTTTGATAGAAGGCCGGTTTGACGGTCGGCTCGGGCGCGGGCCGCGGCGTGCGAACGCTGACCGGAACGTTGGAGCGGAAACGTCCCAGCCAGCCTCGGTCTTTTCCGGAAGGGAGCGACCTCTGCCACACATCCGGCTTGCGGCCCGCTTCGATCTGCACGTCGCCTTCGAGGTAGGCGATGACCTTCGCCGGCTGCTGCTGGGTGCCGTCGCCCTTCTTGATCCAAATCACGGCGTCGTTGCTGCGACAGGTATTGCGGCCCTGCGTCACCACGCATCGGCCGCGCAGCAGGAAGACGTCGTACGACCCTTCCTTCCATTCGTTGGCTTGGTCGGCCGAGATCGTGATCGGACTGTCGGCGTCCGCCGGCGCCAACTCGATCTCGCCGGCCGCCTGTTGTGCGACCGCCACGCCGCACGCCAAGATCGCTCCGAGGAAGACACACGATCGGAGTGCGAAACCAGCGACGCGCCGCCCGAGGCCGCAAGCGCGCAGCACAGTACCACTCACGCGCAGGAACAAGCGCGCGCGCTCAACGGCGAGCGGTACTGTCGCACAACGACTTGTCAGTGGATGTGCATCCTCGTCCGTACCGACCGGCCGAGCAGACGGCGTCGATGCGGACACACAAACTGAAATGGTGGAAGACGTTAGAAGAAGTGACTGCCCCGAGGGCGGCGGGATTATAGAAGCGGTACAGCCGGCGGGTCAAGGTAGGTTAGCCGGGGGTACTCTCGCCGCAAAGCATTCAACCAGAACAACTTACAAGCGACCAGCCCAGGCCGCCAATCGTTTCGCACCGGCCGCGGCCAGCAAACTGATCGCCGGGATGAGCGGAGCTCGCATTCGCATGTCGGTCCAGTAGAGCAGATGGACGGCGGTAAAACTGGCCGCCAACAGCGTTGGCCAAAGCCAGGGCGGGCGGGTGATCCGCACGGTGATCCCGGTCGCGCGGGCTCCGCGAGACCCCACCAGGGCCGTTAGGGCGAGCGCGAAGACGACGGTGTACCAAGCGGCCGTCGCATAGCGACCCCATCGGGCGAGCGATGTTTCGTCGTCCGTCACCTGATGCGGTAACAGCCCCCAAAG
This sequence comes from Pirellulales bacterium, assembly GCA_035547915.1. GTDB lineage: Bacteria > Planctomycetota > Planctomycetia > Pirellulales > JAICIG01 > DASSFG01. The sequence continues at coordinate 193,499 of DASZTS010000095.1, read as the reverse complement.
CGCTCCGGCTCGGCACGCAGCGGCATACAGGAACAGGACGGGCTGCTCGCGGATCGTCTGCCAAGCCTCCTCGTATTCGCGGCGATCATTTGCCACCTCGTCGTCGGTTCTCCGGGCGCGCAACGAGGCATCGAGTTCGGATGCGTCCCACAGGGCGCGTGTGTGCGACCGGCGGAGAAACTCGTAGTAGCCCCGATTGTTTCCCAGCAGGAGCGTATATCCGCCGTGAGTCGTCGTGACGATCGGCGTACCGAGATCGATCATGTTCCGCACGGCCCAGGGCAGGAGTGTGAGCGACGCGGCGAGACACATCGCCGCGAGTGTTGGCAGGTCGTCTCGCCAGCCTCGCCATAACCAAACGATGCCGAGTGCCAGACAGAACAACGACCCTAGAAAGGTCGGGCGGCACAGCGCGGCAATCGCCAGGCAGGCACCCGTAAGAGCCGCGAGCCACAGCCGCCGCCTGCCCGTCGCGTCACTCGTCGCGCTGATGAACGCCAGACCGGCCGTAGCGAAGAAGGTCGCCAACGTCTCGGTCATCACCAGCGTCGATTGGTTCACGAGAATCGGATCGCAGGCCACCAGCGTGCCGGCCAAGTACGCGAAACGGTCGAGGCCCCAGCGACGGCCCAAAGCAACGGTCGACCAAGCCGTCGCGACACCGAGGACGACATGCACCAGGGCGATGGCCGCATCCGTTGGCCAGGGACCGGCGACGCACGCAGCCAACAGCAGTGGATAGAGCGGCGGCCGATAAGCGCTCGGCACCGTGCCGCTTCCCAACACACCCTCGTCGACCAGATTGACCGCCAGCGAGCGATAGCCATCGCGATCGGCCGCCAAGCGGTCACAACACGCCAGACTGACGCCTCCGCGGACGAAGAGGGCGAAGCACAGAAACCAGCACGAGCGAACAGCAGCGTGGCCGCGCAGCCCAGACAATGGAGCGACTCGTGAACTCATTGAAGGATCTGGTAGTTGGCCATTGTATCAACCACGGGCTTGCCAACCAGCGCGGCCGTGTTGTCGGCGATACGGCCGTCAGGTAAAGTTGCCGAGTGAGACCACCGAACTTGCGCCCCGGGTTGTACAAGGATGGACCGTGCCGTGCCTCATTCGTCGCTCGCACGGACACTGGTGCGGTTTCGCTGGCCGTTGTTGTTCGCCGCCGTCGCGGCCACCGCCGCCCTCTACTTTCCGGCCCAGCGACTGGCCTTCGATCGTTCGATCGAGAACATGTTCGCGCCCGACGATCCGATCCTCGCGCCGTTTCGTAAACTGAAACGCACGTTCGGCGGCGACGAAATCGCGCTCGCGGCATACGCCGATCCCGACTTGCTGACGACCGGCGGGCTGGCGCGGCTCGAGGAGGTCACCGCCGATCTGGCGCGGGTGCCCGGCGTGCGGCAAGCGTTCAGCCTGTCGACCGTGAAGCGATTCCTCACCTCGCCGCTGTTCGCACCGCTCAAGCCGCGGCTGTTGGAACTGAGCGAAGGGTATACGATCGGTGCCGATCGTCACACGGCGGGTATCGTGTGCGTGCTGGTGCCGGAGCACGAGTCGCCCGTGCCGCGATCCGAAACCGTCGATGCACTGCGGAAGCAGATCGAGAGCCACGCGCCCGACGGGGTTCTTACCGGCGAGCCGGTGATGGTCGTCGACGGTTTCCGATTCTTGGAAGACGACGGCCGGCTGTTGGGCGGCGTCTCGACCGTCTTGTTGATGCTCACCATCGTCGTCTGCTTCCGTAGCCTGCGGTGGGTCGTGGTGCCGATGGCCGTCGTCGGCAGCACGCTGATTTGGACACAGGCCGGGCTTGTGGGCAGTCACCTGCACCTCAGCCTGGTGAGCTCGATGTTGTGGGCCATCATCACGGTCATCGGCGTGGCCACCGTGTTGCACCTGGTCGTCAGCTTTCGTGAATATCGGACCGAAGGGATGTCGCCCAGGCAGGCCCTGGAATTGGCCGGTGAGCGGCTGGGCACGCCGATCTTCTGGGCCTGCGCCACCGATGCGGCGGGTTTCGCTTCGCTGATGGTGTCGCATGTCGGCCCCGTGCACGATTTCGGTCTGATGATGCTGGTCGGCTCGCTGTTGTCGCTCGTCAGCATCGCCATGGTCGTACCCGGTCTCTCGCTGGCCGGTCGCTTCGACTCCGACCCGCGCCGTGCTTGGGGTGAGCACCGGCTCGATTTCGGTCTGCGCCACCTGGCCGCTGCCATCGAGCGTTGGCCCTGGGCGTTGGCCGCCCTTTGCACTGTGGTCTCCGTGGTCTGCTGCCTCGGTATCGCGCACTTGGAGGTGGAAACCGACTTCACCAAGAACTTTCGCGATACGAGTCCGATCGTGCGGGCATACGAGTTCGTCGAGTCGCGGCTGGGGGGCGCCGGCGTGTGGGATATCGTGGTTCCGGTGCCGGACGATCACGTCGCCGAATTCCTCGACAAGGTGACCCGGCTCGAAGAGCGGCTGCGAAACGAGGTCAAAGTGGTGAATGCCGCCGGCAGCACGGAACCGGGGCTGACCAAGGTGCTCAGCGCCGTCGACGCGCTCGAGCTCGTTCCCTTCGGCCGCATTGCCGCCGGCCGACAATTGGAGTCGACGCTGGCCGCCGCCGGCCAAACGATGCCGATCGTGCAGGCACTCTACGGCCGCGATCCGCTGGACGACGATCGCCTCTACCTGCGCATCATGTTGCGGGCCAAGGAGCGGCAGCCCTCGCAGCAGAAGCATGCCCTGGTCGCACAAGTAACCCGCCTCAGCCGCGAAGCATTTCCGAAAGCAGAGGTGACGGGATTCTTCGTATTGCTCACGCACCTGATCGAAAGCATCACGCGCGACCAATGGTTGACGTTCGGCGTGGCCTCGGCCGCCATCTTCGCGATGATGCTGGTCGCGTTCCGCAGCTTGCCGGTCGCCCTCATTTCGCTCGTTCCCAACGCGCTGCCGATCCTGATCGTCACCGGGTTGATGGGGTGGCTCCGTTTGCGGATCAACATGGGAGCGGCCATGATCGCCAGCGTCTCGATGGGCCTGGCGGTCGATTCTTCGATTCACTACATCACGGCCTACCGACGCCACCGTGCCGAGGGACTGTCGACGGGCGACGCGCTACATGCCGTGCATCAAAGCGTCGGCCGAGCGATGGTCTTTTCCACGCTGGCGCTCATCGTCGGCTTCACCGCGCTGGCGCTCAGTCGTTTCGTGCCGACGATCTATTTCGGCGTGCTGGTCGGCCTGACGATGTTCGGCGGACTCGTCGGCAACCTGCTCATCTTGCCGCTGCTTCTGAAGCTCGTCGACCGCTCGCCGCAGCCGTCGAGCTACCCCGAAGCATCAACATCCCAAGAGGGGGCCTGCGCGGACGGCGTTTAGCCCGGCGGGCGACTACTCGCCCGTGATGAGGTAGTACAGGACATCCGGCCGAAGCTGGATCGCGCCCGCCTTAAGACCGCCTTTGTCGGCCTGCGCGACTCGATTGCCGTTCTGGTCGAGGGGAATGACCTTGAGCCCGCCGGCGTCGGGCCGCTTGCAGCGCACCACTCCGCGCACTTCCTTCACCAGCCAGGGGTCGTGTCCGATGTCGACGATCTTCTTCACCTCGTCGTTGACAGGTTCTGTGCGGAACCCGGTGCTCTTCTCCTCCGACATGACCTGCAACAGAATCCTTTTCGAGGAGGCGAGCGGTGCGCCGTCGAGGCTGACCGCCACGACGTGCCCGAGTGCCATGTCCGAAGTGATCGACAGATTGCTCAGCTCGAATGGTCCGCCCTCGGCAAGCGCGCCACTGACTCCTTGGGCGGCAGGCGCATCGATGGTGAGCAGCCCGCGGCGATAATCGAGCTTCAATTGCCCGTTGCTGCTGGTGACCGTGCGGTGCTCGCGATCGATATAGCGGGACGGGTCGGCCAGCTTTGCCGATCCCGTCTTCTGAGTGAAGCTGACGTTGGTCCGACCGGCATAGTGAATCAGGGGATCGATCACGCGGTCCGGCTGCACATCGGTGCCGCCCTGCCCCTTCGGCACGTCATTCAGCCTGAGTTCGTCGAGGGCCGCGTCTTGCGCGAGCGGTGTTCCTTTGAGCGCCAGCAGGTCGTCGACGTTAAGCTCGATATTCACGAGTTCGTCGCCTTCGCTCACGAGGCCCTGGCGAAAGATCAAGGCGGCGGCCGGGAATTGCCCCATCATGGCGGGCGACATGAGCGTCCAAGGCTGCATGAAGTAGCCGGGCTTGACGGTCCACGTCGTCCCATCGAGCGCGAAGTGGACGATCGAGTCGGTCCCTTGCAAGGCACCGTAACACGCATAGTAGAGCGGCGCCTCGGAACGATAGCGGTTCGGCCGATTAAACGTCGTCTCCGAGATCATCGACGGCTTGTTGTCGTAGCTCGGGTCCATCGCCGGATGGACGAACAGTTTCGGCTTGCCGGGTTCTTCGGGATCGAAACGCAAGGCGCTGCGGTCGGCGTAGGTGTGGCCGTCGCGCAACGACCATTCGGCCGCCTCGCCCTGGCAACGGCAGCCGAAGTAACCGTGCCGGTCGATGAAGTCGGTCACGGTGTAGCTGTATTTCTCCAACGGCCCGAAGATCTGCGGGCTGGCCGTGGCCCAATTGGATGCCGTGACGACGCCGCGAAAACCCAGATCGCGCAGAAACTGGTATTCGCGCCGATAGAAACCGCGTTGGCTTTCGAGCAGAAACCGTGCGGCGTCCTGGTCGCGCACGGTCTTCTCGTTGAACATGTTCCACAGCGGCCGAAAACCGAGACGGCCCGACGCCGGGTCGTCGCGATCGGTCTTCACCCCTTGCCAACGGGCCAGGGCCTTATCGAGCGAGCCGTATTGCGTTTTGAGCCATCCGGCGAACTGCTTCTCGAGCATCTCCAGCTCGGGCGCCGGCAGATTCTCGGAATTGAATGTCCAGAAGAAGTAAGAATCTTCGTTGACCAGTTCGACTCCCGCGACCGCCGGTTCGTCGACGAGCCGTTTGCCGGTCTTTTCGTTCTTCGTGGTCAGCAGGGCCTGCCACCACGATTGATACTGTTTCTGAAAATCGGGATTGAAATAGAGCGCGGCGAAGGGCAGCTTTTGACCGTCGTAGCCGGGCAGCCACTTCGTGCCGGGTTTGGGCCGCAGCCAAAGCGGAAAGTAGATGGAAAAGTGGCTGTAGATCCCCTCCGCTTTCATGGCGTCGACCACGTCGAAGGCGTGCTTGACCTTGGCGGCGTCGATCTCACCCGACTCGTCGAAGTAGCCGCCGTGGATACGCACGAGGTTGACCCCGTACTTGGCCAACAACCTTGCCAGCCGGGCAAGCGCAGCGGCATCCTGCACCTCGTGCGGCGGTCCGTTCACGGCCCAGAAGCGCACCGGCTTGTGCGTGTCTTGATGGATGAATTGCGAACCCTCGACGGTGATGAAACCACCTTCGCCGGCGACCTTCTCGTTGAGGGACCGCAAGTCGAAACCGTCCATCGGATAGTTGTCGCCGGGCGGGTTGAACGCGAACCAGCCCTCGTTCTGTTTGGCCAATTCGGCCGCATGGGCGGCAATCTCGTCGGGCTTGAGCACACCCTGCGGTTGGAACGGTTCGTTGGCGAACACGAAGCAATCGAGATAGCCATGATGATGAGGGCCATCGGCCGTCTTGAAGCGGACGACGTTCGCTCCGCGTTTGAGCTCCACCGGACCGACCTTGACCCAGGCGATGAATCGCAAATCGGGCTTGCCATCGGCGGCGACGTTGACGCTGCCGGTCTGGTCCTTCGACAGGTCGATATCGGTCCATTTGCCGCCGTTCAGCCGATAGGCCAACTTCGCCTGCACCGGATTCGCATGCACCCAGAAATCGTACTTGCCGGCCTGCGGGGCCTGAAACCAGTATTCGGCTTCTCCGGATTTGTCGTCATGGAAATTGCTCGTGAAGTCGCCGCCCGAGAAGTGTTCGCGCTTCACCTGGTCATACCACCACGGGTGACGATTCATCGTCGTCTTGGATGGCTTTTCGCCCTCGATCCAGATCCAGGCCGCCCGCGACGGTGCGACGAATACGAGGCAGAGCGTGGCGGCGAGGGCGATGATCGCGCGGGAGCGCATTGCGATGAGAGTCATAGGAGACGATGGTGGCCGTACGGGGTTACAAAAAGAAAAACGGGCGTTCCGGCCCACAAGCCGGACGCCCGTCTCGATGAATCTACGATCCGCCTTGGACGCCGACTAGCGGCCGGGCCGCATCGACGGAACGACGCGCTTCTGCACGTCGGTTTCGAGCACGCCGAAGGCCTGCTCGTGACGTTGTACGGTGAGCTGCAAGGCGTGCAGCATGCGCTTGGCGGTGTAAAAGTTCGTGACGATCCGCTGATTGACGATGACCGGTTCGGTCGGCACACCGAACGGCTGCGGATTCAGACCGAAGTCGATGATCAGCTCTTCCGGCGTACCCGTGACGCGGCAGAAATTGGCGTACATCGCGGTGAGCTTCGAATCGTCCACTTTCACCCCTTGTTGGGCGGCCTGGGGGGCCTGCGGCGCGCGGCTGGCTTCGCCGCCGGGAGTGGGTTCGCTGTGACCTTCAGTTTTTTCGGTAGCGCTCGACACGGAAGACTCCTTTGATTTTGCCATAGTTCGTTGTTCTCCAGACGCGCCGCGCCCCCTGGGGCGGCGTTGAGGGCGTTTCGGTTTTTATACCATACACGATGAAATCGCAGTAGGCGCCCGAACCTAGTGCCGCGCCGAGCATGTTTCACATGGTCAGTCTTTCAACCGGCCCGCAAAACCGCCCGACTCGAATGCTTTGTTGCGAAGCACGTCGGTAAACTTGACCGCAACGATGTTTTCATACGCCAACAGCACTTTGCGCGCCCCCGCGTTATCGGGCGTTTTCCGTTCCAGCAGCACCATCGTATTCGTCGTCAAGAAGCCGTCGAACGGAATCTGGTCCTCAAAACTGGTGACGACGATGCCGCGTTGCGGCACCTCTTTGGGCCAGTTCTGAAAATAGTGCTGCCACGCCGATCCGTTACCCATAATGCGATGCAAACTACCCGTTTGGCGGAAGAAAACTGACCAAACGTAGCATCGAAAACGAGACCGAGCCAGCATGCGCCGGCGATAGCGCCTAAACGACTGTAACGATTAAGCAATCTAGGAAGACTGCCTCGGCCGCTTTTCATCGTTAGAAGCTGAGCGTGAGCGCGTCCATCACGCCCAACTCATCGAACACGGATTCGACGGTATGCACGTCGACCAGAGGAAGCTGCTGGGCGGCGGCCGCCAACAGACTGAGATCGGCCAGCAAGCCGATGCGGCGTACGACACCTTCAGACAACTCGTGGATTCGCATGACCGCCTCTTCGGCGAATGCCGAACGCGGGCGGCCGGCGCGAGCCAGCAGGTGCGTAAGGTAGGAATGCGTGTCGGTCAGGTCCCAAGCGGGCAGGTCGATGCGCAGCTCGACGAGTCCCAGGAGCTGATTGCCTAGTTCGCCGATGCGGTCGCTTTGGGCCGCAATCACGACCGTCAATCGGCTCTCGGCGGTCGCTTCGCAGTGCACCAAGCGGATCAGATGATCGATGACCTCGGTGCTCGCTCGATCGGCATCGTCCAACAAGATGACGATCGGTATCTGTTGCCAGCGATTCTCCGCCAGGCGATCGGCCACGGCGCGCCATAGATCGAACAACGGCGCGTGCGGACCGACGTCCAAACCCCATCCGGTGGCGATCGACCACAGGGTCTCTCGCGGATCGCGGGCGCGCAGGTTCGTTTTGGCGACCGTCGCGCCGACCTGGCGCCACTGCTCGGCCACGATATCGAGCACGAACGATTTGCCCGTGCCGGAGGTTCCCAGCAACAGGCCCAGGCGGTGATTCCCCTCGATCAGGTATTGCAGGCGCGCCAGGGCCTCGTCGTGTGCCGGGTTGGGCACGAACGACTTCGTGCCGGTCTGGCCGTGGAAGGGTCTGAAGCGTAACCCCCAATAGGTCTCGTACATCGGGCTTTTCCCTTAAATGCGGCTGACAACACCCGGAAGCCGGAGCGCCGTGGCAACAAAGCGGCCGTGAAACGCCGATTTTTCAGAAGTTCGATCCGGTTCTGTCGGTTGCTCTTACATTCCTGCTAGACAGCACAACCCGTCAATTTTGCACCTTCGTCACAATCGGTAAAATAATCCATTCACTTGAAGATTCTTTCCGTTTCCTATGCCCGACCGCTACTTCGTGCGTGAACCGATCACCGGCGAGCGCGCCCACCTGACCGACGAAGAGGCGCACCATCTCAGCCAGGTGATGCGGGCGCAGCCGGGAGACGAAGTCATCCTCTTCGACGGTAGCGGCGCCGAGTGGCACGCGCGGGTGGAGACGATCGGCAGGTCGAGCGTCGGCCTGCGATTGCTCATCCGGCACGAAACCGATCGCGAGCTACCGTGCCAGGTCACGCTGGCCGTGGCGCTGCCCAAGGGCGACCGCCAGCGATGGCTCGTCGAAAAAGCGGTCGAACTGGGCGTACACCGATTGACGCCGCTGACGACCGAGCGTGGAGTCGCGGAACCGGTCGACAAGGCGCTCGCTCGCCTGCGCCGCGCGGTCATCGAGGCGTCGAAGCAGTGCCGCCGGAACCGTTTGCTCGAGATCACGGCGCCGCTCTCCGCGTTGCACTATTTTGCCTCGCCCGCCGCCGCGGAGGCAGCTCGCGCATTGGCCGACCCCAGTGGGCAACAGCACCTGGGTGAGTTCTTCGCCGCGTGCGGTCGCGGCAGGGCTCGGTCGTTGGAGTTTGCCATCGGACCCGAAGGGGGCTTCAGCGCCGCCGAGTTGGCCGCCGCCGTATCGCACGACTGGCCGATCCTTCACCTGGGGCCGCGTATCCTGCGGGTTGAAACGGCGGCGGTGTATGTCGCCGCGGCCGCGGCGCACGCGTCTCAGACGGGAGTCTTCCACTTGGGCCAGGCCACCTGACCCGGCACACCCACCCGCGTCGTGAAGAGTGTCTTGCCGGCCGTGACGTAGACGGTCCGCCCGTCGGTGCCGCCGAAGGCGAGATTGGTGATCACGTCTTCGTCGATCGCGATCTTGCCGATGAGTTGGCCCGCGGGCGTCATCACGTAGACCGCCGGCGGCACATCGGCCGTCTCTCCCGCATGCCGTGGCTTGAAGATGCCGGCGGCGACGTAGAGGTTGCCCTCCATGTCGAGCCGCATGCCGTCGCCGCCGCGTCCCGGCGCGAAGTCGTAGACGAGCCGCTGCGAATGCGGCTGGCCGTTGGCGTCGAGTTCGAAAGACCAGATCTTGCGGTTGCCGCCGGGCAACGGGCAGCTATCCACGACATAGAGCCAGCGCGAGTCCTGGGTCACGGCCAATCCATTCGGCCGTTCGATCTCGGGCTGGGCCAGAATGCGGACGACACGGCCGTCCGGATCGATGCGGTACACCCCCTCGATCTCCATCTCCATCTGCGAACGATCGCCGTAGCATGGATCGGTGAAGTAGATCCGCCCGTGGCCGTCTACGCAGATGTCGTTGGGGGAGTTGTAGCGCCGCCCTTCATAGCGGTCCGTGAGCACCACATAATCACCGCTCGCCAGATCGGTGCGGGTGACTCGCCGCCCGCCGCCCGGACCGAATTCGGCCCCCTCGCAATGCAGCAGGCGTCCTTCCCGGTCAAAGGTCTGCCCGTTGGTGCGATGGCTCGGTTCGCGAAAGACGCTGCGCTGGCCGTCGGGCGACAGCTTGAGGATGCGGTTCCCCTCGATATCGGAAAAATAGACGGTGCCGTCGGCAGCCACGGCCGGACCTTCCGTGAAGGTCACCACCGTGGCCGGCGCGACTTCCGCTTCGGCGGCGGCTGCCAGAGGGGGGACCGAACGAAACGGCGACATAGATCGAGATCCCGTCAGCGCGCGGCGATGTTAGAGCCTATTCCACAACCGGTACCGCCAAGTCCCGTTTCGCATTTTCGGCCGGTCAGATCTTTCCGGACTTCTGCAAGTAGGCGATTACCTCGTTGGCGAGCGTCTCGGCGTCTTTCTGGCCGGCGTTGAGCACCAACTCGGGCTTGGCCGGCGCCTCGTAGGGATCGTCGATGCCGGTGAACCCCTTCAATTCGCCGGCGCGGGCCTTCTTATACAGCCCCTTCGGATCGCGGGCCTCGCACACCTCGATCGGCGCGTCGACGAAGATTTCGATGAAGTCGCCGGCAGGCATGGTGGCCCGCACGGCATCGCGATCGCGGCGATAAGGGCTGATGAAGGCGGTCAGGGTGATCAACCCCGAGTCGCAGAACAACTTGGCCACGGCACCGATGCGACGGATGTTTTCCTCGCGATCCTGGGCCGAGAAACCCAAACCGAAACGCTTGGAGAACTCCTCTCCGTGCCGCTCCTTGAGCATGCCGGGACCCGCGTTGAGCCCGTGCCGCACATTATCGCCATCGAGGACGAAGGAGTGCTTTCCCTGCGAGTGCAGTTTGTGGTCGACGAGGTTAGAAATGGTGCTCTTGCCGCAGGCGCTCAGCCCGGTGAACCAAATCACGCAGCCTTTGTGGCCGTTGAGCCGCTCGCGCTCGTCACGCGTTACGCTGTGTTCGTGCCAATGGACGTTCGTATCGTTGGGCATGGCCGGGGCTCTCGATCTTACGTTTCGTGCAAAATGGGTAAGCGGTTGGTCGGGCGATCCGACCGACGCGTCGGCGGGCTGGGGCGAAATCCCTGTCGCCGGGGGCGGAAACGGGTCATCCTAGCAAGGAGGGGAGTTGGCGAAAAGGCGTCTTGTGGGGCAAATTGGGCGTTCCGATCTTCCCGCGCGCTCCAATTGACCTTGGGAGTGATCTAGCCCCGCTGTATAGTCTGCCGGTCACTTCCAACCGAGCCCAACAAAAAAAGCGGTCGGCGAACGGTGTTTTGTGCAAACCGCCGACGGCGTTTCTTGGCAGGCTCCGAACTTCCTCCCCCGCCGGGCCCATTTCCAACTCGCGCGATGTTCTTGCGCCTAGAGCGACCGACGCGGTCGAGCGCCCTCCTCCTGTTGGCGCTCTGTCTGTCGGGCTGCGCATCGAGCGGGCGAAAATGGTACGACCCCTTCGGCCTCTGGACGAAGCAGGACAAAGAGGAACCCCAGCACAAGGTCGTCACCAACGCCGAACGCATCAAGATATTGCGTGAATTGGCGAAACAGGCCGACAAGCTGGCCCCGGCGGAACAAGACCGCGCCACGGACGAGCTGTGCCAAGCGCTGCCGAAAGAACAAGACATGCTCGTCCGCTCCGAGATGCTGCGCGCCATCGCCAAGTTTCCCAATGCGCGGGCGGAGGCGATGCTCAAGGCCGGTCTGCGCGACGCCGACCAGGACGTGCGCATCGCCTGTTGCGACGCCTGGGCCGAGCGGAAGGGGAACGAAGCCAACCACGTTCTCTGCGAGTTGCTGACCAGCGACACCGATGCCGACGTCCGGCTGGCCGCGGCACGAGCGCTCGGCAAACTCAAGGATCCCAATTCCGTGCCGGCACTGACGCTGGCACTGGACGACCAGAACGCCGCCATTCAATTCCGGGCTATGGCATCGCTCAAAGCCATCACGGGCAAGAAATACCAAACCGTGAAGGAATGGCGAGAATATCTGCACGGCAATCAGCAGGAATCTGCCTCGCTGATGGACCGGTTGCGCAAGATGTTCTGATTCTGCCGCAAGTGCTCCGGCTTCCGGTTTTGTCAGCCGCTCTAAGGCCTCGCCACCTCTTTTTCGTGGCCTATATTTCCGTGTGAAACTAGGTCATGGGGGAGGTGAGTTCGCGTCGTGGACGTGCTATCGCAAATACTCGTTTGGGTGCTCGCCAGCGTGGCGGCCAGCCTGGTGGCCGGTTATTACATCGGCCGCACCACCACCCACTCCGACCAGGAGCGCCGCGCCTGCCGCGACCGCGAGAATTCGCTCCGCGCCCTGATCGAGGTGCTGCACAGCGTGCAAGAACTGAGCACCGACGTCGATCACCGGAATTCGGAGATGGCGGCCGTGCAACGCCACGTCGGCGACATCCATGCCACGGGCGAGATGGAAGGGATCCGGCAGGAGATCTTGGGGCAGATCAAGTCGCTCCTCGATTCAAATCAGAAACTCGAAGAAGACCTGACCTTCGCGCGTTGCCGCATGGAGGAGCAGGCCGAGGAGCTCGACCGCACCCGCCGCGAGGCGCACACCGATTCCCTGTCGGGCGTCGCCAATCGCAAGGCTTTCGATGACAAGCTGAAGCTGCTGTTCGGCTATCACCGCCGCGACGGAATCCCCTTCGCGCTCTTGCTCGCCGATCTGGATCGCTTCAAGTGGATCAACGACACGCACGGGCACCAAGCGGGTGACCGGGTGATCTCCCAGCTCGGCCGGTTGCTGGCCCAGCTCGTACGCGAGGGCGATTTCGTGGCCCGCTTCGGCGGCGACGAATTCGCCGTCTTGCTGCCGCACTGCGATACGGAGACGGCCATGAAGGTCGGCGACCGGATTCGCGCGGGAACGAACCGCGCCAACTTCGGCGTCGCGGGCACCGAGCATACGGCCATCACCGTGAGCGTCGGGTTGGCGCTCGCCCGGCCTGGCGACAACTCCGAGATGCTCTTCCGCCGCGCGGACGAAGCCCTGTACGCCTCGAAGAAGGGCGGCCGCAACCAGGTACGCTGCCTCGATGCGGAGGCGGCCGGTCCGGTCGTCGTCTCGGCCGGCAACAGCTCGGTGGACGTGCCCCAGGCGGTATAAAACGACCAAGCGCACAACCCTGGCCAGCTTACCGGAACCGCTCAACCGGAACGGCACCCGGCCGATTCTCCACAATCCGTGGGCTCCCTCTTTTTCGCGTGCTGCGCGTTAAGAGGTCCGACCGCCGGCGCGACCCCTGAACTCGTCATAGAACGCAACCGATATTGGTTGTTGCCCGTGCGTAGTGCGTCGGTCGCGGTCGAGAAATATATGCAAATGAGCCCACGATTCCGCCTGAAATGGCGTCTGGCAACCGTATGGTGCCTCTTCACGGCTGTGGTTGTATGCGGCAGCCAGGCGCATGCCGCCGAGCCGACGACGTCGCACGTCAGCGACCGGCTGGCGAACAAGGTCCACCGCGTGTTGAACCATTACTACCAGCGTCCCATCAACACGAAGGACCAGAACTGCTGGGAGGTGATGCACTGGATCATCGCCTATGGCGTGAAGTCGCGTGTCTTGCGCGGCGGGCCGGACGGGCCGCCGGTCAATTCGATCGGCTGGCTCTGCTACGCGGGGAAATGCGCCGGCCAACCGCTGGTGTACCTCGATCAGGGCCGAATCGCCGCGGCGAAGGGGCCCCGCGTGCAGGGACATCACGGCCAATTCCTGGCGATCCTGGCGCAATCGAAGGTGATGAAAGATTACCCGATGCGCGCCGGCAACCGGTCCTTTACCGTGGCCGACCTGATCGAAACCGAAAAACTCGGCTGCCAAGAGGGGATGGAGCTCACCTTCAAGCTGATCGCGCTGGCCCACTATCTCGATTTGAACGAAACCTGGCAGAATTCGCTGGGCGAAGAGTGGTCGGTGTCGCGCTTGGTAAAAGAGGAGATCAAGGCGCCGATCCGTGGGGCGGCTTGCGGCGGCACGCACCGCTTGATGGGGCTCGCCTACGCGGTGCACGAACGGCAGAAGCGGGGCGAACCCCTGGATGGACAATTCGCCCGAGCGGATACCTACCTGCGCGACTTCTACCGCTATACCTTCAGCCTCCAGAACTCGGACGGCTCGTTCAGCACCGACTGGTTCAAGGGGCCGGGCGACAAGCCCGACCTGGAACGCCGCCTGCAAACCACGGGGCACATCTTGGAGTGGCTCGTCTATTCGGTGCCACCGGAGATGCTCAACGATCCGCGTCTCATCCGGGCGGTCGACTATCTCTCGACGATCCTCTACAAGGACTCGGACAAGGAATGGCCGATCGGCACGTTAGGGCACGGCCTACACGCCCTGGCCATGTTCGACGAACGGGCCATCAAGACCCGCGTCCCGAATCCGATCGCCCGCCGTCGGCACCGGACCGCCTCTTTCGATGTCCCGGCCGGCAAACCTTAGAGCAACCGACAAAACCGGAGCTCGCTCCACAAAAATCGGCGTTTCACGGCCGATTTTTCGCCCACGGGCGCTCCGGCTTCCGGGTTTTGTCAGCCGCTCTTAGAGGAGTTGCCGGCAGACACCTCCGCGATGCGACCCGACGTTGCGGCGTTGCGCAACGGCTGAAGGGCGGCATCCTCTCTTCTTCGAAAGTTGCCTAGACGTCCGGTTGCTCGCCCGGGCGAAAAGCCGTACATTGCCCACGGTCGCACGCGTGTAAAGCAAAAAACGGGTCGGCCGCGTCCAGAGATCGGCCAAGCTATGCTTGCTCAGCCGAAGCTGTATGTCGGCCGCGCCATTCCTGGGGACACGCGCCAAGCTTGACCCTAGCCGACCGCCTCGCATCTTTGTCTGTCACAGAAACGCATCCCCCTCCGATGCAACCGCTCAAGTTCAACGACGAGTTCGCCACCGTCTACGACGCGGCGGCCGGCCTGGCCCGCACGTCGGGGGCGTACGCGGTGCTGCTGTTGTTGGACGGCCCGACCGACTGGCACCAACTCAGGCTGCGGGCCGCGGGCGAACGGGTGATCGTGGCGGCAGACACGGCCGAACAGCTCGCCGGGGCCAAGGCGGCCGGTCTGATGACCGTCATACTCGATATGGCCGAGAGCCCGGTCTACGACAAGTTATCGCAGGCCCTGCTCGAAGCGGTGGCCGACGAATTCGTTCGCCCCGGCGCGCGTGTCGTGGCCATCTACAGCGGGTTCGAGGCTCGGGCGCTCGACTCGATCAGCGTCATCGACCTGGGCGACCACCTCGGCCGCCTCACCGTGCGCGATCTGCAACAACTCGAAACGCGTGTGCCGCTCGACACGTTGCAAACGGTCGTGAACCTGGCACTCGAGATCGGTCGCGAAGGCCGCGAAGGGAAGCCCGTGGGAACGCTCTTCGCCGTGGGCGACACGGCCAAGGTCCGCAAGATGTGCCGTTCGGCCGGTTTCGATCCGGTCAAGGGTTACAGCCGTAAAGAGCGGAATCTGAAATCGGCCCGCGTGCGCGAGGCGATCAAGGAGATCGCGCAGATGGACGGGGCCATCATCGTGGCCGCCGACGGCACCGTGGAGTTGTCGTCGCAGTACCTCGACGCCCCGGCCACGAACATCACCCTCTCGAAGGGGCTCGGCGCGCGGCACTGGGCGGCTGCCGCCATCAGCCGGGCGACCAAGGCCGTGGCCGTCGCGGTGAGCGAATCGAACGGCACCGTGCGTATCTTTCAGAGCGGCGAGGTCGTGCTCCGCATCGAGCCCTTCCGCCGCCCGATGAAGTGGCGTGAGTTCGAATACGAGCCGCCCGGCGAATAACGAGACGCTACTTCTTGCCCGGCGAGCGATCTTCGGGCAGGTAGAGCATGCGACCGCAACTCTGGCAACAGACCACGCGGTCCATCAGCAGTGAATTGAAGATGTTCGGCGTCAGGTGGTGGTAGCAACCGCCGCAGATCTCGCCTTCGACGACCGCCATGGCGTCGCTTCCCTTGCCTTTCACCACGCGTTGATAGGCATCGAGGAAATCGGAGGGCAATTCGGCCTCGACCTTCTTCAACTCACCCTCCAGCCGCTGCACATCGCCCACCAGCAGATCGTGCTGCTCGCGCACTTGTCCTTCGACTTTGGCGAGTTCCTCGCGCCCCTTGGCCAGGTTCTGCTCGGCATCCTTGATCAGCGCGGTATGCGCGTCGATCTTCTCCAGCGCTTCGAGAATCTCGTCGGCCAAGACGCTGCCGGCCATTTCGTCCGCGGCGATTTGATCCTTGAGGGCCTGGTACTCGCGGTTGCTGCTGGCCGCGTTGAGCTTGGCCTTCAACTCGAGGATCTTCGACTCGCCGCTCTTGAGCAGCAATTGCTTCTGGTCGGCACCGACTTTCGCGGCCTTGGCCTCGGCTTTGGCGTTGGTGAGGTCGGCTTCGAGTCGTGTGACCGTGGCTTCTCGGGCCTTGATCTGTTTCGGCCCCCGGTCGAGCCGCTCCCGCAGGTCGCCCAATTGTCTATGGATGCGGTGGAGCTCGCGCAACACTCCAGCAGTGACGGACATGGTCTGGTCGCTCCCCCCCGGTATTTTGTGTCGAACGGAATAATCGGTTCCCGTTCCGACGCGCATTCCGTTCGCGCATCGCACGTGGCTTGGACGGTGACAGCCCGGCGCGGAGTCCTTCCGTGCTACCAGGACAATCATAAAAGACCCGCCGGCCCGTTGACCAGGGTCTGGCTGACCAAACCGTGATCCAGCTTAGCGTACGACCGGATCCAGCATGGCTGACCCGCGGTTCGGCTCGCTCGGCCTACCCGGCGATCCCCTCGAGGAAGCCCTCGAGTTGTTTGCTGCGCACCGGATGCTGGAGCTTGCGGACCGCCTTGGCTTCAATCTGCCGCACGCGTTCCCGCGTGACCTTGAAGATCCGGCCGACCTCTTCCAGCGTATAAGTATAACCATCGCCCAGCCCGTAGCGCAAGCGAATTATCTCGCGCTCGCGGTATGTCAGCGTTTTCAGCAGCCCTTCGATCTTGTCGCGCAGCATGCACTGGCTGGCCGATCGCATCGGACTCTGCGTGCCGTGGTCTTCGATGAACTCGCCGAAGGCGCTGTCCTCGCTCTCGCCCACGGGGCGGTCGAGGCTCACCGGGTGGCGACCGATGGTCAGCACGCGGCGGGTTTCGTCGAGGCTGATGTTGGCCGCTTCGGCGGTCTCTTCGGTGGTCGGTTCGCGACCGAGTTCCTGCAACAACCGCTTCGACACGTTGCGCAACCGCGACAGCACGTCGATCATGTGCACCGGGATGCGGATCGTGCGGGCCTGGTCGGCAATGGCCCGCGTGATGGCCTGCCGGATCCACCAGGTGGCATAGGTGGAGAACTTGTAACCGCGGCGGTACTCGTATTTGTCGACCGCGCGCATCAGGCCCGTGTTCCCTTCCTGGATGAGATCGAGGAAACTCAGGCCGCGGTTGCGGTATTTCTTGGCGATGGAGACGACCAGCCGCAGGTTTCCCCCCGACAGCTCGCGCTTGGCCCGCTCGTAGTCCTCGTACTGCGCCTTCATCGTGTCGCAACGGCGGCGCAGGCCGGCGGGCGATTCGAGCGTGGTCATGAGCAGGTCGCGGAATTCCTTCCGCAGGTTGGCGCGCTCGTCCTTGGCGGCCGTATTGCCGGCGATCCTCGCCAGACGGCCCTGCAATTCCTCCATGCGGTCGGAGATTTGCTCGAGTTCGCGGACCATCGGCTGCACGCGCCGGGTGCGCAGACTCAGCTCCTCGACAAGCGTCAACGCCTTGGCGCGATGCGACAGGAAGCGCTTCCGCGCCGCCAGCCGTTCGGGGCGAGGCACCCGCTTGTTGATCGCCGTGCGAAAATCGCGGCGGTTCTGCCCGAGCAGATAGGTCAGCGTGCGCAGGTTGTGCGGCATCCGCGCCATGATCTGCTCCTTGGTCAAACACTCGGTCAGCGAGACCTTGATGGTGCGGTCGAAGGGGAGGATGCCCTCATGCACCTTGCGCAGCGTCTCGATCGTGTTCTGCATCGCCAGGTTGCACGACAGCACCGTGCGGCGAAAACGCTTGCGGGTGATCTCGATCTTCTTGGCCAGGCCGATTTCTTGTTCGCGCGTCAGCAGCGGAATGACCGCCATCTGCGTCAGGTACATCCGTACCGGGTCGTCGCTCCACTTGGCCGGCTCGTCGAGGCTCGATGGCCCGGAATCGTCGGCCCACTCTTCGACGGCACCCATCTCACTGGCCGCCGGCATCAAACGCGGGGTGGCATCGACGCGCTCGACGGGCAGTTCAGCGCGCGGTTCGGGCGCCTCTTCGACCAGTTCGATGCCCATTTCTTCCAGGGCCACGAGCAGGCTGTCGAGCTTGTCGGGGTTGACGGCTTCGTCGGGCAGATACTCGTTTACCTGATCGTAGGTCAGATAACCTTGGGCCTTGCCCGTGGCAACCAATTCCGAAAGGTCCTGATCCGAATGGTGCACGTGAACTTCCCTCCCACGCCGAATGGCGCGCTCGCAAGAACAGATCGATTATGGTCACGACCGACGACGCGAACAAGGTTCGCCGCCGCGACCAACCGGCGCAAGCATCCTTACCCATCCGTGGGCCAGGAAATACCCTGCCGGAGCCGCTGTTGGTCGATGATCCGTCGCAGGTCATCCGTACTCGTGGTCGCATCGCCGGACGCGGGTCGGGCGACGCGCGGGGCCACGTGAGACGCTGCGCGAATCACTTCCAAGAGCTGTTCCACTTCATCCTGTCGCTCTGAGCGCTGGCGACTCTGTCCCAAGTCGTCAAGCTCAATGATGAGCGTTTTAAGCTGTGCGTCGTCGATCTCCAATAGCAACCGGTCGACCGTCGCTTCGTGACCGGCCGCGGCCAACCGAAAGCAGGTCGAAAAGATTTCCCGCCGCCGCCCGTCGCGCCACACGGCCGGCGGCAATCGTTCGGCCACCCGTGCCACCAGATGCGGCATCTGCAACACGATTTCGAGCAATTCCGACTCCGCCTTGTCGATTCGGTTCGCCTTGCGCGGGGGCTCGGGGGCCGAGACGGGCTTCACCGCCGGCCTGCGGGCCTGACTCCCCTTTTCGCGCAGATCGCGCAGCCGCTGGCGCAGCACGATTTCGGGCACGCGGAAACGTTGGCCCAACCGGGCGAGGATCTGCTCCTCGCGGAGATGGGCGGCCGTATCGGTCGGCAGGGGAGACTTGGCCAACGTGCGAAGCACTTCTTCTTGGGCCCTTTGGGATCGGTCGATGTCGCTGTTGATATCGAGCCCCGCGGTGGCCATGCGCAGTTTGTGCTCCAGCGCATCGACCGCCGTCTCACAGAGCGCGGTAAACGCTTCTTTGCCACGCGCCAGCAGAAAATCGGCCGGATCGAGGTCGTCGGGGAGCGTCAAAATGCGCAAATCCATCTGGGCGGCGACGAACAACTCGAGGATCTCGTCGGCCCGACGCCGGCCCGCCTCATCGCCGTCGAGCACGAGGAGCACGCGATCGGCGAATCGCCGCAAGATGCCGATGTGCGACTCGCCCAGAGCCGTGCCGAGCACGGCTACCGCGTTTTCGAGGCCGCATTGTTGCGCGATCAGGCAGTCGGTGTACCCCTCCATGACCATCACGGTGCGGTCGCGAGTGATGGCGTCCTTCGCCAAGTTGAGCCCGTACAGCAGGCGGCTCTTGGAAAAGAGGGGGGTCTCGACGGTGTTGATGTATTTCGCGCCGTTCGGTTCGCCGAAATCGGGCAGCACCCGGCCCCCGAGCGCCACCGGGCGGTCCTGTAGGTCGCGGATGGAGAACAATACCCGTCCGCGGAAGAAATCGTAATGGCCCTGCCCTTGTTGGCGAGGCCTGGCCAACCCGACCTTCTCCAACGCCGCCGGCGAGATCGACGCCGCACGGGCCCGCTTGAGCAGCCAATCCCATTGGTTGGGTGCGAAGCCGAGATGGAATCGCCGGAGGCTCTCGGCGGTCACACCGCGGGCCGCCAAGTAGCGTCGGGCGGGCTCCGCTTCGGCCGCCTTGAGCAGACAATCGTGATATTGCTGCTCGGCCCAGGCGGCGACCTGGTAGAGCCGGCGCCGCTCGTCCGTCGCGGCCGGCGACGGCCCGTGCGACAGCGTCACGCCCGCCCGTTCGGCGAGGATCGTCAGAGCTTCGCGGAAGGTGACGTTCTCGCGCTTTTCGACAAACGTGAAGATGTCGCCGCCGATGTTGCAGACGAAGCAGCGAAACGTCTGCCGCTCAGGGTTTATATGCAGGCTCGGACGCGAATCGTCGTGCCACGGGCAGAGTCCCTTGTAGTTCCGCCCCTCGCGTCGCAGGGGGATCGACTCGCCTACCAGCTCGACGATGTCGATCGCCCGCTTGATCTGTTCCTTGGCGTCGAACGCAGGGCCGACTGACACCCGAAACTCCCTTTCCCGATAAGTTGATTCTTACTGACGCGGCGAGCCTACGGAACGAAACTCTCGGTCTGCGGCGTCTGCCAACGCGCCGGGCGCTTTTCGAGAAAGGCGGTTATTCCTTCCTGGGCGTCGTCGCGCACGGCGTTGTCGGCCATGATGTCGGTCGCGCGATCGTAGGCCGTGTGCTCGTCGAGCAAGACCTGCTCATAGAAGGCGGCCTTGCCCAAACGAATCACCATCGGGCTCGCGGCGACAATCGGATCGATCAGTTCCGCCAACGCGGCGTCGAGTCCTTCGGCGGGCACCACCCGGTTGACGAGCCCCAATTCGTAGGCGCGGGCGGCCGAGATCGGCTCTCCCGTGAGGAGCATCTCCAACGCAGGACGCGCCGGAATGGCGCGCACCAGCGGCACCATGGGCGTCGTGCAGAACAGACCGATCTTCACGCCGGGCGTGGCGAATGTTGCCGTCTCGGCCGCCACTGCCAGATCGCAAGCCGACACGAGCTGGCATCCGGCCGCGGTCGCCGTCCCCTGTACGCGAGCGATCACCGGCTGCGGCAGGCTACGGAGTTGCAGCATCACCCCGCTACAGAGCGCAAACAGGTCGTGATACTCTCGCTGCGAGCGGCCGACCATCTCCGTCAGGTCGTGGCCGGAGCAGAACACCGGCCCCGCGGCGGCCACCACCACGACGCGGACATCGTTGGCGTTGGCGATGTATGCCAACGCCGCCGCCAGCCGCTCGAGCAGCCCCTCGTTCAGGGCATTGCGCCGTTCGGGGCGGTTGAGGGTCAACCGGGCGACGCCGCCCGACAGATCGATCAGCAGATCCTGTGACGTCGCGGTACTCATGGAACCTCGCCTCGATACGATCCTCGCGTGACCTCCGTCGATACCTTCAATCTATAACATCGCCCCTTCGTCGGCCAACCGGCGCATCTGCGGTTGGTGCGAAATGACGTCGGCCTACCCCTTCGTGCCGACTGATAACCAACGCGTCGGGCTAGCCTTTGGCGCTTTCGCTGATGGCACCTCCGATACTCCGCCCCGTCGCACGCTAGCTACGGGGTTTTTTATGCGCTCCATGTTGCCCCGCCGTTCTGGCCCGGTCTAATGTCCCTATGAGCCGATGCTTATCGTTTACCTTCGTTGGCGCTGTGCTGCTGGCCGTCGCCTCTTGTTCGTCCAAGCCGCCGACTTGGGTCCCGGTGAGCAATGAACCGGAGACACGGCAGCCGGGGATATACATATACCGATTGAAGGCCGACTACTACGAACAGAACCACGGCGAGCATGTCGAACCCCCGGCGTATAACCTGCGAAGATGGCCCATCCTGGAGAGAAAGGCGGCCGATGCCGATCTGGCTGACGAAATCCAAGCAGTCCTGGAAGAGCCTGACAACTTCGCAGACCACGGGGTACCAAATTGCTTTGTGCCGGGGATTGGGATCGCGATCGACGAAGGTGAGCACTCGACCGAGGTCATTACCTGCCTCATGTGTCGCTACTCGATGTTTTATAAGGACGGAGTCACCTGGAAGAATAAAAACCTGACCGACCGCGGCCGCAAGGAGTCCGGCTGTATGAAAAGGCGTTCCCAGACCAGCCAAAGCTAAACTTGCCCTGAGGGTCGCCAGCTTCCTCGTACTTCGTGGGCAAAGCCGCCGGCGCAAAACGGTCGGCCGCGAGTTCCTCAATTCAGTGGCATTCCCCTCCATGCCCGCCTCCATGCCCCGACGGTTTCAATTCAGCTTGAGGCGCCCATGAGATTGTCTACTTCAAGCCGCCGCGTGGGGCAGTTCTCGCGAACATTTGACCAGGATGCTACCGCGCCATTGGCTTGGCTCGCGTCGCCTCGCGCCCCGTTCCGAGACGCGCGTGTTGCGCCGCCCATACGGAGGTTAAGAAGCGAACCCGATGGCGGCGGTAGTGTCCTGATAGAGCCTCGGTATTTCCGCGGTTTGGCACCCGTCATGGCCGTAAAGTACGGTCTATTGTCCAGAGTCTCATAGAACCACAAGACGGCAAACGGCCAGCTTTGCACGAATGGGGCTGGCCGTTTCGCTGCGCTACCGTCTCTCGCCCCTCTCAAACCGAGACGGTTTTTTCTGGGCGCGATTTCGCACTGGAAATCAGCACACTTCGAGATCCCACGAAGATACGGGGGATTTTCGCGAACACCGCAGGTTTCAACCACTACCGGGCCGGCTATCGACTCCCGGTGACCCCATTCATAATGCATAATGGCTCGAAATGACGGCTGACTGGCACGAGAACCCGATGACATTGCACACGAACATTCGCCCGATTTTGTTTGTCCTTGCCTTGCTCGGCGCCGGGCCGCTGAGGGCCCAGGATGCGCCTCTGTCCCCCGCCGAAGCTCCGCGGCGCATGACGCTTCCCGAAGGGTTTGTGGCCACGCTCTTCGCGGGTGAGCCCGACCTGGTGCAACCCATCGCTTTCGCGTTCGACGACCGGGGCCGCTTGTGGGTGGTGGAATGCCTTTCGTACCCCGATTGGCAGACCGACGGCCGAGCAGAAGGACACGATCGCGTCGTCATTTTCGATGACCGCGACGGCGACGGTCGCTTCGACGAGAAGACCGTTTTTTGGGACAAGGGCGTGAACCTGAGCGGGATCGAGCTCGGCTATGGCGGGGTCTGGCTCTGCTCGACCCCCAATCTCGTTTTTGTGCCCGACGCCGACCGGGACGACGTTCCTGATGGCGCGCCACAGGTGAAACTCGACGGCTGGGACCTGAAGGCCCGGCACAACGTCTTCAACGGCCTCACGTGGGCTCCCGATGGGTGGCTTTACGGCTGCAACGGGATTCTATCGAACTCGTCCGTCGGGCCGCCCGGCACGCCCAACGACAAGCGCGTGGCGATCAATTGCGGCGTCTGGCGTTATCACCCGGTCTCTCAGGTGTTCGAAGCGGTAGCCCACGGCACGACCAACCCGTGGGGCCTCGACTTCGACGAATTCGGCCAGGCCTTTATCACCAACTGCGTCATCCACCACCTGTTTCACGTCGTGCCGGGCGGCCATTACCAGCGGATGTTCGGCCAGGACATGAACCCGCATAGCTATTCGCTCATGACGAGTTGCGCCGACCATATCCATTGGGGCGGCGGGCCGTGGCAGAGTTCCCGTGGCGGCCAGGGCGAGCACGACCGGCCGGGCGGCGGGCACGCCCACTCCGGCGCCATGGTCTACCTGGGCGACAACTGGCCGCAGGAGCAATACCGCGGCGGACTGTTCACCTGCAATATCCACGGCAACCGTGTGAACCACGACCGCTTCGAGCGGCTCGGCTCCGGCTGCGTGGCCCACCACGCCCACGACGCCGTCTATTTCAACGACACCTGGTTTCGCGGTCTGACGATCAAATATGGGCCGGACGGTGGCGTGTTTGTCAGCGACTGGTGCGACAGCGGCGAATGCCACGACTACGACGACATCCATCGCACGAGCGGACGGATTTATAAGATCACTTATAAGAAGCCGCAGACCGAACCTGTGGACCTCGCCAGTTTGACCGATGCCCAGCTCGTCGAGCGGCAACTTCACCCGAACGACTGGCACGTGACGCACGCACGCCGGCTGCTGGCCGAACGGGCGGCGGCGGGCAAACTCGCCCCCGAAACGCCCGCCGCGCTCGTCGAAATGGCCCGCAAGCAACCCGATGCGACACGCAAGCTGCGGGCGATCTGGGCACTGCACGGCATCGGCCGGCTGACGGACGAGTACCTCACCGAATGCTTCGCCGACAAGAACGAAGACGTGCGGGCCTGGGCCGTGCGGCTGTCGCTCCAACCCAGCGTGGGCGGGACGGCCTCGCGCGATGCCGGCGAAAGATGGCCAGCGAAGCTCGCCACGCTCGCCGCTGAGGATCCTTCGCCGCGGGTACGACTCGAACTGGCCTCAGGATTACAACGCCTGCCGCTCGCCTCGCGCTGGGCAATCGCCGAAAACCTCCTCGCACACGGCGAGGATGCCGCTGATGCGAACCTTCCGCTGTTGATCTGGTACGGCGTCGAGCCGTTGGTCCCGGCCGATGCCGAGCGGGCGTTGCAGCTTGCTGCCGGTTCTAAGATTCCGCTCGTGCGAGAGTACATCGTGCGGCGGTTCGCCTCCGACGTGCCGGCCGATCTGGCCCGTCAATCGCCGGCGACCGTCGCCCCGCTGGTCGGCGTATTGAAGAAGCTCGACGTGGCGGGCCGCGCCGACGCGCAACTCGACCTGCTGCGTGGGGCCTACGAAGCGTTCGCGGGGCGGCGGAGTGTCGCCATGCCGAACGGCTGGAAGCCGGTCTATGCACGATTGCTCGAATCGCCGAACGAATCGGTCCGTGAGCAGGCGACGTTTCTCTCATTCCTCTTCGGCGATCGTCAAGCCGCCGACGCCCTGCGCGCCGACGCTCTCGATTCCTCGCTCGCGACCGAAAAACGCAACCGCGCGACAACGGTACTGGTCCAAGGGCACGACGGCGATTTGTTACCGGCGCTCGAAAAACTCGTATCGGAACCCGCCATGCGTGCGGCCGCGCTGCGCGGTCTGGCGGCCTACGACGACCCTTCGGTCCCCGCGGTGATTCTGCGCAGCTATGTCTCTCTCGTCGGCGGTGAGCGCGACGACGCGCTGGCGACGCTCGCTTCGCGCCCGGCCTATGCCCTCGCGCTCCTCGACGCCATCGAGGCGAAGAAGGTGTCGCGCGGCGATGTGCCGGCATTCGTGCTGCGGCAAGTGGCCGGAATCAAAGACGAACGCGTGTCGCAGCGTTTGCAGCAGGTGTGGGGGGCTGTGCGCGAAGCCTCGCAAGACAAGGCGGCCGCGATCGCCCGCTTCCGATCGCTCCTGCCGACCGACCAACTCCAAGCCGCCGACCGTTCCCACGGTCGGGCCCTCTTCGTCCGCACGTGCGCGGCGTGCCACAAGCTGTTCGGCGAAGGTGGCCAGATCGGGCCGGAGTTGACCGGCGCGCAACGCACGAATCTCGATTACCTGCTCGAGAATCTGGTCGATCCCAGCGCGCTGGTGGGCCGCGACTACCAGATGTCGGTCATCGAGACGGCAGACGGCCGCATCATCAATGGCATCATCGCCGGCGAAGACGCGGCGGTCGTCACCGTGCAGACACAGAACGACCGGTTGCTGATTCCCAAGAGCGACATCGAGACGCGCGAGCAATCGAAGCTTTCGCTGATGCCCGAAGGGCTGCTCGACAAGCTGAGCGAGGTCGAACTCCGCGAGTTGATCGCCTACCTTTCCGGTGCCGAGCAGGCGGCGCTGCCCGATAGCTCGACTGCCGGGCGTTGAGCAACGATGACACGCATAGCCGGTTCGACGCGCGCGGGCTAGAATTCGCTAATGGATGATTTTGTCACGGTCGCCAAAGTCGGCTCCATCCCCGATGGCCAGGGAGGAACGTTCGTGGTCAACGGCCGGTTGGTGGCCGTCTTCCACGAGAAGGGCGCCTATCACGCCATCGACGATCTCTGCCCACACATGGGCGCGTCGCTGGGGGCGGGCGAGGTGATCGACGGTGTGGTCACCTGTCCGTGGCACGCCTGGCGGTTCAGCGTCTGCGACGGCACCTGGCGCGACAACCCGAAGCTCAAGATCGATCGCTTCGAGGTCCGTGTCGCCGGCGATGAGATCCAGGTCCGCGTACCGCAGAAGGTAGCCCGCGGGCCCGAGGGCCAGACGGGAAGCACGGAAGGTTAGATACTCGTCGCGAAGTGCTGGTGTTCAGCGACCGAGGTGCTCTGACTTCGCGCTCAGGGCCGGCAGCCACGTGCAGAGGTAGTACGCTCGCGGCGTAGCCATATCGAAGAACTGCAAGACGGCGGACATTTCGCCCGCGTTCGACGCTCGTGAACGCGCGTGGATGTCGAGCAGGTCGAATACGCCGCCCAAGTGCTTGTACTTCACGGCCCGCACGTCCTCTTTTTTGAGATGGGCCAATTCGATGGCCCGGTCGATCGCGTCTTCGACGAACCCCTCCTTGTCGACCAAACCGCTGGCCAGCGCTTGGTGCGTGGTAAAGACCTGACCGGTGGCCACCTTATCGAGCGCGGCATCGTCGTTCTTGAAACGTGGGCGGCCCGCTTTGACGATCTCCTTGAAGCGGCCGAAGCTGTCCGTCACCAGCCCCTGGAAGATCTCGCGTTCCTCCTCGGTCATCGGCCGCGTCGGTGTGCCCATCTGTTTCAGGCGGTGGCTCTTGATCGAGTCTTCGGAGATCTGTAGCCGCTCCATCAGGCCCGAAACGTCGTAGTGCGGGATGATGACGCCGATCGAGCCGGTCCACGTCGTCGGCTCGGCGAAGATGACGTTGTCGTGCTCATCGCCCACCGCCATCGAAACGTAGTAGCCGCCGCTGGCCGCGATCCCGCCCATGCTGACCACGAGCGGCAGTTTGCGATCGGCCACCATCTTTTTCAGGTGATAATAGAGATAGTCGCTGCCGTTGACCGTGCCCCCGGGGGAATTGACCCGCAACACCACGGCCTTGACCGACTCGTCGTCGCGCACGTGGTCGATCTGCCGCTTGACGAAGCCATCTCCGTCCAGGATGGCTCCTTCCAGCGTGATCACGGCGATCTTGTCGGTGGCGGTTCGCGAGAGCGAGTGATACTGCTCGTGCAGCGTGTCGTCGCTCCCGAGCGAAAAAAAGCCCGTCAGACCGGCCAGAGAGAGCCCGATCAAGAGAAGCACGCCCAGGCTCAGGCTGACAATCAGCCGCCCGAACCATCGCAGTGGATGGAACCGGCGCGGCGGAGGCGGGGGCGGAGCTACTCCGGCGGGGTGGGATGCAGACATGTCGGGGTTCATCGAGTTCCTTACGAGCAACAACCAACGGCACGTTCGTGCAAACGCATCGACGCGCACCGAAGCAGGTTTTCCGGCGACGTCGCCATTCTAGGTCGGCGGGGCCGCGGCGAAAACGGCCGGTGCCATTGCCAGACCCCGGCCGGCACGGATAAGCTAATCGGCGGACAGTTTCGAGTCTATTCGAGAACCGCTCGGCGGGTGCACGGATGCCCGCGAAGAGAACGGTTTTGAGATTGGCTTGCGGCGCGAGCCGTGCCGTGTCCGGCGGTTCGCCGGGCCTTGGATCGACGCGTCAAAAGGAGTACCCCACCGGGTCGCCCAGCCACTCAATCAGGAGCGGTTCGTCGGTTTTCCGCCAGTCTGGATCAAAAGGGAGTGGTTCGCGTGTTTGTTTCGGCTTCAACGGAATGCTTTCCCCAGCTCTCGTTCGGCGACGCGGTGCAGCGGCTGGTCGATTTGGAATACACGCGCGTCGAAATCTGCCTGCGTGAATCGGGCAACCAGATCAAGCCGTCCGAGGTGCATGCCAATCTCGACAAGGCGGTGCACCTCTGTCGAGACACACACCGCCTCACCCCGGTTTCCTATTTCGTCGATCAGCAGGCCGAAGGCGATGAGTACTACGCCCAGTTCCTCTCCTGCTGCAAGTTGGCCAAGGCTTCCAAGGTCGTCGTCATTTCGGTGCCGTCGGCCGAGCTCGGCACACCGTTCAACGCCGAGGTCGAGCGGCTGCGCGAGCTGGTGCGCATCGGCACGCTCGAAGGCGTCGTGGTGGGCATCAAGACCGAGGTCGGTCGCATGTCGCAAGACCCCGATACGGCCGTGGTGCTGTGCGACAATGTCAAAGGCCTGGCCATCACCCTCGACCCGAGCCATTACGTTTGCGGTCCGCATGGCGGTGCCAACTACGATCAGGTGATGAAATACGTCTGCCACGTGCAATTGCGCGACACGAGCAAGACGGCATTGCAGGTGCGCATCGGACAGGGCGAGATCGAATACAACCGGCTCGTCAACCAACTCAGCCGTTTCAAGTACAACCGCGCCCTGTCGGTGAATATCGTCGATCAGCCCGACACGGGCGTCGACCACATGGGTGAGATGCGTAAAATGCGGTTGTTGCTGGAAAGCATGTTGTAGGTGCCCCGATGTCCGCCGAACAATCGCCCATGCAGAAGACCGACGCCGAGTGGCAAGAGATGCTCACGCCCGAGCAGTACCACATAACCCGGCGCAAGGGGACCGAGCGGGCCTTCACCGGCGAGTACTGCCACTCGAAGGAGCCGGGGATGTATCGTTGCGTCTGCTGCGGGGCCGAGCTGTTCAGCTCGACGACCAAGTACGACTCGGGCAGCGGTTGGCCGAGCTTTTGGGAACCGGCCGGCGAGAATGTGGCCACCGAGGAAGACCGCAGCCATTCCATGCGCCGTACGGAGGTGCATTGTCGTCACTGCGGAGCGCACCTCGGACACGTCTTCGACGACGGCCCGCAGCCCACCGGTCTGCGGTATTGCATCAACTCCGCCTCGCTCAAGCTCCAACGTGAAGGCCAATAAGGCCGACGGTGATGCCCTTCGCGCGCTTCGGCCGCGGTGGTTCTGAGAGAGATATTCTCGCTTGGCCGACTTACCGATCGCACAGCTCGCAAGCGAGTTTCCACCGCTGCTATGGTGTATGCTGGCCTGGCTGTTCGCCGTCGGCGGATGCATCGGCAGCTTCATGAACGTGGTCATCTACCGGCTGCCCGCCGGGTTGAGCCTTCTGCACCCGCCCTCTCGCTGCCCGGCATGCGAAACGCCCATCCGAGCGACGGACAACGTGCCGATGCTGGGTTGGCTCTGGCTGCGTGGCCGTTGCCGATCTTGCCGCGCAGCCATCTCGGCGCGCTATCCGGCGGTCGAACTCTTGGTGGCGCTCGTCTTTGTCGGGTTGGCGTGCGCCGAACCACTCAACGCGGGCCGAAACCTTCCGGCCGCCGCCCAAGGCATGACCCAATACGAGCTGTGGGGCATCTACGCCTACCACCTGTTCCTGCTCTGTAGTCTCATCTGCGCAGCGTTTACCGAATTCGATGGACAGCGTCTCACGCCGCGGCTGACCGTGCCAGCCTTGTTGATTGGCGTTGCCGCGCCGGAGGTCTGGCCGCATCTGCGGCCCGCCAGCATCTTGGTCGCCGGCCCGCCCTGGTGGGCCAACCTGGTCGAAGGATCGCTGGGTGCGATTGGCGGCGCGGCGATCGGGTATCTGATCGGGTTCGCCGCCCGAGTTCGGCGGCAGGCGTTCGATCCGATTCGCTCGGCCCACGCCGGCAGCATCGCTTTTGCGTGGACCGGAGCCTTTCTGGGCTTGGAGGCCGTCCTGGCGCTCGCGGTCGCGGCCGGCGCAACCTTTTTGCTGGCAATCGCTTTGCAGGCGCCGCCCGGCGACCGCCGCCGACTGCCCGTCGGCCGCCGGATCGGTCTGGTTGGGTACTTGACGCCCTGGACCGGTGTCTGGATTTTGGCCTGGCGAACGATTGCCGAAGCGCTCGATCGGTTGTAACCTGATCGGGCGGTGGCGGCACTTTTCTCGGCGGACGAGCGTTTGTTGGCCGAGCGATTTCGCCTTTGCGGGCATGTCGTTGCGTAGCGGGCAAGTTGCGCCGTTAGACCTGCACGTCGTCTCATAAATGCTGCTGGTTGCCCGCCTCCGACAGCAAGTTGCAAACGGTGCGTGCGGCAGCCGCAGGGCGTCTGGACGCGCCTGTCCTTCAAACTCGATTGCGTTCCGGGAACTTCGTTCCAAATCATAGGCCCCCTAACTTCAGAAAGGCTGTAGATCCCCATGTTGCGATCGAAAAGTCTGGTAACGGTCGGAGCGGTGACACTGGCGTTGTTCATGTCGGTGGCCTCGGCACAGGCCCAGCCGCGCGGACGCGGCGGGCGTGGCGGTTTCGGTGGCGGTGGCTTCGGCGGCGGGATGTTCGGTGCCGTCGGTCTCCTACGCATGGAAGAAGTGCGCAAGGAGCTGAACGTCACCGATGAGCAAAACAAGGAAATTGAGGCGGCGATGGCTCAACTGGCGCCTCCGGGCGGCGGCGGCGGCTTCGGAGGCCCGGACCTGAGCGACGAGGAGCGCCAGAAGCGCATGGACGAGATGCGCAAGCGAGGCGAAGAGGTGCAGGCGAAGGTCAATAAGATTCTCAAGCCCGAACAATCGGCCCGTCTCAAGCAGTTGAGCCTGCAACAACAAGGCGTCAACGCGCTCACCCGGCCCGAGGTGGCGAAGGATCTCGGCCTGACGAAAGAGCAAGAGGAAAAACTGACCGCGATCCAAGAGGCGGCTCGTCCGCAGCGCCGCGAGGGCGGCGGATTCCAAAACCTCTCCGACGAAGAGCGTCAGAAGCTTTTCACTGAAATGCGGGAACGCCAGGCGAAGGTACAAACCGAGATGCTGGCCGTGCTCACCGACGAGCAGAAGACCAAGTTCGCCGAGATGAAGGGGAAGGAGTTCGACTTCCCGGCATTCGGCGGCTTCGGCGGCGGTGCGGGCGGTGGCGGCAATCGTCGCCGTCCGGCGACGAAGCAGCGCGAGGAATAAGAGCCTGTCCGAGAACCGATGTTGCGACAGGAACGATTCGACTCGCCAGCAGGTTTTCGGATCGGCTCTAAGAGCGGCTGACAGAACCCGAAAGTCCGAGCGCCGTGGGCGCAAGAATCGGCCGTGAAACGCCGATTCCTGTGAAGCTAAATCCGGTTTTGTCCGGTTGCTCTAAAGACGTCTTCGGGCGAAACGGCGGTCGTAGCCGTTACGACCGCCGTTTCAGCACGAGGGCGGTGCAATCGGCCAACGGGCAGGTCCCTGCCAGCGCGGTCAGCCGATCGTGAACGAGTTCCACGAGTATGCTGGCCGGCTGTTCCCGATGCTCCTTCAGCGTCGCGAGTATTTCGCCCAGCGAATCCCACTGCATCGTCTGGCGGCAAAGCTCGAAGGCGCCCTCGCTGAGCACCACCAATACGTCGCCCGGCTCGAAAGTCACCTCGATCGCCTTCGGCCGCTCGGCCCACTCGCTGCCGAGTAACGACACAGGCCCCGCCAATGGTTCGGCGCGATCGCCCGTTATCCGGCAGATGACAAGTTCGCCCGCGGCGGCCAAGCGCACGGTGCGACCCTTTGCATCGGCCACGCCCGCGAACAACGTCGCGGTTTGTTCCCCCGGCGATTCGTTGGCAAGCGCCTCGTTTATCCGCCCGAGCCATTCGGCCGGATCGCCGGAGTAGCCGGCATGGGCGCGGACGCACGTTCGTAGCGAAGCGGCCGTGAGTGCCGCTTCGATCGCCTGTTGGCGAGCGCCCCCCAGGGCGAGGACCAACGAATCGTCGGCCCGCACGAACCAGTCGTAGAACTCGTGGTGCAGATCGCCCGCCGCTTGCGTCCAACCCGCGAGCTGCCATACGTCGCTCGACGGCGAGACATGGGGCAGGCGGTCGTCTTGCCATCGCTCGGCGGTGGCGAATTGACGCGTCTTCTGGCTCGTGTCGGCGCTGGCCACCACGAGCATCTCGCGCTCCAGGTCGGCCGCGATACGGCCCGCGACGACTTCCAGCATGTTGACCTTGCGATCGCTGACCGGCCGCCGTCGGTCGCCGAACACCCACAGCGTGCCCAAGGGAGCGGTCGCGCTGGAGACCGGCACGCAGACGGCCACCGCCGCAGGTTCCGGCGGTTGAAAGGCGGCTTGAGTCGCGTCGTCGCCGAGCACGATGGCATGGCCCAACAAGGCTTCCAAATCGGCGCGTGATTGTGCCAGCTCGCGCGGCGGCAGCAGCAGACGTTCTTGGGGAAGTCCCCACACCGAACGCAGCTTGAGGTAAGAGGTCGTCTCGTCCAGCAGGTAGAGCGCGGCCGACCGGCCGCCGATGGCCTGCGCCGCGGCGCGCAACGAAGAGCGCAGCCGCTCGGCCAGATGCGCCTCGTCTGTCCTCAGCGGCAGCGGCACACCCGCCGCAAGTTCCGCCTCTCGCTTCCAAAGGGCCTGCCGGGCCCGCGCCAGGTCAGCCAGCAACTGGCCGATGGTCGCCGCCAGATCGACGGTGGCTTGCAGATCGACCGGTGCGTGAGAAGATGCCACGCCCTCCGAGGCGGCCACGCCGACACGCATCTCTTCGCCGTCGGCAGCTTCGGCCGTGGCGGGCGCCGACCAGAGGACGTCGGCATCGACATTGGCCGGCTCGGGGATGCATTGCAACGGCCAACCCGTGGCCCGTTCGAACGCGCGGCACAATTTATCGAGACCGGGCCAAAAATCGCCCAGCCGACCAGAGGACGCGGGCCGCGCCTCGTTATAAAGCTTCAGGTAGCTCGGCGTTGGTCTGGCCACGATTCTCCCCCCCAAGGATGCGAGTCGACGGTTTCGTTGCCGATCCGTGGCCTATCGGGGGCGACGGCGATGGCCGGTCGACCTCTCAGGGGTATTCATCGGCGGAGGATGGCAAGGCTTTGAGCACAAGGCGAAGACGGACGAATGGGCTGATTCTGACGATGGCGCGAAGGTTTTGGCCTTTAGCGACGGTTCCGTCTGCCTTATACTTGCCCGTTTCAACCCCAAGGTAGAAGTGAAGATGGCGAAGTTACCCGCTCCCCACGGTGGTCTCACAGAGCCGATTTGCCGCACGGTGCTGGCCGATCAGATCGAGTCGTTCAAGTCCGAAGCGAAAGGACTGGCGAAGGTTCCGGTTTCCGACGCCGACCTCTCGACCGTCTACCGGCTGGGTGACGGTACGCTCAGCCCGCTCGAGGGACCGATGGACTCGGCCACCTACAACCGAGTGCTGGACGAAGGGTATATCGAACACCGCGGCGCCCGGTACGCCTGGACGATTCCTCTCTCCTTCCCCGTGACCAGCGAATTGGCCGGCAAGTTGGCCAAAGGCCAACGCGTGGGGTTGGTGAACACCGCCGGCGACGTCGTGGCCACGCTCGACATCAGCGACGTCTTCCCTTGGGACAAAGCGAAGTACATCAAGAGCGTCTACCTCACCGATCGCACCGATCATCCCGGCGCCGACATGGTTCTGAAGGGCGATGGCGACAAGACGCATCTGATCGGGGGTACGATTCGCGTATTGCCGCAGCCCAAGAATCCCTCCTTCGGCAAGTACGTGCTTTCGCCCCGCGAGGTACGGAAGCTACTCGAAGCGAAGGGGTGGGATCGGGCCGTCGCGTTCCAGACCCGCAATCCGTTGCACCGCGCCCATGAATACGCACTGGTGTATGGACTCGAGACCTTGTTGCGCGCCGGCCACAATGCCGGGGCGTGCTTGAATCCGCTGGTGGGCGAGACGAAGGGCGACGACGTGCCGGCCAACGTTCGCATGCAGACCTACGAAGCCCTCATCGAACGCCGGCAGCTCGGAGAAGGCGACAGCGATGCCAAGCTGTGGGGACCGCGGAACGAGAGCGTACCCGATCGAGTCATTCTGCTGGGCGTCGATATCAAGATGTTCTACGCCGGGCCGAAAGAAGCGGTCATGCACGGCATCTATCGGCAGAATTTCGGCTTCACCGACATCATCATCGGACGCAAGCACGCCGACGCTCCGTTCCACGACGGCACCGCCATCTGGGGTGATTTCGACGCGCAGGAGATCTTCAGCAAACTCGGCGGCGATTTGCAGATCAAGCCGCTCAAGGTCGGCTTCGCGGCCTACTATGACTCCGTCGGCCGTGTCGATCTGATGGAACTGCACAAGGACGAGAAGCCCGTCTTCATCTCGGGCAAGGACGTCCGCAAGACCCTCATCGAAGGCAAGACCGTCGATCCGCGCATCATGCGTGAGAGCACGTCGGAGATTCTGGCCAAAGCGATGAAGGGTAAGTCGTAAGAGCGACCCGGCATAACCAGAAAGCTCCAGCGCGGTGGGCAAGAAATCGGCCGTGAAACGCCGATTTTCTTGGAGGCCGATCTGGTTTGATCGGTTGCTCCAGGGTGCGGCTCGCGCTGCCAGGGGTCGATCACTCGCATGGGCCGATAGGCCGCCGCGAGCTCGCCGCTCAGACCCAGATATCCGACGTGCAATCGCCGCCGGGGAAATGCATCTCGTGCGCCCGGGCCGGGCCGTCCGGCTCGCGCCCGAAGTCGACGAAGAAGTCCTCGTTGATGCGCAGTCCGCCGCGCTCGGTGTCGCAGTCGATCTGCATCAAGTAGCTCCCCGTCTTGGCCATGCCGGGGTAGAACTGGTTGTCCCAACTGCTGTAGAGCGAATTCGTCACATAGAGCCGCTTGCCGTCGAGGCTGAGTTGCAGCATCTGCGGTCCACCCGTGGCGCGATGCCCGCGAATCTGCGATGGCTTGCCGATGACTCCGCCCAGCCACACCTGTCCGGTCAGCTTCGGGCGCGCCGGATCGCTCACGTCGTACTGCCGGATATCGCCGTGCAGCCAGTTGGAGAAATAGAGGTAGCGGTCGTCCAGCGAGAGCACCAAATCGGTGATCAGGCCGGGCACGGGAAAGGGCCAGCCCTTCGTCTCGACGGGCTCGACCTGCACGATCTTGTCGACCTGCCAGTCGCCGTCCGACTTATGCCAATGCCACAGGCTGCTGGAGAGGGCCGCACCGACGAACCCGTGCTCGCTGTCCGGCGCGTGCTGAAAGCGGACCTCCAGCGGAATCAATCCGTCGCCGCCCAGCTCGACCGACTTGGCGAGCGTCCGCTGTTTCCAATCCCAGAAGTGGATGCGGTTGCCGTACTTGCCGGCCTTGACATCGTCGAGCTTGAAGCCGCCGCCGAATGTCTTGGGCGCGGCCCACTCACTCGACACCATCACATTCTGCCGCGGCTGATACCAGAAGTCGTAATTGAACTTCATCCCGGCGGCCGAGCGTTCCCAGCGGCCGACAATCTCGAACTCCTGGTCGAGCAGCAGGAAGCCGCCTGGCCCATCGCCCCGACCATTACCGAGCATCGAAATCATGATCTGCCCACTGGGCAGGCAATGCACGGTATGCGGGGCCGACAGGTCGGCCTTCTCGACGATCTCCTTCGGTTCCAGCACCTTGTGCAACTTGGGAGCGACCGGGTCGGCTACGTCAGCAATATGGATGCGCCCCGACTTTAAGCCAGGCAGCACCAGGTATCGCCGCGCCTTGTCGGGATCGCCATGACAACTGCTGCACGCATTCCAGCCGAAATGGTGCAATTCGTCGCCCGGGTTGGGCATCGGCAACCGGTGCACAATCTTGGAGTACGTCGGCGAGTCGGCATCGACGTCGACCGTCGCCAAATAGTCGGGCTGCTTCTCATCGCTGCCGACATACAGCGCCGTGACATACAGACGTTTCTCCCGCGGCGACTGTTGCGCGGCGTCGGGCGAGGCGTAGGTGGCACCACAACGAGAGTCGTCGTCGGCCACGGTATCTCTGGTGAGGAGTGCCGGAGCGACCGAAGCGGCCGCGCCAGCCAGGAAATGGCGCCGTTGCATGACGGTTATTCGCCTTTCTCGCCGCCCTTTTCGTCCGGCGTCTCTGCGGCAGTTTCGCCCAGCTTCTTGGGCACGTAATCGTGCTTCCGCTTACGCAGCACCTTGGCCTCGTCGATCTTGTCGGCCTTGACGCCCGCTTCTGGCTTATCGGGATCGATCCGTTGGATGCGGGCCAACACGCCGAAGCCATCCACAACCCGCCCGAAGACGGTGTGCTTGCCGTTCAGATTGGCTGGCACCCCCGGCCCCGAGGGGCGAAACATGAGGAAGAATTGCGAGCCGCCGGTGTCCGGAAGCCCCGTATTCGCCATGCTCAGGCTGCCGCGGAAATGATTGCGATACTCGCTGCGATCGGTCTCGTCCGGAATCCGATAGCCCGGCCCGCCCCGCCCGTCGCCATCGGGGTCGCCGCCCTGGGCCATGAAGTGCGGCAGCACGCGATGGAATGTCACACCGTTGTAGAAACCCTTTTCCACCAGGCTCACGAAGTTCGCCACCGTGTTCGGCGCTTCGTTCTCGAAGAGTTCCACCACAATGTCGCCGTGGGTCGTCTTGAGCAACACGCGCGGCAGGTCGTCGGCCTTCGCCTCGGCCTCGCGCAATTCCTGCTCGGTCTTCCACAAGTCTTTGTACTGCTTGATATGGGCCAGGAACTGCTTGGCATCGACATCGAGCACGGAATGCTGGTCGCCTTCGCTCAGCCACTTGTCCGCCAAGTCGTACTGGTTGGTGCAGAAGGCCGCGATGCCGCCGAAATTATAGATGCGGGGATTGTCGTAGCCGTTGTCGATGAGGGCCTGGGCGATCGGAACGGCACGCTCGTAGTCGTCGCGGTCGGCGGCATACTTGAGCTGCGCCGCCAGAAACTTGCCGATCTCGGGCCGGGTATCGCGCGCCACGGCGAAGGCCGCGCCCGCCGCCGCGATCACCTTCGGCTCGAGTTCTTCACCCTGCTTCACCACGTCGTCGAATTCTTGTTTGAGCGGCTGCCGCAGGCCGCCTTTCCGCGGCGTGACCACATAGCGGGCACGCAGGTCTTGCAGCTTAGCCAACATCTCCTTCCACTCGGCGAACAGCTTGTCGAACTGCGCCACGGCGTCGTCGTCCGTTTCGCCGGCGCCGGGCTTCGCGGCAGCGGCTTTGCCTTCATCGGCCTTTGCCTTGTCGGCAGGCTTTTTGGCCTCCGCGGGGCTGGCCTTGCCGGCCGGCGCGGCGGGCTTCGCTCCCGTCTTGGGAGTGGGCTTTTGGGCAGACGCCGGCGACACCAACACGGCGGCCGACAAGATCAAGGAAAGAAGACGAGTTCGCTTCATCGTTTCTAGCTTTCGATCGGATTGTACGAGGAACTGGGCGACGTGCGTCAAAACCGCGCTCATCAGGCGGGCTGGCCCACGAGCGCCTCGATGGCCTCCAGGTGGGCGCGCTCCATGCCGAGCGTCTCCTCGGCCAATTCGCGCGCCGCCCGGGCATCGCCGAGTTGCATCACGATGCGCTCCAGGGTCGCCACGTCCTGACGCTGATAGCGTAACAGTTCCTTGAGCAGGAAGTCGAGAGAGAGAAAATGCGTGTCGGTGAACTCCATGGGAAACTCGCCCGGCTCCACACGCCCGCCGACGTCGAGAATGAACTCGACGACGCGTTGCGCCATGCCCTTTTGATCGGCCGCGATGTTCCCCAGCGTCTGCGCCGCCCTCTCGTCGCCCTCGTGCGTCCAAGGGCAGGCATCCGTCAAATAAGACGGAAACGACCGGTACTCCACCTGAAAAACTTCGTTGAGAAGTTCGATCGTGCGATGCTTGCTAATCACTTCGTGAGGCGAGCATGGCCCGCCGGGTAAATGCCATTTTGGTGTAGATCTCGCCGACGCTACGTCGGCCCATCACCGCGTCGCCCTACGCAGGGCAAGACTCAGCGAATCAAAACTCAGCGAATAAAAGTTCTCTGCGACGGGCGGTGCCCGCCTACATAAACAAGCTCTGCGTCGCCGCCCGGGTCCAATTATTGAGTCCGTCGAACCAGATCCCGAGCACAACGACCGGGATCGTCAGCAGGGCCAGGTAGACACCGGCGGGCGAGACCAACGACAGGTTGGCGGGCAAGCGGTCCTCCGGCTCGGGGTCGATCGTCATCACCTTGACCACGCGCAGATAGTAAAACAGGCTCAACGCCGTGTTCAAACCGCCGATCACCAGCAGCACGTACAGCCGTGCGTTCACCAGGTAACCGAACACCAAGAACTTGGCGGCGAAGCCGGCGAGCGGAGGGAGGCCGATGAGGCTGATGAGGATCGTGGCGAAGCAGATCACCAGGAACGGTGAACGGCGAATCAACCCCGCGTAGTCGGCGATCTGTTCGCTCCGCAGCGTGTTCCGCAGGAAGGCTACGATGGCAAACGCCGCCAGGTTCGTGAACAAGTACGTGCTCACGTAGAATGCCAGCGCGGCGATGGCGTCTCCCGCTTCCGCCGGGTTCTCGCCGGACAGTTGGATGGCGGCCGCCACGGGCATCATCATGTACCCCGCGTGCGCGATGGTCGAATAGGCCAACAATCGCTTGATGTTCGATTGGTTGTATGCCGCCAGGTTGCCGAAAGTGCAAGTGAGCGCCGCCAACAGGGCGATCAGGCCCACGACATATCTACGCACCGAGCGGGGCACGCTGGCCACATCGACCGGTTCCACTTCCTCCTCGATGGCGGAATGCGCACCGTTCGGCCGCATCTCTGCCTGCTCATCTGCCACCGCAAGCGCAACACTCGCCGGTCCATCGCCGCGATAGCCAACCGTCCGCACGACCGCTGCTTTTTGCACCATGGGCTGTACGGACGCGGGCTCGCCGGGCGCGTGGGTAAAGCCGATCGCCACGCGGGCCAAGAGAGCCAACGCGGCGGCCTTCGACGCGACCGACAGAAAAGCGTTCACTTCGGCGCTGGCCCCTTCGAAGACATCGGGGCACCAGAAGTGGAACGGAAATGCCGAGAGTTTGAACGACAGTCCGACCGCGACCATCAAGCCGCCCAACAGCAGCACCGTATGCCGCTCGGCCAGCAGATCCGGCGTCAGATTGAGCAATTGGTGGGCGATCGTCGGCAAATGGCAGGTGCCCAAGGCACCGGCCAGCAAGCTGATGCCATACAACATGACGCCCGCGGTACCCGCACCGTAGACGGAGTATTTCAGCGCCGCCTCGCTGCTCTGCCGCCTGCCCTTGAGAATGCCGGCCAGGGCATAAGACGGCACGCTGGCCATCTCAACGCCCAAGAAGACCGTAAGCAAGTGGTTGGCCGAGGCCATCAGGCACATGCCGATGGTGCCGCCGAGCACGAGCGTATAGAAATCGGGGCTGTCCTCCCGATCCGGAATGCCCGAGAGCCGCGTGAAGATCAAGAACAGCACCAGGAACAGAAACAGGATGCTGCGAAAGAAGACGGTCAGCGAGTCGTTGATGAGCAAACCGTCGAAGAGCGGGGCGGCAGGTGCGGCAGTCGGCGAAGCAAGGGTCCAAGGCGCGACGTAATACAGCCCGATCAATGCGCCGACGAGCGCCACATAGAAGGCGTTGATCCTCTGGCCCCAGCCGGGCAACCGCACCAGCAGCATCACGACGATCGTCGCGCACAGAACCAGCTCGGGCGCGAAACCCGCGCACCAGTCCGCCAGTTTCCCCGGCGCGCCGTCTCTACCGACAAGTTCCGTAACGAAGCCTAAAAAATCCACGTTTGAATTGCCTTGCCTTCCGTTACCCGACGGTTATTCCTCTCCGATCAACGGGTCGTTCTCGATCCCGCGCCTCCGGTCAAGCTCCACGCGTTGCTCCAGCAGTCTCGACTCCTTCGTCGCGCGCGTCCAACCCGCCAGGTCTTCGACCTCCTTGTTCACGCTCGGCGTCATGTAGTCGAAGATCGCCCTGGGGTAGACGCCGAACAGGATGGCCAGCGCCAAGAGCGGAGCGGCGATCGCCAGTTCGCGACCGTTGATCGGCGTGATATGGTCGCCATGCGGCCCTTTGTATTCGGGGCCAAGATACACGCGCTGCAACGTCCACAGGATGTAGCCCGCGGTCAGAATGACCGTGGCCGCCGAAAGAACGGCCAGCACATGCGAGTAGTTCCAGACACTGAGCGTAACGAACACTTCGCCGATGAAGCCGCACAGCCCGGGCAACCCCAGGCCGGCGAAGAAAATGCCGAAGGCGATACCGCTGTATACGGGCGATTTGGCGAACAGACCGCCGAACTCGTCCAAGTTGCGATGGTGCACCCGTTCGTAAATGACGCCCACCATAAAGAACATGCCAGGCGAGCTGATGCCGTGGGCGATCATCTGGAACATCGCCCCGTTCATGCCCATCTGCCAGTATTCAGGGTTGTAATTGTTACCTGCCGTGGCGCTCCATACGCCGATGCCGAGCATGACGTACCCCATGTGGCTCACCGAACTGTAGGCCACCAGGCGCTTGAAATCCTTCTGCGCGAGCGCGGCGAAGGCACCGTAGAGCATGCTCACCACGCCAATGGACGTGACCAGCCAGGCCAGGTCGAAAGCCGCGTCGGGACAGATGGGGTAGCAGATGCGGATGATGCCGTAGCCGCCCATCTTCAA
Organism: Pirellulales bacterium; assembly: GCA_035547915.1. Taxonomy (GTDB): domain Bacteria; phylum Planctomycetota; class Planctomycetia; order Pirellulales; family JAICIG01; genus DASSFG01. The sequence goes on along the minus strand of DASZTS010000095.1, from coordinate 153,581 downwards.
CAGCACGCCGGCCAGGATCATCGAGATCGGAGTCGGAGCCTCGACGTGCGCGTCGGGCAACCAGGTATGCACCGGCACGGCCGGCACCTTGATAATGAACCCGATCAGCAACAACAAAAACGCCCACCATTGCAGGCTCTTGCCGAGGAACAACTCGTCGTCGAACAGTTGTGTATGCTGCCCCATCGTCGATAGCGCAAGGATATTGAACGTGTGCTGCGCCTTGGGTTCGCTACGGATCGCCTCGGCAGCGTCCACCCCATCGACCACGTGCGCCGCCACGAGTTGATCGGCGCTCAGCTCCCGCAGGTCGCTGTTGAAATAGAGGATCAGGATGGCGATAAGCATGAACACGCTACCCAACAGCGTGTACAAGAAGAACTTGATGGCGGCATACTCTCGTCGCGGACCACCCCACACGCCGATCAAAAAGTACATCGGCAGGAGCATCACTTCCCAGAACACATAGAACAGGAAGAAGTCGAGCGCCAGAAAGACGCCGAGCATGCCCGTCTCCAACAGCAGAAACAGGATGCAATAGGCCTTCACGTGCCGATCGATCGACCAACTCGCCCCCATCGACAGCATCGTGACGAACGCGGTGAGCATCACCAACGTGAAGCTGATGCCGTCCATACCCATGAAGTAATAGATATTGAACGACTTGATCCATGGCAGCGAGAAGGCGTCTTGCATCTCGGCCACGCCCTTCTCGAAGTGTGCCGTGTCGGTAGCCCCGCCGAAAGCGACGACGCACGTGGCCAGAAACACGGCCACGGTCACGCCGAGACTGAAGAGCTTGATGACGTCGGGCTTGTCGCTCGGAATCGCCACGAGTGCCAGCGCGCCCAACGCGGGCAAGAAGACGATCAGACTGAGCCAAATCAGGGCGGATTGTTCCATGTTATCCGGCGGATGCGAAGTTGATGATGATCGTGAGCGCCACCGTGCCGATGACGATGAGCATGACGTATTGACGCAGCTTGCCCGTTTGCAGGCCGCGCAGTGAATTGCCGAACGACCACGTCCAGGCGGCGGTGAGGTTCACCAAACCGTCGACGAAATAGCGGTCGATCAGGTCATCGATATCGGCCAGGCCGCGGGTCCAGCGAGCCAGGTTGTTGATGAAGCCGTCGATGACCTGTTTGTCGAACCAGGACACGACGCCCGCCACAACATGTGCCGGCCTAACCCACAGAAAGTCGTAGAGCTCGTCGAAATACCACTTGTTGACCAGGAACGTGTAGATCGGCGCGAACTGTTGCCGAGCTTCGGCCGCGTTCAACCAGCGGACGCCGTAGAACACCGTCGCCAGCAAAAAGCCGCCCAACGCGGTCGAGAACGCCGTCAGGCCGGCAACCAGATGCACGGCAGGCACATGACTCTCGTGCTCGTCGGGATAGTGAAGGTTCGGCAGCAGCACGCCGGCACTCGCTTCCGCGGGCCACCGAGCCTGCTCCAGCAAGTCGGTCACACCCCACACACCCGGCCAGGTCCAACCGATCACGACGGCAAAGAACGCCAGAATCACCAGCGGCAGATACATGATGCGCGGCGACTCATGGGCATGGTCGTAGATGTGATGGTCGCGCGGCGGACCGATGAACGTCATGAACCACAGCCGGAACATGTAGAACGCCGTAATCGAAGCTCCCCCGGCCGCGGCGGCGAACAAGATCATGCCGTGCGTCGGATTCTCCGTCCAGAACGAGTACGCCTGGGCGATGATCGAATCCTTCGAATAGAAGCCGCTCAAACCGAAACCGAACGGCCAAAAGCCGAAGACCGGCGGCAGACCGGCGCCGATGATCGCCAAGCAACCGACGAGCATCGTGTAACCGGTCCACGGCATCTTCTTGAGCAAGCCGCCCATCTTCGGCATCTCGTTGGTGTGGCAGGCGTGAATCACCGAACCGGAACAGAGGAAGAGCAAGCTCTTGAAGAAGGCGTGCGTGATCAAATGAAACAACCCGGCCACCCAACCGCCGACGCCCAGCGCCAGCATCATGTAGCCGAGCTGACTGACCGTGGAGTAAGCCAGCACGCGCTTGATGTCGGTGGCCGTTATGGCGATCGTGGCCGCGAGGAATAGCGTAATAGCGCCACAGTAGGCGATCACCAGCCGCGCCTCCGGCGTGAAGACCGGATAGAACCGTCCCGTCAAGTAAACGCCCGCCGCCACCATCGTCGCCGAATGCACCAGGGCCGACACCGGCGTGGGCCCTTCCATGGCATCGGGCAACCAGACGTGCAGCGGGAACTGCGCGCTCTTACCGACGCATCCACAGAATATCCCCACTCCGGCGATAACTAACAGCCAATACCCATAATGCTGTTCGCGATATGTCGACAGCCGCGAGGCAATCTCCGATTCGGCCGCCAGCGGATCGGGGTTGTTGCGGTGGTCCACCGCGACTTCCTCCACCACTTCCGGCACGGTGGCCCGAACCATGCCGTCGGGAATCGTCAGCTTGTAGCCGTTCTCGGCGTCGCGCACCTGGCTGAAGATGCCGCGGGAGGTGGTACCGTCGGGCTCTTCCATATCGCCGAAGGCGAACGTTCCGATCCCGCCCCATAGGGCCATCAGGCCGATGATCATGCCGAAGTCGCCCACGCGATTGACGATGAACGCCTTGTTGGCCGCGTTCGAGGCGCTCTTGCGCTCGATATAGAAGCCGATCAGGAAGTACGAGCAGATGCCGACCAATTCCCAGAAGACAAACACCATGGCGATGTTGCCGGCATAGACCAACCCCAGCATGCTGAAGCAGAACAGCGACAGGTATTGGAAGAACCGGTGGAAACGGCCGGGACGGTGCAGGTGGTGACCGTCGGAAAGAACCACCTCGTGGTCCGTCACATCGTGCAGCTCATCGTGCATATAGCCGATGGCATAGAAGTGAATGCACGAGGCGATCAGCGTGACCATGGCGAACATGCCGACGGTCAGGGCATCGATATAGAAGCTGATCGTGACCTTCAGCTTGCCGAACTGACCGAGCGTATACAGGTCGCCGGTGTAGTAGATGGGTGTCTTCAGTTCGTGGTGTCCGGAAGCATGCCCGTCCGCGCCATGATCGACTACCGCCTCATGTTGGCGAGCGGCATCAATGCTTTCTTCCGGGGCGGCCGCATGCGCGGACGAGAGCGGATGCACCCACATCCACAAGCCGAGGGCAACGACCGAGCAGGCGAAGCCCGAAACGATAGCCAGCGTGGCCAGATACGACGCCCCCACGCCATGCTTGCCCATGCGCGGGCCAAACAGCACGATCAACGTAAAGCTGGCGAGCGGCAAGAGCCAGGCGATCCCCAGCAGGATCGGCAAGAGAGAGGCGAGCGTTTTAGTGTCCATCAGCCCTTCGACGTCAACCTTTCAACTCGTCCGCCCGGTCGACGTCGACCGTGGCGTGATTGTTGTAAAAATTCAGCGTGATGGCCAAGGCCACGGCGGCCTCCGCCGCGGCCAGCACGATGACGAACAGGGCGATGAATTGGCCGTCGAGACCGAGCCCACTCTTGCCGCTGGCGCTCAGAAAGCTACTCGACAGGGCGACAAAGTTGATGTTCGCGCCGTTCAGCACCAATTCGATCCCCATCAGCACGCCGAGGGCGTTGCGCTTGGTCGCCATGCAGACGACGCCGCAGACGAACATCAGCGCGCCGACCGCCATAAAGTGCGAAACGCCGACCGGCTCCAGGAGCGGGTTCATAGCGACTCCATCCTCACATCACGGCGACGCTTGGTGCGGGCCAGGTAGGCCGCGCCGACCAGAACCACGAGCAGATGCACCGACACGATTTCGAAAGGCAGCAGATAGCTCGACATCCCTTCTTTCAGCTTCTCCGGACGGTCTTCGAGCTTATCGACGCGTATTCCGAGCAAACCCATGCCCAGCGGCGTCGAAGTCGGCTCCATCCGAGCCACCGCGTCGACAGGTGAGGGCCCGCGCCATTCACGCACCGTAAACGCCGCCGGCACCAACAGGGCGAGCAACGATCCCGACAGCACAGCCGCCAGAATCCAATCGCCGCCGCGAGTCTTCATCGAAACAAACGGGCCCTGCGCGGTGAGCATCACGCCGAAGACGAGCAGCACGAGCGTGCCGCCGACATAGATCATCAACTGCATCGCGCCGATAAAATCAGCGCCCGCCAGAAAGAACAGGCCGGCCGTCGCACCGAGCGAGATCGTCAGATAGAAGGCCATCCGCACGATGTTGCTCGACAACACCACCATGACGGCGAAGCCGCACGAGACGAGGGCGAACAGAAAGAAGAAGAACGAATGCCAGTTGATCGATTCCACGCCCGGTCACTTCCTTTCCATCGCCATACTTGCCGTACCCGCAGGAAGGACCGGCCCGGCCGGGAGAGCTTCTCCACCGGGCGAGGACCGAGAGGGAGTCCGATCGACCCAGGCAATCTCACGACCCCCACGGCGATTCGCCGTCACCGCAGCGCCCGCCGGAGAAACAGCGGGAACACTTTTATCCAAAACCCGCTCGGCATACGGTCGGCCGAGCGTGCCGGGAAATCGGTAAGTCCACCCGATGGCGCCCAAGAACATCACGGCGGCGATGGGAACGCAATATTTCAAACAGACCTTCATCACCTGGTCGATACGCAAGCGGGGCAGTGTCCAGCGGGCCCACATCATGAACGTCACGCCGACCACGCACTTGAAGATGAAGTTGAGCATCCCCAAGAAGTTGCCCAAATAGCCGAAGACCGGCCCATGCTTGTGCACCAGCCCCAGCCACTCGCTGATCGGCAGCGGGCCGTTCCAGGCGCCGAAGAAAAGGATGGCCGCCAACCCACTTACGGCGAACATCGAGCCATATTCGGCCATGAAGAAGAAGCTCCACCGCAGGCCGGAATATTCCGTGTGAAAACCGGCCACCAGTTCGCTTTCAGCCTCCGCCAGATCGAACGGCGCCCGATTGACGCTGGCCGTCGCGCAGGTGAAGTAAACCCAGAAGGTTATGAACGTGAAGGGGTCGTGGAAAATGAGCCAGTTCGTGAACAACCCTTCTTGCACACGCCCGATCTTGACCAGATCCATCGTGCCGGCAATCAACACCGGCACGACCACGCACATGCCCATCGGCACTTCGTAGCTCACCACCTGGGCCGCCTCGCGCATACCGCCGAACAACGACCACTTCGAAGCGGAAGCGTAGCCGGCCAGAATGACGCCGAAGACCTCCAAGCCCATCACCGCCAAGATGAAGAACACACCGGCGTTCAATTCCACCGCCACCCAACCGTCGCTGAACGGCAACGCCAGGTAGGCACAGAACGAAGCACAGAAACTGATGTAGGGGGCCAGACGAAAGAGAATCGCGTCGGCCCCTTCGGGCATCAGGTCTTCTTTGGTGATGAGCTTCAGGCCGTCGGCGAGCGTCTGCAACCAGCCAAACTTGCCCCCCACGCGCGTCGGACCGAGCCGGTCTTGAATGCGGCCGGCCACCTTGCGCTCCAGCCAGATAAAGACCAGAGCGCCCACCGCGACCACGTTGATTAGCAGCACGCAATGCACCACCGCGGCCAGCACGTAAGCCAGCCATTCAGGTACATATTGTGCGAGAAATAAGGCCACTTTCTGCTACCTTCGGACCCGCCGCCCCATGAGTTTGTGAAATATGGCACAAAGTCTTGTCGATTAGAAGCCCCCCGCCGACATTTATGCCTTCGCGCGTTGGGCCTCGCCGGCCTAGCGCAAGTCAGCGATTCGGGCCGCTTCCCGGAGCCCCGACAGATACGCTCCGTGGGCGGTCGACGGGTAGGCGCGGTGGGTGGCCTCGCCGGCGAAGAAGAGCCTGTCTTCCACCGGCCGCGCCAGTTCGTCGTGTTCTGAACCGCCGCAGCCGGTCGCCACGTAAGAATAGGCGCCCCAACTGAATCGGTCGCGTCCCCAACGCGTGACCTTGGCGGCCATCGGCCGGGGCAGTCGCTGGCCGAACATCGTGTCCAGCGCTCGCTGAACGTCCGTCAACACTTGATCGTCGCTGAGGGCGTGTAACGAGCGGGCATGGTCTCCGGCCGTCGTGGCCAAGAGGATCGCTTGGCCGGTCGTCGGAACGAGGCTCAGGAACTGCGGGTATTCACCGGGTGTCTCCGACGCGTAGCCCAAGAAGTCGACATCGTCGGGCCAGAAGCGTTCCGCGAATCGCAGGGCCACCTTCTCGACGTGCCCCATCGCCAGACGGCCGAGGGCCGCTCGTTTTTCTGCCGGCAGCGGTGGACTGAACTCGACCGCTCCCGACTTCAGCACCCCGAGCGGAAGAGTGACAAGGACCCGATCGGCCCACACGTCGCCGCCGGCCACGACCACGCGCACGCCATGATCGGCAGTTTCAATCCTCGTCACCGGCTGTTGCAATCGCACGTCGAGTCCCTCAGCCAGTCGGGCCACGATGCGGTCGAAGCCACCGACGACGAGCAGGTCGTCCCAATCGTCGACAAAGCCGTCGTCGAAGCCGGCGAGAGACAAGTCGCTCAGTTCTCCTCCGTATTCACAAGTCTGCACCGCTATCGCCCATCGTTCCAACCGCCCTCGACGCGTGGCGAGCGAGGCCGGAAACGAATGCCCCGTCAGCGCGTCGCCGACGCTCCGATCGACATATTCGTCGGGCGAGCGGCGGGCCTTCCGCCACGCCTTGGTAACGAGCCGTTCCAGGCGGTCGGCAGCCGTCTCCACCTCCTCTGGCTCAACAAGGCCGTCTTCGGCGTCGTAGACCGCGAGCGAGTCGTAGTCGATCGGTTTCGCAACCACCTGCCAATCAAGGGCCAGGCGAGCGAGCGGATTCTTTTGAGCGACCTCGATCGACGCCGCGCCGAGTTCGACGCTCGTACCGAACGAACGATCGGTCCAGATCCGTCCGCCGATCCGGTCGCGGGCCTCCAACACGACGACGTCCAACCCGCGCGCCGTTAGCTCGCGCGCGGCCGCCAGCCCCGCGATCCCCGCACCGACGACAATTACGTCGCGGCGGCTCTTGTCGTCTGTCATTGGTCCCACATGAATCAGGCTGCGAGATTATGGTGGCCCCGATCGCGACGGCACTTAATTTGCGTTCGGCTAGCGATCGCGTTATCTGCGTGTCGGCGACGAGCAATCTCGGACTAAAGGTGAGCGGCTTGGGGCCGCGCTGGGCAATTCGCGTCCGCGACTTTCGTGGTTCGCGCAGTCCTATTTACAAGCCGGCAGTCCGATGAAGCAAGCGGCTGCCACAGCGAGGAGACGGGAATCATGAGTATCGGCGGACCGATGTGGGGCGGCGGAGGCGGCTGGTATCAACCCAGCGGACCCTACGGCCCGTGGGGCGGTTGTGGCTGTAGCAGTGTGTTTATGATCCTGGCAGGCATTCTGTTAGTCATGGGCGGCTGCTTGCGGATGTTCGGGCACTAGACGCTAGCGCCGAAGAAGCCGACCGGAAACGGTCGCGGCAATCGGGAAAAAAAGGGAAGTGGGCCAACGCGTTTTATGAAGCTTTCAATCAAGAGGAACAAGGGAGGCGTAAAGCCATGAGAGCCCTCTGTGGAGCGATAATCACGGCCGGCGCGCTCATCGGGCTGGGATTGACGGCGGTCGGCTATGGCCTGCGGTATCAAAACTTCGATTCGACACCGAATGCTGACACACACCAGCTCTATGCGGCACCGTCGCTCGCCATCATCGAAGTCACGCTGTTGATCTCGGTGGTGATCGGGCTGGGCGTGGCCTTCCTGGGATTGGCCTTCCATCATTACCGCCGACACCACGAACTACTACGCGTGACGCGCCCCGGCGACTCCGACATAGCAGCCTAGTGCTTTGTCACAGCTTCATTGTCGGGCAGACACTCCTTGTGCCACGCAGGATCGCCTAAATGCTCGAAGCCACCAACCCGACTTTTTAGCTGTGACAAAGCACTACTTACCAAGTAACCAAGAGCCTGTCCGAGAACCGATGTTGCGACAGGAACGATTCGACTCGCCAGCAGGTTTTCGGATCGGCTCTAAGAGCGGCTGACAGAACCGGGAAACCGGAGCGCCGTGGGCGAAAAATCGGCCGTGAAACGCCGATTTTGTGAAGCTCGATCCGGTTTTGTCGGTTGCTCTAAAGGTTTTAGAGAAATTGATCTTGCCGCATTTTTCGGTTTCTGCAATATATCGCGCTCGCAACCCGCGGTGGCCGATGCCTACGGCACAACCCTGCTCACAAGGCCGATGTGCCGGCTCCGCAACCCGCTGGCGGCCGATGCCCGAGGCCATCTACTAGTGATGGCCTCGTTTATTTTTTAGAGCAACCGACAAAACCGGATCGAGCTCCACAAAAATCGGCTTCTCACGGCCGATTTTTCACTCGCGGCGCTCCAGCAATTAGATTTTGTCAGCCGCTCTCACGGCCGCCTATTTCTCGGTCGATGCTTGACCGGCGCCTCGCTGGCAAGCCAGAATTGGGCCTTGCGATCGATCGCTTCCCAGCTACACCGGGATGGGCAGAATGCAGGTCGCCTGCGTACATTGCGGCAAAGGCTTCTCGCTCAGCAACGCGAACGCGGGCTCTTATTTCCGTTGCCGAAACTGTCAAAAGCTGTCGCCGGTCGCGCCACCGGCCGACGCCGCCGCCGACGGCGTCCGCGCGCGAGTAGCGCCCAAGACCGCACAAGCGCCCACTCCTCGGTCGGGCGACCGAGAGAGTTCCGATGAGCTGATGGCCGTCGCTTGTGGTGCCTGTGGAGAACCCTATCGCTTGCGCAGCAGCGCCGCGGGCAAACAGTTCAAATGCCGCCGCTGCGGTGCTTCGACCATCGCTGGCTCTCCGCCAACTGGCCGACGTGCGAGCGTGTCCGCGCCGCCGGCGGGACGTGGTGCCGCACCGCCGGCCGCCCCCCCGTCGCCATCCGCGGCCGCGGACCATGCGCCGTTCGGCGATAGCCTGTTCGCAGAGTCCCTGCCTCCCACCTCGAGTTACACCTTGAGTTCGGCGCCTGTCGTCACGCCGAAACCGACGAGGCCGGCGCCGCCGCGACGGAAGAAGCGGAAAGCTAGGGCGGACGACGACGACAGTATGTCGCGCCTGTTCGGGGGACTGATCTGCGTCGCGATCGGGATAGGCATCGCCGCGTTTGCCTTCTACACGGCGCAGAACATGGAGCGTCCGACCCGCTGGGTGGGGAGGATCGGCTGGGCAGGAGTCTGCACCGTCGTTCTCGGGTTCAGGATCGCCTTCGGCTGGTACAAGCGGGACTGATGACACCGCCGGCCAACGAACTGGCCACCCGCATGGCCTCGACCATGCTCCCCGCCTCGGCCACTCCCTGCCAAGCACGATCGAAGGCCGTTCCGTGGGCCACGCTCGTACGGATGATCGGCAGCCCGAGCGTGACGTTGACCGCACGATGGAATCCGAGCAGTTTCAGGGCGATGTGCCCCTGGTCGTGGTACATCGCCACCACGCCGTCGAACTCGCCGGCCCGTGCGCGAACCATGAGAGTATCGGTGGGGTACGGACCATGGGCATCGATCCCTTCTCGCCGTGCCTGCTCGACGGCGGGAGCGATCAGCGTCTGCTCCTCGTCGCCGAACAACCCCTCCTCGCCGGCGTGAGGGTTGAGGGCACATACACCGATCCGCGGTGCGGAGCGCCTCAGGCCGCGCATGACCCCGTCGGCCAGACGGATTTTCGACAGAATGGCGTCGCCGGAGAGTTGTTCGAACACGCGCCGCAGGGCCGTGTGCAACGTGACGTGGACCACGCCCAGACCGGCCGGCGAGAGGATCTGCTCGTCCGGCGCCAGGTAGAGCATCATGGCGAAGTCGCCCACGCCGCAAAGCTCGGCCAGCAACTCGGTATGCCCTGGATACTCGTGGCCGGCCTTCCATAACGCGGCCTTGTTCAACGGTGCCGTGGTGATGGCCGCCACACGTCCCGCGAGAGCGAAACGGGCCGCTGCCACCAACGCGTCGTAGGCCGCCTGCCCGCCGCGGGCGTCGGCCTGGCAGGCCGGCAGACCGAGCGCCGCGTCATCCACGGCCTTCAGGCACGGTATCGCGGTCGGCGACGGTACGGCCTCTTCGGGAGCGGCGATCTCCTGTACGTCCATCGGCAGGCCGATCAGGTCGACCGCACGCTCAAAGATCCGCGGATGACCGATCGCCAGCGGGCGACACCAGCCGTGCACGCGCGGGTCGGACCACGCGCGGACGATCACCTCCGGCCCCACACCGGCCGGATCGCCCATCGTGACGGCCAACAGCGGGCGGGGGTCGTTCTCGGACGGAACAGGTGGACTCAATTCTTTCGCCGGGGTGCGCAACGTCATGGATGGCCGATACGACGATCTTCCTGTCGATTGTATTCCGCAGTCAATCGTCGTAGTATCCCTGGATGGACCGCATTTTCACGTCGCTGGCTTCGGTAACGATCCTGTTGATGCTGATCGCGCTCGGGCTGGGCCTGGCCCTGCACGCGGCCAACCCGCGCGATGTCGCCAGCGAATCCGCCACGGGGTGGTACCGCACGCACTTCATGGTCGGTGTTGCCGTGGGACTGGCCGTCGTGCTCGTCAACAGCCTCGTGATGACCTGGTTCATCGGCACCAGCCGCTGGTGCAAGGAGGTCGCCGACACCTATTCGCTCGATCGTAACCTGATCGATCGCAGCAACCGCATCAAACGCGGCGCGTTTCCTTTCGCACTGGCGAATATGCTGATCATCGTCGGTGCCTTGGCGTTGGGGGGAGCGGCCGACCCGAGCGGGAACCTGCAAGTTGCTCCGCCCGGAGGACTCTCCTGGGCCCAATGGCACCTGGTGGGCGCCGTCACGGCGTTGGCTGTCGTGTTTGCCGGATCGGTCGCCGAATGGCGGGCCATTCGCGAAAACCAACAGATCATTCAAGAAGTCGTGGGCGAGGTTGCCCGGATCCGCCGCGAGCGCGGCTTGCCAGCCTGAGGCGGGCATCACCTGATGCGGCCTCTATTCGGAGTCGGCATGATCGTGGTCGGAGTGCGATGTATGCTCGCCGTGCACCGCAGGCGCGTGATCATGCTCGTGGCTGTGGCTCCCTTCTTCGAAGTAGGCGAGCAGGGCGGCCAACAGAACGCCCGCCAGCAGCGCGAGCGAGAGCTTGCCACGGTCGTGCGAATGAAACTGCAACTCCGGCAGCAGATCGCTGGTGGCGATGCACAGGAACGTGCCGGCAGAGAAGGCCAAGGCAGCGCCCGTGAGATGCGCCCCGTCGGCTCCCATTCGATCGGCCACCAGGTTGTAGAGCGCCGCGCCCAGCGGCACGGCCAGGGCATATAGCACATTCACCCGGTGACGTTGACCGGTGGGACGGTCGGCCACCGCCATGAGCGTTCCCAGCGTCAGCGAATCGAACGGTTTGTGCAGAAAAATGACGAAAAACACCACTGCGCCGGCCCAGTTCGCCTGCGATTCGGCCCGCACGCTGGCGGCCAGCGCCAGACCATCCAGCGCACTGTGCAAAGCCAACCCGACAAACGCTGCCGGCCAGGTTAGCCGCCGCGACTGATGTTCGTGCCCATGGTGGTGGGATTCTTCGTGGACGTGTCCTTCGTGGTGTTCGTGGCCGCATGCGTGCTCGGTCTCGCCCGGCGCATCGTGATGATGGAAATGAAAAACCCGCTCGACGAAGAACATCGCGAGGAACCCCGCCAGCAACCAATAGACCGGCGCGTTGACATTGGGTTTCCACGCGTAGAGGGCATGCGGGAGCAAATTGAGGAGGCCCACGCCCAACATGGCGCCGCCGATAAAGCTGATCGCCAGTTGCATCCGGACGTGCGTCAGCTTTACCAGATGCGGAGCGAAGCCGCCTGCGAGCGACGACAATACGATGAGCGGGCAATAGATCAGCCACAGTGACATGCGGCCTAGCGTAGCGGTTTGCGCCCCGCGCTGACAGGGGAGACCGACGGACGCTTGGCTAATGACGCAGCCCACACGGCGAGCCATAATTCGTCTGGCTCGTTTCGTCGTCTCTCTTCAGAAACCCCATCTCGTCGCTTCCTCTCCATGCGGGCTTGCATTCAACGAGTTCTGGAAGCGCGAGTCAGCGTGGCGGGCGAGGTGGCCGGCGAGATCGGTCCGGGAATGCTGGTATTACTGGGCGTTGCCACCGATGACGAGGACGTGGACGCGCGATGGCTGGCAGATAAGGTTGCCGGGCTGCGCATCTTCGACGACGATGCCGGCAAGATGAACCGGTCGCTCAACGAGACGGGCGGCGCGATGCTGGTCGTCAGCCAGTTCACACTCTTGGGCGACTGCCGCCGCGGTCGCCGCCCGAGTTTCGTTCAGGCCGCCGCGCCCGAAACCGCCGAGCGCCTGTACGAGGTCTTTGTCGAAGCCGTCCGCGCGGGCGGCATTCCGGTTGCCACCGGACGATTCCGTCAGCACATGCATGTCAGCCTGCTCAACGACGGTCCGGTGACGTTGATCGTGGAGAGCAAGTAGACGGGCGCCGCGCCAAGGCTGCGGGGGAAGAAACGACCGCGGGTTCGGAGAGAAAAAGAAGACGGCGGGACGCGACTTTGGGGTGTTCCCACCGCGACTGTGTCGCCGTGGCGTTACCGCGCCATCTCACAGGCGATCGGCCCGTCACAGGCGATCGGCCCGGCGCGAGAGCATGGCTCGCGCCGGGCGGGGGCCGCCCTTGCTCGTTCCGACGGAACGCGTCAGACCATCGCCTTGAGGTTCTTCAGCGCGGTTACGCGCACCTTCTTGCTGGCGGGCTTGGCGGGAACGTCGCGAATCTCGCCCGTGAACGGGTTCTTGACTCCCTTTTGGGCCGGCTTCGCAGGCACGGCCTTGCGAACGATCTTGACCAGTCCGGGAATCTGAAAGACGCCGGGCCCTTTGCCACTCATGGCCTTCTGAATCTCCTTGGCGAGCGCTTCGAGGACGGCGGCCACGTCCTTCTTACCAAGGCTGGTTTCTTCGGCGAGGGCATTGAGAACTTCACTCTTGCTGGGGGCTTTAGCCTTCTTGGCTCCCGACGCTGCTGCTGGGGCTTTCGCCATAGTTTTGCGATCCTCCTGGCGGGGACTAGGGAAACATTGGAAACAGAAACGCACGTCCGTCCGTTTGTCTGGACGCGATGATTAAAATCGACAATAGGGAAAAAGCAACCCAAAAAAGTGCTTCCAACGGCAAAAAAAGGCGAAAATCTGCCCGTTGCACGCCTGTGTCGGGCCAAAACGACGCTGAAACGGTCGCGCCAGGGGTCCGGAAAGCACGCGTCTTCGCCGGACGGGTAGAATCATCGAAGAGGGTTTGCCGAGCCGGCAGGTCCAATCGCCGGGGCCCGCCGAGAGGCTCTGGCGCGGATTATTGCCGAGCCGGGATGCATTGTGTAAGCTATTGATTGTCACAGGGTTAAGTCCGCGAGGAGTGCTCAGATCGTGAAGCACGGAAGGAACTCGCGCCGGTCGCACCGACCACAGGCGCTCACCTGGCTGGCCGTGTTGGCCTTGTTGTCCGTCGCCCCCCCCTCGCCCGCGGAGGGCCAGATACGCCCCGGCCTAAGGCGTATCTTGATTCCCAACGCTCAAGGGGCCGCACCCGAAGAACCACCCGATAGTGCCTTCTATCCGCCCGATCGCGAGACGTTGCAGCGGCTGAGCCGGGCCGGCGAACTCATCAAGGAGAAACGCTACGGTGAAGCCGCCCGCCTGCTGAACGGCATTCTCGGTTCGGCCGAGGACTATTTCTTTCAGCCGGATCGCGATCAGCCGATCTATCGCAGCCTGAAGCAAGAGGCCCAGCGGATGATCGGTGAGCTCGGCGAAGAGGGCCGCGCCTCTTATGAATTGCAATACGGAGCGGAAGCCCGCCGCTTGCTCGACGACGCGGTGACGCGCGGCGATCGTGTGGGCGTGGCCGAAGTCGCTCGGCAGTTTTTTCACACGGAAGCCGGCAACGAAGCGACTTTCCTGCTCGGCCTCACCCACGCACAGCGAGGTCAACCGCTGGCGGCGGCGTTGTGCCTGGAGCGCTTGCGAGCTGCTCCGGGGGCGGTGCGTTTCGAGCCGACGCTCACGGCCGTCACCGCCGTCTGCTGGGCTCGCGCCGGCCGATCGGAACAGGGCATAGCGATTCTCCGCGATCTGCGGCAAAAATTCCCCGACGCTGAATTCGAGATCGCCGGCAAGCGGACGAAGATCTTTGCGGCCGATGCCGAGGCGGCCCCCTGGTTGGCCGCGGCCGCGGGACCGTCTGACGGTCTGTCGACCTCTTCCGCGGCACGGGAATGGACGCTCTATCGCGGCGGTGCGGCGCGCAACGCGGCGAGCGAGGGGAGCAGTCCGTTGTTGAATCGCCGTTGGGCCGTGCCGGTCGCCGATGCGCGCGACCTGGAGGACATGCTCGGCAAGATCTATCAGGATTACCTCGAGCGCGGCACACGCGTGCTGCCCGGGTTGCACCCCCTGGCCGCCCGCGATTACGTGCTGATGCGATCGCTCACCGGGCTGGTAGGCGTCGACTTCCGCACCGGCAAGCGCGTTTGGACTTCGAGCGAAAAATCGGTCGAGGACCTGATCGAGGCCTTGCCGCGGCAGGTCGGGCAGTCGACCACACCCGTGACTAATTGGCTCCAACAGCGGGTTTGGGACAATGCGATCTATGGCACGCTGAGCAGCGACGGCGAATACGTCTACTCGATCGACGATCCGCCGCGCAGTGAACGTTCCGAGGTCGCCGACGTGAACAACGTCGAGCAGAGCCTGCCCCGGCAGTTGAATTGGAACCGCCCGTTCGGCATCCAGCGACAAGATCGCCCCGCCAACGATCTGCGGGCCTACGAGCTTGCCTCGCAGGGCAAGCTGATGTGGATCGCCAACGTCGAGCAGGAGGCGCTGTCGGACGTTTTCTTCCTCGGGCCGCCCTTGCCCGTGGGCGGATCGCTCTATGTGCTCGGCGAGGCGAAGGGAGAGATCCGCCTGTTCGTGCTCGATCCTCGCCGCAACGCGGCCGTCGAATGGTCGCAGCAACTCGTGCTCGTCGAGCCGAACCCGCTCGAAGATCACTTGCGGCGCCTGGCAGGCGCCACGCCTTCCTACTCCGACGGGATTCTGGTCTGCCCGACGTCGGCCGGCGCGGTCGTGGCCCTGGACCTCACCACGCGCTCGCTGTTGTGGGGTTTTCAATATCCCAAGTCGGTGGATGCCAACCTGGCCGCCAACCGCATGATCCAGTTCCGCTTTCAGCAGGTACCGCAGATCAACGACAACAACGAGGAGGATCGCTGGGCCGACTCCAGCGTGACTGTCGCCGAGGGTCACGCCATCTTCACGCCCGTCGAGTCGTCGGAGATCTACTGCGTCGGACTGACCGACGGGAAACTCAAATGGCAGAAGCCGCGCGAGGACGGGCTGTACGTGGCCTGTGTGCACGAGGGAAAGGTCGTCATCGTCGGCAGCCGCACGGTGAAGGCCCTGCGTCTGACCAACGGAGAGTCGGGGTGGGGTGAACCCGCGTTGGCCTTGCCTTCCAACAGCACGCCCAGCGGTCGCGGCTTCTACAACCAGGGCCGTTATTACTTGCCGCTCAGTTCGGCCGAGGTGGCTGCCCTCGACCTGGCCGACGGCCGCATCGTCGCCCGCAGCCGCTCGCGCAGCGGCACCGTGCCCGGCAACCTGATCTGCTACCACGGCGCGGTCATTTCGCAGAGCGTCGACCAGGTCGAGAGCTACTACCAGCTCGACGAATTACGCGAACAAGTGGCCAAGACCTTGGCGGACCATCCGGATGATCCGCAAGCCCTGGCCAGGCAGGGTGAATTGCTGCTCGACGAAGGGCGGTTCGGCGAAGCGGTGAAAGATCTCCGCCGCAGCTACGAACGGACCTCCGATCCCCGCACGCGCGAACTGCTGGTCGATTCGATGTTGGAGAGCCTGAGGCTCGACTTCGCCGGCCATCGCGATTCGATCGCGGAAATCGAGAAATTGGCCGATCAGCCGGCGCAGAAAAACGCCTTGCTGCGGCTGCTGGCCAGCGGATTGCAGAAGGAGGGACAGCTCGTGCCGGCCTTCGAGGCGTATCTGAAGATGGTGCCGATCCCGGTCTCCCACTCCACGGTCGAGCGAGTCGACAGCGGACTTTCCGTCCGTCGCGATCGTTGGGTGCGCGCGCGGTTGGCCGATTTGCAGGCCACGGCCGATGCTGACCAGAAACGGCAGATCGATGCGCTGTTGCAGAAGACGTTCGACGAATGCGTGGCCGCCGGCGATGGTACCCAATTGCGGAACTTCGTATTGAACTTCGGCTATCACCCGCTGGCCGACCAGGGTCGCGAGCTGCTCGCCGAGCAGGCCCTTGCGGGGACTGACCCGGATCGGGCGCATGCGTGGCTCGAGGCGGAACATTGGTTGCGGCAATTGGAGAAGAGTGCCGACACGGCCCGCGCAAGAGCGGCGTCGGCGCGGCTGGCGAAGCTGCTCGCCCAGGCGGGCCGCTGGGCCGATGCGGCCGTCTACTATCGCCGCCTGAACGGCGAATGGGCCGACGAAAAATGTCTCGACGGGAAGACAGGACGCGAGATTGCCGCCGCACTGGCCAGCGATGATCGCGTGGCCCGCGCCGCCTCCGATACCGACACTTGGCCTAAGGGCAAGGTGCTCGAACACAAAGAAGGCGGGCAGGGCATGGCGCAGGGGCGCTCGGCCGTGGTCGAATTGCGCGGTTCGCCGGGTCCCTTCTACCGGCACGCTACGGTCGAAGTCGACACGACGATGCAGCAGCAGACGCTCGTCGGCCGCGATGGCCTGGGGCGCGAGCAGTGGCGGCTGTCGATCAAAGACCGCAACGATGTGAACAATTTCGGCATCAATCCCGCCGTGAACTATGTGCGGGCCGACGGCCACTTGGTGCTCATCTCGCTGGGTTTCCAAGTGGTGGCCATCGATACGCTCGGATCGCCGACTTCTCCCGCCAGCGTTCTCTGGCGTCAGGAACTGAACGAGGCACCGGCCGGTCTGCCCCGCCATATCGGCATGAATCTGCAGGCTGCCGCGCTGCCCTGGGGAGGGGGCCAACGGCTGCAAGCGGTCGACAGCAACGGGCGCCCGCTGGGCAACACCAGCCCGATATCGAGCGAGTTCGTCTGCTATCAACGGATGCGTAATCTGATCGCCGTCGATCCGTTGACGAACGAGACGCTGTGGAGCCGCCAGGATATTCCCTCGGGCAGCGAATTGTTCGGCGACGACGAGTTATTGTTCGTCGTTCCGTCCACACCCGCGAATGCGACCGAGGCCATGGTGTTTCGGGCCCTGGATGGCGAGGCCCTCGGCCGGCGACCCATTCCGTCGGCCGATCAACGGATAAGCTCGCTCGGCCGCCATGTGCTGGCTTGGGAGCAGACCGTCGACGGGCAAGGCCGGTTACGGTTGCTCGACGTCTGGAAGGGGACCGACCTGTGGAAGAAGAAGTTCGATGGCCGTTCGCGCTTCTGGCCGGTCGCGGACGAAGCCCTGGCGGTGATGGAACCCAAGGGACATCTGACGGTGCTGTCTCTCCCCGACGGCACGGCGACGATCGACACCGACCTCGACAAGGAACCGGCTCTGCAAGATATCTATCTCATCCGCTCGCCGCGGATCGACCTGGTGATCACCAACCGTTCGACCGCGCCGCGGGCCAACGTGAACATGGCCATGCCGGGACAGCCCGGCATGGCGGCGATCGTCAACGGCGCACTCTATGGATTCGACCGGCGCACGGGGGAGCGGCTCTACGATAAAGTACCGCTGGTGCAAAAGGGCTTGTTGCTCGGCCAGCCGGTCGACTCGCCGGTGCTGTTATTCGCCACCACGACACAGAGGGTGAGCCGTCAGCCGCCCAAGGGCGAGCTGGCCTGCTTGGACAAAAGGACGGGCCGCTGGGTGTTCAAGCAGGAGATCGACCAGCCGCTGATGATGGTCGACACCTCGTGCGACCTCGAGAAGCACGAGGTGCTGCTGCGCACGCCGGTGCAGTCCTATCGCTTGAAATTCACCGACCAGGCCGAGGAAGCTCCCGCGGCCGACGAGAAGAAAACCTCGTCGACCGGGAGTGCGGGCCGCGCCGTAACGCGTATTCTCGGGCGCGTGCTGAGCGGTCGAAGCAAATCGAGCGAAGAGTAGAACGGGACCTACCCAACGATCAACGAGGAAAAGGACCATTCCATGTGGCTGAAATCGATCGTCTGTGGCGGTTGTCTTTTCTTGGCCGCGACCTCCGCTCAGGCCGCCCAGCGCACCCCCAACGTCGAGAAGGCCATATCGCGCGGGCTCGATTGGCTGGCTAGCACGCAGTCGCGCCTCGGGCATTGGGGCGCCAACGAAGGCCGCTATCCGACGGCGATGACCGCCCTGGCGGGCATGGCGATGCTCTGTGAAGGCTCGACCACCACCCAAGGCAAGTATTCACCCAACCTGCGCCGCGCCGTCGACTATTTGCTCAGCCGCAGCCGGTCCAACGGCCTGATCGGCGACCCGAAGAGCGACGACCGTTATACGTACGGTCACGGTTATTCCATGCTCTTTCTGTCGCAGATCCTTGGGGAAGAAGAAGATGCGGCTCGCCGCGCCGAGTTGGTCGAGGTGCTCACCAGAGCGGTGCAATTCACCGGCGAAGCGCAGACCGAAGCCGGCGGTTGGGGCTACGTCAGCGCGAAGGACGGCCGCGGCTTCGACGAAGGTTCGACGACGATCACGCAGGTGCAGGGCTTGCGCGGCTGCCGCAACGCTGGCATTCCAGTGCCCAAGGAGATCATCGACAAGGCGGTGAAATACATCCGCGATTGCACCTTGCCCGACGGAGGTGTGCAGTACAGCTCGAAGGGGGGCGGCGGGCGGCCCGCGATCTCGGCGGCCGCCATCGCTTGCTTGTTCAACGCCGGTGATTACGACGATCAGTATGTTCCCAAGCTGATCGACTATTGCCGAAAAAACCTCGACCAGATTCACAACGAGGGTTTCGGCCATTGGCACTACGCCCACTACTACTACTCGCAGGTCTGCTACCGCGAGGGGGATACGGTCTGGTTGGAGTATCGCGACAAGGTGTATGCCAAGCTGGTTGCCGAGGCGGCCAACAATGGTTCGTGGAACCAGGGCTACATCGGCCCGGTCTATACCACGGCCATCAACCTCACCATCTTGCAGCTCGAAAACGGGACCCTGCCGATCTATCAACGCTGACCGGCCGGCGGCCGCTCGCGATCAGCGCCAGAGGTTGGTGACGCCCAGGTCGAGCACTTCGTCGCCGCGGCCGCTCATGACGGCCTTGACCATGTAGAGCGTAAAACCCTTGGCCATCTCGAGGGTGATCTTGGGTGGGATGGCCAACTCCTGCCTGTTCACCACGGCATCGATGAGCACCGGCCCATCCTCGGCGAGCGCGGCCTTGATGCCGGGTTCGACGTCGGCCGCGTCCTCGAGCCGTATGCCGCGGATGCCGACCGCTTCGGCCATGGCCGCGAAATTCGGGTTCTTCAGCTCGGTGCCGAAGTCGAGGAAGCCGGTCGACTTCTGCTCGAGCTCGATGAAGCCCAGCGCGCCGTTGTTGAAGACCACCACCTTCACCGGCAGGCCGAGTTGGGCCAGGCTGAGAAAATCGCCCATGAGCATCGTGAAACCGCCATCGCCCGAGAGCGAAATCACCTGGCGGCCGGGGAAAGCGGCCTGGGCTCCGATGGCCTGCGCCATGGCGTTGGCCATCGAGCCGTGCCAGAACGATCCGAGCAGCCGGCGCTTGCCGTTCATGGCCAGATAACGGGCGGCCCATACGGTCGGCAGGCCGACGTCGCAGGTGAACACGGCATCGTCCGTCGCCAGGTCGCTCAAGACCTTGGCCACCTGCTGCGGATGGATGAGTTTCTTACCGGGCCTGCCGACAGCCAACTCGTCGAGCCCCTTGCGCACCTTCTTATAATGTTCGACTGCCTGATCGAGGCGACGGCGATCCTGCTTCGCGTTGAGCATCGGCAGCAGGGCATCGAGCGTGGCACGGATATCGCCGACGAGACCGAGGTTGATCGGCGCGCGGCGGCCGAGTTGTTCCGGCCGGATGTCGACCTGTGCGATGCGCGCCGTTCCCTGCGGATAGAACTGCCGATAGGGAAAATCGGTGCCGAGCATCAACAGCACATCGCAATCGTTCATCGCATAATAGCCCGACGAATAGCCGATGAGCCCGGTCATCCCCACGTTGTATGGATTGTTCCATTCCAGATACTCTTTCGCCTTGAGCGCATGGACCATCGGGCTCTTGAGCTTCGCGCCCAGGGACATAAGCTGATCGTGCGCATCGGCGCATCCGGCACCGCACAGCACGGTGACGCGGCCCGCGCCGTTCAAGAGTTCGGCCAATGCCTCGAGACGTTGCCGTTGCGGCACGACCGTCGGCTCGGGCGGCAGGAGGTCGAGAAAGGCCGGTGCCGGCGATTCGACCGCTGGTTGCAGCGCCACGTCGCCGGGGAGCACGATGACCGAGACGCCGCGTTTGCCGACCGCTTGGCGGATCGCGATCTCCAGGCTGCGCGGCATCTGCTTCGCGTTCGAGACGAGCTCGCTGTAATGGCTGCACTCTTGGAAGAGCGTCTCGGGATGCGTTTCCTGAAAATACCCCGAGCCGATCTCGGGCGAGGGGATGTGCGCCGCGATGGCAAGCACCGGCGCGCGCGAGCGATGGCAATCGAACAGGCCGTTGATCAGGTGTAGATTGCCCGGTCCGCAGCTTCCGGCACAGACGGCCAGGGAGCCGGTCAGATGCGCCTCGGCGCCTGCCGCGAAGGCCGCGGCCTCTTCGTGCCGCAGGTGCATCCACTCGATCTTGTCCTGGCGGCGGATGGCATCGGTAAGCCCGTTCAGGCTGTCGCCGACAAGGCCGTAGATGCGCTTGACGCCTGCCGCCGCGAGCGTTTCGGCGAATTGATCGGCTACGGATCTCCCCATCTCGCACCTCCTTGATGGCCACGTCAAAAGGTCGGGTAGCTCGGCTCCCACTGCGCCGCGGTCACGCGCTCGCGCAGTTCTTCCTCGCTGGTCTTGGGGGCCAGGCCGGCTTGCTGTGCTTCGCGGCCGACCGCGATCGCAATGTAAACCGCGACGTTCCGCAGATCGGACAGCGCCGGGAGCAGCGATGCGCCGGGGTCCTTCAAGGCGGGCGATTTCTCGGCCAAGGCGCGCGCCGAGGCCAGCACCATCGCATCGGTCACGCGCCGAGCACGCGCCGCAACGACCCCCAGGCCGATCGCGGGAAAGATGTAGATGTTGTTGCACTGCGCGATCTTGATCGTGCGACCCTCATAGCGCACCGGCTCGAAGGGGGAACCGGTCGCCACCAGCGCGCGGCCCTCCGTCCAGCGGATCAAATCGTCGGCCGTGGCCTCCGACTTGGCCGTCGGGTTCGAAAGCGGAAAGATGATCGGACGGGACACCTTCCGGGCCATTTCGCGCACGAGCCCTTCGCCGAAGGCACCGCGCGCGGTCGATAGGCCGATGAGGATCGTGGCGTCGATCTGGCCGATGACATCGGCCAACCCCACCTGCCCGTTCGCCGTGCGCGGCCATTGCGCCAGGCGCGCTCGCGGCTGGGCATAAACCCGCTGCTCGGCGGAAAGTTCCGGACGCTCCGAGTGCAATAAACCGTCTTTGTCGACGATCCAAAAGCGGCTGCGCGCTTCCACATCGGACAGCCCCTCATCGCGCATGGCTGCCCGCAGGAAGTCGGCCACCCCGATACCGGCCGAGCCCGCACCGAGCATGACGATCTGCTGGTCCCGCAGTTTCTTGCCGGTGACCTTCACGGCCGCCAGGATCGCCCCCAGGGCCACGGCCGCGGTGCCTTGAATGTCGTCGTTGAAGGTGAGTAGTTCATCGCGGTACCGTTCCAGGATCGGCCGGGCGTGCGGTGTCGCAAAATCCTCCCATTGCAGGCACGTCCCGGGGAGTTCGTGTTGCACGGCGCGCACGAATTGATCGACGAAGTCGAAGTATGCCTGGCCGGTGATGCGTTCGTGCCGCCAACCCAGGTATTCGGGGTCCCGCAAGCGTTCCGGATTGTTCGTGCCCACGTCGAGCACGATCGGCAGCGTCCGCGAGGGATGAATGCCGCCGATGAGGGTGTAGAGCGAGAGCTTGCCGATGGGGATGCCCAAACCGCCGGCGCCTTGATCGCCAATGCCCAAGATGCGTTCGCCGTCGGTCACGACGATGACGTCGACCGCGGAATTCGGACGGCTTCGCAACAGCTCGGCGACGGAATCGCGCAGCGGGTAGGAAATGAACATACCGCGCGGCCGACGATAGATATGGCTGAACTGCTCGCACGCCAGGCCGACGACGGGCGTGTAGACCAGCGGGGTCAACTCTTCGATGTGTTCCAGCAACAGCCGGTAGAAGAGCACCTCGTTGGCATCTTGCAGGGCCCGCAGATAGATGTGCCGCTCCAGGTCATCATCCTTCCGCTGCAAGGCTTCGTAGGCCCGCACCAACTGCTGATCGAGCGACTCGACGTAGGGGGGCAGCAGGCCGTGCAGGCCCAGCCTGCTCCGTTCCTCTTCGGAAAACGCCGTACCCTTGTTCCAACCCTGATGGTTGAGGAGTTCCATCCCGCGCAGCGCCGTCGCACTGCGGCTGCCCGCGCCGGTGTGTACCGGATCTGGTGACATCGTCGTTCTCCGTTCCTTTCGATATGTCTCCAGCATTATTAAGCGTGCGAGCGGCGCACCGATCGCTACGCCGAGCACCGCCCGACAGCCGGTTGTCAGTCGACGAAATGCCCTTCGCCCGTTTCGTAGTACGAATCCGAATCGGAGTCGTAAAAATCGTTGTCGATGCGGCCGAGATCGACGTGGTTACTGCGGAGCTGCTGCGTTATTTCCTTCGCACGGGCCGCAACCGCCTTCGAATCGGCTTTCTGTTGCGAGGTGTTCGCCTCCAGCTCCTTGAGCGTCGCCGACACTTTGTCGAGACGCGCTTGCATCTCCTCGACCCGCTTGGCAAGCTCCGCATCGTCGCCGGCTGATTTGACGAGCCGACCATACGCTCTCTTCGTTGCGTCGGTGTTATAGCGAATCGCCGCCGCGTGTTCGGTCACCACTTCGGCGGGCACTTTGTCGCCCAGGGCCGCATATTTCTGGAGCATGCGGACGTGGTCGTGCGACTGTTGGTGATACGTCTTGGCCAAGGCGAGTTGATACTTCGCGCCTTGGCGCGATTTGGTTTGCGCGTCCTGGGCGGCGGGAGGGGCGACGAAGGCGACGATCGCCAATGTAAGGAACAAATTGGCATAGCTCATGGTTATCTCCTCATTCCAGTTGATCCGCTCTTCTTTCGAGATTACAAGGCCGCCGGCTTGATCGCCACATCATGGTGACAGGAGCAACTCGCGCGACGGGTGGGCGAGGAACTCCAATAAGTCGGCCATGCCGGACAGGTCGAACTTCTGCTCAAAACCGTCCGGCATGAGCGACTTGCCGCTGGCCCGTAGTTCTTCGACGCGCTCGCGCGGCACGTTCTCTTGCACACCGTCGGGGCGCAGCAATGTCACCGCTTGGGCGCTCTCGGCCGCGAGCAGACCCGTCAGGATCTGGCCGTCGGTCGTGACCAAGGTGTAGCTCATGAAATTCGGCGTGATCTGCCGACTGGGATCGAGCACGTCCTGCAACAGCGTGGCCTTGGGCCGCGCCGCGACGCCCAACAAGTCGGCACCGACGCGATGCCCCAAGCCATGCAGGGCGTGACAGGCGAGGCAATGCTGCCGGAACAGGGCGGCTCCGCGCCGTCCGTCGCCCGTTTCTGCCAGCGCCGGTTGGTACTGCGCCAGCACGGCTTGGCGGTCGGCCGGCGCGGCGGCAGCGACGATCTTGTTCGTCCGCTCGCGCAGTGCGGGATCGCGGATGGAGGTCAGCGCCTCGCGCAGCGCTGCATCCAGTTCGTTGACCGCGACGGTCCCTTGCTCCAGTGCCTCGACGAGCACCTCGGTCGCCGCGGGCCGACGCAACGCCGCCGCTGCCACGGCGCGGCGAGTCGCCGCCGTATAGGTGTTCCAGTCCGCGAACATACGACGTGCCGCTTCGACATCGGCCGAGCCGCCAAGCGTTGCCGCCGCAGCCGATTGCACCTCCTGTGGCTGCGTGGCAGACAGCAATCCGACGAGCAGAGGCGCGGCGGCCGCGGGATCGTCGAGACCGAGAACGCCGATGGCGTCGATTCGCTGGGCGATTTCTACCCGCCCATCCTGGGCCACGCGTCGGGCGGCCTCGATGACCGCTGAGATTGTCGCCGCCGCTTTGTCCGTCAATCGGCGATCGGGCGAGCGCAGTCCGCCATCTCCGGCGACGACCGATTGCGCGAGGCCCGCCACCAGCGCGAGAGATCCCGCACCGATCCGCGCCGGCGACGAGACGGGCAACAGCGACAGCAACTCGGCCGCCTCGGCCCGGTCGCGCAGCATCGCGGCGGTCTGCCGGAGAAAGGCAGCCTGCTCGATGTTCGGCGCATCGAGCCAGGCCGGGTCGTCTTGCAGGAGCCGCCGGAGAAACCGCCAGGTCGACCGCTCGTCGAGCGCACTCGATACCGACAGCAATAGCCAGGGCGCCGCATCCGGTTGTTTGACCAACGAGACCCACGTTGCCAGTTTCTCGTCGTCCGCGCTCCCACCCAGCGAGACAGCCAACCGAAAGCGCACGGCGAGGCTTGGATCGGCGCTCAAGGCACGCACCGCCGACACCAACTTGGCCGACGGCGATGTGCGCTCGGCCGCCAGCCGCAGAGCCTGTTCGCGCACCTCCGCCGCGCGATCGGAGAGGGCGGCAAGCAACACGGTCTCGTCCAACCCGCCCAGCCCTTCCAGGGTCCATAACGCGTGGCCCCGCGCCACGGTCGATCGATCCCCCATCACGGTCTGGCGCAGCAAGGGAATGCTCTCGGCGTCGCCACGTTCGACCAACAGCCGCTGCGCCGTGTCGCGCCGCCAGCCGTTCGGATGCGATAGCCCGGCAACCAGTTGAGACGCGTCGGCGCCGCTCAAGCGTGGCGCGTTCGCCTTCTGTTCCGTGGAGTCCCGTCGGCGTATCCGCCAGATGCGTCCATGCCCCACGCCCTCGCGCCAGTCGACGCTGCCCCGCAGATCGCCGGGCACGAAGTTGGGATGCTCGACCCAGCGTCGGTAAAAGTCGACGATGTACAAGGCGCCGTCCGGTCCCGTGGCCGTGTTGACGGGGTGAAACCAAGGATCGGCCGCCGCCAAGAACTCGCGATCGGCTTCGCGGCGCCGTGATACGAAGGTCGGACCGTCGGCCTCCAACACCCGCCGATGGACGAGGTTCGTCAGCGACTCGCCGACGAACGCGTTGCCGCAATAGTCGTCGCCGAGCGCGTCTCCGCGGTAGATCGACAGGCCGCAGAGCGCGTTGTAGAAGTCGGTCGCTTCACGATTGAAGGTCTGCGGCCGGGGGCTGATCGGGAAGACACGGCCGCCGTCGGCCGGGTCGGCGATGTCTCGCACCGCCAGAGAAACGAGTCGCGGATGGGCGGCCAAGATCGGCGGGTCGAGCAACACCTGCCGAACGGCGATCGTGTTCCACGACAGGAAACGCCGTCCCCAATCATCTCGGGTCTGCCCGAACTGACTCTGACCGGGAATCGCCTCGAAACCCTTGCCGTCGGGCGAAAAACGAAAGTCCTGCGTGCGGATCGAGATGGCTTCGCCCGGCGCGCCGGGTCGGCGGATCTCGCCGTCGCTGCGGCCGTTCGCGCCGTAGATCCAGTTGTCGAGGCCCCAGGTCAATCCGTTCGCCCGCAGTTGCTGGTTGCCTTCGGCAAAACCACTCCAGACGACGTGCCGCTCGTCGGCTCGGCCGTCGCCCTCGGTGTCTTCGAGATACCACAAGTCGGGCGAGGCCGTCACGAAGACGCCGCCCCGCCAGCAGAGAACGCCGTTCGGAAAATTGAGCCCCTCGGCGAACACGGTCGCCTGATCGTAGCGGCCATCGCCGTCCCGGTCGGTCAAGAGACGGACGCGGCCCGAGCCGGGACCGATCGGGTAATCGCTCATTTCCGCCACGTACATCCGCCCCTCGGCATCCCAGGCGATGGCCACCGGACTGTCGACCTCGGGCTCGCCGGCGGCCAACTCGATCGTCAGTCGTTCGTCGGCCAGCCGAAACGTAGCGGCTTCATTGGCCGGCGAGAGCGGCCCTCGCGGCTCGGCACCCACGGCCGCCCCGGTCAGCAACAAAAAGAAGAGAGTCGGCCGCACCATCTTCATCCCCAACAGGGCATACCGGCGTCACAAAGTTTCAATCCGCCTTGACCAGCTCGTTGAGCATCGCCACGGCCTCGTCGACGATGCGCTCGCCAGTGCCCGGCTCGGCATAACTGTGCAAACCGGTCCACGTCTGATAGCCGCCCAGTTTGTGCCCCTCCAGGTTGGGCAGATAGCCGATCGTATCGTTCGCCAGTTCCGCGACGTAGGTGTTCTTCAGCGGCGAGCGGCGCTTGATTTCGAGCCCCAAGCCGGTGAACAGTTCGGCCGGAACGCCCACGATTGCTACGTCGCCGATGAGCATCACCTGGAGCCAGGTCTCGCGCTCTCGACCCTGCTCGGGAGCGATCTGTTCGCGTTGCTTGCGAAACGTCTCGAGGATGATCTTGGAGCCTGCCGGAACCCGCCTTTCGCAATAGGCGTAGATCGTCGCGTCCTCTTTGGCTTCGTCGAAGGTGCGCACCTTGAATCGAAACGGCCGCTTTTGAGCGGCTAACCGTTCGACCGGTCTCGGCTGCGTCTCGTCAAGGCCCGTCCGAATAACCTCCTTCAGCCGCTCCACGGCCTTCGCCACCGGTACTCCGTCGAGCATGCCGTAGTTGTGGGTCGAGCCGGAAGCTCCCTCCAAAAAACAGACCGTCGCGCCGAGCACCGGCTCCAACTCTTGGGCCGCCAGACCGTAAAAGCTGGGAGAGCGGGCGCCCGGAGTGCGTGTGCCGATGGTGTGGCACGAATGGTTGTAGATCACGGCGAGCAGATGGTCGTCGGCACGACGAAAGGCGAGCAGCGGCAGTTCCGGATCGATCGGTCCGGTGGGTCGGATCGCATCGTCGCGCGGACCGATCCAATAAATGGAATCGTCGGAGAGCAACATGCGGCTGTTCTGGCCGATGGTCTTTTCCTCGGTCAATTGGAAGGTGAAACGGCAGTCGTCGACCAGGTTCTTGGTCGCCTCCTGTACCGCTTTCACAACTCCCTCGGTCACGCGGCGCCGGAAGGTTTCGTCCGGGAACGCGCCATGGACGAGCACCGTGCTGGGCGCGTGGTGCGTGTGCGTGGCGTTCACCAGCAGATGGCCGGGCGCGATCCCGCACGTGCGCTCGATCTCGGCCGCCGCCAGGTCCATCTGATCACGAGACACGAACAGGACGTCGCAGGCGACGATGGCGAAGCGGCCGAAGGGTTCCTTTTCCAGAACGACAGCCACCGCCCGCAGCTCGCCTTCCTGCCCTACGGACTTGCCGGGACCGATGCTACCACCGATGACCATCGAATCGTCGGCTTCGAGCACGGCCGCCGCCGCGCCGACTCGCAGTCCACTGCTTTCCTCGGCAGCGTTGAGTTGGCCGGTGGCGAGCAGAAAAAGAACGACCGCCGCCAGGCGACCGTATCGTGATCGCGCAGAGGCCGAACTGACGCACGAGGAATGGACCGTTCTCGGCATGTTCAATCGACGGCAAGCATCACATTCGAAGCCTTGACCACCACGTAGACCTGTTTGCCCGCTGCCAGCCCCAAATGATCGACCGAGGCTTTGGTGACGACGGAAACGATCTCTTCCCCGCCCGCGAGTTTTACGAGCACTTCCGAATTCACCGCCCCGTCCTTGATCGACACGACGGTCGCCGGCAACACGTTTCTTGCGCTGATCTTCATGTCCGTCGACTTTCATGAGTGGCACGTACGGGCCGTAGCCGCGAGGCGTGATTATAGCCCCGCCGGTATAGCGCTTCAAATTGTTGGAATTCATTAAAATATGTTGCCCAAAACGTTGCGTGTCTGCGCCGCCGTTGCGGCCGGCCGTGGCCGCCACGCGCGGCACGTGTTGCACGGCAGCCCACAGATCGGTTTCGGCCGATGATCCGCGGTGTGAGTTCTTATCGAGTGTCCGTCGATGAGCCGTCGTCGCCACCGGCTGGCTGTTGCGAAGAGGAGCGTGTCTTGCTGCCCGGCGGTTCCGTGATCAACCGCGCCGAACGATTCCACGTGACGTAATTCCAGGCCCATTGCACGAGCACGAGCAGGCGATTCTGGAACTGCGCCAGATAGAGGAGATGGATGAACAACCAGGCGAACCAGGCGGTGAAGCCCGACAGGTGAGTCCACCCCAGATCGGCCACGGCGGAGGAACGCCCGATGACCGCCATGCTGCCGCGATCGTGGTAGCGAAAGGGGCGCGTCGGCCGCTTGCCGCCGACCCGCGCCGCGATCACTTGGGCCGCGTAACGGCCTTGTTGCATGGCCACCGGCGCGACGCCCGGCAGCGGCTGTCCGCCCTGGTGTTCGAAGTGCGCCATGTCGCCTATGACGAAGATTTCCGGATGCCCGGCGATCGTCAAATCCGGCCCCACGACGATGCGGCCCAATCGATCGGTGGCCGCGCCCGTGGCGGCCGCCAGGCGCCCGGCGAGCGGGGTCGTGCGCACGCCCGCCGTCCATAACACATTGCCGGTGGGGATGACCTCCTTCGCGTCGCCACGCTGGATCGTGACCTGATCGGCGCGAACGTCCGTCACCATCGCATTCGGATAGACCGTAACCCCCAGTCTTGCCAATGTCTGCGAGGTCTTGTCGGAAAGATCGTCCGGAAACGCTTCGAGCAGACGCGGGCGCGCCTCGACCAGCACGACGCGCGCTTCGGTCGGATCGATCGAGCGGAAGTCGCGACGCAGCGTGTAGCGCGCGAGCTCCGCGAAGGCGCCGGCCAATTCGACACCGGTCGCGCCGCCGCCGACCACCACAAACGTCAACAACCGGTGACGAACGGCCGGATCGGTTGTCCGTTCGGCCGCTTCGAAGGCGGTCAGCACCCGGGCGCGGATCGTCGTCGCATCCTCGATCGATTTCAGTCCCGGCGCGAGCGGCCGCCACTCGTCGTGGCCGAAGTAATTGAATTCGAGTCCGGCGGCCACGATGAGCGAATCGTAGGCCACCTCGCCGTCGGCAAGGATCACTCGCTTTCCGGTGGCATCGAAGTCGACCGCCTGGGCCAGCAAGACGTCTGTCTGCCGTTGGCGTCGGAGCAGGCTGCGGAGCGGGGCCGCGATGTTGGCGGGCGACAATTCACCGGTCGCGACTTGATACAAGAGCGGCTGGAACAGGTGAAAGTTCCGCCGGTCGATCAACGTCACTCGCAACGACGGATGGCTCATGGCCCGCGCGGCATAAAGCCCGCCGAACCCGCCGCCGATGATGACCACCCGATGCAGACCGTTGGTTGCCGGCATAATCGGCCCGCTGTGGCACCGCGGCTACGGGGTGCTCAACGCCTTCAGGAGGTTGATCCAGGGCACGAACAAGATCAAGGCATACGCCAGCACGATCGTGCCTCCCACGACAAGCGTGAGCAGCATGGGCAAGAACGTCTGCACGATCTCGGCCCGTCTGCGGGCGCGTTCATGATAGCTGGCCGCCGCATGCCGCAGCGCCAGGGCCAACACTCGCCCTTCCTGTCCGGCCGAAAGAAACCAGGCGACCAGGGGCGGAAAACGGCCGGCGAGCGACATGTATTCACGAGGTCCGGCGCCGCGCTCGATGGCAGCGGCCAGCGCATCGGCGTCGCCGGCCATGCCACGGCTGCCGCTGGCTGCCCCCGCCAGACGCAAGCCCTCGGGCAGCGGCACGCGCTGATCGACGAGCAGGGCCAACACATCGGCAAACGCGGCCGACCGGCACGAACTAACCAGTTCGCCGGCGCCCGGCACCCAGCCCAAGCGGCCGCCGGCGCCGAGAGAGAATGCACGGCCCGAGCGGTACCACCAGGCACCCACGGCCAGCAGCACCACCACAGGCCCGACCGGCGCCCACCAGCGAACGCTGTCGCCCAGACCGGCGAACCAGGCGATCACCTCGGCCGAGTCCAAGCGAACGTCGCGGAAACTCGGCAGCACCCGCGGCGCAAAGAAGGTCACGAAGCCGACGAAAAGAACCCAAGCCAACAGGAACACGACGACCGGGTAGATGATGGCGGTGGCGGTCGTTTGTCTGAGTTCGGCGATGCGCCGCGCCGCGGTAGCCAATCCTTCCAGCGCGGCCGACAAGCGGCCCGATTTGAGGCCCGCTGCCACCACGGCTAAATAGAGCGGCGGCAACCGCTGGCCTGCTGCGTCGAGAGCGCGATCGAGCGGATCACCTTGCGCGAGCCGGTCAGCGAGTTCGGCGGCGACGCGGGCGGGGTTCGACGGCAGATCGCGCGCCAATTCGGCCAGCCCGCTCTCCAACGGCACGCCCGCGCGCACGAGCGCGGCGATCTCGTCGTTGAGCGCCAGCAGATCGTCGAGCGAGACCGCTCGCCCGCCAGGTGAAGAGGGCACGACAACCTCCGCGAGTCGGGCGACACACCGAGCGTCGCACACGCTCGTTGATTGTATCAGCCGCCCAGGCGGTGTGAAATTCGGCGGTCGATTTTGAAGACGCCGGCCGCGGGCGGTCGAAATTTGCCGACGACGGCTCGGCTCAATCGCGTACGCGCACCCAGATATCGTCCCCTTCGACCTTGACGTCGTGGGCCTGAGTCGGCCGCGTAGCCGGCATGGTCAAGGCAGCGCCGGTGCGGATATCAAATTTGGCGCCGTGGCGGGGGCAGGCGATCGTGTGGTCTTCCAGTTCCCCCTCGCCGAGCGGTCCGCCGTCGTGGGTGCAGACGTCGTCGATGGCGAATACCTCGCCGGCCACGCGCAAGAGCACGACCAATCGGTCGTCGATCTCGACGACAGTCCGGCCCGGATCGGGCAAGTCGGAGAGGCGGGCGACGCGTTGAAAATCCATCAATCGTACTCTCGAATCCGTCGCCCGATGGCGTGCCCCAGCGCCTCGCGCACACTCTCGATCGTGATCCGGTCGAACACCTGCTGGAAGAAGCCGGCCACGATCATGCGGACGGCTTCGTTGCGGGTCAGGCCGCGGCAGCGGGCATAAAAGATCTGCTGGTCGTCGACACGGCCGGCCGTGGCGCCGTGGGTACAGATGACATCGTCGGCCTCGATCTCCAGACCAGGAATCGAATCGGCCCGCGCCGTCTCCGTCAGGATAAGATTGTCGTTGCGTTGATAGCCGTTCGTTTTCTGCGCACCGGGGTCGACCTTGATCATGCCCCGCCAAACGAGTTGCGAGTGGTCCTGCAAGGCACCCTTATAGAGCAAATCGCTACGGCAATGGGCTGCCTGGTGATGCTGTAGCGTGTGATAGGAGAGGTGCTGTTTGCCTTCGGTGAACATCACGCCATTGACCTGGGTATCGGCGCCGTCGCCCACGAGGGCTACATGTTGGTTCACCTTGGCCAGACGTCCGCCCAGGGCGCCAATGGTCCACTGCAAGGCGCCGTCGCGCTCGACGACGGCCCGCTGGTGGGCGAAATGCCACGTGCCCGAGCCCCAGTTTTGCAGATTGACGTAACGCAGCTTGGCACCGGCACCGACCACGATCTCGATCGCCCCACAGTGCAGGCTGGGCTGATCGTCGCCGGCCGTTTCGGCCAGCACGGTCGCTTCGGCCCCCTCTTCGAGCACGATCAGGGCATGCGAGAGATCGACGCCCCCTCCCGCCAATCCAGAGAGCATGTGAAACGGCTTTTCGACGCGCACGCCGCGCGGCACGTAGACGAGCACGCCGCCCGACCAGCAGGCGGCATGCAGCGCGGCGAATTTATCGGCCTGCGGATTGACGATCTGGAACAGGTGCGGCCGCAGCAAGTCGCCATGCTCGGCCACCATCTCTTCGAGATTGCCGAAAAGAACGCCCGGCGGGACGCCTTCCGACGAGAATCCGCCCGGCCGGCTGTTGAGCGAGGCCGTGCGTCCGGCTAGATCGACCCCTTCGGTCAGCAGAGCAGGCGGAGCAGTCAGCCCGGGCAGCGTCTCGCCAGGTAGGCCGAAGCGATCGAGCTTGAAGAGCCGGATATCGGTGCGCATCCACTCTTCTTCACGCCGCGAGGGAAGCTCCATCTTCTCGAACGCTTCCCAGGCCGCGCGGCGCAGTTCGGTGAGCCAGAGCGGCTCTTGCCGCGCCGCCAGAAAGGCCGCAAAGGCATCGCTCGTGAAGCCGGAAGCCAACGTCATTTCAGTCATGGGTGCTTGTAGAAAATCCCAGAAAAGACAATAGGTGCCAAAACACAAGCAGATCGGCCTGCCCTGGCGCCCGTAGGGATCGGACGACAAATGATCCCCTCTCCCGCCGGGAGAGGGCTAGGGTGAGGGCGGATCGCCTGCTCTTCTGTTGTTGACTCTCTTCCACTAATGGCCGGCGTTGTCGCTCAGCAGGAGATGACCGTTGGTATGTTCAGCCGCCCTCTCCCGCCGGGAGAGGGAGTACTACCCGACCGAGCCTTCCATCTGGAGTTCGATGAGGCGGTTCATCTCGACGGCGTATTCCATCGGCAGCTCCTTCACCAACGGTTCGATGAAGCCGCTGACGATCATCGTGCTCGCCTCGGCCTCCGACAGGCCACGGCTCATCAGATAGAAGAGCTGCTCTTCGCCGATGCGCGAGACACTGGCTTCGTGGCCGATCGAGACGTCCTGCTCGTCGATCTCGATGTAGGGGTAGGTGTCGCTACGGCTGCGCGGATCGAGAATCAGGGCGTCGCAAACGACGTTCGATTTCGACTTCTTGGCCCCCGGCTCGACCTTGACCAGACCGCGATAGCTCGCCCGGCCGCCGTTCTTCGAGATCGACTTGGAGATGATACGGCCCGACGTGTTCGGGGCGGCGTGCACCAACTTCGCGCCGGCGTCTTGGTGCTGGCCGGCCGAAGCGAAGGCGATCGAAAGGATCTCTCCCCGCGCGCCCGGTTCCATCATGTAGACGGCCGGATATTTCATCGTTAGCCGGCTTCCCAGATTGCCGTCGATCCACTCCATGGTCGCGCCTTCGTAGGCGACGGCCCGCTTGGTCACCAGGTTGTAGATGTTGTTGGCCCAGTTCTGGATCGTCGTATAACGGCAGCGGGCGTGCTTGTGCACCACGATCTCGACGACGGCCGAGTGCAGGCTTTCGGTGCTGTACATCGGGGCCGTACAGCCTTCGACGTAATGCACCTGCGCACCCTCGTCGACGATGATCAGCGTCCGCTCGAACTGCCCCATGTTTTCGGCGTTGATGCGGAAATAGGCCTGCAGCGGGAAGTCGATCTTCACGCCCTTGGGCACATAGATGAACGATCCGCCCGACCAGACCGCCGAATTCAACGCGGCAAACTTGTTGTCGGTGGACGGGATGATGGTGCTGAAATACTTCCGCACCAGATCGGGATACTCACGGACGGCCGAATCGGTGTCGGTGAAGATCACTCCCTGCTTCGACAGTTCCTCGCGAAGCGAGCCGTAGACCACCTCGCTCTCGAACTGCGCCTTCACCCCGGCCAAGAATTTCTTTTCGGCCTCCGGAATGCCCAAGCGATCGAACGTGTTCTTGATCTCGTCGGGCACTTCGTCCCAGGTCCGCCCCTGCCGATCGGAAGGCTTGATGTAATAGAAGATATCTTGGAAATCGAGGTCGATCTTGCCGCCCCAGCGCGGCATCGACTTGGCGTTGAAGATCTCGAGTCCCTTGAGCCGGAAATTACGCATCCATTCCGGCTCGTTCTTCATCTCCGAGATCTGATGGACTATCTCGGCGTCGAGCCCCTTGCGGCTCTTGAAAACGTATTTCTCGTCGGTGTGGAAATCGTACTTGTTGATTTCGCCAAAGCCGACTTCGGTCGTTAGATCGGTTGCCATATTTAAGATCGTTCTGGTTGAGTTTTTTGTCGCAGCCTAAGCCGGTATTTCCCTAGCACTCCGTGCCGTGTCGACCGATACCGTCCCGCAGGTACCGGCTCACAGCCGGCGCTCGGGCACCACCGGCTCCGGCTTTATCAAACCACGGCTTCCGGCTGTTTTGCCATGTCGGCCTCATCGGCGGCCGCTTCGGGGTGGGCCGCGCGAATGCGGTCATAACCCTTCTGGTGCAATTCGGCGGCGAGTTCTGCGCCGCTCCGTTCATGGCCGGGACCACCCGTTTCCACGATCCGGCCGCCCAACATCACGTGCGTGAAATCGGGCGTGTTGTGTTCCAGCAGCTTGTCGTGGTGCGTGATGATCAAAATGCCCATCTCGGCACCGCCGATCTCCGCAATGCTCTGGCTGGCCAACCGGACGGCATCGACGTCGAGCCCGCTGTCGGTCTCGTCCAGAATGGCAAACTTCGGCCGCAACATCGCCATCTGGAGGATCTCGGCCCGCTTCATCTCGCCGCCCGAAAAGCCGTCGTTGACATAACGGCGTGCAAATTCGGGGTCCATCCGCAGTTGTTCCATCTTCGACTTCAGCTCTTTGCGGAAGTCGCGCATGGGGATCAGCTCTTCGCCTTCCTTCCGGTCGGGCCGCCGCACGTTGGTGGCAGCGTGCCGGAGAAAGTCGGCCATTTTCACCCCGGGAATCGACATCGGCCGCTGGAATGCCAGGAAAATCCCGCCGCGGGCCCGTTCGTTCGGTTCCATCGCCAGCACGTCCTGGTCGTTCAGCGTGATGGAGCCGGAGGTGACGTCGTAGCCGGGATGACCCATGATGGCGAAGCCGAGCGTGCTCTTGCCCGACCCGTTGGGTCCCATGAGCGCGTGGGTTTCGCCGCGGCGGATCGTCAGGTTGACGCCGCGCAAGATCGGCTTCCCTTCGACCTCGACGTGCAAATCGTTTATTTGGAGTAGATCGGACACGTTATTCATTGCCCAACTTAATTTATTGCCCAACTTAGTTTCGGAATGTCAGTTTTCGACCTGCCAGATGCCCTAGCCCGTGATCTTCTGGTGGTCAAACAACGGTTGTTTCTCTTCCACGGCCACATAACCCGAGTGGTGCGGAATCGGCAGTTCGTCGTCGATCTTGACGGCGGGGGCGCCGTTCGCGCTCTTGTGCTTGGCGATCTTGTGCCCGCGGATCTTGTCTTGGATCCGCATCAGCCCTTCCAGCAGCGCCTCGGGCCGCGGCGGGCAGCCGGGCACATACACGTCGACCGGAACGACCAGGTCGACACCCTTGCAAACGTGGTAGCCCCACTTGAAGTACGGGCCGCCACCGACCGTGCAGGCTCCCATGGCGATGACGAATTTCGGATCGGGCATCAGGTTGTACAGACGCCGCACGCGACTGGCCATCTTGTACGTCACCGTGCCGGCCACGATCATCAGGTCGGCCTGCCGGGGCGTGGCTCGAAAAGCTCCCGCGCCGAAACGGTCCATGTCGTAACGGCTGGCGCCGGCGGCCATCATCTCGATGGCACAGCAGGCCAGGCCAAACGTCATCGGCCAGATGCTCGCCTGCCGCGCCCAATTGATCGCTTGCTCCACGGTCGTCGTAATGACGTTCTCTTCGAAACGGCCTTCAATCCAAGGCTTGGTCATGTGTGATCGTCGTTCGTGTGGGTTGCTTTAATGATTCGTTGATCGTTCCTGCGGGTCGGCGATGCCGTATAAGCCGCCCTCATCCGTCCGCAGCCAAGCCGCTCAGTGTAACCTGCTTTCAGCTCGTTTCAAATTGGCAACACGAATGCCCTTCCAGCCGGCACTGCGACAACTTCAATGGCGTGGCCAGCAGTTCGGCAAACATCATCTTCTCGACCGCGCAGATGCCGCGATCCTTCTCCGCCAACTCCGGGTAAGGACAATCGACCACCGTCAGCACCGGCAACTCACCATCGGCGGCGACTTCGATCGGCACGCGTCGGTCGGCAAACAACTCCTTCAACGATTCCATGCGGGCCGCGGTCGTACCCCCTCGAATACGACCGGCATAGAACCGGGCCATCGCACTCGCCAACCGCTGAAACAATCCCCGCCGGACCTCCGGATCCTTAACCGAGCGAATCTCCTCCCACAGCAGGAGGGCCAGGTCGCCGTAATTGTTCCCCGCCTGCCGCCGTGCCTTTTCGCTCAACGAATAGCGATGGCTCGGCCGGCCTCGCATCGCCCGCGCCGTCTCGCGCTCGATCAACCCCTGCGCCATCAGGCGGTTCAAACGCTGACGCACAGCCGTTGCCGTAACCGACGTGGCGGCTGCAATTTCGGCAATGCCCATCGCCCCTTCCTGCTTCAACAGGTCGAGCAACCGGGCGTCGGACGTTTCGCTGACGGTACTCATAAAGGACCTGAGCCGATCGACCTTCCCCTACAGAAATCATACTGTTTTGCACAATTTCGGCAACCCAATATGCGAAAAATCGGCGACTGCCGATTCATGCGTAAATATGCGGGAAATCTGGCGTGAAACTCGGACAAGGGCCCAGAAAACGGCCGTCGGGCGATAGGGCGGAAATGTGAAGCGTCGGTCGCTCTTCGAGCGGGCAACTTCACCCTTCGAAGCGGATCTCCATCACCTCGAACTTCATCGTGCCGGCGGGAACCGGAATCTCGACACGGTCGCCGACCTTCCGTCCGACGAGACCTTGGGCGAGCGGGCTGGTGATGAGGATCTTGCCGGCGTCATAATCCTCGTCACCGGCGCCGACGAGCGTGAACTCCTCGGTGTCGCCGAAGTCGAGGTCTTTGACGACGACGGTCGCCCCGAAAACGATTTCATCCTTGGGCAGTGACGAGGGATCGACGATCGTGGCGCGGCTGAGCTTGTCGCGCAGCAGATTGATCTTCGCCTGCAACATCCCTTGGCTCTCGCGGGCACCGTGATACTCGGCGTTTTCCTTCAGGTCGCCGGCCGAGCGCGCCTCGGCCACGCGTTCGGCGACCTTTGGCATTTCGACCGTCTCCATGTGCTTCAATTCGGCCATCAGTTTTTCATAGCCGGCCCGGCTCATGGGTATCACGTCGGACATCGTTCTGGCTCCCCACAAGAGTGAAAAGGCCGCTTGCCCTTCAGAGCGGCAGGCGGCACCGCACCTTTTTTAACCCACTTCGCGGCGAAGTGTAAAGTGGACAGACCCGGGGTACTCATCGGGCCAGCGGCGGCGAAAACAGCCGTGTCGGCAGCCACGTGGCTAGCGCCGATCGAGATACAGCATCACCAGGGCGATGTCGGCCGGGGTGATGCCGCTGATGCGGCCGGCCTGCGCCAGGCTGGCCGGCTGCACGCGCGCGAGCTTCTCGCGCGCTTCGGCCCGCAACTGCGTAATCGAGCCGAAATCGAAGCCCGCGGGAATGCGCTTGCCGGCGAGTCGGCGTTGGCGCCCCACGTCGACCTCCTCGCGGGCCACGTAACCGGCGTACTTCGCATCGCTCGTCACCTGTTCGGCCACCTCCTCCGAGACTGCCGCCAACGCGGGGACGAGCGCGATCAAATCTTGCCAAGTCGTTTCGGGCCGCCGCAGGATGCGGGCCAGCGTTACCTGCTCATGCCGCGTCGTCTCCAACACCCGGCTGACGCGGTCGATCTCGGTCTCCTTTCCCTCGAACCGCTGCCAGCGATCGGAGTCGATGAGGCCGAGCCGTCGGCCGATGGGCGTCAAGCGGCGATCGGCGTTGTCGTGCCGCAGACGCAAGCGATACTCGGCACGACTGGTGAACATGCGGTAGGGTTCGTCGACACCGCGCGTCACCAGGTCGTCGATCAGCACGCCGATGTACGCCTGGTCGCGGTCGACCACGAACGGCTCGCTCCCCCGCAACGCCAAGGCAGCGTTGGTTCCGGCCATCAGCCCCTGGGCTCCCGCTTCTTCATAGCCGGTGGTGCCGTTGAGCTGGCCGGCGAAGTAGAGTCCCCGCACCAGCTTCGTCTCGAGCGATGGCCGCAACTGGTCGGGCGGCGAGTAGTCGTACTCGACGGCATACCCGTAACGCATGATCTCGGCCCGTTCCAGCCCCGGAATGTGCCGGAAGAGGGCGTCTTGCACGTCGCGTGGCAGGCTGGTGGAGACGCCGTTGACGTACACCTCCGACGTGTGGCGTCCCTCGGGTTCTAGGAACAGTTGGTGCCGATCCTTGTCGGCGAAGCGCACCACCTTGTCCTCGATCGACGGGCAGTAGCGCGGGCCGCTGGAGCGGATCTGTCCGCAATACATCGGGGCCCGGTGCAGGTTCGCGCGGATCAACTCGTGGACCGCCTCGTTGGTATGTGTGATCCAGCAGGGAACCTGCGTTTGCGACAGTCGTGTGGTGAGGAACGAAAAGGGGCGCGGATCGTCGTCACCCGGTTGATACTCGGTGCGTGCGTAGTCGATCGTGCGGCCGTTGAGGCGCGGGGGTGTGCCGGTCTTGAAGCGCGACAAACGGAAGCCCAACCGCGCGAGCGCATGCGAGATGCCGGCGGTGGTCGACTCGCCGGCGCGGCCGCCCGGAGTCTTGGCCTCGCCCGTGTGCATGAGCGCTTGCAGAAACGTGCCGGTGGTGAGCACCACCGAGCGGGCACGGTACTCCGCCTCACCGCGCACTCGCACCCCGGCGATGCGTAGCCCGCCGTTGACGCCCTCGACCAGCAGATCTTCGACGGTCTCCTGCCGCAACGACAGGTTGGGCTGTTCTTCGACGAGCCGCTTGATCTCCTGCTGATAGCCCTTCTTGTCGGCCTGCGCGCGGGGGCTGTGCATGGCCGGGCCCTTGCGGCGATTGAGCAGCCGGAACTGAATGCCCGTGGCGTCGATCGCCCGCCCCATCAGGCCGCCCAACGCGTCGATCTCCCGCACGATCTGTCCCTTCGCCACACCGCCGATGGCCGGATTGCAGCTCATCTGGCCGACCGTATCGAGGTTGGTCGTCAACAGGGCCGTTTTGGCGCCCAAGCGCGCCGCGGCCGCGGCCGCCTCGGTGCCCGCGTGTCCGGCACCCACGACAACAACATCGAAATCGTATTCAGCAATCGGCATAGCGCTCGTTCAGAGTCGTTCGGCAGGGCCCAGAGAACGACGACTCACGCTCGTATTGGGCAACCAGGAGTCTATCCGAAAACGGCTTGCTGCGCGGCGTGGCCGACAAAAACTTCTTTGACAAATCCGACCCGCCCGATCAGGCTGGATCTTGAGGACGGCACCTCGCGGCGGCTCCGATCGGACCGCCTTCCGTCTCCCCAATCCCCTCTGGTGTCGCAACTTATGAAACGCTTCCTGTTCGTGGCCCTCTTCTTGTCGGCCAGTTGTTTTTCTGCGGTTCCCGCGCAGGCCGAGAACTGGATGTTCCAACGGTCGTATTATAGCCATCAACCGGCCGAGCCGGTGGCGATCGGCCGGCGTGCCCGAGGTGGACCGTATTACACGCGGCCGCAGGGCGCCTACTTCAACGGCGGCTTCCGCCGGCTGCGCAGCACCATCAACGTGGGCGGGCTGGTCTACGACAACCTGAACCTGTTCGAGTCGTGGGCCCAGACGGGCGGCCAGTTCTAAGGCTAAGAGCAACCGCCAGAAGCACGTCGCGCTCCAAGAATCGGCGTTTCACGGCCCGATTTTTCGCCGGTCGCGCTCAGGCTATCAGGTCTTGTCGGCCCGCGCTGGAGTTTAGAGCCGACTCGAAAACCTGCTGGCGAGTCGAATCGTTCCTGTCGCAACATCGGTTCTCGGACAGGCTCTTATCCGAAATCGGCCGGTTCGTAGGAACCGCGTCGTCCGCGCGTTCAGCGGCCGACGCGGGAACGATCGGCCTCGTGCGGCTGCCGGGCCAGCTTGAGCAGTTCGATCAGGCGGCGAAGCTGCTCGGCGGTCAGATGCCCGAGTTGCCGTTGGTGGCATTCGGCCAGCGGCGCGGCAATGGTGTCGAGCAGATCCAGTCCCGCTCGCGTGATGGTGACGTTGACGATGCGGCGGTTGGCCAGATCACGCTTCCGTTCGACGAGCCCGCGTTCCGCCAGCTTGTTCACGAGCCGAGTGATGTCGGGAGCTCGCGAGATGAGCCGCGCGCCGATGGCGAGCGTGGGCAGAGAATCGGGGCGCTGAGCCCGCAATAGGCGCAGGGCGTTATATTGCTGGGCCGTCAGTCCGTAGTCGGCGAACAGCGATTCTTCGAGCGCCTTCAACCGATCGTAGGTGCGCCACAGGTTGAGATACGCTTCCTGTTCGGGGGAATCGAACGGTACAGCGCGATCTTCGGCAGCGCGATCTTCGGCGGCCTTGCCGGCGGGGCTGCTCATCGTCGGCCCCTCGTCGGTCCGCCGAGATACCGCACAGTGTGAGACAGGTTCGGAAACAGATCTATTGATGCCGAGGTAGTCGCGGAGTGGCCTCTCACGCCGAGTTCACCGTTGCCGCGTGAGGAACCAGCCGTTCTCGATCTTCTGCCAGCCGAGGTGCTGATAATATTCCCGCGCGATCGGCGACGCGCGGACGACAAACTGCACATCGGGTTTTCCCGCGGTCGCCATCTCGAGCAACTTCCGCCCCACGCCTTGCCGCTGCACCTCGGGTGAAATCGCCAAGTCGCAGATATAGCCATCGAAGGCGCCGTCGGTCCAGCCGCGCAAGATGCCCACCAATCGTTGCCCGTCCCAGGCCGTCACGATCACATTCGAGGCGGCATACATGCGCCCGATGCGCTCGATGTCGTCCAACGGGCGGTTCAACGGCGCCGCCGCGAAGAGTTGGGCGATTATCGCCGCATCGGGACGAACATCGCTGCGGTATTCGATCATCGGTTTCGGGCCAGTCCCATTCACGGGAGGTGTCGCGGCGGGCAACGCTACCAACCCCTCATCGTGAGTCCGCCTTCGACTTGGCCGCAGCCTTACCTTCGGCGGGAGCTTGGCGATCGGTCCCTTCGGTATCGTCGGCCTTGGCTACTTCCTTGAAGTCGCCTGCGACCACGATCACGAGTCGCTCGGGGTCGATGTGCTTCTTCAGCGCCTTGTGCACCTTCGCGGCCGTCAACTCCTTTACCTTGTCTTCCAACCCCGAGTAATACTCCATCGTCCGCCCCACGAAAGCCGTTTCCGACAAGATCGAAACGAGATGCGAGTCGCTGGTGCGATCGATCTGCTGCTCTTCGATCCAGCCCTTCTGTGCTTCTTCGAGTTCTTCATCCGTCACGCCACTGGCCAGCAGCCGATCAAGTTCGTCTCCGATCGCAGCCACCACCTTGTCGACGTTGCTCGGATTATAAATGGCCATGAGGTTTACGCTGGCCCGTTCGTCGATCGGGTCTGCCACGAAATGAGACCTCACGCCGTACGACAACCCTTCCTTCTGCCGCACACGGTCTCCCAGCCGAGAAGCGAGCGTGCTGCCGCCGAAGATGAAATCGCCGATCACCATGGCGGCATAGTCGGCGTCACCGTCGTTCATCGGCAGCGCCATCCCCGCCATGTAGAAAGCATTGGCCTTGTCCGGGGTGTCGATCTGTTGCTTGCCCCCGGCGACGTCGGAAAAGTAGATCTTCGGCAGACGCTCGTACGATTCCGAAGCCTTCCAATCGTCGAAGATATCCGCGAGCAGTGATTCGGTCTTCTCGGCATCGAAGTCGCCCACCACGGCCACCTCGCCCGCCACGTTGCCCAGGTACTCGTCGCGGAGCTTCAAGAGCTGCTCACGCGTGGTCGACTTGTTGCGCGCCAGGTCTTCCTCGATGGTCGGAATGTACCGCACATCGCTTTTCGGATAGGGTGACACGGTACGCCGAACCTGATTGATCGCCAGGAATTGCGGTTCGGTGAGCTGCTGCTCGAGCTGCGCGAGCGTCTCGCGTTGGAGGATCGCCAACTCGTCCTCCGGCAGCGACGGCTCGCGCAGAATGTGCTTCAGCAATTTCAACACTTCGCCCAGATGGTCGCTCTTGGTTTCGAGGCTGAAGACTGCCTTACCCGCATCGCCCTGCGCGTGCAGCGAGGCGAAGTGCTTGTCGAGCTGATCCTGGATTTCTTGTCGCGAGAGGTCCTTGGTACCGCGCGTCATCAGGTCGGGTAATAGTTCGCAGGCCGCGACCAGCCCCTTGAGGTTGTTGAGATTGCCGTAGCGCAGCGTCAGGCTGAGGTTCACCGTCTGGCCGCGGGTCTTCTTCGGCAACAATACCAATCGGATGCCGCCAGCCAACTTCTTGCGCGTCACGCGTTTTTCGATGTTTTGCGGCGAGACGTCGAAAACCTCTCCCGAGGCGACCTGCTCGCGCCCCTTGTAGTCGGCCAGCAGCTTGGCCAAGTCGGGCGTTTCCGGAATCGGCGTCCGCTCGGGCTTGTCGGAAGGGATGAAGAGACCTACCGTGCGGTTGTTGCGTTGCAGGTATTCACCGGCCACGCGCTTGATGTCGGCGGCGGTGACCTGCTCCAACCGATCGCGGTGCAGGAACCATAGCCGCCAGTCGCCCTGTGCGGCCCAGTCGCTGAGCTGCACCGCCAGGCGGCTCGTGTTCGATTCGACCTCCAAACGATCCTTCAAGAGCTGCTGCTTGGCTCGCTCGACCTCCTCATCGCTCACTCCGTCCTCACCGACCGCCTCGGTCGTTTCGATGACAACGTCACGCACGCCTTCCAGTGGATCGCCACGGCGGACCTCCGCCTCGACCTCGAACAATCCCGGATCGTGCGCCGGAAAGATGAAGGCCGTCACGCTCGATGCTTTTTTCGTCTCGACGAGCGCCTTGTACAGACGCGACGAGGGACCATGGCCCA
Organism: Pirellulales bacterium; assembly: GCA_035547915.1. Lineage (GTDB taxonomy): Bacteria > Planctomycetota > Planctomycetia > Pirellulales > JAICIG01 > DASSFG01. The sequence goes on along the minus strand of DASZTS010000095.1, from coordinate 110,810 downwards.
GGATATTGCTCAGCACGTCGAGCGCGGCGATGTCGGGATGACCGCCCGACGGAATGTGATAGGCCGCCTCCACCAACCCCACTTCGCCGACACGGCGCAGTGTGACGGTGCGCTCGCCGTCTTGCGGCGGTTCCTCGGTGTAGGTGGCGTCGAGCTTGCGCTTGGGCGCCGGAATGGCCCCGAAGTATTTTTGGATCAACTCGAGCGCTTTCGCCTCGTCGAAAGTTCCTGCCACGATCAGCATGGCGTTATCGGGTTGATAGTGCTTGTGATAGAAGGCTTGCAGGTTCTTGATCGGCACACGCTCGATGTCGCTGCGATTGCCGATCGTCGATTTGCCATAGTTGTGCCATTCGAAGGCCACCGCCGTAACGCGTTGATTGAGGATCGCTTGCGGCATGTTCTCGCCCCGCTCGAACTCGTTGCGGACGACCGTCATCTCCGACAGCAGGTCTTCTTGCTTCACGTAGCTGTTGATCAACCGATCTGCCTCCATGCGGATGGCAAATTCGAGATTGTCGGCATTGGCCGGGAGGGTTTCGTAGTAGTTCGTACGGTCCACCCAGGTCGTTCCGTTGAAATCCGCGCCGCGGTCCTTCAACGCCTTCGGAATCTTTGGGTGGTCGGGCGTGCCCTTGAAGAGCATGTGCTCCAACAGGTGGGCCATGCCCGTCTCGCCGTACCCTTCGTGCCGCGAGCCGACGAATACCGTCAGGTTGACCGTCACCTTGGGCTTCGAGGCGTCGGGATAGAGCAACACTCGCAGACCGTTCTGGAGCCGATACTCCGTGATGCCTTCGACCGACACCACTTTTTTAGGCTCGCCGGCTGCCCGCACGTCGGCCGAGAACGCGCCAAAGACCAGCAATATCCCTATCGCATGCAACCGCGTATTCATGAGCATCCTCGTCGGTGGAGTGGTCCTTTATTCTGCAAAGGTACAGCACGGCACCGGGGCCGAGATCGGTCGATCGGCACCCTGCCCGCCCGGCTGAACCGCTGATTATATGCGGTCGGAAACGAAAGAGTAGGGTGGGCAGCGCGGTTGGGTCGCGAGACGATTCTGCTCGCCTGCCAAGTCGGTGAGTAATCTCATGAACGTCGCCGCTTCCGTGAGACGAAGCCATGGGCGGGACTAGGGGCGCCTAGCCGTGTACCTTCCTGGCCGTCGGCGGTGTGACGGCATCCAAGAAGCGGCCGCCGCTTTCGTACCACCCCTGCCGTGTAAAGCGGCAACGATGCACGTCGAGCAGGAAGCTGAACCAGCGGCCGTCCCCCTTTTCCAGTGAAACGACGACCAATCGGTTCGGCAACGGCTGCGGATGGAAGAAGCCGAGCCCTCGTTCGGAGAGGTGCTTGCCGACCACCGTCACCGCAGGCCCCGACGGCGTCTCGCCGTCCGCTTCCATCGGCCAGAGCGTGATCAGCCGGGGATACGGATAGCGTTGCTCCTGACGGCGCTCCACAAACCGACCACTCGGGTAAACGGCGGCCAACAGGTTCCAGACCTGGGATCGAACTTGCCCGTCGCCCTCAGGAACTAGCCAATCACAGACCGGTAGCGAGTCCGGCTCGCACAAAAGCGCAGTCATGGTGTAGATCGAAAGAAGTTGGGCCCCGTGGCTGGAAGAAAGCCAGATGTGCGGCCGCAGCGCAAGCGAAGCGGCCCATTGGATATGTAGGCTACGTTTCGCCCCCCGTCAAATCAGTCTGCCGAGGCCGGCCGGCAACTTGCATTGGCGCACCCGCGAGATTTTAATGCCACCTAAGACCGGCCCCTCGCGCATGCGCCGCTTGATTCACCATTCCCAGGGACTACTCTCATGATTCGCTCCGTCTGCTTCGGCCTGGCCACCGCTTTGGCGATCATCACGATGGGGACTTCGTTTGCGGAAGCTGCCGCCGACGGCAGCGACAAGGTGCGCCTCTACGTCGGAAGCTATGCCGATGCCAAGGGCGACGGCATCTACCTGCTGGAACTCGATCTGAGCAACGGCAAACTTACGCGGCTCGGCGCCACCTCGGGAGTGCAGAATCCGTCGTTCCTCGCGATCCACCCGAACAAGCGCTACCTGTATTCGGTTTGTGAGGTGCCGGAGTTCGAAGGCAAGCGAACCGGCGCCATCGCCGCCTTCGCCATCGAATCCGATGGCGGCCTGCGGGCCTTGAACCGCGAGTCGTCGGGTGGAGAGGGGCCCTGCCATCTGATCGTCGACAAGGCGGGCAAGAACGTGCTGGCGGCCAATTACGGAGGCGGTAGCGCTTGTTGCCTGCCGCTCGACGACAAGGGCCGACTCGCCAAGGCGAGCGAGGTGGTACAACACCGTGGCAAGTCGACCAACCCGCAACGGCAAGAGTCGCCCCATGCACACTCGGTGAACCTCGATCGCGCCAATCACTTTGCTTTCGTTGCCGACCTGGGACTCGACGAGGTGTTGGTCTATCGTTTCGACGCCGAGAAGGGATCGCTCAAGGCCAACGAGCCACCGGCCGCCAAGGTCAAGCCAGGTTCCGGGCCGCGGCATTTTGCGTTCCATCCGAGCGGCCGCTTCGCGTATGTGATCAACGAGATGGCACTGACGATCACCGCCTTCCGCTACGACGAAGCGCACGGCGTGCTCAGCGAAGTGCAGACGGTTAGCACTCTGCCGGAGGATGCCAAGGGCGACAACTTCTCGACGGCCGAGGTGCAGGTGCATCCCAGCGGCAAGTTCGTCTATGGCTCGAACCGCGGCCACGACACCATCGCCTCTTTCGCGGTCGATGACCAGACGGGCCGTTTGACGCCCACCGGCCACGCGTCGACCGGCGGCAAAACACCGCGCAACTTCGGCATCGATCCCACCGGAAAATACCTGCTCGCGGCCAACCAGGATTCCGACAACATCCTGGTGCTGAAGATCGACCCCGCCTCGGGCAAGTTGAGTTCGACCGGCAATGCGATCAAGGTCGGCCGGCCGGTATGCGTGAAATTCCTGGTGCCGTGAGATCCGGGTCGGCGATCCGCGCCAGAGTGGGCTTCGTCTGAGCGTCTGCTTGCGCGGCTACTCGTGGCGGAGCGCTTCGATGGGATCCATCATGGCGGCGCGTTGGGCAGGGTAGATGCCGAACACCACGCCGACCAGCACCGAGATGGAAAAGGCCGCGAGTACCGACCAGGTGGCGATCAGCGGCTCGAGTTGCTGCACCACGGCCGGCAGGCCGCGCATCAGGTCGGGAAAGCACCTCTTCATGAACCAGAGGATGAAGGCCACCGCCGGACTGCAGAGGTAGCCCAAGCCCACGCCGCACAAGCCGCCCGTCGCCGAGAGCACGATGGTTTCTGACAGAAACTGCTGAATGATGTCGCGACGTTTGGCGCCCAACGCGCGGCGGATGCCGATCTCGCGGGTGCGTTCGGTCACGGTGGCGAGCATGATGTTCATGATGCCGATGCCGCCGACCAGCAGCGAGATGCCGGCGATCACCACCGACAGGAAGCCGAACATCTTTTGCAGGATTTCGGCCTGCCTGAGCAATTCCTTCGGCACGATGATCGAGTAGTCCTCCTGCTTGTGGAACTTCTTGAGCAGCAGCTTGATGACGGCCGCCGTCTCCTCGACCTCCGAGATGTCGCCGACCGTCACCGTCAATTGGCTGAGCTGAACGATCTCGCCTTCGCGGCTGCCGGCCTTGCTGGTCATCACCTGATCGCCGATGCGGGCGCGCAACGTCTCCAGCGGAATGTAGACGTCCTTGTTGTAGTCTTGGCCGGTGAAACTGCCGCCGATGTTCCCCGATGCTTGTCGTTCGTGAGTGACGCCCACGACGACATAGAAGTCCTTGTCGACCTGAATGGCCTTGTTGATAGGATCTTCGTAGGGGAAGAGTTGCACGGCCGTCTCGTGGGCCAACACGCAGACGTTGTCGACACGGGTCAGATCGCGGTCGGTCAAGAACCGTCCCCGCGCCAACCGCAAGTTGTTCATCCCCTGGTAGGCCGGCGTGCAACCGACCAACCGGATCTCACAGGTGTGCTCGATACGGCGAGCCTCCTTCGATAGCTCGCGTAAGGGCGTGGCCCGCTTGACGGTCGGAATGGTGGTGACGATGCGCTTGAAATCGTCGCGCAACACGCCATAGCTGACATAGAAACTGGAGCTGGCGCCGCTGGATTGGCCCGACGGCTTGATACTACGGATGATGATGTTGTCGGCCCCGAGATCCTTGATCTGCTGTTGGGCCTGGTAGCTCACTCCCTCGCCCATCGCCACCAACCAGATGACGGCCGTGACTCCGATCATGATGCCGAGCACGGCCAGCACGGAGCGGAGCTTGTGCAGCAGCAGACTTTTGACGCCCAACCGCAGCGTCTGGATGAATCTCGCGCCGAGCATGCTTTACTGACCACCGCCCGGCGGTCCGCCGCCGCCACCCGGTCCGCCGAAACCGCCACCACCCGGTCCGCCGAAACCGCCACCGCCCGGCCCGCCGAAGCCACCGCCGCCCCCTTCCTGGCGCCGTCGTTCCATGTTCGCCCGGAATTCCTTGTGCTCTGCCTCGTCAACGGCCCCGTCGCTGTTGGCATCCATCATGCCGAAGATTGGCTGCATGCGCTCCGACAACTCATCGACCGTGAGTTTGCCGTCGCTGTTCGTGTCCATCTCTTTGAACGAGCGTGGACGACGATTACCCCCCGGTCCGCCACCACCGCCACCGCCACCACCGCCACCGCCACCTCCGGCTCCTGGACCTCCACTGCCGCCAAATCCTCCACCGGGCCCACCGCCGCCGAATCCACCGCCGCCCGGCCCGCCTTGCATGTCACCTCCGGGCCCTCCAGGGCCGCGTCGCCGACCACCGCCTTCGCCAGGGGGACCACCGCCCGGACCCGCACCGGCAGCATTGCCCGGAGCGGCGGCATCCGCTTTGGGCCTGGCCGTTCCAAACCGCTTGCTCACGTCAATCGCCTCGGCTTCTGCGTCCGAGTCTGCGACCTCCGGAACGTCGGCACGTGGGTTGAGCAACACCTGCTCGCCCTCCTTCAGCCCATCAACCACTTCGATCACGGTATCGTTGGTGCCCCCCAACACCAAGTCGCGCGGCTCGATGCCGTTCGGGGTCCTGACATATGCGTGAAACTTGTTACCCGACTCCACGACGCACTGCACCGGCACCTGAAGCGCAGCCTTCCGCTCGTCGATCAAGATTTCGACTTCCGCGGTCATGCCCGGTTTCAGGCCTTCCGGTTCGCCGTCGATCTTCACGATCGTGGCGTATTCTTTGACCGCGGAGCTAAAAAAATTGCCCGGTTCGGGTTGATTGGCGATCGCTCCGATCTCCCCCTGGAACTCACGGTCTTGGATCTTCACTCGGGCTCGCATGCCGATGCGAAGCTGATCGACCTTCGTCTCATGCACCAACGTCTTGACCTGCATGTGCTTCAGGTCGGGCAACTTGAAGATCACTTGGTTTTGTTGCACGCTCGCACCGAGGTCGATCTTCGGACCTTGGTCTCCACGGCGCCCGCCGCCCGACATATCGTTGGCCCAAACCACCATCCCATTTTGCGGCGCGCGGATCGTGCAACCCTCGAGTTGTTTTTGCAGTCGCTCCAGCTTCCCGACCTCTTTTTGATAGGCCGCTTCGTCCGACTTCATCAGGGCCTTGGCGCTATCTCGCACGCTGATCAGTCCTTCGAGCGTCTTCGCCTTGGTGTATTTCTCCAGCACCTCTTTCTGCGTCTCGGCCACGCCGAGATTGAGCTTCGCCTGCTCGACGGCGAATTCCTTCGACTCGACGTCGAGTTGCGTGACATATCCCTTGCGGTGCATCTTACGGCTGTAGTGCAGCAGGTTTTCGGCGCTCGATAGATTCTGCTTGGCGACCGTGATATTGGCTTCGAGCTGTTGCAACGATTGCACGAACGTGCCTTTGTCGTATTCGTCCACCGCAATCTCGGCCGCTGCGAAGTCCTTCGACGATTTGATTTTCGACGCCTCGGACTTGGCCACGAGGATCTGTTGGTCTCGGATCGACTCGTCGGTCGTGTACGAATCGAGTTCGGCCAGCACGTCGTCCTTTTCCACGTGCTTGCCGTCATCGACGATGCTCAGAATGGTGATCGGGCCGGGCACCTTGCAGCGCAACTCGATATTCTTCGCGCTCTCGACGTTGCCGTCTTCCGTCACGGTGATCAACAGGTCCGATTTCTTGACGGGCGTGACCAGCACGTGACCGAAGTCGACGGTCGCGGCGCTGGAATAATGGGTATAGGCGAAATAAAGACCGCCTCCCAGAGCCAACGCGCCCAAGAACGAAAGCAACCACGTCAACCAACCGCCACCGTTTCGGCGGCGCGGAGACCGGGCCGCAAAGCCGTTCTGAATGCGGTTCGAGACGCCACGGTCTTCAGCCGTCATGGCACACATTCTGTCGATTCCTGATACAGGAGGGCGTTGAGAGGGGGGAGACACGCGCAGGCTGCCCGCCAAGGCCGCCGGTTCGGCCTAGGAAAGTAGTGCGGCGCTGCACCGCCACGGTTACTATTGTTCGTTGTCGGGCAAGGTTTTGCAAGCAGGGAGCAACGCACGTAAGGCTTGCAGGGCCGCCCCCAGACCTGGCCGTCGATCCGGGGCGGTACCCGGGCCGATAACAAGAATCTGCGGGAACACTTGTGCAGGTGTACCCGCTGCGGTATCGTGGACGGATCACGGATGTTCAAGTTCATTCACGCTGCCGACGTTCACCTCGACAGCCCGCTCAAGGGGCTGGAACGCTACGAGGGCGCACCGATCGAGGAAATTCGCGGAGCCACGCGGCGGGCCCTCCAGAACCTCGTTTCGCTGGCCATCGACGAAGAAGTCGCCTTCGTATTGTTCGCCGGCGACCTCTACGACGGCGACTGGCGCGATCACCGCACGGGACTTTTTTTCGTGGCGGAGATGTGCAGGCTGCGCGACGCCCGCATCCCGGTCTTCCTGATCGCCGGCAACCACGATGCCGCCAACAAGATGACTCGCTCGTTGCGGCTTCCCGATAACGTCGTCCGGTTATCGTCCAAGCGACCGGAGACGCACTCGCTCGACGAATGGGGCGTATCGATCCATGGGCAGGGCTTTGCCACCGCCGCGTGCACCGACAACCTGGCCCAAGCCTATCCAAAGCGGGTGCCCGGCAACTTCAACGTCGGTATGCTGCACACGTCCGCGGGCGGCGGCAACACGGCCCACGCCAATTATGCCGAGTGCGGGCACGATGATCTGCGTGGCAAGCAGTACGATTACTGGGCCCTGGGGCACATCCACCAGCGCGGCGCGGTTTGGGACGATCCGCAGATCCACTTCTCCGGCAACATCCAGGGTCGGCATATTCGCGAGGCGGGGGCCAAGGGCTGTCTGGTGGTGACGGTCGATGACCGCGGACAGTCCGATGTACGATTCGAGCCGCTCGACGTGTTGCGTTGGGAGCCGTGTCGCGTCGATGTCGCGGGTGTTGAGGACGGCGACGCGATGGTCGAACGGGCGTTGCAGTCGCTCAAAAGGCTGGTTGCCGACAGCGACGGGCGGCCGATCGCGGCGCGCATCGAGATTGCCGGGCGATGCAGGGCGCACGAGAAGGTTGCCGCCAATCCGCAACATTGGACGAGCGAACTGCGGGCCGCTGCGCAGGGGCTAGGACAGGGCAACGTGTGGATCGAGAAGATTCGGTTCCAAACCTCTCCCCCGCGAGAGATTGACTTGGCGGCCGAGGACGGCCCGCTGGCCGAGTTGGTGCAATACATCGCCGAGTTGCGCCACGACTCCGTCGGCCTGGAAAGATTGGGCGCCGAACTCGTCGACCTGGCTCGCAAGCTGCCCGGCGAGCTCAAAGAACTCGATGACTCACTACGGCTGGATGATCCGCGGAGCCTGATTCCGCTCCTCGACCAGGTGCAACCGTTGCTCGTGGCCCGGTTGCTCGACAGGAACGCAACGACGATCGGATGAGCGGCTGCTGCCTGGAATCGTTCTGATGAAAATCTTACGACTCGATCTCAAGGCCTTCGGCCCGTTCACGGATGAAGTGCTCGACCTGAGCGCCGACCAGTATGGGCTGCACCTGGTTTACGGTCCCAACGAGGCGGGCAAGAGTTCGGCGCTGCGGGCCCTGAATCAACTGCTCTATGGCATCTTGCCGCGCACGTCGGACGATTTCATCCATCCTTACGCCAACCTGCGGGTCGGCGGGGTTTTGACCAATGGCGATGGCGGCCGCCTCGAAATCCTCCGCCGGAAAGCCAATAAGAACGACCTTCGTGGTCCCGACGACAACCGAATCATCGAGCCAAGTATGCTTGCCAGGTACTTGGGTCGGCTCGATCGCGACACCTTCGAATCGATGTTCGGCATCGACCATGCGGCGCTCGTGCGCGGGGGCCGAGAGATCGTCGAAGGCCGAGGCAGTCTGGGCCAGGTGTTGTTCTCCGCCGGTTCGGGAATCGCCGACCTCAAAGGCGTGCAAGAGCAACTCGAAAAGGATGCCGGCGAGCTATTCAGTCCGCGGGCCAAGAACCCTCGCATCAATGCCCGTTTGGCGGCCTGGGAAGTGGCGCGAAAGACGGTCACGGCGGCCCAATTGCCCAGCAGCGAGTGGGAGGGGCACGATCGAGCATTGAGGCAAGCACAGGATGGACTGAGTGAGATCAACGGCAAGCTGGGGCAGGCCCTGGCGGAACATGCCCGGCTCGAACGCATCCGCCAAGCGGTTCCACTTGTCGTTCGGTTGAACGCCACGATCGCCGAGTTCTCCCGGCTCGGACCGGTGCAAATCCTGCCCGAAAGGTTCGGCGAACGGAGGCGCGATGCTGCCACCCGGCTGGCATCGGCCGAGACGGGCGCGCGCAGCGCGGCGGAGGCCATCGCCGAGATCGACGTGCAGATGACGCAACTTGTCGGCGAAACGAGCGGGCGCAGCATCGATAGCAATTATTCTGCTTCCGGCTCGAACAAGACACAACGGACTTTCGATTCGTTTTTCGATGCGCTGTTAGAGCGGGCCGATGCGGTCGAGGAACTCGCGAAGAACCTGGGCAGTTATCGCAAGGCACAACGCGACCTGCGTGAGACGGTGGCACCGCGGCGCGAGCAGGCCGAGTGGGAAGCTCGCCGGCTGCTCAAGCAACTTCGGCCGGAATTGGGTTTGGCCGACGTTGAGACACTGCGCATCAAGCGGCAACAACGCATCGAGATCCAGAATCTCGGCAATCGCTACGAGGCGCTGAGCACCCAGCAGAACCAGACGCGCAGCCTGGTGGCAGCGCTCGAGGAAAGCTTGTCGGCGGCTCAAGAGCGGTTGTCGCAGTTACCGCCCGCGCGCAACGCCGACCTGCTCAAGAGCGTGCTCCGGCGAGCAGCCGCGGTCAGCCGTATCGAAGAAGAGCGGGCGGTTGCGGCCGCGGACTTATCGGTGCTCGAGGCCCAAGCGGCGACGGCATTGGCCCGGTTGCCTTTGTGGACGGGGACACTCGAGGCACTCAGTTCGGTTGCCCTGCCGTCGAGTGAGACGATCGACACCTTCGAGAGTCGCCTGGCCGAGGCCGAACGAAACCTGACCCTGCTTAAGGAACAGTCGACAAAGCTCGAGAACACACGGTTGCAGCTTGAACGCCAGCTCGAGCAGGCGGCGCGCGGCGGCGAACCGCCCAGCGACGCAGCACTGGCTGAGTCGCGCCGCCACCGCGACGAGGGTTGGCAGCTTGTCCGCGCTGCGTGGCTTGATGGTCATTTGGATGTCGATGGGACGCGCGAGTTTACCGGCAGCGATGCCACATTAGACGTTTTGGCCGATGCCTTCGAGCAGACTCTCAAAAACGCTGACGCGATCGCCGATGAGTTGCGCCGCGACGCCGATCGTGTGGCGGCGAGAGCGACACTCTTCGCGCAGCGGCAGGAGTGTCTCGACGACTTGGCCAAGGTCGCCGCCTCACGCGAAGCAGCCGCGGGCGTCTGCGGTACGCTTCTTAACGAATGGCAGGCGCTCTGGCAGGCATCGAATATCGAGCCGCTCACGCCTCGCGAGATGCGCGGCTGGGATCGCAAGCTGCAGGCCCTGTTGCACCAATCCGAGGCGATTCGAAAGCAACGCGCCGCGGTCGATACCTGTGATGCGCGCGCGGATCGTTGTCGGCAGGAACTGAACCGATCGCTCGAGGCGTTGGGAGAACCGGTCACACAGCCGGGTGAGTCGTTGGCCGCACAACTCGAACGTTCGCATTTCCTGGTCGACCAGATAGACGCTGCGGCCGCCGCACGCACGCGACTGGAGGACGAGGCTGCCACGCTCGCGCGACGGCTGGCGACCGAACGTGCAAAGGCCGTTGCAGCCGAAGGTGAATTGGCATCTTGGCAAGCTCGCTGGTCGGCCGCCGTGGCGCCACTGGGGTTGTCGACGGGCGCACTGCCAGAACAGGCCAACGAAGTGCTGGCGCAGATCGATTCGCTATTCGATCACCTGTCAGAAGCCGAAGGGTACCGCGAACGGACCGAGGGGATCGTCCGCGAAGCTGAGCAATTCGCGTGCGAGACGCGGTCGCTCCTCGGCGCTCTGGGCAAGGACGGCTTGCTCGCCCGGTTGGCCGTCGATCAAGCGGCCGATGTTCTGTTGGCCGAATTCCGCCAGGCTACCGAAGACCGCGGACGACTGGAGACACTCGGGAAGCAGCGTGCCAAGCAAGCTGCTCAGCTTGCCCAGTCGAAGAAGGATGCCGCGCAGGCGCGCTCTCTGCTCGATTCGCTTTGCCAGGAGGCAGATTGCGACGATCCGGCTCGGCTGCCGGAATTGGAAGAACGGTCTGCCCAAGCGAAGGAGTTGAAACTCTGTGAGCGAAACCTCCACGAGCAGCTCTCATTGCTCAGCGGCGGTTCGGCCCTGGAAGAGTTTGTCGAAGAGGTCGGCCGAGTAGATGCCGATAACCTGGCAAACCAACTCGATGAGTTGGGCCGCCGACTTGCTGAGCTCTCCGCTGAGCGTGACGCTCTGTTGAATACGGCGACACTCGAAACCAAGGCGCTGGCCGACATGGACACGAGCGCGGCTGCGGCGGAGGCCGAAGAGCAGGCGCAGAGTCTGGCGGCCGAGATCACCGGCGATGTCGAAACCTACGTTCGGTTGCGGCTGGCATCGGCCGTACTACGCGCGGCCATCGATCGCTACCGGGAGAAGAATCAGGGACCCGTGTTGGCTCGCGCCAGCCGGCTGTTTGCCGAATTGACGGTCGGGTCGTTCTCCGGCCTGCGGGCCGACTACAACGAAGGAGGTGACGCGGTGCTGGTCGGCATCCGTGCCCGAGATGGCCGGACCGTGACCGTCGACGGCATGAGCGACGGTACGGCGGATCAGCTTTACTTGGCGTTGCGGTTGGCAAGCCTGGAAAACTATCTCGATGAACATGAGCCGGCGCCCTTGATCGTTGACGACATTCTGGTGAACTTCGACAACCAGCGGTCGCTCGCGACATTGCGCGTGCTCGCGAACGTATCGCGGCGTACGCAAGTGATTTTCTTCACCCACCACGAACACCTTGTCGAGTTGGCCCGCGAGCACCTCGACCCGGATGTGCTGTTTGTGCATCGATTGGGCGACTTCGCCGCGTTGGTCTGATCGCATCGGTCCGTTGTAGACGTTATCCTCTTCCAAGGTGCCGCAGGCCAAGCCGCACCCAGGAATCCGCCCCGCGCTGACCAGCTCCCTCGACATGGGCTACCGTACGCTCGCCGAATGCGTAGACGATCTCGCCGCCGCGGGCCAACTTGTGCGGATCGACGAACCGATCGATCCGCATCTGGAGGCGGCCGAAATCCACCGGCGGATCAATGAGGCGGGCGGGCCGGCCATCTATTTTGCTCGGCCCAGGGGCTGTTCGTTTCCGCTGGTGAGCAATCTATTTGGCACGATCGAGCGCGTGCGATTCATATTTCGCGACACGCTCGACGACGTGCAGCGCCTCATGCAGCTCAAGGTCGACCCTGCAGAGTTGCTGGCACGGCCCCGGTACTGGATGGGGGCGGTGCGTTCCGCATGGCGTGCCCTGCCGCGGCGCGTCGGTCGCGGGCCGGTGCTGGCTCACGAAATTCGACTCGGCGAATTGCCGCGTGTGCAGTGCTGGCCTGACGACGGTGGTCCGTTTATCACGCTGCCGCTGGTCTATACGGAGGACCCAAGGCGACCGGGCTGGCGGCACTCGAATTTGGGGATGTATCGCGTGCAGCTCGCCGGCAACCAATACCAGGCCGACCGCGAAGTCGGACTGCACTATCAGATCCATCGAGGCATTGGTGTCCATCACGCGGCGGCGCTAGCGCGCGGCGAACGACTGCGCGTGAGCGTCTTCGTCGGCGGACCGCCGGCCATGACGGTGGCGGCCGTTATGCCGCTGCCCGAGGGGATGCCGGAACTCGTGTTTGCCGGCGTGCTGGGAGGCCGCCGAGTGCCGCTCGTGGCAAAGGCCGGCTTGCCGCCCATCTATGGAGACGCCGATTTCTGCCTGACCGGCTACATCGATCCCGAGCGGTTGCTTCCGGAGGGACCGTTTGGCGACCACCTGGGCTATTACTCCCTGGCGCACGACTTTCCGGTGATGGTGGTCGAACACGTTTATCACCGGCCGGGCGCCATCTGGCCGTTCACGGTGGTCGGTCGGCCACCTCAGGAGGACACGGCGTTCGGCCAGTTCATTCACGAATTAACGGGACCGGTCATCCCGACCGTTGTGCCTGGGGTGCGGGCGGTCCACGCCGTCGACGCGGCGGGTGTCCACCCGCTGCTATTGGCCATCGGCAGCGAGCGATACGTTCCCTATGCCGAGCGACGGCGGCCGCAAGAACTGCTCACGCAGGCCAACGCCATCCTGGGACAGGGGCAGATGTCGTTGGCCAAGTATCTGCTCATTGTGGCCCACGAAGATCAGCCCCAGCTCGACATTCACGACGTGCCGGGGTATTTCCGGCATCTGCTGGAACGAGTCGATTGGACGCGCGATCTCCATTTCCAGACGTGCACCACGATGGATACGCTGGACTATTCGGGGGGCGAGCTCAATGCGGGCTCGAAGGTGGTTATCGCCGCGGTGGGACAGGCCCGGCGTGAGCTACCGCGGGAGGTGCCTGCCGCCCTAGGACTACCCGCCGGTTTCGGCGAGCCGCGCCTGCCGCTGCCCGGAGTGCTGGCAATTTCGGGGCCCACTTATGAGCGCACGAGTAGCGATACGTCGGTGGTCCGCCTGATCGAAGCATGGGACGAAGGGCATCCCGTGAACCAGTTTCCGCTGGTCGTGCTCGTCGACGACAGCGATTTCGCGGCGCGCAGCGTGAACAATTTCCTTTGGATCACGTTCACCCGCTCCAATCCGGCTGCCGATATCGACGGCGTGGGCGCCTTCACCCATCAGAAACACTGGGGGTGCCGCGGAGCGCTCGTCATCGATGCCCGCCTCAAGCCACACCACGCTCCGCCACTGGTCCCCGACGCTGAGGTTGCCCGGCGGGTCGACGCGCTCGCCGCGCCGGGTCGGCCGTTACACGGCATCTTTTGAGACGATAGGAATTTACTTCCGCGCCAGCTTGGCGCGCGCCGTGGCACCGGCGGCTTCGAGGGCCGCGGGAAGTTTTTCGGGGTGTTTTCCGCCGGCCTGTGCCATGTCGGCCCGGCCGCCCCCGCTGCCGCCCACCACGGTGGCCGCTTCGCGCACCCACGCTCCGGCATTCATCCCCTTGCTTTCCACGTCCTTGGTGACGCCTGCGACCAGCACGACTTTGTCTTCACCGCGGCTGGCGAGGAGGATCGCGGCGGAGCCGGCTTTTCGGCGCAGAGTATCGATAAGCTGGCGCAGGGCGTCGGCGCCAGCGTCGGGCACTTCGGCCACGAGCAACTTAACGCCGGCCACATCGATCGCCGCGGCTAACAGTTCGTCGGCCGAGGCGCCGCCCACTTTGCCGCCCGAGGCAAGTTGCTTTTTCAGGTCGCGCACTTCTTTGACGAGCGCCGCCACGCGATCGGGCACGTCGGCCGGCGGCACGCGCAGCACAGCCGCCGTATCGGCCAGCGCGATTTCGGTGCGCCGCATGCGGGCCATGGCTTCGGGGCCGGTCACCGCCGTGATACGCCGCGTTCCGGCCGCCACGCTTTCTTCTCCCACGATGTGAAACAGGCCTACCTGCCCGGTGTTGTCGAGGTGTGTGCCACCGCACAACTCCTTGCTGAAATCGCCCATCGATACCATGCGGACCATGTCAGGGTATTTTTCGCCGAAGAGCATCATCGCGCCCGCCTTACGGGCCTCGGCGATCGGCAGTGTCGTCCACGAGACGGCCGCCGCCTCGACGACGTGGGCATTCACCTCGTCTTCGATCTTGGCCAACTCCTCGCGCGAGACCGAATGCGGGTTGGTGAAGTCGAACCGCAGCCAGTCGCGGTCAACCTTGGAACCTTGTTGCTGGGCGTGTCTACCGAGATGTTTTTGCAGCGCGTGGTGCAGAATGTGGGTGGCCGAATGCGCCCTACGGATCCCTTGACGCCGGACGGTGTCGACGCGCGCGGTCACTTGCGCGCCCTGGCGAACGACGCCGGAGCGCAGATGACCGCGGTGCAGAACGAAGTTGCTCTCTTTCTGGGCGTCGATGACCTCGAAACGGAAGCCGTCTCCGACGATCTCCCCCGTGTCGCCCACCTGACCGCCGCTCTCACCGTAAAACGGTGTACGATCGAGTACGACGACGATCGGATCTTTATGATTCACCTCGTCGATCTGGTCGCAAAGCTGGTCGTGCGCAATCAGTCCGACCACTTTGGCTTTCGCTTCCGTCGTCTCGTAACCGAGGAACTCGCTGCCGGGCAGCGCCTTTTTCAGAGCATCGAGCGGCCCGGATTTGAACAATTCCAGCTTACGATCGAGTCCCGATATCTCGCCGTGCTCGGCCATCGCACGGCGATACCCTTCCCAATCGAACGTGAAATTGTGCTCGGCCGCCATCGTCTCGAACAGCTCGGGCGGAAATCCGTGCGTCGTGTACATGTCGGCCGCTTCGTCGCCGGAGACCATGATCCGGTTTTCCTTTTGCATCGACGCGAAGATCTTCTCGATCCTCTCCAGTCCACCGTCGATCGTCGAAAAGAAATTCTCCTCTTCTTTTTCGATCACTTGGCTGACGCGATCGATCGTCTCCCGCAGTTCGGGATACGGACCTTGCATCGCCTCGGCGACAAACGGAACCAGCCGATGTAGAAACGGCGCGTGCATGCCAAGTTGGTGTCCGTCGAGCACCGCCCGGCGCAACAGCCGCTTGATGACGTACTTTTCTCGCTTCGGCCCCGGAAAGACTTCTTCGTGGATGGCAAACGTGCAGGCCCGCACGTGGTCGGTGATCCGCCGCAGTCGCCGGCCCTCGTCTCCGGCCGGATCGTACTTGATGTCGCAGGCATCGGCCGCGGCTTCCACGATCGGTCGCAAGATATCGATATGAAAGTTGCTCTCGACGCCCTGAAGCACGGCGGCAGTACGCTCCAGGCCCATGCCGGTATCGATATTCTTGCTGGGCAAGGGGCGCAAGTTGCTGGGCGGGTCGCCGACGCGGTTGAACTGCGTGAAGACCAGGTTCCAGATCTCCACCGAGCCACCTTGCTCGGGATGGAAGAAGATCTCGCTGCACGGCCCGCATACACCGTCGGGACCCTTGCTCGGCGCGCCGGCCGGCCAGAAATTGTCATCCTCGCCCATCCGCTCGATGCGGTCGGAAGCGAGCTTGATGTCGCGGGTCCAAATCTCTGCCGCTTCGTCGTCGTCGTGATAGACCGAGACCGTCAGCCGATCGGCGGCGAGACCGAGCCACTTCTTGGAGGTCAGAAACTCCCAGGCCCAGTTGATCGCTTCGCGCTTGAAATAATCGCCGAAGCTGAAATTGCCCAGCATTTCGAAAAACGTGTGGTGATAGGCGGTGCGGCCGACGTTGTCGATGTCGCCCGTGCGCAGGCATTTCTGGCAGGTGGTGGCCCGTGTGAATTCGAGCTTACATTTACCGAGGAAGTGGTCCTTGAACTGGTTCATGCCGGCGGGTGTGAACAACACCGACGGGTCCCAGCGCGGCACCAACACGTCGCTGGGCCGACGTACGCACCCCTTGGACTCGAAAAAACTCAAGTATTTTTCGCGCAGCTCGTCCGTTTTCATTTCGCGATTGTTCATTACAAGAGAGAGAAATCCAAGCCGCTGATGATATACGGCTGACATTGGCTGGGCTAGCGCAGTTCGCGCCCGACCAGGCCCCCGTTGCGGCGCCGACCGCCAGATGCCGGGTGGGCTATTCCGCGGGCACGACGAGCGATTGCTTGCCGCCCTCGCCAGCGGAGTGCAACTTCAGCTTGACCGGCCCGGCTTGCGAGGCGACGGCCTTGTGGAACTCGCCGGGTGTCTCAACCGGGGTCGAGCCGACGTGACTGATGAGCATCCCCTCACGCAAGCCAGCCCGCCAGGCGAGGCTCCCCTCTTCGACCTCACGCACGGTCACGCATCCGGCCGCATGGGCCTCATTGAGGCCCGGCGAGAATCCCGGCGCGAAGCCCGGATCGCGGCTCGTCTTGCGGTAATCGACCGTAATGCCGCGCCAGGTGGGCGGCCGTGCCGCAAATGTCTGTCTCAAGACCACCGGATACTTCGAGAGCACGACCCGCCGCTGCTTGGCCGTTTCGCCCGGCCGCAAGACGGTCAATGTAGTGGGGGTCTCTGGTGGCAGTTTGCTGATCTGGAGACGCAACCCGTCGAAATCGTAGATCGGTTTGCCGTCGACGTGGGTGATGACATCGTTCGCCCGGATACGTGCCTTCCAAGCGGGGCCTCCTTGGACCACGTTGGCTACGACCACTCCGTGCGGAGCCTGTGGAAAGCGTTCGCGCGCGAGGATCATGTTTTCGATGCCGAGCAGACCATATTCCACCTCACGCCCTTCCTTCAGGGTTTGGATGATCCGCAAGAACGCTTTATCGATCGGGATGGCGTAACCGGCCGCCTGCTCAAAACCGGACGTGGCCGCCAGCGACGTCGTGAGGCCAACCATCTCGCCGTGTATGTTGACCAGCGCTCCTCCGCTCGTCCCGAGATTCAATCTGGCATCGGTCTGGATGAGCGTGCCGAAGTCGTGTAGCGTCTTTTCGGGGTCGTCGCTTGCTGTCACGGCCTTGCGAGACAGATTGGCAACGATGCCCCAACTCGCGCTAACCTGTCCGTCGCGCGCCACACCGTACGGGTTGCCCAGAGCGATGACGACTTGGCCTTTCTTCAGAGCGGCGCCGTCGCCGAAAGTAATCGGCACGAAGTCTCCCGCACGACACAACTCGGGGTGAACCGGCTCGAGCACGGCCAGATCGCTGGGGCCGTCATTGGCCTTGATCTTCATCTCAAACTGTTTGCGGCCGGATGTGCGGACGAAGAACTCACACGCCTCGGGCTTTTCGCCCAACACGTGGCTGTTCGTGAGCACGAGACCGCTCGCATCGACGACCACGCCCGTGCCGAACTGGCCAGAGATGAAGCTTGTTTCCACCGGATTCTCGACATCCTGCCCGAACGCGCGACCTTGATGAGAGTCGGCTGAAAAGGCCGCGGAGACCGGCCGTTTCCTTCGGGCTATGCTGACGACCGACCGTTCGGCGCGGGCGATGGCCCGTGAGACGACCCGTTCGACCGCCGATACAAGTTCCAAATCGGCGGCGGCCTGAGTGTCGTCCTCCGCCGGGGGGCTTTCTTGCGCCCCAGCGGGCAAAGCCATCGCCAAAACGGCGCAGAGCAGCCCGCCAGCCGTGATAGGGAGGCCGAATTGGAGGCGACTGGGCCATGTCGCTCGCCGGTAACCGCTGGCCGCCCGACCCCGCACGCTCCAACAGCGCGACGGGTTCTTTCTGATCAAGCTGGCAAGATCCGTTTTCATCGTCGTGTGCGCTCTCGATGATTTATCGGAAAGCACCGCCCGACGGTTCCGTTCGGGCCGATCAACAAGCGGCCACCGCGTACTTTCCGGATTATTCCGCCCCCTGACCGTCGCTCTCACCGGCATCACCGCCCGAGACGGTCGCCACTGCTCCACTGGCCAGCACCTTCTCGCGCAATTCCTCGGTCAGCGCCGGGTTTTCTTCGAGGTAGGTCCGGGCCCGCTCGCGTCCTTGCCCGAGTTGTAAATCGCCGTAGCGGAACCAGGTACCCGACCGCACGACCAACTTTTGGTTCATCGCCAGGTCGAGCACGTCGCCCTCGTAGCTGATTCCCTTACTATGCATCATATCAAACTCGGCCACGCGGAAGGGAGGCGCCACCTTGTTTTTCACGACTTTGGCCCGCACCCGCTGCCCGACGACGGCTTCGCCCTCCTTGAGTTGGCCGATGCGGCGAACGTCGATACGGCACGAGCTGTAGAACTTGAGGGCCCGTCCACCCGGTGTCGTTTCCGGGCTGCCGAACATCACGCCGATCTTTTCGCGGATCTGGTTGATGAAGATCACGCACGTCTTGCTCTTCGCGATAGCGCCGGTCAACTTCCGCATGGCCTGGCTCATAAGCCGCGCCTGAAGACCCACGAAGGTATCTCCCATTTCGCCGTCGAGCTCCTTCTGCGGCACCAGCGCGGCCACCGAATCGACGACAATCACATCGACCGCGTTCGATTTGATGAGCATCTCCGTGATGTGCATCGCTTCTTCGCCACTGCCGGGTTGGCTGACGAGTAACGATTCGAGCTCGACCCCGAGTTTTTTGGCCCAACTGGGATCGAGCGCGTGCTCCGCGTCGATGAAGGCCGCGATACCACCGACCCGCTGGGCGCGGGCGACCACATGCAGGGCGAGCGTCGTCTTACCACTCGATTCGGGGCCAAAGATTTCGACGATGCGCCCCTTCGGAACGCCTTGCCCGCCCAGGGCAAGATCGAGAGAGAGGCTGCCGGTCGAAAGGCCCTCGATGCGTACGGCATGCTCGCTGCCGAGTGGCATGATGGCTCCCTCGCCGAACTGCTTTTCGATCTGGGCGAGCGTGTTCTTGAGGTGCGAGTTGCTCTCCAGGCGCGATGCGGCGGCATCGGCGCTACCCTTTTTTTCCGCCGTCTTGGCGGTCGTCTTGGCCATGGTTGATTCTTTCTTGCTCATGCGGTTGTTCGATTTTACGGCGGTGACCATGATCAGATCCTTCTCTTGACGGGGTTTGGCAGGAGCGTGGCTGGCGGCGAGGCGGTTGAAAACGTCCGCCGACGAATAGTGTACGTCCGTTCCAATGTATCGGCGTACACGTTCCCTGGCAAGAGACGATATCACTCCTTTTTTGTTTTTCGCGTGGCCTCAACGGGCCGGACGAAAGGGGTGATTTTAGCACACCTGGGAAATCGCCAGCCAGCAGGACGGACCGGATCAACGGCCGTTCAGCGGGGCTATTGCCAAGGGTTCGTGGATCGGGCCGTCGGATTCCAGTTCGCTGGAGAAGACGACCACATCATCGATGCTGGTCACACCGCCGGTAAACTCGGCGTTCGCGGTGATAAGTCGCCCCAATTCGCCCAATTCACGGTCGCCGCGCACCCGACCCAATGTGAGGTGAGGTCGAAAGCGGCGGTTTTCGTGGCGAAAGCCCAATCCCGACACGGCCCGCTCTACCGCACCGTGCAACCCGACCAACTCTTCGTCGCCGGCACCCACACCCAGCCAGATCGTGCGCGGCCGCGCAACCGACGGAAAGGCGCCGGCACCGTGCACTTGGAATTCGAAGGGGGGAAGGTCGGCGACGGCTTCCTGCACGGCCTGGCAAACGGACGGGACGTCGATCAGGTCGACGTCGCCCAGGAATTTCAGCGTCAGGTGCAGTGCCTCGGGCTTGACCCACGTCACCTTCGCGCCCGTCTCTTGGAGCCGCCCGATGAGCTGACGGGCGCGGCCCCGAACCTCGGACGAAACCTCGACGGCGATAAACGTGCGTAACGAACGCGTGCCCATGACCTACTCGGTGGGCGGTCGAATTAGACCGCCTAAATATTCAAAAGAGACGATCCCAGGCCGTCCCGTGTAGCGGCCGTTTTCGGACAGATCCGAATCAAAACGCCAGCATGCGGCGATACTCTTCCAGCCGCTGATCAACGTCCGAGCGAGCAATCTGCCGCATCCGCTGCAAGCTGAAGTCTTCCACGTTGAAGCTGGCAACGACCGTGCCGTAGGCGAGCGCCTTTTTGAGCGTCGGCGGATCGAAGCGGCCGCACTCGGCCAGGTAGCCCATCATGCCGCCCGCGAAACTGTCGCCCGCCCCGGTCGGATCGATCACGCGCGGCGTGGGGTAGGCCGGCATCACATACACTTCGTCGCTGCCGAAGAACATCGCCCCATGCTCGCCCTTCTTGATAACGACGAACTTCGGCCCAAGTTCGCGGACCTTTTGCCCGGCGCGGACCAGGTTTTCTTCGTCGGTCAGCAGCTTGGCCTCGCTGTCGTTGAGCACGATGCCGTCGAGCCGCTTCAACAGCTTGAGCAGTTCATCTCGCTGAATATTGATCCAGAGATCCATCGTGTCGGCCACGACGAGCGCGGCGTCGGGCACCTGGTCGAGCACGCGCTGCTGGAGCACGGGCGAGCCATTGGCGAGGAACAGAAAGCGGCTCGATCGGAAGGGCTCGGGCAGCTTGGGGTCAAAATCCCCGAACACATTGAGATGGACTTCCAGCGTTTCGCGGTCGTTCATGTTGGGCAGGTATTTCCCGCGCCAACGAAACGTTTTTGCGCCGGGCACGACTTCCAGCCCGGAAGTGTCGATCCGCCGCGATTCCAAGAGCTTCGTGTGTTCCGCGGGCCAGTCTTCACCGACCACGCCCACCAGGCGCACCGGCGTGAAATAACTGGCCGCGTAGGAGAAGTAGACGGCCGAGCCGCCCAACACGTCGTCGCGGCGTTCGGCCGGGGTCTCGACACTATCCAGGGCGATCGACCCGACGACGAGCAAAGGCATCTTTATGATCTAGTAGCTAGAAGTTCCCTGGGTCCCGCGCGACGCACCGGCGCCGCGCAACAAGAATCCGCTACCGCTCGCAGCCCGCTGTTGCCGTATGCTGAGAAGCGGCGGCCCTGTTGGCCTAGGCCTTCTGCTTGGCGGCCTTCAATGCGGCAGAAAGCCGCGATTTGACGCGGGCGGCCGCATTGCGGTGGATGATGCGCCGGGCAGCGGTCTGGTCGAGTTTCTTCGCGGCCACGCGATAACTGGCTTCGGCTTCGCTCACGTTGCCCGACTCTAACGAGCCACGAACCTTCTTGACGAGCGTCTTCAACGCCGACTTGGCAGCCCGATTTCGCGTGCGGCGATCGAGGCTCTGACGCAGACGTTTTTTCGCACTTTTGGTGTTTGGCATACTTCGATTTATTCAACAGGCTATCGACGAGTCTATCACGAAAGCAGCGCCAGAGCCTGAAATACGTCCGGCCAATCGCCTTCAAGACTCGCCATCTTCGCGTAATTTATGAAGTTTGTCCAGCCGTTCCGGCAGGTCTTTGTAGGCGAAGTCGTGTCCGGCGAGCGCGTTGAGGTGCTTTTCCGCCTTCTCGTAATCCTTCACGCGATCCATCGCGACGACGCCGGCCCGATACATGGCCTGTTTGCGGAAATCGAGCTCGCGTTCGTTGATGTGCTCGAGCGATTCCTCGTAGTGGTTCAGAGCCAATTTGTGCTGTTTGATCGATTCGAAGCAGACCGCCAGATAGAACAGCACCTGACCTTTGCGTTTCTGGTCGCTACGGGCCTCTTGGAACACGCGAATGGCTTCTTGGAAATTGCGGGCCTTATAAAGGCGCACGCCGAATTCGTATTTGAAGCCCTGATTGTTCGGGTAGCGCTCGCACCGGTTGCGATAGATCTCCAATTCCTTGTTGTTCAGCTCGTTCCGCATCTGATTGCAGAGCTCCGCCGCCTCGTCGGTATTCTCCGCGGCGGCTCTCTTCTCGGCGATCGTTACCTGATGCCTCGCATGGCGCAACTCGACGTCTTCCAGTTGCTCGCGCACCTCGATCGACCCGCCCGAGGCTTCGAGGGCCCGCTTCAGGACGGCTTCCGCCTCGTTGAACCGCTCGACCTTGACGTGCAGGTCCGCCAGCTCCAGGTAGAGCGATATGTTGGTGGGATCTTTGGCGATCTTTCGTTCGAGCTGCTGTTCGGGCGGAACCCGGACACCCGCCGTGCCGTGGCGCTCGGCCTGCGCCTGCTTGTCGACCATCACCTGCGTGCTCGTCTCGGCGTCTTCGTACCCTCCCTTGTTGATCGTCTTCTCCACTTGGAGGTTGGCGATCGCCCGCCGTGCTTCCTCGTCGTTCGGTTTGGCCTGTTGCACGCGCAGCCAGCAGGCGATGGCCGGGTCGAACTGGCCCTGTCGGGCCAACGCGCGGCCTAGCAACCGATTCACCTCGGGCTCTTTGACGTCGGCTTCCAACGCCCCTTTGAGCCATACCACCTGGCACTCATCGAAGCCGAGCTGCTCACAGGCGGCGCCCATCTCGGACAACGTGCCCGTGTCCCAGGGATTGACCTTGAGAACTTCCAGGCCACTGGAAATGACACCCAGCCAGTCTTTGCGCTTGACGGCGAGCGCTACCGCCGGCTTGGACGTGGCCGACTTCATGCCAGCCAGTTTTGCACCCGTCTTGTTGTTATTATACTTTTTCTGCAGATTGGCCAGGAAGTTTTGCGCGTACAGCAGGTTCGCCGGATCGCCCACGACGCATTGCGTGAACATCTGCACGGCGAAGTCAAAGTTGCCCGAGGCCGACTTGCTGCTGCCGGCCTCGAAGCACTGCTGCAGCATCCTGCGCTTTTCGGCAGGAATCGGCTGCCGGCCTTTGGGATCGTTTGCCATACTCAGTCTAGACCGAAAAAGTAGATCCGCCTCCCGGACGGAACGATCGCGGAAAGGAGGCGCTCATGGCCAACCGGTATTTTATCGCGTCGACATCTGAAAACAACGCGCCGACGCAAACCGTCCATGTCCGATTCCCAGCGTGAAGCCGCCGGCCGAGTCTACCTGGTAGGGGCAGGCCCGGGCGATCCAGGACTGATCACCGTGCGCGGCACAGAATGTCTCGCCCTCGCCGACATCGTGCTCTACGACTACCTCGTTAATTCGCAGGTGCTGGATCATGTTTCGCCGCATGCCGAATTGGTCTGCCTGGGCCGACACGGCCAGGGCCGGGTGTGGCCGCAACAGGAAGTGAACGAGCGGCTCGTGGCCGAAGCACGAGCAGGCAAGGCGGTCGTGCGACTCAAGGGGGGCGATCCAGCCATCTTTGCCAGGGTTGGCGAAGAGGCGGCGGCGCTCAGGGCCGCGGGGGTCGAGTTTGAGGTCGTTCCCGGAATCACCGCCGCGCTCGCCGCGTCGAGTTACGCGGGAATCCCGCTCACCCACCGCGACACAGCCTCGGCCGTGGCGCTCGTCACCGGGCACGAATCCGACAAGGACGAAACAGCGCTCGATTTTCAGGCGTTGGCCGCCTTCCCCGGCACGCTCGTGTTCTACATGGGAGTGACGTCGGCCGAACATTGGACCGGCCAGTTGATCGCCGCGGGAAAGTCGCCGGCGACGCCCGCGGTCATCGTGCGCCGGTGTTCGTGGCCCGACCAACGGAGCGTGCACTGCACGCTCGGGACAATCGTGCAAAACGTAGCCGAAGAACGAATCCGCCCGCCGGCGCTGGTCGTCGTGGGCGAGGCCGCCGCTCTTGCCGACTCGGATTCATGGTTCACGCGCCGGCCCCTGTTCGGCACGAGGGTTTTGGTCACGCGACCGGTCGGTCAGAGCGAACCACTGCGACGCCGTTTTTCTGCGCTGGGGGCCGACGTGCTGCTACAGCCGGCCATCGAGATCGGTCCGCCGAACGGTTGGGAGGCGGTCGACGGAGCGCTGCGGCGCTTGCAGCAGTTCGATTGGCTAGTGTTTTCGAGCGCCAACGGCGTCGACTACTTGCTCGACCGGTTGTGTTCGGCGCACGTCGATCTGCGGATGCTGGCCGGATTGCGGTTGGCGGCGATCGGTCCGGGTACGGCCGAAGAACTGGCCAAATACCATTTGAAGGCCGACCTTGTGCCTGCGGAATTTCGGGCCGAGGCGTTGGCCGCTACCTTGGCGGAGCAGGCGGTCGGGCAGCGTCTGTTGCTCGTCCGCGCCAGCCGCGGGCGCGAGGTACTGGCCGAGCGGCTGGCCGAGGCCGGTGCTCTCGTCGAGCAGGTGGTGGCCTATCAGAGCCGGGATGTGTCGGCCCCCGATGGGGAAATTGCCGAGTTACTCCGACAGGGCCGCATCGATTGGATCACCGTCACCAGTTCGGCCATCGCGCGATCGCTGGCCGCCCTGTTCGGCGAAAGTTTGCGGTCGGCCCGGCTGGCGTCGATCAGCCCGGTCACGTCGGCGACGCTGCGAGAGCTCGGTTTCGAGCCAGCCTCCGAAGCAGCGATTTACACGATGGACGGTGTCGTCGAGGCCGTTCTGAGTTGCTCTCGGCGGAACGGATGACCTAGGAGTCAAAGTCCGCCCACCTTGGGAGACTCCGGTTTCATCGAGTCCGGGGCGAGCGGTTGCCGAATCTCTTTAAAGCCTGCCAATGAACCGCTCGGCGGACGGCGATCTCTTCGATCGCTGAAACGGCTTCTCGTCAGCCTCGAAGAAACCCAGTTGGGTAAAGGGCGGCTGACAAAACCGGGAAGCCGGAGCGCCGTGGGCGAAAAATCGGCGGTGAAACGCCGATTTTGTGGAGCGCGATCCGTTTTTGTCGGTTTCTCTAAGACCGCGCGACCGCCGTATGCGAAAGTTCGGCGGTGCCATCATGCATGGCAAGCGCAGTTGGATTTTGCAATTTCATGGCCAATGGAGGCTCCGGGTTATGTCGCGATCGGCTGAAACCGGCGTGTGCATCCTTACGATCGATCTGACAGATCACGGCCAGGTGGGGAAGTCACGCGAGAACATGGCTTCAGACCGCTTCGACAACTTGCGACAGTCTTTGGCAGAGGCGGAGATTCCGGTAACGTGGGGCATTAATGCGGATCAGGTGGAGAACGTCCGGCCAAGGCCCGACGGACGCGAGTCGGACGATGTGGCCCTCGTCGCCCATGCAGATTGGGCCGGAGCCAATCGGCGAGCGTTTACAGACGGCCTGAAAGAGAGCCTCGCCCGACTCGATGCGGCAGGTTTGCATCCCGCAGCCCTCGTACTGCGGCAAGGTGCGATCGGGGCCCACGACGATCTGTTGGTCAAGTATGGGATCCAGATGGTGTGTGTCAGCGAAAGCCGAACGCAAGGACAGACCGTTCGCGGTTGGTGGCCACGGCTGCGTTCGAGCGTCCCTCCGACGCCTGTGCGAACGTTGCGGTGGGGACTTTGGGAAGTGGCTGCTGGCATCGACCTCGACCGCGATGGCGTTCGCGGTGCCGAGCGCATGATTGACCGATCGTCTCGCAAGGGTGGTTTGGCGATCGTGGTCGCCTCTGCTGGATTACTTGTCTCGCAAGATCGCCAAGCGTCGAGGCTTTTCGAGCACCTGAGTCGGAGACGCAGCGAAGGCGCCGTTCGTTTGGAAACCCTTACGGGCTTCGCGGCGTGTCTGCAAACCAATCGCTCTGCGACCGCGGCGCGATCGATCCTGCGGTCGGCGGCCGCGTAAGCCGGAAAGAGCTTGCGGTTTTTTGGCTGTCAAACGTGCAGAGGAGGGCGGTTGACCAACACGCCATGCTGCCGGGTATGATGATGCCATGGCCAGCGATCCTATCCAATTCGGCGGCGAGGAGCTTTTTGCGGCTCCGCCCGAAAGGGTTTTTGCGGTGCTCACCGACCTGGATGTGATGGCGGCCACCGTTCCCGATCTGGTTAGTTCGGAACGGCCCGACCCCGCAACCCTCAAGTGCGTCGTCAAGCCTCGCTTCTCGTTCTTGCGGGCGACCCTGCGATTGACCATCTCGTTGGCCGACATCGTACCGCCGCGGTCGGCGACGATGCGTATCGCCGGTCAGGGCATCGGGGTTTCTCTGGAGGTTTCGTCGGCCCTGACGATCGAGCCGGCGGAAAGCGGCTCGCGGCTGCGTTGGACGGCGCGCGTCGACCAGATGGGCGGGCTGATGGCCAGCGTACCATCCGGACTGATCACCGGCGCCGCCGATAAGATCATCCGGCAGGGATGGCAAAGCGTGCGCGAGAGGCTTGGCGAGGGAACGGCTACTTGAACGCCTCGTATTCCTTGCCTAACAGGGCCGCCGCGATCTTGAGCTTGAGGATCTCGTCGGTCCCTTCGTAGATGCGGCAGACGCGCACGTCCTGCAAATGCCGGCCGACGCGATACAATTCCGAAAAACCGCGGCCGCCGAAGACCTGCACGGAGCGGTCGGCCGCATCCCAGGCCGCATTGCTGGCGAAGAGCTTGGCTTGCGCCACGTGCAAATCTGCCTGGCGAGCCAGTTCCACATCGGTCGGCGATTCGTCGGTCGCCTGCTTCGCGCGAGCCGCGCGCTCGACCATGGCTGTGCTGGCGGCACGGTGCATTTCGATCGCGGCGATATGGTCCTGGACGAGTTGGTGACGCGCGATCGCCTTCCCGTGCTGCTGTCGCGATTTGGCGTAGTCGAGCACCTCGGTCAGGCAATCCTCGATCACGCCCACACAACCGGCGGCGACGCTCAGCCGGCCCGATACGAGCGTACCCATCGCGATGCGGAACCCATCGCCTTCTTTACCCAGTAGGTTGCCCAGAGGCACCGGGTGATCCGTCATCTGAAACATGCCGGTGTTGGCCGTGAACATACCCAGCTTGGCGGGCAGGTCTTCCGTTTCGAACGTCTCTCCCGCGGTATCGACGATGAAGGCGCTCATCCGCTTCCGCGCCCCATCGCTTTCCGCGGGATACGCGAACACGACGACCGCTCCGGCGATCGCGCCGTTGCTGATCAGGTATTTCACGCCGTTCAGAAGAAAGCGGCCCCCCTCGCGCCGATAGGTGCTGGTCATCTCCAAGGGGTTCGATCCGGCGTCGGGTTCGGTGAGACCGAAGGCGAGCGTACACTCACCCCGTGCGGCGCGAGGCAGATAATTCGATTTCTGCTCGTGGTTGCCATAGCGCAGGATGGGATACTCGCCGATCGAGGTATGACCGGAAAAGAAGGTTCGCACGCCGGTGCCTTCGCGGCCGATACGGACGAGCGCCCGCGTATAGGTCACCGCGTCGGCCCCGCGGCCCCCGTATTCGACGGGTATCGGCATGGCGAGAATGTCGTACTTCTTCGCCAACTCGATCGTCTGCTCGTTTTGGCGATGTTCGACGTAGCATAACTCCTCGACGGGGCGCAGTTCTTGGCAGAAGTTTTCAACGTCGTCGAGCAGCCGCTCGGCTTCCTGGGCGTTCATCGTTCAACCTCTCCGTCCGAGGAGGCGATCACGAGCCTCCCTGCTTCAGCAATTCCTTTAAGTGGATTTCCACCGACTCCGCCAACGCTTGCGGATTGTATCCGCCTTCGAGGACGCTGACGACCTTACCTTGGGCGAAGGCATCGGCGATGCCGAGCACGACCGTGGTCAATGCCTCGAAATCTTCGCTCTCCAGTCCCAACGACCCGATCGGATCCGTGCGATGGCTGTCGAAACCGGCGCTGATGAGCACGAGTTGGGGTTTGATGTACGATGCGAATCGTTCCAGGCCGGTGCGAAAGTCGTCGAGATAGTCGCGCCGGGCGATGCCGAATTCGATCGGCAGGTTCATCGTGGCGCCCAAGCCCGGTCCGGTGCCCGTCTCGTTGGCCCGACCGGTGCCCGGATAGAAAGGCCAGCGATGGATGGAAAAGAAGCCAACCTGGCCATCTCGCCAGAAGATATCCTGCGTGCCGTTGCCGTGGTGTACGTCCCAATCGACGATCAGCACCCGATCGAGGCCAAGTTCCGCCACGGCCGTGCGGGCGGCGATGGCGACGTTGTTGAACAAGCAGAATCCCATCGCCCCGTCGGGCAAGGCGTGATGGCCGGGCGGACGCACCAGGCATAGCGCGCGGCGATCTTCGCCTCGCACGACGCGCTCGACGGCGTCGCAGACCGCTCCCGCCGCCAAGAGGGCGACATCGCAGGACGCCTCGCTCATGACCGTGTCGGCCTCGATCTGTCCTCCGCCCTGCCGTGCAAACTCCGTCACAGCTTCGGCGTAGCCGCGGTCGTGGACGCGGGCCAGCCGATCGATCGTGACGGGCGCCCAATCGGGCCGAGCGCACTGAGCCACAAGCCCGGCGTGTTCCAGATGATCGATCGTCCGGATCAACCGGAGCGGCCGCTCGGGGTGCGAGCCGGTATCGTGGTCGAGAAACCGGCGGTCGTAATAAAGCAGTGTCATGCTAACCGTAGTATTGGTCGCCGGAGAGCAAGCTCACCAGCGCTTCGGTGGTATTCAGATGACGGCCGTTCAACTTTTGCACTTGAGCGATGGCGCCATCGATGGCCGCCTGATTCAGGTTACCTTGGAAGAAAAGGTTGGCATAGCAGGTGGACTGTGCTGTTGTGACGCGACCGCGACGAAATACACCGGTTTCGCGCTGCGCGTTTGGATAGCTTGGAGCAACCGACAAAACCGGCCCGGGCTTCCGAAAACGGCGTTTCACGGCCGATTTTTTCCCTCTGCGCTCGGGCTTCCGGGTTTTGTCAGCCGCTCTTGGAAAAAGCCAGGCAGCAATCAGCGCCCGGCGTGGGGGCATTCTCGGCTGGGCGCGTGGCCGGAGGCTATTCAGTGCCTGCTGCGCGGAATGATCGACTGACGCTATCGGCTCGCTTCTTCGAGCGAACGCGCCAACATTTGCCCGGCTTCGTGCGCAGGTTGCAGCGAGAAGAGCTGTTCGAGCTGCTGCAAGGCCGATTCGCGTTCGCCCATCGCCGAGAATACAAGCGCCTTGGCATAAGCGACGGAAGCCGCATCGGCGCCGGCCTTGCTCGCACGATCGAAATCAGCCAGCGCGTCGTCGTAGTGCTGTTCGCCGTACGAAAGCATTCCACGGTCGAACGCCGCGAGGCCCAGATGTGGGTCGAGTTCGATCGCGCGGTCGAAATCGGAGCGCGCCAGGGCGGGCTGTCCGAGTCGCAGGTTGGCCAATCCGCGATAGTGATAGGACCAGGCCCGCGGTGCCAGCGCGATGCAGATCGCAAAGGCGGTCTTCGCCTCTTCGTACTGTTTCAATTCATAGGCGGCGCGACCGTGGTAGAAGTTGGGCCACAGTTCGTTGGGATAGAGATCGACCGCCGCGCGGAAATGTTCGTCAGCCTGCTCGATGTCGCCGGCAGTAAACGCCGCGCGCCCCAAGGCATAATGTTCCCAGGCAGACGCCGGCTCGAGCGACTTCGCTTTTTCCACCGCTGCCGAGGCCAGCGCTTCGTCTCCGACCAACCGAGCAAACCGCTCCTGTTCGCGGCATAGCACCAGGCGCCGAGCGGCCACCAGGTATTCCACCTCGCGCAACATGTCGAGGCCGTCTCGCGTAGCCTGCATGCGTTCCCTTTCCGGAGCAACCGCCAGATGCAGGTTGGCCAGGAAGATGGCCAAGTCGATCAGGTCCTGTTTGGCCTGCGATTCCGACCAGTAGTGATGCGGTGCCACGCGGGCCACGATCGTGCGACGTAGAACCCAAATGCGCCGGGCATCCGATTCGAGTTGCTGGGTCTGCTGCCTCGACCAATCGTCGACACCGTATAATGCGCGGAACTTTTCGACCACGGTGTGCAGTTGTTGCACCTGGTGACCTTGGTTTGCTACCGCCGCGGCCGCTTCGAGGTCCTCACGCAGCTTGCTACGCCACGGCAGTTGGGCGGCCAGGTTGCGGCCCCGCTCCAGAGCCATGGTCGCCCATTGGAATCGTCCGGCATCGATTTCAATCTGGGCTTCTTCGAGCGACCGCTCCGCCTCGTGCCAGCGTTGACGAACGGTGACGGTCGTGGCCAGGCACGATGCGACCAGTGCCAAACACAAGAACATGCCGGTCAGGGCGTACGGACGCCGGCGGCGCCACTTCGACCATCGCTCGCGCAGACTGCGATTGGCGACATGTAGGAGCGATTGGTTGGCCAGGTGACGGCGTAGATCGGCCCCCGCGGCACCGGCGCTGGGATAACGGGTGGCCGGATCGTGGGACATGCACTTGGCAATCAAGTCGCCAAGCGCGGCACCAACGTGCCCATTTTGCTTGCGCAGCCATCGCGCCGGATGTTCGCCGGCGGGCGGGTGCCGGCCGCCCAACGATTCACAGAGCAACAAGCCCAGGGCATACACATCGGCCAGGCCATCGACCCGCTTGGGAATCGCCTCTTGGCGGTCGATGGCGTTGAGGGCGGCCTCCTGCTCCGGAGCCATGTAATCGGGAGTGCCCCCCAGCCACGGCACGCTGACGGTGCCGGCCTCGAGGGCAGGCTGGGCCAGGTGAAAGTCGAGCAAGAGCGGCTGGCCGTCGGCCGAGATCAACACGTTCGAGGGCTTGATGTCGTGGTGGACGACGTTGCGTTGGTGGGCATAATCGAGCGCTTCGGCCACGCAGGCGCCGATGGTGCAAATCGCTTCCACGTAGCTGGCCTTTTCCATCGCCACACAGGCCGGTCCCTGGACGGGGGGCGCCAACCGCTGTCCCTCCGATTCGGCCATCAGCGCCTCGAGCAGATGGCGGCCCGTGCGCTTGGCCGGAGGCACTCCTTCCAGCCGGTGCAGAAGCTTCGACAGGCTGGCGCCGCCGAAGTGGGGCATGCACAGGGCGCGCAGGCCCGCGGCCGCGTCGTCTTGCGCCCAGTAGAGCGGCATGATGTAGGTATGCTGCAAACGGGCGAGCGAGAGGTGCTCCTGCCCGGTGAGCGAAGCTAACTTCAAGACCACCGGCCGGTCGGCGAGGGAGGGTTGCCGCGCCAGATAAACGCGACCATGGGCGCCGTGACCGAGCTGGTCGAGCAACTCGAATTCGCCGAACTTCTCGCCCGGCTCGGTCCAACGCAGCTCGAAATCCTCAGCCAGGCGCCGCGCCATCGCCGAAGCCGAGCCACGACTGTACGTCCTTGTCGATCGGTGGCAGCGTGATGAGAGGCTCATGCCAAAACCTTGCAGTCCGGCGGCCGCCGCGGGCTTCTCGAAGACGGCGGCAATCCCCCGCCATGCAAAGCATGGCTCCAAGTTAATCTGCCGTAAAGTTTCACGCAACGGATTGGCGCGATGGGAAATGAGCCATCCGAGCGCGGTGCGCGACCATCACGGCCGCACGGCCGGACGTGGCCGCCGACCGATGATTCGCAGGGGATCGCCGACACGGAGCGTCGCGATCTCGGCGCGCGGCGAGCAGGTGTTCACGGCAAGCCTGTAAAAATGATCAAAACGGCTCCGCTCGGCCCAAGGCGGCAAGGTCTCTTGGCGTCGCCGTGCGAATGTTTTGGTGAACGCCGGATCAGGCCCGCGTTCACCCGTCAGGCTCCAGCGCGTCGGAACGATGCACCGCTGGCACGGATTGGTGCCGCCCAGCACCGCGTCGCCCAAGGCGAACTCGACGACCTCGCCCAGCTCGGCGTAGAGACGATCTTCGAAGAACGCTTCGACGCCGCCTATTTCAAGGTTGGCGCGGAAGCGGGCTCGCACCTCGTCGACCGTTATGCCGGGGAACCAGTCTGCCACGGCCTCGAGCGTCGCCTGGCTGATGACCGTCGGGCCAGGCGCTTCGAGGTCGTCGGGGAATCCGCCGGCAAAATTCTCTTCGATCCGCACCGGCGTTTCGAAACCGAAGTAGTCGCTCAGCCATCGTTCTAGCTGCTCTCGTTCGTCATCGATGTGAAAGCCGGTGGGTGCGCCGTCGGGCCGTCGGCTCAGCACGACCCATCGTCGCAAGGGATCGAACTCGCAGCGCAGGCGATGCACGGTGGGCGTGCGCTTGCCGTTGACGACGGCCCCGGTCGCATCGAAGATCGCGAAACGCCGATCGTGTTCCAGCGCGCCCGAGGTGAGCAGGCACGCGCTTTCGATCGATTGGCCATCGAGCGATTTGAACGGATAGTAGTTGATGCGCGACAGGAAAGCGTCGGCCACGGCCTTTTTAAGAATCGCAGAATAACAAGATGGCAAGCGGCCATGCTCTGCGCTTGACGCGCCGCCGGTGAAAACCGTAGTGTGCAATGCTTGACGAAAAACGAATCGCGGCACTCACGCTGTCTGACGTGAGTGCCCGCGATGGTGCGTGCCTGCCATGTCGGCCGACACACCTACTCTAACGGATGGAGTCTTGGCATGCAGCCCATGCGCGTCTTGTGGACCTGGCTGGGCGGTATGACCGCACTCGCTGGCCTGGTTTTGATTTCTCGTCGTCGACGGGAACGAGCGGCGCCCCGGGTGATGCCTGCGCCACAGCGACTCGTCCCTCCACATTACAAGCGTCTGGCCGTTTTCTATCGCTCGTTTCTCAATTGATTTTGACCTTCGCTACGCCTTTTTTATGCGAATACCCATGACCGGTTTCGGATGGAAGGTTTTCTTCTGCGCCGCCGCGGGGCTCATGTTGGGCCTCTTGGTCTATCGCACGCAATCGCCGCACCTGCCCATGATGAATTCCTGCGGCGTGCTCGCGTTCTTGTCGATGGGCGCCAGTTTGGGTTGTCTCGTGAGCGAGCCGGCCGCGCCCCGCCGGTAGCCCGTGGCGGGACGGCCTAACATGGCGGTCACTCGATTGCGCGGATAAGGCGCGCCGACCGGTCGTGCTAACGGCGCTACGAGGCGGCGATCATTGCGCGCAAACGCGAATCGATCGCTTCCAAGATATCGTCGTTCGCCGACTCGCGGTCGCGATGCGTTGCCACGGGGATGGCTTCTCCGACGTCGATCCGCACCGACAGCGGATGGTGGATTCGTGCTCGATCGGTCACGTCTTCTTCCAATCGCTCGACCGTTTCTAATATCCGTTCCGGGGTCGGGTCGTCGCGCAGGTAGTCGGGCGGGTACCAAGCAAGCTGCTGGGCGAGATAGCAATCGGCAAGCTGCCGCCAACGATGTCGCTTGTCGACGTCCGAAAGCGTTCCGGCCGAGAGCGTCGGTACGATCGCCGCCCGCAACCGTTTGACGCGCGCGGTGGTGGTCCCCGAGCCGTCACCCGTGCGCCACTGTTGCTCGAGCGGCGCCAGCAGATGATCGATAAGACCTCTCAAACGCTCGTGGAGCGCGCCCGCCCGAGGCTGCCCCAGATATTCGATCTCCTTCAAGGTGAGCAGCGCCTGGCCCACCTTCGCAATGCGTTCCACCAGCGGCAGGTCGGGCGCGGGATGCCAGGTAAGTCGGGTTTCGATGTCTTTCAGTACCGGGTCGACTGCCTGTTGCACATCGCCGTGAAAGCGGTAACGCAGCGCCACCGGGTGGACCACCACCTGCCCCGCGCCGGCCTTCTCGCGCCGTTTCGCCGCGGTGCGCGCGATGAGGGCGGTGCCCTCCAGGAGCGGATTCAACTGATCATTCGTGCGCGACACGCCACCTTCCGGAAAGATGAGCAACGGCCGCTCGGCCGACACCAAGATGTCGATCGCCGTGTTCACCGCGGCCCGATCGACCCCTTCTCGGAACACGCTGAAGGCGCCCAGCTTGTGCATGAGCCAGGCCTCCCACCCGCCATTCATGAAGAGGTGCCAACTCGCCATGCTGAAGAACGGCTGGCGCACCCGACGCGAAAGCTGCCCCAACACCAGTGGGTCGCACGGGCGCGGATGGTTTCCGGCCAGCAGCACGCCGTGACCGGCCGCCAGCGAGTGGCTGAGATGTTCGACACCCTGCATCTCGATCTGAGAGATACCCCAGAAACGCCGCAGATACCAGGGGAGGCCCCGTTCGACCACAAGCCACCAGAAGCGGCCATGGTAAGGGGGCAAGAATTGATAGGGCTGGTCGTTAACGACTTCCTGCATCGGCACGCCTCACGCGAATCGTGGCTCACCCGGTTGGCCACGAGTCTACAAGTCTAATCTAAGAGCGGCCGACAAAATCAAATAGCTCGTGCCCGACGGCAAAAAATCGGCAAAGCGCCGCTCACCTTGGGCAACTACGACGTTACGGTCACAAACTCCGGCGGCACCTCCCCAATGCGCTGCGTTTCCTGCCGACCCTGAACATCAATGGGTCACGGGTCGACCGATTCGGGGTCGTCACTCCGCTACGAATCTTCAGCATCACGCATCTAGCCCGGCATGGCGGATGGCGATCGCAAACGGAAGAAGCTGGCGTTATTGAGCGAGGTGGGCACGAGCTCATCGGTCAGATACAACGTGCTCTCGACACCACCAAGCACCAGACACCCCCGCGCCAAGCAGGCATAGGGCGAAGGTCTACGGAGGGCACACGATGGTTACGCCCGAAACGACGACGCTCGTGTTCTACCACGGCCCTTTTGATGGCGCCCGCTTCGGAGCGCCGTTCGCACGGACGGAAGTTTCAGCTAACCCCATTGGCAGCACCACTTCGCCACGCCCTTCCCAGTACCTTAGGGCGTGCTAGCCACCGTTGGTCGCCATTCTCGTCAGTGGTTTGGCCCTTGCCGACCCGTTCAATGCGAGAGTTTTCCCGAATGTTCCTGGTAATACTCTGCCGACGAAACGAGAGCCGTGATCACATCCTCGTCGGTCGCGCGGAAGGGAAGCTGATCGAGCCAATTGTCGAGCTCTTTGGCCGAGGGTTGCCGTCCCAGGAAGGTCTGGTAATCGTTCGTCACTCGCTGCGCTTCGACCTCTTGACTTGTCTCGAAACCGAGGGCGATGTCGTATCGCGATTCGCCTCGGTTGAGCTGGCGCAACCAATACGTTCCTCCTTGCTGGTCGGCCGGACGGCCCAGAACCTGTTCGTACAGGCCGTCGATCCAACCTTGGTTCGTGCCACCGTTGTGTTGGTAGAATTCCGGCGAGGCTAGAAAGTTGGCGTCGAGTTCCTCGTCGGTCAGTCCGAATTCCATGAGGAGCGTCCACCACGCCACGCCGGCGCTGTCGGGCGCTCGACCAAGATAGGCCTCGTAGGCGGGCGTGATGATAATCTTGGCATAGTATTCGGCGCTGTGGTCGATGGCGGACACGACCTGCGACCGTGGGAGTCCTTGGTCGAGCCGTCGCGACCAATACTCGAGGCTCGCCTCATCGATCGGACGGTGCAGAATGCTGAGGTAGACCGAAGCCAGGAAGTTTTCGTTCTGTGTGGCGAGACCCACGGTCAATGTGAAGCTTTGCGTGGCATCGTTGCCGACGCCGTTGTGCGCGGTGACCGTTACCGTGTAGACGCCGAAATCGGCGAGGCTCGGTGTGCCGCTCAAGGTCGCGGTTCCGTTACCGTTATCGACAAACTTGATGTCGGACGGCAGCACACCCGATTCGCTCAGCACGGGCGTCGGGCTGCCCACGGTAGTCACCGTGAAGCTGTGCGACTGGCCGATGAGGAACGTGGCGCTCGCCGCGCTCGTGATTCCGGCGGGCCGGCCCGGCTGTGCCGTGACCGCATTGGAGAAGGCCGACGTATTATTGGCCGGATCGGTGGCGGTGGCGGTAACGACTGGCTCGTTGGCCGTAAGCGCAGATGGCAGCGTGACGTTGAAATCTGCCACCCCGCCGGCGCCAGTGGTCACGGTGGTCGTGCCCAAATAGGTCTGGCCCTGCGACGTGCCGGCAGGGTTCGCAAAGAATTCGACCGTGTACGTTGTGTTCGCGGCGCTCGTCAGACTGCCGCTCACCGTCGTGCCGGCGCCGCTGTACGCTGCCGCAAGGACCGGTGCCGCCTGGTTGTTGTTGCCGCCGCTGAACAGGTCGATGCCCAGAGCTGTATTGGCAAAGATTGAATTGCGGCTGATCAGATTCTGTGCGCCCCCGTCGATAACCACGCCGTAGATGTTGTTAGCGATCGTGTTGGCGGCGCCCGGCGCATTACCTCCGATCGTGTTGTCGGGGCCGAAGATATACACACCGCCGGGATTGCCCAACGAAGCACCCGCGGCGTTCGTGCCGATAAAGTTGCCTTCGATCGTGTTGTTGTGGCTCGTGGTGTCGACGACCAATCCGGAGTAGTGGCCGCTGCTAGCCGCGATCACATTGTCCGCGCCAGGGGCGGTGCCGCCGATCGTGTTGCCGTAGGTGCCGCTTTGAAGTTCGACTCCATCGGCCGCATTGCCCAACGGATTGCTGCCCGTCGCATCGGTGCCGACCAGGTTACCTTCGACCAGGTTATCGTATGCTGACGGTACCGCCGGGTCGGCGGGATTGAAGGCGTTGAGAAAGATGCCGAAAGCGCCGTTGGAAGAAACGACGTTGCGGGCGGCAGAGGTGGTGCCGCCCACCGTGTTATCGAAGCCGCGGATTTCCACTCCGTTCACGGTATTGCCCAGGCCGGTCTCGCCGGTCGCGTTGGTGCCGATCAGATTGCCCGCAACGACGTTTTGGCTGCTGGCGGCATCGACAAAGACAGCATCGGCGGTGTTGCCACTGATCAGATTGCCTGCACCGGGCACGGCCTGGCCGATGAAGCTGTTCGAAGCGCCGGTCAATTCGACGCCGTTCGCACCGTTCGGGCTGGCTGTGGCACCGGTCGGGTCGGTACCCAAGTAGTCGGCCGTGATTGTGTCGTAGCCTGCGTTTGAGAGGTGAATACCGTCGCCCTTGAACTGATTGATCACGAGGCCGCTCACTCGGCTATGACCTCCGTTCAGGTCGAGGCCGTCCACACCACTGCCGGCACTTGCACCACTCAGTTGCACGACCGGCTTGCCGACATAGCCGGGTTGCGTGGTCGCGTCGATGATCGCGTGGCCCGTGAGGGCCGGCAAGGCCGCAGTCGCCGAGATGGTCCAGACGTGCGCCGAGTTGCTGTAGCCCGAATCGCCGGTGGGGATATCGAAGTCGATGAGTTCGATCGGGTTCGCCGAGGCATTGGCCGCGGCGATCGCGTCGCGCAGCGTCGTTTGGCCGGCGATGGCTCCGCCCATGTCGTCGGCAGCGGTTGTCACGGTGATACTTTTGCTTCCGGCGGGCACAACATAGAGGCTTGTCGACGTCAGGAAGTCGGCTTCTGCCGCAGGAACCGTAACGGTGGGCGTGCCCGTCCGGCTGCCGAACAAGAGCGGCTGGAAATTGTCGAACGAGCCGGGCGAATAACCGTCGGCAAGCGAGACGTCGATCGAATCATTGAGCGCGGCGGCCCCTGCGACGGCCAGTACACCGTAGTCGAGCGTGGCGCGTGCTCCCGCCAATGTGACATCGATAGGCCCCTTGAGCGTGCAAGTTGCCGAAACGCTTAATACACCACCCCTCAGCGATAAGCTATCGTTGGCACCCGTCGTGAGGCTGGCGATCGCCTCGCTGTCGCCGGGCCGGACGACAATCGTCGCCGCAGTGGCACCCGTGTTAACGGTCACCGTATCGCCCGCCCCCGGCACGGTGTGACCGCTCCAATTGGCGGCGACGTCCCAGTTGCCACCGGTAGCGGGTCCGATCCACGACACTGCCGAGAGCATGGAGCGCATCTCCAACCGCTCGAACCGAGCACCGGCACGTTTGTGGGCTCTACGGCGCGAGGGCCGGCGGTCACGGACCTTCTGTCGGGTGCGATTGTCGAATGCGAAACTGGCCATCGAACGTGCAAGCATTGGAGCGGCTCCTGAAAGTTAAGTTGCCGCTAGAGAAAGTGCGCCGCATCCTGTTTCCTGTCATTCGCCGAGAAAAAAATTGCGCCTGCTCGTCGCGAAGCGGCGGAATGGATCGGTTGCCAGTCATCGCGCCAGCCGTCGATTCGGCAATGCTCCGTCTTCGGCGTGATGTAAGTGACGGCGGGAAATGGTTTTGGGAGCCTTATATGCAGTCAAAGCATTGCCAATCAGCGTAGCGGGGTGGCACGGCCCGCTTACACGCCCCAACCCTTGGTCGCCATGCAATAGCCGAATCGCCAGGAGATTGGGGTCTAGCGAGCGCCTGTGGGGGGTAGTGTGCCAGAGTGCGTGCCCAGCAAATGACGGCTGCAGAGCTTGAGGCATTCGAGGCGTTTGCTTGACGATGCGTGGCCTGCATGCGGTTCTGGCATCCTCCGAACCTAGGCAAGACCTGCGCCGATGTACCAGAGAGCCCCGATACGAGGTTACCGTTTGCCTTGCGCACAAGTGTGGAGCGGTCCTTTTTAGACGCCCCTTTCTCGTCCCGCTGGCCGGTCTGATATGGAACGACGGTGAGATCAGCCAGACTCTCCGTGACTCGGCACCCCACTTGCAGTCACGAACGGCCGTGAAGAACTTGCATCACTCATCTCGGATGAACGGCAGAGCCACTCGCGACAGGCACCCGTCCGAATGGTACGGGCAGCACATGCCGCCGCCGAAACGTATGCGGCGCGTTGCAATTCCTGAAATTTCGCGAACCACGACGGATGCGGAGATCAAGGCCGGAAGGGGCCGTCGGGTCCATCTTTCCAACTTACACAAGCTGTTCTGGCCCGAACTAGGAGTCACCAAAGGCGACTTACTGCGCTACTATGCCGAAGTTTCGCCGCACCTGCTTCCGCACCTGGTCGGGCGTGCCATGGTCATGAAGCGGTATCCCAATGGTGCCGGCGGCGACTTCTTTTTTATGAAAAGGGCGCCGTCACCAAGGCCGTCCTGGATTGAGATCTGCTCGATCGCCCATGCATCGGCCAATGTGATCGATTTTCCGATCGTCGCCGATTTGGCCACGTTGCTATGGATCGTTAACCTCGGCTGCATCGATTTGAACCCGTGGTACGCGCGGTGCGATGATGTCGATCGCCCCGATTACTTGCACTTTGACCTCGATCCGGGGCCTGGAGTCAAGTTCGATCGCATCTTGGAAGTGGCCCTGCTCGTCCGCGATGGCCTTGCGAAATTGAGGATGGCGAGCTTCGTTAAGACGTCGGGTTCGAAGGGGATGCACGTCTACGTGCCAATCGTCCGAGGGCCGACCCAGAAGCAAGTCTGGACGGTGGCCAAAGAGTTTGCCCTGTGGATGCAATCGCTCTATCCCCGGTTGATCACGGCCGAATACCGCATCGCGAAACGGCCGCGGGGCCGAGTACTGGTGGATTACAATCAGAATGCCTGGGGCCGCACGCTCGCTTCGGTGTACTCGGTGCGGCCGACCGCACGTGCTTCGGTCTCCGCGCCCGTCACCTGGCAGGAGGTTGAACGGGGAATCGCAATCGACGATTTCCGACTCGACAACATGCCCGCCCGGCTGGCCAAGGTTGGCGATCTCTGGAAGCCGCTCCTCGGCCGACGTCATCGGGTGTCTCTCGAGAAGCATCTTTGACAAGCAAGTGGCCACTGTTGTGAAATACCCGCTGGAGCCCATGGAAGCAAAGCTCGTCGAAACTATTCCAACGGGCGGCGAGTGGCAGTACGAACCCAAGTGGGATGGTTTCCGTTGCTTGGTATTTCGCCACGGGCAGAAGATTGACCTACAGTCTAAGTCGGGGCAGCCACTTGGCCGTTATTTTCCGGAGATCGTCGAGGCGGTCCGCGACGCAAAGGCATCACGTTTTGTCATTGACGGTGAACTGATCGTGCCGATCGGTCGGCGCTCCTCCTTCGACGATTTGCTGCAGCGAATTCATCCGGCCGCCAGCCGCGTGAACCGCCTGGCCAAAGACCGCCCAGCGCTGCTCATCGTTTTCGACCTGCTTGAAGACGAACGGGGACGCTCGCTCGTCGAGACGCCGCTTGCCGAGCGTCGTGCTCGGCTGGAAAGGTTTGCCTCTCGATATTTCGACAACACCGGCGCGCTGCGACTCTCACCGGCCACGCGCAGTGTGGCCACCGCACGGCGTTGGTTCCGCAATGTCGGCGCCGCTCTCGATGGCGTGATCGCCAAGCGGCTCGACCTCCCTTATATCCCTGGCGAAAGAGTCGCTATGCAAAAGATTAAGCCCATTCGCACGGCCGATTGCGTCGTGGGCGGCCTGCGTGTCGGCAGCCACGGCCAGAAGGTCGGATCTCTGCTGCTCGGTCTGTACAACGATGAAGGAGATCTCGATCACGTCGGGTTCACTTCCAGTTTCA
The DNA here is from genome assembly GCA_035547915.1 of Pirellulales bacterium. Taxonomy (GTDB): domain Bacteria; phylum Planctomycetota; class Planctomycetia; order Pirellulales; family JAICIG01; genus DASSFG01. The sequence continues at coordinate 70,765 of DASZTS010000095.1, read as the reverse complement.
CCGCAGCCGAAAGAAAGGGTGTCGAACAAAGGGTCGAGGGTCATGTCGGTCCACCGGGGTTCACCGGCAGTGCGCCGGGGGGCCCCAGCCGCTGGTCGACGAAACGTTCCAGCGAATGGGTTCCGCTTGACGGACAACTTGTCATCGAAGTCGCGTACGATCAGTTCACCGCAGGCCGCTTCCGGCACGGCACGAAACTCCTGCGCTGGCGGCCGGACAAAACGCCCGAGCAATGTACGTTCGAGCAGATAGAAATAGGTGGCTCTTCAATTTCGCTGCTTCGGGGCCACCGGTCACCGCGGCCGAAGAAGGCCAGCGGGGGCTGACTTGCCAGCAACTGACCGAACAGGAATCTGTGGCATTATTCACACAGGCTATTTCCTTGGACTGCCGTTTCTTGGCCTCGATACGAGAACCGGCAGAAGGTGAAGCAAGCAATCGCGTGCTGATTACCGGAGGCCGAGGGAACCACTTCTCGGGCCGAGGCCAACCTTCATGGATGCCAGCGATGGGTGTACGGGAGGGCGCGTGATGCTAAGATGAGAAGCAATACAGACCTAGCGGTTTCAGGCCCCTCCAAACAGAAAATGCCGCACGAAAGCATTTTCGTCCCGCAATCGATCTGAGCAGTCCCGCCGTTTGCACGCCAAGGTTGGATCGTCCGGACGGCCTCAGAACTCGCTCGGAAAGCCAACCCATGCGTATTCTGATCGTCACAATTCTCCTGGCATGCACGCATGCTTGCCAAGCGCTGGCTGCGGAGGCAGTCGGCACACCGCTGACATTGCACGAAGTCCGAGACGCGGGTCGAGCGAAATCCCTCTTCTTGAAAGAGGCCGAGACCGGGATCGAACCAAAGCCGGCCATTCCCACCGCCAATCTTGATCACTTCCGTAAATCCATTGCCCCAGTTCTGGGCCGGAAATGCGTCGCTTGTCATGGTCCTGACTCGATGATGGCGAATCTTCGCGTCGACCGTTTAAATCCCGATTTGCTGGCCGGCCCCGATGTCGACCGCTGGCGTGGGATTTACAAGGTCCTCAGCAATTCGGAAATGCCGCCGGAGGACGAGGAAGAATACCGTCTCGCCGATATCGATCGCCGAAATATTGTCGACTGGCTCAGCCAGGAAATGAGCAAGGCCTCCCTTGTTCGCCGCAACCGTTCGGAGCACTCGTCGTTTCGCCGGATGACGAAATATGAATACAACTATGCCCTGCAGGATCTCCTCGGTCTGCCATACCCGATCGCGACGAGCCTGCCACCGGAGACGGCATCGGAGGACGGGTTCAAGAATAGTTCCGACCTGTTGCAGATGTCGGCCATGCAGTTTGAGGCCTATCGCGAGCTAGGGCTGAAAGCGCTCCAGCGAGTGACCGTGAGCGGCGAACGTCCACCGCCGGTCACGTACATCATTTCGATGCGGGAAATGATGAGCAACCTGAAGGTCGACGACAACAAACGATTCAACGAGGCTGACGACAACGATCGCCATCGTCGGAACGGGTCGCATCTGCTCAATCGATCAACGGGCGAAGGAATCCAGCTCGGCGAAGGTCAGGCAGTTCCCAAGCCTGGCGAGTTTGCTGGCCACAACCCGGACGTTTCGCCGGTGGTCTTCGTCCTGCCGCGATCTCACGAGTTGAAACTGAATCTGGATCGCTTTCTGCCCGACGAAGGCACGATGCGAGTGCGGATTCGCGCTGGGCGCACGACAACGGAGCCAGACGAGTATGCCAGTCTGCGACTGATCTTCAGCGCCCACACCAGCAACAACGCGAACTTCTCGCAAGTCGTCAGCCAGCGAGACGTGCCGGTCACGGCTCCGGCCGAAAAACCGGAATTCATCGAATTCGACATTCCGCTCAGCGAGATCGTGCGCAACCCTTTTCGGAAACTGGAAACCACTTTCCCCCGGCGGGATGAATTCCTGCACATTCGTAATGAGTCCAACTCCCGTGGCGGGAAAGAACCGCTGCAGGTGGTGATCGATTACATCGAAGTCAGCGCACCCCACTTCGACCACTGGCCGCCGCAAAGCCATCTCAACATCTTCTTTGAGAGCGAGAGCAGAAGCGATGAGCAGATCTACGGTCGAGAGGTGCTCACTCGTTTTCTGGAACGCGCCTGGCGACGTCCAATCGCTACTGACGAAGTTGGTCCTTTCATGGATCTGTTCGTCAAATATCGTCCAGACTTTGACACGTTTGAAGGCGCGATGCTGGAAGTATTGGCCACCGCCCTGGCCGCGCCGGAATTCCTCTACCTGACTCAGAGGTCGTCCGCCGAGAATACCGAGAAATCGGGAACGATCAGCGATCTGGAACTGGCGAGTCGGCTTTCATTTTTTCTCTGGTCCAGCGTGCCAGAGCAGGAACTCTTGGAACTCGCCCAAACAGGCACGCTAAAAGATCCGGGCGTTCTGAACTCGCAAGTTGATCGAATGCTGACCGACCTGCGCGCGGAGCGATTTTCGCAACATTTTGCAGAGCAATGGCTCGGCCTGGACGGCATGGGAAGTGTAACGCATGTCAAAGACGACGCGTTGCGCGAAGCGATGCGGCAAGAGCCCATCGCCTTTTTTCGGGAAACCGTGCGTAATAACAGCAGCGTTATGGACTTCCTGCACTCCGATTACGTCGTGGTCAACGAGCGGTTGGCGCAGCACTACGGTATCCCAGGCGTCTTCGGCCCCCATTTCCGGAAGGTGCCCGTCGCCGCGGAAGTGCACCGCGGCGGAATTCTGACTTCCGCCGGAATGTTGACGATGAATTCCGACGGCAGCGATTCTCACCCTTTGAAACGTGGCGTCTGGCTGCTGGAGCGGATCCTTCACGATCCGCCACCACCGCCGCCGGCCAATGTTCCGAAAGTCGATCTCACGGATCCGCGAATCCTGGAGATGACGCTCAAGGAGCGCATCGCCGACCATCGCAACAAGCCGGCCTGCATTTCATGCCATTCGCGAATCGATCCCTGGGGAATCGCGTTCGAGAACTATGATGCCGTGGGAGTCTGGCGCACAAGCATCAAGAACAAGCCGGTAGATGCAACTTCGGTCTTGTTCAATAAGCAGGAATTGGCTGGAGTGGATGGTCTCAGGCGATACCTGTTGGCGGATCGGCAAGATCAATTTGCCAAAGCGATGGTTCATAAGATGTCGTCCTATGCTCTGGGTCGGCCACTGACTTTTGCCGATCATGTGGATGTCGACGTGCTGACCGGCAAGTTCCGAAAACAGGGAGACCGGGTGGCCGATTTGATACACTTGGTCGTGAACAGCAAACTATTCCATTCGAAATAAGGGTCAGAAACGCGCCGATGAGTAACGCACCTGTGACCTTTGATCGTCGACGTTTCCTGCGTGGTGCTGGCGTCGCATTGGCGTTGCCGTGGCTCGAATCGCTGGCCCGCGCCAATTCAGTTCCGAGCGTCACGCCGAAGCGATTCCTGAGCGTATATCATCCGGATGGTGTCGGTCTGCCGCTCAAGTCAGATCCGGCGTGGAATGATTGGAGTTGGTTCCCGCGCGGTGGCGAGAAAGATTTCCAACTGACGAAAGTTCTGGACGTGCTCGAGCCGTTGCGCAGCGAAATCACGGTTTACTCCGGGCTATCTCACCCCGCTGCCAGAAGGGTTCATGGGCACTCCAACGCCGATCAATACCTGACGGGTGCCGACATCGGAGGTGAGGGCCCCTACAAGAACTCCGTTTCCGTGGACCAGGTCATTGCCGAGCATGTTGGCGAATTCACTCGGCACGCTTCGCTGGTGATGTCGACCAACGGAGGCATCGGCGGTCCGCGCGGCGCGCAGACACAGTCTTACAATCGCGAAGGCCGCCCGATTCCGGCTATGAACAAGCCGAAGCAGATCTTTGATACGCTGTTTGTGACCAGCGGCAAAGACGCCCATGCCCGACTGGCCAGAAGCAAGAGTGCCCTGGATTTGCTCATCGCGAATACAAGGTCGCTCGAAAAGTCGCTTTCCAATCAGGATCAACAAACGCTCAAACAGTATCTTGATGCCGTGCGCGATACCGAGGTCAAGCTGGCGAAAGCGCAGAAGTGGATTGATACGCCGGTTACTGCGGTCGATACCACCAATCTCCATCTGGATGCCACGCCGGAGGAAGCTCGGCTGTACTTCCAAACCATGTACGAGCTGATTTATCTTGCTTTCCTCAGTGATTCCACTCGCGTCGCGACGTTTCAGCTAGGACGCGAAAACGGTGAAGGTCCCCACGATTTGTTATCCAAAGCGGTGGGCCTGAACGGTGCTCATGGGCTGACCCACGCCGTCAAACAGCCCGATGGTTGGAAGAATCTCGGCACCTACAACCGCTACCAGGCAGAAGAGTTTGGTCGCTTCGCACAGAGGTTGAAGGACACGCCCGAACCGACCGGCAACGGGAATATGCTGGACAACACCTTCGCGATGCATGGCTCTGCCTCGAGCAGCTTCCACCTGTCACGCAATTACCCGATTATCTCCGCCGGTGGAACAAATCTGGGCTTCACCAACGGCCGGTATCTCAAGTTCGGCAAAGGCAACGAAGACAATCAGGCAGGCGCCGGAATCGATACGGATGCTGGCTGGCAGGATGAAGTGCGAGTCGAGGAAGAACCGCTCGCCCTGCTTTTCATCACCCTCTTGCAACGCTTTGGCGTCGAGACCGATTCCTTCGCTGGCATTACAGGCACATTGAACCGGGTTTAAGAATGCTTACCCCCCCCACACCCCGCCAAGCAGCCGGCACCTTGTCATTGAAGTCGTGATTGCGGCGTTGAATCGGCGTTGGCAGTCGGTGTCCCTCGTGTTCAATGCTCCCTTGGCGCTTTACGCTCCTCATGACTCGACGTCGGAGTCGACCGTTTCGTAGGGCAGCGTCGGATTGATATGCGGGCCAAAACCGCGTAGATTCAGGCTTGACCCGCCATCTGGGCATTGTCCGTTGTCCTGCCCGTCGCCCAGATGATCCACAAACCGTCCTCGTTTGCGCCATGTTCTGCGCACGACCTAGCGGCGTTGGTTCGATTCGCCGCTAGTCTAGCAACCTATCCGCGGCGTGGTGAAGCCAACTCATTGGCGGTTTCCATGCCGTCGGCGATTTCGGGCAGAATACCGGCTCGCACGTAAATTGGCCGGATGTGTTCCCGCAGTTGGGTTAACTGGCGGAGGAACAACAGTCCTCCTAACACGCAGGCTGCGCCGCCGATGCGAACCGTGGCAGGCGAGCCGATCCTGTCTGCGAGTGCTCCGGCAGCTAGGCTGCCCAAGGGGGCCGTGCCCATGAAGGCCATCGCGTGCAGACTCATCACGCGGCCCCGTTTATCTTCGTCGACGATCGTCTGCAAGATCGTATTGCAGGCTGCCATCTGCACCATGATGCCGAAACCTGTGAGGAGTAGCATGGCGGCGCCTGTCCAAAAATCGCATGCCCACGAAAAACCGAGAATGCCTATGCCGACGATCACGGCGGCGGCCGCGATCCGCTTACCCAGTCCGAGGACCGTCCGCCGCGACGCCAGATAGAGTGCGCCGACCAATGATCCGACACCCTGGGCCGCGGTGAGCAAGCCCAGCGTGTTGGCGCCGCCGCCGAACGACTGCGTGGCAAATATGGGCAACAACACCGATACCGGTATGACCGAAAAGCCAACCAATGCGACGAGCGATAATATGGCGCGGATCGGCGGAAACCGGAAAGCGTAGCCCAAGCCTTCCTTCAGGCCGGCCAACACCGATGGATGTTCAGACCGCTGCTCGCGCGGTGCTACTCGAATGAGCGACAGGGCTATCAGCACTGCAAGGTAGCTGATCGCATTGAGCAAGAAGCAGAACCATTCGCCGGTCGCGGCGATGAGCAGGCCGGCCAGAGCAGGACCGACCAAGCGGGCGCCGTTGAACAAGGACGAATTGAGCGCAATGGCGTTGGCGCGATCTTCCGGCTTGCCGACCATTTCGGTCAGAAACGCCTGCCGCAGCGGAATATCGAACGCGTTCACCAGCCCCAACGAAAAACTGAGCGCCAGCAGATTCGACACGTTGATCCGCTCGAACAGCGTCAGTAGCGTCAACGTCGCGGCCTGTAGTAGCGCTAGGCTCTGGGTAACCATCAGCGCGCGGTGCCGGTTCCAACGATCCGTGAACACACCGGCCAGTGGTGTCACGAGAAATGTCGGGATCTGGCTCGCGAAGCCAACCAAGCCGAGAAGGAACGTCGAATGTTCGAGTTCGTACACGAGCCACGTCGTCGCGACCTGTTGCATCCAGGTGCCGATGAGCGACACGCCTTGACCGAAGAAGAACAGCCTGAAATTGCGGTGCGCGAGCGCTCGGAGCATGCCATCAATTTAGCAGGCGCTGCAGCGGACATGCAGCACGAGTCGCGCCGGCGTGCTTCGCCCTCGCGACCAAGCCATCCGCGTCTTGCGTTCTTCCGTGCTCAGTTCGATCGTCGGTGCGGTGTGCTCACGGGCGCTTCTTCCTCTGCTGCCAGACAATTCTTCAGTTTCTTCAGCAGTTCGGCGTCGGTGGCATGGTTATACGACAAGCTTGTCGAGGCGAAGCCGGCTTGGTCTCCCTGGCCGATGGCATAATCGTTGACGAACGTCGTCCAGTACGGCTCTCGCAGATCGCACGGCACCTCTAACGCGCGGACGGGGCGCTCCGAATGGAAATAGATCTGCAAGAAGAATCCGCGAAAGCGCGGACCTTCCTCTTCGTGCGCTTTCTCAGAGAATTCGCCCGTCTTGTTCCGGCCATGGACCATGAACTTCTGCGTGCGGTAACGCACCACCAATTCATCACCGTGCAGTGCCACCTCGGCAGCGGGGCACTCGGTTTCCAATAGCCGGGTGAGCCGCGCCGCCAGTACCTTCAAAGTGGGCGGACTCTCTGCCTCGCGGAAGTCGGGTTGTTCTGGCACACGATCTGCCTGCGCTCGAATGGGGGAGGTTCCCTTCTGCGCCGCGGCCCGATCGGCAACGAAAAGACCGCTCGTCAGCGCGAGCGCTACGACGATGGCCCATTGGCAGTTGCCGGTCGCATGCCCGAAGTTCGTTCGCATGGGAAGAGTATCCTCCTTGGCTGACCAGACGAAGAACCAAAGATTTCGCCGAGCCACGCCACTGGTCAGGATAGCGGAGGACGAAAGCGGCTGGCAAGAAATCGGGCGAACGGCCGCGACGTCGATCTCAGGCCGGCAGGCGAACTTCCCCGCGGATCGGTGGCTTGCGGTCGCAGCAGCCCGATCTGGAAGTCAGCGAGGAGGCGTCGCGCTTTCGAAGTCGGCGACGGAGAGCCGCGAAGAAGGCCGCCCGCTCGATCGGTTTGGTACACACGTCGTCGCAGCCGGCCGCGCGACATTTGTCGTGCTCGGCCCGGAGCGCGTGGGCCGTCAAGGCGACGATCGGCTGCCAATAGCCGGCCGCGCGCAGGCGGCTCGTGGCTTCGTAACCGTCCAGCACGGGCATCTGCATGTCCATGAGAATCAGGTCAAAAGCCGACTCTCGATCCAATTCCGTCAGCGCCAGGTCGACAGCCAACTGGCCGTTCTCGGCCAGGGTGACCTCCGCCCCCGCGCTGTGCAACAGGTGACGAATCAGCCGCTGATTGTCGGCACTATCTTCGGCCAGCAGAATGCGGCAACCGGCCAGGCCCGTCGCTTCCGCGCCGCAGAAAGCCGTCGCGTGGGCCGGCGAGGCCCTTTCGTCGCCGGTGATTGCCACCGTATCGGCGTTGCGCGACCGGGCGTGGTCGACCGGCAGTCTGACCGTGAAGCAACTCCCCTTCTCGGGTTCGCTGGCGACCTCGATCGCCCCGCCCATCATCTGCACCAAGCGCGAGCAGATGGCCAGCCCCAGACCGGTCCCCCCGTAGCGCCGCGAGGTCGATCCGTCGGCCTGGGTGAACGGCTGGAACAACCGTCCCACCACCTGCTGAGTCATCCCGATGCCCGAATCACGGATGGCGAACTCGATCGTCGCGGGGCCTGTGCGCGGTCCCTGCCACCTGGCTTCGATATGTACCGTCCCCTCTTCGGTGAATTTCACGGCATTGCCCATGATATTCGCCAGCACCTGCCGCAGCCGCGTCGGATCGGTCTCGATGGCATCGGGCAACTCCGCGTCGAAGTGCGACTCCAGCCGCACGTCCTTTGCCGAGGCGCGGGCCGCGAACAGTGCCATCACCTCGGCCACGATTTGTCGAGGCGAGGCATACACTTGTTCTAGATCCAAGCGTCTGGCTTCGATCTTTGACAGATCGAGAATGTCGTTGATCACCTGCAACAGGTGTTCGCCGTTGCGATGGATCGTTTCCAGCGCGTCGCCGTGGCTGATCCGTAGCGTCTCTCCCGGATGGCGCGTGCCCTCGCGCAACAACTCGGTGTAGCCAAGAATGGCGGTCAGCGGGGTGCGGATCTCATGGCTCATGTTGGCCAAGAACTCACTCTTGGCGCGGTCCGCCGCCTGCGCCGCCGAGAGGGCTTCCTTCAACGCCGTGCGCTGCCTCAGGTCGACGGCCCGGAAGAGGAGCGTGAGCACGGCAATGAACAGGCCGAGGCGAATCAGAGCGGCCCATTGCAGGATGTGCACCAGCGAGGCCGGGAATGGTTGTGGGAAGACGAAGGCCATCTCTCGGGCAGCGAAGAAAGCACAGACCGTCAGCATCGCGAGCAGCGTCCACACGACGCCCCACCGCGGGCCCGTCAGGAACATGGCGATGATCGGGACGGCCACAAACCAAGGTGCCACCGGCGCCGCAGGCCCGCCGGTCACCAGCGCGAGCGCCGTGTAGATGGTCAGGGCCAGGGCCGCCAGCAGGTTGCCACACAGTGTGGTGCGGCGGCTATAACGCAACAGGAACGGAATCGCGGCCAGGGGCACTGCCGAGATGAGCAGAATATCGACGGCGATCGGCACGCCCAGTTTGTGATAGCCGATGCCCGAGAGGGGTACCCAGATGCTCAGCCCCAGGCAAAACATGAGCACCCGCTGCGCATGGAAGCTCTCGTCGGGAGTGGGCGATGGGGGCAAGAACCACCGCCAGCCCCATAAGAAAGTGGCGCACAGGGCATCCAGCGGCCGGCGACTTCCCATCCGTATCGCGGAAATAGAGTATCGACCTCGCCTATTGTGATCAGTCGTCATAACCGACCCGCTGGACCCGAACGGGCCCGACGGCCCTATCAGGAAAGCTTAGCTTCTGTCTGGCGGCTTTAAGAAAGCCATGCCACGACAAGACTTATGACGAACCGGGGCATGAAAAAAGCCGCCGGCGACAAACCGCCACCGGCGGAAAGGTCTATCGAGATAACGCATGTTCGGATGGCCAACGGGAGCCGGCCGATCCGGTTCAGGGCATGGTTGGGGCGTCGCCCTGGAACCGCTTATCGACAATCGGGGTGTCCGGCGGTAAGCGAATGCGATTCAGGTCGACAATCTCGCCGTCCACGATCAGCTCGATGTAGGTCGTGTGTCTCCAGTTCCCGCCCGCTTCCTTGGCATCCGCGAGAGGGGTTTCACCGTTGGGCGGAGTGTGTATGCAAACGCCGGCCTGCGCGCCTTCGCCTAACCAGAAGTTCGATCCCCGCGTCAGCACGATCGGTGCCCCTTTGGTCTTCACCTTCAGGAGGTGTGGCCACACGGCCTCGAACTCCTCCCGCTTCGTGAATGGTATCGAATAGTGCAGCAGGAGCGCCATGGGCCCCTCGAAGGCACGCGATCGCTCGCGCAGGCCCTCCAGTTCCTTCGGCCAACTCATAGGCCACGTTCCCCGATCTTCGACGCCGTAATCCGCATACAGCGGGCACGGCGAACAGAGAACGAACGCCGTCAGGACGGCAAATACGCGATTCATCATAATCCCTCCGAGGGTCTGTCCGAGAACCCAATTGCGCTGCGCTCACCGGGCGGTTCTCTGGTCGTTTTTACTGAAACGACGATTTAGCGGATTCTCCCTCGAACATTGAGACGCACCACCGGTCACTTCCGTTCCTAAGATTTTCATGATCATGCTGGATAAAACCGAAATTCAAGCGGCCACTGGCTTGGCCCCACCGGCCCGTTAAGGGAGAATGGATGGATGCCGCCCAGGGAGCGGCCACAGAGATGCCCACAAGGCGTCGACCAAGCCGGCCTTGAAGCTCACTCTCTGGGCCACGAACTACATCGGAGCCGAACACCTTTTGCTCGGCCTGCTGCAACTGGTCGATAGCATTCCCAGCGGACAACCAAGCAATGATCCAACATCACCAATCAGAATACATGGATTCGCTGACGCCCACGCGTCGCGAGAACGACGAACTCCAAAAACGCCGGCTTTGGATCGTCTGGATCATGATCGCGGTCGTCCTGTGGGGCCTCTTTCTTGCCACGGGCGCGTGGTTGTCGTCACACGACTGGCGACGCCCCGCGATCGTCATGGGCTGCGTATTCGCCTTCCTCGCCTTCTGGGGTGCCATGCTCGCCAGCCGCCGCGGCAGATAGCCGGGGATGGCCGCCTGGGCGCACCGTTGGTTAAAATAGGGGCCTACCCGAGAACCGGTGTTGCGGCTTGACGGGTTCCGTGGCCGCATGCTCCCGCCCGCCCGTTGCCCGCCCAAACAAACAGGTCCTTCATGAGTGTCGCTCGACCACCCCGCTATGTAGCCGCGGCGCGCCGGGGCGTGTCGAGCCTGGCCGTTGCGATTCTTTTCGTCTGCCAGGCCGGTCCGCTTGCCGCGGAAGAGGCAGCCAGCAACCTTACTCCCGCAGCAACCGATTTCTTCGAGACCAAAATCCGGCCGGTGTTGGTGCAGGAGTGTTATCAGTGCCACTCCGCGCAGGCCGCCGCGCAGAAGAAACTCAAGGGCGGGCTGCTGCTCGATACCCGAGATGCGTCCCGAAAGGGCGGAGAGAGCGGACCGGCGGTCGTCCCCGGCAAGCCGGACGAGAGCCTGCTCGTACGGGCACTTCGGCATGAAGATTTCGAGATGCCGCCGAAAGGCAAGCTGCCCGACGCGGTGATCGCCGATTTCGTGAAGTGGATCGAGATGGGCGCGCCCGACCCGCGCAGCGGCCCGGCGGCGGCGGTCGGCCGACAGATCGACATCGCGGCCGGCCGTCAGTTCTGGTCGCTCAAACGGTTCGCAGCGGTCACACCTCCGGAAGTGGCCGATCGCGATTGGCCGCGCACGCCGATCGATCGGTTCATCCGCGCCAAGCAAGAACCGCTCGGCCTCAAGCCGAACGGCATGGCCACGGCCCGTGTACTGATCCGGCGCGCGTATTTTGATCTCACGGGCCTGCCGCCCTCGCCGGAAGAGATGGAACACTGGCGCACCCGGCTGACGGGGAGCGCCGGCGAGCAGGTGACCGACCTAACTTCGTATGCCGAGTTGATCGACCATCTCCTCGCCAGCGAGCATTTCGGCGAACGTTGGGCGCGACATTGGATGGACGTGGCCCGCTTTGCCGAGTCGCACGGCTACGAGCAGGACTACGACCGGCCGACCGCCTTCTACTATCGCGACTTCTTGATCAAGGCATTCAACGCCGACCTGCCCTACGATCAGTTCGTACGTTGGCAACTCGCGGGCGACGAACTGGCGCCACATGATCCTTTGGCCTGGATGGCGACCGGTTTCTTGGGGGCCGGGGCATTTCCCACACAATTGACCGAGGCCGAGTTCGAGTCTGCTCGCTACGACGAGTTGGACGACATGGTCGCGACGACCAGTGTGGCATTTCTCGGTCTCTCCGTCGGTTGTGCGCGGTGTCACGACCACAAGTTCGACCCGATCCGCAACGACGACTATTACCGGCTCGCTTCGTCGTTCACCACCACCATCCGCAGCGAGATCGAACTCGATCTGCAACCACAGGACAATACCCGCCGCAAGGCCGAGTACGCAGCGAAACTCGCCGACGCGACCGGACGGCTGGCGCAGTTCGAGCGGGACGTACTGCCCGAAAAGTTTCGCGAGTGGCTGGCCGCCTACGATCCCGCCTCACAGAATCTCGCCGTGTGGGAAGTGCTCGAAGGCCAGATCTCGTCGGCGGCCGGAAGCCGTTTCGACCGACAGGCGGACGGATCGTACCTGGCCCAAGGCGCCGCGCCGCCGCAAGAAGCCGTCACCTTCGTGGCCGACACACGACGGACTGCGATCACGGCCGTGCGTGTAGAAGCGCTGGCCGACAACTCGCTGCCCCAGAAGGGACCGGGTCGCGCACCCAATGGCAATTTCGTGCTCAGCGATTTTCAGGTCACGGCACAGTCGGCCGACGGCATAGGCCAACCGATCGCCATCAAACTAATAGCGGCGCAGGCCACGCACCAGCAGAACGACAATTCCTTGTCGGTGGCCGCTTCGATCGACGGCGACGCGGTCAGCGGCTGGGCCGTCGATGGACAGATCGGGCGCGATCAGGCGGCCGTGTTTCGCTTGCAAGAGCCGGTTGGTTTCGAGGGGGGCACCCGTCTGAACTTCAAGCTCGCGTTCAACCATCCGAATCCGAAACACTCGCTCGGCCGTTTTCGGTTGTCGGCGACGCGGCAGGCCGACGCTCCTCCGTCGGTCGGCAATTCGGGCCCCGATGCCAAGGTGGTCGACGCGCTGGCACGGCTCAAACAGACGCCCGCGACGGACGGTGCCGACTGGCAAGCCGCGCTCGCTTGGTACAAGACGACCCTCGACAGTTGGAAACAACTCGACAAGGGGCTCGCCGACCTCAGAAAGGCCGGGCCCGGCTTGCAGCTCGCGAAGGTGCTGGTGGCCAGCGAAGGTCTGCCGCACCTGCCGCACCATGCCGACGACCGCGGCTTTCCCCATTTCTATCCCGAGACCTACTTCCTGCGCCGCGGTGATGTGAACCAGAAAGGGGACGTGGCGAAGCAAGGCTTCCTGCCCGTGCTGCTGCACGAGGCCGACGATGGCTCGCGCTGGGAGACCAGTCTTTCGAATAACGGCGCGGCGGATAGTGGTGTTTTGCCGAATGGCGGTTCGTCCGGCTCGGCCCGTAAACCAAGCTTCCGCCGCAGCCGACTGGCGGCCTGGATGACGGACGTGGAACATGGCGCCGGGCAGCTCGCGGCGCGGGTGATCGTCAATCGGCTCTGGCAGCACCATTTCGGACGCGGCCTGGTGGCCACGCCCAACGATTTTGGCGCCTCGGGCGAACGGCCGTCGCACCCGGAACTGCTCGATTGGCTGGCGCAAGATCTCGTCAGCCACGGCTGGCAACTCAAGCGCCTGCACAAGCTGATGATGACCAGCGCCGTCTACCTGCAATCGGCCGATTTCGACGAAGGGCGGGCCAAGATCGATCGCGAGAACACTTATCATTGGCGGCGCGTGCCGCGGCGTTTGGAGGCCGAGGCGATCCGCGACGCCTTACTCAGCGTGAGCGGGCAACTCGATCCCGCCATGTACGGGCCCGGCACGCTCGACCCGAACATGCGGCGTCGTAGCGTCTATTTCTTCATCAAGCGCAGCCAGCTCATCGGCATGATGATGCTCTTCGACTGGCCCGAGCACCTGGTCAGCATCGGACAGCGGTCGAGTACCACGATCGCGCCTCAGGCCCTGCTGTTCATGAACAGTCCGCAGGAACGCAGCTACGCCCAGGCGTTCGGCCGCCGCTTGCAGGAGATGTCCGACGACGCCTTCGTGCCGGCCGCCTACGGGCTCGCCTTCGGCCGCCAGCCCGACGAGAAAGAGCTGGCCCTCGCCCGCGAGTTTTTGGCCAAGCAAGCGGCCGTTTACACCGCCGCCGGCCAGGGGGACGCGGCGCACCTGGCCCGCGTCGATTTCTGCCAGGCGCTGGTGAGCATGAACGAGTTTGTGTACGTGGAATAGCCGGCAGCCAACGGTTGCTAACACCACAGACGGAACCCGAAATGGACCATCGAAAACAAACGCGGCGTGAGGTGCTGGCGCGGGCTGGATGCGGGTTCGGCCTGCTCGGCCTGGCGGGCTTGTTGGCCGACGAAGGTTTATTGGGAGCGGCAAGCGCGGCAACCTCCGGTGATCTCGGCTCACGCTCGCTCAATCCACTGGCACCGCAGCCGCCCCATTTCGCGGGCAAGGCAACGCGCGTCATCTGGCTGTTCATCAACGGCGGCCCGAGCCACGTCGATACCTGGGACTATAAGCCGGGTCTCACCAAGTGGGACGGCAAGTCGATCCGCGAGTTCGACCCCGAGTTCAAGAACACGACGGGATTCTTCAAGGATGCCGTCGGCAACCTGATGAAGTCGCCGTTCGAGTTCACACCGCGCGGCGAGTGCGGCAAGCTCGTGTCGTCGATCTTTCCCAACCTGGGCCAACACGTCGACAAGATGGCCTTCATACATTCGGGCTACACCGAGTCGAATAATCACTCGCCGGCCCTGTTCGCCATGAACACGGGCATCGCGCGCATGGGCCTGCCGTGTGTCGGCAGTTGGGTCACCTATGGGCTGGGGAGCGAGGGACGCGACCTGCCCGGTTTTGTCGTCATGAGCGATCCCAAGGGACGCGGTCTGCCCAAGGGACACGCGGCCAACTGGAGCGCCGGCTTCTTGCCAGGCGTTTATCAGGGAACGCACCTGCGACCGACCGGCGATCCGATCGACAACCTGGAGCGGCCGAAGGAGCTGACCGACGCGGCGCAACGCAACCAACTCGACCTCGTGAAACAGCTCAACGAGCGGCACCACGAGCACCTGGCCGCCGAGTCGGAGCTGACCGCGCGGATCGAGAGTTTCGAGTTGGCCTACCGCATGCAAACAGCCGCCCCCGAGACGCTCGACCTGGCCAGTGAGCCGGCGCACATCCACGCGCTATACGGCATCGGCGATGCCCAGTGCGACCACTTCGCCCGACAATGTCTGATGGCCCGCCGACTGGTCGAGCGCGGCGTGCGGTTCGTGCAGATCTATTCGGGCGGCATGGAGAACCAGCGTTCGTGGGACGGGCACAACGACATCAAGGGGAACCATGAGCAGTTCGCCGGCGAGACGGAGAAACCGATCGCCGGCCTGCTCAGCGACCTGGCGCAGCGTGGCCTGCTCGACGAGACGCTCGTCATCTGGTGCGGTGAATTCGGCCGCCTACCGATCGCCCAACTCTCGGAAAAGCCCGGTCGCGACCACAACCCGCACTGCTTCACGACCTGGCTGGCCGGTGGCGGGGTGAAGGGCGGCATGACTTACGGCGAATCGGACGACGTCGGTTACAAGGCGGCCGTGAACCGTGTCCACCTGAACGATCTGCACGCCACGATCCTGCACCTCCTGGGCATCGACCACACGCGGCTGACCTACAAATACAACGGTCGCAACTTCCGCCTCACCGACGTGGCGGGCGAAGTGATCCGCGAGATCCTGGCCTGAGCTATTCAAGCGCGGCCAATTGATCGGTACCCTCAACGGGCAGAGCCGCCGAATCGCTTTGTTCCGGTTCGCGCTCGGCGACCGCCCGCTCGCCGGAATACTTCATGCTGTCGAGGAAGTGTTCGAAGAAGAATTGCTTTCGGTCATCACGGAAACGCCCGGCCGAATCGGCCAGCAACGGCCGGAAGTAGGTCAGCATCTGCGCGCTGACCAACAAGAATACGGCCGACCAGACGACGAGCACCTTGTTGCCGCTGAAGCCGCGCGGCACGACCGTCCCCAGCAGCCGCAAGCCATAGGCTACGCCGATGCCGCATACGCCGATGTGCAAGAGAATCATGAATTGCACGTTGGTGGTCGACACACCGAACAACCAGGCCACGGGAGCGAAGCCGACGAGCAGCATGCTCGTCAAACAGGCCGAGCCCGAAAGGATTGCCGCGACCTGCCGCAGACCGATCGGCGAGCCACTCAGCCCGAGGAGCACATACAGGCTCGGTGCGCAGAGGGCCAACGACGCGATGGCGATCAGCGGCACCTTCAGCGCCGCCATCCAGAACGCGTGCCCGCCGGCGAATACGCCTGTGGCCACTCCGTAGAGTGCGTCGAAGGCCACCGCGCCGGCCAACGCCGTCAGGCTTGCCCGCCAGCCGAATGCGTCATGCAACACTCGTTCGGCGAAGGCACGCGGGGTCTTGAGCACCAGCGCCAGTACGTTCTCTTCCGCGGGCACTCCGCCGTCGGCGTCGGGCAGGTCGGTTGTCGCTTCCGGCAACATAGTCATCCTCCTAGAGTCCTAAAAGTCGCTTCCAGACGATGGTGATGAACACGAATTCGAAGAAGTTGCCATCCAGCGCGTCGCTGCGCAGGAAGGCGACGGGATAGTTTGGGCTGCCCAGGAAGGGCCGCAGAATCCAAGCCAGTTGGCAGCCGACGATAACATTGCTCGCCAGCCAGGCGAAATACAGCCGCACGATCGGCGTGCCCGGCCGACAGAGTCGCCGCATGCCGCGGAGCACGATGCTGTTGCCATAGACGCCGGCGCACGCCACGAACGCGACATGGATCAATAGCAGCACGTTATGCGCCAGGTCGTCGTTCGGCTGCGGTGGCGGGCAGGCGACCGCCATGAATGCCGAGACCGGCGCCAGCGACGCCAGTACCAGGCTTGCGGTGGCCATCGCGCGGTACGTCAGCGCGGCCACCTGGGTGAATCCCAAGCCGCTGGCCGTGAGCTGCGCGACGATCCAATTGAGCAGCATCACCAGGCTCGTCGTGATCACCAACAAGGCCGGCAGCTTGATCGCCACGTACGCGGCCAACAGCGACGATCGCCACAGTCCGAACGTGAACCCGTACGTAGCCGAGCCGAGTATGACGACGGCCGCGGCCAGACCGATACTCGGAAGCAATCCCCGGCGCGAGGCGACCTGCTCGAAGAACGCCTCGCCGCGTTGACGGTCCAAACCGATGGCGTGTGGCAGCGACTCCGGCAGAGAATGCCAAAACCGGCGCTGGGCCTGCATCGTTTCCATGGAACGCGGGCCACCCCGGATCAAGCTGCCGGCGGGGAGGCAGCTTGGGGCTGGTCGGTTTGGCTGCGGCCATCTACGCCGCGGCAACATTCTGGGTCGTCAAGCGGATCTCGCTCACAGGGGCGACGGATGGTATCGCACGCCGCGAGCGAGTGGAAGATGAGTTTGGGATAGGTTGCGTGCCCGTGTGCCCGCTGGGCTCTTGCGTAGCGGTGCGCACGTGGCATAGCTTAACTGCATACACGCTCACACATGGAGGGTATGGGTCATGAGAAAGTGTCTTCCGGCGTTGTTCGCCGCCGTGGCGTTGTCGGCTGTGACAGATCGGTCCCTCTCGGACGAACCAGCCGCCGTGGGTACGACCCCCACGGCGCGCACTATCGATTTCCTGGTGGCCCGTGCTCGCCGGCACCACCGGAAATGGGAGCAGCAGAAGGCGATCGCTGATTTGCGTGAAGCCGTCTCGCTCGAACCATCGAACCCTCGGCAGCATTTTCGCCTCGGGATGATCTACGTGTCGCACTTGGGCTTGGCCGACGAAGCCATCGCGTCGTTCATGCGCGCCTACGAATTGGCGCAAACGGACGCCGACCGAGGTGCCACCACCGACCCAAAGATCCCAGCGAACCGTAGCCCTTCCGACAGCGGTGCGGTTCGGCAATGTCGTAAGAAACTCGCCGAAGCATACCATTGGCGCGCCGTATTTCGGCCCAACGATGACGATATCGCCGCTGCGCAGGCCGATCTGGATCGCGCCGTTGAGATCGATCCACATAGTGCCGAAATGCGCATCATGCGAGCCTTTTTCTTTGAGAAGCACGGGAGGCACGTGGAAGCCTTGCAGGACTGTGACGCTGCCGTCGACATCAAGCCAAAAAGTGTGGATCTGCGCCTGCAGCGAGCCTGGTTCTTGGCGAAGCAGGGGAAATACGACGAGGCCCTGAGAGATTGTGACGTTGCTGCCGAGTTCGAGCCACAGTCGCCCTTGCCGTGGTGCAGCCGGGCGGGCGTCTACCAGACGAAAGGCGACTCTCCCAAAGCGTTCGAGACGCTCAATGAGGCAGTCGCGCGCTTCCCGAAGAATATATACCCCTACTTGGTCCGCGCAGGGATCTGGGACGGCCTTGGAGAATTTGGCAAAGCGTTGGACGACCTCAACCGGGCAGTCGAGATCGATCCGGAAAACGCGTCGTGCTATTCAAGTCGTGCCCGAATTCTGCACAAACTGAAACGGGGTGACGAAGCGGTGGCGGATGATAAGAAGGCGAAGGATCTTGCTCGGAGCGCAGCCTTCGATGGCCCCGGCGACTCGGCGGATCGTTTTCGCTTCGACGAGCTCGAGATGCCGGATATCGAGGAGCGCGCGGGCGAATCTGGCGAGTTGTTGGGCCGCAAGGTGATGCTCGCGACGGCTGACGTCAAGTTGCGAGCCGGGCCTTCTCCTGATACGGAGGTTGTAATCGGAAGCACGGGCGGCTTGCTGACATTGGAAGTTACCGGTGTCGAGGGAGACTGCTTGCAGGTCGTCGGCAAATGGGTGCGTCGCGATGACGTGACGCCGCTGCAGACGGCGGCGGAGTTCTTCTCGCGCCAGATCGAGCGTGAGCCGACGCCGTTCGCATACGCGAGCCGCGCCGTTGCCTCGCTGCACGAACGAAAACTCGATAAGGCGCTGGCCGATGCCGAGGAGGCAGCGCGCCTCGGTCCCGAATTCGCGCTCGCCTACTGCACGCGGGCCGATGCGCGCATGGCTCAGGGCAACTACGAAGAAGCCCTGCCCGACCTCGATCGAGCTTTGCAGCTTGAACCGAAACTCGTTGTGGCGTTCTACGATCGGGCCCTCGCACATCGGGCGCTCGAGGATTACCGCGCGGCACTGGATGATTTCGACGCCGCGATGGCCCTCGATCCGAGTTGGCGAGCATCGTGGGCCGCCTCGCGCCGGTCCGTGGCAGAGAGCTTGTTCGAGAACGCTCAAAACCCGGAGCATCGGACCGGCCCTCGCCAGGTCATCGCCGATCTGGAAAAGGCTGTAGATGCCGTGCCAGAGCTGCGTACCGCCCGTTTTTATGCCTCGCGCGGTGGTCAGCATCAGTTGCTGAATGAATACGACAAAGCGGTGGCCGATCTGCGTAAGGCGATCGAGCTTGAGCCGGCGGAGCCCAGCCACCATAGTCAACTGGGGATGGTGTATAGTTTTCAGCAAGACTTCGATCAAGCCATCACCGAGTACCGAGTTGCCTACGATCTCCGCAAGGCCGAAGCGGCCGACCAGGCAAAGCGTCTGAGCGACATAGAGGATCCTGAGATCCGTAAGCTTCTGACAACCAGAGACCCTCTTTCGCATGAGCAGATGCTGCTCACGATGGCCTACGTCGGGCGTGCGAATCAGCGTGCAACACAAGGGAATTTCGAGGACGCCTTGAAGGATTGTGACGCTGCAGCCGAACTCGACCAGAATGCCATGCTTCCGTTGACTACCCGCGCATACGTCTACCTGATGAAAGGCAATTCGGCTAAGGCTGTGGACCTCCTAAATCAGGCGACACTTCTCTTCCCCGAGGAAGCGCATCCTTACTTTCTGCGCGCCAACGTTTGGAAGACGCTCGGCCAATTCCGCAAAGCGCTTGATGACCTCAATCAGGCGGTCGAGTTGGAGCCGAACAACTTTAGGTGGTATGGCCAGCGCGCCGAAGTTCTCCGCGCCCTTAAGCGTGACGACGAAGCTGCAGCCGACGAGAAGAGAAATCGGGAATTGCTGGGGCGCGCTGGAATCAAATAGGTGTGAACCGGCCGGTCCGCCGGTTGCCCGCTCTCGACCCCATCGTCGGAATCTTGACGGATGGGCGCGGTGCGCCGATACTTTGTCTTGCAAAGTCGCTGGTTCTCCATTTCACACCGACGATCGGAAGCGAATCATGCCGCGGTTAGACGAAGCACTCGCACAGATCTCGGACATCCGCAGCCATCTGGCGCGGAGCGAGACGTTTCGCGGCTATCGATCGACGATCGTCGGGTTCTCGGCCGTCGCGGCGTTCACGGCGGCGGCGCTACAGGCGTGGCTGATACCCGACCCATCCAGCGCGATGGAAAAATACCTGGTCCTTTGGATTGGCGCAGCAGCGCTGAGTCTGGTTGTGGCGGCCGTCGAGATGTCGGTGCGCTGCGCGCGGGCGCTCTCTCCGTTGTCGGTTCGCCATACGCGTCTGGCCGTCGAACAATTCCTGCCCTGCCTGGTCGCGGGCGGACTGCTGACGATGGCCGTCGTTCGCTACGCGGCCGAGAGCGCGTGGATGCTGCCGGGTCTCTGGTCGATCGTGTTCAGCCTGGGAGTCTTCGCCTCGTGGCGGTTGCTGCCGCGCCCCGCGTTCTGGGTCGCGGTCTGGTATCTGGCGGCGGGCACCGTCTGCTTGGCAACGGCTCGAGGTGGACATGCCTTGTCGCCCTGGGCCATGGCCGGCACGTTCGGGGTCGGCCAGACGCTCGCGGCGGCGATTCTCTACTACACGCTGGAGCGCAATCATGACGCTGTCTGACCGACTACCCGAGACGCCGGGCCGCTTCGCCTACGAGGGTCTCGAGCGCGTACTGCACGAGAAGGCCAGGCTGGGGATCATGACCTCGCTCATCACGCATCCCGAAGGCCTGCTGTTCACCGACCTCAAGGAGCTTTGCGCGCTGACCGACGGCAACCTGAACCGGCACCTCAAGGTGCTCGAAGAGGAGGGGCTCGTCGAAATCCGCAAAGGCACCGGCCAGAAGCGGCCGCAGACGATCTGCCGTGTGACGGCCAGCGGGCGAGAGCGGTTCGTCGAATACGTCTCGGTGTTGGAGCAGGTCATTGCCGACGCCGCCGCGGCCGCCCGCGAACGAACCCGCGCGGCCAAAGCGCCGGCGAATTCTCGGCGAAAACTTCTCGGTGGCTGGTCGCCCGCCTGAAACGTCCGCCGCCCCTTCGCGTTTCCGACAAACACACGCCGAGGCCGTTCGCTGGCACCGGCGGTTACCAAGCCTCGCGGATGGATCGGAGGATACCCGGGTATAAATGGGCGAGGTCTAGTTCCAGCAGCAGCGATCGCCGACGGTGAGCAAGCTGCTCTGCCCCGTGCTGAACCAGCCACGGATGAACGCAGATAATCACAGATTAAGGAAACGACCGGGTTTGAAGAGAATGCCATGATTGAGGAAGAACTGAATGCGCTCACGGAACGCATTATCGGTGTCGTTGTCGGTGAATCTGCGCCGACATCCTCGTGCTGAACACCGTCATCGTCGAATTGAAAGCCACGAAGGAACACAACGACCTCTTCACGGCTCAATGCCTCAATTACTTGAGAGCGACCGGCAAACCTGTCTGCTTGCTGCTCAATTTCGGCAAACCCCTCCTCGACATCAAACGCTATCGGCGCGGCCAATAGACCATGGCAGTCTGTGTTTATCCGCTTTCATCCGTGGCGGATTGCACTGGATCAAGGCGTCTTGCTCCCCCTGATCGCTGTACACGGTTGGGATGTTCGAGGCCGGGGAGCAAAAGGTGGATCTGACCACGAGGTTGTCTCATTTCGGTGCGAGCAGCGTGATTTCCAGCATGATGGAGTCTTTGCCTGACTTCAGCCGCCGCTGCGATAGGCGGGCGGTTCCTTGCGGATTGAGCGTGTGGATGACCGGGGGATTTTCGGCCGGCTTGTCGCCGAGATCGTCGGGCAAGGGTGGGTACTTGAAGTTCGCCACCTTCTTCGCTTGTTTGGGGTCGCTGAGGCGCAGTTCGACGTGCGTGACCGCCGCGGCTAGCTGATCCCCATCGGCTTTAAAGTACAACTGCACGTTTTGACGTCCTGGCCCCAATCTGTGCGCGAAGACCTTCGCGGCTCCCGATGCTTGCGGAAGGGTGAGTCGCACGACCGCCCCCATCCCGTCAGGAACGGCCATCTTCCAGATGTTTCCGTAATCGTATTCTCCGCCCATGACGACGAGTTGGTTCGGCTCCGGCGTGAGCGCCTCGAAGTCTTTCGACCACGCGGCATCGACCTCATAGATCGGCTGTCCGCCGATCTGGGAAGCACTCGGCCCGATGAACCGGTCGCGATCTCCGTCCCACAAAAACCCGGAAATCACTTTGGCACCGTTTGCCAGCGTGGCCAATTCCTGATGATATTGCTCATCGCGAACGTCCGGTGAATCGAATATCAACTCTCCATATCGTTTCGTCTGCTGGGGCCCTGTAGACCAACCACCGGAATGCGACATGTGGAGCAATTTCAAAGCAGGAGTGACTGGATTTCCGACGCGATAATATTGCGTGAGGTAATCGAACGATTTGTTCTGTTCGAACCGCGATACGCGCACAAACCAGTCTTCGCGCGGTCCCAGGTTGATCACGTCGATGTAGTCCGGACTGTTCGATCCGGTGCGGCCCCACTCGCCGCCCAGAGCGGCCAGCAAGACTCCCTGCTGATCGAAAACATAAGCACATTCAGGAAGCGGATTGATGCCGTCGTTATCGAATGAGGGTGCGACGAGGGGCCTCACGCGGGCCTCGACGATCGTGAACTGATTCTCGCCGACCGACACGATCTGAACGCCGCCGGTGGCTTTTGCGCCGGGCGGTCGTGAGCCACGCCTGGAATCGTCAAGCAGTTCGATCGGCTGTGGGTGCCGGATCTTTGTTTCAGCCAGCAGCGCCCGCAACATGGCCAGGTTTGGATGGAGGGCCAGCGCCTCCAGCAAATCCGCGGAGGTTCTACCAGGCAACAGTTCCTCCAGTCGCCCATATCGCACGAAACCCCGGCGCGTCCCGCCACCCGCAGGCTTGTCGGGGTTGGGGAGCAGCACAATCAGGCCATCGTCGGGAGTGAGCGGGACCTCCACGATCGTGTGGCTGATGAACAGATCTTTATCGGGCGCCTTCTCTTCCTCCTCCGGCGACCGCCCATCGCGGCGGAAATAATTGACACCCAGGCGCACGCGCTCGACGTTCTTCCCATCGATGTCTCTGGGCAGGCGGATGATAAGTCGCCCCAGGCGATCGGTCGTGCCGCGAGGCGTGGGACCGAAGCGCTGCTGGCTCCAGGTCTGCCACTGGTTTTCTCCCGTCGAAAGCTCGACCACGGCCAGGCCGACCTGCTCCAGCGGGGAGCCGGCGCGATTGACCACGGTCAGCTCGCGATTCACGGTCGCCTGTTTGCGTTCGAGATAGATCGTCTTCTCGATCGTCTTCCCGGATTGCAGATTAACCATTCCGAAACGATTCCGGTCCCGGTCGTCGTCGTCTTCAGGTTTTTCGCGGGCCAGCTCGTCGGCATCCAAGAGCGGCGAAACCGGCAGCACGAACCCCGGCGCGGAAACGCGAAACGTTTTGTCACCGCCGCCCGGCAGATTGCAAACGCGCACATGGCCCGACGCATCGGAGCTGGCGCCGAGGAATGAGCGTTCCGCCCACTTTCTCCGCCGCACGGCCTCCTTCCCGTGCGGGCTGGGATCATCCAGACCGAAAATCTCGTCGGCATAATGATCGGTGCGCAAACCGTCTACCAGGAGGGCCGTGGAGTTCTCTGTACCGGGGATGAACAGCCCTCCGGCGACAAAAACCCCGTTGGGATTGAACGAAACGCTTGCATTCGGAACCGGCCCGCCCGCCGGATCGAGCAACAGAAAATCACACGCCGCCGTCGGTTCGCATGGAATTGTCGCCTCGACTTGCGGTCGATCCAGCGCGACGAAATACGGCCAGAAATCATAGACGTCGACGTATTCCTTGATCTTTCGCAGTTGCTCTTCGTCGACGAGCTTTTGCTTCTCCAGATAGACGAGCCGCTCGGGGACCGGTGGATTCGTCGACATATAACCGTCGACCAGAACGTGCAACTGGGCATGACACCCGCCCGGGAGCGATTCGAATGTGAACGTGCCGTCGGGCCGAACAGGGGCGAAGTCATTCCATTCCCAGAGCTCGCCGCCGCGCAACGTCCCGTTCTCGCCGGCGACGATCGCCAGCTCCACATAGCCTTCGTGAACAGGGCGCGGCACCGAATCGTCGAGGCGACCCGTGAGTCGCACACCCGGCGTCAATTTCAGTTCGAAGACGCCGTCTGGGCCCGGCTTGTCACGGGTCACATCCACGAGATCGCTGAAGAGCATGGAACCATCTTCCTGTGAACAGGCGACTCGCAAATACTTGCGGTTGAGATCGACCGACGGCGACTCGTAAAGATCGGGCTCCTTGAAGCCGAACTCACGTCCCCAGGTACGGGCGCCTGCCAGCAGAGGCACGGCGTGTTTCAGGAAGCGGCCTTCGCCGTCGACGGGGCGCACAAGGACGACGCGGCCTCGTTTCAACACGATGCGAGATTTGCCCGTCGCTAGTTCTTTCGCACTCCCTTCCCCAAAACCGGCGGCATTGACATAGATTCCCACGCGCTCGGCTTCCGCCGGGATTTCGCTGTATGCCACTCCCCGCGAATCTGTTTTGATCGGACCCAGCGGGATTATGAGGGAATGTTTCGTTACCTCAAACTGAAACCGAACTCGCGCTCCGTGGACGGGCTTGCCGTCTTCATCGACGACGGTGGCTTCGCGCAATTCGGGCATTCCTGTATCCGCATCAATTCGCTTTTCGTCGGAGTACTTCACCGTGTGGCCGGGCTCGACGTCGGAATCGTCGCCAGCATCGGTGGATTCTTCTGCTTCGACAGGCTTGGGAAGGGGATTGGCCAGCAGGCAAATACCGCCGGTCAATCCGAGAGAGACTAACAACACCGCGCCGGCCCACCAGCTCCGCCTGGCGGGTTCCGCTCCCGCCGGCGCCGGCAGCAGGCGGCGGATGCGGGCGGAAAGCTGCCCTCCCGTCGCCGCCAGAATCGTCGCGGAGAGGGCCCGCTCTCGCAGCCGGAATTCCTCGAGCATCAGGAGTGCCCGGGCGAACACCGCTCTGTCGGCGACCAACTCGAGCGCCAGATCGTCGCAGCACAACTCCCGCGTCTGTCGTACGCGTCTTGAGATCCACCACACGGCCGGATGATAGAACAACACCGTTTCTGCCAGCACCTGCAGTGCATTGACGAGCCAGTCGTGACGACGAATGTGGGAGAGCTCGTGGGCCAGAATTGCTTCGAGTTGCGCGGGGCTTAACTCGGCGATCGCGCCGATCGGCAACAAGACCAATGGGCGCAAATACCCGATCACCAACGGCACGCGCACCAATGCCGACTGGGCGATGCTGACCGTCCGCGATATCCCCATCCTTCGTGTCAATTGCCGCAACGTGAATTCAACGGAGTCCCCCACGGGTGATCGTCCTGTCCGCCGCAGATGCCACTCGGCGACGATGCCACATGCCGGCCGGCAGGAAAACAGAGCGACCCCGGCCATCCAGAACCAGACGAGCCATTCCAGGCGAGCTTCGATACCGGCCCGCACCCACTCGATCCCGCCGTAACCGGTGCGTGTGGAGACTTCGACGGTTGGACGACGTTCGACCCGCAGCGCAGCCAACCGCTGTGCCTCCTGGCGAGCGACTACTGCTACGTCGCTCTCGGGCGGCGACGCGAATTCCTGCGATCCGTCCTCTACACCGGGCTGGGGTTCCATGCGCAGTTCGCCGGGTCGCAGTTTGCCGGTGTCAACCGGAAGATTGGTTTGCGGATCGTAGACCGGCGCTTCTGCGACCGGCGACGAACTCTTCCAGGCCGACACTTCTGCCATGGCAGAGGACGATGCGACGGGACTGGGCGTCCAGATCAGCCAGGTCGCGGCCGGCATTACCAGCATCAATCCCAACGATGCCGTGGCGATCAGATAACGTCGTCGCGCCGATGCGCGGCCCACCCAGGTATCGACGAGCAACATGACGAGAGCGACGGCTGCCAGTTGCCAGACCGAATGGACGAGAGTCCAACCGAGGCGCTCGATCCAGGCGGGCCACGGTCCAACAGCCGGAGAGGCAGACGTCACGGCGATCACAAAAGCGCAGGCAACCGTGAAGGTTTTCATCGTCGTTGCTCCTCGAGCTGAGCGACCATCTTGCGGATTTCGGCCAACTCCTCGGGAGTGGCGCGTGTGCTCGACAGGGCCTGCATTACCAGGCTCAAGGCCGAGCCGTCATAGACCTTTTCGATCAGGTCGCGTAGCATTTTCCGCTGCGTGATTTTGCGACTGGAGGCCGCCCGGTAAATCTGCGGACTGGCCGCTTCGTCTCGCCGAACCAATCCTTTGTCGAGCATCACCGACAGCATCTTGACCGTCGTGGAATATGTTCTGTCGCGCTCCTCGACTTCGGCCAGAAGATTGTGGATCTCGCGGGCCGTGGCGCCGTCGTGTTGCCAGAGGATTCTGAGGATCTGCAACTCGACTTCTGTCGGTTGCGTCGAAACGGGTCGTGCCATGCCGCCGGGCTCCGGGTCACAAGTGACGAACGAATTCGTCAACGTGCTGCAGTGTAACGAATTCGTTCGTCATGTCAACCGCGCGATTCCTTTTTTCGCATCCCCGATCGTCTGCTTATAGACATACTGTCTTGACGACTACGGAGAACGCCGCCTACCCTCTAAGTCTAAGCAGTAAGAAGGATCAAAACGGCGACCATGTTCGCCTTAGCCGAATGGAGGAGGTACTTACGGGATGACTGACATGGGTGCAGACGAACGATCATTGCTGGAGTCGCTAGACCGCATCCTCCGGTTACCGACGATCCGTGCTCGGGTCGACCCGGTTGTCGAGCGCGTCCAGGGAAAGCTCGCCTCCGAGCAGACCACGGAAATGGCTTGGGAGCCGATTCCCCTGTCCGTCTATGGCGAGGCATTGCCGGCAGCGATCCGGTCGAGCTGGGTTTTCATCCTGCGCGCAGGTTCGGTTACGGGTGCTGAGCGCCACCCGAACAGTCATCAACGAATGATGTCCTATCGGGCGACAGGCGACCTGCAGACCGGAGGAGAGGGAAAATGGCGATCCCATCCTCTCGTCAGCGATCCCGGTGCCGGCATGGAAGAGCGCTGGATCTCTGTGCCGCCCAATGTCTGGCATCAGGCGGTCGTTGCGGATCGCGATTGGGTCGTGGTCTCGTTCCATACCGTCAGCGCGCATGAATTGATCGAGGAACGACCGGCCGCCGCGGATGGCCGTCTAACCCATCAACGTCATTACGTGGCGGCCGAGCGGTGTTCTTTGGGAAAGGTCTCTGAGGAAAGAGAATGATGAAAACGGCGACCATGTTCACCTCAGAGCATATCATCGGCGACGCCGGCATGGAGCATGGCCGTCGGTCGATCTGCTTGATCTCTCACACGACAGACTCGTGAGGTAGATTTCGTTCCGGGGACTAAATGACGGCAGTTGTCGCGTCCCGCGATAGGAGAGCCTGAATGACGGGCAATAAAAGTCCCCACACGATGAGCGAAAGGAAACTGCACAACAGAGTCAGCACGATGGCGGTCAGCGCCAGGTTGCGACCGCGAAGACGACCTTCGTGCCGATGGATATCGAACAGCGCCCAGCCCCCGAGCACCAAGGCGGGCACGGCCGTCAGGCAGCAGAACAAAAGCGACGCGGTCGCCAGCACGAGACTCGCCTTCGCCTTGCGGCTGGTCGTGCTCGTGTCCGGCGACGGCTGATAGGGAAAATGATGGGTGCAACGAGCGCAGACAGCAGTGCCGCCGGACCTCAGTTCGCCTGCGGACAACAGACTGCCACAGCGTGGGCAAGCGATAGAGATAGAGGATGCGACCGACGACATCCGAGTTTTCTCAACGGGGCGACAGTAGGGTGCCAGACAGCAAATCTTGCAAGCCCCGCTGTGGCCGCGCCACCGCGTAGACGGCCCCGGCGAAGAACAACACGCCAAGAAATCCACAAGCCAGCATGCCGCCCGTGAACAGCCACGAATTGCCCATGTCCGTCGGGGCCATGTCCGTCGGGGCCTGGCTGACGGTAATCGCCCCATTGCCTCTGGCGGGCGAAATCGCGACCTTTCCGAGAAGTGTACCCAGCACACCATATATGAGGATGATCGGCGCCCACGCGAGAAGGTTCCGCCAGGCGCATCGCCAACGGCTGGCGCGCTGCCCGTCGGACCGTAACACATCGATACTCGTCAACCAGAAAGCCGGACCGCCGCGGCTGGCAAATGCGACGACGGCCGGCATCAACAGCGTCAACGGCGCCAGCAGGGCGACTTTCGTAATGGGCAACCCCAAGGCGACGATCAGCACCAGCGGCACGACAAAGGCAAAAGTCAGATAGAACGAAAACTCGGAGCCCATCGACACCGCGAGGATGCCCAGGCGGTCGTCCCAACCGAGTGCCGCCGGCTTCATCACCGCCTCGCGCAGATGCGCGGCCGCCCAGGCCAATGTTTTATCGCCAGCGAGCGCGGAGGGAGCCAACTCATCGGCGAAGGCGAGTACATGCCTTGGCACGATCTGTCGACGCGTACAAAACAGGATCGCTGCACGGAAAAAGGCGACGGCTCGTTCCGCGGGCGGTCCGGTGTAGGTTGGCTCATTGAGCGTGGCTGCGCCCGGTGGCTTCACCGGCGTATCGAGCAGCTTGAGTCGTCCACTGCGAGTGATCCAGATCTGCGAAAGCGACAAAACTTCGGGTAGCGTTCCGTCGGCCAACGCCGCGATACACTCTTCGCAAAGGTCGAGCAGCCAGTGACGGCTCTCCTGCCACTCCATCCTATCGGGGTCTCTGGCAATCTCCGTGAGAGGCGCACCGGTCACCGCTTCGAAGGTATCCCAACGGTCATCCCCTTGCTCACCGCCCTGCAACCAATAAGGTCGGGTCGGTCGGACGAGCCTGCGGCGAGCGTCGCTCGCGGCGTGCGGTCCGCGATAGATCCAAACGGCCCGCCCCAGTGCCTCGTCGCGCCCCACCATGACGGTCGAATCGCCGCAGTGCCCCAAATCGCCTACCACCATGAACGGTCCATAGCGGCGTTCTTCTTCGGCCGAAACGATCGGCAGCACGACCGGGATGCGCCCTTGCTTTGTTCTGATGGTGGTCCGCACCCGCTCCACTCGCGTCCCGCTCGCGAATTCATGCCAGCCACGATACCCGTTCCGAGCCCGCATCGAGGTCGTGCAAAGCAGTGCAAACAACACAGGCAAGAAATGTTGGAGGGACTGGCCCCAATCGAGTCCAGGCGGGGGCACAGTCACCGTGTCCTGACTCCGCAAAAGCGTCAAGACGGGCGCCAATGCGGCCAACGCGATCGCCCCCGGAAGGAAAAACGATCGCGCAACCGAACGAGCAAAGCCTGGTACGTCGCCATCCGGTCCCACCACCCTGAGCCCCATCACCCATTTGCCGAAGCCGCGCCCCCAGAATGCTTCTGTCACCGCAAAATAAGCCACTTGCATGACGATGGTGATCAACTGCATGCAGGCATTCAACGTCGGCGAGTAGTAGCTCTGGGGATCGGAGCTTCCCGATGTCGCCGCCCGGATCGAGGTTGTGACCGCGATGCCGACAGCCGGTATCGCGGTCGCGGTAGCGACAACCAGCGAATCGACCATGTAGGCCGCGAAACGCCGCCCGATGTCGGCGATGGAGATGCCGCCCGTCGCGAACCCCGCCAGCGCCCGCCGCAGATGCGATAGGTCTTGGAAACGTCGGTCGGGATTCTTCTCCAGCGACCGAGCCACAACGCGGTCGAGGGCCTGTCGCACGTCGGGCCTCAGCGATCTGAGCGACGGCGCCGGGTCGGTCACAATCTGCGCGATGACCGCTACGGCGTCGCCCTCGAAGGGCGCCCGGCCCGTCAGCAGACAGAACAACGTCGCGCCGACGGCGTAGACGTCGGTTCGCTGGTCGACGACGCCTCCCCTGACCTGCTCAGGAGCGGCGAACTGCGGCGTGCCCAGAAACCCACCCGTGCGTGTCAGCGAGACATCGGAGACGAGTGATTTGGAAAGCCCGAAATCGCCGACTTTGACACGACCGTCGCCGTCGAGGAAGCAATTCGATGGCTTGACGTCGCGATGAATCACCCCTAATGCATGGGCCGCTTCGAGACCGTCGATCGCATCGAGCATGTAGTCGACGGCTCGCGCGACGGGTAGGGGCCCTCCTTCCTCGAGGACATCCTTGAGCGTGCGACCGGGCATCAACTCCATGGCGATGTACGGTTGCCCGTTCTGCTGGCCAGCGCCGAACACAAACGTGCTACGCGGGTGGGAGAGCGACGCGGCCAGCTTTCCCTCGCGCAGGAAGCGATCGATGTTCTCCGGCGTCGGGCTCAGCCGGGGCGAAAGGAGTTTGAGGGCCACACGTCGGCCCGTGGCCTCCTGCTCGGCTTCCCAAACGAGGCCCATCCCGCCTTGTCCGAGCGGTCGCAGCAAGCGGTAGTCGCCGATCCGTTCAGCGGTCGCGAGCGATTCGCCCCCGACCTCCCCGCCGACGAGCGTCGCCTGGGCATCCGGAGTGGGCAGGTAATCGAGCGTTGCATCGTCGACCACGGAGCGAAGAGGGTGACCACAAGCGGAGCACTTGCTCGGCTGCCGCTCGGCATATTCGATCACTTGTTCACAATCCGGGCACTTAAGCTGCATCGCCGTTCAAAGCGCAAGTTTAGAATCGCCGTGGCTATACCGATCGATTTCGCAGCCAGTGTATCATCGAGCGAAGGACATACCCAATCTGATGAGATGCTCTTTTGACCCCTTTTCACGTTGTCCCATCCCCCAAAGTGTCGAACAGTATCTCGATGAGCATCGAATCGATACCAGCGGAACTCCTCCCCGATCTTGAGCAAGTCCTTGATCGGGCGAAGACTGGCGTTCCTATCCCGATGAGATGCGAAAGGGTCGCGAAGAGATGAACCAGATGCGGGGAGAAAGCGGAGCCTTATTCCCACGGAACGAGATTAGGATCAGTCGGTTGCAGTACCGTATTTTGCCAGCCCTGCGAAAGGGCGAGTGGAATCTCCGCACTTGGCCGCGGTTCTCCGCGGGGAGCGATACGCTCGATCCGCCGACACAAGTTTCGGCGAGTAGCGTAATTCATTACCGCATCCCACTTGATCTTTCCCAACTCAGAGAGGATCGATCGTCGTAACCCTGAATTTAGGTAGCAAGCATGGTACGCCTTTCCAACCAGCTCGCCTTCCACGAGGAATGGGCCATCGAAATGGCCATCTGCTGCGAGACTTTGATGGTCGCGGATCAATCGTTGGAGCTCCGACACGAAGTCCCGTGATGGGTTGAGGTGGTTACCGGTGACCCGGGCACCAGTAATCGAAATATCACAATCGAGCCGACCCCAATCGGTTTTCCCCACGGCTAAATTTAGTTTGAAGCCAAATCGCTCGACAACATCTTGAATGACCGCCTTCACGCCGGATCGCTTCAGATCATACTTACCCGAAACGGCGATGTCATCGACGTAGCGGCTATACCGCAGCTCCATCTCGTTGCATGCGCGCGCAATGTGCAGGTCGGCTGACTTGAAAATCTCGTTGGCGAGAATTGAGCTTGTCGTCAGACCTTGCGCCAGGTGGAATTCGTAGGTGCACAACCTGGTCAACACCTTCGCCATTTGGTATCCACTACCGTGTCGAAGAAACAGCTCATTGACTCGATGGCAGTCGATCGACGGAAAAAAGTCCGTGATGTCGGTCACGAAACCAAAGACGTTACCGATGTGAGTCCGCGCATTGCTCGCTGCATTTCGCCCTCTGACTCCACCGTGAATATATGGCGTCGGCTGCAATTCCCGCAGCAGCAGTCTTTTATAAATCCGTTGCTGTATCAATCGCCAACGACGACGGGGGCTGATTACATCACGTGACCGCTTTTCCTTCTTCGCAGGCCAAACCGTAAGTTCCGTTACAAATGCGGAGGGGTTTTCCTCCAAGCCGACGAGAACTCGCAGGATGTCGCTTTCCCAAACGCCTAGTACATTGGCAAGATGCTTCAGCCGGCCGAGGTTAAGCATGAATCGGTTTCATCCTTGATCCGCTTGTCCAGCAGCATTTCGATATGCTGCTTCCATCCTTGCATCAACGCTTTCACCGGCGCCTGCAGAGGCTTCGGCGTTTCCCGGTCTTCGCTGTGGTAAACCACGGCGAACATGTACAGATCAATGCCCCATGCGTCATGGAACCTCTCGATCATCCCCGGCGAAGGATCAACCTTGCCGTTTTCGATCTTACAAAGGTGGACGTAGGAGATTCCCAACTCCGCTTCAGCCTCGCGCAGCGAAAGCCTAAGCCGTGTTCGTAGGTCCTTTGCAGCTTTTCCCAGATTTATTGGCATCGGTTCAACCGGTTTGTGTTTGATAAGGGAGAGTTGCTTCATGATAGAGAACGCCTTAGGGCTTCAACCTCCGCAGTAAGCAAAGAGGCACGATAAACATCGTCCGCGTTGCCTGCCTCCAGAAGTTCAGTTACCCGGATTTCCTTTTCGCGAAGCAACTCCCCAAGGACCCCTCCCAGATAGTCGCATTGGGCGATTCCGTTCCAATATTCCACAATCCATTTACGAACCTCCAATGCGTCTTCTTCCGAGAGCCGTCGCGAATAATGGCATGTCTCCATAACTAGAGCTCTGAGTCGGGGTCTCCGTCCGGTGTGGCGACAACCCCCAAGTTAAACCACCGAGACGAAATCCTCGCCGCGAAGCGGCGTTTCTTGCACCCTTGCAAGCACGTCTCGCGGGCGAACTATCCCGTCCCCCACGCTTGGGAGACGTTTAATGGCCTTCGGGAAATCCTCCCTCGGCCCTGTTGCCAAAAGGCAACGGCGAAGCTCTAGCGATTTCGCAACCGCTGGGGACGAATGTTAGCAAAAAGCATAACAGGCGCCTAGCCCTTCTGGAAGAATTCATCCTCTAAAACATCCGTTGCGCACCACAACATCTTGTGGCAATATCTGGAAAACCCACAAGACGTGGGCGAGATCGACTGGCGGAGCCGCCGGAGTGGTCTTTCCCCGATTGAAAGGGAATCCTGCACGATGAGACCCAATAAAAAAACCCCGTATTCACCGGGGTTTTTAAGTGGAGGATAGGGGACTTGAACCCCTGACCTTCTGGCTGCCAGCGAGAGGGGCTTATGAAAATACCCGCAGAATTTTGCGGAGAAACTGGCCCTGATACAGAACTGATATAGAATTCCAGCGAAATTCAATCCCTTACCTCGCTGGAACCAATATCATGGCTAGGCCGCCAAAACCGTGGTGGTGGGAACGACGAAATGGCTATTACGCCACAATCAATGGCTCCCGCTTCCGCCTCGGCGATACCAAGAAACAGGCTGACGAAGAGCTTAAACGCCTCCTCAAGGAAGGCCCGCAGGAAGTGGCCGACCGAACCCTGTTCGCCGTCCTGCTCGATGACTTCCTCGACTTCACGCGCGAGAACCGGGCCTACAAGACCTATCGCGGCCACCTCGACTTCTGCCAATCCTTCCTGAAGAAGTGGCCGCAACTCTCCATCGACGAACTTTCCCCGGACCACGTCACCGCCTGGCTCAAAGGCCAGACTACATGGAATTCGACCACCAAGCATCACGCCATCGCCACGCTTCAGCGCGCCCTGAATTGGGCGAAGAAGAACAAGGGCCTGAAGGCGAACCCATTGGCCGGCATGGAGAAGCCGACCGCCAAGACCCGAACCGAGGTCGTCACCGAGAAGGAATTCAAGGCCCTGCTTGGTCAGGTCAAGGACAAGGAATTCAAAGACCTCCTAATCTTTTCCTACGACTGCGGCTGCCGCCCCCAGGAGGCAAAGGGGCTTGAAGCCCGGCACATCGAGCTCGACAAGAAGCGAGCCGTGCTGCCCACCCAGGAGGCCAAGGGCAAACGCACGCCGCGAGCCATCTACATCCCGACGCCGCGAGCGCTCAAGATCGTCAAGGAGAGGATGAAGGCCGACGGACGGCTATTCCTCAACACGAGGGGGCGGCCGTGGACGGCCTCGGCGGTCAAATGCCGGTTCGCCCAGCTTGAGAAAAAGCTCGGCAAGAGGTTCAACCAATACGCCCTACGCCACACATGGATAACTCAGAAGCTCGTCAACGGCGTCGACTCGCACGTCGTGGCGGCTCTGGCGGGACACGGCGACACGAAGATGATTGACCGGGTCTATTCAAAAGTTGCCCAAGACCACGAGTTCATGCTCCGGCAAGCAAAGAGATAGCCGCTAAATTTTGAGATGCTTCAACTGCACGGAGCCGCGGTCTCGCTTCGGGGGGGCTCGCGGTTCCCTTTTTGTGCCTTCGACGTAAGCTTCGAGATCGTCGGGCTTGATCCGCCATCCCGGACACCGCCGGCCGAGCAGCTTGCCCGACTCCAGCAGATTGTAAACCGTGCTCTCTGAGCAGCGGAGGATTTCAGCGACCTCGGTGACGAGCAGCAGCTTCATCGCTCCAGCTCCTGACTTTCCCGCGCTGGTGCTTTGGCCACCTCATCACGCAGCCTGTCATACTCCTCCGGTGACGCGAGCGCGTGATTGATGACGGCATTTTGCTCGTCCTTGGTGAAGCCATCCCAATTCACCGCCGTAGCGAGGACAGTTCGTTGCTCGCTATGGCTCAGGTCTCCCCATTCAGGAAGACTTAGGTCTGAGCAGATAGATGGAAGCTGGCCTTCCTCTGCGAAATAGGTCATGGACTTAAGCCATGCGATCCTAGATGCAACGGCCGCAACCTGCTCTTTCGATGCCATCGTTATCGCTCCAGTCCTCTTTCCAGCTTCTCGTGCCGCTCCCCTAGCTCGATCCGCAGGTCCTTGAGCTCCGAGGTGAGCTGCTCTTTTATGAGCAGGTCAAATTCCATCGCCCTGCCGCCCTCGATCTTCTCCGTGATCTCCCGGACCTCGTGCTGGAGGCACCAGTAGAGGAAGCACACATCCTCCCCAGGGAAATCCTTCAGCCCCTCCCGGCCATTCACCCTATAGACCGCTTCGAGCTTCTGGGAGTGCTCCTGCGCCGCCTCCATCGCCTTCTGATGTTCGCTCATTGAATTCCCTCAGCCCCGCCAGCACGACCTCGAAGAACTCCCCCTCTGCATCCTTGACCTCCCAGCCGTACAAGACCGGCTCGACGACCTGCACGAGCTGCCGCGCCATCCGTGACGCGGCCTCGCGTAATTCAGCATCCGCCGGTTCCATCCGAATCCACTCCCATCACCGCTGCCGCCACGATCAACACCAGGTCGATTCCGATCAGGATGCCGAAAATGATCTCCATCGTTACCTCTCCATTTCCTGTTGCGGCGGTTCGATCTGCGGCGCCTGTTGGGCTACCTGCGCCTTCATCTCGTCGTAGCTCGGCTGACTCGATTGATTAGGCTGATTCGACCCGTCCTGTTCCGGCAGAGCCGCCCCCGCTGATCTCTCAGTTGGGCCGTAGGCGGTATAGGCGTTCCCGGTGTAAAGTGCGTGAGCAAGCTCCGACGCTCCTTGGGCACCCATTTGCATCGCCTTGTCCTCGACATCCTTCCAAAATCCCACAACATTCTCCTTTCAGGTTAGAACTCATGCCCCTTGGCCATTGCTGATAAACGCTGTGCTTGAATCTGGGCGTCGCGCAGCTGTTGAACCTTCCGGTTGTCGGCCCACCGGATTGAAGTCTCGACGACCCACAAGGCCGCCGCCCCTCCCGTAATGAACTTCCCCGCCACCTCGAAGTCGTAGTACATCAATGGGATGCCTACGAGCAGGCAGATGACCGGCTCGATGGTCCTGGCCTGGGTTTCGGTCTTGCAGCGAAAGAGCTGCTTTGCGACCTTGGGGAAACCGTTGTAGCGCGAATAAGCGACACGGCCGAGCCGCCTGTTCAAACCCTGCCGCATCCGCTGTAAGAGCAGGAAGGCAATCCAGAGCCAGAAGTAGTAAAGCATGAAGCCCGTGGTATCCGACCCCCACACTAGCAGGATGATGACCATTGATCCCGGTCCCGTGAGGCCACCGAAGGCTTCGTCACCGAAGTCCGTCCGGAGGAAGACGTGGAAGCAGGTGGCGTAGGCGTTCGCCAACGTCTGGACGATATTGGTACAATTCTGCGGCGTCATCGCGTCGCCGGGGCCGTCGATTTTCTGTGGCATGATTTAACCTTTCTTGGAGAAGCCGTTTTCCAACCCGCTGACTACCCCAATAACGGAGTCGATCAGCATCATTCGCGCGACCCATGTCCGGTCATCGAGGTAGATGGCGAAATAGTCCATAAGCTCCTTAAGTCGCCTTTGTGAATCCTTTCCCTCGGTTAACTCGAACGCAGCCCTGAAGCACGTGTCGCAGAAGCAGTCTGGCTTCTCGGCCACTTTCAGGCTGCCCAGAAACAACTCGATGGAGCCGACGAATCTGATGATCGTCTCGGGCTCGACCTGCATTTCCGCCAGCTTCAGGACCTCACAGACGTTCGCAATCAGAGCCGCGCATCCTTCACGCCAAAATTCATAGCCGCGAATCTGGTCAACGATTTCTAGGTTCTTTGGCATGACTACCCCCTTTGATCGAAGGTGCAGAAGCGCCAGTTCCCGCCACCAGGAAACGGATCGCCCGTTTTTATGCAGATAGCATCGACTTGATAGTTGTTCTGCGGGCCTCCTGTCCGAAGGCCGTTCATGAAGACGCCCGGCTCGACCACAGGCTCCCACTGCTCGCTGAAGCTCGTCGTGATCTTCGGTGGGCCGAACATCTCCTCCCACATGTCCTGAGCGGGGGCGATAGAGCCGCCGATTTTCGTTCTCTCCTCTCGCCCTAAAAGGTTGCTTGCGAACTCCGCCGTTTCGTGATCGCCGATAGCATGAAAGACCTTGTGCTGGGTGTTTGACATCAGGGCGATGGCATGGTGCCTGCCGGTGTCTCCTTTCAATGCTCCCATCAAAGAATGAATCGACTGGCTCAGCATTATTTGGCATCCGCGGTGCGAACGACATTGAGCTAGGAAGTGGGAATCCGCACTGTTGACAAGACTTTGGAACTCATCACACCAAATCACGATAGGAGCATCGAAACCCGCGGCCTTCCGCCCGAGGATCATTTTTTGGGTGAGGTATTTCCAACCCGAATTGATGAAGCTTCCCGTATCGCCGTATTTCGACGGCGGTAGGTTGACCATCACCCACCGCCCTCGAAGCATCTCATCTGGAGAGACGTTCGTGGTCGTCGAGCAAATCTCCCTCGACAATCCGGAGTTCATGCTGAATAGGATTCCCATCACGCCCGTGAGGATCGACGAACGGGTTTTATCTGCCATGCTGGGCCACTCACGGAAAAAGAAATCCGTCGCCAGCTCGAAATCATGTTGCTGGATTCTGGTTTTCGGAGCGTCGAAGGCTGCCCGCATGCACTGGTCATGAAAACATCTCTGCCATTGCTCAGACG
This sequence comes from Pirellulales bacterium, assembly GCA_035547915.1. GTDB lineage: Bacteria > Planctomycetota > Planctomycetia > Pirellulales > JAICIG01 > DASSFG01. The sequence continues at coordinate 33,553 of DASZTS010000095.1, read as the reverse complement.
AGACCTGCTGCGGATTTTGAAGCGCCGTCATGATGAACCTCTGGAGATCGGGGGCGCTAACGTTTCCCTTCGCTAAAAGCACCACCAGTACCGCATGACCCAGCAGTCTCGCGTTCTCACGATCCCAAAAATCTCCCATCTCTCCGCCACCCTTGGTGTCGCTCGACCGCAGCGTTTCAGCAATGGTGATGATCGCTTTCGTTATCTCCCTCGCGTCGCCGCCCATGCTCCGCACGTAGTCGATGAAGTTACACCGCAGCTCCGCGTCGTCATTGACGACGAGCAGATCATCCCCTCGACCCGCCGCGCGGAAGATCACCCGCACGTCGTCGGCATCCTCTGGTTTTGCAGCGAGGATCAACCCACCAGACCCCGGATACCGAACGATGGCACGCATCAGGTGTTTTCCTGAGCCGGACGTTTTGCCTGACCCCGTAGCCCCAAGGATCAGGATGTTCGCCAGCAGGTGACGGACGGTTAGAAAGCAACCCTGCGTCCATTGCATGAGCGGATAGTCGAGCGGATCGTTTGATCGCGGTGCCGTTCGCTTCTTCCGTGCCAGGAATACGATGACTACGATGACCGCAGCACCCGTCACTCTTTCCTCTGGTGACAGATTTTGGATTTCCTCGATGAGATCGTTCATCTTCGCCTCACAAGCTGGTTTTGACGCAGCGCCGGGAGGTTACGCACCTCGAACTCGGCGTCGATGGCGTCATCGTCTTCGGAGTGCCGAGGAAGCGATTGTCGTGGGGCTTCCCAATGTTCGGGTTCCCGCTGTGGCGGTTCAGGTGGTGGTTGGGGTTTCCAGAACTTGTCGTAGAAGTGCTTGATGACGAAAGCGATGACGCCAGCATCATCGAACCAGCCGATGATCGGAATGTCAGGAACCATGTCGATCGGACACAACACATAGATAAATGTCCCTGCGATAAGTAGCCAATCTTTCGCATCCATTGTCGGACCTGGTGGTCTGTACGCCATTTGTTGCTCCTGCTCAGAATAGGTAATTAGATGTCGACCCTCAGAGGCTTTCCTCTGCCTGAAGTACCGCACGGCCCCGATGATCCCAATCCACGGGGCAATAGCCGCGACAATCCCCAATAGGAAACACATGAGGATCATCACGGAGACGACCAGTTGTAAGATCATGACTTACCTCTTTTCAGCTTGCTCTTGATCCATTGGTAGAGGGAATACACCCAGGGCGATCCCCAATCGCCCACCCGCTTTCTTTGTTCCCACCACCGCCAGCCGTAGAACGCACCGGTGATGAGTATCCACCACCACGGGACGCTCTCCCGTGTGGCGAGGAACACCACGCAAACAACGAGTAGGCAGGAGCCGATCAGGCGCCAGTGCTTTGGGTCGTCGTGCATGGTTCCTCCTTCTGTCCGTACCGCTTCCGCAACCAGAAAACGATCAGCGGAAAGGGGTCATCGTGCATGGTGGTAAAACAATCCAGCAGCATCCTCGATGGCAGTCCCACCCACGCCATCAGCACCATTGCGTAAAAGCAGTCCAGTAAGTAGCTCTTCAGGCGTTTCATGCCTCGACCACCTCGGCATCGATGATGACGGGCTCGCCTTTTTTCTTGGCGATCTTCTTGTGGTTCAGGAGCGCCCAGACGATGAGGCCAATAGCCCCCGCGCTGACGATGACCCGCATCAGCGGCGTGAGAAGCGTGACCGCCGCAGCCGGGCAGAGGGGAACCCACCAGTAGTCGCGGGCGAATTGAATGAATTGCGTGGTGTCCATAACGTGTCCTTGTGTAAAAAGTGAAGTAACGAGTTATTTACTCTTTGCTTTCAGCCAGACCTCGAAGGCTTTCAGGTCGTCCACGCCCTCTTTCTCGCGGGCGTGCTTGGCCTTCTTAACGATTTCCTTCCCGGCCTCCTCCAGGTCGAGGAGGGACTTGAGCGGTCCGGAGCACGTGACGACGATGCCCGAATCCAACGTGGCCTTGAACCGGCCCGTCTCTTGCTTGACGGTCCCGTTTTTGCGGGCGGTTTTGCGGGCCTTGACCTCTGCATGAAGGGCCTCGCGGTTGGGAATTGACCTCGATAAACGCAGGGGCAAAAGCTCGGCCTGCTCGGGCTCGGGGAGCTGGCTCAAAAGGTAGCCGTCATCCAGCTTGAGGCGGCCGTCCTTGAGCGCCTCTCTGCCCGCCGGTATGATCCTGGAGAAGCTCAGCAACTTGCTGATTACGCCCTGATCGAAGTTCAGATGCTCCGCTATGTCCTTGGCCTGCCAGTTCGTATTCCTCATAGCAAGCTGATAGACACACTCGTATTTCTCCCCGGCCGTCAAATCGGCTCGGTGAAGAGCGCTCGATATTTGCAGCACGAGCAAGTCGGTGTCCGACAATTCCCCCTCGATGATGATGACATCCAGCTCCTCCAACTCGACCAGCTTCGCCCCCCGCCACCGCCTTTCTCCATCGAAGATTGTCCCGTCAGGCCCGCATGCGAGCGGATGTATCTGCCCAATGTCCCTGATCGAACAGCCGAGAGCCCTGTCATCCTCTTCAACGAAGGTCTTGCGGATGTTCTTGGGCTTGAACCACCCCAGCTTGCGACGCACGACTTGCCGTATGGCGGCGGTCGAGACAGACATGATTCACGGCTCCTTTGCTATCGTTTCATTAACCTGACTTGCGGCCCCAAATCTCTATTCAGCTCGCTGCCAAGAAATGGCTGACGGAGCGTGCTACGCTTGGTCGCCGGCCCCTCCACGAACTCCGGATGGTGAGAACTCATGCCCACACTTGAGGCACCGCGCTCGGAAATCACTGACGGCAACGCGCACGTTGGTGCATGCACATGACCATTTCCTGAGCTTTGCTCTGCTAGGTGGCCGCTCGACCACGGGAGCCGATTCGACGTCCGGCACGTCGACTTGACACCGACGCAATATTTCCTTGAACGGACTCGATGCTGCGTACCGCGTCACGCCGCGGCGGTCGATGATGAGACCTAAGCTTTCCGCCTTTTCGCGGAATTCCTCGTTGTGATGGTTTCGTTTGCCTGGCGTGCCATGCACCTGCTGCCAGCCATGCAGCAGTTCGTGCAAAAGGGTTCCAAGAATCTGCCACCGCTCACGCTCGTTGAGATACAGCGTGTTGATTGCGATCTCGCCTTTGAGCCCGAACCCGTTGTGGCCGTTTCGAAAATGGCCCAACCGGTTGCTGGGAAGCTTTTCCAGGCACAGCACGACCTCGGGGATGTCGAGTTTAAACTCGACGATGAAGTAATCCGCCCAACCTTGGAGCTCCGCTATGAGCTTCCTGCCATGCCAGGTTTCGTCACGCTGATGCTTAGCGAGTGTGCTGTAAATCTCGGGGGCGGCCAGCCTACGGCCGTCGTCAGTTGCTGCATGCTCGATGGCAGTCTTGGTGGACATCATTTATTCCTCGTCTCTGTCGGCCGGAATCGGCTCGCGACTCAGCACTGAAAACCGGTAGCGAGTCGTGGGGGTTCCCGCATCAAAGCGCCGGCGGGCTTTTTCCAACCTGAGACTCAACCGCTCGTCCTCGGTTTCAACATCGAAGGTCTCATCCACATGGGCAGAGAGGACGACGCCGATACCACGCGTGTGGCCATCGGGACTGCCGCGATCTGCCTCGGGGATCAGCGTCTTGACCAGGCCGATGCTTTCGACCCACTCGACCCATTCACTCGTTCGGAGCCAGCTCGCGGAGCGAGCGGCGCCCAACACGCCAAGGCTGCGACGAACCGGGTCATCTTCTGTGCGACGCGACCCATAATTGGCTAAGAAGTCCTTAAACTCGTTGACCATCAGGATGCCGCCGACAACCGCTGCCCAGTTGGTAAAGGGGTGTCGCACGTCACCGTCAAGCGGCTGGCCCGCTTGCTTCCAGCGCTCGATCATGCCCCTTAGCTCTGCCTCAATCCGATCCCGGTTGCGGGGCAGGAACTCCAATTTTGGATTGCCGATCGGGCTTTGCCGGTCTGCAACATTTCCGGTGGGTGCAAGATGGATGGGCAAGGAGCGATTCATCAGGTCTTCGGAGACTTTCCCGAAGTTGGTGCTGATGGCCACGACGAAATGGTTCTTGCGGCGTACCGGCCCCCCTGCGACAGTTGAAAACAAGGTCGGCTCGGCGTCCGTGACGAAGCGTTCAAGGAAGCCCGACGCGATCATCCGTCCTTTGCCAAGCCTGGCGTTTTCGACGACCAGCAGCCCCGCTTCGGGATTGTGCTTTAGCGTCACCACGATCCCTGCTTCGAATGCCCAGTCCGTTTCCTGGTAAGAGACGGCTGTCGTCGGCGTGCCGCCTGCGGCAAATTGAATGACCGTGTCCTTGCCAGCGTGGGACTTGCTTCCGGTAACCAGAATTAACGGCTTTGCACCCGGAAAATGGTTGCGCAAGATGACCGTCAGGGCCGCGGCGACGGAGTTGGTGCGATCGGCGCGCGTGTCGAAATCCATAACATCGAGAAATCTCGAAATCGCATCGAGATCCTTTTCGATGCGCGCTGGCGGTCCGACATGCAAGAAACGCTGGCCCCAGCCGCCGTCGTTATAGCCAGGCGTAGTGAGTCGGAAACTGTCTGTGTAGCGAGCTGAACGAATCAACTCGTCGACGGGTCGGAACTGCCGCAGGAAGATCTCGCTCCGCAACATGATGGTTGCGTGGTGCGACGGAATACGGCGGCCGGCCTTCTTGCCTTTGCTTTTGTAGGTAACGCGCACCCGATCGACGGTAGCAGCGACCAAGTCGTTGCCATTCTCGATATGCTTCGGTGGCACATTGACATCGCGCGACGCTAGTACTAGCCCGCTGGCGTAGGCCGGCCTGCGATAAATGTCGCCACTTGCGGCTAGACGGCGCCCAAATGATATATAAAGGTCGGCAGGCGCCTCGTCCTCGTTGAAGATGAACTCGTCCGCGGCGTCCAACGCCGCCGGCCGCTGAAAGTCGGACGCGATGGGGTGGTCGCCGGACTCACTCTCCCCGGTGGTTTGAGCATCTTCGGCAACTGGGTGGCGCTCAACCACAGCGGCCTGGTCTTGATCGATCGCTTCGCACTCCTGATCTGCTCCTGTTCGCCGCATGTCAGGGCCGTCGTCGGACATCGGCCAAGAGCTTGGCAATTCTGGTCGTCTTTCGGCTGCGGGGCGTCGGTGAATCTGGATGGCGGGACCGTCATCGCCGCCCGCGGGGTCGGCATTTTCGGCGATCGAGATGGACGGCATCGCGGGACTAGGCTGAAGATGAGCGTTCATTCATTCACTCTTTCTTAAAAAGCGCCGCATCCGAGGGGCACCCAGCACACCCAACACAGGGCGCACACCCGACACACCGGGCGGTGATCCGGCCAGGGACCGTCGCTTCCACCCGCTTCATCTCGATCTCGTGCCCGTTGTCATCCACCAACTGGCCGAATTCATAGATGTGGGACGGTCGGAGTTTGCCAGCCTTGAGGGCCTCCCAAAGATCGGATATGGTTCTCAGGGTCGAGATGATCTTCGTCATCACGGCAGGGTCGATATCCAGATGCTCCGCAAGTTCCCTGAAAACCCTGTGGTTTGCGTCCCATGCCATCAGCCCAGCTCCATGCATGGCGATTTGGCCTTGCGCGAGCCGCAGCTCCGTCTGGGTGAGCGGGCCATCGAGGATGATCGTGGGAAGCCGCTCGATCCCCTTCAGACGCGCAGTCCGCAATCGCCCCTCGCCGTCGACGAGAAGCCCATCCGGCTTTTTGACTTCGCGCTTCATCTAGGTTTTCCTAGGTTTGCTGCCGCGTCTTTTTCCCACAAAGGCATCGTATTTGCGCAAACCCTTTCGCCTAGACGAAGAAGGCGCAATCTTCAAACGCGCAGAACGCGCATTTCCTGACCCTGAACGCGCAGAAGGCGCACTTTTTAATGTCCGCAATTGGTTATCAAGCAGTGCTGGTGAATGGCGAGCGCCTGCGATCCGAGCGGAAACTCAAGAATCTCAGCCAGCAACAACTCGCAGATGCTGCCCAGATATCACTGCGCACGCTGGTGAAGATGGAGAGAGGAGAACCAGCATCTCCGAGAGCCTCAATACGCCCCGTCGCCAGAGTTCTTGGCGTTCATTGGGAATATCTGGCATTACTGACCGTCAACCGGCCTACCGAAGAGGCGACTTTTGACATTGATAACCCTATATTCATCGTCGGTCTACGCGTTGACAAAGATTTCAATGAGCTTTCTGAAGACGAGGATGTCAAGCCACTGCTCGAAACCTTTCAGGCGTTCCCGCGATTGGTGAGTTATACGCGCATGGATGGCGAGCCGCCTTGGGAGCGCGATATCCCAGTGTATAGCGTAATCTATATCGGTATGAAGCCGATCACGAGCGCCTTGATCGAATTCGAGATGGATGCTGCCTTTATCTGGTACTATTTGGTAAGATTTCTCGCCGAAGGTAGGCTTTATGCTCATGCTGTCACATCTATCTACCTGCCCGCGTCATACATCGCTTTTTGGGACGGACCACCGCGTTTGTGGAGCCTTAGTGATCCAGATGCAAGCATACCATTCGCCCAATTGATACACGACAAATACGGTAGATTTCTATCTCTCACTGTGCTCGACGACGGTACCACTGTGCTGACGCCTCGTGAGGGAGTGCCATCACACGAACTCGTGCCCGTTGTGAGCGCCTGACCGTCCCCGCTCCTCGGGCCGCGGTTGCGCGGATCGGCATATCTTGGACGCCTTGTTAAGCCGGCCGAAGCCTGGACGGCCTGCTTGTCGGTTTTGATGTTGTCTGGCTGGGGGCCCTCTGCCTCCCGACATTTCCTACCTGCCTTTAAAATACCCCTCGCGAGTGAGAGCGTTCAACAGCAGCCGGCGGGCATGTGAGCCGGTGGCGCAGTCGGTGCCGGCAGAGCCGTCGTGAGCCAGTGTATTTCGGATTAGTTTCTCGACTTTGCCGCGGCTATATTGCGTCAGCGTTCGTCCGGTAAGGTGAGCAGCGACTTCCCGCAAGTGGAGGTTGTCATCGGATAAAGCAAGAAGTTGCGGATGCGCGCAGACAAAGCTGAGCAATGCCGCCTTCTCTTCTGGAATGCCAAGAAGGCCCTGCTTGTGTATGGATTCAAGCAGATTTATGTGGCCGATTATCGTCGCCGGCTTCTGAGTGAAGAGCGACGGTAGGCGGATAGCGGCGTGCAGGTAGTCTTTCTGTGTCAGGCCGTCACTGCCAAAGTACGCGACGACGCCCTCGATATTCGCGATCAACGTCGACGGCTTCTGGTAGAAAAGCTGCGGCTGGCGGACGGCGGCGTGCAGATAGTCTCTCTTCGTCAGGCCGTCAGCGGCAAAGTGCGAGACGACGCCTTCAATATTGGCAATCAGCGTCGACGGCTTTTGGTTGAACAACTGCGGCTGACGCAGGGCAGCACACAGGTAGTCGGCGGTGGTCAACGCTTCGGTGGCGAAGTGCGAGGTCATGCCCTCGATGTTGGCGCTCAGCGTCGACGGCTTCTGGGTGAAAAGTCGTGGCTGACGCAGGGCGGCGGGCAGATACTCTCGCCTCGTTAGGCCGTCAGCGGCAAAGTGCAAGACGACGCCTTCAATATTGGCAATCAGCGTCAACGGCCTCTGGGTGAAAAAGGACGGGTGATGGACGGCGGCGCGCAGATACCCTCTCTTCGTCAGGCCTTCTGCGGCAAAGTGCGAGACGACGCCCTCAATGTGCCCGATCACCGTCGCCGGCTTCTGGGTGAAAAGCCGCGGACGCTGGAGAGCGGCGCGCAGATACTCTTTTTTTGTCAGGCCGTCAGGGGCAAAGTGCGAGACGACTCCCTCAATGTTGGCGCTCAGCGTCGACGGCTTCTGGTAGAAAAGCTGTGGCTGGCGGATCGCGGCACATAGGTAGTCTCTCGTCGTCAGGCCGTCAGCGGCGAAGTGCGAGACCACGCCCTCGATGTTGGCGCTCAGCGTCGCCGGCTTCTGATAAAAAAGCTGCGGCTCGCGGACGGCGGCGTGCAGGTAGTCTCTCTTCGTCAGGCCGTCTGTGGCAAAATGCGAGACGACGCCCTCAACGTTGGCAATCAGCGTCGACGGCTTCTGGTTGAACAGCTGCGGGCGGCGAAAGGCCGCGCGGACGTAATCTTTCTTCGTCAGGCCGTCAACGGCAAAGTGCGAGACGACGGCATCGACTTTGGCCGTCTCAACGCCTGCAACGGCTGCTTCCTGCGAGATGTGTCCGTTGCCGTCACTGGTAACAGCATCGGTCGGCTCATTAGAGGATTCTTCTGGCGCTTGCGGCACACGTTGGACATGATTGTTAACTTCGATTAACCATAGCGCAAATGCAGTGCAAGCGCAACCAAGTCCTGTCGGTCCCGTCAATGATTAGAGGAAAACAACGTCCTTTGTTTATCATGAAATAATTAAGACTGGGGCAGGGGCCGCGGCTCCCAGATGGCCCTCGCCCACCAGAAAGAAGCCGGTTGACATTGGCCGTGAATCTGTGGCATCCTCGATTTATGCCAATCAAGGCAGCTTTGGAGGGCGGCCATGCAGCACCAGACGGAGATCAAAGCCCGTTGCAAGATCGACCTAGCCGGCCGGATAACCATCCCGGCGGACGTTCGCCAGCAGCTCAACATCGGCCCCGGCGACGAAGTATTCCTCGAAGTGCATGACGGCCAGATGACCGTCAGCACCTTCCAGGTCGTTGTCCGCGAGTTGCAGCAGGAAATTGGGCAGAGAGCCAAGCCAGGCGACAGCGTCGTCGACGAATTGCTCGTCGAACGCCAGGCTGAGGCGGATCGTGAGTAAGGTCGTCCTCGACGCGTCGGCCTTGCTGGCGTTGCTGTTCGGGGAACCCGGCTGCGAAATCGTGGCCAGCCGCGGCAACGGCGCGATTCTCTCGTCGGTCGGTTACTCGGAAACCCTAGCGAAGATGATCGACCGCAGCTTCGAGCTGGCCGACGCCGAACGCATCATCGGCCGCTTGAGCCTCCGCATTGCTGCTTTCGACTCGGAAGCCGCGGCGCTTGCTGCGTCGTTCCGCCGTCACACAAAGCAGTTCGGCCTTTCTTTCGCCGACCGAGCCTGCCTTGCCCTCGGGCTGAAGACCGGTTTTCCGGTGCTCACCGCCGATCAGCGCTGGGCCGAGGTGCCGGGCCAGGTCAAAGTTGAGCTGATCCGGTAGCGTCGATGGACGACTCCATCAAACCGAAGCAAGAGATTCTGCCGGCACCGCCGACAGGCACGTTTCCGGTATCGGCCGATCTCCCTGAAATGATCCGACGTGCCGGACCGGCCGCCGCCTACGCCTTTGACGAATTCTTCGCCGGACGCATCAGGAACCGCTACACGCGCGCCGCCTACCTGCATGCGGTTCGCCGCTTCATGGCCTGGATCGAAGGCCGCTGCGGCTCCATCGAGCAGATTACGCCCGGCCTGATCGGCGCGTATTTTGACGAGCACTCCGGTGCCGCACCGACGCGCAAGCTGCACCTGTCGGCAATTAGGGCGTTTTTCGACGTGCTGGTCAACCGCCACGTCGTCGTCCTCAATCCCGCGGCGAGCGTTCGCGGCGAGCGGCATCAGGTCATCGAGGGCAAGACCCCGGAAATCACCCGCGACCAAGCCCGCCAACTGCTGGCGTGGATCCCCACGGATACGCCGGTCGGGCGCCGTGACGCGGCAGTGGTCGCCACACTTATATATACGGCCGCCCGAGCCGGTGCCGTCGCCGGCCTGCGGATGAAACATTTGCAATGGGACGGCAAGCAATACACCCTGCGGTTCCTTGAAAAAGGGGGAAAGTCCCGCCTGATCCCTGTCCAGCATAAGCTGCACGGCTACCTGCTCGAGTATCTCGATAGCCTCGACTGGAAATCGCAGCCGGCCAACAGCCCGCTCTTTCGCTCGGCCGCTGGCCGCACCGGCCTGCTCACCGACCGGCCGATGAGAAATATAGATGTCTGTCGCATGGTCAAGCGCCGCCTACGGGCCGCCGGTCTTCCCGATCAGTTCTCCCCGCACTCATTTCGCGTAGCCACATTGACCGACCTGTTGATTCAAGGAGTGTCGCTCGAAGACGCGGCCTATCTCGCGGGCCACGCTGATCCCCGCACGACGCGGCTCTATGACCGCCGCAAGCAGGAAGTAACGCGCGGCACCGTGGAGAAGATTTCGATTTGACGCCGAAATCAACTCGCGCCCGTCCATTGCCTTCGGCTATACTCACCACCATGAAAGACGACATCAACAAGCAGCTCGCCAAGTGCCTCGCGTTTTTCTGCGTGCGCAACACCTGCATTGAAGACATTCACGCTGGCATGACCCCGGCGTCGCCTGCGGGCGACTTCTCCGACGTGAAAGTCGTGACGCCGCAGGGTGAAATCCCCTGGTCAAAAGTCTCGCGGATCAGCAATGACGAAATGCGCCACTTCATGAAGGAAGTCGTGAGCAAGCTCTATACCATGCTCACGCGGCTCGACGACCCGGCATTCGTCGACCAGATGGACCAATACGTCCGGCGTGCAACCTCCGCCTGGGACGACCCAGAAGACCTCGAAGACTGGTTCGACGGTAACTGATACGCCACCGCGCTGCTTCCGGCCCGCGCCGCCAGCGAACCCAGTCTGCCGGATGATTGATTGCCAATCGTCAATTGAGCTCTATACCGCACTGCTGAGAGTCGCTTTTCGGTGCATCGCCGAGGCATCTTGGCCCACGCCAAGACGGCTTGAGCATGCTGACCTCCGCATCGCTGTCGGCAGAGGCGGAAGACGGAACTTGATCGGGCACCCGTTTACCGTCGAAGTCGATGATGCCGGTCACGGTCCGTGGCAGGGCAATAGTTGGAAGCCACACCGTGCGGGCATCATTGAAAAGAAATCGCGGTTTACGACAGGTCGACCGGGTCGCTCTAGCCTTCCTGCATGCAAGAAAATGGTTGTCACCTGTAGCGTCACGCGCTACAGTGGCGCGTGATCGTCAGTTTCCGGCATAAGGGGCTTAAGCTGCTCTACGCCAAGGGCGACCGCAGCCGGGTGCGGTTCGATATCGCCGACAAGGCCGAGCGGCTGCTGACCTTGCTCGATCAGGCGCGGCAACCGGCGGATGTCGATTTGCCCGGCTTCGGCCTACACGCGTTGAAGGGCAACCTCAAAGGTCTCTGGACGCGACGGTATCACGCAACCACCGGATTGTTTTCCGGTTCGCAGGCGGCCATGTCCATGACGTGGACCTGATCGCCTACCATTGAGGAGCCAAGACATGATGAAACAACCCGTTCACCCCGGCCGTATCGTCAGGCACGACTGCATCGAGGCGATGGGGCTTAGCGTCACCAGCGCCGCTTCGGTGCTTGGCGTGTCGCGGCCTACCCTGTCGAAGGTCATCAACGGCCGCGCCGCCATTTCGCCCGTGATGGCGATCAGGCTTTCCAAGGCATTCGGCAGCCGCCCTGAAACCTGGCTTCGCATGCAACTGGCCTTCGACCTGGCCCAGGCCCGGCGATTGGCCGAACGGCATTCGGGTGAAGCGTTACCGGCCCGCCGACCCGAGTCGACACCATCGCCCGCATTGACCACCGGGGCACAGCCATGTTGACCCCAGCACGTTCCACTTAAATCCAGATTGGCCCCCGCCACGATTTTTAGAAAAATAACCGACCCCACCAGCATCGGTGCATTGCCCTCTTCCTTCTATATTCATCCCTACCGTTCCGATAGGTCTGCTTAAGGAACAATCCTGCCTTGGAGATGGTCCTGCTTCGTCAGTCGCCGACGCTGGCCCCCCGTAACGCACGCTCGCCACCGGCCCCATTGCAATGGTGCCTCTCCCTGCCCGTCACCATGCCGCACGGCCAAGCGTTGATCAGGCATCGGCAATCGCTATTGTTAAAGCATGGACGTGTACCAGCGGCGGTTGTAAGACGAGGATCCGAGCATGTCGCAAGCACAAAAGATTGAGTCAAACCAAAAGAAGCTGCGGGCTAACGAGATCAAGTGGGGCGTCGAATTGGTCGAGGCTGGCTGGACGATGTTCCCGTCGACGATCTTGGAACATCAGGAAGCGTTGGGGCTGGACCCCGTGGACATGAACATCCTGCTGCAATTGGCCCGGTACTGGTGGCGCGCCGATAACCCGCCGCACCCGGCCATCAAGACAATCGCTGCCTGCATCAAAAAGAGTCCAAGCACTGTCCAACGTCGCATTACCCGGTTAAAGGAGGCCGGACTGATCGAGGTCGAACATCGGTTTGACGAGCGGCATCACGGACAAAAGACGAGCAACTACCGGTTTACCGGGCTGATCGACGAGGCCACGAAGTTCGCCCGCCTGGCCCTTGAGGAAAAGGAGGAGACGAAGTCGCGTAAGGCCGCACGACTCAAGTTGAAGAACCCGCGATCAAGGGCCGCGATCCGGGTCGTCGAGGGGACGATGCCAACGGACAAATAATAACAAAACACCAAGCGACCGCACCACGCCCATCATGAGGCAACGGAGGTGCGGGAGTGGCAAATTGGGTGCGGAGGTAATCATCCGGGCCAGCGGTTCCATTAGCCGTGTGGGTCAGGATGCCCGCCGCAACCAGCCAGCTCCGGTGGCCAAGCTTCTACCTCGGCCACCGGAGTCTTTTTAATATAGCCATCCACCGTCTCCAAGCAACGCCGGGCGACAGGACAATCCATCAGGTTTTCCTGCTGGACATGTCGCCTTGCGAACGAGCCGCTTTCCAGCAACCTTCACAGACCATGCCCTTTTATGTCTTTTAACCTGCCGCCAAACCGGCTGCTGAAGCTCACCAAAGGGAACTGGAGCGATGTTCATTATCCGACAACCGCAACCGTGCAGGTCCAGCTTCTCCCTCGCGACTACTTCGAACCCGTCGAGCTAAACGATGCACGCTCATGCGTCCCCGTCGATGGCAAGAATTTTTCATCGCTGTTCAACGCGAACACCGGGCGAATGACCCTTCGCGGCGAGACCATGTTTCCGCCATTGTCCGTCACATTCCAGATCAACAACGATGCTTGGAACGTCATCTTTGTTGGTCGTTGCATGCAGGTCACTCAGACGATTGAGTCAGATAACGACATCGACCCGCTCCTGACAAATTGCGAGCATACCCTTCCCGCCTTATTATCCGTGGCGACTGGACTCGCCATATTCTGCGAAGCGCTTGAAATGGGCTTGGGTGACGAAGTAGAAGCTCGTTCGGAAACGCTGATTCCCCCATACGCGGTCCGCGTAATTGATCCCGACGCGCGTATCGACGAACTCAAGAAAGGCATCGCTCTTGTGGGTATGGCATGTGGCTCAGCCCGGTTCACTCTCGCAGCGACTTATTTTCGCGAAGCTTTGTATTTCGACAGCGCTTACTACGAGCACAACCCGTACACTCACGCTCTCGTTAGCATACTGAAGTGTGCGCAGGCGATAGAAGTGCTCTTTGGAAGCCGGTACGACGCAATCCGCGACAAGTGCCGCGAACTGCATATCGCGGATGACATTATCGAAGCAGACATCGTTCGCATCAATGTCACGCGAAACATGCTCGGGTCGGGCCACGCAAGCAGTTTTGTTCCAACGCCGATCGAGTCAGAGATTATCCGCCATTTTGCACATCGCGCTGTGCATACAGTCCAGCAACTCTTGTTACGCGTCAGTGGCACAACCATCCGCGAGCATCCGTACTTGTTTGAGAAGTTTGAGCGGGATAAAGACAAGGAGACCTTGCTCCTACAACTGAAAGACACATTGCAACGTCCTCTTTGGTGCATCGACGGTGAAATTGAGCAACGGCATGTTGTTATCAATGACCCGCGTGTTGGTGGAACATCATAGCGCCGGGCGGCACCTCGCCCTGCGGCGACCGCGTGCTTTCGGGCTGCGCTTCGCTTCGGTCGCTTTGCGACGGCTGCGCCCCCTTCCGCCCCCTGGTGCGACGGCCTGCGGCCTAAAGCGGTCGCCTACGGCGCTGACGGTTGGCTGAGGCTTCGGGGGAGAGTCCCCCAGCCGGTCAAGGATGCCCTGCGGCGCCGGGCGCAGCCTCCTCCCGATCTTCCTCCGCTGCGCTGCGTGCAGAACGGTGCCCTCCCCGCCCGCCGTCCTTGACCGGCTTCCCCCTTGATCGAGGTCTTTCGACCCCCTTGCTCTGAAAAAGAGCGCGGGGCTCTTTCCATTTCATTACAAGAGGAGACCAGCCATGTTCTACGTCATCTGCCCAAGCTGCCAGTCGCAAGTTGAAATCCCCGATGAGGCGGTCGGAGCCGATCGCACCGACCCGTGGAACATCGCCCACTGCGACGAGTGCGGCAACGCCTTCGACTACGGCGATGAAGAAGTCACGCCGGCACCGGTCGACCAGTGACGCCATTCGACGCGGCGAACCGGCGAGTCGCGATGACAATCCCCGACGGGGGCTGATCGCCTAGCGCGAACCTGCGTCGGCGTGTCGGACCGAAGACGCTATGTCGGTGCGGTTGCCATGTCGAACGTGATGACGAGAGCGGCGTGAATGGGTTGCGACTTCTGGCTGAAGATGTGCATGAGATGATCGTATTGCGCCGATTCATCGATTAGACCATCCTTGCACGCGAGAAGTTCGTCAACGATGTAGTCCTCCAGACGCCATCCGCATTGTGCATTTGCTTTATCGAATGGTTCACGGAGCTTCGTACTTATTTCCCCGAAACTCGGCGGCCGTTCTATTTTCAATTCAGCCACCATCGCCCGCAACGATTTCGACGGCACGACCCGACAACCAACGATGTTCTCCCCGTCTACTTCGGGCTCCATGATTGGAAAACTCTTTTCGTGTGGCACCGACAGCGGGTTGTAGAGCAGGTAGTGGACGTTGAGTTTGTGGCGCTGCTCGTACTTCTCGATGTTGACGTATTGCGTGTCGCCGATTTCGAGCGACCGGTACAGCGACGCATCGTCAAATCTGAAGTCGCGACTTTCGGCCATTTTCCTCCAACGCTCAACATTCATGAACAGAAAATTGAATCCCAGATCCACGTCCAGCGGGTTCGATTCGATGCCATCGAACTCCTTGGCAAAGAGACGCTTGGATTGCAGCAGCGTGACCTTGCTCAACCACACCTCACCCTTGTATCGGAAGACGACGAGTATCCCGAAGTCGGCGACTTCCCACCGCATGTAGTGCCGACCGCCGCCGATGAAGTGGCAGTCGAAACGCACGGTCCAGTCGGATGGCGTTTGAATCGGCCGACAATAGTTGGTGAAGTGCTCGATGAAGCTATGGTCGAGCGATGTCTCGTGAAGGTTCGGGATGTGTGACAGCTTCGTGCTGACACGCCGGTTACACTCCGCGAAAATCTCGCGAATGTACCATTTCACGTCTTCCGGAATTTGCGGGCGAGGTTTCATACATCGACCTGTGCGATTAAGCGCCGGCGCATGAAAACGGCCGCCGCAGGCGGGGCAGGTACCTGGGCGGCCCGTGATCTAGCCTTTCGGCTGGGTCACCCATCAGCATAACGGCCGTCGGTCGCCATGCAATCCTCTTTGACCGGTCGCGTGCCTTTTTCGCGGAACGCCGCACTCACTCTTGGGTTGCAAAAACTGCTTGCTTTTTCGCTGAAGTCTGACAACCTGCGGTCGCTTTTCTTAGCAATGTATGCCGACGAGAAGACCGCATTCCACCCTGTTGCCGGGGTTCACAGACGTTCCCGGTGACCCGGGCGGGGCGGCGATTGCCGTATTGGACGAAGGAGAGGAGAATGACCATGCCAGCCTACAAGACGATCGTTCTCGAACTGCTGAAGGACCGCCCGACGCTGCACGAACAGCTCCGCCAGAGCGGCACACTGCTGGAGAGCATGACGCAACTGGCCACGGCCCTTCGCTCTTGCCATCTGGGTTGGGTGAATCAGCTCTCGGCGCGGATGCCGGACAGCGATCTAAGCCAGTTATCGAGCGAGGCCCTCGAGCTAGCGGTTCAGGAGCTGCAGGACGATTTACCGCCCGAGTCGTCGGCGAGCGAGGCGGAAACGGAGACGCTGTCGCTGGACGCGGCTATGGCCTTCCTGCATCGACACATGCCGGCCGAGTAGCCTCCGGCCGCTCCCGCCGTCAATCGCTGATCGACTTCGATGCGCCGCCTTCCCTGCCCGCTCCCTCCATGGTCCCGCCTGTGGCCGAGCCAGGCGGCACGTTGAATCAGCCGCCGGTCCGCGCAAGCGGACAATCGGTTCCCCCCGAGGGTCTCCCCCAATTCTCCGCTTGCCCGGTCGCTGCGCTCGCTTCGCCCCGGACTGAGGCTGATTCCCTGCCGTGCCGCACGGCCCCCGAGGCGGGGCCGCCAACCACGAAGGGAGACCAGGCTATGGAAAGCAACAGCACCGGCAGCCGAGACAAGGCGAAGGCACGCGACATCATTGCAGCCATTCGATTGTTGCAGCGGATCGAACAGGAAAAGCGGCCTGCGTCGGAACTCGAACGCCGCGTCTTATCGCGGTTCACAGGCTTCGGGGGCGTGGCACGCCTAATTTTCCCCAATCCGGCCACCAATGCTTACACGAATGTCGGCTGGCAAGCCTTGGGAGAAGAATTGCGATTGCTTCTGACCGACGCCGAGTACGACAGCGCCAAACGCACCACGGTCAACGCATTCTACACCTCGCCGCTAGTTATGGCGGCCATGCACGAGGCTCTGTCCCGCATGGGCATCCCGGCCGCCGCCACCGTGCTAGAGCCCGGTTGCGGCATTGGCAATTTCATGGGGGCGGCACCGAAGGAGATGCGTTTCATCGGCGTCGAGCTAGACGGCCTATCGGGTCGGCTGGCCAAAGCCATCCACCCCGATGCCGACATCCGCGTCGAGAGTTTCGCTGACACGAAGCTGCCAAAGGACCGCATCGACGCGGTGATCGGCAACGTGCCCTTCGCCGACAAGATTACCTTCGACTGGAAAGGCCAACGCTTCCCGATCCATGACTATTTCTTCGCCAAGTCGCTGGATGGCGTAAAGCCTGGCGGCATTGTGGCCTTAGTCACCAGCCATTTCACGCTGGATAAGGTCAATGCTGCGATTCGCGAGCAGCTTGCCGCCTCAGCAGATTTTCTCGGCGCCATCCGCCTGCCCTCCGATGCCTTCGATCGCGAAGGCACGAAAGTCGTCACCGACATCGTTTTCCTTCGCAAGCGCCTCCCCGGCGAGGAAGCAAAGCACGTCGATCCCGACTGGTTCAAGACCGAACCGATCACCATCGAAGATGCCCAGATCGACATCAACAAATATTTCTTAAACCATCCACAGATGGTGCTAGGCACGTGGAGCCGCAAGAACCGGCTGTACAAGGACGGCTACAGCCTGCAATCGAACGGCGACCTGGCCCAGCAGCTCCGTGAGGCGGTGGCCCGCCTGCCGAGAAACGTCGCTTCCGTTGCCCCGGCTCCGTTGCTGGAGCCGGACAAGCCCGCCCCGGCCTTCGTCCCTCCTCCTCCGCTCAACCACATCACCGAGGGCAGTTTCTTCGTCGGCGATGGCCGCGTCATCCACCAGGTCGAAGACGGTGTTGCCGTACCGGTCACTTACGGTGGCACCTTGCTCAAGGCCGACGGCACGATGAGCGGCAAACGCATGGCCGCCCTGATCGGGCTGCGCGACCACGCACGGCGCGTGCTGCAATCGCAGAACGAGGGCTGGCCGGAGGCCGAGCGCGACAAGGCGCGCCGCAACCTCAACATCTATTACGACCTGTTCACCGGCGTCTACGGCCCGATCAACAAGACCACCTTCAGCAAGAACAACGACGGCACGCTGATCCGCCGCATGCCCAACCTCGCCAAGTTCCGCGAGGACCCCGACGCCATGCTGGTCATGTCGCTCGAAGAGTACGATGAGGTTACCGGCAAGGCCGATAAGGCCGCCATTATGCAAAAGGACGTGGTGGGCCGCACGCCAGAAATCACGTCGGTCGCCAGCGCCGAGGAAGGGCTGCTGGTGTCGCTCAACCAGCGCGGTACGGTCGACCTGCCCTATATCTGCCAGCTCTATGGTCAGTTGCAGGACCGTGTCATCGAGGAACTGGGCGATCTCATCTACCGCGAGCCCGAAACCAATACCTGGCAGACGGCCGACGTCTATCTCTCCGGCAACGTCCGGCAGAAACTGGCTCAGGCCAAGACCGCCGGGCAGGGTTATGCCCGCAACGTCGAGGCATTAGAAGCCGTGCAGCCGGAGGACGTGCTGCCCGGCGACATCGACGCCAATCTCGGTGCGCCGTGGATACCGGTTTCGGACATCCAGGATTTCGCCGGCGAGCTCTTCCGCGCCGGTCCCCGCTCGATCAAGGTCTCGCACATCAAGAAAGACGCCGTGTGGAGCGTCGATGCCGACTATGCCGCCCAGCAGTCGGTCGCCACCACGTCTGAATACGGCACGCAGCGGGCCTCGGGCATCTGGCTGTTCGAGCAGGCGCTTAACCTTAAAACGCCGGTCATCTACGACACGATCATGGAAGACGGCAAGGAAACCCGCGTCGTCAACCACGAGGCCACACTTGCCGCCCGCGACAAGCTGCGGCAAATCAAGGAGAAGTTCCGCTCGTGGGTGTTCACCGATCCCGACCGCACGGAACGTCTCGTCCGCTTATACAACGATACCTACAACAATTTGCGGCCCAGGCAGTTCGACGGCTCGCACCTTTCCTTTGCCGGCATGAACAAGACAATCGCGCTCAGGCCGCACCAGGAAGACGCGGTGTGGCGGGGCATGTCGAGCGGCAACACGCTCCTGGCCCATGTCGTAGGCGCCGGCAAGACCTTCACCATGGCCGCGACCGGCATGAAGATGAAACAGGCCGGCCTCATCAAGAAGCCGATGTATGTCGTCCCCAACCACATGCTCGAGCAATTTGCCCGCGAGTTCATGCAGCTCTACCCGACGGCCAAGCTGCTGGTCGCGACCAAAGACGACCTGACCCGCAATCGCCGCAAGCGGCTGACCGCCAAGATCGCCAGCGGCGAATGGGACGGCATCATTGCGACGCATTCGTCGTTCGAGCGTATCGGCATGTCGCGCGACTACCAAGCCGAGTTCCTGCGCGCCCAGATCGCCGAGTACGACCAGTTGCTGCGTGACGCTGCCCGCAACGACGAGGGCAAGGCCAAACGCAACATGATAAAGACCATCGAGAAGCAGAAGGCCGCACGCGAGGAGCGGTTGAAGGACCTGCTTGCAACCGACAAGAAGGACGACGGACTGGTCTTCGACGAGCTGGGCGTCGACCATCTGTTCGTCGACGAGTCGCACTACTTCAAGAATCTGGAAACGCCGACCAAGATGGAGCGCGTCGCCGGCATCCAGACCGGCGGTTCCGAGCGGGCCTTCGACCTCTACATGAAGTCGCAATACCTGCACCGCCAGCATCCCGGCCACGGCGTCACCTTCGCCACCGGCACGCCGATTTCCAACAGCATGGTCGAGCTCTACAACATCCAGCGATTCCTCGATCCGGAGGGACTCAAATCCCGCGGCATCGAGCATTTCGACGGCTGGGCTGGCAATTTCGGCGAAGTCGTCGACACGATGGAGATAGCCCCCGACGGCGCCTCGCTTCGTCCGCGCAGCCGCTTCGCCAAGTTCATCAACCTGCCGGAATTACAGCAGATGTTCCGGGCCTTCTCGGACGTGCAGACGGCGGACATGCTCGACCTGCCCAGGCCAAAGCTGGAGACCGGCAAGGCGATTATCGTCGCCTGCCCGATGTCAGAGGAGCAGTCGAAGCTGCAGGCCGAATTGGTAAGACGCTACGAGCGTATCCGCTCCGAACGCGTCGATCCCAGGCTCGACAACGCTCTGGCGATCACCACCGACGGCCGCAAGCTAGCCCTCGACGGTAGGCTGCTGTCATCCTCAGCCGCCGATTTCGCCGGCTCGAAGATCAACGCCGCGGTCGATAAGGTCTTCGCGATCTGGCAGCGGACAACATCCGCCCGCGGCACGCAGATGATCTTCTGCGACATGGGCGTGCATCCGACCGCATGGGGCTATTCGGTCTACGACGACATCGTACAAAAACTCGTGGCGCGCGGCGTCCCCCGCGAGCAGATCGCCACCATCGGCGATGCCGACAGCGACGCCAAGAAACAGGCATTGTTCGACAAGGTTCGTTCCGGCGCGGTCCGCGTGGTTATCGGCAGCACGTCCAAGATGGGCACCGGCACCAACGTCCAGAAACGCCTGGTCGCTCTGCACCATCTCGACGCCCCGTGGAAACCCGCCGAGGTCGAACAGCGCGAGGGCCGCATCCTGCGTCAGGGCAACAGCAACGACGAAGTGGCGATCTTCCGCTACGTGACGACTGGGTCTTTTGACGGCTACATGTGGCAGGCATTGGAGACCAAGGCCCGCTTCATCGCCCAGGTCATGAACGGCACCAGCGGCGTCCGCCGCGCCGAGGACATCGGGGGGCAGGAACTGTCCTACGCCGAGGTGAAGGCCATCGCATCGGGCAACCCGGCCGTCCTGACGCTGGCCGAAGCCGATGGCGAGCTGCAGCGCCTGGCGGTCCTTAAACGCAACCATGCCGACGAGCAGTATGTCGCGCGTCGCAATCTCCGCGAATTGCCTGACACCATCGACCGGCTGACCAAGCGTGCTGCCTCACTTGAAGCCGACATCAAGACCGTCGCCGACCATGCCGCCGATCCGCTGACCATTGGCGGTCGTCAATGCTCGCGCGACGACGCCCTCGACCTATTGGCCGGCAAACTGCGAACCCTCCCCGAATCGGTACGCGAGCCGAAGCCGCTGCCATTAGGCGTCATCCGCGGTTTACGCTTCGGGCTTCGCCTTCGTCCGCAGCAGTCGCCCGAGCTGTTCCTCGAAGGTGCTTTGACACGCCATGAGCCACTGTCGCGCGAACACCACGGTCCGCGTGCCATCCTCAATGCAGCCGACCGGCTGATGAACACCTACCAGGCCCAACTTGCCGATACCAGGCAGGATCTCGCCGTCGCCGAAACGCAGCATCGCGACTATCAGGCCCGCCAGGGGGCGCCTTTCGCCCATGAGCAATACCTCAGTCAGATGACTGAGCTGCGTAACCAGCTCAAGGCCGTGCTCGCCGGACAGACCACACAGGAAGGAGGCGAGCCACTCCCCGCGGCCCACGAGCTGGCCGAGAAGATCAAGTCGTTGAAAGCTGCCAATACCATCGAGGCATCTGCCACACGCGCCGAATCCCGCGGCCCCATCGCCGCCGTCGAGCCAGTCACCACCCGCATCCGCAGGCGAATTCCCAAAAGCCCGCTGCTCGCACCCACCACCGATGAAACGCCGGTCATTGCCGCCGGGCCTACATCCGAACCCGAGCTGACGATTGTCGCGGCCGAGCAGCCAGCCCCGGCCGAGCGGTTGATGACCTTTGACGAGCCGGCGTTTTCCGAGCCGGCTCCTCCGACGCAATGGCGTACCATCGCCCGGCCGAAACGCCGCCTCGAGCGGCAGCTCAGCATGTTTTAACGCCTGCTTGCAGAGTCGTGGGCATGCAAGGTTTCTTTATGCGACGTTGCACGTGGTACTGAAAGTTTTAAGATAGTTTCTCGCCGGCTCCGCATGTGGCATTCACGCTCAGCACGACATTGGTGTGACGTTGGACGTTTCAAGTAGTCCCGTCCAGGCTCTGCCCGCACCCCCTGGTTCCGGGCAACCGACGGCGGGAAATCCAGCTCGCGAAATCGTGATACTGGTGCATGGTATTCGAACGTTTGCCAATTGGCAGCCGATGGTAAAGAGAGTCCTGGAGGAGATTTCCGGGATTCGCGTCGTCCCAATCAAGTATGGCTATTTCGACGCGTTTCGCTTTTGGTGCCCGTTAGGCACACGCTCAGGCCCAATCGATGACCTTCGGCGCGAAATGCAGAACACACGCGCGACGCATCCGAATGCACGCATGTCGGTGATTGCCCATAGCTTCGGAACCTACGCCATTGCCAGAATACTGCTGGAGAACCCTGACATCGTGTTCCACCATGCGGTCTTTTGTGGTTCCATTGTGCCGAAATCTTACCGATGGGATTATGTCCGCGAACGCTTACAAACCGGGGTCTTAAACGATTACGGCACGCGCGACATCTGGCCCGTGCTCGCAAAATGCCTAAGCTGGGGTTACGGCGACACCGGCCGGCATGGGTTTGGCCGTGGCGCCACGGTGATTGATCGCGGCCATGATTATTCACATAGCGACTTCTTCAACGAGCAATTCGTTCGCAACTACTGGGAACCCTGGTTCGCAGCCGACAAGTTTGTTCCATCGCGATGGGAGGAGAAAGCTCCTCCGACGCCGTGGTGCCTGAGCATTCTCTCCCTGCTTCCCTTGCAATGGGTCCTTTGCGTGCTGATTGGTTTGGCCATCGCTTTCTGGCCGCTCGGTGTATGGGAGAGGCTTCTGCGTCCCGCCCGATCCGATGCGATCACTTTCGAGCAGATGGCCGACGATCATGCGTCAGAGGATTTCGTGGCGCATATCGACGAGTACAGGGCTGCGCATCTTGACCGGCAGGTCGAATGGGATGCAATCATCGGCGAACGAGTTCCCGGAGGTTATTACGTGTTCCCGGTCCGCTCAGATTTGCGCGAATTCCGAGTTCTTGCCAAGTACGACTCCATCGACGACGCTGGCGCCTTGAGAGAAGGAACCAAGGTCAAGCTACGCGCTGTGGTCGATGACATCAATCCGGCATCGGTTCGGCTCAAGCATTTGCAAATACTTCAGCGACCACTTGGTAACTGAGAATCGAGTCATCGGGCTGGGGGAGGTGCTGCATCCTCAAGTGTTTTCACTCGCTTCTTGAGGTCACGCACATCGTTCTGCAGGTCGAATAATGCATCGCCCGATGCACCGGCGGCGCCGGATTCACCGAGACCGATTCCCCATGCTCGCGTTCCTTCGTAGCGCCGCCAGCCGCGCTGATCCCGCCTCCACACCCAGTATCGCCCGGCGCGGTCGGGCTGCCTGGCAAATGCCCATAGATTTGTCGCAACGTCACCGTTAAGCGGGCGGTAGAACCAAAAGAGCCTATCTTCTCCGGCCGAAGCCAGATCGGCGATGTATTGAGCGTTGCCCAGGTTGTAGGCGGCCGTGCCACTCGGTCCTATGAGATGAAAACTTCCGCAACGGCCGAGAAAAGCGCATCGCCTCGCATCGTCTTCTTGCTTTGCTTCGGCGCTAACTGATCCGACTGCCAGGAACAGAACTAGGGTCAGAGGGTGTGCACAACGCATGATTCGTAATCTCCCAGAGGACTGAACCGAGGTGAAATCGCCGCGCCTGCCGGTGGAGCTACGCATTCTTACTTAGGCGGCGTGAATTATAGAGATTCACGTTTGATGCCGAAAGGACGGGGCTCATCCGGCCTCGTCCGGCAGATCACTCCTATTTGCTTTGTGGTTGCCAACGCAACACGCATTCTTACCTTTCGCAAGTCTCATCGGAAGGGATCACGGGCAGGCGGCGCCAAGTACAATACATGGGTCATTGAGCCCGCAAGCATTTTTCGATCGCACATGAAGCTTTCATCTCGCCAGAAACTGCTCCTGTCGCGGCTTGTCGCCCTTGGCAGCCAGGCACGGCAACGACAACTGCCGGTCGAAGTGACGGAAATATTCGGCTTTGGCAGCTTCTTCCGCGGCAAGCAGCGACCAAAGGACGTTGACCTGCTGATTTGCCATACGTGCGAGCATGGGCGAGCCTTCAGCTCCTTCCAGGCGATTCTTGAGCACATCGCGGCAGACGTGCGCTACCAGTATGATTTTGACCGGCCTCTGGCGGCCTTCCTGGACGAATACGACCGTCGCCATGCCAACATGCTGCCCGGGCTGGTGTCGGTTGACGAGGAACGCGAGCTGTTTCAGCGCTGGCTGGAACCGTATTCCTGGCCGATGCTGTTCCCCAAATGCATCGGGGATGCCTGCGCCTGGGAGGACCCGTGCGGAGTCACCCGCCGACTCCTGCGGCGCAGGGTGCCGAACGTCAACGTCGCGTATTTCATTTTCCCCGACAGGTCGCCTGATCAGATCGGCCTTCGCGCCGGCTTTACCGAACTCATCTGGTCACACGACCAGCCGGACATAAGCGACAATGTCATGGCGGCGCTCGCGCCGGACCGGGTGCTCGCCAACACCCAGAAGGAGTTCCGTAATTTCGATCGGCAGCTTTTCCTCCTGCGGGCGACGCTCGCCATGCTTGAGCAGTGCGCACGTCAGGCGCTGAAGGAACACCCACCTGAAACCGGCGCCTCGCGGCTGCCGCACGGCTTGCTCTGCGCGGAAACCCTGATGACGGAAAGCCAGGTCACCCAGGAGCTGGGCAAAACATACCAATGCCGTGGTGTCGATGACCTTGGCCAGCATGAACTAGGCGAGCTGGTCGAGCAGCACCGCGCCGGGGTGAAGGACCTGTGGAACAGGGTTGAGTCGACAAGGCAAGCCATCGGCCTCATGAACCGGTACTGGCGGTGGACTGAGCGACGGCCAAATATCCCGATTGAAAAATTCGTCGCCGGCGAACTTGGTAGCGGAAAGACCGCCGCCCAACGCCGGATCGTCAGCACCGTTCTTTCCTCGCTGGGAATTGAGACGTCTTGACGGCTTGCCGAGCTAGCGAAATGGCCAGCCTTCAGGCGTTTGTTTTCGTCGCTTATCCGCATTACCTGTGGATCGATCGGCAGCCTGGATGCGCGAATCGGGCAGTCGGCTATCTCCTTCAAGGAGCCGGTCTTCCGTGAGTGCGCAATCGCCACGAAGTGAGGAACCTTCGCGCGGCCGAAACGCCTCCTGAGGTGACAGTTGAGCATGTTTTAAGAATTCGGACGCCGCCCCTCGCTTCAACGGCTTGTATTGACCTGCCACTACCGTGGCTTTCTGCTAGAATTTAAGGACTTGTGATCGTGCTCCGGCCCCATCCCCGCACGATCCTATCTTTTTTCTTGCCAATGACTTGCAACCCTGCGCAAGCTCGGTGAGAAACCACCAATTGACTGGAAAGGAGTCCAGCAGCAAATGGCCGTCACGGATGTGGCCAGGAAACGCGGAATGACGCACGCAGATCGGCTCCTCACATTATTTAAGGCGTTTCGCGAACGCAACGACGAGGCGTTCTATCGTGCCGCGGAGGCGATCATCGCCGAGGAGTTGACGGCAAATCACCATTCACAAGCCCGCGAGCTGCAGAAGGCTTTGAGCAACGGCGAGGAGCGTCCGCTTTCCCGGCCCGTCAACGGCCTTTCGGTTTTGCCAAAGGATCGCCGCTTTGGCGAACCGCTGGTGTCGGTGATCGAGCCCAGGATGGACGCCAATCGCGTCATGCTGATGACCGAATCTCGAAACCAACTTGACCGCATCCTCCAGGAACACGGTCAGCGGCTCAAGCTGGCCAAGTATGGCTACCTCCCGAAAACCAAAATTCTTTTCTGGGGGCCACCCGGCTGCGGCAAAACGCTGACGGCGCACTGGCTGGCCAGCGAACTGCAACTGCCGCTCGGCGTGGTCCGCCTCAATGCCCTGATTACGAGCTTTCTCGGCGAGACGGCATCGCATATTCAGCGCATCTTTGACATGGCGCAAACCACGCCGATGGTTCTGCTGATCGACGAGGCAGACGCGGTGGCAAAGGATCGCGATGACCAAAACGATGTCGGCGAACTAAAGCGAGTCGTCAACAGCCTATTGCAAGCGATGGATAGCTTCCGCTCAGCCGAGAGCATTGTCATCGCGGCTAGCAATCACCAATATCTCCTTGATAATGCACTCTGGCGACGATTCGACGACGTGATCCTGTTTCCAGTGCCCACGACGAACCAGACAAAATCGTTCCTTTCGCTGCTCCTCAACGGCGTGAACCTTTCAGGCAAGCTCGACTCCGTAGTGCGCACTACGCAATCACTGTCGTATTCGCAGATCGAACGCGGCGTGGTCGAGGTCCTGAAAACGATGATCATGGAAGACCGTACCGAAGTCCGCACCGCCGACATTGCCGATTACTTCAAGAAGTACAAGACGCTTATCCGCACCGCCCGGACTCGGGGCGGGCCAAAACCACACAGACCATGAACGACGGCTTTCCACCTCTTTTCCTCTCTCCCCCTGACTCGCGGCCACGTCGCAAAGAAGAAGGCCGCACTGCTCCTCTCCCGCCGGAGGTGATTGCCAGGCGTCAAGAAATCGCTCAGGTTCTCAAGGTTAAGATAAGCGAGCTTTCGAAAAACCTGAAATCATTGAGCGAAGACGAGCGCCGCGCCGTCTTCTACAAGCTGGAGCACGAGGCACCGATCAATCCAGCGGCGACGCTAAGCGGTACTGACCTTAAGCCCATCGCGCAGCCTTCGCCGGAGGTCGTCTATGCCGTCCCCAAGAAAGACAACCTGAGCCGGTTGACCAAAAAGGTTGACGAATTCGCGACTGGCCCGGTGAAGAACCAGCATCTTCCCAACGATTGGCTCGCCCAGCTCAAGGACATTCGGGAGGCCGACCCGAGAGAACGTTTGGACGACGAGCTCAGAAAGCGGTACACCGCCCTCATCAAGAAAAAGGACGTCATCTGCGAGATCGAGTTCCTTTCGCTCAAACAAGGACCTAGACAGCAAAAGGAGGAGATCGAAGGGTGGATAAAGGATTTGCAAGCGGCCTTTGCAAACGGTGTGCATGGCACCTACTTCGAACATGAGCTGCTACCGCCGAGCTGCCGGGCGGTTATTCGTTGCACCGGAGCGATGTTCAAGCAGATTGTCGAGGAGCCGCAATGGATTGCGAGCATTCGCTCGATCGAATCGCGTCCGAGATTCCAGACATTTAGCGAAGTCCTGGAAGCCTTTCGCGTCCAGGAACTTGCTCCGATCGCCAATCCTGCCGGAGATGCTCCCGTCGTCTGCATTGTCGATACGGGGGTGACGACGGGAAACCCGTTTCTGGAAAAAGTCGTTCGTAAGAATCTCACCAAGTCATTCCTGAAAAAGCAGCCGAACAACTCAGAAGACGAGCATGGGCACGGATCGGCGGTAGCGTCGCTTGCCTCCTACTATGCTCTCAATCTCGCCAATGGTGCTGAGAACCGCCCACGTTTGTGGATCGCCAGCGCCCGCATACTCGATGCCCACAATCAAATAGAGGATGAGCGGCTGTTTTCCAAAATCCTGGAAGAGGTCGTCGAGTTCTTCTCCGCAAAAGGTATTCGCATTTTCTGCCTCGCTATGGGCGACGACCGGAAGATATGGGCGGCTTCCTCGCGGCGCGTTCTGCCTCGCACATCGTGGGTCGCCCGTCGGATCGATCAACTGTCGCGCCAGCACGATGTAGTGTTTGTGACCTGTACTGGCAACATTGATCTTGCCGAGCTTTCCGACTTCGTCAAAGAAGGTAAGAACTATCCCGAATACCTCGCCGAGGAGACGGCGCGGTTGCTGGACCCCGGTCAAGCAGCGCTGGCAGTCACGGTGGGCTCGGTGGCGCCGGGGACTAAGATTGTCGCCGCCCGAGACAACCGTGCCATTGCCCTTCGCCACCAACCATCACCATTTACGCGCTCAGGACCGGGCATCCGCCGCGAAACTAAGCCGGAAGTCGTAGAATATGGCGGCAATCTGGCCTTCGACAGCTCGATGGGGCGCGTTCGAGAAAACCGCGGGCTGCAGGTCGCAGCGGCCAGCAGGCAGCTTTCCCCGGCGTTGAGCTTCTGGGCGGGAACGAGCTTCGCCGCGCCACGCGTTGCGCACCGCCTTGCGCTGATCGACCAGGACCTTCGCTCCTTGGGTATCACGGCATCCGCTCCACTGCTACGAGCGTTTCTGGTTAACTCCGCGACATATCGCGAGGAGAACGGCGAACTGGCGGCAATTCGCCAGGCGTTCCCCGGCGAAGAGCAACGAGACCAGGTTTACATGCTGCTTGGCCACGGCGTTCCAGACCACGACCGTGCAACCGGATGCGACGACCACTCAGTCGTCGCATTCTTCCAGGGCGACATCCAACCGGATCACGTCGTTTTCTTTGATGTACCGGTGCCCTCGGATCTTGCCAAGTCCAACGACCAGCGCCTCCTTACCGTTACCGTAGCCCATGCGCCAGAGGTACAGCGCTGGGGGCTTGAGCGATATTTCGGCGTCGACCTGCGATGGCGCATGTTCCGCGGTGACAAAGACCGCGACGATATTGTGGAGGCCATGTCGGAGCCCGTTGACGAGTCTGACGAGGTAACCCTCGATGAAATGCTGTTCGATGAGCAAGAAGAGACAATGCTGCCCAAGGAATTAAAGTTCAGGCCGACATTTCGTCAGCGGTCGCGGGGATCAGTGCAGCATGCGAGCTTCCAGTGGGGCCAGCACAAAAAAGAATATAGTGACGGCCATTACACGCTAGCGGTTGCTGCTTATAAACGATGGCAACGGAAGGTCGAGAATGTTCCGTTCGCTGTCGTCGTCCGCCTAGAAGACCTCGGCCGCAATGTGCCGATTTATGTGCCCGTGCGCACGCGAATCGAAGTGCGAGGCCGAGTCTAGACAGCAAGTGACGGAACTGTGCAAGAGAGTGCAATCACTTCACCTCAATCCGCTCAATAACGACGGCATCCTTGGCCGCCCGCATCGCGATCACCTGGCTAGTCTCCTGAATCCACGGCACGCGATGCCGCAGGATGCCGTTGAACATCCGCACGTGCGGGCGGACTTCGGAGTTCAGGTTGCTGCCGGTGATTCTCACCGCCTTGCCCATGAAATACAGCGTGATGCCCGCCGACGGATCGAATTCGGCCCGCTCCAGCCAGGCATAGCCCAGGCCGATGATGTTACCGTTGCGGCGGCGCAGCTCCAGCATGACCGCCCTCTCCTTTTGCCCACGCAGCCAGCCAAAGGCGCCGAGGTCGTCCGTTTCGGTGGCCTCTTCGCCACTGACTTGATGCCGCACCATCTCCAAGTACGACGGGTCGCTACGGCCCGCTTCAGCGTTCGAGTGCATGCTCGCGTTCCTTATGCAGCTCGATGGCCGGCAGATCGGGGTAGCGCTGGTGCAGCAATACTGCCTGCCGCGTCGGCGAACCGGCGATCAGCTCGGTGGCGGTGATCCTATCGTCGGAGCGGTTGAGGGCGTCGCGTAGCTCGTCCTTGTCGTCGGTGTAGACGACGACCTGCTTTCGCCCACGGGACGCGGAGACATAAAACTGCTCGCGGCTGGATGCCGGGAAAGACTCGCTCGACTGGCCGATGAAGACACGATCGACCGTCTTGCCCTGGCTGGCGTGGCTCGTCACCACGTAGCCGTAGGCCAGGTGGCCGTAGTCCTTGCTGATGACCCAGCCCTTGCTATCGACCGGGTTGCCAGCTTCGTCGAAGCTTTTGATCTGCCTCAACATACCGTTACGCAGCTCGTGCTTGCCGTCGGCGGTAAAGCCGTTCTTAGTGATTCGGACGGTGTCGCCAGCCGCTAGGCTGAGCGTTGAGGCATGGTAAAGCTGGAAGTGCCGCGCCTGGTCGAAGGGCAGTGTGCCTGTTTCCTTGACGGTGACCTTCTGGCCGCGTTCGTAGCCTTTGGCGTTCTGGTGAAAGACCAGCACATCCCCTTCGTCGTAATTGACGCGGTCGGTCCGCTCCGCCTCGGTGAGGTTGGCGGTCTTGAGCACGCGGATTTCATGCTCGTCTTTGCCGAGTTTGCCTGCCTCATGCATCGCCCGTCGAATCTCGCCGGTGATGCGACGCGCTTCGGCATGCGTCGGCGACACCACGAGCGCGGTCGCCCCCTCACCTACCGCCTGCAGGTAGTCGGCGGCCATGTGCTTGTAGCGTTCCTCGCTGTCGATTTCCTTGACCCAACCGAGCCGGTCGAGGGCGTCGAACCCATCCACCGTCAGCCCGTCGCTGAGCGCCCTCACCGCCTGCTTGTACTCGCCCGACTGCCGCTGGATTTCCTTGACCTCGGCCGGCACAACGCCGGCCTCTTCTTCGAGCTGCCGCAGCGCGGCACCGCGAGCCACCGAGCCATGTTGCCTGCGGTCGCCGGACAGCAGAACGCGGGCATCGAGCCGGTCGGCCAGCGTGAGCACCGCGTTCATATCCTTCATACCAAGCAAGCCGGCCTCATCGATCAAGATCAACTGCCCAGCAATTTGCTTCTGCAGCTTTTCGTCAACCAGCAGCCTGGCCACCGTGTCCGCATCGGCAAATCCCGCGTCACGCAACACGCCGCGGCTAGCATCGGTCGAAGGGGCGAAGGCGAAGACATGCGTGCCGCTGTGCTCTATGGCCTCGACGGCTTCCTGCAGTAGCGAGGTTTTGCCGACGCCGGCGGCGCCACGCAGCATGATTACCTTGTCACGCGACTCGACGATATGGCGGACGGCGGCTTTTTGCTCCTCGTTCAGCCAGTCGCGCTCGAAATGATCGTAGTCGTTGACGAACGGCCGGCAGGCACCGCGGCCCGCGCGCGCCAGGCCCACGGTGTGCTCTTCCTCTGCCAGCACCTCGCGCGTCGATACCATGCGGCGGCCGTTGCGAAGGCCGACGATCAACTCGCTGCGCTCCGCCTGGTCGTGCACCTGTTCCACCGTCGCTTGGCCAACCCCGTGCTTGAGAGCTGTGGCCAGTAATCGCCGTTCGGGCAGCACCGACCGTCGGTCGAATTCATGGCCGATCGCGTATTCCATCGCCTTGGCCGCGGCGGCAGCATCCGCCGGCGCGGCGTCACCGCCCAGCTTCTGCTCCAAGTCTTTGATGGCCTGGCGTTCGCCCGCCGTCATCCGGCCTTCCCAGGTCGCCTGCAACTCCGGCAGGCTCATATCCTTCTGCTTGTTCTCACGCGTCTTCGCCCCCAGCTCGGCCTTTGCCTGCGGATCGACGATGCCCTTTTCGCGGGCCTTGCGCTCGATTTCGGTCGTCCGCCGGGAAAACTTCTCGATGAAGTCGCGGTCGACGCCGGAGAGTTCCCAGCCGGTTTTTGTCCGCTCGACCGGCAGGCCCAGCTCGACCATGCGGTGCGCCATGCGGGCGTGAAAGACCGCCTCGAAGTACGGCGCGTCGCGTTTTAAGTCGCGAAATTGCCCGGCCTTGAACCTACGTTCCTCGCGGTCATAGGTGACGTTGAAGGCGAAGCAATGGCCGTGCAGGTGCGGATCGGGCACGCCCTCCTCCGGCCTGGCCGTGAAATGGATGAACTCGCCCCAGGCCATATTGCCCGTGTTGCGGTCCTGCTGGCGGCCGCCGATGCGGACCCGCGTGGCCATGTTCCGCTCGATATCGAGCATCGTTTCATGCATCGACTCGCGAAAGGCATCGAGGATGCGCTCGTCGCGCGTCATAGCGTAGAGCAGCGAGACGCTTTTGGGCACGTGGAAGTTGAAATCGTAGCCCACCGTGCGGTCGGTTTTCTGCCGCAGCGTCAGCCGCTCGCCGGTCTTCGGGTGCAGGTTGTCGCACAGCGCGTCCCACTCCGCCTTCTGCACCTCGCCGGTTAGACCCAGAAGCTCCGCGGCCTTGCCCCGCCAATAACCGGTAAGCTCTTGACCTTCCGAATAGTAATCGGCGGTCGTGTAGTAGCTCTTCGCACCGGCGACATGTTTGTTCTGGAAGACACGCAGCATAGGCGATTATACCTGCATGACTTCGCGGCATAGTCAATCTTCCAGTGATGAATTGCCATTAACGGTTGTGTTGACCAACGGCCGCCGTATATCTGCAACGTCATTGCCTTGCCATCGTCCTTTCTTGACATGCGCTCGCAGCAATCGCCCGCGGCAGCGTCTCACTGGACATCGCCCCCCTTTTGTGAACGCCCCGATGCGTCCTGAGTTGGGAAGCTGCATCGGCCGACGTGCGGGTAAACCTGCCAAGGCCGCTTTCCTAAAAGGAAGCCTTCGGCCTTTCGGTTGACCCGGCCGCTTCGCCACGCCTGAAGCCGACGCTTTCGCTTTCCCACAGGACGCAATGAAGCGTTCTTCAAACGAAAGGAAAGCTTATGACCGACGAAACGCCAACTACCGCCTCCAAGGCACCGACGCACATCGCCTACCAGGTGCGCGACGGCAAGGACAAGGGTTTCTGGACCCGCATCGGCGCCGCCTGGCAACACAAGGACGGCAAAGGCTTCAACATCCAGCTCGACTGCATGCCGTTCGACGGCAGCATCGCGCTGCGTGTGGCCACCGAGAAGAAATAGCAATCAACCGGGCGGAGCTTCGAGGCTCCGCCCCAACCGAAAGGATTCGACCATGAAACTCAGTTGCGACATTCCCTTTAGCACCTGCCAGCTTGCGGCCCTCATCGAAGACCTCTCCGCCGGATGTGAGGCCGAATTCGACGCCGACCACGAGGAGCTCGAACGCCAGTTCGCCGAACTCCGCATGACGTTCGACCGGTGAGGGAGGCCGCCATGCATTGCCTCATGCTCGTGACAATCTCTCTGCCCTCCGATGTGACTTCGACCAAAGCCCGCTCCGCGGCCTACGAAGCCCTCATCAGTGATCCTTCCTTCTGCGGCGACGGCGGCCAGTTCAGTTCCCCGGTGTGCGACTGGTTCGTGATCGGCGGCCGTTTCAGCGGCTTGCTCGCCGAGACAGTGGTAGGCGATGCCTATCGAAAGGATGCCGCCGACCAGGAGAGCACGGCGCTCGATGCCATCTGGAACCAGCACGGCGGCATCGGTCCCAGCCCGAAGAACCGCAATGATTGCGACGATCTTGGCTATCCCGACGACGCCATGCCGTTGACGCCGCAGCTCTACGCGGAGCTCCTCGGCGAATTCGAGGGCAATGCCGTCTACCGCGACGGTTTGCACTGCGAGTTTGCCGACCTCGACGGCGAGCAACTGAAGCCCGACTTCGCCGGCCGTAAATGGCTCGTCGTCGTCGATTACCACAACTAAGGAAAGGAACCCTGTATGTCCCGCACGATCATGCTGAGTGAAGACGAATTCGACGCGGCGTATCCGCTCGTCACCAACCACCTGAATCCCAATGCAACCTGGGCCTTCGGCGACGGACCGGGCTGCCTCTTCGAGACCTATGGCGACGAGCTCGCCTTCGTGCTCCGTCAGCAGCCGCTGACGGTCTGGACGCTGGTCGACGGCGACGACGGCAATCAGTACGTCATCAGCGGTTACCACCTCGTCAACCGTATCGGCTATCTCATCAGCAAGGCACCGTTTCCCGAAGACACTGACATCGAAGTGCTCATTGCGTTCGATTCGGATGAATAGAGGTTGACCATGTGGTTCTACATCGCGATCCACGACGCCGGCCGGTCCGCCCTCATCGCGGGACCATATCCAACGGAAGATCAGGCCATTAGCCAAATGGCCCATGTCCAGGCTCTCACCTTCGAGGCCGATCCTTGGAGCTGGTTCTACTCGTTCTCGCTCGCTCGGACGGAGCTGGACTGCAAAACCAGGTTCGGCCCAACGGTCGCTCCGCCCGACGCTGCATCGTCGCCGGCGGAAGCCGCCGGTTGAGCATTCTGCAACATTGACAACCGTCGCAGGCAGCGCTATCAGTACGCCCTCGACCATCACAGCGACAGGGAGCAGCTATGCCGAGAAAACCGAAGCCTCAGCCAGAGCAGGAACCACCAGCCA
>DASZTS010000094.1:0-155586 GCA_035547915.1 Pirellulales bacterium | reverse complement strand
CGCTTGTCCGCCGCGAATAAGGATCGCACAGGGTTGGGCGACGTCAAGAAAGTAGGTCTTCACTACATCGCCCTTTGCCACGCCGGGCCCCATCAACCTTGAACTTACGGTCGGTTCCCGGCTAAAAATTCTCGAAACTGCCGCCAAACTCTCTAACTTGGGGTAACAGCGCCCGTTTTTGGAAGGCGATACGCCGCCGGGCGTGTTCGCCGGTCATGCGGCGGCCTTTTGTTTCCGCCCGAAGCGCTCGGCCGTATCCTTCTGGACGATGGCGAAGTCGCGGAGCGCTTGCTCGACGCGGCGGTCGAGATCGTCGAGTTGCCGCAAGACGTCGTCGTGACGCCGTTCGAGGTCGGCAATCGGATCGGTCGAGTCGACGACGGTGAACGGCATGCTCTGGTCTGCACCCACGGTTCAACAACAAAAGGTCTTCCCGTGAATCGATCGGCAGCCGCATCGTCCGATCATGAGCCGGGTCAGCGCACGAGAGTGCGACCTGGCAATCCAGGCAGGCTTTGCGGGGTGCAGGGTAAACGGGACCGCGACGTGGCGCAGCCAATTGGGCAAAATGGCGATCGGGGACCGGTATTCCGGCGGAGGCTAACTCAGCTTGGCCAGGGCGTCGACCGCTTCCTTCGCCAGTTCGATGCTGCCAATCTGGTTGACCAATCGTTTGGCCGCCAACAGGTCAGCCAACGAAATGCTGGCCGAAGCGGCAGCCGGCATCCGCCGGGGTCCGGTCTTCACGTGATGAGTCGCCGCCGCCGCGCGTTTGGCGCCTCGTCGGCCGCGCGGCCGCATCCCCATGCTCTTGAGCACCTGGCTCACCTGAGCCCGTGTGGCTTCGATGCCCTGTTCGGCCAAGGCCGCGATCACATCGCGGGGGCGAACCGGTTTCGGCAGGCGCCGGGCCACCTCGCGAATCGAGTCAGCCTTCGTGCCCGACGCGGCCTTGGTACGCGCGGCGGCCGAACGGACCGCACGCGACGGTTTGCCGCGCGATTTCTTAGGCTTGGGCGCGGCCGCCACGGGGTGTGTCTTATCGTACTTGATGTCTCCAGCGAGCTTTTCCGAAACACGAACACCGGACTCTCGCAACACGCCAGCGACGATCTCCTTTACATTCGCCTTAGGATGTTTAGATAGGAATTCGCGAACCGCCTCGCTCTTTCCGGCCGGGCTACCCTTCGCCATCTCGGTGTAACTCCTTCCTTTACTGTGAAATTAGGATCGACTTACAACGAAGAAGAGAATACTAGCCGATCGTGGCCGGGTAAACAGCCATGTGAATACAATTTTGGTAAAATAGCGCTTTCTGAAACGGACCCGTTACCTTGGCACGCCGCGTATGAGATCGACGAGCTTTTTGCTGGTGGCACTCGGCCTGGCCGGCGCGGCCGGGGGAATCGTTCCCCGGCAGGCTATCGCTCCGTCTGTTCGCGATCCGGTCCTATCGCCGCCGCTCGCAGTACAACAGCCTGAGGCAAAGCGGCCACCATCGCCCGAAGAAATCGCCGGACCTCATTTGCGCTGGGCCGACGAAGAGTCGGCCAAGTTTCTCGATGAGCATTTGCGGCAGATTGAGCTGTTCTTCGCCGACTCGAAGAAGCATACGCCCGAGTTCGCCGACCGAGCGCTAGGCTGGAGCAGTAAGTGGCGGCTGGCGGCCGATTGGGTCCCCTTCACCAAGGGCGACCGGCACGAGGCATACCTGCGCGGACAGTTCGAGGAACTGATCTTCACACCGTCCCAACTCGCCGAGGTGATCGAACAGACGATTAGTAGTTATCTGGCCCACCTTCGCAGTCTCGAAGGCGAGGTACTCGTGAAGATCCGGGCAGATACGGCGGACTTTTCCGAGACGTATGTGGTGGCCCGTCTCGACGAGACCAAATGGGAAGCCAGCTACGACGAAGCGCTCTCGCAGGCCGTGGCCGCGACGGGGGGCGGTATAAGGTCGGACGTTGCCACGCAGCTCGTCGGTCTGATCGCCGGCGAAGTGCTGACCCAGGTGGCCACTCGGCTCGGCGTCTCGGCCGGCATTCTCGGTACCGGTGCTGCGTCTTCTTGGGCGACATTCGGCGTCGGCTTGGTCGTAGGACTCATCGTCGATCAGATCGTGTCGTGGGTCTGGGACTGGTATGCCGACCCGGTCGGCAGTCTGTCGGCACAGCTCGACAGCAAACTCGACGAGCTGCGTCGCCTCGTCATCGATGGTTCGGACGACGTGTCGGGGCTGCGGTCGCGTCTCATGGACTATACAAAACAACGGGCCAGTGTCCGTAGAGCCGCGGTGCTGGCTCTGCTCGAGCAACCTGTCGTCTCAAACCCTTGAGGGAACAATCCGATGAACCGCATCGTGATACTGGCAGTGGCGTTGGCCCTCGGTCAGCCGGTGGTGGCTTATGCCGGCGTCACCAGCAAGATCGCCAAGGAAGCGGCCGAGTATGTGCTCCGAAAATTCGGCCGCGAAGCCGAAGAGCAAGGCTTGCAGACGTTGACCCGCAACATCGAAAAGCTGGGGGTCAAGTACGGCGACGATGCTGTGACAGCGGTCAAGAAAGTCGGTCCGCGCGCGTTCAGCCTGATCGACGAGGCCGGTGACAAGGGTGTCGATGCGATTCGGTTGCTGGCCCAGTATGGCGACGACGCCGCGTGGGTTGTCGCCAAGCCCAATCGGCTTGCCCTGTTCGGCAAGTATGGCGACGAGGCGGCCGAGGCGATGATCAAGCAGGGCCGTATCGCCGAGCCGCTCATCGAGTCGATCGGAACGCCGGCAGCCGGCGCCCTGAAGGTCGTTTCGACGCAGAATGGCCGGCGCCTGGCGATAATGGCCGAAGACGGCACACTTGCCAAGATCGGTCGGACCGACGAGTTGCTGCGCGTCGTCGGCAAGTACGGCGACCGGGCCATGAACTTCGTCTGGCGCAACAAGGGCACCCTCGCGCTCGGGGCAGCACTCACTGCCTTCCTCGCCGACCCGCAACCGTTCCTAGACGGCACGGTGGAACTGACGAAAACGGCCACCGAGAGCATTGCCAAGCCATTGGCCGCGGAAATCGGGCGGAGCGCCGATTGGACGCTCGTGCTGCCGGCGCTGGCCGCGGTCGCCGCCCTGCTGATCGGCTTGAAGGCGTGGTTGCGCCACCGTCTGACGATGGCCAGCCGAAGTTCCGTAGCCGGCGCGAGTGGTTGAAACCAGCCTGCGGACTTCACGGTCTCGCCGCCACGCGTGTCGAAGACTACGCGGTGCCGCCGGGGCTCAGTGGAATGGTGCGGTCGCGATCGTCCGCTTGGGGATCGTCGACCACGGCATTCAGCCAATTACTGGGCAAAAGACGCACTGATTCACGCAGACGCTCCTGCCACCAATTCGAGATTTCGACCAGGTCCTGCTTTTCGTAACGATGGCAGACGAGCTCGAAACGATCTCGCTTGTAGACGACCACGTCGATGGGGAAATCGACATTGGCCGCGCTAATGCGTGTCGAGTCGAAAGCCAGGCAGCCGACCTTCAACGCATAGTGCATGCTGTCGGTGTACTTGAGCGTGCGGTCGAGTATCGGCTTGCCGTATCCCGTCTCGCCGATGATGCAGTAAGGCGTGCCCGGACTGACCTCCACCCAGTTGGCTTGCGGGTAGAGCAGATAGAGTTTGTGCTGCTTGTCGTGCTCCATCTGGCCGCCGACGAGCGCTTGGAAGTTGAACGACAGGCGGCTCGCCTCGAGCGCCTCCTTGTCCTCGGCCGCCGCGCGCCGCACCTGGTCGGCCAGCGCGTTCACTGCCTTGTAGAGGCGGTCGAACTTCGAGTCCTCCTTTTCCAACACCTCCTCGAAGTACGTGACAACCTTGTCACGCACCGAGCGCAGGCCGGAGGTCATCATGAAC
The DNA here is from genome assembly GCA_035547915.1 of Pirellulales bacterium. Lineage (GTDB taxonomy): Bacteria > Planctomycetota > Planctomycetia > Pirellulales > JAICIG01 > DASSFG01. The sequence goes on along the minus strand of DASZTS010000094.1, from coordinate 151,698 downwards.
AGGGAGCTGCGTCCGTGTTCGAAGATCGAAACCTTGCGGGCCGTGATACATTCCGAACCCGACGTGACGCGCGTATCGGCGATGCCGACCAGCCCGTCCTCGACATTCATACCCAAACAGAAGGTCATTGCGCCGCCTCTTGCAAGACCGGTCCCGGCGCGGGCCGAGTGGCAAAGAAGGTGTCGAAAATCGCCCTGCCTACCAGGTTCAGCCGCTGCTGGAACCGGTCAACGAACTCATGCAGCCCCTCGTACACGATATCTTCGACGCGAACGAAGTCAAATTCCGACCGCAACCGGCCGAGCTGTTGCTCCGCGTCGTTCTGGAACGTGCCGGGGGCCGAACCGGTGATCGCGTGCAGCGACAGCTCGGCTTCGATCAAGCAGAAATGCATCGAGCGCGGGAAGTAGCGGTCGAGGATCAGAAAATCGGCCACGGCGGTCGGCGTGATGCGGCCGCGCACCTTGCGATACATCTCCAGGGCGCTGGCCGAATTGAGCAGGGCCGCCCATTGGATCACGTCGACGGGCGTGCCCACCTCGTCGGCCGAAGGGAGTAGCAAGAAATATTTTACGTCGAGGATGCGCGACGTCTTGTCGGCGCGTTCCAGCAGGCGTCCCATGCGGGCGAAGTGCCAGGCCTCGCCACGCGACATCGTCGAGTCGGCGATGCCGACGATGGTCTGGCTCGATAGCTTGACCTGATCGAGCACGCGGCGGGCATCGTCGAGCTGATTCTTCCGCGATTGATTTCGCACCAGCAGGTAGAAACGGTTGATCTCCTCCCACATGACCGACGGTATGATCTCGCGGATCATGCGGGCGTTTTCGCGGGCCGCCTCCAAGCACGAAAGGATCGAATTCGAGTTCTCGCGATCGAAGATCAGGAACTGAAAGACGCTTTCGCGCGTGGCCGGACCGTACTTGTGCTCAAACGGCTCATGGTCGCCCGTGGTGTCGATGAGCGGCTGCCACTGCTCGAAGACTTCGTCACCCTGGTCGAGCATGAGATTGAGATTGGTGTCGATGAAGCGGGCCACGTTCTCGGCCCGTTCCAGGTAGGCACTCAACCAATAGACCGAATCGGCGACGCGGCTCAGCATGGTGTGTGCTCCGCACGAAGCGACGGCCGGCTCGACACCCGCGCCGAGTTGGATGGTGCACACCGCTCGCGAATCGTCGCGGGCGCTCCGGACAGCACCCACGTATCCTTGCTGCCACCCCCTTGCGACGAATTGACCACCAGCGAGCCCTTTTTGAGGGCCACGCGCGTCAGCCCCCCCGGCAGCACATAGATGTCCTTGCCATAGAGGATGTAGGGGCGCAGGTCGACGTGCCGGCCTTCGAGGTGCTCATCGATGATCGTCGGCACGCGCGACAGGGCCAGCATGGGCTGCGCGATGAAGTTGCGCGGGTTGGCTCGAATGCGGTTGGCACAGTCATCCAGTTCTTGGCGGCTGGCCCGTGGCCCGATGACGATGCCGTAGCCCCCCGATTCGTTCGTCGGCTTGATGACCAACTCGTCGAGATGCGCCAGCACGTGCGAGCACTGTTTGGGGTCCCAGCAGGTGTAGGTCGGCACGTTGGGCAGGATGATATCCTCGCCCAGGTAGTAGCGGATGATCTGAGGCACGAACGCATAGACCGCTTTGTCATCGGCCACGCCCGTGCCCGGAGCATTGGCCAGTGCTACTCGGCCGGCCCGGAACACTTCCATAAGGCCGGGTACGCCGAGGGCCGAATCGGACCGGAACGTGCGCGGATCGAGGAAGGTGTCGTCGATGCGGCGATAGATCACGTCGACGCGCTTGAGCCCTTTGGTGGTTCGCGTGCAGACATGGCCGTCGGCCACGACGAGGTCGCGCCCCTCGACCAACTCCACACCCATCTGTTGGGCCAGGAACGAATGCTCGAAGTAGGCCGAGTTGTAGATTCCCGGCGTGAGCACCACCACGTTCGGGCCGCCCATTCCCGGCGGGGCGACGTTTTGGAGCGTCTCGAGCAGTCGCTCGGGATAGTCTTCGACCGGCAGGATGCGTAGCCCTTCGAAGGCCAGCGGCACCGTGCGTTTCATCACTTCGCGGTTTTCCAGCACGTACGAAACGCCCGACGGGCAACGCAGGTTGTCTTCGAGCACGTACATCTGGCCGTCACCGTCGCGCACCAGATCGGTGCCCGTCACGTGGCACCAGATGCCTCCCGGCGGCGATAGATCGACGCACGGATCGAGCAGGCACTTGGCAGACGTTAGAAGTTCTTCGGGAACCACGCCGTCGCGGATGATCTGCCGGCGGTGATAGACGTCGTCGATGAACAGGTTCAGCGCGCGGATGCGTTGCTTCAACCCGCGCTCGATGTAGTCCCATTCGTCGGCGGAGACGATCCGCGGGACGAGGTCGAGCGGCCAGACTTTTTCGGTTCCGTCGGCGTGCCCGTAGACGTTGAAGGTGATGCCCATGTCGAGCAGCGTGAGGTCGGCCGCCTTTTGGCGCCGTTGCAATTCTCCATCCGACAGGGTAGCGAGGCGCTGGAACAGACCTGCGGCGGTGGATCGAGGCCGGCCATCGGCCTGAAACATCTCATCATAGAACCCCTCGGTGCGATAGTCGTCGAACTTCATGGGTGCGGCGAAATGGGTCGTGCGGTTTGCTGCGGGCAGTGCAGCGGAAGTCAGCAAACGCAGTGCGTGGTGCAAGTGCGGTACCACAGGTCGGTTCGGGAGGAATTCCAGCGAGGTGGCAGATTTTTTTCGCTGCGCGTAAGTGCCTGTGCCAGAAAATTTTGTGGTGCATGCGGGAAAAAGCGGCCTCGATCGCCGCCACGTCGTGACACTCCCACGAGATGCCGCTTTTCTAGGCAGCCGCAAAAGAACGTCGCATATCGCGAACGTCGATTTTCGTGGAGCTCGATCCGGTTTTGTCGTTGCCCCAAGAATAAAATCCGGCTTGGCTCGGCGCCCCCTGGTGTGGAGAATGTGTTAGCGACGGAGCCGGCAAGGTGGGCGCCGCCACCCTGCGTTGAGCGTCCTGGGTGCGGACACGCCCCCCACTGGCCAAGAACTCACGCAATGCAAGGGAGGCGGCGTGCGAACGTATCGGTGTACCTGTGATAACCGGCTGTTTTTCGAAAACAGCCGCTGCCTGACGTGCCAAGCGGAACTGGCCTTCTGTCCGCAGTGCCGCCGGCTGTCGCCCATCGACCGGCAACCCGACGGGCTCTACCGCTGCCGGCACTCCGACTGTGCGGCACAACTCGTCAAATGCGACAACTATCGTCGCCATCAGGTATGCAACCGGGGGGTCCTGTGGTCCGGTGCCGCATCCCGGCAGTCGTTGTGCGACTGCTGCTCGCACAACGAGGTGATTCCCGATCTCTCGGTTCCCGGCAACCATGGCCGCTGGTATCGGTTGGAAGCGGCCAAGCGCCGGCTGATCTACGGCTTGGATCTGGCCGGACTGCCGCGCGGCAACCCGACGAACGGCCTTCTGCCGCCGTTATCGTTTCGGTTCCTGGCCGACACCGAAGACCCGCGGCGGCCGGGGGCGGCCCAGCGCGTGATGACCGGGCATTGCGAGGGGCGGATCACCATCAACATCCAAGAGGCCGACGACGAAGAACGCGAACGGTTGCGTGTGCAATTCGGCGAGGCCCATCGCACGCTGATCGGTCATTTTCGCCACGAGATCGGGCACTATTACTGGGAGGTGTTCGTGCGGGGTCGTAAGGAAGACGACTTTCGGGCCGTCTTCGGCGACCACGAGCGACCCGCCTACGGCGAAGCGCTCGAGCGATACTACCGAGAGGGACCACCCACCGATTGGCAGCAACGCTACATCAGCACCTACGCCTCGATGCATCCCTGGGAGGATTTTGCCGAGACGTTCGGTGCCTATCTCGACATGATCTGTCTCTTGGATAGCGCGGCGCACCAGGGCCTGCGCGGCGGCGGGGCGCCGCAGGCATCATTCGACGCGATGCTCGTCGACCATCAGCAGATCGGCATCGCGATGAACGAGATGAACCGCAGCGTCGGTCTGGTCGACCTGGTGCCCGAGGTCTTCGTTCCGCCGGTCATCGAAAAACTCCGCTTCGTACACCGGCTCGTGCGGCAATGAACCGGGGGCAACCGGCCGCGACCGCTTACAGTCGCGGTGCACCCGGTTTGACGGGCGGTTGAAACGACTCGGCGCCGTGCACCTTCACCTTCCGTCGGTAAACGCGGTCGCCGCAGGTGGCAAAGATCACGTCGTGTTCGGGACCGCCGAAGCACAGGTTCGAGATCTTGCCGTTGGGCGTGGGGATGATCGCGTTCACGCGGCCGGCCTGATCGCATACCTGAAGGCCCATCCGCGTCGCCACATAGAGCCGTCCGTCTAGGTCGACGCGCATACCGTCGGCGCCGCTGTCGTCGGCCGTGTCAGGCACGTGCAAGTGATAATACTGCTGCTTGTGCGCCAGCGTACCGTCCGGTCGAATCTGGTAGCTGTAGACCCAGTGCGTGCGACTATCAGCCACGTACAACAACGACTGGTCGGGCGAGAGCGTCAGACCGTTCGAGAACTTCAAGCCGGTATCGACGACTTTCTTTTCGCCCGCGGGCGTGATCAGCCAAATCTTGCTGGGATCGACGCCGTTCCAACCGGGGTTGGTCACATAGATGTTGCCGTCGTGGCGGACCACCAGGTCGTTGCCACGAAAACCGTCCGCGACCACCTTCGCCTTGCCGGCAGCGTCGTAGGCCACGATCTGCTCTTTGCGGCCCGCTACGGCGTAGAGGCGGCCGTCCGGTCCGAACCGCTGGCCGTCTCCCTTGTTGCTATCGTCGACAAAGACAACGGGCTTGCCGTCGCGCCCGATCTTGTACGTCTTGCTCTCGGGCACGTCGTTGTAGAAGACCTCTCCGTCGGCGTTCGCTGCCGGCCCTTCGGTGAACTTGTAGCCATCGGCCACGAGTTGCCAATCCTCGCCCGGCAGGAGGATTTCTTGCAACTGCGGCGAACCCGCACCTGCCTTGACCGGCGCGGGCCAATCCTTCCACAGCCAGCGCATGGCGTCGGCAAAGATTTCTTTGCCGTGATCGTTGCTGTGTCCACCATCGCCCCAAGCATGATTGACCTCATAGCCCGCGAAGACCAGCGACCGTTCCATCTCTTGGTTGGCCATCCACCAGTCGCCGCCGTAGATGTTCAGATCGTTTGCGCCGTCTTCGAGGAAGATCCGCAGCGGCTTCGGTTCGTATTTGCGGACGAGCGTGGCGTAAGCATTGCCACCGCGCAGCCCGACATACGTGCCGATGGCGCTGAACACGCGGCGAAAAGCGTCGGGCCGTTCCCAGGCTGCGGTGAAGGCGCAGATCGCCCCGCTGCTCGAACCGGCGATGGCGCGGTCGTTGCCGTTTGAGGAGAGGCGGATCGCACGGCCATCGCTGGCGGTTCGCCGTTCCACGTCGGGCAGCAACTCCTCCAACAAGAATCGTACGTAATGATCGCCCAAGCCGTCGTATTCGTAGCTGCGGTTGAAGCGATCGAGGGCCACGTCCGACTCCGCTTTGACTCGCCCGTGCATCACGAACACGCCGATCGTCACCGGCATCTCGCCCGCATGGATCAGCCGATCGAAAACCTTGGGGGCATCGAATTGAAGTCCGTCCTGATTGACGTGCAGGCAAGCCGGCTTGGACGGGTCGTACTGTTTGGGAACGTAGATCCAATAATCGCGCACCGTTCCGGGAAAGATTTTGCTGTTCTCGAACGCGTACTGGGTCACTTCGCCTGCGGGCACACTGCCGGCATCGTCGGCTGCCGAGGCAAGGGCCACTTGCCAGGCAAGGCAGAGCAAAGCGGAAAAAAGATAGGCGCGCATGGGATCGTTCCTGGTCGGGTGTGCGGGTTTTTCGGTCGTCTCGATCGGTCGATTATGATCGCCGGCCGGTCGCTGGCAAGCAACTCATTGCCCGGCGGCGGATCGCGGTGGCAGCTTACGCAATCGGCCAGAAATGCCTAGGCGGCACGGACGGCCGATAAAAGACTGAAATTGCCTCGCTAGCGTCCGGTGGCGATAATGAAACAGGCTGCTCCGGGCAGCCCGTGCGGGAGAAATCGAAAGCCGATGACCACGAACAAAGATGAGTTACTTTCGCTCCTGGCCCAGGTTCCGCGGGAACACGCCCTGCGACCGGTAGCCAGCGAAGCTCAGAAGTTGCTCGCGGCGGGCAACGAGTGGTCGTTCCATGTCGACCGGCAGGCCAGCCTGCCGGCGATCCATTTCTTCGAGGTCTATGCCCGGCGGAGCAGTATCTTGAAGCAACGCGGCCGGCTACGCGACTATCACGGGCTGGCGGAGACCGTCAACACGTTTGCCGCGACCGGCGATGCCATCAACTTCGTCGGGGCCGATTCGCCGACCTATTTTATCACGCTCTTTCTCTCCGCCGTCGATTCACACGTCGTCGGCTGCATCTGGTCGCGCCGACCCACCGCCGGCAAGAAGCAACCAAAGTAGACGCGGCGTCCCACCGCGTTTGCGCACCGACGAGCGCTCAATCTAAAACGACCCGCGGCCACGTAGCGGTGTACAAGTTCCCCACCGCCAGAACAGATCGCACCTTCAACGTGTCGCTACCGTCCGTCGGTGCACAAACGCGGCGGGACGCCGGGGCTACTTTTATCGCCGAGCGGCCACCTGCCGTAGCTCGCGCGGCAGGGGGAAGTAGACCTCTTCGGGCCGCACGTTGCGCGTTTCGACACTGGCGTTGAAGCGCTTGCGCAGGAACTCGACGCAATCTTCCACGACCAACTCTGGGGCGCTCGCGCCGGCCGTCACCAGCACGGTCTCGTCACCCCGGAACCAACTCGCGTCGATATCGGCCGCACCGTCGATCAAGTAGGCGGGCACGCTGTTCTCGATCGAAAGCTCGGCCAGTCGCTGACTGTTCGAGCTGTTCTGGCTCCCCAGCACCAGCACCACGTCGGCCTCGCGCGAGAGGATCTTCACCGCTTCTTGCCGATTCTGCGTGGCGTAACAGATGTCTTCCTTCGGCGGATTGGCGATCTGCGGAAACCGCTCCCGCAATCGCTGGATGATGCGGTTCGCGTCGTCTACCGACAAGGTGGTTTGCGTAAGATACGCGAGCTTTGTGCCCTCGGGTAAGTCGAGCCGATCGACATCATCGGGCGTTTCGACCAGCAGCATCGCGTTTGGGGCTTCTCCCATCGTGCCGATCACCTCGTCGTGCCCTTCGTGACCGATCAGGATGATCGTATAGCCTTCCTTCGCATAGCGAATCGCCTCGAGATGCACCTTCGTGACGAGCGGGCACGTGGCATCGATCGTCTGTAGGTGCCGTTCCTCGGCCAGTCGACGAATTTCGGGCGAAACGCCGTGTGCCGAATAGAGCAGCACGGCTTGTTCGGGGACTTCGTCCAACTCGTCGACGAAGACGACGCCCTTCGAGCGAAACGTGTCGACCACGTACCGGTTATGGACGATCTCGTGGTAGACGTAGATGGGGGTGCCGTAAATCTGGATGGCCAGATCGAGGCTCTCGATCGCCATGTTCACGCCCGCACAGAAGCCGCGCGGGCCGGCCAGAATGATCTTCATGATGGTTTGTCTCGCGTAAGAGAATTCATCATAATACAAGCCTCAGGAATCGGATAGCACGACTTGATCGGACAAGCGATGACGTCTGCCGCGTTCACCGCGGAATTGGCTCGGCATGGACCGGCGAGCACGCCTCGGTCCGTCGTGGTGTCGCTCGATGAGAGCTTCGCCTACTGTCGCGCGCTGGCGGAGACTCATTACGAGAACTTCGTCGTCGCCAGCCGACTCTTGCCGCGGCCCCTGCGGCAACATTTCGCCAACGTCTATGCCTACTGCCGCTGGGCCGACGATCTGGCCGACGAAACCTCCGATACGACCGAGAGCCTGACGCTGCTCGATTGGTGGGAAAGCCAACTCGACGAATGCTATGCCGGGCGTCCCAGGCACCCGGTGTTCGTGGCACTGGCGCATACCGTGCGCACCTTCGACATACCGGCCGATCCGCTGCGCGACCTGTTGGACGCCTTTCGGCAGGATCAGCATGTGGTGCGCTACGAAACGTTCGACGAGCTTCTCGATTACTGCCGCCGCTCGGCCAACCCTGTGGGCCGGCTCGTTCTCTATCTGGGCCGCTCGCACGACGACGAGCGGGGCCGGCTGTCCGATTCGATCTGCACCGGTTTGCAGCTTGCCAACTTCTGGCAAGACGTGGCCCACGATTGGCGGCGCGGCCGGATCTATGTGCCACAGGAGGATTGCCGTCGGCATGGCTACGACGAAGCCGACTTCGCGGCCGGCCGGTCGAATGTGGCTTTTCGGGGGCTGATGGAAGGGCAGGTCGCGCGGGCCGAAGAGTGGCTGCGGGCCGGTTTGCCGCTGGTCGAGCGCCTGCCGGGTTGGCTGTCTGGCGATGTCTGGCTCATGGCCCATGGCGGACTGAAAATCTTACAGAAGATTCGGGCGGTCGAATTCGATGTCTGGTCGCAGCGGCCCGTTGTTTCGCGGTGGGATCAAATGAAATTGCTGGCCGGCCTCTTGGTGCGGCGCCTATCGACAGGACGACGATGAGCGGTTCACTCGCCTCGAGTTACGAAACATGCCGCCGCCTGGCGCGCCGGTCGGCCAAGAATTTTTACTATTCGTTTCTGGTGTTGCCGCCCGAGAAGCGCCGCGCCATGTGCGCCCTCTATGCCTTCTCGCGTCACACCGACGACTTGGTCGACAGCCGGCAGCCGGTGGCGCAGCGCCGAGCGGCCCTGGCGGACTGGCGGCGCTCGCTCGACCGCGGATTGGAGGGGACATTCGACTCGCCCGTCCTGCCGGCGCTGGTCGATACCGTCGAGCGTTATGGCTTGCCGCCCCGCTATCTGCACGAATTGATCGATGGCGTCGAGATGGACTTGGAGCGGAACGAATATGAAACGTTCGCCGAGTTGAGCGACTATTGTTACAAGGTGGCCTCCGTCGTCGGCCTGTGCTGCATCCATATCTGGGGCTTTACCGATGAGCGCGCCTTCGAGCCGGCGATCAAGTGCGGGATCGCGCTCCAGCTCACGAATATCCTTCGCGACTTGAAGGAAGACGCCGCCGCGGGGCGAATCTATCTGCCGCAAGAAGATCTGCGCCGGTTCGATTATTCGGCCGAAGATCTGCGCTGCGGCCTGATCGATCGCCGGTTTCGCGAGTTGATGCGATTCGAGGTCGAGCGCGCCGAGCGTTTCTATGCCGAGGCGGCCGAGCTCGATCGTTGGCTATCGTCTGACGGTCACGTGGTGTTCGGCGCGATGACGGGTATCTATCGTGGCCTGCTCGACGCCATCAAACGGGCCGACGGCGATGTTTTTCAGCGCCGGATCCGCCTCACGACCTGGCGCAAGCTGCGGATCGCCGGCCGCTGGCTCCTCGCCGGTCCGCCGCATGCGATACGGCGGCCGCTCGGGGCAGCCCGGCAATGAGCGAGGAGGGCGATTCGCCCCCGCTGGTGATCGTCGGCGGCGGGCTGGCCGGACTGGCGGCCACCGTCGGGCTCGCGGAGCGTGGCTTGAAGATCGAACTCTACGAGGCGCATCGCCGGCTGGGTGGGCGTGCCACGAGCTTCTTCGATTCGGCCAGCGGCGAATGGATCGACCATTGCCAACACGTCGGGATGGGCTGCTGTACCAACCTGTCCGACTTCTGCCGCCGCACCGGGCTGGCCGAACACTTCCGCCGCGACAGGGTGCTGCGCTTCTTCGGACCCGATGGCCGCTGCCATCGGTTGACGGCCAGCCGCGGCTGGCCGGCACCGGCGCACCTGGCGCCGTCATTGTGGCAGCTCAAGTATCTTTCCGTGGCGGAACGAATCGGCATCGGCCGTGCGATGCTCCATCTGGCACGCAGCCGGCCGAACGACGACGATTCGCTGACCGTCGGCGCATGGCTGCACCGCGAGCGACAGAGCCCCCGCGCGATCGACCTGTTCTGGTCGGTCGTGCTCGTGAGTGCCCTGGGCGAAGAGCTTGATCGGGCGTCGCTGGTGCATGCCCGCAAGGTGTTCGTCGACGGATTCTTGGCGGCGCGCGAGGCATACGAGATCGACGTGCCGTGCGCGCCGCTTAACGAACTCTACGGCAAACGATTGCAAGCCTGGCTCGAGGATCGCGGTATTCGACTGCGCCTGGGATGCGAGGTGCGGCGCATCGGCGGAAACCCGGGCGGCGTGACTCACGTGGAATTAGCAGACGGCTCGCAACGACCCGTGGCGGGCGCGATCGTGGCCGTGACCTGGCGACGGGTACGTGGCTTGTTCGAGAAAGACGTACTCGAACGTCTGCCCGAACTATCGCAGGTTGACCAGATCGACGGCGCACCGATCACGGGGGTGCATCTCTGGTTCGATCGCCCGATCACGTCGCTGCCGCACGCCGTGCTGGTGGGCCGGCTCAGCCAATGGATGTTCAATCGCGGCACGCAGGCGAGCGAAAGGTCGTCCGAGGCCGGCCCCTTTTATTACCAGGTCGTGATCAGCGCCTCGCGCTCGTTGGCGGGCCGTGACCGGGAGTCCGTCGTGGCGGAGATTGTCGACGACCTAGCCGGTATTTGGCCCGCGGCGCGCGACGCGAAGCTGATCCGCTGGCGCATGGTTACCGAGCCGTCGGCCGTCTTCTCGGTGCGGCCGGGCATCGAGCGAATCCGCCCACCGCAACGAACGTCGATTCCCAACCTGGCGCTGGCCGGCGATTGGACACGCACCGGCTGGCCATCGACGATGGAGGGGGCCGTGCGCAGTGGCTACCTGGCGGCCGAGGTCATCCTCCGTTCGCTGGGACGCGAAGAGCGGCTGTTGGTGCCCGATCTGAAGCCGGCGTTCTGGGCAAAGCTGCTCGTCGGTGCTTCGCGCTAGCCCACGACCGCGAGGACCTGTTCCCCGCCATCGGCATCGTGATATGCTACACGGCGGTTGGTCGCGTCGATTCGAAGCGCGGCAGTCATTGTGCCAAAGGAGGATTTTGCCATGGCAAATTGGATTCAGGAACTGCTCGGTAAAGACGCGGACAGCCTGCTCGGCCATCGTTGCCAGACCATCGCCAAAGAGCAGTTGCATTTGCCCGGTCCCGATTTCGTCGATCGCATCTTCGTTCCCAGCGATCGCAATCTGCGGGTCTTGAACAATCTCGCCTGGTTGTTCGACACGGGCCGTCTCGCCGGCACGGGCTATGTCTCCATCCTGCCGGTCGATCAGGGAATCGAACATTCGGCTGGCGCATCCTTCGCCGTGAACCCGATCTATTTCGACGCCGAGAGCATCGTTCGGCTGGCCATCGAGGGTGGCTGCAACGCGGTTGCTTCGACGTTCGGCGTGCTCGGCGCGGTGGCCCGCAAGTACGCGCACAAGATCCCGTTCATCGTGAAGATCAACCACAACGAGTTGCTCACCTACCCCAACAAGCACGACCAGATCCTTTTCGGTACGGTCGATCGGGCTGTCGAAATGGGGGCCGCGGCCGTGGGTGCCACGATCTACTTCGGCTCCGAGGAATCTGGCCGACAGATCGTCGAGATCAGCGAGGCGTTTTCGCGGGCGCACGATGCGGGCTTGGCCACGATCCTGTGGTGCTACCTGCGCAACGACGCCTTCAAGGCCGACAAGGATTACCACCTGTCGGCCGACCTGACGGGTCAGGCCAACCACCTCGGCGCGACGATCCAGGCCGATATCCTCAAGCAGAAGCTGCCCGTCAACAACGGCGGCTACAACGCCCTCAAATTCGGTAAGACCTCGCCACTCGTCTACGAGAAATTGACCTCGCCGCATCCGATCGACCTCTGCCGATACCAGGTCGCCAACGGCTATATGGGCCGCATGGGGTTGATCAATTCGGGTGGCGAATCGAAGGGCGACTCGGACCTGGCCGAAGCGGTGCGGACGGCCGTGATCAACAAGCGGGCCGGCGGTATGGGGCTGATCAGCGGCCGCAAGGCATTTCAGCGGCCGGTCAAGGAAGGCGTCGACCTGCTGCACAAGATTCAGGACGTCTACCTGGACAAGGAAGTCACGGTCGCCTGAGCGAGCCGGACGTATCTTCTTCACCCAGGCGGCGTGCGTGGCCCTGTCTCGGACGATCCAATTACGCGGCGTCGACGTTCATAACCTCAAGCACGTCGACCTCGATCTGCCGCAACGGCGGCTGATCGTCTTCTGCGGAGTGAGCGGCAGCGGCAAGAGCAGCCTCGCATTCGACACGCTATACGCCGAGGGACAACGGCGGTACATCGAAACCTTCTCGGCCTACACGCGGCAGTTTCTCGAACGGCTCGAAAAGCCCGCGGCCGATCGCATCGACGGCATCCCGCCCGCTATCGCCGTGGCCAGGCAGGGACCGAGCCGATCGAGTCGCTCGACCATCGGCACGGCGACCGAGATCGACGACTACTTGCGGTTGCTGTTTGCCAAGGTCGGCCATATCTGCTGTGTCGACTGCGGCCGGGAAGTGCGCCGCGACACGCCGCAAAGCGTCGCAGCAGCGCTGCGCGAGTTGCCGGACGGCCTGCGCTACCTCATAACGTTTCCCTACGAAACGCTCGCCGCTCGCGATCCCGAACAGCTTGCCGCAACGCTGCGCGAAGAAGGGTTCGTCCGAGCGATCGTCGGCGGACGCATGTTGGATCTCGATCATTTGCGGCCCGAGCCGTGGCGGCTTCGCACGGACGGGGCCGATCTCGAGCAGATCGACGTGGTGGTCGACCGGCTGTCATCGGGTGGCGCAAGCGATGAACGAGTGCGCGGCTCGCTCGAAACCGCCTTTCAGAAGGGGAACGGAACGTGCCACGTGCTCGTCGAATCGGCCGACGGATCGCCACCGGCCGGCAAGCTGCTCGGGCAAGGCCGCGAGGAAACGCTTGATGGTCGGCTTTGGCGGCGGTTGGTGTGGAGCAGCCGGCTGGCCTGCGAGAATTGCGGCCGCGAGTACCCCGCGCCCGAGCCTCGTCTCTACAGCTTCAACAGCCCGCTTGGCGCCTGTCCGCAGTGCGAAGGATTCGGCAACATCGTCGACATCGACATGGCATTGGTCGTGCCGGACGAGCGAAAGAGTCTGCGAGAGGGAGCGATCGCGCCGTGGAACACGCCAGCTTACGCTCACGAATTGGCCGAACTCTTGGCGCTCGCCGCCGACTACAAACTGCCCACCGATGTGCCGTACCAGGAGCTCGACGACCGGCAGCGACAGCTCATCCAAGAAGGCGTGCCGGAGCGGAAATTCGGCGGGCTGCGAGGTTTCTTCGCCTGGCTCGAACGGCGCAAGTACAAGATGCACATCCGTGTGTTTCTCAGTCGCTGGCGCAGCTATCGGCCGTGCCCGGTCTGTCACGGCGCCCGCCTGCGACCCGAAGCGCTAGCCGCGCGGGTCGGCGGCAAGAATATCGCCGAGCTGGGGCTGATGAAGATCCAGGATGCATTGAGTTTTTTCGGCCAACTCGAGCTAAACGAATGGGAACGGGTCGTCGGGCGCATGATGCTGGACCAGGTCGCAGCCCGGCTCGGTTTTCTGGCGTCGGTCGGCCTGGGATACCTGACGCTCGATCGAACGTTGCGTACGCTCAGCGGCGGCGAGTCGCAGCGCGTGGCATTGAGCTCGGCCTTGGGCTCGAGCCTGGTGAGCATGCTCTATGTGCTCGACGAACCGTCGATCGGACTACATCCCCACGATACGGCTCGGCTGCTGCGCTCGATCGAGGGATTGCGCGATCGGGGGAACACGGTCGTCGTGGTCGAGCACGAAGAGGCGCTCATCCGCGCCGCCGATCTCGTGGTCGAAATCGGACCGGCGGCTGGTGAACGTGGAGGGAAAGTCGTCTTCCTGGGAACACCCGCTCAGATGGAGGGCGCGACCGAGAGCCTGACCGGCGATTATCTGGCGGGCCGCCGCGCAATCCGCCCGCCAAGCCGGCGCCGCGAGCCCAATCACGGCTCGATACGGCTCACGGGGGCGCGCGGCAACAACCTGCGGAATGTGACGGTCGATTTTCCGCTCGGCCTCCTCTGTCTCGTCACAGGCGTGAGCGGGTCGGGCAAGAGTACGCTCGTCGGCGAGACTCTCTATCCGGCACTCTGCCAACGATTGCGCAAAGAGGCATCACCGCCGCTTGCCCACGACGACGTGTTCGGCGACGGACAGATCGCTGATGTGATCCTCGTCGACCAGTCGCCGATCGGCCGCTCGGCGCGCTCGAATCCGGTGACCTACATCAAGGCTTTCGATGAGATCCGACAGGTGTTCACCGAGACGATCGAGGCCCGCACGCACAACTATACTGCCAGCCATTTCAGCTTCAATGTGCCGGGCGGTCGTTGCCAGGCGTGCGAGGGTCAGGGCTATCTCGAAATCGACATGCAGTTTTTGGCGGATGTGTATATGCGGTGCTCCGAGTGCCAGGGCCGCCGCTACCGCAAGGAGATCCTGGGTGTGACCTACCGCGGCCTCAACATCTCCGAGGTACTCGACATGACGGTTCGCGAGGCGTTTGCCTTCTTTCGCGGACAGATCAAGGTACAGGCTCGCTTGAAACGGCTGATCGACGTAGGGCTCGACTACGTGCGGCTCGGTCAGCCGGCCAACACGCTCAGCGGGGGCGAATCGCAACGACTGAAGCTGGCGGCCTACCTTTCGTCGGCCGGACGCGGACGCACGCTCTTTCTGCTCGACGAGCCGTCGACCGGACTCCATTTTGCCGACATCGTGCAATTGCTCGATTGTTTCGAGGCCCTACTCGCCGTCGGCCACTCGCTGATCGTCGTCGAGCACAACCTGCACCTGATCAAGGCGGCTGACTACGTGATCGACCTCGGGCCCGGTGCCGCCGACGAGGGAGGCCAAGTCGTGGCACAGGGCACGCCCGAGGTTGTCGCCCAATGCGCCCAATCCCTCACGGGACGGTATCTGGTGCAGGCGCTGGCCGAATCGGAACCGGCCCCGGACGCCCCGGGCAGCTAGCAAACTACATTTCTTGCCCCTCTGGTACCGCGACGCATAACCAGCCGTTACATTAAGAGCCTATCCAAGGCCGGCCTGGCGACGTTGATGGTCCGCGGCGGCAGCCGACTTTCGGATAGACTCAAAAGGGGTGACGCGGCGGTCTTGTGGCTGCCGCACCGCGGATCTGTTTCGACCACCTTTCTACGCGGCCTGTTCCGCCAATCATCGCGGGCATGTACCTAATCGAGAATCCCGTCTTGCAGCGAGAGCTGCTCGTCAATCTGCGGATGCGGCGGGCCTTCTTCCTGCTCTTTGCCTACGTAGCCCTCTTGAGTGCGGTCGTTTACATGGCCTGGCCACAAGAGCGGAAGATCGACATGACCAACCCCGAAGCCGCCAAGCGGTTGGTCAATCTCTTTTTTCTCGGCCAATACCTGATCGCCTCGTTGATGGCGCCCAGCTTCGCCTCGGGAGCCATCACCGGCGAAAAAGAACGCAAGAGCTATGAGATGCTTTTGGCCAGCCCGCTCAAGCCGGGCGCGATTGTGCTCGGCAAGCTGCTGGCGTCGCTGTCGCACGTGGCGATCCTCATCTTCTCCTCGCTGCCGATCGTGATGCTGTGTCTGCCGTTGGGCGGCGTGTCGTTGTACGAGGTGCTGGCCATCTATCTGGCGCTGATCATCTCGGTCGGCACGTTCGGCATGATCAGTTTGGCTTGTAGCAGTTACTTTCGCCGCACGTCGGCGTCGCTGGTCGTGTCGTATCTGGCCATCCTGCCGCTGGCGCTCTTTGCCTTGATGTTTTGGCAGATGTTCGAAGGGGCCGGGGCGGCATTCCGCCTGTTCGTCGCGGTGACCTTCTTTCCCGCGGGCTGCGCAGCCTTGTGTGCCGTGCTGTTCGTGGCGACGAGCCGCCGGCTGCTCCATCCGCCCGACGTAGGGAGCGAGGGAAAGGAAGTCGTGGACGAAGTGACGGAACTGAAGCAAGCGGTGGGGCTCGTGATCCATCGCGACCAGTTCCCCGACCGCCTGTTCGCGCCGGCCAAACGCACGACGCTGTTGGACGACGGCGTGAATCCGATCTACGACAAGGAGATGCGCAGCGAGCTGTTCAGCCAGGGTACGCTCATGCTGCGCGTGGTGATCCAGGTGAGTATGTTCCTGGCGATTCCGCTGATGGCCGCCTGCCTCTATCTGTTTCCGCAGTACGCCCCCTGGTACATCAGCTACGTGGTGCTCTTTAACATGCTGGTCGGACCGGTTTTTTCGGCGGGCAGCGTCACCAGCGAACGCGAACGCGAGACGCTCGACCTGCTGTTGGTCACGATCATCTCGCCTTGGCAGATCATGTGGGGCAAGTTGGTTTCGGGTCTGCGCGTATCGACGGTCCTCACTTCGTTCCTACTGTGGCCGCTGCTGTTGGCCTGCGTGATGGTGAGTTACTACTGGATCAATCTGCCGACGATCGGCGGCTATCTGCTGATCGTGGGCCTATGCTGCTTCACCACGGCGGAACTGGCACTTTTCTGTTCGGTGGTCTTCCGCAAGACGGCCGTGAGCATGATGACATCGTATCTGGTGATCATCCTGCTGTTCACGGTGCCGGTGGCCGTCTCGCAGTTCGCGGAGTTGTTCTACTCCGAACATCGCGAAGCGCTACAGATCGTGAAACAGTTGTCGTTCACGAGCCCGTTCGCTGCGTCGTTCGCCTTGCCGCTCGACCTGCACGCGCAGGACACGCAAGCCATACCCGCCAATTGGCCGCTCTGGTTCTCGTTCGTCGGTTTCTACCTGGCACTCGACCTCGGCATGGTCGCCGCCATGATCTGGCTGTTCCGGGTGCGCTGGCGCGTGTCGCACTGAATCGAGATCCAATCACGGCGACCCAAACGAACCGAGTGCGTCGTCGGCGACGCGCTCGATCAACGCACGCTTTCACGCTGGCGGGGCAGGTGACGGACCGGCCGTTTTTGAGCCGCTCAATTGGTCGAGCTCGATTTGCAGCATCTGTAGCAGGACTTGCAAGAAGGCGACGACCATGGGGCCGACGACGATGCCGATCGGCCCCAAAGCTTTCACTCCGCCGAGTACGCTCAGCAGGGCCAATAGCGGGTGCAGGTTCGACTGGCCTTGCAGGACGAGCGGTTTGATGATGTTGTCCGAGGCCGAGACGATGATGCCGCAATACAGGGCCAGCAGGATGGCCGCCGTCACGCGACCTTCGAGAAGGAGCCACAGGCAACAAGGCACCCAGACCGCCGCGCCGCCGACGAACGGCACCAATGCAAACAGCATCGTGAGCATGGTAAGCAGTGCGACCGAGCCCAGGCCGGCAAAGAGATAGCCGGCGCCCGCCAGCACGCCTTGAACGACGGCCGATAGCAACGTGGCTACCACCACGGCGCGACTCACCTTGGTGAACTCGTCGAGCAATTGTTCTTCGTAACGGTCGTCGAGGGGGGAAAGCCGCATGAGCGACTTGATCATTGCCGGTCCGTCGGCCAGGAAATAGTAGAGCGACACGATCATCACGGCCAAGCCGATGAGCAGATCGGGCAGCACGTTCCCGGCGTATTGAGCACCACCGACCGCCAACGAATCGGCCAATTCGCCGGCCTTCTCACGCCATGTGGCGAGTTGTTCCTCCGAAGGGTTCGCCTGCCGTTTGAGCCAGTTTTTCCAAGGGCTGCCCAGCAAGTCGGATCGCAGTGCGCCCGCTGCGAGGTTGACCTCGGAGACGTAATCGCGGGGTTCGTGGAGTTCGGCCGCGGCGGCCAAACGCTGACGGTCGGCCGCGAGCTTTTCAGCGTCGCTCGTTGCCACCCAAAGAGGAAGTTCCTCGGACGCGCTCAATTCCTGGTACAGGGCACTAGCCAGATCGCCTACCGCCGCAGATAGGTCGGCGACCTGCCGTTCATCTGGTCCGTCCACCGCCGAAGCAGCCCCCAGCGCGTCGTCGACCCGGTCGAGCCCGCTGATCACGGGTGGCGGCGGCAACGAGAGACCCGTTTTCTGCCGCACCGAGGCGAGCTTCTCCTTGATGGTCGCCGAGTTCCAGTGCCGGGCGATCAAGCTGGCTTCGAAACCGGCCTGGATCAGCACGAGAATCAATGGCGCCATGACGATCGCCAGGATAGCGAGCGTCGTCAGTCCGGCGGCCAGCCGCTCGCGACCGCGCGAGCGAACCACGATCCAGCGGTGTACGGGCCGAAACATCACCACCAAGAGCACGGACAAAAAGAGGGGCACGAAGAACCCCGCCATGACGCGAAAAAAGAGGGCGCCCATCACCAGCAAAATGGCCACCAGCACGATGAACGACAGGATGCGCGCCATGAATCGACGACCTGGACCGACGTTGGAAATCTCCCGCCGCATTTTAGGGTCCAGGCAAATGGTTGACGAGCGGCGGCATCGCGAGAGTGCGAAAAATAACGGACAACCGGTCGCGGGCGGACGTCGCCGAACTGCCCGCTGCCGACCTCGAAATCCGCGAACTTGCCGCTGTGCTCGACGAGCAGTTACCATCATGGTTCGCAGGCAATTTTGTCGGGCCAGTGGAAGCCGTAGTCGTCATGTCGGCCGACCCAAAACCGTACCAGTCCGCGGAAGCCGAAGTCGCAGCGCTACGCCGTCGCGTCGCCTACCTCGAACGACAGCTCGAGCGGCAACGCCAGAGCGAAACCGGCCGCGAGCAGCTCATCAGCATGCTTGAGTATGTGCCGGACACGGTGTTCATGACCGACCGGGAAGGCACACTGCTCTTCCTGAATCGGGCCGGCCACAAATTGGCCGAGATAATCGGCGAGAATGCTTATGCGTATATATGGCCCGAGCACCGCGATCGCTACCGCGAGACGGTGGAACGGGTCTATGAAACGGGCACGCCGCAGCCGTACGAGATCCGCGCCCGCAACGAAGCGGGCGAGTGGAGCTGGTACTCGTGCCTGTTGGGCCCTGTTTGGCGAGATGGCAAGATCGTGGCCGTGGCCGGAGCCGCCACCAACGTCGACGAATTGAAGCGCGCCCAAGAGGCGCTCCAGCGAGCCAATGCCGAATTGGAGACCCGCGTCGCTCAACGCACCCTCGATCTGGCGCAGGCCAATGAGGTACTCCGCCGCGAGGCCATCCAGCGCCAACAGGCCGAGCGCGAACGACAGAAGCAGACGCGCCTGCTCGAACTGGTGCTCGAGAGCATGGAAGTCGGCGTGGTGATCGCCGACCGCGGTGGCCGCTTGAACCACATCAATCCGGCCGGGGCGAACATTCTGTGCGCGGAGGGCAACCGTGAGGAGGCGCTCAGCCGGTGGTTCAAGGGCGCTTATATGGCCGATGGGTGCACGCCATACCCGCCTCAGCAGTCTCCCCTCGCCAGGGCCTTGCGCGGCGAGTCGGTGGCAGGGGAAGAGATCCTCTTCATGCACCCGGAACACTGGGAAGCCGTCTGGCTCCAGGTCAGCGCGCAGCCACTCATAGACGCCTTCGGCAAGCGGTACGGCGCCTTGTTCGTCTTTCGCGACGTCACACCGCAGCGGCGGGTCCTCACGGCACTGCGCGAAACGGAGCAACGGTTCGTGTCGATGCTCGAGAACACGCCGGCCATCGTCTACGTCAAAGACACGGCGGGAAAATATGTGCTCGTCAATCGGGCATTCGAAGATGCTATGGGGCGTCCCAACTCGGAAGTGGTCGGGCGCACCGACGCGGAGTTGTTCGATCCGGAGACGGCCGAGCAGTTGCGAGAGAACGACCGCAAGGTGCGACATAGCGGTCTGGCGTTTCAATTCGAAGAGAAAATACCGGTGGGAGGGCGGCAAAAGACCTATCTCTCGGTCAAGTTTCTCCTGACGGACGCGCGCGAGTCGCCCTATGGGCTGTGCGGCATCTCGACCGACATCAGTGAGCGAAAGAAGTCCGAAGAACGGTTGCGTGCGGAGCGCTCATTCTTGAAACAGTTGATCCGAGCGCACGAGCACGACCGTCAACTGATGGCTTACGAGATTCACGACGGGTTGGTGCAATACATGTCGGCCAGCTTGATGCACCTCGACTGCGTAGCCACCGATCAACAGATGTCCGCGAAAGCGCAAGCCGCGCTCGAGTTGGCCCGGCATCTCGTGCACCGCTCGGTGATCGAGGGACGCCGCGTGATGAGCGGTTTACGGCCGCCGATTCTGGACGAGGAAGGGATCGTGTTGGCCATTTCCTACCTCGTGGCCGAGCACAGTTCGCATGGAGAACTTCAAATCGATTATCACCATCGCGTTTCGTTCGACCGGCTCGATCCCTTGCTCGAGGGAACGCTGTTTCGCATCGCGCAGGAGGGTTTGACCAACATCCGTCGCCACAGCCGGACCCAACGCGCCGAGGTGACACTGGTCGAACGCGGCAATCGCATCCTGTTGGAGATTCGCGACTGGGGCGTCGGCTTCGATCCGGCGCAGGTCTCCGAAGATCATTTCGGGCTGGAGGGAATTCGTAAACGGGCCGAACTGCTGGGCGGCCAGATGCACATCGCCACCAAACCCGAGGGCGGCACAACGATTACCGTCTCGCTACCCCTCGCCCCGGCCGTCTCGTAATAGCCCGTCCCTCCAGCTTCCGGGTTTTTGTTAGCCGCGCTCTCAGCCAACGGTCAATGGTGAAATCCCGACGCCTCGTCGGCTGTCAGCGCGCCGCGCGTAGGATGTCTGCCAAGGAAGTCGACGGCTTGCTTCATGTCTTCCAACAACAGCGAGCCCAGGTCGCGACTAACACCATGCCGTACCAAGATGCGTTGCACGACGACCCCTTGCTCGTTGGCCGGCAACGAATAGGCGGGAACCTGCCAGCCTCGCGTCCGCAGCCGATCGGCCAGGTCGTAGAGGCTGAAGCCCGGGTCCGAACCGGGTTTGATCGCCCAACACACGGCGGGGATGCCGCTCGTCGCGTCGCCCCCATAAACTATTTCAAACGGCCCCAGTCGTTCGATCTCGCCGGCAAGGTACCGAGCCGTTTCATAGCAGGCCGTTTGGATCTTGCGATACCCATCCCGTCCTAGGCGCAAGAAGTTGTAGTATTGGCAGACGACCTGCCCGCCTGGCCGGGAGAAATTGAGGGCGATGTCGCGCATGTTCCCGCCCAGGTAATTGACCCAGAAAACGAGTTCGTTGGGCAAGTCGTGTTCTTCCCGCCAGACGACCCAGCCCACCCCCAGTGGCGATAAGCCGAATTTGTGCCCCGAGCTGTTGATCGACTTCACGCGAGGAAGCCTGAAATCCCAGATCAGATCCGGCGCACAAAACGGAGCGAGAAAACCTCCGCTCGCGGCATCCACGTGGATCGGGATGTCGAGCCCTCGCTCCCGCTGCAAACGATCGAGTTCCGCCGCGACCGCTTCGACCGGTTCATATTGGCAAGTGAAAGTCACACCCAACGTGGGGACGACGCCGATGGTGTTCTCGTCGCAGCGTTTGACCACCTCGGCGGGCGTCATCAAGTGCCGCCCCTTTTCCAGCGGAATCTCGCGCAGCTCGATGTCCCAATAGCGAGCAAATTTGTGCCAGCAGATCTGCACAGGACCCGAGACGAGGTTCGGCTTGTCGGCGGACTTGCTGGCGGCTTTGCGTTTCGCCTCCCAGCGCCGTTTCATCGCCATACCGCCCAACATGGCCGCCTCGCTCGAACCAGTCGTCGAACAACCCACCGTATTTGCGTGTTCTGGCGAATTCCATAGATCAGCCACCATGTGGACGCAGCGCGCTTCGATCTCGGCGGTCTGCGGATATTCGTCCTTGTCGATGATGTTCTTCGCCAGGCACTCGTCCATAAGCTTGTAGACCTCGGGTTCGACCCAGGTTTGGCAAAACGTTGCCAGGTTTTGTCGCGAGTTGCCGTCGAGCATGAGCTCGTCGTGAACGACGGAATACGCATGGCGAGGGTTCTGTTCCTGGTCCGGAAACCTGTATTTCGGCATGCTTACGGCGAGGTCAACCGAAGCATAAACATCGTCGTCGAGGTTGCCTCGTACCGAGTTCTTCGCGTGCAAAACCATTTTTCACTCTCCCTAGCGGCCTTCTCGAACTGAGAAAGATATCAAATCGTCGTCGGCGTCAACCCCCGCCGTGTTGCCGGTCAGAAATCGCAAGCCTCTCTTCGGGACTCGTTGGCGGAGAATGTCAGACCAGCGTATGATCTTTTTCACGGAACTTTGGAGAACGCATGCATAACGTGACTGAACGCGGCCTTCGTGAAATCGTGCACGGGAAAGCGCTCGCGGCTGAGGGGGCCGAGCACGCTTGGAACTGGGCTAGTGCGGCTGGACGGGTGCGCGCAAAAAGACGCGCAGAGTTGATCGTTCGGGCGGCCAATATCGGGCCAGGAATGCGGGTCCTAGAAATTGGCTGCGGTACCGGTCTCTTTACCGAGTTCTTCGTGGCCGCCGGGGCAAGTGTTTGCGCCGTCGACATCTCCCCCGATCTTCTTGAGCTTGCTCGACAGCGGGGGATTGATCCCAAAGGAGTCAAATTCTATTGCGGCGAGTTCGAATCGCTTGATCTACCTGGACCATTTGATGCGGTGGTTGGTTCGTCCGTATTGCATCACTTGGATATCGCTCTTTCTCTGGCGCGGATTCGTGACGATCTTGTTCCAGGTGGCCGATTGTCGTTCGCCGAGCCGAACTATTTGAATCCGCAAGTTTGGGCTGAACGGCGCATCCCAGTCGTTAGAAGAATGATGGGGGCCTCACCCGACGAAACAGCAATCGTCCGGTGGCGACTCGGTCGCTCGCTTCGCGAGCTTGGGTTCGAGGATATCAGCATCCGAAACTTCGATTGGCTCCATCCCGCGGTGCCTGCAGCGCTGATCCCCATCGTATCCTCCGTTGGCAGGATGCTCGAAGCGGTTCCCTTGGTCAAAGAATTCTCGGGGTCCGTGCTTATTGCCGCGGAAAAGCCATCTGAGTAGATAACCTCGGTGTGCGTAACGAACACCACACACTGCCCACACCGAACTCTAATGAAAATGGGCTAGCTTAGGCCCGCCGAAGTAATCTCAGTCACGCCGAGCTTCTGCGTTCATGGAGACCGCGAGTCAGCAGCCGGTGGTCTTTCGGGGGCAAGAGTGCCCCAAGTCTGATGATGCCGTCAAATGCCGTCGAAGTGGACGCGAAGGCCACGACTTTCGAGAATGTGGACCGAGTGGCAGGTTCTCAAAAGTCAGGCGAGCTATGGGGCGTTGCGGCCATCGAGCTGAAACGGACGCTGGCGCGGAAACATCAAGCTCGGTTTATTGGGCAGCGGCAGCGTTGCGTTGAGCGCAACGCTTATTATTACCGGTGCCTCTACCGGCTCCTGCGATTTATCGTCGAACCTCGTTCCCGCGTTTTAAATGTCCGGTGCCAGATGGGCCAATTCCTGGCAGCCCTGGAACCGAAGCGCGCGGTTGGCGTGGAGATCAGCGACGAGATGGTGCGATTGTGCCGCGAATTGCACCCCGACGTGGAGTGCCATCGAGCGGACCCCGAAACATTCGCTACCGACGAGAAGTTCGACTATGTCGTGGTCAACGACATCTCGGATACAGTCGACGTGCTCGCAGTGTTACGGCAAGCGCAGCAAATGTGCCATCCGCACACTCGGCTGGTAGTCTACAACTACAACTACCTCTGGCAACCGTTGCTGAGTCTAGCCGGTCGCCTCGGAATTCGTACGCCGTTGCTGGAGCCGAACTGGTTTACCGAGCATGATGTGACAGGTCTTCTCAACATCTCCGGCTTTGAACTGATCAAGATCCACAAATCGGTGTTAATTCCGATCTGGATCCCGCTTCTTTCCGAGTTTGTCAACCGTGTCGTGGCACGACTACCCGGTTTACGTCGGCTATGCCTGGTGCAAATGATAGTCGCCCGACCGAGACCGGTGCAGTTAGCGGCCCACGAAGTCAGCGTATCGGTGATCATCCCGTGCAAGAACGAACGCGATAACGTGCAGTTAGCCATCGAGCGGCTTCCATCTATGGGCCGTCACGTGGAGATCATTTTTTGCGACGACCGGTCAACAGACGGCACAGGTGACGAAGTTCGACGCCTGCAGTCGCTGTATCCCGAAAAGGATATCCGTTTGGTGGAAGGACCAGGGATTTCAAAATCCGAAAATGTCTGGACAGGCTTTCGGGCGGCTCGCGGTGATGTCTTGATGATCCTCGACGGCGATCTCGCAGTAATGCCTGAGGAGCTTCCCTACTTCTTTGACGCGCTGGTGTCCGGCCAGGGAGAGTTCATCAACGGATCTCGCCTCGTGTATCAGATGCAGCGTCATGCGATGAAATACTCGAACTACGTGGGGAACTGGTTCTTCGCTCACGTCTTTTCGTTCTTACTAGAACAGCGAATCAAGGATACCCTCTGTGGTACAAAGGTGCTTTGGCGTCGCGATTGGTTGCGCATCGAACCGTTGCTGCACAGTTGGGGAGTCACCGACCGCTGGGGAGATTTTGAGTTGTTGTTCGGTGCCGCACGGCGTCATTTGCGGGTCGTCGATCTGCCCGTTCACTATCAGGAGCGGATCCACGGCATCACCAAAATGACTCGCGTCGTGGCGAATGGGATGCGGATGCTCGGCATGTGTATTGCCGCGTTGTTCAACCTAAAGATGCAGTATTAGCACCTATCCAGTAGTGTGGCGATGACACGACCTTTGCGAAAGATCCTCGTTACCGGCGCAAGCGGGTTAATTGGTTCCGAAGCCGTGGCCCATTTCGACGGGCGCGGCGCCGAAGTCGTTGGACTCGACAACAACATGCGGGCCGACTTTTTTGGCGAGAAGGGCGACACGCGTTGGAACCTCGAACGTCTGAATGAATCAACGTCCCGGTTCCGTAACTTCGCGGTCGATATTCGCGATCGTGGCGCCGTGCTGGCTTTTCTCGATGAGCACCGGCCGGATGCAATCATTCATTGCGCAGCGCAGCCTTCGCATGACCTGGCAGCGCGACGGCCATTCGACGATTTCGATGTCAATGCTTGCGGTACGTTGAATCTCTTGGAGGCGGCTCGTCGGTTCGCGACGGATTCCCCCTTTGTTTTCATGAGCACTAACAAGGTATACGGTGACGCGCCAAATCGAATTCCGCTGGTTGAATTGCGCTCGCGGTATGATTTTGCTCGCCCCGAGGACCAAGCTGGCATCGACGAAACTCTTTCGATCGACCAATGCCTTCACAGCCTGTTTGGCGCCTCAAAGGCGGCGGCTGACTTGCTCGTGCAAGAGTACGGGAAGTACTTTGGAATGCCGACTGTTTGCTTCCGCGGCGGCTGTCTAACAGGCCCGAATCATAGCGGCGTCGAGCTGCACGGCTTCCTGAATCATCTCGTGAACGTCGCCGCGCAGGATGGAACGTACAAAATCTTCGGGTATGGCGGTAAGCAGGTACGAGATCAAATCCACAGTTGCGATGTGGTGCGCGCGATGGAACTTTATATCGAGAATCCGCGTCCGGGAGAGGTCTATAACCTTGGCGGCGGGCGAGACAGCAATGCGTCGATCCTGGAATGCCTGGAAATGATTTCTCTGCGATTAGGCCGACCGGTCAAAAGTCAATACATCGATGAACCGCGCCGGGGAGACCATGTTTGCTATATCTCCAACATGGCGAAATTCAAATCGCACTACCCAAGGTGGCGGCTGACGCGGCACGTTGAAGATATCCTGGACGAGATGCTTGAGCAGAAGCTTCGATCACGAGAATCGCAAGCGGCGGTATTGTCGACAACGTGACCGTGGAGGATCGACAATGCTCGGGGGCACGGATCCGCTTCGCTCCGGTGGCGCTCCCTCGCCTTTCGACTTCCGGCGAACGATTGCCCTTTTACGGCAAGCCGGATGGCTAGCCGTCACGGCGATGATCGTCACGGGATGGCTTGTGACGGCATTTTGGTCGCCCGCCGTGAGGTTGGCTGCTCTCCAGGCCGAACCGTTCCTGGCCCTCGGGTTACCCTTATTCGCAGTATTGGGCGGCATATTAAGGTCGTGGATCCAGCCGTCACTTCGCATCGACACGGCCGACGGTCGACGCCCGTCCTGGATATTTCTGCGCGCCGCTTCGCTTCCTGCGACGTTAATCCTTTTTACGATTCCTGTAATTGCCGGTTCCCTCGCCCAGGCCCGGCACCATACGTTCACCTACAGTGATTTGTTTTTGCTACCGTGGAGTGACGCCAGCACTTACTACGCGGGCTCGCAGGCCGTGCTAGCCGGGGGAACGTTGCTTCCGTGGTGTACGCGCCGCCCTATCAATACATTGATGCTCGCAGCGCGCCTGGCGCTGACAGGAAACGATTTCCTCTCGGCGATGCTGCTGGAGTGCCTCGCGTTGGGAACCGTGGTTTGGATTTTCTCTGCGGTTGTCGCGCGCGCCAATGGCGAATGGGCTCGGCTGTTCATCACCGGCAGTCTCTTTGCCGTCGGACGGCAGTGGGCCGCGACAACGTTGTCTGAATCCCTCGGACTCATTTGGGGAACGATAGCGGCGGGGCTTCTCTGGGAGGCGATCTACCGGGGCCGACGGGCCGCTCTGGCCTTGGGCCTCTTTTCCCTCGTCGTCGGGTTGAACTGTCGCGCCGGAGCCTTTCTGTCATTACCGCTGATTGTTTTTTGGGGCGGGACGGCGATGGGCTGCTCTAAGAGCAACCGACGAAACCGGGTCGAGCTTCCGAAAAATCGGCGTTTCACGGCCGAGCTTTTGCCCGCGGCGCTCCGACTTCCGGGTTTTGTCAGCCGCGCTGAAGCATTCGATTGGAGGAATGTCACGGCGCTCGCACTAGCCGCGCTCTGCGGCTTTTTGCTTCAGATGGCTTGCCTGGCCGTCTACGCGGACAAGTTCGACCTGGGGCACGGAAACCTAGCCCACATTTTCTACAACATGTCGAAGGGAAAACCCGGCTGGACGGAGATCTACGCCGATTATCCAGACTGTCGTGATCTGCCAGAGACGGAACAGAATCGGTTCATCTACGACAAGGCGAAGTTGCGATTTAATGAGAACCCGTGGCTCCTCGTCGCCGGCTATTTCCGCGGCTTCGCCGAGATGGCGCTTGAAATCTTGGAATTCATCGTCTTCGTATTCTTTTTGCCGTCGGAGCGTTGGGGCCTGTTGGGCGTTGGGCTGTTAACAGCATGCTTCATACGTGCTGGTTGGTCCCACTGGCGATGCCCGCCGATCTCGCTGGTTCTTTACAATTTGTTAGGCGTGTTTCTCAGTTTGCCGGTGTTGATAGCCTCGGGCGCTCGCACGCTCGCAGTGAGCTACCCGCTGATTGCCTTAATCGTCGTCGTCGCTTTTGACCGAACTGCGATCAAATCGCGAGACTGGAGCTCTTCGGACGGCGCTCAGACCGACGGTGGCAACGCGCTGTGGCGCGCACTGGCGGTGGCGGCAGCGATCCTGACCGTTTTGCCACTGATCGGCCCCCTTGTGGTCCTAGCGGGACGTCAATACCAGGCGCCGGTGGCAGCGGATCGAACGACCTCCCCAGACACGTCATTGGTTTTGGTAGGACCAGGCACCGCCCATCTTGACATTTTGGCCGATCGGGAGCTACAGGCTACCTTTGCGCCGCGCGTTCGCAGGACCGATTTTGAACGACGCCTGGAACGATGGGGTCCCAAGGCGGAATGTGGTCTCATGCCGGAAAGCGTTTCGGGATCGTCGGCAATTATGGTTTTGGCTGACCTCACACCAGGGCGCTTGCAGCAGTTGGGTTGGGTAGTCGGACCGGCCGACATGGTCCGGCATGACTGGGGTTGGTGGAAGATCAGCGTGCGCCAGCAGACGGGTGGCTATTCGGTGATAACGCGGGCGGAACCCCTAGTGACCGAAAACTTCGGTGGATTCAGGTGAAGAACGCGTATGGGCAGTTTGGCTGCGACACTGTCACGATATTTGGCCGAACCGGCAACCAAGGGGCTCAGCATCGATTCGCCGGAAACCACTCAACTCCGGCGTAGCATCGTCCGTGAAAAGCGATTGCTAAAAGACGCTTACATTCAGTGGTATCGGCGGATTCTTGAGCATCTCCCCGCCGGGGACCGTCCGGTTTTGGAACTTGGCTCTGGTGCAGGCTTCCTTTCGGATCTTCTGCCCGACGTGATCACCTCGGATCTGCTTCAAGCCGAGGGCGTCTCGATAACCCTAGACGCACATTCGCTTCCGTTCGCAGCGGATAGTTTGCGTGCGATTGTAATGGTCGACGTGCTACACCACCTGTACGAAGTGCGGAGATTCTTTCGTGATGCCTCGCGATGCGTTGTGAAGGGAGGTGCCATCGTAATGATTGAACCTTGGATCACGCTGTTGTCTCGAGTAGTGTGGAGATGCCATCATGAACCATTCCGACCAAACGCGCCGATTTGGGAATTTCCGAAAGCCGGGCCATTGTCAGGCGCGAATATTGCGATTCCCTGGATGGTCTTCAATCGCGATCGCGAGGTCTTCCAGCAGGAATTCCCGGAATGGAAGATTCAGACTGTCAAGCGGCTTTTTTGCTTAAACTATTTGGTTAGTGGTGGTGTATCGATGCGTAGCCTCGCGCCTGCCTGGACTTCGCCGATCTGGCGAGGCGTTGAGTGGACGCTCGCGCCAGCAAACCGATGGCTGGCATTATTCGCGCTGATCGTGCTCACTCGCAGTGAATTCCCATAACGGAATTCGTCGTCAGCCCGTGCTGGCACCAGACCACAGCGGACGGAAGCACCGCTTGTGTTCGTCGTTCGGTGTACGGGTCGGTCCCACCGCCGAGAAGCGGCCTCGAACTCGACTAAGGCCGCGGTTGATCATCTTCGAGGAACGCGATCGCAAACTCGAAGAAGCGCGTGCGCGGCGCCAACGTGCGCGACAGCCCCAACGAGAGGTTGCCTGATGACACACGTGGCGCGACGATCTCAGATGACCTGGACGGAGGATAGGGCAACGCAGAGGCGCGACCCGAGCGCCGCTCCAGGGATCGAAACCGGAGCTGAGCGATGCTCGCCCATCGCCTCGCTCCCTTCTGTATCCCGCTTCGGGATCGGTATCAAATCGACAAACCTTCGTGGCAGGATGATGCCACAACCCTCTTCGCAGGATGACTTTCAACGCTGGCTAACGCTCAACGGCCGAAATTCCAGTTCACGGTGAACCAACACACGCTTAGAGCAACCGACAAAACCGCCCCGGCTTGCCGAAAATCGGCGTTTCACGGCCGATTTTTTTCCCACCTGCGCTCCGGCTTCCGGGTTTTGTCAGCCGCTCTTAGCTCACGGTGGCAACGCGAATTTTGTGTGCGAGCCTTGCCTGCGCGCAAGGCACGACTTGCCTCGAATCGCCATTTAAATAGCGGAAAAAGTCCTGATTTGTCCTCTTTTGGTTGATGGCACACGTTTCGCAATTGGCGGATCGAGTCGCCAGTGGCCGGTGATTTCGGTCAGCCGGCCAGGGACGTCGTATTTCGTTCTGTAAGGAGTTTGTGCCATGTGTCGTGTTCGACGCGGTTTCACGCTTGTCGAGTTGTTGGTCGTCGTCGCCATCATTGGTATCTTGATTGCCCTTTTGCTTCCCGCAGTGCAGTCAGCGCGCGAATCGGCGCGGCGGGCGCAGTGCAGCAATTATTTGAAGCAGATCGGCTTGGCGGCGCAGAACTATCACGATGCCTTGCGCGTGTTTCCGCCGGCGGGATTGAATTACGGTGCCGAGGAAGCCGCACCGTATGTCGCCTATAACAACATCATGAACACGAGTGGATTCGTGTTGATGTTGCCCTATCTCGAGCAACAACCGCTCTACGACAAGTTCAACAAGAACGCATCCGCCAGCGATTGCACGTACTACGGTGCGATAACGTATCCGATCGCGGGGAGTCCCGTGACCTATGGAAACGATGTCGTCGTGTCGACGCAGTTACCGGTCTTCTTGTGCCCGAGCGACGACGGTTTAAGAACCATGAGCACTTCGCCCGCCTATACGATTTCGACCAACAGCCCCCTGCTGGGAGCCAAGACCACCTACGAATTCAGCACCAAGCCCGACTACGAGATCTCGGTTCCCAATTCCTGGCAGACGTGGTACTCGAACAACGGCTATCAGAAATATCGCGCGTTGTTCGGCCAAAACAGCAATAGCTCGCTGGCCAGCGTGAAGGATGGATCGAGCCGCACGGCGGCTTTCATCGAAACTCCCTTGATGGTCTACAACGGCAATGGAAACGCTTGGGGTTACCGCGCTTGGGTGATGTACGGGGTGTCACTCTATGACAACCTGAGTACCTACCCGATATCGGCAACACCTCTCTGCGGAGGCCAAGCCATCAACTGCTGGACCTATTGGACGTACAGCGATTCCTACCAACCCGGCCGGATCGCCTCGTGGGGCATGGCGGGGAGCCTCCATCCGGGTGGATGTAATGTGACCTTCGCCGACGGCTCGGTGCATTTCGTGTCGGAGACGACGGATCTCACCACTCTGGCCTGGATGTGCAACATCGACGACGGTGCGACGTTCGCCGGTTTCTGATTCGCCGCGCCGGAGGATGCTTGGAGCCTATCCGAATATCTGGAGCGGGGCGGGACGCCTCCCGAGGCCGCCGGTTCGCGGATAGGCTCTCGGCTCGGCTGTGAGTGAAACGCAGCGCGACCAACGGCTACATGCTTAGTACACGGTCTATTGACGAGAGGATGTGAGCGATATGAGACGTTTAGCGTTGGCGATGTTTGCGTGCATGGCCACGTGCGGTTGCGGAAGAGCGACGGCAGGGCCGCCCAAGTTGCAGACCATGCCCATCAAGGGCACGATCACACTCGACGGGCAACCGCTGGCTGGTGCCGACGTGACGTTCATCGTCGGTGCCCTTCCCGACACGTTTGCGGGACGGACCAAGGACGACGGAACCTATGAGTTGCAAGGTTTGTCCGGTCGCGAGGCGAACTTGAACGGGGCTTGCAAGGTCACGGTAAGCCGCTTGGCTAAGCGCGACGGCTCACCCCTCGGGCCGGACGAAACTCCAGCCGACGCGGGAGCGGTCGAGCAGCTTCCGCCAAAATACTCGCGCTACGACGCGACAACCCTCACGGCCACGGTTGCTCCGACCGGTGGCACATTCGACTTCGCTTTAACAAGCCGGTAATGTAGAAATGTAGAGGAGGCGTCCCGCCTCCTTTGACGTTGCCCGGATAGGCTCTAACAAACCGCGGGCCTGTGGTGGATCCGAGCGAACTTGACGGCGGTCCGTCGTGCGGGGCAGAATCGAATGCATGAATGAGGTCCGCCCGCTGAAAATCGGCAATCTGGCCATCGGCTTTCCGGCCGTGCAAGCTGCCCTGTCGGGCTACAGCGACATGGCGATGCGAGTCATCGCTCGCCGACTCGGGGCCTCGTATGCTTTGTGTGAAGTGATGCTCGACCGCCTCGTCTTGGAGGGTGGGAAGAAGGCCCGGCGCAAATGGGCTTGCTTGGCCGAAGAGGAGCATCCCGTCGGCGGACAGCTCATGGGGAGCGACCCGACTCAGTTCGGTCCCGCCGCGGCGGAACTGGCGGCGGCCGGCTTCGACGTGATCGATATCAATTTCGGCTGCCCGGTGAAAAAAGTGCTGGGCCGCTGCCGAGGCGGGTTTTTGTTGAGCCAGCCGGCCACGGCGCTGGAGATCGTGTCGCGCGTACGAGACGCCGTACCCAGCGAAAAGCCTGTGACCGTCAAGATGCGCCGCGGCCTCGACGACAGCGCGGCCAGCCGCGACCATTTTTTCACGATCTTCGACGGTGCCTTTGAGCGGGGCGTGGCCGCGATCACCGTGCACGGCCGCACGGTCGAACAGCGCTACGTCGGCCCCAGTCGGTGGGATTTTCTGACCGAGGTGAAGCGCCACGCGGGAGCGCGCACCGTGCTCGGCAGCGGTGATCTGTTCACGCCGCACGATTGCTTGCGGATGATCGCCGAAACGAAAGTAGACGGCGTGACCGTGGCCCGCGGCGCGATCGGTAATCCTTGGATCTTCGGCCAAGTGCAAGCGCTGGCGGCAGGACTCCCGCTGCCGGCCCCGCCGGGGCTGCACGAGCAGCGCGAGGTCATCCGCGAACATTACCGCCTGTCGATGGAGATTTACGGTCCGCAGGTGGCCGGACGCCAGATGCGCAAATTCGGCATCAAATATGCGCGGCTGCACCCGCAGCCGCGCGAAGTGCGCGACGCGTTCATCTCGGTCCACGAGCCGGCTGACTGGCTGACCGTGCTCGAGCGCTGGTATGCCGACGATCTGCCCGGTCGCCACCCCGATGCCGAAGCCGTGTGCGAAGAAACGGCCGATTGTGCCGAAGCTGCCTGAGCGAGATTTGCGTATGCGCCGGCCGCTTGCTCCGTCGATGCTCGTCTCTTATGCTGCTGGCTTCACCAGCCGCATTTCAGGAGCTTTTGGCGATGCCTACCAACGGGGAACTGAACCGCAAACTTCGCATGGCGCTCGTGGGCGGTGGCCAAGGGGCGTTCATCGGTCGAGTCCATGCGACGGCCGCCGTGCTCGATAACCGTGCGGCCCTGGTTGCGGGGGCGCTGTCGAGCGATGCCGCGCGGGCCAAGGCCTCGGCTCCCGACTATGACATTCCGCCAGATCGGGCCTACACCTCGTTCAAGGAGCTGATCGAGTCGGAGAAGAAGCTGCCGGCCGACCGCCGCATCGACTTCGTGTCGGTGGCCACCCCCAATTACACGCACTACGAAATCGCCAAGGCCGCGGTCGAGGCGGGCTTTAACGTGATCTGCGACAAACCGATGACCTTCGACCTCAAGCAGGCCGAAGACTTGGCCGCGGCCGTCGATCGCACGGGAGTGGTGTTCGCCGTCTCGCACAACTACACCGGCTATCCCCTCGTGCGGCAGGCTCGTGAGATGGTGCTTTCGGGCGACTTGGGCGAAATCAACGCCGTTCGTTCCAACTACATCCAAGGCTGGCTGCGCACGCGGCTCGAATCCGACTCTCAGAAACAGGCCGCGTGGCGTACCGACCCGTCGAAGAGCGGCGCCGCCGGTGCGTTCGGCGATATCGGCACGCATGCCTATAACCTGGCCCGCTATATCACCGGTCTGCTTCCCGATACGGTGAGTTGCACGTTGAAGATATTCGCCGAGGGACGCAAGCTCGACGACTACGGCCACGCCGTGATTCGTTTCGAGAACGGGGCGCTGGGCACGGTCACCGCGTCGCAGATCAGCCACGGGCGCGAGAACGACTTGTTCATCGAAGTAGATGGCACGAAAGGCGCGCTGGAGTGGCACCAGGAAGAACCGAACAAGCTCCTCGTGCGACGCAACGGTGAACCGCTCGCCCTCTACACGCGCAACCCGGGGGCCGGTTACATGACGGGCACGGCTGTTGCCGCCTGCCGCTTGCCGGGCGGCCATCCGGAAGCCTTCTTCGAAGCGTTCGGCAACGTCTACCGCAATGCTTACGACAGCATGGTGCTGCGTGCCACGGGAAAACCGTTCGAGGCGGTGAACACGGTCTATCCCAACGTGAATGACGGCGTGGAGGGGATGTATTTCATCCAGCAGTGCGTCGCCAGCAGCGCCGAGAACGGCGCCTGGCTGCCGCTGAAGCATGCCCGCGCCAGACGTTGACGCGGTACCGGTGGTTCTCCCGAAGCGCCCGCCCTAGCCACCGGCACCGACGATCTTCGTTCGCCAATCGTCGAGCTGCTCGCGGCCGAGGCTGTTGTCGCGCTTGATCTCTTGTTGCGCCTTGCGATCGCTGCCGGCGACCGCCACCTGCACGGTCAGCCGGCCGTCGGCCGCGTAACGAAATTCGACGTCGATCGGCGAGCGCGCCGGCAAGCCCGGCGGAACGTCTCGGATCACGCATGTGCCCAAGGGCGTGCAGGCATCGGGCGATGGACTCTCGCCCTCGACGATCTGCACGAGGATCGATTCCTGGTTGTCCTTCGACGTCTTGAAGACACGATGCGCCTTGACCGGCAGCTTCGTATTGCGAGGGATGAGCACGGCCGTGCGCTTACGCTTGGTGGCGGGGTCGGTGCCGACGACGCCCAGGCTGTGGGAGTTGACGTTGCGGATCTTGAAGGCGGCCGGCTGCCCCTGGCTCTTGGCCAACAGCAGCCCGGCGTGCAGCGCCGCGCCGTGGGCGACCGCTTCGTCGGGCGAGACCGAGGTGTCGGGCTCTTTCCCCGAGAGCTGTCGCAGCATATCGACGACCATCGGCATGCGTGACGAACCGCCCACCAGCAGCAGGCGATCGACGGCCCCCCAATCGAGATCGGCCGCCCGCAACACCTGCCGCACGGTGAACTGCGTGCGATCGAGCAGGTCGCGGGTCAACTCTTGGAATTGCTCGCGGGCCACTTCGACCCGCAGCGATTCTCCCCGAAAATGGCACGTTATCGAGGCCTTCTTGCGGGCCGATAGGGCCCGCTTGGCATCTTCGCATTCGCGCCATAGGCCACCTGCCGTGCTCGGATCCGTCCGCGGATCGAAGCGCGGGTCGTGGCCATGCGCCTTCAAAAACTCCTCGGCCACGAAATCGACCAATCGCTGGTCCCAGTCGCGGCCGCCGAGCTGCACGTCGCCGTCGGTGGCCAATGCCCGGAACTCCGTCCCGTTGATCTCCATCAACGTCACATCGAACGTGCCGCCACCCAGGTCGTAGACCAGCACCTTTTGCGGAGCGTGGGCCTCGCCCTTGGTATTTAGAAAACCTTGTTGGAAACCGAAGGCCACGGCGGCGGCCGTCGGCTCGTTGATGATATCCAGTACGTCCAGCCCGGCCATATAACCGGCGTCTTGCGTCCCCTTGCGCCGCACCTCGTCGAAGTAGGCGGGCACGGTGACGACGACTTTCTCGAACGGGCCTACCTGCCGCGCTGCGTCATCGCGTAGCTTCTTGAGGACGTAGGCTTGCAGCACCTCGGGCGCAAAGACACGGTTGTCGACGGTGCGGCGGTATTCGCGCGAGCCCATGTCGCGCTTGGCGCAGTCGGCCACACGCTCGGCTTCGGTGGACATCGCCTTGACCGCTTCCTTACCTACGACCACGTCGTCGCCGTCGAAGAGCACGACGCTCGGCGTGGTCAGGTCGCCTTCGGCGTTCGGCACCGTGATCGGACGTCCCGCGTCATCGAGCCGCGCTACGGCCGAAAACGTCGTACCCAGATCGATGCCAACGGCCGGTGCCAGCGGTGAACTCATTTATTCTTCGTGGATCGTGTGCCAGCGTGCTCCGGCGCCGGATATGCCGCCGTGCATGTAACCCGGTGATGTCGCGGTTGAATCGTTATGGACCGCGTCATTCCTTCTCCGCCTCAGACGACGTCGGGGCGTCGACCGACCAGGGAAACCAGCTCGGCGGCAGGCTCAAGAAGTTTCCTTTCGGATTGAGGAAGCACAAAACATAGTAACCGAGCGCGAGCCCGATGAACGCGGACAGTATGAACCCGGTTACCGTCGTCAGGTTGCCAGAGCCGCTCTTGCGAATCGTCGTCGGTGTCGTTGCCGGTGCCGGAGCGACCGTCGGTTGTGGCACAGCGAGCGGTCGAGGAACGGCGAGTGGCTGTGTAATCGCCAGTGGCTGTGGCACTGCTAGAGGTTGCGGAATGGCCGGCGCACTCGCCGCCGCTTGTGCCACCGATCGCGGTGCGACGGGCCGCGACCAAGGAGCCGGCTTGGCCGGTGCCTCGGTCGCCGGCGTCGGGTGCAACGGCACGGGTCGCGGCGCAACCGCCGCGGCGGGGACGGGCGTGGCCAGCGGTGATGCATGACGCGGGGCCTGCTTGTCTGGCAAGTCGACCGCAAACGAGGTCGTAATCGGGGCCGTTACGGTCGCCGCCGACGGCTGCGCTGGTACCGGAGCGGTTGCCGGCATAGTGATGGGCGTAGGCACCGGAACCGGGCTCGGCAGCGGTACGGCCGTACTCGGGCTCACGACGTGTTCAGCGGCGTCGGCGACCGGCGAGAAATCACTCGGCTTCGGCAAGTGCAACTCGTCCGAAATGATCTCACTGAACAGGTCCAAGCCGCCATCGGTGCTCACCACTTGCTTCCAGCGAGCCAGCCGTTCATTGGAGAGGGCTCCTTCGCGTTCGAGTTCCAATTTGACTTCGCTCTTCGTGCCGGGCACGACCGCGGTGACGTGCAGTCGGCCGTTAGTCTCGTACTGATAGGTGATTTCGACCGGCCAGCCGGCCGGCAAACCCGGCGGCAGGTCTCGCAGCGAGGTGCGGCCGATCGCCGTACACTCACTGGGAGTCGAACTTTCTCCTTCGAGCACCTGAACCATCACCGACCGCTGATTCTCCGCCTTGGTGACGAACCGTTCCTTGACCTTCGCGGGAAGTGGGCTATTCCGAGGGATGACGATCACGTTCCGTTTGCGCAGCGTGCTGGGATCGATTCCCTCAATGCCCAGGCTGTGCGAGTTCACATTCGTGACGCTGAACGCTGGGGGCTTTTGGCTGTCGGGTTGGTTGGCCAGCAGATAGCCTGCGTACACCGCCGCGCCGCGGGCCACGGCTTCGTCGGGGTGGACCCGTTGATCGGGCTTCTTGCCCGAGAGCTGTTCGAGCATGCGGCCCACCATCGGCATGCGCGTGGCGCCGCCTACCAGCAGCACGCGGTCGATGTCTTGCCACGTGACACCGGCGATGCTCAACACCTGCCGCGTTGTATATGAGGTGCGCTCGAGCAGGTCGGCGGTGAGCTGCTCGAACAACTCGCGCGAGACCTTGACCGTGGTCGAGCTGCCGGCGTGATCGACGCGGATCGTTGCGTTTTGTCGGGCGCTGAGCGTGCGCTTGGCCTCTTCGACCTCGGCCATCAATCGCTGCAAGCTGGCGGGATTCGTCCGCGGGTCTTCCCGATGTTCGTCGATAAATGCCGTGGCGGCATGGTCGGCCAGACGCATGTCCCAGTCGCGGCCGCCCAGACGCACGTCGCCGTCGGTGGCGATGGTGCGGAGGTCGCCGGGCCGCATATCGAGCATAGTGACGTCGAAGGTGCCTCCGCCCAGGTCATAGACCAGCACCTTGAGCGGTTCGCGCAGGTCGCCGGTCGTCGTGAGATAGCCCAGTTCCTCACCGAAGGCCAGCGCCGCCGCGGTCGGCTCGTTGACGACGTCGAGCACCGGCAGGGCCGCCATGGCGCCGGCGTCGGCCGTGGCCTTGCGCCGCGGTTCGTCGAAGAAGGCCGGAACGGTGATGACAACGCGGAAGTCGGGGCCCAACGACCGCACGATGTCGGCCTTGAGTTTCTTCAGCACCCAGGCCTGGATGACCTCGGGCGGCATGTATTCGCCGCAGATCGGCTGCGAATAGACCAGGCTGCCCATGTCGCGCTTGACACATTCGGCGAAGCGCGTCGGCTTGAGCGGGCCGCTCTTTTTGGCCTCCTTGCCGACGATCACTTCCTTGTCTTCGAACAGCACGACGCTGGGCGTGAGGATATCGCCCTCGCTGTTGGGAATCATGCCCGACTTGCCCGAGTCTTGCAGCCAAGAGGCGGCCGAGTAGGTCGTTCCCAGGTCGATTCCGACAGCTCGACTTCTTGACATGGCAGACGCGTTGCGCGGGTAACTCAGCCCACTCCTACTCCGACTGGACGGCGGGACCCCGCATGGCCGGGGCAGGCTGTTGTCAGTCCCTAAAAAGCCGCCAAAAAAACCGATCGAGGCGTCTCGCCTTTCCCGCCTGGCCGCGAAGGTTTTTATCGGCCTCTAAGAAGGCTATCCGATGCTTCGGGGGTTGTCCACGCAGTGAGCGGCCCATTCGTGCCGCGGGCATTGCCGGCCGGAGACAGCATGTCTTGAGCCGCTTGTGGCGACCAATTAAGCTCAGGAGAAGTCCTTCTACGAGCTAGCCCGATGCATCGATGGTTTCAGTTCAATCTTCGTGCTGTGCGTGACCTTCGTCATTGCTAGCTGGTTTGCCGGCTACACGCACAAGTTGCGAGAGGCTAAGCGGCTCCAGGCCGAAATAGATCGGCAGCACGAGCAACGTCGCGAAGCGAGCCGGTCGCGACCTGTTGCGGCGCCGCATTCGTCCGATTCCGTTGATCGTGTTCCTCAATCTGCCTTACAGAAGGGGAGCGATTAGCGACCGCAACACGCGGGCAGCTTCCCTCGGTCGCGACCGCTCTTTAGTATGGCAGCTTGCCGTCGCGCACTGCTATTGCACTCGTATGTACTAGTGCGCGATGCGGTCGGAGCCGTATTTCGGAGGCCATCGCAAAGAGGATGAAGGTCACTACACACGCCGCCCGTGTCTTCTTACTCATGGTGCTCGGCCTCCAAGGAGCGCAGCCTTCGGCGGCTGCCGCCGAATTGCTGGAGCAACAGTTGTCGCGCGAAAGGCCTGGCGAGCTCGTGACGGCTGCGCGCCGACAAGGTGACGCCCAGCGCGGTGCTGTCTTGTTCCACGATCGTAAACTGGGTTGCGCTACATGCCATTTGCCTGATCATGGTCAACGGGCTCTCGGCCCGGAACTGACGAAGCGACCGACCGACATCGACGACGCTTATCTCGTCGAATCGGTGCTTGCCCCTTCGAAGCGAATCCGCCTCGGTTACGAAACAATTCATGTCGCAACCGACGATGGCCGAACGATCGTCGGCCTGCTGGCGGAAGACGGGCCGGATGTGCTCGTGCTGCGGGATGTCGCCCGCAATTTTGAATCGGTGACGATCGCGAAGTCGACGATCGAAGAACGCCAGGCCGACGGCATGTCGTTGATGCCGGCGGGACTGGTTAACCAGCTCGCAGGCCGCGACCAGTTTCTCGACCTGCTGCGGTATGTACTCGAAATCAGCGAGTTCGGTCCGCAACGGATGGCCGAACTGCGTCCGCCCCCAGGACTGTTCGACGCGCCTCCGTTGCCCGAGTACGAACGGTACATCGATCACGCCGGATTGCTGGCCGACGCGGAGGACGAAGATGTCGGGCGTGACCATTTTCGGCGTGGTGAAGCCATCTACCAGCGCGTGTGCGCGAATTGCCACGGCACGTACCAGCAGCCCGGTTCCCTTCCCGCGGCGATACCGTTTGCTTCGGGGCGATTCAAAAACGGCGCCGATCCTTACAGCATCTATCGCACGCTCACGCACGGCTTCGGCCTGATGGCGCCGCAAACTTGGATGGTGCCGCAAGAGAAGTACGACGTGATCTACTACCTGCGCGAAGCCTATCTGCGTCCGCACAATGAGACCCAGTATGTGAAGGTCGATGGAGCCTATCTGGCCGCGCTCCCCAAGGGAGATACGCGCGGGCCGCCGCCGAGAGTGGTGCAGCCGTGGGAAGCGATGGATTACGGCCGCAGCCTGATCAATACCTATGAAGTAGGCAGCGACGGTTCGAACTTTGCCTACAAGGGGATTGCCGTGAGGCTCGATAGAGGGCCGGGCGGCGTGGCACGTGGCCGACATTGGCTGCTTTTCGATCACGACACGCTGCGCGTCGCCGCCGCCTGGAGCCGGCGGCCCGAGGATAAGCCGTCGTTCATCGACTACAACGGCATCCACTTCAACGGCCGCCACCAGGTTCACCCTCGCAGTGTCGGTGACGTGCATTTCACTAACCGCGGACCTGGTTGGGCCGATCCCCGCGATGGCCGCTTCGATGACGAGCGTCTGCGCGGCCGCGACGACAAACCCTATGGTCCGCTTCCTCGATCCTGGGGCCGATTTCGCGGTCTTTATCGTTACGAAGACCGGGTCATCCTCTCGTATTCGGTCGGCGATACGCCGATTTTGGAGATGCCCGGACTCGCCGAGGATGCCGACGAGGCCGGCCCGCTCATCGTGACCCGCGCGTTCAACATCGGCCCGCGGTCGGCGGAGTTGGTGTTGCAAGTGGCGGACTTGCCGTCAGCCCATTCTCGAATGCGGATCGTCGACGGCGATGCCGGCCGCGTGGCGATCGTCGAGGCCGATCCGTCAGCGGCACCGACAAGGACCGCGAATCGGCTAGTGGCCGGCTTGTCGCCTGACCTGCCTGATGCGCAATGGGGTGATACCGCCGGCGAGCTTCGCCTGTGTGTTCCCGCTGGGGAGGAGCCGCTGCAATTCACGCTCTGGATGAGCGACGGCGACTTCGATTTGGACGCACATCACGTCGGCTTGCCGCCGCAGGACTTGACGCGGTTTTTGCAGGGCGGAGCACCCCGGTGGCCGCAGGTGCTCTCCGCGTCTGCGGTGCTCGGTGGAAACGATGGGCCCTTCGCGATCGATGTGTTGCCACCACCACCGGCCGACAAAAATCCGTGGTTGTGCCAGATGCGGTTGACGGGGTTCGACTTCTTCGACGACGGCCAGACGGCGGCCGTCTGTACGTGGGATGGCGATGTGTGGCTGGTGCGTGGCCTCGACCGACCGGAAGACGGGTTATCGTGGCAGCGCATCGGTTCGGGCCTGTTCCAACCGCTGGGATTAAAAATCGTCGGCGGAAAGATCTACGTCGCTTGTCGCGACCAGATTGTGGCCTTGCACGATCTCAACGGCGACGGGGAGACGGACTACTACGAGACTTTTAACAGCGATCACCAGGTCACCGAGCATTTTCACGAATTTGCCATGGGGCTGCAGGCCGATGCCGAGGGCTACTTCTACTACGCCAAATCGGCGCGGCACGCTCTGCCGGCTATCGTTCCGCAGCACGGCACGCTGCTGAGAGTCAGCCCCGACGGCCATCGCACGGATATCCTGGCGACCGGATTTCGCGCGGCCAATGGGGTTTGCCTCAATCCCGACGGAACCTTTTTCGTCACCGACCAGGAAGGCCACTGGATGCCCAAGAACCGCATCAATTGGGTCGAACCCGGCGGCCATTTCTACGGCAATCTGTTTGGCTACCACAACATCACCGACCAATCCGACGCGGCCATGCAGCAACCGCTCTGTTGGATCACCAACTCGTTCGACCGTTCGCCCGGCGAGCTGTTGTGGGTGACGAGCGAAGCTTGGGGCAAGCTCCAAGGCTCGCTTTTGCAACTGTCTTACGGGACGGGCAAGATCTTTGTGGTGCCGCACGAAACCGTCGCGGGTCAGATGCAAGGCGGTATGTGTGCCTTGCCGATGCCCATTTTCCCGACGGGCGTGATGCGCGGCCGGTTTCATCCGACGAACGGGCAGCTTTACGTCTGCGGCATGTTTGCCTGGGCCGGCAACCAGATGGCCCCCGGCGGTTTCTATCGGGTACGGCATACCGGCAAGCCCATCTACGTGCCGATTTCGCTGCATGCCCGCCGCGATGGTATCGAGATTCAGTTTTCCGGCCCGCTCGCCCCGGACGTAGCGAACGATCCGCAACGTTATGGCGTGCGTGTTTGGTCGCTGAAGCGCAGCGAGGACTACGGTTCGCCGCACTACGACGAGCGGCAACTGCGCGTGGCCTCAGCCTCGCTCGCCTCGGACCGGTGCAGCGTCCTTTTGGAACTGCCCGACATTGCCCCAACGTGGTGCATGGCGATCGACTACCGGCTCAAGGCGGCCGATGGATCGCCGGTGGTCGGAGAGATCAACAACACCATCCACCGACTCGAAGCAGCAGGCGAGTGATGGCAAACGCCCACGAGCTTCGCGGCGCTTCGGCCCGCCACCAACACCCGCCTCGCACGCTCACTTTTTGCGGCGTTCCCACGTTTCGCCCCGCTTGTAACGCTCGGCCCGCTCGACGACCTCTTCGTCCTTGCTGATCTTGATCACCTGGTCGAGGGCCTTGTCGAACTCGGCCTTGTTGCGATCGCGCACTTCGCGGTGATGGGCGAGTTCGACGATCGTTTCGCACGCGATCTGTGCGAAATCGGCCTGCTCGACGTAGGGCAGGACGAATCGCATCGCGTCGACGTCATAGGCCGTGCGGCAGCGGTTGATCACGAGCGATTGTTCCGTCGGA
The DNA here is from genome assembly GCA_035547915.1 of Pirellulales bacterium. Classification (GTDB taxonomy): domain Bacteria; phylum Planctomycetota; class Planctomycetia; order Pirellulales; family JAICIG01; genus DASSFG01. The sequence goes on along the minus strand of DASZTS010000094.1, from coordinate 109,815 downwards.
GAACGGGCTTCCTTCATGGCCTGTTTCATCCGGTCCAAGCGTTCTTTGTCCGATCGACCGTCGCGCGTGGCGGAAAGCTTCACATAGCCTTCGAAGGCTTGCGTTCGTTCGGCCGGATCGCTCGTCTTGCCGGCGATTTCGAGCAATTTGTCGGCGGGGCTGGCATCGGGCCACTTGCTGAGCGCGTCGATGGCCAACCGCCGGCGAGCCGCATCCGATCCTGTGGCGATGTCGCCGACGAAGTTGATCAGGCGTTTCCCACCCACTCGTCCCACCAGCGACAGCAGTTGGTCACGCTGGGCCGCGTCGACGCCGTTGAGCGCGGTGATCAAGGCATCGGCTCGCTGGTCTTCGTTTTCGATCCGTGCGCAGACCGCGGCGACATTTCTTTCGGCGGCGTCACGCTCGCCTCCCTTCTGCGCCCTGAGAACACCCGGAATCATCGCGCCGACTTGAGCCGCGCCAGCGAGTTTGCCGAGCGCGTTCATGGCCGCGCCACGAACGCCGCCATCGTCGTCAACGCTGGCCGCGACGAGCACGCCCATCTGCCCGCTCGCGCGTCGCTCAGCCAAAAGGTCAATCAGTGTTGAGCGGGCGGGGACCGTACCCGCCTTCACATCGGCGGCAAGCTTCTCGGCGACAAAATCGCCCCGCATGCGGACGAGTGCTGTACGGGCAGCCTGCTGTTCGGCGCCGGAGGCTGTAAGGGTGGTAATCAGCGTAGGCACATCCTCCGCCCCGCCGATTTGGCCGAGCGCGGCCAACGCCGCCGAACGAACGTGTTCGTCCTTGCTGCTGGCGAGCAATTCGACCACCGCCGATCGGGCTGCCACATCGCCGCGGTCGCCGAGCGCCGTAATCAACTCCGCCTGCGCGGACGGGTCGAGCTTCGACAATTGGGCGGCGAAGGTCTGGGTAGCAGCGGTGCCGCGTGCGGACTTGCGCACCTGTTCCAGTGCCGCGGCACGAAACTCACGATCGGGATTCGCGAGCAACTGCACGATCTGCTCGACGAATTCATTGCTCGAGTCTGCGGCGAACGCCCGCGTCGGCCCGACCTGTACAACGGCGAGACCGAGTGCCACTACCGACAAAACGTGAATCCAAGGTTGCAACATGCTTTTCCGCCTACGAACAGGGTGCCAGTCAATGTTCAGGAGCCGCCGGAGTGCGAAGGGGGCGATCGTTCAGGTCTGTTGGCTATTGCATGCCAACAGGCCGCGGTTCGCCGCCAGACGCACGAGACGCGGATGTTCATCGCCACAAAACGATTTGTAGATCGCTGCTGCTTCGGTCCGTTTGTGATTCGCGAGCAGCGACTCGGCGCAGCTCAACAGGGCGTCGATGATGAGCGGCAGTTTGTCTCCGGTCGAAGCCCGCAAGGCTCCGGTGAGCACTTGGGCCGCTTCGGCGCCGCCGATGGCCGCCAGAGCCAATGTCGCGGCGCGGGCCACTGCGCGATCGCTGTCGCCCAGCAGTCCGGCCAGTGTGCCAATCGCGCCGGCTTCGCGCCGGGCGCCGAGCGAACCGATGACGCCGATCTTCAACTTGCCTGACAATCTGGGAAGGGCGTCCTTCAGCGCCGCCGCCGCCTCGGGCCCCGGAATCCGTTCGAGTGCTTGTCGGGCGAGGTGAGCGTTGTCTTCCTGCGTCAACAGGCCGCCAAGTGCCGGCACGGCGGCGGGAGAGCCGACGATCGCCAGCTTGCGGCAGACGTATCCCTTGGCGTCGGCCGATACATCGGTTGATAGCACGGCGATCAAGCGCTGCTCCAGGTCTTTGCGAAGGTCGGCGTCGGTGTGCGCCGTGACCACCGCGTCTTCAATTCCCGCGACCTCGTTGAGGGAAGTTCCCCAATTGAATTTCTGCAAAGCTACAAAGGCTTGGTCCAACATCGCGAAGATCCTTGTAGTAGAAGTTTATATTCGATGGTCCGGCAGCGTCGCTCACAGTTGCCAGGGTTCGCGGCGGGCCCGATCGACCATGCGATTGGCTTCCGCATCGTCGACGAACTGCTGGGCAGCGGCGTCCCATTTGAGCGATCGCTTCAACTGGTAGGCGATGTTGCCCAGGTGTGCCAGCACGCAGGTGTTCACAGCCCGTTCGATGTCGCGGAACGGCAACTCGCGTGTCTTGACGCAATGAATGAAATCGCCATGGATGCCGCCGGAGCCCTTGTACTGCGGCACGGCCTTGGGCGCGACCGTTTCGCCGGGCGTTCCCTCGATGTGCAGGTTGCCGAACTTCGGCCGATTGTGATAGATCGTCAGGCCCGTGGGATAGTTGTAGGCCAGGTATTTGCCGTCGGGCGTGTCGTTATAGACGACTTCCTGCGGCTGAAGGTCGCGCACGTCGCAGATGAACGTCGCGCCGCCGAAGTGGTGGGCGCCCCAATCAGTCATGCCGCCGCCCGAATAGTCACTGAACGACCGCCAGCTCGAGCCGTCGATCGAGAAGCTGCCGCTACAACGTTTCGAATTATACGGTCCCCAGGCCGCGGGGCCGAGCCACATGTCCCAGTCGATCTTCTCCGACATCTCCTCTGCTGGCAGGTTGCACAACTGCGGCAGAGGCCAGACGCTGACGTTGATCGATTTGATCTTGCCGTACTCGCCGGCCCAGACCGGATCGACGTATTTCCGATAGTCCTCCAGTACGCGCTGGCTGCCGCCCGAGACGATGCGACCGTAGCGTCGCGCCGCGGCCACCATCAGTGGCCCCTCGCGGAGCGTGAGCGTCTCGGGCTTCTGGCAGTAGACGTCTTTTCCGTGCCGACAAGCCTCGATGACCATGATCGCGTGCCAATGGTCGGGCGTCGCAATGTGCACGGCATCGATGTCCGGCCGGGCGAGAAGCTCGCGGAAGTCGTTGTAGACCTGGCAGTCCTTGTTGCCGTAGTGTTGGTCGATGCGGCCCTTCGACTGCTCTCGGTTCGCTTCGCGTACATCGCACATGGCGACATATTGCACCTCCTTCTGACGGAGGAAGTCGCCCTGATCGCCGCGGCCTTGGTTGCCGATGCCGATCCCGCCGACGACGATCCGATCGCTGGCCGCCGGACGTTGGCTGTTACCCAACGCCGACGAACTGACGAAATACGGCACCGCGAGCGCCGCACCCGCGACGCCGGTGGTCTTGAGAAAATCGCGGCGAGACACGTTACTGTCCGTGCCCGCGGAGGGTTTGTGTTCACTCATCGGACGCTACCTCGTGACGGATGGTTTGGTTCGAGCGTGACGATAGGCTTCTCAGGTCGACAAAGACGGACACGTCACTTTGCCAGCCTCCGCGAGTCTATCCGAGGACGGGCTTGGCGCGAAACGGTCAACATCGCGAAATCGGTCGTCGGATCGGTCTTCTGCGCGTACGGTCGACCACGGCGACCCGGAAAGATCGCATTTTACTTGAGGGTTTATGGACGATCCACCGTGGTCCTGCAAATTGTCGAGGATTGTCTTTACCAATCGAGCACAGAGCCGTCGTCCTCGTCGTAATGCTCGGGCGTGTGCCAATCGTGCCCCAACTTTTCGGCGACCGCGTCGTCGTCAAGTTCGATGCCCAGACCGGGTCCGGTCGGCAGGTCGAGATAGCCGTCTCGCAGGGTGAAGGGCCGCCGCAAGTAGCCTTCACCGAGCGATACCTGCTCCTGGCAGAAAAAGTTCGGAATCGAGGCCGCCATCTGCACGCCCGCGGCGAGCGAGATCGGCCCCAGCGGGTTGTGCGGTGCGATTGCCGCATAATACGCTTCGGCCATGCCGGCGATGAGGCGCACTTCGGTGATGCCGCCGGCATGGCACAGGTCGGGCTGCAAGATGGTGGCAGCCCGCTTCTCCAGCACTTCGCGAAACCCCCACTTGGTGAACACCCGCTCGCCGGTGGCGATCGGCAGGTGCGTGCCACGGGCGATGTCGGCCATCACGTCGTGGTTCTGTGCCTGACAGGGCTCTTCGACGAACATCGGTTGGTACGGTTCGAGTGCCTTGATGAGCAGCTTGGCGTTGGCCGGGCTGAGCGCGCCGTGGAAGTCGATCGCCAGGTCGATGTCGTCGCCGGCGATGTCACGCAGTTCGGCGAACCGGTCGGCCGAGTAGCGGATCTCGGCCGGCGACTCGACATAACGGCTCGGCCGCCGCTTGGCGGGCACCGTCTTGAAGGCCGTGAATCCTTTCGCCAGTCCTTGCCGCAGCGTGGCGGGTGAGCGGGCGTGGGCATAGACCCGCACGCGATCGCGCGTCGGTCCGCCCAGCAGTTCGTAGACAGGCACGCCGAGCGCCTTGCCCTTGATGTCCCACAGCGCCATATCGATGCCGCTGAGCGCGCTGGTCAGCACCGGCCCACCGCGATAGAACGCCTGCCGATAGATGGCCTGCCAATGGTGGGCCACCCGACGTGGGTCCTTGCCGACGAGATACGGCTCGATCTCTCGCACCGCCTCAGCCACCGTGTCGGCCCGACCTTCGACGATCGGCTCTCCCAATCCGACGATGCCGGCATTGGTATGCACCTTGAGGAACAGCCAGCGCGGTTTAACCTTGTACGTTTCGAGCCGCGTGACCTTGATCGATTCGCGGGGCCTGACTGGCGCGTCGTCGCCGACGCGTTCTTCCGCCTGAGCGACTGTCTGTGCCAGCCAACCCAAACTCGCGGCGGCCGTGCCAATCACCGTTCGCCGATCGAACCTTCGAGAATCGCGCATGGCCGCCTTCTTTGCAGCAAAAACAGGTTGTCGTTCAAGGTGCTTTGGCGGGTCGGTGTGCAAACCGTACGGCCGAAAGACCCGGGCTCGACTCTAAGTTCGCACTGGCTTGGAATCAAGCTTCGGACGGAACGACCAGCCCCGCGATCGAATCGCCGATTCCCGCCACTTGCGAAATCCTCCCCAAAGGTGGTAGATGGACGGTGTCCGCATGCGCGTACAATTTCCACGGCGGCAATCGACGGAACCGCCGAGACTCGATCGCGAAGGAATGCCCATCCAGGTGAACGAAGAGTTTACGAAACTCGACGAACTGAGCCCGCGGGAGCTCGAAAAGATCGAGCGCACGACGCGCGAGGTGGGGCAATACGTCTTCGCGCACCTCGACCGGCGTAAAGCGAACCTCTTCGAACGCCGCTGGTGGGACGACCGCATCATGGCCTGGGCCATGCGCGACGAGGCGGTCAAGGTGCAGATGTTTCGCTTCATCGACGTGCTGCCGATGCTCACCAGCACCGCGGGCCTGGTGGGCCACCTGCACGAATACTTTCACGATGTCGAGCGGTACCTTCCCGGTGCGGCTCGCCTGGCATTGGCCGCGGCGACGCCCGACTCGCTCGTCGGCCGCGCGTTGGCCATCGCCGCGCGGCGCAACGCCATGGGGCATGCCCGACGGTTCATCGCCGGCGCCAACACCGCCGAAGTGCTGGCCGCGGCGATGCGAGAACGCAAGCTCCGCCGCGCCTTCACGCTCGATATTTTGGGCGAAGCGGTCGCCAGCGAGGTGGAAGCTGACCATTATTGGCGACTCTATCTCGGGCTCATCGAGGGGATCGGTCCGACGGTGAATGCCTGGCCCGAGGTCCCGCAGATCGACCGCGCCGGTCTGCAAGAGCTGCCGCGGGTGAACGTGTCGATAAAGCTCTCGGCGCTCGATAGCCGTTTCGACCCGATCGATCCGGAGGGAACCGTCGAGCGCGTCGGGCGGCGACTGCGTCCCCTGTTGCGGCTGGCCCGTCAGCATCGGGCCCACGTGCACGTCGACATGGAGTCGTACCAGGCGAAGGATCTCACGCTCCGCATCTTCCGTCAGGTGTTGGCCGAGCCCGAGTTTCGCGACTGGCCACACGTCGGCATCGTCATCCAGGCCTACCTGCGCGATGCGGCCGACGACGTGCGGGCGCTGTGCGACTGGGCCCGCGAGCGCGGCACGCCGGTCTGGGTGCGGCTCGTGAAGGGCGCCTATTGGGACTACGAGACGATCCACGCGCAGTCGGTCGGCTGGCCCGTGCCGGTCTGGCAAGAGAAGTGGCAATCGGATGCGAATTTCGAGCAACTCACACGATACTTGTTGCGACACGACGGCGTGTTGAAGACGGCGCTCGGCAGCCACAACATCCGATCGCTGGCCCACGGCATCGCGGTCTCGCGGCACCTCGGCTTGCCTCCGAGCGCCTGCGAGCTGCAGATGCTCTATGGCATGGGCGACCAGGAGAAGAGCGCCCTCATCGACCTGGGCTATCGCATGCGGATCTACATGCCCTACGGTGAGCTGATACCGGGCATGGCGTACCTGGTACGTCGACTGCTCGAAAACACGTCAAACGATTCGTTTCTGAGGGCCAGCTTCGCCGAAGAGATATCGCCGGAGACACTGCTTATGAACCCGCTCGAAAGATCTTCAACGCGCCGCGACATGCGTCCGGTCCCTGGTGGCCCGATGCGAGAGTTGGGGCCCAACGAGGAGCGAGGCGACCTGCCTGGATTCGCCAACGAGCCGGTGGCAGATTTTGCCCGCGAGGAGAATCGCCAAGCGATGCGGACAGCACTGGCCGAAGTCGGCCGACAGCTCGGCCGGCACCAACCGCTCCGCATCGACGGCCGGTCGGTCGATACCGAGGAGCGGTTGTCGTCGATCGATCCCTCCAACCGACACCGCGTGGTGGGAACGAGCGCCGCCGCTACGTCCGAGCATGTCGATCAGGCGGTGGCCGCGGCCAAACGGGCATTGCCCGCTTGGAGCGGTCTGGGCGCCGAGGTGCGGGCCGCCGTTCTGCGCCGCGCCGCCGGCGTTCTGCGCCGCCGCCGCTTCGAATTGGCCGCTTGGGAGGTGTTTGAATGCGGCAAGGGATGGCGTGAGGCCGACGCTGATATCTGTGAGGCGATCGACTTCTGCGAGTTCTATGCCCGCGAAGCCGTCTTGTTGCAAGGACCTGGGGGCGTCGATGTGCCGGGCGAAGAGAACCGGTTCGTGCACGTGCCACGCGGTGTGACAGCCGTGATCGCGCCATGGAATTTTCCCTTGGCCATTCTCACGGGCATGACGACGGCCGCGCTCGCTACGGGCAATACAGTGATCATGAAGCCGGCCGAGCAATCGCCGATCATCGCCGCGAAGCTGATGGAAGTCTTTGCGGGTGACGACGTCGGTCTGCCCCAGGGTGTGTTGCATTACCTGCCGGGCAAAGGCGAAGTGGCCGGAGCGCGGTTGGTCGAACATCCCGATACGGCACTGATCGCTTTCACGGGGTCGCGCGGCGTGGGTCTGGCGATCAACCGGCGGGCCGCGGAAGTCTCGGCCTCCGGCATCGGCCAGGTCAAACGCGTGATCGCCGAGATGGGCGGCAAGAACGCCATCATCGTCGACGACGACGCCGATCTCGACGAGGCGGTGCTGGGGGTGGTCAAAAGCGCGTTCGGCTACCAGGGGCAAAAATGCTCGGCTTGTTCGCGTGTGATCGTTTTGGCGGAAGTGTACGACGCGTTCGTCGGCCGGTTGGTCGAAGCCGCGCGCAGCCTGCAAGTCGGATCCGCCGAGGATCCGGCGAGCAGCGTCGGGCCGGTGATCGACGTCGACGCATACGACCGCGTCCATCAATACATCGCGATCGGCCGCCGCGAAGCGCGGGAGATCCTGGCGATCGACGTAGGTCCGCTGGCCGAGCGGGGCTTCTTCGTCGGCCCACATATCTTCGCCGACGTTCCTCCCGATTCTCGCTTGGCGCAGGAGGAGATCTTCGGGCCGGTGCTAGCGGTGATTCGCGCCCGAGATCTCGACGAGGCGTTCACCATCTTCAATGGAACCGAATACGCGCTAACGGGCGGCCTGTTTTCCCGCAGCCCGGCGCACCTCGAGCGTGCCGCGCGCGAGCTGCTCGTCGGCAATCTCTATCTCAACCGCGGGATCACGGGTGCGCTGGTCGGGCGACAGCCATTCGGCGGATTCAAGATGTCTGGCATCGGCAGCCAGGCGGGCGGGCGAGATTATCTGCTGCAATTCGTCCTTCCGCGCACTATCACGGAGAATACCTTGCGTCGCGGCTTCGCCCCGGCGAGCGGCGGTCCAACCGGTCAACAAGCGGGCGAGTAACGTTTGACGAGCGGGCACGCAGTTTACGATCGCCGTGTTCTGCCGATGAGTAGCGACAACTCGGGCGCGCGAAACAACCAGCTCACCGCCAGGAATGCGGCACCACCCGCGACGATGGGTAGGAACACGCTGACCAGTTCCGCGCCGAGTCGCAGATCGTGGGGAGCGAGCCACAGCGCGGCTCCGCCCGCGGCGAAGAGGGCGAGAGTCGCGGCGAGCGTCGTGGCCAGCGTGCGTGCCAATTCGCGCCAGCGCAGGGCTGCAAACTTGCGGGAGAACAGGAGCACGAGAAATGCCAGTTGCAGAATCGCCGACAGCGAGGTGGCCAGCGCCAGTCCGGCTTCGGCCATCGGCCAAAGCAGCGCCAGGTTCATTGCCAGGTTCGCCAGCATCGCCGCCAAGCCGGCCTTGACCGGCGTACGCAGGTCGCCCAGAGCATAAAAGCCGCGCACGATGACCGGCAGGGCGCAATAAGCCCACACGCCCAAACCATAGCAGGCGATCATGCGGGCCACGCGGGCCGCGTCGTCGGCCGTAAACTCGCCGTGCTCGAACAGCAGCCTGGCCAGCGGATCGCTGAGCAACACCAGGCCGGCGCCCGCTGGTAAGCCGAGAAAGAGCACGAGTTGCAGACCGAGTGTCAGGTCGTCGGCGAGTCGGTCGCGTTCGCCGCGCGCGGCGTGGCGGCTCAGGGCCGGGAAGATGACCGTCGCCACCGCCATGCCCAGCAGACCGAGTGGAAACTGATAGAGCCTCTCGCCGTAGTAGATAGCCGCTGCGGCCCCGCTGCGGAGCGGATAGGTCACGGCATCTCCCAGCCAAGGGACGGTCGCCGACGTCTCGCCGGGTGCCGCCAATGCCCAGGCCAGCAGGCTGTCGCACAACGTATTGATCTGCGTGATCGCCAACCCCAACACCATCGGCGTCAATGAAGCCACGATCTGCCACACCGCCCGGCGACTGGTCGGCCAGTTGTAATCGAAGCGAAAACCGAGCGACCAGAGCATGGGCAACTGCGATACGAGTTGCAGCACCCCCGCCGACAAGACCGAACCGGCCAGGATATAGGCCTGCGTTTCCTTGGAGAGTGCGAACCGCGGGGCGACGAACCAGACGGCGATCAGCCAGCAAATGTTGAGCAGCGTGGGGGCGAGCGCCGGCGTGCTGAAATGGGCCAGCGCGTGCAACGTGCCGGCGACCTGAGCCGCCAGGCAGATAAAGAACAGATATGGCAACATGGTCGCCGTCAGTCCCAGCAGCAGGCCCACGCCGGGCCGATCGCCGTACAACCACCACAGTCCCAGGCAACCCGCCTCGGCCAGTATCACCACCGCGGCCAACACCGCGCTCAACCAGACAAGCACGACGCTGACGACCTGCCAGGCCGCTGTGCGGTCCTGTTCGAGCTTCTGCGAGAGAACGGGCAGATAGCTCGCGGCGAGAGCCCCCTCGCCGAACAGCCGGCGACAAAAATTCGGGATGCGAAAGGCGATCACGAAGGCATCCATGACGCCGTCGCCGGCCAGGCCCAGCAACGCCGCGGTGGCCATGTCGCGCACCATGCCTAGCACGCGGCTGGCGAGCGTGCCAAAACTGGTAACCCGGATTCCCGCGAGCAGCCTTCGCTTGTCATCTGGTTCCGGCGGGCCGGATGCAGCGGCGGCCGGTGGATGGGTGTCGGGAATATCGGTCGTCGTCATGCCCTACGTGATGCCAGACGGGGCCGTCCCTGGCAACCTCAGTTTCATTGCGGCGCGGCGGCAGCGGGGGTATGCTGGCGCTATCGCGCCGGCCGGAACCACGAGTAGGAGATCATGCAGAATATGCTCCGACGTTCGATGTGTGCGACGTTTCTCGCGGCGGTGCTCGGGGCCGTCCTTTTGGCCATGCCGTCGGGCGGTCTGCTGGGCGGCCCTAAGGGAGCCGATCGCGAGCCGGCCGGCACCTCGGATAAAAGCGAGAAGCCGGCGGCGGACAAATCGGATAGCAACCGGTCGAAAAGCGGCGAGTCGCCATCCTCTACGGAGGACGAAGACGACGAACCGGTACGCAAGACCGATCGCGAGTGGAAGCGGATCTTGACGCCGCAGCAGTACCGCGTGACGCGCCTGAAAGAGACCGAGATCGCGGGCACCGGGAAATACGTCCACAACAAACGGCCGGGCGACTACCGTTGCGTCTGCTGTGGGGCGAAATTATTCGGCAGCGATACCAAGTTTGAATCGGGCACGGGATGGCCAAGTTTTTATGCCCCCGTGCGAGAGAAAGCGGTGGATACCGCGCAGGATCTCAGCGACGGGACGCCGCGGGTGGAAGTGACCTGCGCCCGGTGCGATGCCCACCTGGGGCATGTCTTCGGCGATGGCCCCCAACCCACCGGTCTGCGGTACTGCATCAATTCGGCCGCGTTGAAGTTCGAGGAAGCGACGAAGAAGGCCGCGGCGAAGAAGAAATCAGAAGCTCCTGCACGGCCGTAGCATGCACGTTCGTGTCCGCTGGCCGTTTGTACTGATTGCCCTGCTGGCGATCGCTTCCTCTGCGCGGGCTCAACCGGCGGCCGGCGAACTCACAGGTTCCGCGCGCGTTTATGTGATCTTGTGGTTTGACACGGAGGATTATCTGCTACCGGCCAGCGACGACGCGGCCCTGAAGCTGGCCGAGTTTCTCACGGACCAGGGCATCCGCGCCACGTTCAAGGTTGTGGGCGAGAAGGCCCGCACGCTCGAACGGCGCGAGCGATTCGATGTTCTGGCTGCTCTCAAGAAACACGAGATCGGCTACCATTCGAACTGGCATAGCGTGCAACCCACCCCAGCCATGTACTTGTCGGACCTCGGCTGGGATGCGGGAGTGGCCGAGTTCGAACGTCGCGAAGGAGCCGGCCGCGCCGACGTAGAACGCATTCTGGGACAGGCCCCGACTTGTTACGGCCAGCCGGGCAGTTCCTGGGCGCCCCAGTCGTTCGGCGGTTTGCGGAATTGGCGGATGGGCGTCTATCTCGACGCGGGCGATCACGTCAAGCTCGACAGTCGGCCACACTATTACTGCGGCATACTCACCCTCTATAAGTTGGCGCACACCCTGCGCACCGGACTCAACGGCGACCACGATCTGCGGGCCGCCGAAGACCGCTTCGAACAGGCGCGCCGTGTGCTGCACGACGAAGGCGGCGGTGTGGTGAGCATCTACTACCATCCGTGCGAGTTCGTACACAAGGAGTTCTGGGACGGCGTGAATTTTCGTGCGGGTGCGAACCCGCCCCGCGAGAAATGGGTCTTGCCGCCACGAAAATCGCCCGAAGAATCGGCGGTGGCTTGGCGAACGTTCGAGAGCTACATCCGTTTCATCCGCGGCTTCGACGATGTCCGGTTCGTCACCGCCTCGGAGGCCGCGAAGTTATACGTCGACCGAGCACGGGCCAGGAGTCTTTCGAAGGCTGCCGTCAAAATGGTCGCCGAGCGCGTGACGATCGATGTAACCTTCCAACGGCATCCAGAATTTGCCCTCGCAGCCAGCGAGATCTTTTGGCTGCTGAACCGATATGTGGCCACCGTAGTCGATAAGGTGGACCGTCCGTTGCTGTTCGATACCACACCGCTTGGGCCGACGGAAGCGGGAACTTCTTTTCCCGACGAGTTGACGGTCGACTGGTCGCAATTCGCCCGCACGACCGTGGATGTGGCGGACTTCGTCGATCGACAGGGCCGCGTCCCCAGCACGGTCTGGCTCGGCAGCAAGCCTGTGTCCCCGGAGAGTTATCTGGTCGCGCTTGCCAACGTCGCAGCTACGCTTGTCGAGGGGCGCGAGCCACCCGAGTCGGTCACGCTCAAGCGGGCTCGCCTGGCGGCGGCCGATTACGTGGCCGAGGATGACGCGCGGCTGTGGGGATGGGTCATCTTTCCACCCGGTTTCCGCGCGCCGGCCATGATGGAGTTGGCCAAGCGGCAAGCCTGGACCCTCAAGCCCGCCCTGCTTGCTACCGCGACAAAGCATTGAACCTGGTTCCACCTAAGATGATCAAAAGCCCGATAGTTGCGCGGCGTGTGTTGTTCGTCCTCGGGATCTTCCTCGTGGTGCCCAGCCAGTCGTGGGCGGAAGAATCTGCGCGGCGCTACTTGTACGTCGTCTGTCCGGGCATTCGCGATTACCTGGAGTTCGGTGGGGCCGGCATCCTGGTCTTCGACATCGACGACGGTCATCGCTTCGTCAAACGGATCGCCACGCCCGCCAGCCGCGAACCGCAGCCCGACAACATCAAGGGTGTGTGCGCCAGCGCGGTAAGCGGCAGATTGTACTTCACCACTCGATCGAAACTTTTTTGTGTCGACCTGGTCAACGAGCAGACCCTGTGGCAGACCTCGCCTCCCAACGGCACCGACCGCATGTCGATCACGCCCGACGGAAAATCGCTGTACGTTCCATCGTTCGAAAAAGACACCTGGAATGTGATCGACGGCGCGACCGGCGACTTGATCACATCGATCGAGACCAAAAGCGGTGCCCATAACACGGTCGTCAGCCGCGACGGCCGGCGGATGTTTTTGGGCGGATTGAAGTCGCCGATCTTGTTCGCAGCCGATACCTCCACGCACCGCCTCGTCGCCGAGATCGGCCCGTTCGCCGGCGCCATCCGTCCCTTTACGGTCAACGGCCGCGGCACGCGTGCGTATATCTGCGTCAACGGTCTGCTCGGGTTCGAAATCGGCGATTTGACGTCGGGTAGGAAGCTGCACCGTGTCGAAGTGGCCGGTTACGAAACCGGGCCGGTCAAGCGGCACGGCTGCCCGAGCCACGGTATCGGCCTGACGCCCGACGAAAGAGAGGTCTGGGTGGTCGACGCCTTCAATCAACGCGTCCACGTTTTCGACAATACGGTCGAGCCGCCGCGGCCGACGACGAGCATTCCGCTGCGCGAACAGCCCGGCTGGGTGACCTTCAGCCTGGACGGCAAGTATGCCTATCCGTCGACGGGCGAAGTGATCGACGCCGCCGGGAAACAGATCCTTACGGCACTGGCCGACGAAACGGGCCGGCCGGTTCACAGCGAGAAGATGGTCGAGATCGATTTCCGCGCCGGCATGCCCGTCGCAGCGGGCGACCAGTTCGGCGTCGGCCGGGTTTTGTCGGCCGAGTAGGGCCGCATCGGTCAACCGACTTCACTCGCTCTGCGGCGGCATGCGGTATTCGACCGACAGCATTTCGGGCTCGGCGGCAGTGGTGATTCGATACGAGTGCGGCAACCGCTCGACCGTCTCGCGCCACTCCTTCTCGCGGTCGGCCTCGTGCCACCGGTGCACCACCTCGAACGGCCGAAAGCCGACGCCGGTCGGATCGCGATAGTCGGCATCGACGCGGAAGCTCAATACACCCACCGTGTTGTTGCCGGTCATTTCATATCGCAACAAGGTCCGCTTGGCGGCCGGCGGCACTTTGTCGAAACGAAAATACTCCGTGCGGCCTTGCGTCGGGCCGGCGACCCGGGCCGCCTCTTGCCAGGTGCGTCCTTCATCGAAACTGACGCGAACCACGAGCAGGTCCTTTTCGCCGCGAGCGCGAAAATGGCCGCCGAACCGCAAGGCGACGATCTCGCCCGGCGTTTCGACCGGTACGGTCATCGCTCCCGTGCCGCCTTGCCACCAGCAGCCACCATGGGCCAAGTTGAGGTTCTCGAAGGTCAGGCCCATCGTCTCGCTCGTTTCGTTTTCCTGAAAGCCGGGTTCGGCCGCCAGCCGGCAGGTTACCGTGCGAGTGGCGATCGTCGGGTCGCCGTCCGCCGCGACGGTGAGCGCATTTTCGCCTCGGCCGAGAAACGGCATCGAGCGCGGCGCATGCTGGATGCCGTTCTCGACGGCGAAGTCCGCGAGCCCGGCCCCTTGGGGCGAATCGCTCTTCAACTCGATCTTGAGCCAATAGGCGTAGCGACGAAAAATGTGCGGCGATAGATCGACGTCGGCTCGATTCCAACCTGTCTCGTCGGCAGACCAGATTTTTTGGAACGTCCGTCCATTGTTCGTCGAGAGGGAGACGGCCACCGAATCGGCAGTAGCTTTTCGCCACGGCCGTAGCGACAAGCGTCCGTTCAAGTAGACGTAGGGCGACGAAAGGGGGATGACGGCGACGCCCGGCTTGCCGCCGACGGCAAGTCGTACGACCGGACGCTCGGCCGTGTCCGCAACGGAGGCATCGGTGGCAAGGTTCTCGAACGTCTCGGTTCCCGCGGCAAGGCCGCCAACAGCCAGATCGGGTTTGTAGCGATGAAATCCGTTACCCACCATCGGGCCATGGAACTTGGGAAAGAAGTCGCGCAGGTACTCCATGTCGCCATCGGTCGATTTCGCCCGCAGCCCGTCCCAGTCGGGCGACTCGCGCATGTTGACATGCCACCCGCGATTGCCCGCTTCGCGTACGAACGACTCCCCCGGCCGCAAGGAGACGACCGCACGATGACCGACCTGGTAACCGTATTCATAGACCTCGCACTGCCGATCGTATTCGAGCATCGTGGCGTCCCAGCCGTGGGTCCGCGCGGGAAGATAGCCCAAGCGATAGAACGGGCAACTCGCGAGCAGCTTCGGTCCCTGGCTCTTCCAACCGGTCCAACCATCGGAGCGCATTATTTCCAGCAACCGCGCGGGCTGCCGCTGATAACCCGGGTGTTGGGCATGCCACTCGCCGATCGATTTACTGATCGAGTCGACGGAGGCCGGCCGGCCATCGGGCCCCGGAAAGTAGGTGATGAGCGAGGCGTCGTACATGTGCCAGTCGTCGTCGAAGCGGACCTCGGGCACGCTATGGCCGTTGAGAATCCGTCCGCGAGCCTGGCGGCCGTCGAGTCGGTTCAACGCCTCGATGACCGCCGAGCTACAACAACACATGCAATAGCCGTATACATTGAACAGTTTGACCGGATCGTGGGCTTCCCAATCGGCCGCCAAGAACTCGTTGGGCGGCACCGTCTGGTGCCGGTACTTCACGGCCGCCCTCCACAGTGCTTCCGCACGTTCGGCCTGCGCCATCGATGGCTTGAGGAACGAACGCAGAATGTTCTCGGCCGTCGTAACATCGTCGATCTGGTCAGAAAGGAATTTGAGGTTGTGCACGCGGGCCTGTCGGCCGTTTGCATTCGTCGCTGCCAAGGCGCCGTCGACCGGCTGCTGACCGTGGGCCGAAGCGGCCATCGGAATCGATATCAAGCAGACGAGGATCGCGCATCGCAGGGCGTTCGGTGAGTTTTGCATGGTATTGGACTGAGCGAAAAGGAGTGTCTGACCGGAGTGACCGAAACGCCGAATCCTGGACGCTCGATTGTAAGCCAAGGGTTGCCACCCGGCGAGCCGCCGACTGGCAGCCCGTCGCTCGCGCAAGGTACAATCGCTCTGTAATATGAATCTCGAAAGCTTGCGTCGTGAATTGATGACATTGGACGCGAACGAACCGCAGTTTGCGACGCTCGCGGTCGATCGGCTACTTTCCGCCGCGCACGAAGCGCAAGCCAGCGATCTGCACCTGCTGCCGATGGCCGACGGGCTCGACGTGCGGTGGCGCATCGACGGTGTGCTCGAAGGTCTGGCGGTCCTGCCGGCGCGCGTTTCGTCCAACGTCATCGCTCGGCTCAAAGTGCTGGCGGGGCTGCTCACCTATCGCACCGATGTCCCGCAGGAGGGGCGCATCCGCGAGACCGCGGGCAACGAGGTGCGCGTCAGCACGTTTCCCACGCTGTATGGCGAGAAGGCCGTCGTGCGGTTATTTGCCGACCGTGGCCCGTATGTGGCGCTCGATGCGCTCGGCCTGCGTCCCGAACTGATCGGCGAGTTGCGCCGGCTGTTGACGGAAACCTCGGGCGCCATCCTCGTCACCGGTCCGGCCGGCAGCGGTAAGACGACGACGCTCTACGCCTGCCTCAGCGAGATCGGCCGGCGGTCGGAGGGACGGCGCAGCCTGGCGTCGCTCGAAGACCCGATCGAGATGGCGGTGCCGGGCGTAGCGCAAACGCAAGTCAATGCCGCGGCCGGCTTCGATTTGGCGGCCGGTCTGCGATTTCTATTGCGACAGGATCCCGAGGTTATCATGGTGGGCGAGATCCGCGATCGCGCTACCGCGGAGACCGTCTTCCAGGCCTCGCTGACCGGGCATCTCGTGATCAGCAGTTTCCACGCGGCCAGCGCCGCCGGTGCCGTCAGCCGGCTCAGCGACATGGAGATCGCTCCCTACCTCTTACGCAGCGGCATCTTGGCGATCATATCGCAACGTTTGGTGCGGCGGCTTTGCGAATGCGCACAAACGGTCGAGGCTGCTGATCTGCGGCTCGGGCTGCCGATCAAAGAAATGAGTATACCGGCGGGGTGCGCCGACTGCCGCGGCACGGGTTATCGCGGCCGCGTTGCCCTGGCGGAGATGTTGGTCATACAGGGGAACGAACTGGCGCGGACCATTCTTTCGCGAGGTGACCGCGCCCGCTTAGAGCAACTGGCCATTGAGGCCGGCATGGTACCCCTTTTTCGTCGAGCCTGCGAGGCGGTCGAGGCACATCTCACTACGCCGGCCGAAGTTCGCCGCGTCCTCGGTTTTGGCGAGCCGGCATAACGTCCGTCCGACAGCTGTTTGCCCGGCAACATAGTCGGCGCGTCAGAATCAATTCTCGCATAGGTCACTCAGCTCCGACGCCGTTCTAACTCTTGGAGGACGAGCGTCGTCGAGACGTCGACCCTCCTCTCATGAAAGGCGCGTACGACATCGTCAGCCGAGGCGTCTGGGTGTTGGGCGACAAAGTCCCGCACCATTTGCCGCCGATCGAAGTTGTCTGCCAATTCGACTTCGTGAGGCGGTGCGACTTGTTTCGGCGATTCCGAGTCGTGCCTGTCGGGCTCGTCGATATTCTGGATCGTTTTCGGTTCCATCTGATCTACCAGCTTCGTCGGGCGGGATTAGCGCGTTGGCACAGCGATCGGCGGTGCGGCGCTCGAGCCGACGGCGTGCGCAACCTCGCCGGCAATGAATCGGTTGCAACCGCTGTTGCCGGAGACGCGCAACCGGAAACGTTGCAATTCCTCGTCGATGCACAGTCCCATCGTTTCGTCATCCGGTTGGGCAGCCGGTTCGATCTGAAACCATTTGCAGTCTTTGCACAGTCCCCATTCTTCGTGATGTGCCATGACTAGAATCCTCTTTTTCGCATTCGTGCAGTTGATCAATGAGCCGCGTGTTTTCGACGGAAAAGGAGCATTTAGTATGCCAAATTCCGCAGCACATATTCGCGTTCCCGCGGCCCAAAGAATGCTGTCGAACCGCGCGCGACGCTCATGCAACTTTCATTTGACATTGTCTGGGGTCACGAATATGTTTTGATGCAGACGCGCCCGGCCGATCGACGCTCGACGGCCGGGCGGCCTTTGCTCAGGCCTTCTGCCGCCACCGCATTCGGTATGATCGGTCGGCTGATCACTTTCGTGTCCTTCTGAAGCCCAGGGTGGGCGCTCTTTCGTTGCACTTTGTCGCGGCCACGGTCGGCCAAGCGCTTTGGGTTCTTGTCGTGTTCTGAGACGTTGGCGTTCGCGCGCCTCAAGAAGGTCTTGTGGTGCGCAACCAGGTTTCACTTTTAGGAGGAAGGTAGATGCGAAAGTTTTGGTTCCGCTCTCTGAGCAAGACCATTGGCGTCCTCGCCCTGTCTGCATGGGCGTTGACGGCGGGCAGCGTTGCGGCCCAGAGTCGCAACGATTCGAGCCGCGATGATTCCAGCGACTCGAGCGCGAACGACGACCGCGATCGCTCGTCGCGCGATCAGCAATCCGACGACAACAACAATAGGTCGAATAACAACAATAACCGCAGCTCGTCGCGCGGTTCGCAGGCCAGCCGTCAGCAAGGACATGCGAGCCTAGGCGTGGTGTTGTACAACGACCATTCGAATCCACTCGAGGTCCGACGTGTGCAACCTGGCAGCCCGGCCGAGGAAGCGGGCCTCGATCGCGGCGACGAGATCTTGAGCATCAACGGCCACCGTGTTTCGAACCTCGACGAACTGAGGCGGCAAGTCGACCGCGTCGGCGCAGACGAGCAAATCGAAATCGGCATCCTGCGAGACGGCCGTAAGCGAACGGTGGATGCCACGATGTCGAGTCGCCGCAACTATACCAGCCGCAACCGCGGCCAGCAGCAGTGGAACAATGGGCAGTACGGCCAAGGCTACGGACAAATGCAGCAAGGCTACAACAATCAGGGCAACTGGAATCAAGGCTACCGCAACCAGCGCAACTCGCGTGCCTCCGGGTATTCGCAAGACTACAACCAGGGTTATGCCAACCAAGCGTACGACCAGGGTTACGACGAGGACGGATACGCGGAACAAGCCACCTACAATCAGGGTTACGGCAATCAACGCCAAGGTTACGGCAATCCGACGTACGGTCAGTACAACAATCGTAGTTACAGCCGCGCTTCTCGCCGCACCGGTAACGGACAATATGACGAGAACCAATACGGCAACCGCAACGAGGGCGATCGAGATCGGGCCTTCTTGGGCGTGACGCTCGACGAGAATGCGCGCGATCGTGTTCGCGTCAGCGGCATTTATCCCCAAAGCCCTGCCGAGGAGGCTGGTATTCGTCCGGGCGACGAGATCGTCGCCATCGACGACGACGATGTCCAATCGAATCGCGACTTGCAGCACCTCTTGTCACAAAAGGACGTCGACGACGACGTTAGCGTCACCGTCGAACGTAACGGGCGCGAGCGTACGCTGCATGCGACACTCGTCTCGCAGCAAGAAATCTTTGCTTCGAACCGCATGGGACGGCGCAACACGTACGGGCAGGGTTCTTACCGCGACAACTCGAACGCCAACCGCCGTCAGCGACAGGCGGATCGTGATTCGGATGATCGTGACGACCGGGACCGCAATGACCGGGATCGCAACGACCGCGACAACGAGGACGACAACTATTGAAGCGACGGTCGGCATCAGCCTCGCTAGTCCGAGGTGATGACGAATCCGACCGAATTGATACGGGCCACGATCAAGATCGTGGTTCCCACGAGTTGTGACCCCGCGCCGCGCAGGTGCCTCGCACAGCCGCTCTCCGTCCCCGCCGGCGGAAGAGCGGCTGTTTTTTTGCGATTGTGCACGAACAGCGATGAGTAGGCCGTTGCGTTCGTTCCGGTCCTACGACGCTGACGGAGGCGGCGGGGGAACATTTCCGCTTTCGGTCCGCGCCGGCTGCCTTCCGAGCGGTCGTTGCGAGTCCGTAGGCGGCAATTTGGCCGTCATGGGCGAGAGTCCGGTGGCCACGAACAGGCGGAATTGGGACTGATTGTAGGCCGTGACCGATTTAATCAGCTCCTGCCGCGCGAAACCGAGCTGTGCGACGCTGTTGAGCACTTCGATCGGCAGGGCTTCGGCACCGAGTAAGCGGGCAAACTCCTCACGAAAACCCTGCTCGCTGTCGACCAACTGACGCTGCGTGATCTGGATCTGGAACTGCTCGCCCTTGACCAGACCATAAGCGGCGATGACTTCCTGGCGAATGCCGTTCAAGGCGCGAGTGCGGTCGGCGATTGATTGGTTGAGCACGGCGCGGCGCTCACTGACCGTGGCGGCGTTGCCCACACCCATGTTTTGCAACGACCAGAGGGCCAAGGCGTCGAAGTCGGCACGCCCGCGAAACGAACCCAACTCGGGAGGAAAGAGAGGGCTGCCGCCGCCGAAGGAGCCGGCGCTGTAGCCGACGAGGGCGAGCGGAAACAGCGGGCGGAGCTTCTCCTGGCGTAGGCGAATGGCGTTGTGCTCGATGGTCATGCTGCCGGCGGCCAACTCGGGCCGGCGACGCTCGGCCGTACGAATGAGGGTCTGCAAATCGGTATCCGGATCGATGATCTCCACGCCGGCGATCGGACCGCCGACGGTCTTCAGGCGAATGCTCGGATCGAGACTGAGGACTTCGGCCAGCCGGCCCGAGGCAACGGCCATGCGTTCCTCCGCAGTCTGTACTTCCACGTGCATGAGGTAAGCCTCGGTGCGGGCGCGGTTGGCGTCGCCTTCGCGCCCCTGCCCGGTCTTGGCGTACGAAGCCGTGATCCTCACGATCTCGGCCGCCTCCCTCTCCGATTGGCGCACCGCCTCGTAGCGGCCCTCGGCGCCGAGCAAGTCGAAGTAACGAACGATGGCTTCCAAGGCCAGCGTGTTGCCCGTGGCGGCGGAATCGAACCGCCGGGTACCCACCTGTTGCCGCATCGCCAGGGGTTCGAAGATGGCGTCACCCAGGTGGCTGAAGATTCTTACACCGGGTACGGCTAGGCTTTCTGCCGTCCAAACGCGCGAACCGGCACCGTAATACAGAGACTTCTCATACATGTATTTCATCTGACCGGTCGACGCTTGCAGGTTGCCCTGATGGTCGTGATAAGCCAAACCGCCGTTGAGGCTGGGCAGTAGCATCACGCGGGCCTTGGTCTGCAGCGCGAGCGTCTCCCGTACTACTTCACGCGCACTCGCCACGGTCGGGTTGGCCGACGTGAGCAAGCGCAGGGTCGTCGGCAGGTCGATGACGTATTCCTCGACGGGGGGCGGCAACACCGGCGGTGCGTCGACCGTTTCCGCCTGTGTGCGAGAACCCGGCAGAAGATCGTCGCGTAGATCGGGCAATCTTTCCACCGGCCCGTCCAACCCCGGACGGTTCTCATCCTCTTCTTCTTGGCGTACGACATTCATGGCCACCGGTTGCGGGCCGCCCGTCATGACATAGCCGGAAGGTCGGACGATTCCGACCGTGTTTACCGTTGGCGCAGGTAGTCCGGTCATGTTGGGAGCGCGTTGGCTGGAGACGGCAGGCGTGTTGCGCGGTGCGGCATCGGCGGCTGGCACTACGGTTTGCTGAGGCGCGCCTGGTCGGGGTGCCTGTTGGGCGGCCGCCCACCGTTGGAGCGGCACGTAGCGGCTCGCTTGTCGAGCGTTCAGTGAATTCTTCTTCGTTCGCTGCGAGTCGCTCGATGCCGAAGCGCGTTCCGGCGGCGAGTAGGACGATCCGTCGAAAGCCTGTCCGACATTCGTGGCGATCGCGCCGAATGCGGCAGACAGAGCGGCACCGCGGACGAATCGCCGCAGCAGGCCGACGTAGAATCCTTGGGGCCTGACGGCCGTCAACGTGGTGAACATGATCATCGTCTGTTCTCGCCCTCGATGGGTCAGCATTCCGGATCGGCCACTGCCCGCAGCGCAGCGACGCATCGCTCGCGGTCGAAGGCGGGTGCCTCGACCTTGCCGCCACAGGGCCGATCAGCAAACATGGTCACGAACTCGAAAAGCAAAACCTCGTCAGCGAGCCGTCAGCGTGGGAGCCGAGGGCATCGCCGGCGGAGGCACCGACGCGTCGGGAGGAGGACTGGGCAGTGGCGAGCCACGATTCTCGGGAGCTGGTCGTCCGTTAGGCGTTGATACGGCGGCCGGCCGCGCCAAGGCGTTCGCCGGCGGTTGACCGAGGGCCACATACAACTCGAATTGGGCGGAATTGTATTCCGCGATCGCCTCGAGGTATTCAAAACGTGCGCGGCCTAACAGCCGCAGGCTGTCGAGCACCTCGATGGGCAGGCCTTCGTTGTTGCGGATGCGGAGCATGTCTTCGTCGAACGAGTCGATGCCCGTGCGAACCGCGCGCTCGGCGGTTCCCACCTGTGCGTACCGCACCTGGCTGCGGACGTAGGCATTGGCCACTTCCGTCCGCACGGCGTTCAGCACCTCCAACCTGCGCAGGTCGCTTTGACGCAGACGGCTTCGTGCCAGGTCGATCTGTGCCTTATTACCGATGCCCATGTTTTGCAGCGTCCAATAGGCGACGACGTCGAAGTCGTTGCGGCCGGCGAAATCTCCGAAACGGACGGGCTGTAGATTGCTACCGCCGCCGAACGTACCGGCGCTGAAGCCGACGAGTGTGGTGGGCGAGAAGGGCAATATGCGGGCACCTCGCAGGTTGAGCATGGCCACCTGGATCATTTCGCGTTGGGCCGCCAACTCGGGCCGGCGCAAGGCGGCCATGCCGATCAGTTCCGGCAGGGTGATCGGCTCGGGAACGAGCGGCATCGGCACCACCCACTCTTCGGCCGGTTGCAACCGGATTGTCGGCTCGAGGTTGAGCAATTGGGCCATGCGCGAAGAGGCCATCATCAGTTCGCCTTCGGCCACCATCAGGTCGGTCTCGCGCTTGCCGAGTTCCGTGGCGGCCCGGTCGGCATCGGCTTGGCGGCCTTGGCCGGTCTGGGCGTAGGCCGCCGTCAGCCGGGCCACCTCGGCCGCGTCGTCGCGAATGCGGATGGCGATCGCGCGGCGTCCGCTGGCCCGCAGCAATTCCATGTATGCCAGGGAGACCCGCAACAACACCTGGTTACGGATGGCTTGGGCGGTGAATTGTTGCTGGCGGACCGTCTGCCGAGCGACTAGGTACGTGAAGATGCCCTGCGAGATGTTCTGGTTCCACATCACGCCCGGAATGTTCGTCGAGCCGGCAGCGATCGCGTTGGCACCGGCGCCGACATAGAGTGCGCTGCGGCTCACGTCGAGGATGTGGCCGCTGGACTGTTGTAGGTTTCCGCTATGCGTGTCGAAGTTCGTGCCACCGTTGATGTTGGGCAGAATCTGCGCCGCAGCGAACTGACGGATGGCCATCGTCTCGGTGATGCGCTCGCGGGCCATCATGATCTCGGGGTTCCGCACACCGGCCAGGTCGAGCGCGCTGGCCAGGTCGAGGGTTGTCGACTCTTCTTGGCCGGAGAGCCGCCGGATGCCTGACCCACTGCTGGGCCCGCGCGGCCCGGCCGAATTGGACGGGAGCAGTCCACTCGGGGCCGCGCCACCCATCTCGACCGTTTCGGGTGGCGGAGGCGGAGGTGATGGCAAGCCATCGTCGGGCTGGGCGGTGGCGAATTGGCCGAAATTCCAGAGACTCGCGGCCAGTAGCCACTGCCTCCAACGACAAACGCGACGTTGAGTTTCCATCGGATCACTCCTACCTGCGAGGTCGACGGACAGCGCGCCAGGGTCGGTTTATTGGTGCTATCCCTCAAAGCTCTTCGGTTCCCGTTGCTGGGAACAATCATCAAAATCCGCGCGACTCGTATTGATGGCATAAGAGGATGCGTCGTCTTTGCGGGTCGTAGGGCGCGCCTACCTGCGCCCGGACAAAACGAGGAAGATTTAACGACGGCCGTTGCGACTTCGTGGCAGCGCAGGGCCTTGGGAATAGCCGTCACAGGCCCGTTAGATGGAAAGGCTGTTACGGTAAGCCCCGTTTGTCCATAAATCAGTCACGGGATGCCGGGCGGTGAGAGATTTCTGTCCACAGGTCGGCGGACCGGCTTGAGGTGCTCACCTTATATATATGGTGACTGCAGACTCGCGCAATGCGCGCGGCCGCCGGTCGTAACTGGTAAGCCTTGCAGTCTTTTACGTCGTGGCATCGCGACCGCCGGCCTCGCCCGAGTCAGCTCGCTTCGAGGGTGCCCGAGATCGGGCACGCCGTTTGCTTACTATTGGCCTTCGCACCCGAACCTTCTCCGCAGCGATCCGAGACGAAAGGCCGCGAAACACATCCGCAACGAAACAACGTGTATTGAGGCGTTGGTTCTGGTGCGATCGCGTTACTCCAGCGCGATCTGTTGCTTGGGACGGTAGACCAGTTCGCCTTTCTGGTCTACCGCTCCCGAGCACGTTCTCGGCCAGAGGTATTGTGGAGTGGCTAGCCCGCGCTTGCCCTGGTCGAGCAGGCAGAGCCATGCCACCCAACGACGCCCAGAAATTCAGCGGAGCTGCACCGCGTCATCGAACTGAGGAGAGCGATTGTGAAAAAGCTATCAATTCTCACGGTCGTGTTGGCTGCGCTCGGCGCAGCCGCCGGCGTCTACATTTCCTCGAACGACGACGAAACGGGCCACGTCAGCGCGTCCGAAAGGTCGGAAAAGAGGGGGCCGCGATCCAGTTCTGATGACGAATCGGGCTCCGTGAAGGTAGAAACCACCAAGCCGCGCAAGGGCGGTATCGAGCGAACGACGACGCAACCGGTCACCGTCGAGTCATTCGAGTCGGCTCGCCTGTTTTCGAAGGTGGCGGGCTACCTCAAGGAACAGCACGTCGATATCGGCGACCGGGTGAAGAAGGGTGATGTGCTGGCCACGATCGACATGCCCGAGTTGGAAAAGGAAGTCGAGCGTGATGAGGCTTCGGTGACGCAGGCCAAGGCCCACGTGGCGCAGATGGAAGCCGCGGTGGAATCCGCACAGGCTGATTACCAAGCGGCCGAGGCTCTGATCGGCGAGCGTGAGGCGGATGTCGAACATGCCCAATCGACCAAGTCGTACCGCGGCAAGCAATTCGAACGCATCAAGAAGCTCGTCGAAGAAAAGGCCGTCGACGTGAAATTGCAAGACGAAGCCGAAGAGCACTACGACGCCGCCAAGGCGGGGTTGTTGTCGGCGAAGGCGTCGGTCGTGAGCGCCAAAGCGCAGGCCACGGCCGCCAAAGCCAAGATCGACCAGGCACAGGCCGACCTGGAAGATGCCAAGGCCAAGGTCAAGGTGGCGGAAGCGACCTTGCAGAAGGATCGCGTCTTTCTGGACTACACCAAGATTCGTTCGCCGTACGACGGCGTCATCACCTTCCGCGGTTTCCACCCCGGGGATTTCATTAACTCCCGCGATCAGGGCGGAGCCAAGCCAGTATTGTCGGTCGATCGGACCGACAAGATGCGTGTCGTTCTACAGGTGCCCGATCTGGACGTGCCGTATGTCAACAAGGGCGACGACGCGTCGGTGGACATCGACGCACTGCCAGGAAGAAGGTTTCCTGGAAAAGTGGCCCGTGTCTCCTACTCGGAAGACCAGACCACGCGCACCATGCGCACCGAAGTGGACTTGCTGAACGACAAGGATCTGTTGCGCGACGGGATGTATGGCAAGGCCACCATCTTGCTCGAGAAGGCATCGGACGCCGTGAGCGTTCCGTCGTCGGCGCTCGTGGGCGACTCGCAGAACGGCCGGGGCACTGTCTATGTGGTGCGGGGTGGCAAAGCACAAAAAGTCGAAGTCGTCATCGGATCGGACAACGGCGTCGAGACGGAGATTACCTCCGGACTGAAAGCGGACGATGACGTAGTGATCGTTCACCGCGGTTCCATCGCGAACGGTGTATCGGTGGCGATTGTCAACGGGAAATGACGGTTCCTGTGGGCAGACGGCTGTTTGAAAAGGCACGAAGTTCGTCGTCAGGGTACAAGCGGCGCGGTTATGTGATAAAGGCAGGCCCTTGGCGCCGACTCGGTCGGCGTAGCAATCGAATCGGACAATCCGGCGTTCTATAAGCTGCGTATTCGTCGGCGAATCGCGGGCAAATTTCTTTCTGGAGTGAAGAAATGAATGGCCTGATACGCGCCTCATTGAAGAATCCGTACGCCGTTACGGTGACGGTGCTCACGCTGCTGGTCTTGGGGGCGCTGTGCCTCTTCCAGATCCCGATCGATATCTTGCCGATCTTCAAGAGCCCCGCGGTGCAGGTGCTCACGTTCTACGGCGGAATGCCGGCCGCCAGTGTCGAAAAAGACATCACTAACCGCATGGAACGCTGGACCGGCCAGGCGGCGGGAACGGCGCGGCAGGAGTCGCGCTCGATCGTCGGCGCCAGCATCATCCGCAACTACTACCGCGAAGACATCGATCCGAACGGTGCGCTGACACAGGTCAATTCGCTGGCTTCGGCGGCCATTCCGAACCTCCCTCCCGGAACCTTACCGCCTGTCATTCTGCCGTTCGACCCGACGAGCGTTGTGCCCGCCTGCTTGGTGGCCCTCGATGGCCACGGCAAGCGAGACGAAGCCAAGATGTACGACGTCGGCCGGTACGAAGTGCGCAACTTCATCATGGCCTCGCCCGGCGCCGTCGCACCGGTGGTCTACGGCGGCAAGATTCGCGCGGTGCTGGCCTATCTCGACCGCTCGAAGCTGATCGCCCGCGGGCTCTCGCCGGTCGACGTGATGAACGCGCTCGACCAATACAACATCTTCTTGCCCACGGGCGACGCCAAGTTCGGCAACACCGATTTCGCCATCGACAGCAACTCGATGTACGACTTCGTCGAGCGGATGAAAGACATCCCGCTGCGCACGCAGATCGGCCATGCGACGAGTTACCTGGGTGATGTGGCGGTGCCGACCGATGCGGCATTCATCCAGACCAACATCGTGCGCGTCAACGGCGTCAAGCAGGTCTACATTCCCGTGTACCGGCAACTCGGCTCGAGCACGCTGGCCGTGGTGAACAACTTGAAGAAGGCGGTGCCCAATATGAGGCCCCGTCTGACGTATCCCGACATCGACCTGAAGGTGGTGATGGACCAGTCGGTGTACGTGCAACACTCGATCGAAAGTCTGGCCGAGGAAGGCATCTTGGGGGCGGTGCTTTGCTCGCTCGTCATCTTGATCTTCTTGGGCGAGTGGCGGATGACGCTGATCGCGGTCATGACGATCCCGATCTCCGTTTTGACGGCAATCATCGCCCTCTACTACACGGGCAACACCATCAACGTGATGACGCTGGCCGGCTTGTCGTTGGCGATCGGCCCATTGGTCGACAGCGCGATCATCTGCTTGGAGAACACGCATCGCCATCTGGGCTTGGGGGCGAGTCCCAAGGAAGCGGCCTTCCTCGGTGCCAGCGAAGTGGCCATGCCCGAGTTGGTAGCGAGCTGTTGTACCCTGCTCGTGCTCTCGCCGTTGGCCATGATGCCCGGTATGGGACAGTTCCTCTTCAAGCCGATGGCCTCGGCGGTGGCGTTTGCCATGATCGCGGCCTATATCTTGTCACGGTCGTTCGTGCCCGCGCGTTGCGCCGGCTGGCTGCGCGGACACGCCGCCCCGCAGACCGCGGGACATCACGGCGAGCATGTTCACCATGCGCCGCCCAGGGGACCGATCGGCCGGGCATTCGCCAAGTGGGAATCGCTGATCGACGTCGGCATTGCCATGTACGTGCGGCAGTTAAATCGGGTGCTCGAACACCGCTTGCTCGTCATTTCGTTCGCCGTCGGGTTGCTCGTGGTCGTCGTCGTCGGATTGGGCAGCCAACTGAAGCGAGAGTTCTTCCCCGAAGTCGACGCCGGCGCGTTCGAAATGACCGTGCGCGCGCCGAGTGGTACGCGTATCGAGGTCACCGAAAAGAAACTGGATGCGGTGGAGAAATTCATTCGGCAATCGATCAAGGACTACGACGCCGAAGGGCAGCCCGCGTCGGCCGGGCACCAGGAAGTCGCCGCACACGATGAGGCGGCCGATGGTGACCATCACGAAGGGAGCCTCGATGCGCTGATCACCGAGATCGGTGTGACGCCCGACTGGTCGGCGGCCTACACGCAGAACGCCGGGCCGATGGACGCCATCGTCAAGGTGCAGCTCACCGACGAACGGAAACATTCGGCCCAAGAGTATGTGGCGCGACTCCGAGAAGGATTTAACAGGGATCCGCGTTTTGCCGATCTGGAATTCTCCTTCGACGCGGGCGGCCTCATTCGCGGGGCGATGAACGAAGGGAAATCGACGCCGATCAATATTCGTATCGAGGCCAAGGATCTCGAAAAAGGCCGCGAGGTCGCCGAGGCGATCGAGACCGAAGTCAGCCGCGTCGTCGGCGTGGTCGATGTGCGCATCATGCAGCGTCTCGACTACCCGGAATACATCGTCGACGTTGACCGCAAGAAAGCGGCCGATCTGGGGTTGAACCAACGCGACGTGATGAGCAACGTCGTGGCGGCTTTCAACTCCAGCATCCAATTCAACAAGAAGAATTTCTGGATCGATCCGATCAGCCACAACCAGTACTTCGTGGGTGTGCAGTACCCCGAGGGCGAGATCAAGTCGATCGAAACGCTCCAGAACATCCCGGTCACCAGCCCCGTGCAGAACAAGCCGGTGCCTTTGGGAAATCTGATCAGCTTCCGGCAGAGCAAGGTGCCGGCTGAGATCGTCCACAACAACCTGTCGCCGTCGATCGACCTGGTGATGGGCGTTTACGGACGCGATCTCGGCCATGTTTCCGACGAGGTTTGGGAGATCGTGAACCGCTTCGGCGATCCGCGGAGCGACGTCCGTGATACGTGGACACCCTACGATCCGGCCCATCCCGACAAGAAGGAACCGATCAAGGGTGCGAGAATCGTGCTCAGCGGCGAGTACTCGCGCATGCAAGACACGTTCCGTAACCTCGGCTTGGGGCTGATCCTGGCCGTGTTGTTGATCTACTTCTTGATGGTGGCCCTCTTCAAATCGTATATCACGCCGCTCGTGGTCCTCTCGGCCGTGCCGGTCGGTGTGATCGGCGT
The DNA here is from genome assembly GCA_035547915.1 of Pirellulales bacterium. Lineage (GTDB taxonomy): Bacteria > Planctomycetota > Planctomycetia > Pirellulales > JAICIG01 > DASSFG01. The sequence continues at coordinate 81,405 of DASZTS010000094.1, read as the reverse complement.
GGTCGTCATGCTGTTTGTGACGGGAACCCCGATCAACGTTCAGTCGCTGTTGGGTGTGATCTTCATGGTGGGCATCGTCGTCTCGAATACGGTGTTGTTGACCGACTTCGCCCAGAACCTGCGCGTTCTGGAAGGCTTGTCGCCGACCGAGGCCATTCGCAAAGCGGCTTCGATTCGCGTCAAACCGGTGGTGATGACCGCACTGGCGGCCTTCTTCGCCTTGATCCCGATGGCACTGGCCTTCCAACGCGGCAGCGAAGCCAACGCGCCCTTGGGGCGAGCGGTGATCGGCGGCCTGCTGGCCGGAATGTTGACGACCTTGTTTGTGGTGCCGGCGCTCTACTCCTTGGTCGTGCGGGATGCGCACGACGAGGAACATACGCCCCAAACTCACCCGGCGTAACGATTGCCAAGTCGCGAAAGAGGGCGTTTGAATAGCGGCATGCGCGAGAGCGCAAGGGCTACGAGAGGGCGCGCGCTCCAAGCCATCCGTTGGCGAGCACAAGCCGGCTCTTTGTCAACCAGCGTGGCAATCTGCGCGGAGTTTCGCGGATGAGCCGCCAGGCCGCAATTGCTGCGGAATAGACTACCGATAACGCATATGACAGATAAACCGGAGAGCCGCTATGAGTATCTTCCCCGCGGGCGTGGTGGACGCGTTGTTTTCGACGTTCCGACGCAAGAAGAGCCACCCGACGCGGCCGCATTCGTCTCGTCGGCCACCGCAGAGGCGGACGTCGTTGGGCCACCGGGGCGGCGCCGAGCGACTCGAATTGCGCAGCCTTCCCTCGGCGAATCCGCTGGTGGTGAACGCGGTGCCCGTGAGCGGATTTGAGACCCAGGCGCTGACGAACGTTCCGGTGGCCACGTTCACCGATGGGACCGGCAGCGAACCGGCCTCAAATTTCAAGGCGGCCATCGTGTGGGGTGATGGGGCGACGTCGACGGGCACGGTCATCGAATCGGGCGGCAGTTACATCGTCGTCGGCTCGCACACCTATTCCGACATCAGCGACACCCCGGTCATCGTCGGCATCGTGGACACGACGAACCCGGGCGCGAATGCGGTGGTGGTCGATACCGCCGACATCGCACCGATCCTGCCCGATGGTACCCAAGGCACGGCGGACCAGCGGTACGTCTACGAAGTGCTGAAGGACACCCAGCAAGGTCCGATCACGATGAACGACGTGAACTATTGGACCGGGCAGTTCGAGAAGAACCACGACGACCGCCAGACGTTCGTCTACATCCTGCTGGAAACCACTCCGCCGTACTCATACGACCGGCTGCAAATCGACAATGCGTATGAGACCTATTTGCACCGCGCGGCCGACACGGCCGGCGAAAACTTCTTCCTACAGCTTGTGCTCGACAGCCAGGGTCAGAAGAGCGGACCCGGTACCGAAAAGCGCACCGCCGCGTTGCTGATCAATTCCAACGAGTTCTACCAGGATGCGGGCGGGACGGTGCAAGGCTTCATCACGGCCGTGTACGAAGACGCGCTCAAGCGCGCCCCCGACCCGACCGCGCTGGTTTACTTCGAAAATGCGCTGAACAGCGGCGCCATGACGCACATCGAATTCGCCACCACGATCCTCAACAGTTCGGAATTTCTGAACCTCAGCATCAACGGCCTGTTCGAGAAGTACCTCGGCCGGCCCGTCGATCCGAACGGACTACAGACCTTCGTAAACAACTTCAACAACGGCTACGGTACGCAGTCGAACACCGAGACGCTGCTCACCACGCCCGAGTTCTACAATCGGGCCGTCGGCTTGCCGCTGAACACGATCGATTAGTCGAGATCGAACGGTTCGATTTCGGCTTGCCGGCCCGATTCGGCCGACCGATAGAGCGCGTCGAGCATGGCGATGATGGTGGCCGACTGCTCGGGCGGAACGGGTACCGGCGTGTCGCCCAGGATGGCCCGCGCGAACTCGCGGATCACCTGGTAGTGGGCATTCTCGCCCTTGGCCTCGGCCAACTGCAAATTCCAGGGAATGAGCTGATCTTCGCCCACGATCTGGCACTCGGGCCACGAAACGCCCGCGTGCGTGCCGTAGAGTTGCAACCGCCAGAACTCGTCTTCGGGCTGAAATCCCAGCCAGCTCACTTCGAGCGAGATGACGCTGCCGTTGGTGAAACGGACGAAGCCGGCCGCGAAATCCTCTACGTCGATCGTGGTCGGCTCCCACGTGCCCCATTCGCTGCCGATGTCGCGCCGCTTGGCCAGCCTGTTGAAGGTCTGGCCCGCGATCGACGCCGGACGCGGGCAGCCGGTCAGCCACCATGCCAGATCGAGCATGTGCACGCCCAGGTCATACAAGGCTCCGCCTCCGCTCAAGCGGCGGTCGGTAAAGCCGGGGCGGGCTGGCAGTCGCCGCCGCCGCAACCATTGTCCGCGCGTAAAGTAGATGTCGCCGGGCGGATTACGTTGCAGATACGTGCGCAACTGGATGACACTGGGCTCGAAGCGCATGTGCTGGCCGATCATCAGCTTCTTGCCGCTGGCCCGCCAGGCGTCGAGCATGGCGGCCGCGTCGGCGCGGCAGGTGGCCATCGGCTTCTCGCAGAGCACATGCTTTCCGGCTAGCAGCGCGGCCGTCGCCACCTCGCCATGCAAGGCACTGGGGACACAGATATCGACCACATCGATCTCGCGATCGTCGAGCAACTCGCGATAGTCCGTCACGCGGCGATCGATCTGGAACTCGTTCGGCACCGCGGCCAGCGACACGGGCGAAGAGTCGGCCAGGGCCACCACCTTGAACTCCGGCAGCTTCGACCAGGCGGGCAGGTGCTTGCTGCGCGCGATGGCACCGGTGCCGATGAGCGCGACTCGTAACGGTAACGTCATCGCAATCCCAGGCTCCGACGATAGGCTGTCCGCTGTTGCTCGAGCCCCAGTTCACTCGTGATGCGGCTCCATTCTTTGGCCGCGGCCGCGAGAGCGGTCTCGCTGTTGGACTTGCCTTCGACCGCGTCTCTCACCGCGCGATCGAGGGCCGCCAGGTAACGACCGCGCCCTTCGATGCGCGGCGCTCCGAACAGGTCGGCCGACGACAGTGCCCGTTCGACGGCCTCGGCATAGGCCAATGCCGCCGCGGCGCCGAGCCGTGGGTCGGCCCAGTCCGCACTCGCCTCGACGTGCGAACGGCGAAAGAGGGCGGTGGCCGACGAGGCGGCGGAGGTGCGTTTGCTCCACTGCGGCCCGCAGAGCCAGCCAAGCAGGTGAAACGCCGCATCGGGGTGTGCGCTGTCGGCCGTCACGGCTGCCATGCGTCCCGAGACGCCGACCAACGGAACGCGCGGCGCTTCGTCGTCGCGCCGTGAGTCCCATTGCTCGGTCTTCGGGTTGAAGACCTGCTGCGAACCGGGCAACTCGACAAACCCGAGCTCAATCTCGACGGATTCTGCGGTCGGCGATTTGTCGGCGGGCTGTTCATCCGTTGCGGCAAAGGTGGGCGATGTCCAGGTCACGGCCATGCCACAGCGACCACCGAGTACGGCATTCTCGACATCCCCTGGCGAGGCCGTTAGCGCCGCATCCGGCATGAGCGCTCGCGCCGCGACAAGATCGTCCAGGGCCCGCACGAACGGCGCTCCGGCAATGAGCGGATCCATCGACTCCATGTCGAACAGCGTCGAATAGTGGTTGCGATGCTTGGCGTAGGCGGCGGCTCGCGCCAACAAGACCAAGCCTGCCCAACCTTCGGAGAGCGGTTCCATCGTTCCCGACCAGGCCGCATCGGCAGCCGGCGCGGCGTCGCCCAGTTTTTCGCGATCGGCCAGAACATGGGCCAACTTCTGATACTCTTCCCACGTCGTAGGCGGTTCGCGATTAAGCTGCGCGAGGAGATCCTTGCGGTAGCAACAGAGCAACGTGGGAGAGCCGAGCGGAAAACCGTACGTCGTCGCAGACCAACTCGCGTCGTGCGTCTTGTCGGCCTCGAATATCTCGGCCCAGGCCAACTCGGTGCTGCTGAGCACCCCGTCCGGCAACGGGCGTAGCCATCCTCGCTCGACCAAGACTCCCAGATCGTACGCCGGAAAGACGACGGCATCGGCCCGCGGCGGTTTGTCCCCGAGTAACTCCTCGGCCGTCAGTTCGGCGATGTCCAATTCGGCGCCGGTCGCTCCCTGCCATTCACCCCGCAACCGGCCGATCGCCTCGGCGAGTTGGCTATCTCCGGCTATCAGCAATCGCAGGTTAACCCCTTTCCAGGGCAGGTCTTTGTCGGCGACCGTCTCGCCCTCTCCGCCGCTCGGCGCATCCCCGCCGCAGCCAGCCAAAAGGGCGAAGAGGGTGGGCAGCCACCACGGCGATTTACGGCTTGTGAGCAATCGGTTCATTCGCATTTCCTGTCGTCGCCCGAAGCGACACGGCATGGTAGACGGGCCTTGCCCGCGTCGTCAAATAGGTTCCCTTACGGAGCGGTGGTTGCGAGTGTTCGCCCGGCGCCGTTACAATCCCGCCCGGAGCAAGCCCCCACGCCCGCACCCCATACGTCCCTTCTCGAACATGAGCGTTTTCCTCGGCATCGACATCGGCACCTCGGGAACCAAGACGCTGGCCATGGACGAGGCGGGCAAGATTCTGGCCGACGCCACCGAAACCTATCCTTGCTATCATCCGGAGCCGCTGTGGAGCGAACAGGAGCCGGATGATTGGTGGCGAGCCACAGTCACCACGGTGCGGTCGGTCCTGAAGCAGGCACGGCTCAAGCCGGCCGACGTCAAAGCCATCGGCCTGTCGGGGCAGATGCACGGATCGGTGTTTCTGGATAAGCAAGATCGTGTCCTGCGTCGCGCGCTGCTCTGGAACGATCAACGGACGGCCGCGGAATGCGCCGAGATCGAAGAGCGGGCGGGCGGCCGCCGCAAGCTGATCAAGATGGTCGCCAATCCGGCCCTCACTGGTTTCACGGCGCCTAAGATCCTCTGGCTGCGCAACCACGAGCCCAAGAATTTCGACCGCTTGCACAAGGTGTTGCTGCCGAAGGACGAGATCCGCCGTCGCATGACCGGAGAGTATGCCACCGAGGTGAGCGACGCCAGCGGCATGTTGCTGTTGGACGTTGCCAAGCGCAACTGGTCGAAGGCATTGCTCAGCAAACTCGAACTCGACGTGAACCTGCTCGGCCGATGCTACGAATCGGAGGACGTGACGGGCACGCTCACGCGCGCGGCCGCCACCGAACTCGGCCTCTCGACCGACTGCCGTGTCGTGGGCGGCGCCGGCGATTGTGCCGCCGGAGCGGTCGGCAACGGCATCGTTACGGCTGGTGTGCTCAGTACCTCGATCGGCACGTCGGGCGTGATGTTCGTCCACAGCGACGAACTGAAATACGATCCCGAAGGACGCATCCACACGTTTTGTCACGCCGTGCGCGGCGGTTGGCACATGATGGGCGTCACGCTCTCGGCCGGCGGTTCGTTGCAATGGTTCCGCAACCAGCTCTGCCAGGCCGAGATGAACTCCGCGCGTCGAACCGGGCAGGATCCCTACGATACGCTGACGAAAGAGGCCGAAGGGGTCGTGCCCGGCAGCGCCGGGTTGTTCTTCCTGCCGTACCTCTCTGGTGAGCGCACGCCTCATGCCGACCCGAATGCCCGCGGTTGTTTCATCGGGTTGACGTTGGCCCACACACGAGGCCACTTGGTGCGGGCCATCATGGAAGGTGTCACCTATTCGCTCCGCGACAGCCTCGAGATCATCCGTGGCCTGGGCGTGCCGGTACGGCAGATCCGGGCCTCGGGCGGCGGCTCGCGCAGCCCGTTGTGGCGCCAAATCCAGGCCGACGTGTTCGGGCAGAAAGTGGTGACGCTCAACGCCGAAGAAGGGGCGGCCTACGGCGTCGCCCTTCTGGCAGCCGTGGGCGGCGGCGCGTTTCGCGATGTTCGCGAGGCATGCCGCGCGACGATTCGCACCGTGAAGGAAACGGCGCCGAATCGCTCGGCGCAGAAGGCGCACGACCGCGCGTTCCCCGTCTACCGGCAACTTTATCGCTCGTTGCAGGACGATTTTTCCAGTATCGCTGACCTGGGCAGATAGCGGTCGGCCAACTCCAGCCGCCGTTCGAGTGACGCACGGCTTTGCTTTAAGATGTCGCCCCTCTATCTCACCGAAGCCGACGTAGCCCGGTTGCTCGACATCCGCGTGACGATCGAGGTGGTCGAAGAGGCATTCCGCCGGCTGGCGACGGGTGAGGCCAGCAACGTGCCGCGGCAGCGTGCCAAATCGCCCGGCGTTATCTTGCACTCCATGAGCGCCGCGGCGGCCTATCTCGGCCTCGTGGGCTGGAAGTGCTATACGACGACGAAGCACGGCGCTCGTTTCCTGGTGGGTTTGTACGAAGCCGGCTCCGGCCAACTCGTGGCGCTCATCGAGGCCGACCGGTTGGGGCAACTCCGCACGGGGGCTGCCACTGGGGTGGCTGCTCGAGCGATGGCTGCGCCCGCGGCGGACGTTGTGGGCCTGTTCGGCACCGGGCATCAGGCCGAGACACAACTGGCGGCCGTCGCCGCGGTGCGGCCGCTCAAGCGTGCGGTCGTCTACAGCCGTGACGAAAACAAGCGGCGCGCCTTCGCCGAGCGGATGGCGCGAGAGCTGAATTTGGAGGTCGTGCCGGCCGATTCTCCGCGAGAGGCTGTTCAGCATCTGCCGATCGTGCTCACCGCCACGAGCAGTTCCACGCCCGTATTCGACGGACACGATCTGGCCGACGGTGCGTTCGTGGCGGCGGTCGGATCGAACTGGCCGACGCGGGCCGAGATCGACGCCACGGTCGTGCGCCGGGCCGACAACGTCGTCTGCGACAGCATCGAGGCCTGCCGGCACGAAGCCGGCGACCTCATCCAGGCCGTCGCGCAGGGCGACTTCGAATGGTCGCGATCGATCGAACTGGCCGACGTGGTTGCTGGCCGCGCGGTCGGCCGCAACCGGCCAGAAGGCGTGACCCTCTTCAAAAGTGTCGGCTTGGGCATCGAGGACGTCGCGTTGGGTGGCAAGTTGCTCGAACTCGCCCGCCGCGCTGGCGTCGGCCGTCCGCTGCCGATCGACGGTGGCTCGTGACCGGCCACAGCGCAAAAGAAAAGGCGTCGGTCAGCATGTGCCAACCGACGCCCTCGCGATGCACGCCGGAAGTTACTGACCGCCCGCGCGGGCGGCGTTGCCCAGCCTCGAACCCAGCAACTTGTTGATCCCTTCTTCGGCCTCGATCCGGTAGCGGACGCCATTGTCGACCGGCTCGACCGTGAGCTTCACGTGATCCTTGCCTCCCTTGAGGTTCTGGGCCAGCGACTTGGCATTCGGATTGCCTTGCGCATCCGCTAACTTCAAGACAGACGCGAGTGCCAGCGATATCGTGAGCGGCGGAAGTTTTTCCGTGGGCGTCTCGGCCGAACCGTCGATGACCTTCTTGATCGTCGCGATGCCGTTTTCTCCCGCGGCGACGTAGAACAGGTCGTCGCTGAAGGCCAACGCGACCTTGACCGGATCGCCCAGGGTGGCTCGCACCTTGTCGGCGTTCTCGTCGTCGTCCGACACCGGCACTGCCACCGTGTGGAAGCGGAAGCCCTTGTATTTCTCGGCGTTGAACTTGGGCTTGGGCAACTCGTCATGCTTGACCGCCAGCTCCACGAACTGCTTGATCACGCTTTCCAGTTTTCCCGCATCTGAAACGAGGACCCCCAGGGCCACGGTCAACGGTCCTTCACCGATTACGGTCAACCCGGCGTTCAACCGGCCTTTTTCTTCGATCGTGTCGGCCACGATGCCGACAAGCTTGCCTGCCAGATCCTTGGCCACTTCCTTCTGGTCGTCCTTGAGGTCGTCGTCCTTGTCGATCTCGTTATTCAGTTGCGTGCGGACATAGTCCAGCATCTGTTCGGCCTGTTCTTCATCGTCTTCCGAAGCGGGCGAGTTGATATGCAATGAGAAGAGCGCTTCCGGCGACAACATGCCGCCAAAGCGGGTGCCTTCCACTTCCTCGGAACCGGCCAATTCCTTGGCGGCGTCGCTTCCCGGCACGCCCGTGACTTCGATGTCGAGATAGGTGCGGCTTTCGGGACGATCGACGTTGAGCCCCAATGTGATTTGGTCGAGTTCGTTGATGCGCTTGATCATTTCGGCGGCTTGGTGGCGGGCCATCTCGGCGTGCGAGTCGCTCTCGCCTTCCTCGTCGTCGTCCATGCTCTGCTGAAGCTTGGCGTCCAATCCCTGCTTGATGAACTCGGCGGCCGTGTCACGGAAGCTCTGTGGAATGTTTTGGATGTTGATGCTCAGGGCCAGATCGTATTTCTTGTCGAGCCCGCGGAAGAGCTTGGCCGGATCGCTGGGCAGCGTCTCCAGGTCGCCTTTCTGCTGCGCCAGGTAGGCCCATTTGCCGTTCTGCTTGATGAAATACGTGTTGGTACCGCGCTTGATCTCGAAGATGTCGTCACCTGCGTCATCGGCTTCGCCGACGATGGCCGCCAAGGCGTCGAGCAACTTGCTCAGGTCGGTGACGGGCAAGAACACGAGAGCCGGAAACTCCGAGCCATCGGCGGTGATGCTCACTGACGCCCCCCACGGCCGTGCCTGATCGAGACCCGCCAAGCCCTGGCCCTGGGTGAACAGCAACAACAACTGCTCGAACCCGGCCGCAATGTCGGGATTGCCCGCCAGAGTACCGAAATAATTGAGGTCGCGCTTCAGTTCGGCGTAACCCGAAAACGAGGCGACCAGGACGGGCTTGGTTTCCGACGAATCGTCCTGGGCCTTGGCCAGCGGCGCGCCAACGGTCAGCAGCGCCAAGGCTAGCCAGGACAAGATGGTTTTCTTCACAACGGTTCTCCTAGACAATGCTCGATACGAAGGTTGGTTCGGTGTTTGGCCACGGAGCCGAGTTCCGGGCCCGAATTACTGGCAAAATCCCGAGCATAGCGATCGCGCAGCCCCTACGTTTTATGAAAAACGTGCGGCCTACGCCACTCTCTTTGCAACGGTTCGCCTCGATACCTCGCCTCCCGTCGAGGCAAGCAATCGGGGAGTAGGCAATCGTAGGTCGCCAACAGGCCCTCGCCTAATTACCTTTCCGGAGCGAGGCCGGTTTCAACTCCCCTCTTTTTCTCCCGGCCATCTGCCACGACGCGGAAGGGCCTCCGGAGGGGCTTGGACGGGTCTTTAAGCCGGATTCACTAAGCGTGACATAAGAAATATAAGTCCCTGTTAAGTAGGGACTTATGTCTCGCGAGTCCCGGACCACCTTTGAAGCCAGGAGTGTTGCCCAGCTCTGCGATTGCTCGGCCGAGTGCAGAGCGGCGCCGCAAATCGTTACGAGACGACTGGAAGAACTTCCCCCGTTTGTTGTGCGACTGGCTGACCAGGAACAGGGCAAGGCCGCGCGACAACCAGTTCTCGGGCTTTTGGGTCCTGTCGGACGCTCTTAGCGCTCACGGAACGTGATGCGCCCTTTCGTGAGATCGTAGGGCGACAATTCGACGCGCACTTTATCTCCGGGAACGATACGGATGAAGTTCTTCCGCATCTTGCCGGCCACGTGCGCGATCACGTTGTGGCCGCCCTCGATGGTTACGCGAAAACGCGTATTTGCCAGGGCCTGGGTAACGACCCCTTCGACTTCTAACGCTTCTTCTTTTTGCGCCATACCGGATTTTGGTTCCGCTGCAACGTTCCGAGCTCGGCCCCTATTTTATCATTTATGGGCCGGTCGTCCAGCTCAACGTGCCCGGGCGCTAGCGTTAAGAGAAAGCCGGGCCTACCAGGGCGTGGCCTCGCCGATGGCGTGCTGCATCAAGATCAGCAGAGCGTTGGGGTCGTATGGCTTACGTACGAAGTATTGGCAACCGGCCGCCCGAGAACGGCGAATGATGTCGGGCCGTTCCATCCCGCTCAGGATGATCACCGGGATACTACACGTTTCCGAGGAGTCGGCCAGTTCCTGGCAGACGTGGAAGCCGTCGGCGTCCGGCAGGCGTAGGTCCAGGACGATCAGCGTCGGACACCGCTCGCGAGCGAGCGCCAATCCGGCGTCGCCGTTGGAGGCCACCAAGGTCTCGTAACCCTGGCGGCGGAGACGCTGCCCGAGCACGTCGACCATCGCATCGTCGTCGTCGATGAGCAGGATCGTTTGCCGATCGGGACGGCGTACGGCGCGTGGACGGGGTTGCTCCAACAATTGAGCATGCATGGCTTGACGCCTCGGCTGCGGCGATCCGCGGTGGGCCTGTGCGGATCTAGGTGGTGGGAGGGTTCTGCAAGTATTCAAGCCGGCGATTCATGGGAAAAATAGACCGCATTCCCCGGTCAGTCAAATCTTACCGTGGCCCGTTGGGTCCTTTTCCTGGCCGAACAATGGCGAAACGGAGGGTCTGGGCGCTTTTTCCTTGCCCGGCCGGCCCCCACGTAGGTACTGTTAAAATTACGGTATCAATTAGCACATCTTTAGGGGGGTAGGGGATGCGGTCGCGCCAGCGAGGGAACATGAACACTTGGAGACGTCGGCGAAAAGCGGCGCCTGGATTGCGCGCGGCACGTTATGGCGAAGCGCTGGAGCTGCGGACCGTTCTGAGCACGGGCTATCTTCAGCTCAGCTTGGCGTCGGATTCGGCCGGCAGTGCCCTGGTGCAGGATCCGAATCTGGTCGGACCGTGGGGGATAACGGTCAATTCCAACGGCACGGGCAACCTCTGGGTCGTCGGCCACGGATCGGGCGTGGCGACTTCGTATTCGGGCGGCGCCGGAGCCGCACCCTTCCATGACGACTCGATGTCGGTGAGCAACCTGGGAACCGGCCCCAGTGGCGACGTCATCAACGGTAGCACCAATTTCGTGGTGCATTCCGGCAATGCGAGCGGCCCGGCGACGCTCCTGTTCGACTCGCAAGACGGCAAGATCTCGGGGTGGAACGCCAGCGTACCGCCACCCACCCCGTCGTCGACCGCGGAGACGGTGGCCTCGACGAGCGGCGCGGTCTATACGGGTCTCGCACTGGAGAACAACAACAATCAGAGCCTGATCTATGCGGCCGACTTCCACGACGACCGGATCGATGTGTTCAACAGCAGCTTCAGCCCCATCACGCTCAGCGGCAGTTTCACCGACCCGAATTTGCCAGCCGGTTATGCGCCGTACAACATCGCCAACATCGGCGGCCGGTTGCTGGTCAGCTATGCCCCACAAGATGCCAACCACCAGAACCCCGTGGTGGGCGTCGGCCACGGCGTTATCGACGAATTCGACTACAACGGGAATTTCCAGGGCACGTTGATCGCCGCCGGTGGCAAACTCAACGATCCCTGGGGCATGGTACAGGCGCCGGCCAATTTCGGCGATTTCAGCGGTGAGCTGCTGGTGGCCGACGCCGGCGACGGAAGGATCAATGCCTTCGATCCGACCACGGGCGCCTTTATGGGCGCCATTAGCAGCCCTTCGGGCAATCCGCTCGTGTTCAACGGGCTGCACGGTCTGAGTTTCGGCAACGGTTTGAGCGCCGGCGGCAGCAACGCCCTGTACTACACGGCGGCCGGCACCGAGGGCCAACAGGGAGTGTTGGGAGAGATTGTCAGCTCGCAGACTGCACAGTTTCCCACCGTCGGTAATGCACTGACCGGCACGGCCCACTTCGCCGTGAGTGGGGTGGTGGCCGTATTCAATGACCTGGCGGCGGGGCCGGCCAGCGGCTTCACGGCATCCGTCAATTGGGGCGACAATTCGTCACCGTCGACCGGGACGGTCGTCGCTTTGCCGTCGGGCGGGTTTGGCATCAGCAGCAGCCATACCTATCCATCTCCCGGACAGTACAGCGTTTTGGTGCGCATCCAGGATGCCGCGGGCAACGTGACGACGGCGACCGCTTCGGCGAGCATCGCGAAGCCCGGGCTGGTCTTCACCCCTGCCGCCGTGACCGCCACCGAAGGGATCCAGTTTTCGGGCCAGTTGACCTCGTTCATCGACCAAAACGGGAACAACTTCGCCGGCTTCTATCAGGCGACGATCGACTGGGGTGACGGCACGACGACGGCCGGAACCGTCACGGGCACCGGACCGTTCTCAGTGAGCGGCGCCCACACCTATGCCGACGCGGGGAGTGACCCGGTCACCATAACCGTTAACGAGATAGCCGAAGATGCTTCGGGCTCTACCACGGCGGCGGCGACCGTCGTATCGAGCCTGTCGGGCACTCCGCTCACGATCACGCCCAGCCAGGCGATTGTGTTCAACGGCCCGGTCGCCCGGTTCACCGATGCGAACGCCGGCCAGTCCTCGGGCGACTACAGCGCCACGATCGACTGGGGCGACGGCACGACGAGCGTCGGCCAAATCACGACCAATAACAACGGCGGTTACAACGTTGTCGGTACCCATTCTTACAACGACTACGGCACCGATGGCATCGCTGTGACCATCAGCGACCCGGGCAGCACCATCACGGTGAATAGCACCGCCGATATCGCCGACGGGAACATGCTCTCGGCGACCGGAATGCCGCTCAGTTTGCGCGAGGGCTCGCCCTACAGCGGTCCGGTGGCGACCTTCTCCGACACGATCGGTGCCACTCCGGCGAGTCAATTCGCGGCGACGATCGACTGGGGCGATGGCACGATGACCACCGGGACGGTGACGGGCAGTGCCGGCGGATTTACCATCGCGGGTGCTCATACCTACCTCGACGAAGGCCCGTTCACGGTCACGACGAGCGTGCATGACATCGGCGGCACCGCCAGCGCGGATGCGCAGGCCACCGCCACGGTTGCCGATGTCAATCAGCTTTCGATGACTCCCTTCACGTTCACTCCCGTGGCCACCGAAACGTTCAACGGTGCGGTGGCGACCGTGACCGATACGTTCGCCGGCGCACCGGCAGGCATCTTCCACGCCACGATCGCATGGGGTGACGGCGTAACGACAGCGGGCGTCGTGTCGGGCAGCAACGGTGCGTACACGGTGAGCGGCTCGCACGCCTACGCCGACGAAGGCATCTTCGCGGCGAAGGTAACCATCGCCGACCATGCGCCGGGCACGGCCAGTGCCACCGCCACGGCAACCGCCGAGGTGGCGCAATCGCCACCGCTCATCACGCCCGTGGCCGTCAACGGGGTGGCACGCGCTTCTGTTTCCGCGATGGTGGCCACCTTCATACAGCCGGGCTCGTCGGTTGGGGCCAGTAGCTATACGGCCACGATCGCCTGGGGTGACGGCACGATTTCGGCGGGCACCATCACGACCGCCGGTAGCGCTTTTGATGTGTCGGGCTCGCACGTCTACGCCTCGGCCGGGGCATTCGATCTTTCCGTGACGGTCAGCCGCACGGGAGGTAAGTCGTCGACCGCCACGGGGACTGCCACGCTGAGCGATCCCCTGCTCAGCAATGGCACGACCGGCACGCCCGATATGCGGTGGGTCAACCACGTCTACGAGAGTCTGCTCAATCGCGAGGCCGACGTCGGAGCCCTCACTTTCTGGCCGGCGCAGCTCACCGCGGGGCTCACACGCACTCAGGTGGTGGCGGCCATCGAGGGGAGTGCCGAATATCGCGGCGACGAGGTCCAAACCATCTATCAGACGTACCTGCACCGGGCCGCGGAAGCCGGGGCGCAGACGTTCGGCATTCAGTATCTCGGCAACCATACGGTCGAGCAGTTGGCCGCCCTCGTTATCGGTTCGTCCGAGTATTTTCAGAGTCGCGGCGGCGGGACGAACGACGGTTTTCTCGACGCACTGTTCAGCGATCTCCTGCATCGGTCGATCGACGCTGGTGCGAAAAGCTATTTCGACGGACTGCTCAATTCGGGAACAACCACCGGCCAACTGGCGTCGCTCGTCTTTGCCAGTGGCGAGTACCTCGACGACCTCGTGCAGTCGTTCTACCTCGACCTGCTCGATCGCCCGGCCGACCCCGGCGGTCAGGCCTTCTTTGCCGGACAACTCCAGCAGGGCGCGACCGACGGCCAGATCATCGCCTTGCTGGCCGCCTCCGACGAGTATTTTGCCAAGACCTCGGCTTAAAGGCGGCGCGTTTTGCTGCCCGGACGCAATTCGTCCTCCTGCCGTCGGGCGATCATCGATGCGGCCGTAGCCCGCAATCCGCGACCTACACTACAGCATGCAGGTCGTGTGGGTTACCCGCTGGGACGAACTAGCCGGGCTGGCGCCGTATTGGAATGCGCTCGCGCGCGGCGTTCCCTTTCGATCCTGGGCCTGGTTGGGAGGATGGTGGCGATACTACGGCCACGCACAGGTGAACGGCCCACGCCGCCTGTTCGCATTGGCCGTTTATGACGAGCGGCAGGAGCTCGTCGGGTTGGCCCCTTGGTATCTGGAGACGACGCGCCGCTGGGGCGAAGTCGTTCGGTTCCTGGGCTCGGGCGACGTCTGTAGCGACTATCTGTCGATCCTCTCGCTGCCGGGACACGAAGACGCCGTCGCGGTCGCGCTGGCCGATTGGCTTTGCGGCGATGCTCATGTGAGTGGCGGAAACGTCTGGAATGCTCTCCTATTGGGCGGAGTCGATGCGGACGACGCCGTCACGCGATGCTTCGTCGCACGGATGGAAGAATACGGATCGTTGGTCTACGCGCAGCCGGGTCCGAATTGCTGGCGTATCGACCTGCCGGCGACGTGGGACGACTATCTCGCCGGGCTCTCGAAATCGCACCGGAAACAGGTGCGCCGTCTGGAACGACGGTTGTTCGGCGCCGGCCAGGCGACGTTGCGTACCGTCGACGAACAGGCCGACCTCGATCGTGGCTTGGAGATTCTGGCCGATCTGCACGCTCGGCGTCGGGGGGCGTTGGGACAGCGGGCCTTGTTCGACGACGCCGACTTTGCCGGCTTTCACCGAGAGGTCGCCAAGCAACTGCTCGCCGACCGCGTGTTGCGTCTGGCATGGGTCGAACTCGACGGCCGACCCGTGGCGGCCGAGTACCAGGTCGCCGGCAGTCATGCCGTGTATGCCTATCAGTCGGGGATCGACCCGGCGGCGCTCAACTTCGAGCCCGGCCGATTGGCCATGATGGCGACCCTGCGCCTCGTGATTGAGGACGGTTTTCGGTCGTTCGACCTGCTCCGTGGCGACGAACCTTACAAGGCACATTGGCGGGCGCGGCCCCGGCCCAGCGTCCAATTCAACATCTTGCCGGGGCGGGGCGCCGACTGGCTCAAGGACCGAGCATGGATCGCGGGCTGGCAGATGAGCTACTGGTTACGCGCCGGTTGGAAGCGAGTGGCATCGCTCGCGCAAGCGAACTGAGAACAGCGAGAGGGTGATGGCTACTGACTGTGCGGCTCACGTCGAACTCGACGTCCGGCTCCTGCGAGGCGAGCGGGAATTCGACGACATCGTGGATGTTTGGAACGGCCTCGCCCGCGGCATGCCGTTTCGTCGACACGAGTGGCTGGCCACATGGTGGCGTCATTTTCGTCGCCCGGGAGACGAGTTGTTCGTGCCCGTCGTCCACGACGCGGACGGGCAGATCATGGGGCTGGCTCCCTGGTACGTCGCCCGCGACCGGGTTCTGGGCCGTGTCGTCCGCTTTCTCGGTTCGGGCAAGGTCTGTTCCGAACACCTTACCATGCTCGCAGCGGACGAGCTCGAAGATGGCGTCGCACGACGGCTGGCCCATTGGCTGGCGCACGAGGCCGCACCGCGCTGGGACCTGCTCGATTTCGACGGCGTCGACGGCGAAGACCCGGCGCTGGCATCGCTGATCGAAGAACTGTCGACGGCGGGCCACCCCGTTTTTCAACGCACTCGCGGCCGTACCTGGCAGGCGCAACTGGCCCCTACGTGGGACGAGTTCTTGGCCGGCCTGTCGAAGGGCCGGCGCGCCAAATTGCGGGCCCATCAGCGCCGGTTGATCGACGGCAACGGCGTGTCTGTGCTGACGGCCGACGAAGCGACGCTCGCGCGCGGTCTCGATGCGTTCCATCGGCTGCATATGGCTCGCCGATCGAGCCTCGGCGACGACAGTTGCTTGGGGCTGCCGAACTTCGCGCCGTTTCTCAATGAGGCGGCGGCACTCTTCCAAAAACTCGGCCGCCTGCGTTTGCAATGGATCGAGATCGAGGGCGAGCCGGCGGCCATCGAGTTCGATCTCTTGGGCGACGACACGCTGTATTACTACCAGACCGGCATGAATCCCGACCTGGCCGAGATCAGCCCCGGTTGGTTGTTGCAGGTTGCTTCGGTGCAGCGCGCCATCGACGAAGGTTTCTTGTGTTTCGACTTTCTCCGCGGCGACGAAGCCTACAAGGCGAGTTGGGGCGCCGAACCGCGGCCATTGGTGCAGTTCCGCGTCGCTGCCAGACGGCCGCTGCCTCGGCTGCGGCACTCGCTCTGGCTCTTCGCACGAGGGGTTAAGAATCGACTATGTGGAAAGACCGACTGCTGAACCTCTACTACCACGCCTCGCTGCCGATGCGCGTCGTGCGGAACGCATGGACCGCCGCGTCGGGCCGCGCGCCGGTGATCGTGCTCTTCTATCACCGCATCGCCGACGATCGGGCGAACGATTGGACGTGCGCTTTTTCGACTTTCGTGCAACAAGTGCGGTGGCTCAAGAAGCATTTCGACGTGGTGTCGCTCGAAGAGGCCCAGGAGCGGATCCGCGACGGCCACAATACGCGTCCTAGCGTGAGCCTAACGTTTGACGACGGGTACGCCGACAATTGTGAACGAGCCCTTCCCTTCCTGATCGACGAACAGGTGCCGTGTACCTATTTTGTTTGCACGCGACACGTGCTGAACGGGATCCCCTTTCCGCACGACTTGGCACACGGTAAACCCTTCGCTCCCAATTCGATCGAACAGTTGCGCGAGTTGGCCGCCGCCGGCATCGAGATCGGCGCCCACACCCGCACGCATTGCAACTTGGGGGCGGTCGAGCAGGCATCTGTGTTGCACGATGAAGTCGTTACAGCGGGGGCCGAATTGGCCACCGCGCTCGGCCGGCGCGTGCGCTATTTCGCCTTTCCGTTCGGTCAGTACGCCAACCTCAATCAGCGAGTCTTCACCTCCGCGCGCGAAGCGGGTTACGAGGCGATCTGTTCGGCCTACGGCGGCTACAACTTTCCCGGCGACGATGCGTTTCACCTGCAACGCATCCACGCCGACGATGACATGATCCGTTTCAAGAACTGGCTGACACTCGATCCGCGCAAGAAGGTGCGGCGCTACACGCTGCGCGCCGAACGGGGCGGCCAACGATGGCAGATGCAACCCCAAACCACGACTTGGTGGGGCGCGGAGCCGAGAGTTCACAGATAGACGGCGGACAGGAGAAAGGGACGCATGTCGGGCGACCGACCCCAGTTGAAAACCGATTCGCTCGTCGGCGGCATCGCCATGTTGCTGGCGCTCACGGTTGCGCAGCGGCTGATCGGCTTCGCACGGAGCGTGCTGTTCTGCCGCTGGCTCGACTCCGACCAACTCGGCCAGTGGGATCTAGCGTATGGCTTTCTGATGTTGGCTGCGCCTTTGGCGGTGCTCGGCCTGCCCGGCTCGCTCGGCCGGTATGCGGAATACTATCGCCAGCGAGGCCGCATCCGGTTCTTCCTGCGCCAAATGGGGGCGGCCACCGGACTGCTGGCTGCCCTCACCGTGGCTATCGTCGTCTGGCGGCGCGAGTGGTTTTCGGATCTGCTGTTCAACAGCCGCGAACAGGCGGGGCTGGTCGCCGTCCTGGCGGTGGTGCTCGCCACCTGGATTCTGCACACCGTGCTGGTCGCTCTATTCAACGCGCTGCGGCTGACGCGTGTTGTCTCGTCACTCCAGTTCTGCCATAGCGTGGGTTTTGCGGTGATTGGCGTGGCCCTCTTGCTGGTTTTCGAGGCAAACACCCTGGGCGTACTGTGGTCGTTCGCCGGAGCGAGCCTGCTGTCGAGTGCGGTGGGAGTTGTTTGGCTCGCCCGATCGTGGGGTTGCCTGCCGCTCGTTCCCACGGACCCCGTTCACGAATCGACAGCCGAGTCTCCGGCCCCGCATGATGAGGCACGGTCGATGTGGCGCCAGGTGCTTCCCTTCGCCTTATGGGTCTGGGTGGCCAACGCTCTGGCGAACACGTTTGGCTTGGCCGATCGCTGGATGCTTATTCATTTCGGCGGGTTGAGCGAACCCGAGGCGCTCGTCCAATTGGGCCAATACCATAGCGCGCGGGTCGTGCCGATGTTGTTCTTGGGTTTGGCCGAGATGCTCGCGGGGCTCGTCACGCCCCATTTGGCACACGATTGGGAAGCCGGGCGTCGCGACGACGTGTCGCATCGGTTGAACTTCATCCTCAAGCTCTTCGCCCTGTGTCTGTTCGCGGGCAGTATCGTGTTGATGTTGGCCTCGCCGCTGTTGTTCGGCGTGGCACTGGCGGGGAAGTATGCGACGGGCATGACCCTCTTGCCGTGGACGCTCACCTACTTTATCTGGGGCTCGCTGGCCGTCGTGGCCACCAACTATCTGTGGTGTGCGGAACGTGCGCGGCTCGCCAGCTTTGCGCTGCTCGTCGGACTCATCGTCAACGTCTCGCTCAGCGCATGGTTGCTGCCGCGTTACGGTCTGTCCGGCGCGGTCTGGGCCACGTCGGCCGCCAACTTCACGATGCTGGCCTTGATGTATGCTTCGGCCTGGTCGTGCGGCATGCGCTTCGACCGCGGCGTCTGCCTATCCGCGCTGGCCCCCATCGCCCTGATCGGCGGGTTGGGGACATCTCTGAGCATGCTCCTGCTGCTCGTCCTGGCCTTCTGTCACGAAAGCTTGCTGTTTACGCCCGAAGAACGGCAAAGTCTGACGAGCGTCGTACGTCGGTGGACGCGCCGGCCGGGTAGACGGCCGTCGCCAACCATGCCAACCGCCACACTCCCGGTGACCAAATGACCAATGACCTGTTGCCGCCGCCACTCCTTTCTGAAGACGACCTGGGCACGGTCGACCATCTGCCCGCTGCCACGGGTCGGCCGCTGCGGGTGATGTTCGTCATCACTTGCATGCCGGTGGGGGGAGCCGAAACGCTACTCGTCAATCTCGTGCGGCGACTCGATCCGGAGCGCTTTGCCCCCGAGCTCTGCTGCCTGAAATACTTCGGGCCGCTGGGCGAGGTGTTGGATCAAGAGATTCCAGCGTTCACGGGATTGCTGCGCGACAAATACGATTTCCGCGTGCTCGGCCGTCTGACCCGGCTGCTGCGCGAGCGGAAGGTCGATGCGGTGATCACCGTCGGCACCGGCGGCGACAAGATGTTCTGGGGCCGTCTCGCGGCCTGGCGTGCCGGCGTGCCCGTGATCGCATCGGCCCTGCACTCCACGGGCCTGCCCGACCATGTCGAATGGCTCAACCGCCGTCTGGCGCCGATCACCGATGCCTTCATCGCCGTCGCGGAGACCCACGCCCGTTACCTGGCTGAACACGAAGGGTGCCCGGCCGACAAGGTACGAGTTGTTCCGAACGGAGTCGACGTCGGACGGTTCCGCCCCCTGACACCGCCGGCCGACCTACGGGCCAGCCTCGGATTGCCCCCCGCCGCACCGGTCGCGGCCATCGTGGCGGCCCTCCGTCCGGAAAAGAACCACGAGCTGTTTCTCCAGGCGGCGAATCTCATCCGGGCAGTGAGGCCGGAGTCGCAGTTTCTCGTCGTCGGCGACGGTGCGCTGCGGCCGGGGTTGGAAAGCGTTCGAGACGAACTCGGCCTGGCCGGAGCCGTCCATTTTCTTGGCACACGCAGCGACATTCCCGAACTGTTGTCGGTCGTCGACGTGCTGCTCCTGACTTCGCACATGGAAGCAAACCCGGTTTCGATCCTCGAAGGGCTCGCTTGTGGCAAGCCCGTCGTGGCCACGCGAGTCGGCTCGATTCCCGAGATGGTGCACGAGGGTGTCAACGGTTACCTCGTCGCACCGGGTGACGCCGAAGCGCTCGCGAATCGGACGCTCGAATTGTTCAATGCTCCCGAACAGGCGCGCCGCTTCGGTGCAGCGGGACGGCAGACGGTCGTCGAATGTGCATCGCTCGAGCGTATGGTCGACGGCTATCAAGCCCTCATCGAAGACATCTACACCGGCAAGATCGGCCGTCTCTCAAACTAGACGCGGCGTCTCGCCGCGTCGCCCCGCCACGGCTCTCCAAGTCCGATCTACCCCGTAGCAGCCGATTAAAGATCCCACGCCCCGCGCGTGCGACTACAATACCGGGCAACGCATCGCTTGATATACCGGCACGAGAGCCAACCTGATGACGGTCACTGCTATCCATTTTCCTATCGCCCTCGCGGCATGGATCGCACTGCTTGCCTGCGCTCCGGCCTCTTCCGCCGAGACTACGAAACAACCCAACATCGTCGTCATCCTCTCAGACGACATGGGTTTCTCCGATCTCGGCTGCTATGGTGGCGAGATCCACACACCCAACCTCGACCGGCTCGCGGGCGGCGGGTTGCGATTCACGCAGTTCTACAACACGGGCCGTTGCTGTCCGACGCGAGCGAGCCTCCTCACCGGCCTCTACCCACACCAGGCGGGCGTCGGCCACATGATGGAGGATCTGGGGCTCGACGGTTATCGGGGCGATCTCAACCCACACTGCGTCACGATCGCGCAGGTACTCAAGACGGCCGGATATGCGACGTGCGCCGTCGGTAAGTGGCATGTGACGAAGTCGGCCGGTCCGCAAGGCCCGAAGCACAATTGGCCTCTGCAACGGGGCTTCGATCGTTTCTATGGAACGATCACGGGAGCCGGCAGCTTCTATGATCCGGCGACGCTGGTGCGCGACAACACGATGATCTCGTCGGCCGCCGACGAACTCTATCGACCCGAACAGTATTACTACACCGACGCGATCACCGATCACGCCATCCGGTTTCTGGATGATCAGCGAACCGCGCAAGCCGACGCGCCGTTCTTCCTCTATGTGGCGTATACCGCGGCTCATTGGCCGATGCATGCCTTGCCCGCCGAGATCGCCAAGTATCGCGGCAAGTATGACGAGGGGTATGCACCCTTGCGTCGCGAGCGGTTCGCCCGATTGAAGCAGGCCGGGCTCATCAGTCCCCTCTGGCTCCTCTCGCCGCAAGCCGGCGATTGGAACGGCGTTCGCAACCGATCGTGGGAAGCGAGCACCATGGAAGTCTACGCCGCCATGATCGATCGCATGGATCAGGGGATCGGTCGCATCGTCGATCGTCTGCAAGAGACGGGGCGGCTGGAAAATACGCTCCTGCTGTTCATGCAAGACAACGGTGGCTGTGCCGAGGCGATAGGCCGCGGGGCGGACAAACGGCCCGCCGCCCGGCCCGCTTCTCCGCCGCTGCCGCCGATCGCCGCCGACGCCCTGGAACTGGCTGTCATCCCCAAGCAGACACGCGACGGTTATGCGGTGCGGCAGGGCGAAGGAGTGATGCCAGGACCGGCCGACACGTACATCTCTTACGGCCGCAACTGGGCCAACGTTTCGAACACGCCCTTTCGCGAGTACAAGCATTGGGTGCACGAGGGAGGCATCTCGACGCCGCTGATCGCGCATTGGCCCCGCGGCATCTTTCGGGGCGGCGAGCTCGAACATCAGCCGGCCCACCTGATCGACATCATGGCGACCTGCGTCGCGGTGTCCGGGGCCGAATATCCGCGCGAGTTCAAAGGCCAGTCGATCCGACCGCCGGAGGGCGTGAGCCTTGTGGCAGCTTTCGAAGGGGAGCCGCTCGAACGCGAGGCGCTCTACTGGGAGCACGAGGGCAACCGTGCAGTGCGATCCGGTCGCTGGAAACTGGTGGCGAAGGGACAGAAGGGGTCTTGGGAGTTGTACGACATGGAAGCCGACCGCACGGAGTTGAACGATCTCGCAGCCACCGAACCCGATCGCGTAGGTCACATGGCCGCAATGTGGGACGCCTGGGCTCGGCGAGCCAATGTCCTGCCGTGGCCCGAAGGCCGTTGAGCCCAACTCCGCCGCTTTCCGTTTGGTCTATATGCGAGGACTAGATCTCAGCGGCGGATTCTGTCAGGTCTCGTCAAGCCAGCAAGCAGGTTAAGGCATGAAAAAAACTGTGAACCCTAAGAAATGATCAAGATTCGTGAATTTGTCTTCAAATGGCTCCGACAGCAACTCCATAGAGTCTTCCCAATCGCCGGTCCCCCAGCGACTTGGATAATCGCCGTCGATGACGATGCCGGGATGCGAATAACGCAAGGACTCCACGGCGCGCCGAAGAAGATGAGCGTCTGTCTTCGGTTTGAATAGTGGGCTGACGAAAGTATGGGAATCCAGATCCATATCCAGCCCGGCGATATGGATGGCGCGCAGGCGTTTGAATGCCAACAGCGAACGAAGCGCGGAGGTTGTCGCCATTCCGTTATGACTCGTGAGCTCTTCCAGTGACTCAAGCCGTGCCAACTCTCCCAATCCACCGCTGACTAGATCGCCTTCGATCCACAATCGTTTGAGCTGTGTCAGACTGCCAATCGCTACGAGGCATTCCTGCTGCTCGGATTGATCACAAGAAATCTCGATCCTTAGAGATTCCAAATGGATGAGTTCGCGAAGGCATTGCAGATTGGGCGCGTGAACCCGCAATCCTTGACGTGCTCCCAAATTCGAAACTCCTCCCGAAAGCGAAAGTTGTTCGAGTTGCGACAATTTGCCGAGCGCCGCAAAGCATTCGCGCACCCGTTCGTCATCGCCCAGGAATTGATCGAAGTCGAGGGTCAATGACTTCAAATTGGTGAGGCCGCGTAGATACACGATCTGCGTACCAGGCGCTCCATCCACGTAAAGTCGGCTAAGTCCCGTCAGTTTACCGACTATCGCAAGACGCTTCTCCATCTCCGGCTCATCGTCTTTACAATCGCTGAGGTCTAGCCTGAGGGACTTTAGGTGCGTCAGCCGGGTCAAACAGCTAAGCTGGTTGCTGTCGACGCCTGTAAGCCAGAGATTTTCGAGCTTGGCTAGTCTGCCAATCCACGACACGTCTATTCCTGCGCCGCTCCGATCATGCCACGACACTGTTAGTGTTCGTAGTTGCTGCAGGTTCGCCAACGCATCAGTCAATGCAGGCGTCAAAAGGCCACAGTCGACACTGAGAGTCCGCAAGGCGGATAAACGGGCCAATCGCTGCAACAGTTCCTGCTGTTCTCGCTCCGCATCCTCGGCGTCGATTTCGTCGAAGTCGTCTGTTTCCTCGTCATCCGTGACGTCGCCCCGCCCGTCAACACAGACGCTCAGATCGATGACGCAACGGCGATAGCGGTCTGGTACGACGAGGCCAAGCCACCTGGGCCCCCATCTCGCCACTCGGACGTTGCTAATGCTGAACGCGGATGCCGCTATGGCATCCTGCTCGTTCGCTCGCTGCCAAACCGCTGCGCCCCACGCGCAGAGCAGGGAAAGCAGTACAATTGCGGCCATCATTGTCCGCAGGCTGAACGACAATTGCGGCCGAAACCGGCGCATTATCCACTCCCACAGGCTCGCTATGCCGGCCAATACACCCAGCCAGAACACTAAGTTGCCCGCGAGGTGGAGCGCGCTAAACTCCCAACCGTAAAGGTCGTCATAAGGGGCGACGAAATACCAGTTCCAAATTAGCGGCCAGCCGAACGACGCCTTCGCCACCGCGCCTCGTTCACCCCAGTAATGTGAGGAAGGCGGCGACACCTCAAAGCTCAAGTTCGAGAGAACGATGGGCAGTGCGACGACGAGCAAAACAATGACCGTCGTCACTCTCGGCCGCCATCTGAGCCGAAGCTGGTATCTCTTCAGCAGCCGTTGCGAGACCACCGCCGCGCCCGCCAGAAGCCCCAGCCAGACCATCAAATCCGCAGTCAGGCCGCTTGCGCTATACCGAGCAACAGGCCATTGAAGGACAGACCGTGCGGTGGAATCGCCCATAGGCGTTATGTTTCCGGGAACCGTTGTGGCAACCTGCCAGTACCAAGTGACGGGCCAACCGCAGGCGCGCTCCGGCGCGTCGGCGATTCTTTGGATGAGGTCGCCGCTGACAGGTTCCGACGACAGATTGGGGATCGCGATTGCCGCCGCAACGCCGAGCACGGCCAGCAATGTCACAATCCTCGCGGGGCGTGCAGAGGACTCTTCCGATTCAGCGCTCACGACAGTTTCCAGGGCAAGTGCTAGCGCGCAGCTAAGAGCCTATCCGAGAACCGATGTTGCGACAGTAATGGTTCGACTCGCCAACAGGTTTTCGGATCGGCTCTAAGATGCACTATAACAGATTGGGTTTGGCCAACTGTCCGAACCAAGCTCGACGAGATCGATGTGACGCCGCTGACCCCGCGGGTCGTAAATCCCGTTCAGCACAGCGAAGTCCGCCCAACCGGTGACGTGTTCCCGAATCGACGCCCTGACTCGGCTAGGCGGAAGAACTACGGTCGGCTAAAAAGGCCGTTCGACACCCACCCTTGAATAGGCGATTTCGTGCCATGCTGGCGACCCGCGTGCAACATTTTTCGGAATCGGTCATTCGCGAAATGACGCGGCTGGCCCAGCAATTCGGGGCGATCAACCTGGGTCAGGGCATGCCCGATTTCGAAGCGCCGCCGGGGATCAAGGAGGCCGCCTGCCAGGCGATCCGCGACGACTTCAATCAATATGCGGTCACGTGGGGAGCGCCCCGCCTGCGCAAGGCGATTGCCGAGAAGGTGCGGAGCTTCAACCACATCGATTGCGACCCGGAGACGCAGATCACGGTCTGCTGCGGCGCCACCGAGTGCATGATGGCCACCATGCTGGCGCTGATCGATCCGGGGGACGAAGTCATCATCTTCCAGCCGTTCTACGAGAACTACGCTCCCGACGCGCTGCTCACGGGCGCCGTTCCCGTTTGGGTGCAGCTCCACTGGCCCGATTGGCACTTCGATCCGGATGAACTGCGGCGCGCCTTCACGCCGCGCACCAAGGCGATCATCCTGAACACGCCGAACAATCCGACGGGCCGTGTCTTCGGCCGTGCGGAATTGGAGTGCATCGCCGAACTGTGCCGCGAACACGACGTGCTCGTCTTCTCCGACGAGATCTACGAACACATTCGCTTCACCGACGAGCCGCACATCAGCATGGCTTCGCTGCCGGACATGGCCGGGCGCACGGTGACGATCAGCGGGCTCTCCAAAACTTTCAGCATCACCGGTTGGCGGCTGGGATATTGCATCGCCGCGCCGGAGATCACCGTCGGCATCCGCCGGGCGCACGATTTCTTGACGGTGGGTGCTCCACATCCCTTACAGATCGCCGGCGCGGTGGCACTCGAATGGGGACCTGCTTATTTCGAGAAGCTCAGCGCCGATTATCTCCGCCGCCGCGACATGTTCCTTCCCTATCTGCGCGAGGCCGGCTTCTCCTTCTCGGAGCCGCAGGGCGCCTATTACGTGATGACCGACATCGGACATTTCACCGATCTCGACGACACCGCGTTCGTGCGTTGGATGATCGAGAATGTCGGCGTGTCGGCGGTTCCCGGCAGCAGTTTCTATTCACCGCGAGCGAACGGTCGCACGAAGGTCCGCTTCATGTTCGCCAAGCGCGACGAGACGCTGCACCAGGCCGGTGAACGGCTGCTGGGATTACGCCAGCGGCTGCCCGCACGCTCCAGTGGGAGTGAACGAGCCGGCAACTGACGATGTGACCGACGACGCTCTGCATCGGTCAGTGAGAAAAGCGGAGCTTTCGTTCAAGCCCGTGCCCCGGCGGGCTTTTTTGTTGCTCGGTCTGCTGCTTCCTAACCGCTGCGGCAAATTCAATCCTTCGACAGCAGCGCCACGATGCGCAGCGGAGCGCCGGTTCCGGCGGCGATTTTCATCGGCAGCGCCACAACGCAAAAACCCTCTTCGGGAAGCTCCGCAACGTTGGCGACGTTTTCGAAGACGGGCACGTTGTTCTCGAACAGTTTGATGTGGCTGCCGAAGCGCGTCGATTGCCCGTGGTCGATGCTGGCCGTGTCGATACCGACCGCCTTGATCGCCCGACGTTCGACCAGCCATTGAGCGGCGTCGGGCGCCAAGCCGGGAAAATGGAGCTTGGCGACCGCGTCGGGGCCGCTTTCGTCGGTACCGAGGTAGTTCTTTCGATTGGGCCAGTGGCGGCCGAAACCGGTTCGCAGGAGGACGATCACGTCCTTGAATTGCCGGTGGTGCTGTTCCTCCCAACGGCGCAGATCGGAGATGCTGATCTCGTGATCGCGATCGACGGCGCACTGGGCCGAGACATCCACGACGACGGCTTCGCCCATCAATTGCGTGAGCGGAACCTGGTCGACGGTCCGTCGGTCTTTCTGGAAATGCGAGGGTGCATCCAGGTGCGTGCCACCATGCTCGGCCGAAGCGAAGCGGTTGGCCGCGTAATAGTATCCCTTGGGCGTCATTCCGGCCGGCCCCTTTTGTAATTGAAAGCCCGGCTCCGTGGGCCAGTAGATCGTCTGCTTATCGAACGGATAAGTCAGGTCGACCACCTGTGCATGTTGCAACCGGTCGATGAACGTCCGGTCCTCGGACGCCTGCGGCTTGTCGGCGTTGAGATCCGCTTTCCAGCAGACAAGCACCGCGAAGGCGAGCAACAGAGAGATCGGCAATCCTTTTCGCATGTCATCGACTCCGTCACGGGTAATTTCCAAGGTTGCTCTATCGGTCAGCTTCGATCACAGCCCGAGCGCTTGTTCGAGAGCACGGCGCATGACCGCGGCGTCGGGCTCGATGCCTGTCCAGTATTGGATGGCCACGATACCCTGGTTGACGAGCATGCCCAACCCGTCGAGGGCCCGACAGCCACGTTGCTCGGCATCGCGAATCAGCCGCGTGCGGGGTGGATTGCCGATGACGTCGGCCACGACCATGCCGGAGCGGAGCGTGGCCACGTCGAGGTTGAGCCGGGCATCGGCGTCGTACAGGCCGACGGAGGTGGCGTTGATGACGATCTCGGTTCCGGCGGGCACGGCGTAATCGCTCTGCCAGGGGACGAAGGTCACATCGAGGTTGAGCCGCTCGCGCAGCAACCCGGCCAGTTCGCGGCCGCGCGGCTCAGCACGGTTGACGAGCGTCAGTTTCTTGATGCCTGCGAGCCCCAACTCGACCGCGATCGCACGGGCCGCGCCGCCGGCGCCGAGCAGCACCACCGATTTGCCCTTGGGGTCGGCCACCTCGATGAGCGAGCGCAAGAACCCCTTGCCGTCGGTGTTCTCGCCGATGAGCCTATCTCCCCGCCGCACGACGCAGTTGACCGCCTGCATGACGGCCGCCGATTCGCCCAGCCCGTCGAGATGCTCGATCACGGTCACTTTGTGCGGCAGGCTACAGTTGAACCCGCGGAAGCCCATCGCCTTGGCCCCACGGACCGCGGCCCCGAGATCGTCCGGCGTGACTTCCATGTTGATGTATCGCCAATGCAGCCCGTGATGCGCGAAGGCGGCTTCCATCATGGTGACCGTCGGGTTGCCGGCGGCCCCCTGCGACATCGATCCGACAAGCTCGGGGAGAAAGTCAGCGCTCATGGCTTTTTGTTAAACTCTCATGGGGCAGGGAGCGGATGGCAAGATACGAAAAGTTGCCATCGACCGCGGCGACGTCCGCGAATCAATCTATCGGTTCGGACCTGTCGGCAACAGGTGTGCTCTGTTGTACGATAGTTCTTCGATCCGTTCGGCCCTTTTTTCGTCCCGTAGCGCCGCTCAAACTCCTTGAGCGAGGGCGCGGAGGCGGACGAGAATCATTCCCTCTCCCTCTGGGAGAGGGCAGGGGTGAGGGCGGGTCGTCTACTCTTGTGTTGTCCATTCTCTTTGGTTTAGCACGCGGTCTCTCGATCATGGAAAACACGTCGGAATTGCCTGCCCAGCCGTGGCGCATCGGTCCGGGCATGGTCCTGCTGATCGGTGCGGGCGCGCTCATCGTATTGTTGTGTTTGATCGCGGCCGGCGCTTGGATGGGTAGCCAGCGTCGCCTGGCCGAGGCACGCGAGGTTGCGCGCACCGGCGGAGATCCGCTCTCGGCCGAGGAGTTGGAATCGTACTACGTGGTTCCGCCGGCCGATCAAGACACGACACAGATCTGGCTCGCCGCAATCGCGCCGCTCGATACGCCGGAGTTCAAGGCAGATGCCGAGGGCCTACCCTTCATGGCCGTCGGACCAGATGAGATTCCCTGGCCGAGCGACCCGTGGCCCCAATTGGAACCCGCTGCGCGGCTGTTGTCGAAATATGCCAGCTCGTTGGAGGGGATGCACGAGGCGGCGCGAAAGGGGGCCCGAGCACGCTTTCCCATACGCTTCGCCGAAGGCATGGCGATGTTGTTGCCGCACGCTCAGCAGCTTCGAATGGGGGCGCGACTACTCGACTTGGAGGCGGTGGTGATGGCGCACCAGGGTCGTCCCGATGCGGCCGTCGAATCGACGATCGCCATGTTCGCCGCCGCACGCAGTCTGGAGCAAGAGCCCGTCATCGTTTCGCAGTTGGTTCGCAGCGCATTGGGTAGCATGGCACGCCACCGAGTCGTGTGGCTGCTCTCGGCGGTCACCCTCGACGACGGCCAACTCGGGCGGTTCGCTACCGAGCTGGCAGCCGGCGACTACCAACAAGCGATGCGTCGAGCGGCGGTCGGCGAAAGGGCGCTCGGCACGTTGGCCTTCGCCGATCCGGCCTCGGTCGATACGGCCGCGCCGCACACGCGACTGGGGCTGCCCGGTGGCGGCGACGAGACGATGTATTTGCAGATCATGGGCCGGATGATCCGGGCCTTCGACGCTACCGGACCGGCCCGCCAAGAGGCCGCAGAGCAAGCGGAGGCACAATTGAAAGAACTTGCCGGGGCGCGCGGTGCCGCATTTCGCTATCCCATCACGCTGTCGCTGCTTCCCGCCTTCAGCGCTTGCGTCGTGATGACGAACCGCAGTGAGGCGGATCGTGATGCGACGCGGGTCGCCATAGCGATCGAACGATTTCGACGTGATGAGAATCGCCTGC
This sequence comes from Pirellulales bacterium, assembly GCA_035547915.1. GTDB lineage: Bacteria > Planctomycetota > Planctomycetia > Pirellulales > JAICIG01 > DASSFG01. Next base: position 52,461 of record DASZTS010000094.1, on the reverse strand, counting down.
CGTCCACACTCGACGAACTCGTGTCGAAGAAGTATCTGGAGTCGCTCCCGAACGACCCGTTCGACGGACAAAACCTGCGTTACCGAATAGATGCCGACGAATATCTGGTTTACAGCGCGGGCAGCAACGGCGTCGACGATGGCGGGTCATCAGACCCGCCGAATCAGCCCGCCGATCTCGTCGTGCGTGTCCGACTCAGGGGCGCGAAGCAATAGAACGGTCACCAACCCCCGGCGCCGTGCCCTCACCGAGACGTCACTGGGCGTTCAACAGGTTTTTGATTTCGATTTCGGTGGGCAACCGGCCCGAACCGATCGACGCCACACGGCCGTCGCGTCCGACCAATACATAGCGCGGTTCGCGACCGTCGAACGCGTAGTCCGTGCTCATGGCCTCATCCGCCTCGAGTTGGAATGGCCAGTGAATGGCGTCATCTTGCAGGGCGTCCGCGATGGCCGTTGTCTGTTCAGCCGTCCGCAGGCTGTGGACGATTCCGATCACGGCCAGTCCGAAGGGCGCGTATTTCGTGCGCCAATGATCTAGTCGGGGATCGATAGAGATCGGCGGCGCGCCTTCGCCAGTCCTGGCGCGATGGACACTGAGGAGGACGACGCGACCGCGATAATCGTCCCACGTCACGGGGCGATCGCTGTTCAGCCACTCCCCTTCGCCGAATGGCCGCGGCGGCTCACCCACGAGTTTCTTTTGCCGCGAGAGCCGTTTTAGCTCTTGGGCGGCCTGCCATTGCTCGACCCGTCTGGCCACTAGCAGCTCGCCGTCGTCCGTGAGGTGGTACGAAGAACCGTGGCGGGCCTGAACCAGGCGCGCCAGCGACGTGGCTTCGACCTGCCTGTGTTCGCCCCTTTCCGCATCGAGTTGGCGATGGCTCAATCGCACCAAACAGTCGATCGCGTCGGGAGACGGCCCGACCGCGACGAAGTACCAAGCATCGATGGTGCGCTCGAACAGATAAGGCAGTTCATCGATCGCGGGAATCGCCGGGCCGGCCGGAACTTTCGCTCCGGCGGACGGCCCTCGAGTCCCAATATCTTCGTGCTTGGGGTCGGCGTCTGGTACGACCACGTGGGGCCAGTCGTTCTGCGTCTTTCGCTGCCGGAGGCAACGCAGCGACCCTTGTTCATCGCGAATGAAATATCGGCCGTCTCGGAAGCTGAGGCGGAAAATACCATGTTCGTCATTCGACTCGATGGTAGGCGGATCGTCCTCGGCCACCTCGGCCAGCACGATCCGCCATTCGAGGCCTCCCGCAGCGGTTCGTCGCTCGGCCATGAGCCAACCGCCTTCGACCCACACGGTGACCTGATCGACCGGCGCATCCGTATCCACTTTGCGGACCCGGCCAACCCCGAAGGGCGGTACCGGAGACGGCTGCGACAGGGAAACAACCTTCCGCCACCCATCACCGAATCGCATCTCCCCGCCGACAGCTTCCTTGGCGGCAGACGTCGCTTTGGCATCTCCTTTATCATCCTCGGCACCAAGAAGTGGCGTGCACGTGGCCAGCACGACCAAAGGGCAGGCAGCCATCATTAGCCTGCGACGAAGGTTTGTTATTCGCTGCATCGATCTGGCCTCAGAGAGTACACAAAGCATCTGCCTGAGCCGTTGTGACCTTGCTCCCGTTGCCGCGGTTTGCGCCAATACCACGAAGGCGGGACCGATGCTGAGAGGATAAGCCACGAGCAGCATCGCCAATAGGATGGCCCGACCCAGGCGCCGCCACGTTTCTTCCGGTTGTCGATCATCCCCCCATAATACCCTGGCAAGATGGGTTACTCTGGCTCGGTTGCAGCCGGCACGCCTGGTGGAATGGCGCCGCAGCCGTCTATCGGTGCGGGAGTCATGTCGGCGCGAGGCGATTTCCGAACCGCTGTTTTACTCTTGGAGTCGTTCACTTCACTCGTGACGTAGGGCCGCGACGGGGTCGATGCGGGCGGCCCTCCAAGCGGGATAGACGGCGGCGAGTGTCGTGACGAGGACGGCAAAGAGCACCACACTCAGGTTCAGCCAGGCCGGAAAGACGAAGATCGACTCACTCAGTTTGACGTTCATATTGCGCTCGACGGTTGACCTCACCCAAGCGTCGCCGGGAAAGGAAGCGCCCCAGGCCATCAGCAGTCCCAGCACCCCTCCGCTCAGCCCGATCAACGCGCCTTCGATTAGAAACATGAATTGGATCTGCGACTCCGCAGCGCCGACGGCTTTCATGACGCCGATCTCGCGAGTGCGCTCCAGCACGCTCATTTGCATCGTGTTGGCGATACCCAGCGCGGCGACCGCCATGGCCACAGCGGCGATGCACGTCATGCCGCCGAAGACCAGCAACCAGATCATCCGCTCGCGTTCGATGACTTCGATGGCGGCGTTGGCTTGCAGGCCCAACTCGCCGACGTTCTTGAACACACCTTTGACGTTCTCCACGCGGTCCACGAAGATCGTCGCGCGTTGTACTCCGGCGTCGCGTTGCGCCGGCACGCGGAAATATAATTCGGCGGCCGTCTGATACGGCAGCACGACATCGGCCGAACCGCCCAGCGATTCCCACCACCGCCGCTCCTTCTCTTCCGCTTCGCTCGGCTCCCGGGTCACGCCGACGATCGTATATTCGCCGACGCACGGTTCCGGGAAAGGCTGTGGCTCGCCGGGAAGCGATTGCCGCAAGAGTTCGAGCTCTTGCGGTGTCAGGTCAAGCTTGTCCAACACGGCGGGCAGCGACTTCATGATCTTGTCGACCGCAGTCCTCTCCGCGCGGCTGTTTTCCGCATAGTTCGGCTTGATCAGGTACAAGGCCAGACCAGGGCCCTGCTGGTAGGACCGGATTTCGATGCGGATCGTCCTGCCGAGTGTCTGCTCGACGTCGGCTTCGTCGACCACGCCGAACCGATACAGCAGAAATTCGCTGATCACGGCCGACCGCTCGGCGGGCTCGTCGAAGAATCGGCCGGCGACGAGGCGCTTGACGTGAGCCGGATGCTGCGGGAACGCTGAGTCGATTTGGGTCTGTTCGGACTTCTCGCCGAGAACGGCGAAGCCACTCTGCGATGCGTCCGGCTCGACCGTCTCGACATGCTCCAAGGCGGCTAGCTTATCGAGCGTTTCGCGCGTGAGCAGGGCCGAGGGATCGGGCTCCGCGAACCTCGCTTCGCGAGCCGCGATCGCCAGGCGGATCCGCTCGCGCCGGCTCTCGGACATATCGCCTTTGACTTCGATGTCCTTCGCCGCCGAGGCCGATGGGGAACGATTCCAAGCACGGTGGACGTCGATGCGCCGCAGGACATCGCCGCGATTCGATTCGCGCACAATCGTCTGTTGCACACCGTCATGTACCGACAGGCTGGTGGCCAGCACAAACGCTCCGAAGACCACCCCCAACGTCGTCAGCACCGTCCGTGACTTCTGCTGCCACAGCGCCACGAGAGGCAGTGCGAGCAGGTCGGTCACTCGCATGATGTCATGTTCCCATCTCCCATCCCTCACTCACAGGAGTAACGCACCGTCCTTGAGACACACCACGCGATCGGTGCTCTCCTTGGCCAATTCCGCGTCGTGTGTCACCAGGATCAGCGTCGCGCCAAACTCGCCCACGTAACGCAGCAACAGGGCGATGATATCGCGAGCGGTCGTGCTGTCGAGGTTGCCTGTGGGTTCGTCGGCGAGCACCACCTGTGGCCGATTGACAAGCGCACGCGCCACGGCCACACGCTGGTTCTCACCGCCGCTCAACTGCGCCGGCCTGTGATCGAGCCGCGCGCCCAGTCCCACCGCCTCCAGCGCCCGGCCGGCCTGCTCGCGCCGTTGGGCCGAAGGTGTCCCGGCGAAGACCATCGGCAGTTCGACGTTCTCCAGCGCCGTACGCGAGGGGATCAGATTGAAGGCCTGGAAGATCATGCCGACCGAGGCCGAGCGGAAGCGGGCCAAATCGCGAGCCGATAATCGCCGGAGATCTCTCCCGGCAACGGCGATTTCTCCCGAGGTCGGCCGGTCGAGCCCTCCGAGTAGGTTCAAGAGCGTCGACTTGCCCGACCCGGACTTTCCCAACAACGCCACCCGTTCGCCCGCGACAACCGAGAGGGACACGTTGCGCAGCGCGTCGACCGCAGCCCCACCTTCGCTGTAGCGCCTGCTCAGATTGGCGGTGCAGACCGCCAGCGTCGACGCAGAAGGCAACGGCGGACCAGCGGAGTCGATCATGGTGTGATCTTTTTCTATGCGAAAGGAATAGACGAAAACTTCGTGTTTGTCATCGATGATTCGAATGCCGGTGTCACTCGACCCATGGTTCGACCCATGCGGCGTGCCCCCAGCCGTGGTCACCGGGACAGTCGACATACAATTCGAGTTTCTCGATGCCCGCCACTTCGAGCTCGAACGGTTCCGATGAACCGGTTTCTTGCATGGGCGACGATTTCCACAATTCGCGTCCGTTGCCCACGATCCGAAAGGTCAGCGGAGTGACAGTACGGTTCCAAGCCGTGTCGTTGATCGCCGCCGCGCCGCGAAAACGGCGATAACGTTTGCCCAGGTGAAAGGCGACATGCGAAGAGCCGTTCGAGATGGCGTGCAGGAACAGTCCGTATGGAGAAGGTTCACCCCGAACCACAACCGGCATTTCACGGAAAAACGCATCGCCTGCCTGGAGTTCCGATTCGGACATGAAGAACAGCGCGTGCCTTTCGGGCAGTTCCGGCAACGCTGCATCGAATCTCGCTTGAATCTCCGTCTTAGCCAATTCTTGCAGCTTCGAGAGAGCTTTCCGGTATCGCCACAATGAGCGAGCCAGCAGATGCTTGCGGATCTCGCCAGCGGAGCGCTGCGCCCACTCCCACCAAGCATCGCCCAAGGCGACCTGCTCCGAGGTGTCGTACCAGTCTTGTTGGTCGGCTTGCGCCAGTCGCCGCAGCGCTGCGTGATCACCGCGTGCGAGCCAGGGCAGACCCCGCCGCCAATCGCCATCGAGAAGGCGCGTCAGGCCCAGTTGACGGCAGGCAGCGCCGTAGTGCGCGTCGAGGCACGCCAGGTCGATTTCCACCCAACCCGGGAACTGTTCTGGAAGCAGCCAATATCCAACGTTTTCGACATCAGAACGAACGATCCCATCGGTAACGCGTCCTGCACGACGACGTTCGTCGAAGATGCCGTTGGCGACAGCCGGGCAATCGAGGGCCAGGTTTTCACCGCCGTGGAATAACTGCACCTCAGCCAGTCCGCCCCATTTTTCTGCTGGTGGGGTGACGTCGATTCGTACCCGATCGAACGGCGCCGTCGGCAATTCCACCGCGGCGGACGTGTCGTCGCCCGGCGCCCAGGACAGCTCGATCTGTTCTTTATGCCATGTGGCTCGCGGGCCGGCGTAGAGAGTCACGTCGAACCGTTGCGTGGCCGAGTTATTGTGAGGGCCGTTGTGCTGATTCCAAACGACCAGTTTGTCTGCTTTAACGCCTGCCAGATTCATGGGACGAGGCAACGACAGATCGATTTCGACCCAACCGGCGGTTTTGTCGGGTAGCAGCCAATAACCGGAAAACACCTCCGCCGACGTCGTAATACCGTCGACGACGTGCTCGGCGTCGAAGCGACGACTGTGGAGTCCGCTCGCTGAGGCCGGACAACCACGCGCCAGGTTACGACCGTCTGCCGACAACACTTCCACTTCTGTCAACCCACCGCCGAGATTCTCCCATTTCGTGATTTCTACTCGCACCGCGTCGAATCGCACGGCGGGCAACGCAATGGCGATATTTCGGTCTCCGTCGGCAATCCAGGGAACCGGGATGCCCATCTGATTCCACACTTCGCGCCCGTCGGACATCAGCCGCACGTTGCACTCCAGCACGCCTCGGTCGTTAAAGGTGCCGCTATGGGTGTTCCACAGCACCAACTTTTCCGCCTCGACCCCCAACTGACTTGGCGGTTCGATCGACTCGAAGATGGGTGCCGCGCCCGCGGGTATCGATGCCTCAGTCGTCCCAACTTTTTCCCCACCGTCCGCGGCTTTGTTCGTGGGGTTCTCCGCTGTCCGTCTGGTCGTCAGATCCTCTACGGCTTTTTCTCGCGTCGGCCGAGGACTCGCAACAGAGACGGAGGCTGTGTCAGCTTCCGTTCTCTGCGATCCTTCGTTGCCGACAACCAACGTCATCAGCCAGGTCAATAAGGCGCCCACGACAAGCCCACCAGCGGCCGGCAAGAGCCAATCAGGCAGCTTATCCTTCGAGCGATGCCGGGCGGCGCTTCGCAGCGTCGGCGCCGAAATGGCTATGGGCGTTGCGGCGCCGAACACGTTCGCCGTGGCGATCTGTTCGTTCTGCGGCGCGGGTGACGACACAGGCACCGGAATCGGAGCTCGCGGCGCAGGGGCGTGTTTCGCCTTCAAATCCGCGTCATAGCGGGCTTTCTGCGTCGGGTTGAGCAAGCAGAGTCGCGCGGCGGCAAGTTCGTTCAGAACTTTCTGCGTGGCGGCGACATAGGGCCCATTCTGGTGCGTCCGCACATAGGCCATCTGTCGATCGGCGGCGTTGGCGATGGCATCCGCGTCGTCCTCGAATACATTCAAACCCAACAGCGAATAATGATTCGGTGGCCGCTCTCCAACCGGAATGCCCAACCAACGTCGGTACGGGTCGAACCCCTCTGCGATTTCCACTTTTGTCCTGTTTCTATCGGCTGCTCTCGAAGAGTCTATCCGAGAACCAAAACCGTCGTGTACGCATCTCGGTTGCCCGCCAAACTTTCGGATCGGCTTTCAGCGGGTTTTCTGCCTCGCCGCGTCGCGAGGAGACCATGTTGATTTTAACGCCACTGACCGATTTGGCACAAAGCGACGAAGAGACAGATGGTGCGCGAGCACATGACCATCGACGTGCAAAGGGCCAGACGCGAGGCAGTTGAGCACGTTTTATGGTCGCCCAGCGGTGCCGCGGAGGCAATCAAGCGCGACGATTTTTCGAGAGAGGTAAGCTCACATCACAGGCAGCCGGCGCACTCCACGAAAGGGCTGCGCTCGAGGCCCGCCTCATCGTTCACCACCGCGATTTGGGTGGCTCAATCTGTTGGATGAGCAGGTTGGGGTGCCCAACCGTGCAAAACGCCTCAAGATCGTTCGATTATCGATACGAACTCTTGTCAAAAATATCCATATCGATAGCATGCATCCGACGTCACGGCCACTGACACGATCAGCGGGTTCCAGGTAGGGAGTGACGTTCTCTTTCGGCGAGCCTCGGCTTTGGCTCGCGGCGGCCACGTGGCCATCACTCAGGCGTTGTGGGCGTCGTTCCTCCGCCGCCTCCGATGTGATTCTCAGAATGCTGTGCCGCGATTTCGCGCGCGAACCATCCCAGTCCACAGTTAGCAATACGGCCCCACTATGCAACTTCGCTTCAAGCATTGGTCGCAAATCCAGAATTGGTTCCAAGGTATCAAGAATCGCTATTGGCAGGCGGTCACCCGCTTCTACGTGCCGAAGTCCAAGAGTGACCGGCAGGATTTGCCGACACGCCCGCGCCGCTTTCCGTGGCTGCCGTACCACGGCGTGAGGTATCAGAGTCTCGAGGGGCGCTCGCTCTTGAGCGCCGATCCGATTTCGCAGGCGACGGACCCGGCAACCTATGGGCAGGTGGCGGGCCTGTTGCCGGGTGACGATGTGCGGACCGATCCGGTCAGCGAGGATGCGCTGCACCTGAGCGACAACGTGTCGACACCTTCGAAGTCGGGCTCTGGCAGCAACGTCGGACTTGCCGCGGCAACCGGCTCGGGAAGTGGTGGCGGCACCGGAACGGGTTCGGGAAGCGGTTCTAGCACGGGATCGGGTAGCGGTTCGGGTTCGGGTAGTGCAACGGGTAGCGGTTCGGGGTCAGGAAGTGGTAGTGGATCGGGGTCAGGCACTGGCTCCGGTTCGGGCAGCGGCTCTGGCTCTGGATCGGGAACTGGTAGTGGGAGTGGCTCCGGTTCGGGCAGCGGGTCCGGAACGGGGTCTGGCAGCGGTAGCGGATCTGGCTCGGGAAGCGGAAGTGGTAGCGGTTCCGGATCCGGCAGTGGGTCCGGTTCAGGTAGTGGCAGTGGTTCCGGTTCAGGTAGTGGCAGTGGTTCCGGCTCTGGTAGCGGAAGTGGCTCGGGTTCTGGTTCAGGTTCGGGCAGTGGATCCGGTAGTGGGAGTGGCTCGGGTTCAGGATCAGGCTCGGGAAGCGGTTCAGGCTCGGGTTCTGGCAGCGGGTCCGGCTCGGGTTCAGGTTCGGGATCCGGCTCGGGTTCAGGTTCGGGTAGTGGCTCGGGTTCGGGTAGTGGCTCGGGGTCTGGTAGTGGCTCGGGGTCTGGTAGTGGCTCCGGTAGCGGAAGCGGTTCCGGTAGTGGCTCAGGTTCCGGGAGCGGCTCAGGATCTGGATCAGGTAGCGGGTCCGGCTCAGGGTCAGGAACCGGTTCGGGCAGCGGCTCCAGCAGTGGATCAGGAACGGGTTCGGGGAGTGGTTCCGGTTCAGGTACGGGATCGGGCAGCAGCAGTGGTTCCGGGTCGGGCAGTGGCTCCGGTTCCGGCAGCAGTTCTGGAGTTTCCAATGGTAGCGGGGCCGTTGCCGGTCAGCCTGGTGATGGCACGGCCGCGACGTTTGTCTTGAACCTATACCGCGAACTCCTGGGGCGCGAGCCCGATGCCGGCGGCTATAGCTTCTGGGTTAACTACACCTCGACCAACGGCGACCGGGCCGCGGTGGCACGAGCGTTCCTGTCATCGCCGGAATACCAAACGCACTTCATAACGACGCTGTATGCGAATCTCCTGAACCGCCTGCCGGATGAGTCGGGTATGGCGTTCTTCACGAGTGTGCTGACAGCGAACCGCGATGAGTTACAGATCGTGAGCGCCATTGCCGGCTCGCAGGAGTATTTCGACCGGAATGGCGGCTCGAGTACGGGCTTCATCGACGCCTTGTACCGCGATCTACTCGGACGGACGGCCGATCCACAGGGCGCCGCCGGTTGGATCAGCATGGCCGACCAAGGCATGGACCGCGGTCAGATCGTCATGGACTTCCTGATGTCGTCCGAGGGTTCGAACAAGCTGGTGGACGCCAATTTCCAGGCGTTGGGCCAAACGACGCCCAACGCATCGCCCGGTACGTCCCAACCGGGTGCCTATGCCCTGGCGCAGATAACCGGGAATGGCTACGGAAACCTGTTCTTCCAGGGCCAATACAGCCAGTCCGCGGTGAACACCTTCCTCAGCCAACTGGCCGACGCAGAGCACAACCAGAAGAACGATGAGGACGCCATTATCGCTCTGCTCGCCAGCGACCCGTATTTCAATAACACCTGAAAACGGGCCGCGAGCGGCGAAGTGATCTACACAGGTCGCCCTTCGTCCGTCCGGTAAGCCAATTTGCCGTCCGGACGAATGGGTGGCCTCAGGGACAACGATGCGAGTGCATCGTCCTCTGTGAAGGGGGCGGAGCCCTATGCCAACACCGGTACCTGCCGTTTGTCAGGCTAAAGCCGATCACCGGCGCGCTAGTTGCTTGTTCGGCGAAAGACGGTCCCAAGAAAATCATCTAAAGGAGAACCACGATGGCCATGCGCACGCTCGAAGACCTCTTCCTGGACGAGTTGAAGGATATTTACGATTCCGAAAAGCGGATCACCAAAGCACTGCCGAAGATGGCGAAATCGGCCGCCAGCGATGACCTTCGCGAGGCATTCCAAAGCCACCTCCGCGAGACGGAACAGCAGGTGAAGCGTCTCGAGCAGATCTTCGAGCTGCTCGAAAAGCCGGCGCGCGGCAAGAAGTGCGAGGCGATGGAGGGGTTGATCGAGGAAGGCAAGGAGTTGATGGAGGAGGATGCCGAAGAAGCAGTCCTCGACGCGGGGTTGATCTGTGCGGCTCAGAAGGTCGAACATTACGAGATCGCCGCCTACGGTTCGCTCGTGACCTGGTCCAAGATTCTTGGTTACAACCGCGCGACCAAGCTTCTCGAGCAAACGTTGGCCGAGGAAAAGGCGGCCGACGAGAAGCTGACCGAAGTCGCCGGTGAGATCAACTTCGAGGCCGAGCATGAAGAAATGGAAAGCGCGTAGTGGGTGCCTGTCGTACGCCTTCTCGGCGACGCAAGCGCGACAGCGTAATCGACCTGCGTCTCGAAAGAGTCTGTAGGTTTGCCGGGCCGCAAAGGATGGAGATTTTGCGGCCCGGCTCTTTGCGCAATAATGGGATTAGACGCTGCCGCGTCAAGTTGGCACTAAAAGCACCGTCGTGTCATGTCACCGGCCGCCGGTCTTCGGGGCCGCTGACGGACCCGGCCGATTCCAGCAAACGTGCGTTCGATTCTCTGCGCATGACATGGCCTCGATGACGGCCTGGTTATTGAAGCCCGGCAGACACTGAAGCCGCTCGAAAAGCTCGACCATCCCTTCCGCCTCGCTCGGTACGACGCATCCCGAATCGTCGCCGCCCAGGACCCAAAAGACGTCCTCGACCGTCGGCCCCGCGTCGGTTGTCTCGATGAACACGATTTCTTAAATCCACCTACCGCACCCTTTCCGCCAGGCCGCTCGGCCGCCGGCAAACGATCTCTTCGTCGTCGACCGTAACCTTGGCACGCACGCGATCCGAGGTTTTCAGGTTGCGGAGGAAATCGAGCCATCGCATAGGCGCATGTCCGTAAGCCTTCGCCACCCGCCCAAAGGATACCGGGATCGATATCGGCGGTCACGCGGAACCGTTGGCCGCTGGAATGGGCCGGCCGGATGAAGTATCGTCGAGAGAGTTTCGTTCCCGGTAGAAGTTGCGCATGGCTATGAGAATATCCGCTTTCCTGATGTTGGCCACCGGCCTTGCGGTGGTCGGTATTGGCTATCCCCTGCGTGCCGGTACGCCGTCGACCGCGCCTGCGGCCGGTCTGCGCGAAGGATCGCACGCTGCCCATGCGTTCACGAGCGCCCGCGTCGTGTTGGGGCCGGGCAAGACGATCGAGGGCGGCACGCTCGTCATCCGCGACGGCATCGTCGTCGCGGTCGGCAGCGACGCCGACCAAAAACCGCCCAGCGACGCGCGCGTCTGGAACCTGACCGGCAAGACGATCTACCCCGCGCTCATCGACGCCTGCGCCGAGCTGTCGGCCGAGGCGTCGCGGTTGGGGCCCTCGCAAGAACACGGTGCGGCCTACTGGAACACGCATGTTGTGCCGCAGATCAGCGCCGACGCGCGCTACACGCTCGACGAAGAGACCAACAAGAAGCTCCGCAGCCAAGGGGTTGCCGTACGGCTGGTCGCCCCATCGGTGGGCGTCGTCAAAGGGACGAGCGCGCTGGTGTTGCTCGGCAACGAGCCGGGGAGCCGCTCGATTCTCAAAAGCCAAGTTGCCTTGCACCTGATGCTCACCCCCGCGCAACGCGCTTTCGACAACTACCCCATGTCGCCCATGGGGGCGCTCGCAACGGTGCGCCAGGCGTTCTACGACGCCCGCTGGTATGCCGACGCCTGGCAGGCTTTCGACAACAGCAGCGGGCTCCCCCGGCCGGAACGCAACGATGCGCTGAGCGCCTTGCAACCGTTCGTGAACGGCAAGTCGCCTGTCATGATCCAGGCGCCCGACGAGCTCTATTTCTTGCGCGCGAAGCGGATGGCCGACGAGTTCGGCCTCCAGGTGATCGTGCGCGGCTCGGGCCGCGAGTACCGCCGGCTCGATGCCATCCGTCAAGCCGGACTGCCCGTCATCCTGCCACTGAATTTTCCCAAACCGCCGCGGGTGCTGACCCCCGAGTCCGCCATGTCGGTCTCGCTCGAAAGGCTCATGCACTGGGACATCGCGCCGGAAAACCCGGCCCGACTCGATGCGGCCGGCGTAAAGATTGCCTTCATGTCGCACGGGCTGAGCGACGCCAACACCTTTTTGGCGGGCGTGCGCAAGGTGGTCGAGCGCGGCTTGCCCCGCGAGTCGGCCTTGCGGGCCCTGACCGAGACGCCGGCTGAGTTGTTTGGCGTGGCCGGCCGGCTGGGCTCACTTGCCGCCGGCAAGCAGGCCAGCTTCTGCATCTGCGACGGTGACTTGTTCGACGATAAGACCAAGGTCCTGGAGACCTGGGTCGACGGCCGGCGTTACGAGATCGAAGGGGCGCCGTTGGCCGACGTCCGTGGCACGTGGCAGGCCCAACTGTCCAAGGCCGACGGCGGCAGCGAGACGATCGTGCTCGAAATCAGCGGCGAACCGGGCAAGCTCGCCGGCAAGGTCAAGCGGGGTGACCGCGAAGCGTCGTTTACCCGCGCCGCGCTCGAGGCGTCGCAATTCAACGCCAGCCTCCCCGCCGAGCCGTTGGGCTGGACCGGCATTTTGCAAATCAGCGCGACGGTCACAGGCGGCAATCCGGACGCGACGGGCGAAGCCGGCGAACCGGCCTGGCTCGGCTCCGTGGTCTGGTCCGACGGCTCGCGCTCGGCGCTGAGCGCCAAGCGGGCCGCGGGCGAGCGGGATCCAAAAAACGGTCCGACGGATGAGCCAGTGGCGCCGGCGAAGAACGACGGTGGCGACAAACCGCGGCAGGCTCTGTTTGCGGTCAATTATCCACTGGGGGCCTATGGCGTGGCCGAACCACCCGAACAGCCTGCCGTGGTGGCCTTCCAGCACGCCACGATCTGGACCTCCGGGCCGGCCGGCGTGCTCGACGACGCCACGCTGGTGATCGCCGCGGGCAAGGTGATGGCGGTCGGCCGCGACGTGAGCGTACCGGAAGGCGCCATACGGATCGACGCGCAGGGAAAACACCTCACACCGGGCATCATCGATTGCCATTCGCACGTGGCGACCGACGGCGGCATCAACGAGCAGGCGCAGACCATCACGTCCGAGGTCCGCGTCGGCGATTTCATCGACCAGAACGATATCCAGATCTATCGCCAGTTGGCCGGCGGCGTGACGAGCGCCAACATTCTGCACGGCTCGGCGAATACGATCGGCGGCCAAAATCAGGTGGTCAAGTTCCGCTGGGGTTCGCTCGCCGAGGAGATGAAATTCGCCGGCGCACCGCCGGGCATCAAGTTCGCCCTGGGCGAGAACGTCAAGCAGAGCAACTGGGGCGATCAGTTTCGCTCGCGCTATCCGCAAACGCGGATGGGCGTCGAGCAACTCGTCCGCGATGCGTTCCGCGCGGCGCGCGACTACCGCCGTCGCCAGCGTGAGTGGAGCGAGAACGAGAAGAACGGTGGCCTGCCGCCGCGTACCGAGCTCGAGTTGGAAGCGATCGCCGAGGTGCTGGAAGGGAAGCGGTTGGTCCATTGTCACTGCTACCGGCAGGACGAGATTTTGGCCTTTTTGAGGGCTTGTGAAGATTTTGGCGTCAAGGTGGGCACGCTCCAGCACATCTTGGAAGGCTATAAGCTGGCCGACGCGATTGCCCGCCACGGCGCGGGGGCGTCGAGCTTTTCCGACTGGTGGGCGTTCAAGTTCGAAGTCTACGACGCCATCGCCTACAACGGCGCGCTGATGCACCAGGCGGGGGTCGTTGTGTCGTTCAACTCCGACGACCCTGAATTGGCGCGCCGGCTGAACCTCGAAGCGGCCAAGGCCGTTCACTACGGCGACGTGCCTCCCGCCGAAGCCCTCAAGTTTGTGACGCTCAATCCGGCCCGGCAACTAGGTATCGAGCGGTGGGTCGGCTCGCTCGAAGCGGGCAAAGACGCCGACCTGGTCGTCTGGAACGCGGCACCCCTGTCGAGCTATGCCCGTTGCGAACAGACCTGGATCGACGGGCGGAAATATTTTGATCGCGACGACGATGCCCACCGCCGCGATGAAGCGAACCGGATGAAGGCGGCACTTGTGCAACGCGTGCTGGCCGCCGGCGAGGAGCCCGAGGGGCTCGACGACGATCGCCGCGAACTCTATCCGCGCGAAGATATGTTCTGCGAACACGGGCGCGAACATGAGGGGGAGGAATAGATGATGACGGTGAATATCACGATGCGCGCAGCAATGAGCAGGCAAAGAATGGAAACCGAAGAGTTCGCGAGCCGCCCTCACTCTAACTCTCTCCCGGAGGGAGAGGGGATTGTGTTGCGAAGAGTGATGGGTGGTTTGGTGGGCTGGCTGTTGGTGGCGGGGGTGGTGTCGGCTTCGCCGGAGGTGCCTGGCCTGCCGCAGGACCATCCGGTGGCGTTGGTGGGCGGAATCATTCATCCGGTGTCGGGGCCGCCGATCGAAGGGGGGACGCTCGTCTTCGACGCGGGGAAGATCGTGGCGGTCGGCCGCGAGGTCGCCCTGCCCGTGAACGCCGAGAAGATCGAATTGGACGGCCGGCACGTCTATCCGGGGATGATCGACGGCTATACACACCTCGGACTGATGGAGATTCCGATGGTGCGGGCGACGAACGACCATACGGAGACGGGCCGGATCAACCCGAACGCCAGGGCGCAGGTGGCCGTAAATCCCGATAGCGAGTTGATTCCCGTGGCCCGCTCGGGCGGCGTGTTGAGCGTGCTGTCCGTACCCGGCGGCGGACTCATCTCCGGAGCGTCGGCACTGATCCAACTCGATGGCTGGACCTGGGAGGACATGACCGTCAAGCCGGTCGTCGGTGTACACGTCCGCTGGCCGCAGATGGCGCCGATCTATACCTGGTGGCAGGAGATGAAGGCCCAGGAACAGTTGCAGGCCCGCGACAAGGCGCTGGAAGAGATCCGCCGCACGTTCGACGAGGCCCGCAACTACGCCGTCGCCTGCCGGGCCTGCGCCGACGGCAAAGGGGCCGCGCCCGACTTCAACGCCCGCTGGCACGCGCTCACCGACGTGTTGGAGGGCAAGGTGCCGCTCATCATCGATGCCGACGAAATCCAGCAGATTCAATCGGCGCTGGCCTTCGCCGAGCGCGAGCGGGTGAAGGTGATCTTGCTGGGCGGATACGATGCGGCCGAATGCGCCGAGCTGATCAAACGGCTCGACGTGCCGGTCGTGGTGGCCGGTGTCCACCGCTTGCCCCGGCGGCGCGATGATGCCTATGATGCCCCGTTCACGTTGCCCGAGCGCCTGCGGCGGCTCGGTGTGAAGTATTGCATCGCCAGCGCCGACCGGGCGTCGATGGTGCGCAACTTGCCGTATCATGCGGGCACGGCGGCAGCCTATGGTCTGCCTCCCGACGAGGCGCTCAAGGCGATCACGCTCTACCCGGCGCAGATCTTCGGCGTCGCCGACCGGCTCGGCTCGCTCGAAGCGGGCAAGGATGCCACGCTGTTCGTCAGTACGGGCGATCCGTTGGAGACGCCGTCGCGAGTGACCCTCGCTTTCGTCGGCGGCCGGCGCATCGACCTTAATAATCGCCAGCAGCGGCTGTGGGAAAAATACACCGAGAAGTATCGTCGCCTGGGCAAAATCGAACCCAAACCGTAAAGGTCCTATGTTTCTCGCGTTCGGCGAAATCATGCTCCGCGTGGCTCCGGAAGGGCACCTGCGCTTCCGACAAGTGCTCCCCGGCCGGGTCGACATGACGTTCGCCGGTGCCGAGGCGAACGTCTGCGCGTCGCTCGCATTGTGGGGTCAGCCCTGCCGCTATTTGACCGCTCTGCCGTCGAACCCCATCACCGATGCGCTGCTGGCCGTCTTGCGCGGGCTAGACATCGACGTCGGGCGGGTCGTACGACGCGAGGCCGGCCGGCTGGGAGTCTATTTTGTCGAGACGGGTGCCAACCAGCGCAGTTCGCTGGTCGTCTACGACCGCGATCACAGTGCCATCAGCCTCGCCGCCCCGGCCGAATACGATTTCGCCCGCGCGCTCGACGGCGCGACGTGGGTCCATGTGACGGGCATTACCCCGTCGCTCAGCGAGAATGCCTATCTGGCGACGCTCGAGTTGGTGCGGCAAGCACACGAGCGGGGCCTGGGCGTCTCGTGCGATCTGAACTTTCGCAACAAGCTGTGGCGCTGGAAGCCCGGCTTCAGTGCCCGGCAACTGGCCCACGAGTGCATGACGCAGATCTTGCCACACGTGAGCCTGCTCATCGCCAACGAGGAGGATGCCGGCGACGTGCTCGGCATCCACGCGTCTGGCACGGCGGTTGAGCAGGGCCGCATGAATCACGCGGCCTACGAGCAGGTGGCGCGCGAGATCTCTCAGAGATTCCCGAACCTGGCACGGGTGGCGATCACGTTGCGCGAGAGCCTCTCGGCCGATCACAACAACTGGGGAGCGATGCTCTTCGACACGGAAACGGGAAGCAGTTATTTTGCGCCCTCCGTCGAGGGAGCCTATCGGCCCTACGAGATACGCGATATCGTCGATCGCGTCGGGGCGGGTGATACCTTCGCCGCCGGCCTTTTGTATGCCTCGCAATCGGCCGATTTCGCAACGCCCGAACGGACCTTGCAGTTCGCCGTCGCGGCGAGCTGCCTCAAACACTCGATCAAGGGGGATTTCAGCTATATCACGCTGCCGGAAGTCTTGGCGCTCGTGTCGGGCGTCGCTTCCGGGCGGGTCCGCCGCTGAGCGGCCCGGCGGTGGGCGACAACAGGCGGCGCCCGGCCCATGCGTGCGTCACAAGGATTATGACCGAACCACAATCGACTACGGAATTGTCACCACGAAAGGACCCGGCCGGCAGCCTGAGCCTGCCGTTCATAGAGGGACTCTACGACGACTACCTGCGGGACCCCGAATCGGTCGCTCCCGATTGGCGCGACTATTTTGCGCGAATGGCGGGAGGCGAAGGGAACGGTCACCGTTGGCGGCGCGGCCCTTCGTTCCGGCCGACGAGTCTGTTCAATCCGTCGGGCGGTGCGCGGGCGGACGCCGCCCTGCCGGTGGCCGAGGTGGCGAACCTGCAGGACCGCGTCGACCAACTCGTACGGGCCTATCGGGTGCGTGGTCACATGGTGGCCCAGATCAACCCACTCGACCTGCCCCGGCCACACCAGCCAGAGCTCGACCTGGAGTTCTATCACTTCAGCGAAGCCGATCTCGACCGCCGGTTCTCGATCGACACCATTCCACGCGGCGACACGCTCACGCTGCGGGGCATCGTCGAGCACCTGCGCAACACCTACTGCCGTTCGATCGGCGTGCAGTTCATGCACATCGACGACCTGAGCGTGCGCCATTGGCTGCAAGACCGGATGGAGACCACGGAGAACCGCTTGCAGCTCACGCGGCAGGAGCAGCTCCGCATTCTGACCCGCCTCACGAACGCGCACCTGTTCGAAGAATTCATCCAGAAGAAATACACGGGGGCCAAAAGCTTTTCGTTGGAAGGTGCCGAGAGCCTGATCCCCTTGCTTGACCTGGCGATCGAGAAGGCCGGCGCGCAGGGGACCGATGAGATCGTGATGGGCATGGCGCATCGCGGCCGGCTGAACGTGCTGGCCAACATTCTGGGCAAGGCGCCGCAGATGATCTTTCGCGAGTTCGAAGACCGCGAGCCGGAATTGCAGCTCGGCCGCGGTGACGTGAAATATCACCTGGGGCACAGCACCGATTGGCACACCGACGATGGTCAGACCGTGCACCTCTCGCTCTGCTTCAACCCCAGCCACTTGGAATTCGTCAACCCGGTGGCGGTGGGCCGCATGCGAGCCAAGCAAGACCGTGTGGGCGACCACGAGCGCGTACGTGGCATGGTGCTCTTGATCCACGGCGATGCGGCCTTTGCGGGCGAGGGTGTGGTGCAAGAGACGCTCATGCTCAGCCAGTTGCCGGGGTACGCGGTGGGCGGCACGATCCACGTGATCGTCAACAATCAACTCGGCTTCACGGCCACTCCCGCCGAGTTGCACTCGAGCACGTATGCCACCGACGTGGCCAAGATGCTCCAGATCCCGATCTTCCACGTCAACGGCGAGAAGCCCGAGGCCGTGGCCCAGGTGGTGCAGCTCGCGCTCGATTTCCGCCGCGAGTTTCAGCGCGACGTGGTGATCGACATGTTCTGTTACCGTCGCCGCGGGCACAACGAAGGCGACGAACCGTCGTTCACGCAGCCGATGCTCTACAAGGCGATCGAGCGGCGCACCAGCGTCCATGAGGCGTATCTGGGCGAACTGCTCGAGTTGGGGGGGGTGACGCGGCAAGAAGCCGAAAAGATCGTTGCCGTGCGGCGCGAGCAGCTCGAACAGGAGCTTTCGGCCGCCCGAAGGGAGGATTTTCGGCGTCCGGGCGACGTACCGGCCGGCGTGTGGGACGGCTACGCGGGAGGTCCCGAGCCGCCCGCCGTCGTCACGGCCGTCGAGCGTCCTCAGTTGTCGTCGCTGCTGGAGGGGCTCGTTCGGTTGCCGGACGACTTCCACCCGCATCCCAAGTTGAAGCGGTTCTTCGAGGCTCGCCTGGAGATGGCGGCCGGCAGGCGGCCCCTCGATTGGTCGGCCGCCGAAGCACTCGCCTTCGCCAGCCTGGTCACCGCCGGCGTCCCGATTCGTCTCAGCGGGCAGGACGCGGCGCGCGGCACCTTCAGCCAGCGACACGCGGTGCTGCACGACTTCGAGAACGGCGCAACCTACACGCCGATGTCCCGGCTGTCTCGCGACCAGGCGCCGTTCGAAGTCATCAACAGCCCGCTCTCGGAAACGGGCGTGCTGGGCTTCGAATACGGCTACAGCCTCGACTGTCCGGCGGGACTCGTCCTGTGGGAGGCGCAGTTCGGCGATTTCTGCAACGCGGGCCAGGTGATCATCGACCAGTTCATCACCAGCGCCGAAGAAAAATGGCGCCGCTTGAGCGGTCTCGTGCTGCTCCTGCCGCACGGCTTCGAGGGGATGGGGCCCGAACATTCGCACGCGCGGCTGGAGCGTTTTTTGACGTCCGCCGCCGACGACAACATCCAGGTGGTCAACCTGACGACGCCGGCCCAATATTTCCACTGCCTGCGTAGGCAGGTGCTGCGCCGCTGGCGTAAGCCGCTGGTGATGATGACACCCAAGAGCCTGTTGCGTCACGCCCAATGCACGTCTCCGCTAGACGACTGTGCCGAGGGCCGTTTCCGGTCGGTCATCGCCGACGAAGCGCCCGCCGGCCGGCGCGTGGAGACGATCCTGCTCTGCTCGGGCAAGTTCTATTACGACCTGCTCGCCGAGCGTGAGCGGCTCGGTCGCGCGGACGTGGCGATCGTGCGCATCGAGCAACTCTATCCGTTGCCGACAGACGATCTGCGTGCGGTGCTGGCCCCGTATGCCGACGGCACGCCCGCCTACTGGGTGCAAGAAGAGCCCGAGAACATGGGTGCCTGGCGGTTCCTGCGCGTGAAATTCGGCGAGCGGCTGTTCGGCCGGCTGCCGTTCAGCGGCATCTCGCGCCCCGCCTCGGCCAGCCCGGCGACCGGATCGCATAGCAGCCATCGCCTGGAGCAGCAGATCCTGTTGACGAAGACATTTGGCGGAGGATAGTGTTTGGCGTCGACAACGCTAAGAGCGGCTCGAAGAATTCGGAAGTTTGAAACGCCGATTTTTTGTGGAGCTCGATCCCGTTTGTCGGTTGCTCTAAACTTCCGTCGCACGAATTTTTGAATCTTGAATATTCGATTTTGGAGAATTTGAATGGAACGCACACTCATCCTGCTTAAGCCCGACTGCGTCGAGCGCCGGCTCGTGGGCCGCATTCTCGGCCGCTTCGAAGACAAGGGCTTGAACCTGGTCGCGATGAAACTGATCCGTATCTCGCCCGACCTGGCCAAGCGGCACTATGCCGAGCACGTATCGAAACCTTTCTATCCAGCCTTGGAGGCGTTCATCACCGGAGGGCCGGTGGTGGCGGCCATCATCGAGGGCTTGGAGGCCATCCGTGTGGTGCGCGACATGCTCGGCGCGACGAGCGGCCTGAAGGCGGCGGCCGGCACGATTCGTGGCGACTTCAGTTCGAGCCGGCAGATGAACCTGGTGCATGCTTCCGACGGGCCCGAGGCGGCCACACGCGAGATCGGGCTCTATTTCAAGAATGAAGAGATCTGCTCGTATGAACCGACGCTCACGCCCTGGTTCCGCGCACCGGACGAGAAGTAGGTTCGATGGGCGGGCCGATCAGCAGCGGCTTGGTTACCGTTGCCAAGTCCGACCGAGCCGAGCACAATGCCGGTGGCCACCCTTTTTCAACGTCGACCGACAACGAGACTTTTTGGGAGGATTCGATGACCACACGCATCACCCGTACCTGGTTCAGTTCGACCGCGCTGCGTTGGGCAGCCGCCGCCGCGTGCGTGGCGGGTGGACTGGCCCTGACCGCCGTACAATTTTCGACCGCCCGTGCCGCCAACGCCGAAGGAAAGAACATGCTGCTCGTCCACAACGTCTTTTTCTCGCTCAAGGAATCGAACGCCGCCAACCGCAAGAAGCTGGTCGACTCGTGCGACAAGTATCTGGCTGACCACCCGGGCACGGTGTTTTACGCGGCCGGCGTCGTGTCGGACCTCGATCGTCCGGTGAACGATCGCGATTGGGACGTCGGGCTGCACGTGATCTTCAAGGACCGGGCGAGCCACGACGCCTACCAAACGGCTCCCAAGCACCTGAAGTTCATCGACGAGAACAAAGAGACCTGGGCCAAGGTCCGCGTGTTCGACACCGACGCGAACAGCCCACAGAAATGACCGGGTTGGTCCGATGAGCGGTGATCTGCCGCAGGCTCGGCGCGGGCGGCGTAAGGGTGCCGGCGACCAAGGTGCACCGCCGGTGCTGCTGGCGCTGTTGGCGATACCCGTGTTGCTCGTCGTAGCGCTGGCGTGGTATCTGCGGCAGGCGCAACCGGTTGCCGACGGCGGTCGAGACACGGCGCCGCCCGAGAGGCAGGTGGCCGCGCCTCCCGCAGAAGGCGCTGTGCAAGGCGCAATGGGCGTCGACGTCGGGCAGTTACCGTCGGGGCGCTCGCGATCCAAGCCGCCGGCCCCGTTCGTCGACCTGGCCGACGTGAAGGGGCCGCTCCCTTCGCCCCCAGCGGACCCGACGGCCAACATGGTGCTCATCCCGGCGGGGGCATTTCTCTTCGGCGAAGCGAAGGAAGAGATCGACCTGCCGGCGTTTTACATCGACCGTTACGAGGTCTCGCAAGGCGAGTATGCCGAGTTCCTGCGCTACGTGCGCGAGACGGGCGATCATTCACACTGCCATCCCAAGGAACTGCCCGGCAAGGATCACACTCCGCTCGATTGGGGCCGCCCCGACCTGACCGATCCGCGTTATCCGGTGGTCGGCCTCGATTATTGGGATGTGTGGGCGTATGCCGGTTGGGTCGGCAAGCGGCTTCCCAGCGAACAGGAATGGGAGAAGGCCGCCCGCGGCACCGACGGCCGTGAATATCCGTGGGGCGATAGTTGGGACGACCGGTTGTGCAATTGGGGACCGTCACCGGGGAATCCGCGCACGCTGCTGCCGGTCGACTCGATGCCGGAGGGGCAAAGCCCGTTCGGGTTGTTCCACATGCTGGGCAACGCAGCCGAATGGACGGCCAGTTTCATGGATGAATCGCGCGGCCTGCATTGCGGCCGCGGCTACTGCTGGCGGATCGGCCACATGGTGCCGTACCACATCACCTACCGCATGGCGGGAGCGACCAACCTGCGCGACGAAGGGAGTGGGCTGCGTTGCGCACTCGACGCGCCGGGCGGCGAAAAACGTGAAGAGCAAAGCACGAACAATGCGGAGACGGCAGCTCCTCGATGACGATCGGTGCGCGTTCAGACCTCGCCGTGAGCGGTCGTAAGGTCCGGCCTACTTGATCGACCGGACCATCGCCTCGGCATCCTCTTCCGAAAAATCGTCGGCCTTGATCTGGCCGAAGAACATGACCGGCCCTTCCTTGCCGTCAAAGCCTCCCAAGATCTGTACGAATTGCTGCTTGGAGTTCGGATCTTCCGCCTTTTGAATTTTGAAGGTCGCCGGTTTACCGCGAATCTCGACTTGCACTTCTCGGGTATCGAGCACGGTCAATTGTTTTGTCTGCTGCCCCTGCCCCTGCTGCTTCATCTGTTGCTCCATTTGCAACTTCATCACCTCCGGATCCGCATTGCCGGCCATTTGTCCCATGCCCATCAGGAAAATCCCGCCTTGGTTGTCGGATGGCGTGTAGACGACCATCGTCATGAACTTCTGACCGGTGAAGGGCACCTTCACAGTGACAGCCGTTTGGGGCTCAAAACCTTCGGGGACGTCGAACTCGGCGATCTGGGCGCTTTGTTCTAGGACGTCTGCCGGGACTTGCGTGATCTGAAAGGCGCTTTTGCCAATGAAGTAAAACCCGATGGCGCCGCCACCACAGCACAGCACCAGCATCCCCACGCAGCCGATGCCCAGGTACAACCAGACTTTGGAGCCGCCGCTCGATGGGGGTGGCGATTGGGGCTCGTAAGGGCCGGCAGCATTCGGATCGGCGGACATCGGAAGGTTTCCCGGGATTTCTGAAAAGAACGTATTGCCCCGACGTGCGGCAAATTGTCGACCGCCCGTCGCGGCTTGTCAATCTGGACGACGTACAACGTCGGCTACTTTCCGGCACGGGGTGACGCGGCCAGGGGCGGCGGCAAAGTCAGCCCATCCAACCAAACTCGCAGTCGATCCACCACGTCGGCCGAGGCGGGAACCTGTCCGGTGAGACGAAAATCGCCGCTCGCTAGCGCCGAACGCAGAGCTTCGAGTCGCCGCACCAACTCGGCGAGGAAGTCGCCCGTCTCCCGCTCGTTCAGTTCGTGCCTCAGCATTTGCACCTCGCCGGGTACGCGCCGGCGCGTGAGCGACACCAACCCGGCCCGCTCGGTCTTGAACAGCAGGCCGGCGACGAACGCTCGGCGGAGTTCCTGGCACGCGTTGAAGTGGTAGGCCGGATCGCTGCCGAAAAAAACACTCGCCGCGCCGTCCCGGCGAAAGCCGAACACCACCGGCCCGGCCAGGCCGGCCATTTCCAATTCGGCGCGTTCGACGAGAGCCGTCGCTTCCGTCAACAGGTCTTCGCGCTCGTTCTCTTCGCGGGCCATGGCCCTTTGTAGCACGTAGGATCAGGCATGTCACCGTTTCAAACGGCCCACATGAGAGAACCGAGTGTCTGCCGCCGTGCCGCAGCCAGCGTTCGCAGGGGCTTTTACAGCCACTGCTTCTCGAGCGGCTCGGACGTCGCCGGGCCACGCCCCGAGATGGCGCGAATGTCGTCGCGGGCGCGGAAGAAGGCCTTCACAACGTTCGCGTCCCACTGCTGACCGGCGCCGGCGCGGATGATCTCGTCGAGCCGCTCGTCGGCCATGCCCGAACGATAGGGGCGATCGCTGGCCATGGCGTCGTACGAGTCGGCCACGGCCACGATACGAGCCAGATAGGGAATGTCTTCCCCTGCCAGCCCGTGCGGATAGCCCGAACCGTCCCACGACTCATGATGGTGCAACACGACTGGCAGCATGGGCGATACGCTGCGCAGGTCGGCCAAAATGCGGTAGCCGATCAGCACGTGTGTCTTGATGTGTTCGAATTCTTCGGGGGTCAGCTTGCCCGGCTTCCGCAGCACGTCTTCGTTGATGCCGATCTTGCCGATATCGTGAAGAAGTCCGGAGAAATAGATGGTCTTGATCGTTTCGCTGTCGCAGCCCAGCTCTTGCGCCAGCCGCACCGCCACCCGGGCCACGCGGTCGCTGTGGCCGCGCGTGTAGGGGTCCTTGGCGTCGATGGCCGAGCTCATGGCCTTCACCACGCCGACGAACAGATCGGCCTGCTGGCGATAGAGGTCGATGTTGCCGCTGTGGATGCCCAGCATCGCGCCGACCGAACTGAGCAGGCTCCCCTCCGCCGTGCCGAACTCGCCCGAGCCGCAGTGGTTGATGACCGCCAGCCAGCCGAACAAGCGTTCGCCCTCGGCCACCGGCACGATTACCAGCTCGCGCACACCGGGAAACCGCCAACCGAAATTCTCTTTCTGCACGTGGTTGAGCACCACCGGGCGGCTTTCGGGCCGCAGTTCCAGTTCATGCACGAGCGAGGTGAACTCGTCGGCCGTCAGCTCGCAATCGCCGAACGTCAGTAGCACGGGCTGCGAGCGCGAGTCGGTGGCCGGCAGGTCGGCCCCCACCGTGGCCACGAGTTGCAAGGCGAATGTTTCGGCCGGCACGACCTCCGACAGCCATTCCAGCGCCCGCTGACCCAACTCTTCGTCGTTGCTCGATAGCTTGAGGTTGTGTGTCAGCCGGTACAACAGGCTGATCTCTTCGAACGTCGCCCCCAGGTGCGTCGAGAGCTTCTCGACTTCGTTTTCGAGCTGCTCGATCTGCTCGTGGGCGGCCAGATTATCGCAGGCGACCCCCGCCAGCCGGGCCAACAACTCGGCGTCCGCCGGACGCTGCCGGCCGACCCAATCGCTGGCCGATGGCTGACCCACGCCCAGCAGATCGGCCACGCGGGCGATGTCGCGAGGCTCGGTCGCCGGGCGCGAAAGGAAGGCCCCCACGGCTACGAGCGATCTCGTCCGCTGAACCAACGGGATGGCAAGCAGCAGCCACGGATCGTTTTCGTCGATGATTTCGGGGTTACCGCGGCGGGCCACTTCGCGGCAAAGCTCCGCCCGAGACTGCCATTCGATGCGCCGATGTTGCGGCGGGCTGTGGACGATTTCGCCCGTTTGGCCGTCGATGACGGAGAATTCGGTACAAAACCACCGCTGCAAGTCGTCCAGCAGTCCGCACAGCGAGTCGTGCCGCGCGGCCGGCGAGGCGGCGGGCAATTCGGCCCGCGCTGCGATGCCGGGATCGCCCAGGGCGACATCCGATGAAGTGGTGGTAAGGGGGAGCAAGGTATGCAGACCTGGAAGGACTTGGAATCACTCCGCAAAACTCTACGTCATCGGGTGATAGGCGCCAAAATGAGGCGACTCCAAGCGGGGCGTGGGAAAAAAAGATGGGCGAATTTAACAACGCTGCGGCTTACGAGCCCGAAACCCGCTGCTTGGGGGCTTACCCGGCGGACGGAAAGGCACCTGCCGGTAGCGGGGATGATTGCCCCGTTTGACGGCAAAGGCTACGATCTCGCACTCCATGGCAGGACTCAACGATGCCCAACGCGTAGCGGTTCACACCCTCTCGGGCCCCCTGCTCGTGCTGGCGGGGGCCGGTACGGGCAAGACCCGTGTGGTCACTTTCCGCATCGCCGAGTTGATCAAACACCGCACGCCCCCCGACCGCATCCTGGCCGTGACGTTCACCAACAAGGCGGCCGGCGAGATGCAAGAGCGGGCCGCCGCCCTGCTCGGCAAACGCCGTAAGGGGGAGAAAAAGCCCGAAATCTCCACCTTTCACTCGCTCTGTGTGCGCATCCTCAAGCGGCACATCACACGGCTGGGCTACCCCGCCGAATTCGCCATCTACGACCGGGGCGACCAGGAGAGCGTGGCCCGCGCGGCGCTGCGCGATATTCGCGTAGAGGGGGCGGTGTTAAGGCCGAGCGATCTCATCAATATCATCAGCCGCTGGAAGACGGCGGCCATCCGCCCGGCCGAAGCTGCCGCCATCGCCGCCACCGACAAGGAACATCTGGCCGCCATGGCCTATCGACGTTACCAGCGCTCACTCAAGACGGCCGGGGCGGTCGATTTCGACGATCTGCTTTTATGCACCGAAGAACTGTTCGCGACGCATCCCGACGTGCTGGCCGCCGAGGCGGGCCGTTTCGACCACCTGCTCATCGACGAATACCAAGACACCAACTCGGCCCAGTATCGCATCGTCAAAGGACTGGCCGCGCCGCACCGCAACCTGTGCGTGGTGGGCGACGACGATCAATCGATCTACGGCTGGCGCGGGGCCGAGGTGGCACATATCCTGCGCTTCCAGCGAGACTGGCCCGAGGCGACGGTTGTGCGGCTGGAAGACAACTATCGCTCCATCGGCGCAATCCTGGCGATGGCCAACCGGCTGATCGTCTTCAACCGCGTGCGTCACGACAAGGTATTGCGGGCCTTTCGCGAGGAAGGAGAAGCGCCTCGTGTGCTGCAATACCCTGACGAGGCGACCGAGGCCAACCAGGTGGTCGAAGAGATCCGCTCGCAGATCTTCCGCCGCATCGCCGAACCGCGCGACTTTGCCATTCTGTTTCGCACCAACGAGCAGCCACGGGCCTTTGAACAGGAACTGCGG
Source organism: Pirellulales bacterium (assembly GCA_035547915.1). Classification (GTDB taxonomy): domain Bacteria; phylum Planctomycetota; class Planctomycetia; order Pirellulales; family JAICIG01; genus DASSFG01. Next base: position 26,396 of record DASZTS010000094.1, on the reverse strand, counting down.
CGGGTCAAGCTCCCCTACACGCTCATCGGCGGCATGTCATTTTACGATCGCAAAGAGGTGCGCGATATGCTGGCCTACCTGCGCGTGCTGGTCCATCCGCGCGACGAGGTGTCGTTGTTGCGGATCATCAATACGCCGGCGCGCGGCATCGGCCAGCGGGCCGTCGAGGGGCTCTTGGCCCGCGCCGTTTCGCAGGGGCGGCCGCTGTGGGAAGTGTTGAACGAGCCAGCGCCGAACGCAGCCTTGGCCGCCCTGCCCGAGGCGACGGCGCAGGCGGTGACCACTTTCCTCAACCTGATTCGCGATTTTCAGCGGCGCCTGTCCGGCGGAAACTTGGCCGAACTGGCGGCGAACCTGATTCACACGGTCGGCTATCAGGCCGAGATCGATCGCCAATACAAGGAACCGACCGAGCAACTCGCCCGTTGGAACACGGTCGAAGAGTTTGTCAATTCGCTAGCCAGCTACGAGCAGCGGGCCGACGAGCCGACACTGGCCGGCTTTTTGGAAGACGCGGCGCTCGTCGGCCGCGACGACCAGCAAGACAAGGAAACTCAGCTCGCCAAGAATCGTATCGTGCTCATGACGTTGCACAGTGCGAAGGGGCTGGAGTTCCCGCAGGTTTATCTGGTGGGCATGGAAGAAGGGATTCTGCCGCACCATCGGTCGATCGACGCCGAGGGGACGGCGGTCGACGAGGAGCGGCGACTCTGTTACGTGGGTGTCACGCGGGCGCGAGACCGGCTCACCCTGAGCCTGGCGCTGAACCGCAACAAGTGGGGCAAGAGCCGACCCACGACGCCCAGCCGCTTTTTGTTCGAACTGCTCGGCAAGGCTGACCATCCTGATGCGGCGCGGCCCAAGCAGCCGTCGTCGCAGGGCCCGCACAAGGCCCGCCCGACCGGCAAAAAGGGTCGCACCCGCGGCCGAACGCGTCCCTGAATCGGCTCGCCATTTTCGCCCTGTGCGGCTTGACGACCGAAGTCTTTGGCGTTGTACTCTTGCTGCTGCGTACTGTGTGCCTTTCAATCAATACCCGGCGCAAAACGATGAGCTACACCTACGAAGACATGGCCGGCATGATCGATCACTCGTTGCTCAATCCGACGCTAACGGTCGCTGAGCTCGAAGCGGGTTGCGAGCTGGCTGTTCGTTATCGCGTAGCCAGCGTCTGCATCTTGCCATATTACTTGCGTCGCTGTGCCGATCGGTTGGCCGGGTCGGGCGTGAAGGCCAGCACGACCATCGGATTTCCGCACGGGGGCCACACTACGGCCGTCAAGCTGGCCGAAGCACGGCAGGCACTGGCCGACGGCGGCGAAGAGCTGGACATGGTCGTGAACATCTCGCAGGTGCTCAGCGGCGAATGGGACTACGTGCGCGAGGAATTGCGCGTGCTGATCGAGGAGACGCACGCCGCGGGTCAGAAAATAAAGATTATCTTCGAGAACTGTTATCTGAATGATGAGCAGAAGATCCGCCTGTGCCGGATTTCTAGCGACCTTTCGGCCGACTGGGTGAAGACGTCGACCGGTTATGGCACCGGAGGCGCGACGCACGACGACTTGCGGCTCATGCGTCGCGAGTCCGCCCCGCACGTGCAGGTCAAAGCGGCCGGCGGGGTCCGCGATCTCGACGCCCTGCTGAAGGTGCGCGAGCTGGGCGTGACCCGTAGCGGCGCAAGCCGCACCCGGGAGATGCTCGATGAATGTCGCCGCCGACTCAACCTGACGCCGATCACTTGATCAGGATCTGCCCGGCCGAACCGGGTTCGGAGTCGCGGCGTTCCCACTCGCGGCGGACCTCGCCCAGCCCATAGGCGCAGAGCTCGAAGTCGTGGCTCAGCCGCTCGAGCACTTCGTTCTCTTCCGCCCGGTCGTCGGCTGGAATCGTGGCCGCGATATGGTAGGCCCGTTTCCCCTGCTCGCAGTAGTCGATGAAATAATCGAAACGCGAGGCCGATTTCAGCCGCCGCAAGGCTTCGGGATAGACGCCCGTCCAGAAGAGCGTGAAATCACCGATGTGCCGATGGACTTCGCGCCGCGGGTTGCCGATGCGCTCATCCGCTTCGAGCATCATCTCGGCCACCTCTTCCAACCGCCGCCCGGTCGGGTTGCGCACGCTGTAGATGGCGTCGGAGTGGACGAATCGCGTCAGTAGGGTCGCGATGTAGTCGACGAGCGGTGGATCGGCTACGCCCAACCGGGCCTCGAATGTGTATTCGGCGAGCCCGGAGAAGAAGCGATAAAGTACTGACGTTGAACGCTTTATGTCCATTGAGGCCTCCTGTCGCGCGGCCGGCCCACATTGAGCCGGCCAATGTTCCGCACTGCCTGGACGAGGAGGATGCTGCCATTGATAACATCGGCAACATCCAAGTAAGTTTATTCAACTAAAGGGAGAATCGTCAAGATTCTGCACAGTTTGGGAGATTTGCGGATTGTGGGTAGTCTTGCTTTTTGCGAGCCACCGGACAATTTCCCGATGATGGGCCCGAAAACCCCGGCCCCGATGTCGCCTCTTATACCGGCCCGAATGCCCGGCCCAAGGCCGGCCGTTCGGGCATAGCCTTCGGGGCCGTCGACTAGGTTCGAGAACGTGCCTTATCGCGAACGCTCAGGCGCAGTTGCCGGGTTGGGCATAACCTGCACCGTGCCGTCAGGAGGCACCGCCACTTGCTGTATGCGATGCGTTGGCGCTCGGCCAAGCAGCAGGCCGGCCATGAAGCAGGCGACGCAGAGCGTCAACCAGAGAAGCGTCTGCGAACGGAATTGAAAACATAGGCGCGCGGCCTGATAGCCCGGGCGTCCGGCGCGTCGACACTCTTCGATCCGCCACTCCTCTTCGAGGCGCGACGCCGCGTCGGGCGACTGGGCCAAGTCGTTTTTCTTCCAGTGGCCTTTCGGCGGAAACGTTCGGCTCATGGGGGGTATTATACCCTTAACCGGTCGGCTTTCCATGTGAGGCGTAAGATAAAAACTCCATTTTTTACGTTATTTTTTTCCAGCCGATTTCATTGCAGAAAGTCGAGCGCCCGTCGCGACCGATAGAACTCGGCCCGCCGTGTCGACCGCCCACGACCGTTTCGAGTTCGCCGGAGTCGTTCACCACGCTGACGCAGAAGGCGCTTCCCAAACTGTTCGAGGAACGCAAGCCCGGCGATACGTTGCGGCTGTGGATTCCCGGTTGTTCGTCGGGCGAAGAGCCCTACTCGGTGGCGATGGTGCTGCTTGAGTTTTTGGCGGAGAAGGCCGACGAAGTGCCGGTGCAGATCTTCGCCACCGATGTCAGCGATACGGCCATCGAGACGGCCCGCACGGGGCTCTATCCCGAGTCGACAGTGCGGCCCATCTCCGCCGAGCGGCTGCGGAAGTTTTTTACGCAGGTCGATGGCAAGTACCGAGTCTCCAAGAAGGTGCGCGAGATGTGCATCTTCGCCCGGCATGACCTGACGCGCGATCCGCCGTTCTCGAAGCTCGACATGGTGATCTGCCGCAACGTGTTGATCTACCTCGACCAGGCGCTCCAGAAACGGCTGTTCACGGCCTTTCATTACGCCCTCAAGCCGAACGGTTACCTGATGCTCGGGGCGGCCGAAACGGTCGGGCTGCAGCGAGATCTGTTCACTGTCATCGACAAGAAGCACCGTCTGTATAGCAAACGGCCGGTCTACCTGGAGCCGCTCGACCTGGCGTTTGCCGAGGGCCGCCAACCGGACCGGCCTTCGATACCCGCCACGGCCAAACCGGCCCGCGAGCATCCCGTGCGGAAGAACGTGCAGCAGGAAGTCAACCAGCTCATGCTGAGCAAGTACGCTCCGCCCGGCGTGCTGGTCAACGACCGCTTCGAGATCATCCAGTTTCGCGGCCAGACCGGGTTCTTTCTCGAGCCGGCACCGGGCGAAGTGAACCTGCACGTGCTGAAGATGGTTCGTTCCGGGCTGCTCCACGATTTGCAGCAGGCCTTGATCGAGGCCCGCGACTCGCAAGCCGCGGTGCGGAAGGAAGGTCTGCACGTCAGGCTGAACGGGCATGGCCGCGACGTCGTGTTGGAGGTGACGCCGATCATGGTGCCGGACGAACCGCCCCACTACCTGATCTTGTTCGAAGACGTGTCGCGACACGCAGGCTCGGCTCCCGTGCCTCCGCCGCTGCCGCCGGCCGAGGGTTTGATCGGGGAGAGCGAGGTCGAGCATTTTCGCCGCGAGCTCGACCATACCCGCCGCGAACTCGAAACGACCCGCCGTTACCTGCAATCGGCCATTCAAGATCTGGAGATCACGAACGAGGAGTTGCAATCGGCCAACGAGGAGGTGCTGTCGAGCAATGAAGAGTTGCAGAGCACCAATGAAGAACTCGACACGGCCAAGGAGGAATTGCAGAGCACCAACGAGGAGCTCAACACGCTCAACGCGGAGTTGCACAGCCGCAACGACGAGTTGAGCCGACTGAACAGCGACCTGATCAACCTGCTCAGCAGCGTGCAGCTTGCCGTAATCATGGTCGACCGCGGCCTCTGCATCCGCCGTTTCACGCCGCCGGCCGAAAAGCTCTTCAATCTGATCGCGGCCGATGTTGGGCGGCCGATGCAGCATATCAAGCCGAATATCGTCAGCCCGAACCTGGAGCAGACCATTCACGACGTGATCGAGCACGTGACTCCGCTCGAGCAAGAGGTGCAGGACGTGAACGGCCGCTGGTACCTGCTGCGCGTGCGGCCCTATTGCAGCGTCGACAATCGCATCGAAGGCGCCGTCATCGCGCTGGTCGACATCGACGCTATGAAGCGGCGCGAGATGCAGAGCGAGGAAGCACGCCGCGAGGTGCTGGCGATTCTGCAGGCCATCCACGAAGGACTGGTGGTGCTCGACGACAAGTTTTGCGTGCAGATGATCAACGATGCGTTCTGCCGGATGTTCGCGGTCGATCCGCACAAGGCGACCGGCAAGCCGCTATTCGACGTCGCCGACGGCGCGTGGAAGGTACCTCCTGTGCGGTCGTTGTTGGAATCGGCTTTGAAGAGCGACACGCTTCCCGAAGATGTCGAGCTCGAGCACGAATTCCCGGGTGTCGGCCGCAAAAGGCTCATTCTCAGTGCGCGCCGAGTCGAAAGTCGCGACGGCCATCCGCCCCTGGCGCTGCTGGCGATCCGCGAGGTGTGATGCATTCCCTCTCCCGCCAAGCCTAGGACGAAATGCCGACTAGATGTCGGCGAGGCGGCCGGTCGAATCGCCGAAGTGATCGAACGAGGAGAGGCCACAACGATCGGCGAGGCTCAAAAAGAGGTTGCTCACCGGTTTCGAGCCGTGCTGCACATAGCGGCCGGGTTTGAGCGAGCCGCCGCCGGCGCCGGCCAGAATGATGGGCAGATTGCTGTGCGTGTGCCGGTTGGCATCGGCATTGCCGCCGCCGTAGACGATCATCGAATTGTGCAAGAGCGAGTTGCCGTCGACGTCGACCGTCTCGCGCAGGCGGGTCAAAAACCGGGCAAACTGCCGCGTGTACCAGAGGTCGATTTCGCTCACCTTCTGAATCCAGTCGGCCCGGTTCTGGTGGTGGGTCAGGTCGTGGTGCCCTTCGACGATGCCGATGTCCTCGAACGGGCGATTGCTGCCGTCGTGCGCGAGCAACAGCGTGCCGACGCGAGTCACGTCGCTCTGGAACGCCAGCAGCAACAGATCGTACATCAGCCGGACGTGTTCGCCGTAGTCGGCCGGCACGCCGGCCGGAGCGTCGACACCCGGATCGCGCGGTTCGCCGAAAGCTTCGGCTTTGGCGATACGTGATTCGATCTCGCGGATCCCCGTCAGGTATTGATCGAGCTTATCGTTGTCGCGCGGATTGAGGCGCCGCTGCATGGCGCGGGCGTCTTCGCGAACAAAGTCGAGGATCGATCGCTGCTCCTGTTGCCGGCGCAGCGCGCTCGCCTGGCGTTCGCCCGGTGGTCCTTCGCCAAACAGGCGTTCGAACGCCAAGCGCGGGTTGGCTTCGGGGGTCATGGGCGTCGTGGGAGAACTCCACGACAGGTTGAATTGATAGGCGCAGGCATATCCCGAATCGCAAGCTCCCGACTTGTGGACGGCGTCGCAGGTGAGTTCGAGCGAGGGCAAGCGCGTCAGGCTTCCGACTTCGCGGGCGATCATCTGATCGATCGAGATGCCGGCCCGCACGTTGGTGGCGCTCTTGTTCAAGCGCACGCCGGTCAGAAACGTACCACCGCCGCGGGCGTGATCGCCGGCGCCATCCGGCCCCGCCTCGGCGTTCTGATGGTCGAGCCCTCCCAAGACCTGCACAAACGGTTTGTGCGCTTCGAGCGGCCGGAGCGTGCGGCTCCATTCGAAATCCGCGTCCTCACCCTTCGGCCACCACGCGTCGGGGATGGCGCCGTTGGGAAAGAAGATAAACGCCGTGCGCAGCGGAGCGCCGCTGGCGGCCGTCGCAAGAGGGGTAGCCGGCTCGGCGGCGAGCAGTCTCATGGGCAAAAGCGACTCGAACGCCGGCAGGGCGACGGCGGCTCCGAGGCCGCGCAAAAAATGCCGCCGGCCAAGACCCGTGGTCGTCTGTGATTGGGTGCTGGGAGAACGGCCGTTCATGGTTCGCTCCTGGCAGGTTCGGCCCGGCATTTTTGGAACGGGGCCGATTCGATGATAGCAGAAATCAAGACCGACGCACGACCATTTGAACCGTCCAGCCGCTCGACGATCTGGTCGACCGTGCCCACGTCGTAGTAGCCGAGGCCCCGTCCCAAAGCATAAATGAGCAGCTTCTCGGTCAGGCAACGATAGAAATCGCGGCGCCGCCCGGTCGCCAGAATATGTTTCAATTCACGAATGTTCGTGAAGGATTCGCCGGTCAACAACGCGCCCGACGTATCGATGGTTCGATCGGGCCGGTTTTCGCGGAGCATCCCCAGGGCATTGAAATCTTCCAACGCCAGTCCGAGCGGATCGAGCCGGTTGTGACACGAATTGCAGAGCGCCTGGCTGCGATGCAATTCGAGCTGCTGCCGCAGGCTGGGAGAGCGCTCGGCCAGTTGCTTGGCGGCATCTTCCAAAGGCGGAATGTTGGGCGGCGGCGGAGGGGGAGGCATCCCCATCAGGTTATCGAGGATGAACAGCCCGCGTTTGACAGGGGATGTGCGGTCGGGGTTCGACGTGACCGCGAGCACAGTGCCCTGCGTCAAAACTCCTCCGCGCGGACTGTCGGAGGCGAGCTCGACGAGCCGCATTTCGTTACCTTCTACGCCGTCGATGCCGTAGTGCTTGGCGAGCCGCTCGTTGAGAAAGGTGTAGTTGCACTCGATCAGTTCGAGCACGCTGCGGTCGCCCCGGAGGATGTGCGCGAAGAGCATTTCCGTCTCCTCGCGCATGGCCCGCCGCAGGTCGCCGTTCAATTCATATTGCCGGAAACGCCGGGTGCCCGCGCGGAATGCGGCAAGCCCGGCATCGAGCTCGGCTTTTTCCTCGGGCGTCAGGCTCTCTAGGGGCCGGTTGCGCAGCGCGCGAAAGCGAGCCCGCCGTTGCTGCGCCTCCGGATCGGGCTTCTGGTCACCCGTGAGCACGGCGAACGCATTGATGGGCACCGAATCGATGTCGCGCGCCTGGAGCCACTGGCCGGTAAAGTGGCGAATGAACTCCTTCGATCGCGGATCCGTCAGCATCCGGTCGATTTGTGCCGTAAGGTTCTGTCGCAGTTTGTGCTCGGCGGCGAGACGGAACAACTCATCGTCGGGCATCGTCGACCAGAGGAAATATGACAGCCGCGTGGCGAGCGAATATTCGTCAACCCAAGGGTGTGCCGGCGGCGTCGCATCTTCGGGCGTCTCGGCGCGAAACAGGAACCGTGGTGAAGCCAAGATGGCCGTGATGGCACGTGCGATACCGATCTCGAAGGTCTGCCCAGGCTGCTCCGCGACGGTGCGCGCGAGGTTCACGAGCCGTTCGACCGACTCTGTTTCGGGCGGGCGGCGAAACGCTCGCGTGGCGAAGCGGTTCAATATCTCGACGGCGTACTCGCGGCGCTCGGTCTCTGTGGCCGGTACGTCCCGTGGGAAGAAACGCTCGTAGCCGGCGGGGCGAATCCGGTATTCCGCTTCGAGCGGGCCACGGACCATCACGTCGTCGACACGCAAAGAGAGCGAGCGAGTCTGTTGCTCGTCGGGCGTGAGCGGTTGCAGTTCGAATGTCAGATCGTGTTGGCCGGCCGACCACGATTGGCCGTACGTGAAGGAAAACGACTTTCCTTCTTGGCGGCTGAATTCTTGCCGCCCCAATTCCTGACCATCGACCAGGAACAGCAGGCGGCACTTGTTGTAGTCGAATACGCCGTCGACGAACTTCTCGTGGGCCGACACGTGTACGGTGATTTCATACCGGCCCGCGTGCTCGGCAGTGTGTTTGGCGGCCAGGGTGGCCGGAACGTAGTAGGGGAGTGAGACCGCGCCACGACCCGGTTTATCCGATTCTTGATCGTCGGCGCGGCGAAACGCACGGCCGGGGATTTTCTTCTCCGGTGTCACGCCCGAGACGGTCTGTACCGCCTGCTTGACGATTGCCTCGGCGGCCGTCAGATACTTCTCCAGCAGCAGGGGCGATAGTGTCAGCACTTCGCCGATGTTGTCGAAGCCATAACCCGTGTCGTCGGCCGGAAACTCGCCCGACGTGTTGTACTCGACGCCGATCAGGTCGCGGACGGTGTTGCGATATTCGACGCGGTTCAGCCGACGAACCGTCACATGCCCCGGATCGGGGTTTTGCGGATCGAACTCGAAGACGGCCGTTTTGATCCAGTCTTCCAGCCGCGCGATCTCATCGGCGGCCGGATGTGGCTCACCCAACGGCGGCATCAAGCCGGCCCTCAGTTGCTTGAGAGCCTTCCACCACAGATCGCGGCTCCCCAAAAGTTGGCGATCGGAGGTGAACCGGTCGAAGGTCACCTGCGCCGTGACGGTGCCTTGTCCGTGGCAGTCGAAACAATACTTGGCCAGCAGTGGGGCAACTTGTTGCCGAAACGCGTCTGCCCGCTGGGAGAGCGATGGCGAGGTGGGCTCCGGCTGTTCCGCGGCGCGCGCGACCAGCGGAATACATCCGATGAGTACGCCCGTCGCCACTGCCCTGTTCATGGTCGTTGCTCCGCTAACATTTCACCGGTTCTCGCCAGCGTCGTGCGTTATTTTGGCTGTCGTGTTCGGCCCGATCAAGCGCTATCGCTGGCGCATAGCCGGCTCGATCGCCTGTCGCATTCTTAACGGAAGCGGCGTTTCAAAGGCGTCGCAAAAAGCAGATAATGCGACCGTGGATTGAAGCGGGCTGCGGCAAGCTGAAGCGAAAGTAACGAGCTTTTTGCGCTGAACGGCCGATTCTAATGGTCAATAAGGCGAACATTCCCGCGGGCCGCGGGAAACGAGGCCGGTCGATGACGCGACGCATAATTCTCCTCTGCTTCAGCTTCTTGCTGGCCGAAGGCATCGTCGCGGCCCTCTTTGCGGGGGGCACCTTGCAGGCCGAGATTTCCCTCTCCGGCCCGTCGGCGCAGGTCTCGCGAAGTTCGCCGCCCCCGTATCGCACTCGCGACTGGCATTGGGACCGCGAGACGTCCGCGCCATTCATCGCTGCCGTCGAGTCGGACGACACCGAGGAATGGTCGGGCCGCGAAAAAATCCACGTGATGTCCTGGGGACAGCCGCCCGCTGCACCCTCGCGGCGTGCCATCCGATTGGCGTCGTCCGTGCGGCAACAGCGGCCGAACACGCTCAGCGCGCTTTGCGTGCGGCTGCAAATCTGATCGACGGCATCGGGCCGTTATCTTCCGCCCCGCGCGATAGCGCCGGGCTTCTCTTCCCCAATCCTCACCTTTAGCTGCGCGCCGTCGGCTACTTGGACGCTGGCGGTGCGCCAGGAGTACATCATGTTTTCTCTACTCAGCCCGATGCATCCCGATTCCGTCACCAGCATCCTCGTCGAGCGACAGGTGCAGCGCTGGCAAGCCGCGCAACCGCGCGATCCGTCGCCGGCACCGCCCGAGCCCCAACAATCGGCCCAGGCCCGCTTGCAGTCGAGCCCCTTTTTGTCATTACGGCGGCTGCGCTGCGATGGCAATGCGGACGAGGTGACGATCCGTGGACGCGTTCCGACCGCATACCTGAAAGAACTCTCGGCCATGCTGGTCCGATCGATCGACGGCGTTCACCGCGTGACGAACGAAGTCGAGGTCCTGCCACTTGGCTGGGGCGGTTCTGCCTGATCGGCGAACGCGAGCTTTTGTTCAAACCAGACGGCAGCGCACCCGTCTTGGCCAACGAGGAGGTCGCCGGCTGCTAACGGCAGCCGGCACCCCTTCGAGGCCGTCGGAAGCCCGCGCCAGGTCGGGAAGACGAACTTTAAAGATCTAAATATCGAAGCATCGAGCCGGCGATGCGACTTAGGAGAGGTATCTATGTCACACGGCAAAATCAAAAAATTGTTCACGAAACGGGGCTTTGGCTTTATCAAGGTGCAGCACGGCTACGACATCTTCTTCCACCACACGGTCGTCGTCGACCGATCGTTCGAAAGTCTCGCGGTGGGTCAGAAGGTGGAGTACAGTTTCGATACCGATTCGGCGAGGGGGCCGCGCGCGTCCCTCGTAACGCCGCTCTGATCCGGCGGACGACGGCAAGCCAGGCGCGGACAGGAGCGGGGTTTCTTTGACGATCCGTTAATGCGGCGGTTGGTTTCCGGTCATCTGCGTGCGAGCGCTCGCATTGATTGATCGGAAAGAACCTGATTCGCTCAAGGAACCCCGCCCATGTCGCGTCAAGATTTGCGCGCCAGCGTCGCGGCCGTCGGCCGAGCGCTACGTGAACCCGAAGATTTCGCCCTCGCCTGGCACCGCGAAGGTGCCCCTTATCGTCTGCCTGTCTGGCTGGCGCTGACGGCCACGGCCGTCGCCGGCACGCTTATCTATGGTCTCACCATGGGCATCCACGCGGGACCGCGGACGATGCTCGAAAAGTCACTCCTCTTCACCGTCGCTGCCGGGCTGGCTTGGGGAATTCCCCTGCCGGCCCTCTACATTCTGAACAGCCTGGGCGGTTCGCAGTTGCGTGTCAGCACGACGCTGCTCGCCGCGCTGGTTACCGTGAGCTGGGGCGGCCTGGCGCTCATCGCGTCGGTGCCCATCGGCTGGTTTTTCAGCGTGGCCGTGCCATCGCTTCCGTCTGAACTGCTCGGGCCGCGGGCCATGGCTTGGTTGGTGGCCGCGGTCAACGGTCTGGTCCTCGTCGGCGTGGGCGTGTCGATGAGCGACGTCTTCTGTCGCGTCGTCGAACGTCTCGAGCCAGCCCGCGGCCGGGTGCCCGGCTGGATTCTGGTTCTGGTCGGCGCCATCGGTTTCCAGATGGCCTATGTGTTCGGACTTCTGCTGCCCGCTGCGTGATCGGCCGCGAAGTGTCGCACGTCTTTCACTAACGAGGAGAAAATCTATGTCTACTGCTACGCTCACAACACCCTACGAGCAGGCCGTCTTGGTCCATGAGGACGACCTGTCGCTCGTGCGACTCTTGGATCTCTTGTTGAAGGACCGTCCCGACCTCGAACGGCGGCTGCGTCTGCCCGACCAACAGCGGCGCATCGTGCCGCGGCTGTTGATACTGGGCCTGATCGGTTTCGCCATCTATGGTGTCGGCGCGACGGTGATGCTCAACGCGGTGCGCGTCACGTGTGATTTTTGGCTGCCGGGCGTACCGGCTGCCCGTTGGACCGACCGCTCGGCGGCTAACCTGCTGCTGGCCTATTCGCTGGGGCTGGTGGCGGCCAACGGCATTTGTCTGCCGAGCTTCTATTTTTATGGCCTGCTCGCCGGCGTACGCGTCAGCATGTTGGGAGTTTTGTCGCATGCCCTGAAGGGTATGGCATCGGCCGCTGTCGCGCTGGTCGGCATTTTACCGATCTACGTGGCGACGGCACTCACCGTGGTCGTCTTTCCGGTGCCTCACGAACTCGTGGTCGGCTGCGTCGTGGGCGGGCTGCTGCTGCCGTTCATGGCCGGCATCTGGGGAGTGAAGACGCTCTATGACGGCTTCCTCGAACTCCGCGACACGATCTGTGCCGAGAGGCGCGAGTCGCGGGCCTGCCTGCTGCGGCGACTGCTCGTGGCCTGGTGCGCCTGCTACACGGCGGTCACGCCGCTCATGGTCTACGTGTTGTGGAATTTTCTCGCCATGCACGTATAGCGGGGAGGTGTGAACATGGGACTCGGTGAAACACTCGTGCTGTACCTTGTCGCGGGGCTCGCCGTGGCCGGCGCCGTCTATTTGAACGGCGAACGTGCCGGAGGCTGGCAAGTCCCCATCCAGTTGGCCATGTCCGTTGCCTTCTGGCCGCTGTATTTGCCGATCCTGCTGGCCCAGCCCGAAGCGTCCGCGGAGAATCGCGCCGACACGAAGCGCGCTGCGGCGGACGAAATGACGGAGGCCATCGGGCAAGTCGACGCCGAACTCGATACGGCCCTGTCGAGCCTGGATGGTTGGGCCGAGAACGTATTGGCGCGCGAAAAGGATCGACTCGTCGAGTTGCGTGCCGCGCTCGCGGCGCAGGCCGCGCGGATCCGCGAGATGGATGCCTTGATGGCGCGGAGTGATATGAACGGAGGCCGGCTTGACGCCTGCGAGTCGCTGGCGGTCGATCGGCGCACTTTGAGCGAACAGGCGCGCCGCAAGAACATCGAGCGGCTGTGCGAAGTGCGCCGCCGCACTTACGAAGATTTGATGGGCACGCTGGCATGGATACGCGAGCTGGTCTCGATGATCCATCTGGCCAAATTCACCGGCGCGCCCGCCGCGCGGGCGGAAGAGCTGGTGGGACAGATCGCGGCGGCCGTCGAGGGAGTCTCGGCCGTCACCTGGCAGGATGCCGCCCTCGATGCCGACCGGCCGCCCGAACACGCGCGGAGCCCGGCGGCGTGACGGCCAACGCCCAACCTAACCATTCTTTGAATCCATCAGCGGAGCAAAACTCATGACCCTCTTTCGACGTGTCCACGACATCCTCACCGCCAACCTGAACGACCTCGTCGATCGCTTCGAAGATCCCGAAAAGATGCTGCGACAGGCCGTGCGCGAGATGGACGAAGCCATCGCCCTGACGACGGGCGCCGCAGCGCGTGCCATTGCCGCCCAAAAACGGCTCGCGCAGGAAATCGAAATCGAACGCGGCAAGGCGGCTCGCTGCCAGCGCCGCGCGGTAGCCGCCGTGACGGCCGGTGACGATGGCCAGGCGCGCCAGGCCGTGGCGCGGCGCCGCAAGCACGAGCAACTCGCCGCCGCACTCGAGGAACAACGAACGGCCGCTGAGGCTTCTGCTGTGCGTTTGCGCCGTCGCATCGAAAGGATGCAGGTTCAACGCGATTCGGCCAACCGACTGCTCATCGAGTTTGCCGCTCGGCAATGCGTCACGCAGATCGAACGGCGTATCGGTGCGCCACCGATGATCGACGCATCGCGCGACGTATTCAGCCGTGTGGAACGGTGGCGGCGTCGCGTCGAACAGGCGGAAGCGGAGGCCGAGGCGCTGTGCGAACTCACCGAACCTGACGAAGGAGGACCCGACGACGGCGAATCGGCCGAAATCGAGGCGGAGATCGTCAGGTTGAAAGAGCAATTCACCGGACGGTAGCCGCGCGCGGAAGGTCGGCCTTGGGCCAACGGTCATCCACGACTAAAAATCCTTGCGGTGGGTATAGAAGCAACCGAGGCCCACAACCACCGCGATGAAGGCGATGTTGCTCCAGATGGGGCCCCAGATGTCGAGCTTTTGGCGGATCGTATGGAGGTCGGTGGACGGGCCGACCGCGACGCTTTCATTACCCGTGAGCAGATAGTCGACTACGTTGCTCATCTCGCCCGGCTTGGGGAACACGGTGTAGATCGGCTCGATACCGTACAGGTAGATCCGTTCGAACACGGTAAGCGATGGGCGGCGGCGGTCGGTTATCCGGCCGGCAGGGAGTTCGTAGGCCGTGACACGCGTGAACCGATCGGCGACGAGCAGCCGGTCGTGGTCGCCGCCGAAGGCGACTGCCGAAATGTCGCCCTGGCCCGAGATCGAAAGTCGCAGCGGGCGTTGCTGAGCGGCGTCGTAGAGCCACAGTCGGCGGTTGTGGAAGAGTACGGCAAACGTCTCGCCGCCGGGTGAACATTCGACGAAGCGTGGCGTGTTGCTCCCCTCGGGATCAAAATCTCCCTGCGGCTCGAGCTTGGCGGCGTCGAACAAGTCGATCTGCCCCTTGGCACGAGCGAGCAGTACCCGGCCGCCACCTACCGCCACGATGCCGGATAGGTTGTGTTCGATGTCGCGTTTGGCCCGCTCTACATACCGCCCCTTGGCGTCGGGCGAGAGAATACGCAACGTTTGCGTGTCGTAGATGACCACGTCGTCGGTCATACGGTCGATTGCGGCCGACAAAGGTGTGCCGAGCGACAACTCGGCGCCGGCTGACGCGAAACGGCCGCCGCCCACCGTAGGCATGGTGAAGCCGAACACCTGGACCGGCGCTTCGCCAGCCACGGGGTCGCCGATATGTCTCATCAATCCGCGTGGCGTGACAGCCAGCAGGGTCCCCTTGCGGTTGACCAGGAGGGCGGCGGTGCCCGGCGGGGCGGGCGTTCCCTGTCGGCGCTTCCAGCCGTCTTGCTTATCGCCCACGATCAACCCGTTGTCGACCATGAACACGCCAAACTGCGGCGCCGCCACGGGCAGTGCCAGGAGTCGATCGTTCTTGGCGTCGTAGACGGGACCCAGCAGCGGCAAGGTGATGCCCGGCGTGGCAGCCACGCCGGTGTCGCCGGCCGTCGCCAAAACCTCCTCCCAATTCCCTTTGGCCGCGCTCCAATGAAAGACCTCGGCTCGTTCGTTCACGGCGATCAACTCTTCTCCGGCCGGCACGAGCTTGATGATCCGCTTTGGATTCAGGAAGACGGGCTCGGTCACGCCCTTCACAAATCCCACGATGAAGCAGGCGGCCCAGAAAACCACGGCGATCACGACCGACACGATGGCATTCCGCCAGATGACCCCGGCCAGCGACGAAACGGCGTAATAGACGGCGAACAAGAACATCAGCACTGGAATGATCAACAGGACGCGGTTGCTCCATTCGCCCCAGCGCAAACCCGCGATCAGCCACAATCCGACGATCACGTAGGCGCTCGAGACGAGCACGAACATGCAGCCTCCGACGTACTTGGTCAGAAACAGCAACGATCTGGAAATGGGCTTGCTGAGCAGCAGATCGATCGCCCCGGCGGCATAGGTTTGGGGTATGATCGAGGCGGTGACCAGGATACCGGCAAACACGCCCACGACGCCGCAAAAGAACCACTGCAATCGACCGATTAACCAATCGACGGCGGCCTTCTTCGAGGAGGGCCACTTGAACCAGTTCCAGATAAGGTAGGAGACGGCCACCGCCTTCTCGCGGCTGACGGCGATCTCGTCGGGATAGGCCGCTTCGAGTAAGAGGCGATTGAGCCGCGCCACGTCTTCTTCGTCGAGCTGATCGATGCCTTGGCCGAGCAGGTCGCGCGCGTCGTTCGACAAAGCTATGCCCGACCAGGCTTCGGCGTCGTACAGCTTGGGACTGGTGATGACTTGGTTCAACTCACCGGGAAGTTGTATGTAGATCGCGCCCGGCCAACGGGGACGGCGCGGCTTCTCCCCCTCCGGCGCGAGCTCCGCCTTA
The DNA here is from genome assembly GCA_035547915.1 of Pirellulales bacterium. Classification (GTDB taxonomy): domain Bacteria; phylum Planctomycetota; class Planctomycetia; order Pirellulales; family JAICIG01; genus DASSFG01. The sequence goes on along the minus strand of DASZTS010000094.1, from coordinate 10,680 downwards.
TAGTCGTCGCTCAGCAAGGCCCAGATCTGCTTGCCCGGCGAGGGCTGCTGCTCCGCCTCCTGGCGTTTGATCTTGTTGAGCAATTCCTTGCCATCGGTGATGTCGTTGGGCGTGAAGACGATGCCTGTCCGCTCGGCCAACCCGAGCGGCGCTACCAACAGCAACACGATCGTGTTGAGCACCAACAGAATCCAAAGCACGCGCGAGGCCAACGCTTCGCGGAACGAATCTTTGATGATCGCCAGATAGGGTCTCATCGCCGCACGCCTCCGACCGTGACCGGGCCGGGCGCTCCGTTGCCTTGCCGTACGGTGTCCAAAAAAGCCTCTTCCAGCGTGCGTCGCGGCCGCGACATCGAGACGATGCTCACGCCACGAGCCCGCAAGCCGTCGACGGCTCGATCGACCGCCGCCTGATCGGCCAGCGTGAGCGAGATCTGGACCTGGTTGTTCTCGCTTACGAGCAACGGCGTGGCCGAGTCGATGGCCAGCACGGCCCGGATGTCGCCCTCGTCGCCGGCCAGTGTCCACGTGACGTCGATCTCTGCTCGGGCGGTGATCTCGTCGATGCGACCGACGCGCTCGACCAACCCCTGGACCAGGATGGCGACGCGGTCGCACACGAGCTCGATTTCTTGCAGCAGGTGGCTGTTGATGAAGACCGTCTTGCCGCTGTCTTTCAGTCGCCGCCAGAGCTCGCGCATCTCCGCTCGGCCGACCGGATCGACGCCGTCGGTCGGCTCGTCGAGCACAAGCAGTTTCGGGTCGTGCAACAATGCCTGGGCCAACCCCAGCCGCTGCAACATCCCCTTCGAGTATTTCTTCACGCTCGTATCGCCCCACGGGCCGAGCCCGACCAGTTCGAGCAGATCGCCTCGCCGGGCCCTGATCTCGCTCGGCGAAAGGCCGCTCAGACCGCCGTAATACTCGAGCGCCGTGTAGCCTGTGTGGTGGGCCGGAATCCGATGGTTCTCGGGCAGGTAGCCGACCTGCCGGCGTCCTTTGCGATCGCCCGGCGGACGCCCCAACAGCGCGGCCCGTCCGCCCGACTTGCGGACGATACCGAGCAAGACCTTGATGAGCGTCGTCTTTCCCGCGCCGTTCGGACCGAGCAATCCGAAGATTTCGCCGCCGTTCACCTGAAAGGTGACTCCGCGTAGCGCTTCGACACGCCGGCGGCCAAACAGGCCATCGCGATAGGTCTTGCGCAGATCGTGGATATCGATGACGTGGTCGAGTGACAAGGCAAAAGCCTGGCTAGAGGACCGTCAGACAGCCTGCAATGATAGCCGCTCGTCGCACGCGTGTCGTGTTGGAACCTATCCGACAACAAATCATTCGTCGCGGAAGGCCGATTCTTTCCCTGGGCAAAGTGGATCGCCATTGGGTCGCCCGGCATGGGGCGGTTCACGGCGTGCCGGCCAATCTCTCCAGCATGGCCGCGACCCTGTCGATCGTTTCGTCCGGCTCGAGCAGCACGGGATGGTGCAGCACGAGGCAGGAGGCGGCTGCCCGGCGACATTCGGTGAGCGATCCTACCACACGGCACCGCTTGTCGCCGCGGAGTGCGAAGCCGCGGAAGCCGGCGTCGATGCCGATCCCTTCCGCCTGCGCGGCGGCAATGAAGTCGGCGCGGTGGCCATGCTCGGGTGGCTGGTAATGAAAACCGACCTTGTAATATGCCGGGTTCGAGTCTTTGACGGTATTCTGTAACGGTTTCAAGCAACTCACGCCATGCAGCCGTTCCACCAGCCGAGCGACCGCCGCCGTTCTCCGGGCGTTGCGCTCGTTCAACTTTGCCAACTGTGGCAACAGGACGGCCGCTTGCAATTCGCTCAACGGAAAGGCGTGGTTCCCCTGCTCGCAGAAGATCTTGGCCCGCTGGTGGATTTCGGGCCGGCTCGTGAGGATCGCACCACCGCGGCCGGCCGTCAGCAGCTTGCTGCCGCCGAAGGAGAGCACGGCCACGTCGCCCCAGGTGCCGGCCAGCCGACCTTCGACCATGGCACCGGGTGCCTGACAGACATCCTCGATGACAGCCAGGTTGCGCCACCGAGCGCGCTCGAGCAGGTCGGCCATCGGCACGAGCCCTCCGTGCAAGTGCGAAACGAGCACGGCCCGCGTTTCGGCTCCTACCGCCGATTCCAAGAGGGCCGGATAGAAGTTCCAATTCCGGTGATCGATGTCGACCAGTACGGGCCGGGCGCCGACCGCTTCGATCGCGCGGAAATTGCCCGGATAGTCGTAGCCGGCCAACACCACCTCGTCGCCCGGTCCGATGTGCAGCGCGCGCAGGGCGAGCTCGACGGCAAACGTTCCGGAACAACAAGGATAGACGTAGGGCAGCCCGAAGAATTCGCTCAGCGATTCGGTGAGCTTGTAGAGATCCGCTCCGTGGTAGCGGCCCCAGCTACCGTCGGCGAAGCACCTTTCGAGTGCCTCCCGCACCTCGACGTCGGCCAAGGGCCAGTCGGGCGGACTTGCCGGCAGGTGCGACGGGGCGGCCGTTTTGTGGTGGTGCGCGCGAAAGTCTGTCATGGTCAACGGGCGGCTGGCGGATAAGGGGGACATTGTCTAGTCTAAAAAGCACCTTGGATAGTCGGTAGACGGCCGTTCTCTTCCCTGACGGAAAAGGCCCTCCTAAGGCAAGTGCTCCTCGAGCGTACAACACCATGAAAAGCATACGCTTCGTAATGCTGGGCGGCTTTTTGGGAGCGGGCAAGAGTACGGCCATCGCCCGCTTGGCCCGCCATTGGATCTCGCAAGGACTCCGTGTCGGGCTGGTGACCAACGACCAGGCCCACGGGCTGGTCGATACGCAGTCACTGCGGGCGCAAGGGTTTGACGTCGGCGAAGTCACCGGCGCCTGCTTCTGCTGCAAGTTCAACGACCTGGTAGAAACCGTCGGGCAACTCGCCGCCGACCGGCACCCGGACATCATCATCGCCGAGCCCGTGGGAAGCTGCACCGACCTCGCGGCCACCGTGATCGAACCACTCCGCGCCCTGTACGCGCGCGAATACGAAGTGGCGCCACTCGCCGTATTGTTGAAGCCGGACCATGGGCAGAAGATTCTGGCCGACCGACCCGGTCTCGGGTTCTCTCCGAAAGCGGCCTACATCTTTCTCAAGCAACTGGAAGAAGCCGATCTCGTGGCGATCAACAAGACCGACCAGCTCGACGAGGCGGCGCGGACCGAGCTGTTGCGTTTGGTGCGCCAGCGGTTTCCCGACAAGACGGTGTTCGCGGTCAGCGCGCGGCAGGGCGACGGTTTCGAGGCGTTGATCGCGGCGCTCGAGCAAGCACCCGCGACACGGTCGCCCACGCCGGATGTGGATTACGACGTTTATGCGGCCGGCGAAGCGGAGTTGGGCTGGCTGAATTGCGGGGTGACCATCGAGCGGCCAGAACCTTTCCGGTTGGACGATCTGCTGCTCGGATTCGTCACTGGGTTGGCGCAAGCGTGTGGCCATGTGTCGGCCGAGCCGGCCCATTTGAAGGTGCTGGCGTCGACGAACGGTGCGACCGCGATCGCCAACCTCGTCAGCTCCGATGCGGGGGTCGAGCTATCGTTTGCCTCGGGCGCGAGCACGAAGGCGGCCGAGCTGACCGTCAACGCGCGGGTAGCCGTTGCACCGGAGTTGCTGAGCGAATTGGTCGAACGCGAAGCGCAAGCCCTAGGTGGCCGTGTGCACGACCTGCAAAGCTTCCGACCCGGTCGGCCGGTGCCGACACATCGTATGGCGGTGACGGCCTAGTACAACGGCGCCAGATCTTATAACCGACTCGTCGGCCTGCCGTTTACATCAGGGCGGATGGCCGTTCCCAGAAGGAAACCAACATGCAATTTCGTCCGCTCGGCAATACGGGCATCGAGCTGTCATGGCTCAGTTTCGGTGCGTCGTCGCTGGGGCAGGAATTCCGCGCCGTCGACCTCAACGATGCGGTGCGTTCCGTCCACGTCGCGCTCGACCTGGGAATGAATTTTATCGATACGTCGCCCTATTATGGTCGGGGGCTGAGCGAGTGCTTGCTCGGTGTGGCGCTGCGCGGCGTACCGCGAGACCGTTATTACCTGGGTACGAAGCTGGGCCGATACGCTCCGCAGCATTTCGATTTTTCGGCGCGGCGGGTGGCCGAAAGCGTCGACGTCAGCCTGGAGCGGATGGGCGTCGATTACTTCGACATCATGCTCTGCCACGACATCGAGTTCGTCGAACTGTCGCAGATCGTGGAAGAGACGCTGCCGGCCTTGCGCAAGCTTCAACAGCAGGGCAAGGTGCGGTTCATCGGCGTGAGCGGGTATCCGCTCAAGATCTTTCGCTACGTGCTCGACCGTGCGCCGTTGGATGTGGTGCTCTCATATAACCATTACACGCTACAGAACACGATGCTGGCCGATTTCGTCCCCTACTTGCAGCAAAAGGGCGTGGGCGTAATGAATGCGGCGCCCTTTTCGGCCCGGCTGCTCACCAACTCGCCACTCCCCGTCTGGCACAAGGCGACGGAGGAGGTGCGGGCCGTCTGCCGCCGCGCGGCGGAACACTGCGCGGCGCGCGGCACCGACATCGCACAACTCGCCCTGCAATACTCCATCGCCCATCCCGACATGGCCACGTGCATCGTCGGCTCGGCGAATCCCGAAAACGTGCGCAAATGGGTGCAATGGTCGCAGCGTGCGGCCGACGAGCCGTTGCTCGGCGAGGTGCTCGAAATCCTGCGGCCCATCCACAATTGGTTCTACCCCGAGGGACGCCCCGAAAACGCCGACCCGCCGGCGACGTAAGAGCGGCTGACACAAGCTGGGAGCCGGGGTGCCCCGTGGGCAAAAAGTTGGCCGTGAAACGCCGATTTTTCGGAAGCTCAATCCGGTTTAGTCGGTTGCTCCAAATTGGAGAACGAATTCTTTATGAAAGCCATCTCGCTGGAAGCTCCGAAGCAATTCAAACGGATCGACGTTGCCGGTCCGGACAAACCCGGACCTGGCGACGCGCTGGTCCGCGTTCACAACGTCGGCATCTGCGGCACCGATATCGGCGGCTACCTGGGAAAGATGCCCTTCTTCAGCTATCCGCGAATTCCCGGGCATGAGTTGGGCGTCGAGGTGATCGAGGTGGCGGCCGACGTCACCAACGTCAAGCCGGGCGATCGCTGCTCGGTCGAGCCCTACATCAACTGCCAGCAGTGTTACGCGTGTCGACGAGGCCACACCAACTGCTGCGAAAAGCACCAGACGCTCGGAGTGCATTGCGACGGTGGGCTGCGTCCTCGTTTTCTCGTGCCCGCCCGCAAGCTGCACATCTCGCGTAAGCTGAGCTTCGAGCAGCTTGCGCTCGTCGAGACGCTGGCCATCGGCTGCCACGCGGTCGATCGCTCGGCGCTGAAGGCCGAGGAATCGTGCTTGATCATCGGCGCCGGCCCAATCGGGCTGGCAACGCTCGAATTCGCCAAGCTCACGGGCGCCAAGATCGTCATGCTCGACATGCACGCCGGCCGGCTCGAATTCTGCCGCCGAGTGATGGGCGTGTCGGACACCGTGCTACTGTCGGACAACGTAGAAGCCGAGCTGCGCGAACGGTGCGACGGTCACATGCCCGACGTGGTGATCGATGCCACGGGGAACAGCACCTCGATGTCGAACGCCTTCGGCCTGATCACACACGCCGGGCGGCTCGTCTTCGTCGGCATCACCACCGACGAGGTCCATTTCCGCCATCCCACGTTCCACCGGCCGGAGGGGACACTTCTGTGCTCGCGCAACGCACTCTCGCGAGATTTTGCGCGGATCATCGAGCTCATCGAGCAAGGCCGGCTCGATACGGGGCCCTGGATTACTCACCGCACCGCCTTCGACGAATTGATCGAGGTGTTCCCGTCGTACACCCGCCCCGAGACCGGCGTCATCAAGGCGGTGGTCGAAGTGGGCGAGTGACAGCACCTTGGGGCTGAGTTACGGAAGTTTTCGGCGGTCATTTGCCATTCTGCGGCCGGTTGTCGTCGCACGGTGAGGCGGCTAGATTGGGCGCTGACCACGACCTGCTTGCTGCCCGATTCTTCTTTCGTTTCCTGGATGCTCAGCTAGCCCATGCTCACTCTTTCCAAGTTTTCGTTCGGTGTTGGAGACCGTTTTGCCCATCAGGCGAAGGCCCAGTTGCGGGCCTGCCAACTCGCCGCCGAACAGGGTGCCGACGTCGTTCCCGTGTGGAACAAGTCGTATCGTGAACATACGACCGTCGGATCACAGCCGGCCAGCGTGCGTGAGGCGGCCGACGCGGCCGTGCGAGAGCTGGGCTGGAAGAAGCCCTATCACGTCGATGCCGACCATATCCGCCTGGAGACGGTCGATGGCTTCATTGCTTCGTCTGATTTCTACACGATCGACGTGGCCGATTCCATCGGCAAGCCTGCCGAGCCCGCAGCCGTCGCGGCGTTCGTCGATCGGCACGCCGATCTCGTCGGCACGTTGGCCATTCCGGGCATCGAAGGGCCCTTCGTCACCACGCGGGCCGACGTCGAGAAAGTGGCCGCCAAATACCTACGGGCCGTCGAGGAAGCGGGGGCCATCTATCGGCACATCGCCGCGGCCAAGGGGGCCGATCGGTTCATCACCGAAGTGTCGATGGACGAGACCGACAGTCCGCAAACGCCGCCCGAACTGCTCATCATCCTGGCGGCGCTGGCCGACGAGCGAATCCCCCTGCAAACCATCGCCCCGAAATTTACCGGGCGGTTCAACAAGGGGGTCGATTATGTGGGCGACCTGCGGCAGTTCGAGAAAGAATTTCAGCAAGATCTGGCCGTCATCGCGTATGCCGTCGGCAAGTTCGGGCTGCCGGCCAACCTCAAGCTTAGCGTCCACTCGGGGAGCGACAAATTCTCGCTGTACGCACCGATTCGCCGCGCGCTGGCCCGCACCGGAGCCGGACTGCACATCAAGACGGCTGGCACGAGCTGGCTCGAAGAGGTCATCGGATTGGCGGAGTCGGGCGGCGAAGGACTGACGCTCGCCAAACAGATTTACGCCAAGGCGGTGGAGAAGCGCGACGCGCTCTGTGCCCCGTACGCGGCCGTCATCGATATCGATCCCGCCAAACTCCCGACGCCTCACGCCGTGCAAGATTGGAACTCGCAACAATTCGTCGCGGCCCTTCGACACGAGCCAAACTGCCCGGAGTTCAACCCGCACCTGCGGCAATTGATCCATGTCGGTTATAAGATCGCCGCCCAGTTCGGCGATCGATACCTGGACATGCTCAAAGCCTGCGAGCCGGCCATCTCAAAGAACGTGACCGACAACCTCTATCGCCGGCACCTTCAGCCGCTTTTATTGGGCTGAGCAGACGGCGAAATCGTTTGCGCATTTGGCTCATCTTTACGATTCGCGGCGTGGATAGACGTGCCAGAACCAACTGCGGCGGGGCGCGCCAAGTTGGCGTAATAAATCCCCCAGTCGGGTTGCTTTGTCGCGGTGGCGGTGGGTCTGCCAACGGATTTTGGTATCCACCGCGGCCCGAACGGGAGACGATCGAGCTGATCGCACACAGGCGATATGTATGATAGACTGAAGGGCGACGTTCCCGCCGCCGTCAGGCACTCCTCCCACCGAAAAATGGCAGTCCGCCGATGATTCGCCTCGGGCGACCAATCCTGTTCGTTCTCACCGTGTCGTCGGCCATTGCGCCGGCGGCGTTGTCGTCCGCGGCGACGCCGGAGGAGATCGCATTCTTCGAAAAGAGCGTGCGACCGGTGCTGATCGAGCGATGCCAGAAATGCCATGGCCCAGAGAAGCAGGAAGCGGGTCTGCGACTCGACCGCCGCGATGCGGCCTTGAAGGGTGGCGACAGTGGGGCGGTGATTGTGCCGGCAGAACCGGATAAGAGTTCGCTCATCACGGCCATTCGCTACCAGGGTGACATCCAGATGCCTCCCGCCGGCAAGCTGCCCGATGCCGAGTTGGCGGCGCTGACGGCCTGGGTGAAGATGGGCGCGCCCTGGCCCGAAGATCAAGGCAGCGGCGGTGCCATCGCCGCGCCTCCTTCGGCGGATACCGCGGCAGCCCATTGGGCCTTCCAACCGGTGGTGCGACCGCCGCTGCCGGAGCCGAACGGGGGCGACTGGTGTGCTTCACCGGTCGACCGCTTCATACTCCAAGAGCTGCAAGCCAAGGGATTGCGTCCTTCGCCGCAGGCCGATCGCCGTACCCTGCTGCGGCGGGCGAGCTTCGACCTGATCGGTCTTCCGCCGACGACCGAAGAGGTCGCGGCCTTCGAGAACGATCCGTCTGCCGATGCCTGGGAAACGGTGATCGATCGCCTGCTGGCGTCGCCACACTACGGAGAGCGCTGGGCGCGGCACTGGCTCGATCTGGCCCGCTACGCCGACACCAAGGGCTACGTCTTTGCGCAAGAGCGGCGTTACCCCTTCTCGTACACCTACCGCGACTATGTCATCCAGGCGCTGAACGAGGATCTGCCCTACGATCGATTCGTCATCGAACAGCTCGCGGCCGATCGGTTGGCGCTGGGTGATGACCGTCGGCCGCTGGCGGCCCTCGGGTATCTGACGCTCGGTCGACGCTTCATGTTCAACGTCCACGACATCATCGACGACCGCATCGACGTCGTCTCGCGCGGGCTACTTGGCCTGACGGTCACCTGCGCTCGCTGCCACGACCACAAGTTCGACCCGATCCCGTCGGCGGACTATTATTCGCTCTACGGCGTGTTTGCCAGCTCGACGGAACCCGACGACCTGCCACTCATCGGCATGCCCGAGGAGTCGGCCGCCTACGCGAAGTTCCTTGAAGAGAAGGCGGCGAGGCAGAAGTCGGTCGACGACTACCGTAAGCAGAAGCAGGACGAGTTGGAGAAGAAATTCCGCGCACAGGCGGGCGAGTACCTGGTGCAGTTGATTCGCGGGCGGCCCGGTGAACCGCCCCCCGCCGAAGAGCCGATGATCTCGCTCGGCCCCGGCGAGTTGCGACCGCAGCTCGTCGATCGTTGGCGGCGATTCGTCAAACAGCGTAGCGAGAGCGGCGAACCGGTTTTCGCGGCCTGGCAAGAGTTGGCGGCGATCCCTTCCGCGGAGTTCGCCCAGAAGGGGAGCGCGGCGATCGATCGTTGGGCCACGGCGCCCGAGGCTAGCCGGCCGATCAACGCGCTCGTCCGGCAAACGCTCATCGAGCACCGTCCGGCGACGATGATCGACGTGGCCCGGCTCTACGGTGAATTGTTGGCCCGGGTCGACAAAGAATGGGTCGATTCGCGTCAGGTCGACCCGCCGCCCGAGCGGCTTGCCGATCCGGCGGCCGAGGAACTGCGGCAGGTACTGTATGGTGCCGAGTCGCCGGTCGTCTTGTCCGACGAACGGGCCCAACGTCTCTTCGACCGCGAGGTGCGCGACCATCTCACGGCACTCAAGCGCAAGGTCGACGAATTGGACGCGACTTCGCCCGCCGCGCCGGCACGGGCCATGGTATTGGCCGATGCAGCGACGCCGACCGAGCCGCACATCTTCCTGCGCGGAAACCCCGGCCGGCCCGGTGAGCGCGTGCCGCGGCGGTTCTTGGCGGTGCTTTCACATGGTGAGCGCGCGGCCTTCACGCAGGGGAGCGGCCGGCTCGAACTGGCACAGGCGATCGCCAGCCGTGATAATCCGCTCACAGCGCGTGTGCTCGTCAATCGCGTCTGGATGCACCATTTCGGCAATCCGCTGGTCCGCACGCCCAGCGACTTTGGCGTCCGCAGCGATCCACCCACCCACCCAGCCTTGCTCGATTGGCTGGCGTCCACATTCATGGATGACGGCTGGTCGCTGAAAAAGCTCCATCGACACCTGCTCCTTTCGAACACCTATCGGCAAGCAAGTGCGGAGCGGGCGGAGTGTGCGGCCGTCGATCCGGAAAATCGCCTCCTCTGGCGGATGAATCGCCGCCGGCTCGACTTCGAGGCGATGCGCGACGGTTGTCTCGCCGTGGCGGGAAATCTCGACAGCACTTTTTCCGGACGGCCGATCGATATCTGGGCGCAACCTTTCTCGGGCCGGCGTAGCGTGTATGCCTATATCGACCGGCAGGACTTACCCGGCATCTTCCGCATCTTCGATTTCGCCAATCCCGATGTGTCGAACGACCAGCGCCCGCGAACGACCGTTCCGCAGCAGGCGCTGTTCGCCATGAACTCGCCCTTCGTGATGGCGCAGGCACGGCGTTTGGCAGCCAGACCCGAAGTAGTGGCCGAGGACGATCCCGCGCGGCGCGTGCAGGCGCTCTACCAGCTTGTCTTCGGGCGTCGCGCTAACGACGACGAGCTCGATCTCGCGTTGCGGTTCATCGCCTCCCCACAGGCATCGAGCGAAGCGTCAAAACTTTCGCCGTGGGAGTTGTACGCCCAGATCTTGTTGAGCACGAACGAGTTTCTGTTCGTGGACTGAATTTTCGGCGAGCATCAACCGGCGCGATCACACGCCCGTGGGTGCATAAGGGGATTTGTTTTTTCGCTGCCCCGGGCCAGTTGACCTGGGGAGTGAGCAAAGGTGCTGAGCTTGTCGCAGCCACTGGTTGAGCCAGCGCTCCGGAACAGCGTGTGGTAGTTTGTCCCTCGCACTTCCCAGCCCACCTAACTTCCGGTGGAAGCGCCAAAAATTACGCTAACTCTCCGATTGACACGCGCCGGGCGACCTG
>DASZTS010000093.1:0-112414 GCA_035547915.1 Pirellulales bacterium | reverse complement strand
CGCTTCAAGGCTTTCCCCATTCAGGACGACGACCATTTGCTCACGGTGCTGCGCTACGTGGAGCGGAATCCACTCCGCGCCGATTTGGTGAAGCGTGCGGAGCAATGGCCGTGGTCAAGCTTGGCTTGGCGCGTCTCCGGCGAACGGCCGCCGATGCTGGCCGATTGGCCGATCGCTTGTCCAGCCAATTGGCTCACGCGTGTCAACCGACCTCAATCGCAAGCAGAAGAGAAGGCATTGCGACGATCCATCGAGCGTGGCCAGCCATTTGGTGACGAGACATGGGTCGAGCATACCGCCAAGCGACTTAGCCTAGAATCAACCTTGCGCCCCCGCGGTCGTCCCAGGAAGACAGAAAAGTAGAATGTCCCCTTTTCTCTCCCGATCTTTCAACGGCCAGCCGACTATTTCGCTTCTTTTTGCGCCAACACATACCCGATCCATCAATTGCCTGGCAAGACATCACGCCGATGTTCTCCGACTGAACACGGGGCTCTCAATGGCCACCGCAATCACTTCGCTTTTTCGACGACAGCTGTCTTGTGAGCGCGTGCTGCAACGCTGCCGTATCGCCACGCATCGGCGCGTCAAGTCGAGATAACGTTCGTGTCGTTCGCCGGGGCGCGGTGTCCCCAGGCGGCGTAGAGGGGCGGGAGCAGGAAGAGATTGAGGAGCGTCGAAGTGACGAGACCGCCGAGGATGACGACCGCCATCGGATACTCGATTTCGTGGCCGGGCAGGTTGCCGCGCACGATCAACGGCACGAGCGCCAGCCCCGTGGAGAGGGCCGTCATCAAGATGGGAGCGAGCCGCTCCGCCGAGCCGCGCAAGACGAGCTCCAGGCTGAATGGTTCTCGCTCGACCTCTTCCAGGTGACGGTAATGACTCACCAGCATAATCCCGTTGCGGGCCGCAATTCCCAGCACCGTGACGAAGCCGACCAGCGATCCCAGCGAGAGCACGCCCGTATCGAGCCAGGCTCCCACCACGCCGCCCACCAGGGCGAACGGAATCGTCAGGAAGACGAGCAGCGTCAGCCGCCAGTTGGCGAAGTCGACGTACAATAGGAGCAAAATGCCGGCCAGCGACAGCGCGGCCAATAAGAACAACCGCTGGCGTGATTGTTCGCGGGCCGCATACTCGCCGATGAATTCGGGATGGTAACCACGCTCGAAGGGAAGCGCCTTGACGCGTTCCTGAATCTCGCGGGCCACCGAGCCCAGGTCGCGGTCCTTCACGTTGCACGTCACGTCGATGCGGCGCGAACCGTTTTCGTGTGGAATCTCGTTCGGCGCGGGGACGATCTCCACGTCGGCCACATCGCCGAGCAACACATAGCCGTTCGCCGCGGTCGAGGCGGGCGGCAGCGTGGAAAGCGACGCCGCGAGGGTACCAGCGCCGCCGGGCCGACCACCGGCCGGAGGCGGAGTTGGGGGCGCGGTCGACGAACTACGCGGCAGATCGATCGGCAGACGGCGCAGAGCCGCCAGGTCGGTGCGCACGTCGGGCACGCCCCAGACCATCACCGGAACGCTCTTCTGACCGTAATAGACCTCGCCGACCGTGCTGCCGCGCACCAGCGTTTGCACCGCATGACGCACCTGCCCGGCGGTCAGCCCGAAGCGAGCCGCCGCTTCCGGTCGTAGCCGCACCTGGATCTGCGGTACGAGTTTCTGTTGCTCGATGTGCGGCGTGGCGACTCCCTCGACCTGCGAGATGGCCGCATATACCTGCTGGGCCGTATCGCGCAGCGTGCCCAATTCGGGGCCGAACACGCGGACGACGATCGTGGCCTTCGCGCCGGTGAGCACCTCCTTGATCCGCTCCTTGAGATAGGTGAGCACGTCGCGATACAGACCTGGATAGCCATCCACGACTTCCTGCACGCGCTGCATCGTCTGTTCGACGTCGTACTGCGGATCGACGCTGATCCACAACTCGGTGAAATTCGGGCCCACGACCTCGTCGGCCACCTCCGCCCGGCCGATGTGCGACCCGAAATTCTTCACGCCCGGCACCTGCCGCAGTTCCTTGCTGACGCGGATGGTGAGCCGCGTCATGGCGTCGAGCGAGGTTCCCTCCTTCTCGACCCAGTGCATGAGAAAGTCGGTTTCCTTGAAGTTGGGCAAAAACTCTTCGCCCATCCGCGACACGGCCACGCCCGTGCCGATGAACATCACCACGAGCACGGCCAGCGCCGTCCTGGGCCGCGAGAGAAAGGCGGGCAGAAGTCTTTCATAGATATGCTTGAGCCAGCGGGCGAGCGGTGCCTCGCGGCGACGGGCCGGGGCGCCGGGCAGCAGGATCAGCGACATGGCCGGCGTCACCGTGAGCGCCGTCAACAGCGAGGCCAGGATGGCCAGGATGTAGGCCATCGCCAACGGCCGAAAGAACGACCCCGACAGGCCGTCCAAGAACAGCACCGGCACGAAGACCAGCGTCACGATCAGGCTGGCATAGACCACGGCGCTGCGCACTTCGAGCGAGGCATCGAGCACGACCTGGAACACAGGCCGCGGCGACTCGGACTGCCGGTTGAGTTTGAGGCGCCGCAGAATGTTTTCCACGTCGATGATGGCGTCGTCGACGACCTCTCCCAAGGCGATCACCAGGCCGGCGATGACCATCGTGTTGAGCGTGGCACCCGAGAGCGCGATCGCCATGGCCGCGGCCACCAGCGAGAGCGGGATGGCCGTCAAGCTGATCAGCGACGTGCGCCAATCGAAGAGAAAGGCGACCAGGATCACGATCACCAGCCCGCATCCCACCAGCATCGCCTGCGACAGGTTGTGCAGCGAGCGTTCGATGAAGGTCGCCGGGCGAAAGATGGCCGGGTCGATGTCGACGTCGGCCAGGCCCGGCGCGAGAGCCCTCAGCGTCTCTTCGACCTTGCGGGTGACGTCGAGGGTGTTGCCCCAGGGTTGTTTTTCGACAATCAGCAGCAGACCGGGGCCGTCGTTGATCACGGCATCGCCGATGGGTGCGGGAAAGCTTTCGACCACGCGGGCCACGTCGCCCAGCCGCAAGGGCGCGCCGTTGCGAAAGTCGACGACCGCGGCGGCCAGGTCGTCGGAGGCGAGCACGCCGGTCAACTGCCGCACGGCCAGCCGTTGGTTGGGAGTGTCGACGAAACCGCCGCCGGCCTGTACCACGGCATCGGCCGCGGCCCTTTCGACCGCCGCCAGCGTGAGCGAATGGGCGCGGAGCCGCTCGGGGTCGACGAGCACCTGGAACTGCCGATCGCGCTGGCCCCAGATGGCAACATTCGCCACGCCCTGCACGGCCATCAGCCGCGGGCGGACGATCCAGCGGGCCAGTTCGGTCAGTTCCATCTGGCTGAGTTTTGGGGAACTCACGCCGATTTTCATGACGCGGCTGGTCGACGAGAGGGGCGAGAGCATGACCGGCGGCCGCGCGACGGCCGGCAAACGCGTGGCCTCGACCGCCAGCCGCTCTTGTACGAGCTGCCGCGAGCGGATCAGGTCGCTACCCGGCTGAAAGATCAGCTTGATCGACGACAGGCCGAGCACCGACTTCGACCGCAGCACCGATAGGAAGGGGATGCCGTTGAGTGCGTTCTCCAGCGGCATGGTCACCAGGCTTTCGACCTCCTCGGTGGAGAGGCCGGGCGCTTCCGTCTGGATCTCGACCAGCGGCGGCGCGAATTCGGGAAAGACATCGAGCGGGGCGTGTTCGAGCGTCCGCAGGCCATAGACCATCAGCACGACGGCCAGCGCCAGAACGACGGCCCGCAATCGCAAGGAAGTGCCGACAAGCCAGGTCATGAAGCAGCCAAGCCGTGCCTACATAGACTGAGAAACGGGCAACCCCAATGGTCCCACGCCTCGAAAAAACCTCTTCGCCGATCATAGCTTGCGTGCCTGAGGCAGGACAAATGAATTGCCTTGTCGGTGAGCCGGCAGGGCCGCCTGGGGAGCGTGCGGGGCGGATGGGGAGCGTGCGGGGCGGATGGGGTCGTCCAAGGCCGCTCGCCCCTCGTTGCCGCCATGCAAGATCGCCAAAACTCTCTAGGCTCGCCGGGAGGTCGTGCCTACAATTCCCTGACTACATGGCGACCGCGGAAGAAGTGATGACCGCAGCCGAGCGGTTGTGGCAACTCGCCGACCGCTTGGAAAACACGACCGGCTTCGCCGAGGTCGTGGCCAGCCTGCAAGCCGGGCACAGTGCCACGCTCGACGGAGTATGGGGATCATCGTGCGCGCTCGTGGCGGCGGCACTCGTGCATCATGCTGCCGGTCCGCTCGTGATCGTCTGTCCGCAACCGTCCGATCTCGACGATTTTTGCGACGATCTCGCCCTGTTCACCGAGACGCGGGTCGAACGGCTCCCCGCCTGGGAGACGCTGGCCACCGAACAGAGCGTCGCCGACGATGTGTTTGGCGATCGCCTGCGGCTGCTCAAGATGTTGGGCGGCGCCGAATCTCCCAAGCTGGTCGTGGCCAGCATCCAGGGTTTGTTGCAGCCGGTGCCCGCCCGCGAGACGATCGCCCGGCAGACCCGTCGCCTGGCGGTGGGAGACGTCGTCGACGTCGAGATGCTATCGCGCTGGCTGGTCGAACAGGGGTTCCAGCACACCAGCGCTGTGCAACTGCCAGGCGAGTTCTCGGCCCGCGGCGGCATCCTGGATCTGTTCGGAGCCGACTGGTACGACCCGGTCCGCATCGAGCTATTCGGCGACCAGATCGATTCGATCCGCCGTTTCGAGGTGGCGAGCCAGCGGAGCCTGGGCACGGTCGACTCCGTCGAGTTGACGGTGCTGGAACCGACCGCCGCCGATCACGATTTCTTCACGTCGTATCTGCCCAAGGGAAGCTGGTTCTTGCTGGTCGAGCCGGGGCTGATGCAAGACGAAGCCAAGCATTACTTGGGCAGGATGGCCGGTTTTGAAGGGACCGGCGCAAAGGGGGATAGCGCCAAGGGAGACGGAGAGCTCGCGGGCCTCCATTCACTCGAGGCCGCGTTGGAGAAGATCTACGCCTTTCCGTCGGTGACGGCGAGCAGCATCTCGATCGGCTCGATGGAGACGACGTGCCGGTTGAAGGTCGAATCGGTCGAACGGTTCAGCGGCGACATCGCCAAGGTGCGGCACGAGCTCGATACGGCGGGCGAAGGTCAGGAGGTGTTCGTCGTCTGCCAGAACGACGCCGAGGCCAAGCGACTGAGCGAGATTTTCGCGCCCACGCGGTTGGCGGAACAAGGCAAACTGCACTTTCCGTTGGGGCGGTTACGGTCGGGCTTTCGGTTGGTGAACGACCGGATCGTGCTGGTGGGCGGCAACGAGCTGTTCCACCGGGCCGACCTGAGCCGCCCTTCGCGACGCCGACTGGGGCGTGTGATCGACAGCTTCTTGGAGCTGCGCGACGGCGACTATGTGGTCCACGTGGCGCATGGCATCGGCCGCTACCGAGGCCTGAAACTGCTCGACGATTCCGGGCAGGGGCAGGGCGAAGAACACCTCGAAATCGAGTTCCACGGCGGTACCAAGGTCTATGTGCCTTGCTCGAGGATCGAACTGGTACAGAAGTACGTGGGCGGGGCCAAGAGTCGGCCGGTGCTGGCCCGCATCGGTGGGCAAAGCTGGGGGCGGCAGAAAAAGGCCGCCGAGGCCGCGGTGGGCGATCTGGCCGCCGACATGCTCGATCTGCAAGCGGCCAGGGCCACGCGCACCGGCATCAGCTTTCCCGTCGACAGCGAGTGGCAGCGCGAGTTCGATGCTTCGTTCCCCTACATCGAGACGCCCGACCAACTCGCCGGCATCGCCGCCATCAAACGCGACATGCACGACCTGCGTCCCATGGACCGGTTGATCTGCGGCGACGTCGGCTTCGGCAAGACCGAGTTGGCCATGCGCGCCGCGTTCAAGGTGATCGACGCCGGCTACCAGGTCGCCGTGCTCGTGCCCACCACGGTGCTGGCCGAACAGCATGGCCGCACATTTCGCAACCGCATCGCCGAATTTCCTTTCGAGATCGCCGTGCTCAGCCGGTTTTGTTCGGCGGGGCAGCAGACCAAGATTCTGCGGGGGCTCGCTGACGGTTCGCTCGACGTGGTCATCGGCACACACCGGTTGGCGCAGCCCGACGTGCAATTCGCCAACCTGGGCCTGGTGGTCATCGACGAGGAACAACGCTTCGGCGTGGCGGTGAAGGAGCGGCTCAAAGCCTGCCGACAGATGGTCGATGTGCTGACCCTCACGGCCACGCCGATCCCGCGCACGCTGCACATGTCGTTGCTCGGCCTGCGCGACATCAGCAACCTCGAGACCCCGCCGGCCGATCGCCTGGCGATCGAGACCCGCGTGGTACGGTTCGACGCGGACCTGATCCGGCACGCCGCCCTACGCGAATTGAACCGCAACGGGCAGATGTTCTTCGTCCACAACCGGGTACACGACATCGAGCAGGTCGCCTGGCGGCTGCAACAGATCGTGCCCGAGGCCCGCATCGGTATCGGACACGGGCAGATGGCCGAAGGCCAGCTCGAACGGGTGATGCTCGACTTCATCGACCACAAATTCGACCTGCTGTTGGCCACGACGATCATCGAGAGCGGCCTCGACATTCCCAACGCCAACACCATGTTCATCGACGACGCCGACCAGTACGGTCTGGCCGACTTGCACCAGTTGCGGGGCCGCGTCGGCCGCTACAAGCATCGGGCGTACTGCTATCTGGTCGTCGACCAGAACCGCTCGCTCACCTCGACGGCCGTGAAGCGGCTGGCCGCCATCGAGGAGTTCAGCGACATGGGGGCCGGCTTCGCCATTGCCATGCGCGACCTGGAGATCCGCGGGGCGGGCAACATCTTGGGAACTGAGCAAAGTGGGCATATTGCGGCGGTTGGATATGAGCTGTATTGCGAGCTTTTGGAAAAGACTGTCCGTCGGCTCAAACATCTGCCGCCCAAGGTGACGATTGAGGTAAATGTCAACCTACCGGGCGACGCCTATCTGCCGCGGGCCTACGTGCCGGACATGCGGTTGAAGATCGACCTTTACCGCCGTCTGGCACGGGTGACGACACTGGCCGAGCTGGGGGATTTGGGGGCCGAGCTGGCCGATCGGTTCGGTGCGCCCCCGGAAACGGCGGCGCGGCTGTTGGCGCGGACCGAACTGGCCATTTTGGCCCAAGGATGGGGGATCGATTCGATTCATTTGGAAGATCTTTACGCGGTGTTCACCTACAAAGACCGCCCGCGGATCGAGGCGCTGGCGAAGCGTCATCCGGGGCGGCTGCGCGTGGTCGACGGACGGAGCGCCTATCTTCCGCTGGGCAAGCAGCTTCCGGCCACCGACGAGATGTACAAGCTGGTCAAATCCGTGTTGCACGCCCCGTGAGTACACGACTATACTCTGCCGCCTTTTTCCGGTTTGCGAGCCGCTGTTCGTGACATTTCAGAAGCCGTCCATGCGACATTCCGGCAGGCTTGAAAGGGAAAACGCACACCGGGAAAACGGCCGGGGCGTCTGTTCGGCTAACGAGGGTCGCCAAGAAGCAGCACGGCGGTTGAGAAAGAACGATGTGCCCGGTCGTCTTTTGGGCGACCTCTAATACCCCATCTACGGCAACCACTTCTGTGTCGCGTCTTTTCTATCCCACCCTGTTCGGCGTGACGGCGGCCCTGGGGTTCACGTTGTGGACGCGGCACGGTCTGCCGACCGATTGGCTGAGCACTCTCGACGCGGCCGTGGCACAGGCGCAAACGCCCGCGAGCGGCGGAGGCCCACCACCGTCGAACGGGTCGGCGAATGTCACGCAAACGGGGCCGGAGCGATTGCCTCCGACAGCGTCGCCCGCCGGGCCGCAACCGCCAGACGATCCGCCCAACCGGCCGCGGCAGGGTCCCCTCTCGCAGTTGCAAATCGACACCCCCGGCGGGCCGCGGTCAATGGAAATCACGCGGCCGGTGAGACTGTCCGGCGCCCGGGTTTTGGCGCGGATCGGAAACGAAGTCATCCTGGCCGCCGAACTGTTACCGCAAGTCAACGGAGCGATGGAACAGTTCGACAAGATGTACGGAGATCAGGTTACGCCCGAGCGCCGCGAGCAACAGTTCCAGGTGCTCTTGCACCATGAGTTGATACGCGCCTTGCACGGCAAGCTGATCGTGGCGGCCATGAAGGAAGAGATCCCTCATGATAAGATTGGCGAGGTCGAGAAGGACATCTTGAAGCAATTCGACAAGTACCAATTGCCGGATGTGAAGAAACAATTCAAGGTGAAGACGGATGCCGAGCTCGATACCAAGCTCAGGGAACAAGGGCGATCGCTGAAGCAGATGAAGCGCGCCTTCATCGACTCGATGTTGATCAATGAGTGGCTGCGGAAAGAGGTCAAATTCGACGAGCACGTCAGCCACCAACAGATGTTCGACTATTACAACGAACACATCAAGGAATACGAGTTCAAGGCCAAGGTTCGTTTCGAGGAGATCCGTGTCAACTACGGTCGGCAGCGCGACAAAGCGACCGCCTGGCAAATGATCAATCGGCTCGGCCACCAGGTCTATAACGGGGCCCCTCTGCCCGAGGTCGCCAAGGCGCACTCGGACGCGGTGAGCAGCGCCAAGGGCGGCCTGAACGATTGGACCAGCGAGGGGAGCATCCGGTGCGCCGAACTCGACAAGGCTCTGTTTCATCTCCCCATCGGTGTACTGAGCAAAGTGATCGACGACAACCGAGGGTTTGTGATCGTGCGCGTGCTGGAGCGCAACGACGCGGGCGTCACCAGCTTCCAAGACGCCCAAGCCGGCATCAAGAAAAAGATCAAGGATAAGCGCGAACAGGATGCCAAAGAGAAGCGGCTGACGACCTTCATGCAAGAGCAGACGGTGCGCGCGTGGACCATCTACGACGACCAACCGCTGGAAGCGCTCGTGCCGACCGCTACGAAGAGGCGGTAACGCTCTTGGGCCCCGCCGCCGAGGCAGCAGCGCCAAACTTGCTCAAGGCGAGAGCGGTGGTTCGGCCGGTGTGCGGTACAAGAGGGCCACCGTCGCCGCGGCAAACAGCGACTCGAGCAGCATGACCAACGGGATCGAGAGAAGATCCTCCCAGAGCGTAAAGGGCGAGATTCGGTGGAGGGCCTTCACCGCATCCCAGAAGAAGCTATCGCTCATAAAGCTCTGTACCGTGACGCCCACGGCACCGACGAGCAAGGTGGCCACCGTCAGCCGCAGCTTTCGCCGCCGGCGCGGCAGTACCGCCCAAGTCATCAGTATGACGGCGATCTGCGCACCTTCTGCCAGCACGAGCCGCGGCTGCGGGTTGAAGAACAGTCGGCCTTCCCAGAAATGCTGTATAAGTGCGATCACGACCGCGATGGCGGTCGTGAAGACGAGCAACTGTCCCACCGAGAACTGCCAGCCACTATCCGCGGCGCCACTGGCCGCCGATGACCGGATGGCCAACGTCAGAGCGAAGGTCGCCGCTCCGGGAAAGAGTAGGCACTCGACGAGCAACCGTGAAGT
This sequence comes from Pirellulales bacterium, assembly GCA_035547915.1. Lineage (GTDB taxonomy): Bacteria > Planctomycetota > Planctomycetia > Pirellulales > JAICIG01 > DASSFG01. The sequence goes on along the minus strand of DASZTS010000093.1, from coordinate 102,925 downwards.
CTGTTTGGCATCGACCACCTTCAGCAAAGACCAAGACAGGGCCAGCCCCGCCGCGCAGATGGCGGCTTTCCAGACGGGACGCCGCGCGCTGAGGGCGGCCCATACGCACAACACTCCCACCTCGCTAAACACAACCACACGGAAGAGACTGCGCGTACTCCAATCCTGCGGCTGCCAACGCACGCAGGCGAACGCCGCCAGTGGCAGCGAGATGTGGATCGCTACCAACGACAAGCCTAACAAGATCCGCAAGCGAGGCGTCATCGGCCGTTGACGAGTTCGATTTGAGGCCATCAAAAACAAGAGGCCGATCACGGCGATCAAATCGCCGGATAGCTTTGTCAGCCTCTGAGGACATGGGCGAAGCCTAGCGAATTATAGTAAAACGGTCCAACCGGAAGAGGATAAACCTCGTGATCGGACCGAATTCAGAAGCTTCGCTGGCCGGACGCCCCGCCAAGTTTGGGTGGCAGTGGATCGTCGTCTGTCTCTTCCTGTTGCTCGCGATATGGGCGCTGGCGGTCGGCGACGCCCGCACGACACGACTCGCGCTCAACACGCTTTGGTTGATGTCGGCCGTGGTGGGACTCAGTGTTCCGCTGGGATGTCTGCTCGCACTGCTGCTGGCGCGCACCGACGTACCCGGCCGCCGCGTGGTCGTCTGGCTGCTGGCCGGATTTCTCTTCTTCCCCTTGCACGTGCAGGCCGGTGCCTGGCAGGCCGCGCTGGGTAGCGACGGCTGGTTGACGTCGTACTTCAGCATTCAGCCACTTGTCGCCGGCTGGCGGGGGGCGATCTGGGTTCATGCTGCCGCGGCGTTGCCGTGGGTCGTGCTGATCGTGGCGGTCGGCCTCTCATCGGTCGAGCGCGAACTGGAAGAGCAAGCGCTGCTGGACGGCAGCGCGTGGCAGGTGGTGCTGCGCGTCACGTTCCGCCGCTCGGCCGGCGCGATATTCGTCGCGGCGCTGTGGGGCGGACTGGTGGCGGCCCGCGAAATGGCAGTCACCGATTTTTTCCAAGTTCGCACCTTCGCCGAAGAGCTTTATACGGCCTACGCTCTGGGCGACGAGCCGGTCGGCGTCGGCAGGGGCATGGCCCTCACCGGGTCATTACTCGTTGGAGTTTTGCTCCTCGCCGCCGGGTTGATACCCATGACTCGCCGCGGCAGCCCGTTCCAAATGCTCGTCTTCAACCTGGGAAGTTGGCGGTGGTGCGGTGCCGCGGCCGTACTGACGGTTGCCGCAATACTGGTGCTGCTCCCCTTGATCAGTCTGGCTCAGAAAGCCGGCGCGCAGGTGATCAACACACCCACAGGCCGTGCCCGTACCTGGTCGGCCAAGAAGTGTGCCACGATGGTGACGCTGAACCCACGCATCGACGGTCGAGGCGTTCGGTTCCGGCATCAAACCGAGATCGGCTGGTCGTTGGCGATCGATAGTTGCGCGGCGACGGCGGCACTCCTCATCGGTCTGCCTGTGGCCTGGTTCGCCCGCCGCGGGACATGGCGGGCGTGGGCCGGGTTGGCATCGGTGGTGTGGCTGTGGGCCGTCCCCGGCCCCATCATCGGCCTGGCGATCATCGCGCTGATGAATCGCCCAGAGATTCCCTTATTGATCAGGCTCTATGACGAGACGATCACGCCGCTGGTGCTCGGCTGCTTGGCGCACTCGCTGCCGCTGGCGACGCTCATTCTCTGGTCGTCGTTCCGATCGATACCGGACGAACTGCTCGAAGCCGCCGAATTGGAGGGCGCCGGCTGGTGGCGACGTCTTTGGCTGGTGGTCCTACCGCTGCGGTGGCCGGCGCTGGTTCTGGCCTGGGTCGTGGCGTTTGTCTGGTCGCTGGGAGAACTCGATGCCAGCGAGCTCGTTGCCCCGCCCGGTGTGCGGCCGCTGTCGATCCATCTCTTCGGACTGTTACACTTCGGCGCACAAGACCAGGTGGCGGCTCTCTGCTTGGCTCTTTATATCGTGGTGCAATCGGTCGGCGTGGGCGCCTGGTGGCTGGTGCGAAAAATGAGCGCCGCGGTGCGCGGCGTCCGCACGTAGCCGAACCATCCGCTGACCGGCCTACGCATGCGATCGCCGTGTTACGATGCCAAGAGTCGGCTGCTACCGCGTGCCCGGTTTTTTCGACGGCTTCTGCGACTGAAGATCTTTCACGTCGAGCGATTGAAATTTATCGACGTTGAGCTTCTGCGTCTTGGGATAGTAGAGAATCCGTGAGGCCGAGAAATCGAGCGGGTTCGAGCCGAGTTGTTGATTGCGATAGAAGGTGGCCGGCGCTCGACCGTCGCCCGAGAGGACGAGTTGGTCCTTGCTCGATTCGTAGTGCAGGTTGCGGCAGCGGGCCGAAAAGTCGGAGCCGATGATGAGCGTGTTCCCCTCGCCGGAGAGCACCATCGCGGGTTGACCTTGGCGCGTCTGCCCGACCTTGGCCACATCCAGCTTTTCGCATTCGACGACGAAGGCCTCGGTGCCGAAGCGTTCCGGGTGGTTGGGGTCGATGGTCGACATCCAATTCAGCACCGGCCCGTAGACCGATTTGACGCGGTGATGCAGGGTCACCAACTCGCGGTGCTGGTTGCCCGTCAACTTGTCGTCGAACGTGGAGTGCAAGTAGAGCATTCGCGGGCCGCTGTTCGCGGGCTTCGCGGGCTGCCCCTTTTTCTTCGCGGTCGGGCCGCTCAACATGCTGGGCGAAGAGCTGCCGTCGTCGAGCCAGGTACGCGTGACCGTACCCGGCCCATCGGCCATGAGGTCGCCCGTGCGGTATTCATACACCAGGTCGCGCGCCTTCATGCGCTCCCACGAGGTTTGCTTGCCGAGCTGAAATTCGTGGTGGTCCATGTCGACTCCCCGCCGGCAGATCAGCCGATCGACCTGGGGGCGAGCGCCGCTCCCGTGACCGCCGTCGAAGTGGACGGGCTCTTGGAAGATGACTTGCATGTCGGGTGTCTTGAGCACCGATTCGTCCGTCCGGGCCACCACGTCGAGTTTGCTCTTCTCGCTCTTCAGAAAATGGGCGACCGTGCCGTCGAAATCCATCCGCCCCTGCCAATTAACCCTGAGCAGTTGGGGCTGGGCCAATTTGCGGCCCTGCATATCTTCGGCCACGGGCAAGATAAGCACACCGGGTCCGGGCACCCATAGGTGATTGCTCGCGCGGTGCAGATAGATGCTACCCGGTTGCTTTTCGCTGCCGCCCTCGAGCGTCATGCCGCGCGCTATCACCCTCCCCGGCCGGCCCGTGATGCGCACCGTCGTCTCCTGTGGCGTCGGCTGCACGAGGTGCAGTTGCTCGCCGGTGATCTCCATGAGTTGCTCGGGCTTTTCGGGCAACGGCCGATCGGGTTTCACGGGCATCGGCAGTTCGGCACAGCGGGCATGCCCGTCGAGCGTCATCTGCGTCACGTCGGTCTTGCCGCCGATGCGCAGCAGCGCCTGCGCCTTGACCATATCGCCCGAGACATGCCAGCGCTGGTTGGGCGGGGCACGCTCGGCCGGCTTCTCGGGCTCGGGCGGCGGTGGTGCCGCCGCGGCGGTGGTAGGGGCCGCGGTGACGACCGGCGGCGGCTCCTTCTCGAACCACACGCTCAGTTGCCCGATGAGGCCCTGCAATTGCGGCGTATCGGGCCGCACATGCCCGATGGCTGTCATCTTCTGCGGCACAAACCCACCGTCGCTCTTGCCTTTGGCGGCCAGCGTCGGTCCGCCGGGCACGGCCTTTTCCAGCCAAACGTGGATCTCGTCGGCGTCGAGCCCGCCGGCATCGGCCGACTGCACGTGAGCGTTGCCGCGGATCGACAACACCTGGTTCCCCTCGAAGGGATAGAACGTCAATCGCGACGTCCAGCTCACGAAGATCTGTTGACCCGGGTTATCGGGCGGCGAGCCGCGCAGCCAGCCTTTGCCCCGCGCGTCGACGCGTCGCGGCGGCCCCGAAGGCTGAGTCGTATCGGACTCGAACTCCAACTCGCGGGCGTGAATCTCGCGCACTTGCTTCGATACCGGGTCGTTCTGCCGCAGCGCGGCTTCCTTGTCGTCGAGCAGTTTGCCGCTGCGGTTCTGGACATCGTATTCCAACCGCTGACCGCGGGCATCGATGCCGTTGGAGGGCGAATCCAAGATCACCGGATTGCCGTCCGCGACGATCAGCTTGGGCCGCAGCTTGGGCGTCGACTTGCCGCTTGGCTTGGCAGCCGGCGTGGCCGGCGGTGCTGCCGTCGGATCGTTTTCGAAGTGCAGGGCCAGCTTGTCGCACTTGAGCGTATCGCTGGGGCCGATGGCATTCAGTCGCACCACGTCGACGTTGTCGTGGAACGTGGCAACGTAGCCGCGCGCATCGAAATGGAACCGTCCCTGGCAGGTGATCTCGACCGGCGGCTTCGGCTTTTTGGAATTGGGATCGGAATCGGCGGCGGGAGCGGCCGGCCCGGACGGCACTTGCTTGTCACCGTCCATGAAGAGGTCCCCCTCCGACGATTCCATCCGCATGTAAACGTCGCGGGCGAGTTCCAGCGACTTGATCGCCGCGTACGACGGGTGGGCTTCTTTCTCGGCTTCGGTGGTCAGCGCCAGCCGCATGTCGCGGCCGCGGCCCTGGTTCGGCCCTTGGAAGAACTCCACCTGGTGCGGCGTGGTGATCACGTCGTTGGTCAGCGTCACGCGTTCGGTCAACAAGAGCAGGTCGTCCTCCGGTCCCGGCAACCGCTGACCGCTCTGAATCGTCACCTTTCCCAGCAACACACCGCCGACGATCTTGCTCCCCACCTGCCCTTTCTTGAGGTCGATCGGCTCGGCGAACCGCAGCCGCGCGCCGTCGGGAGATCGCAGCACGATCGCCCGCCGTGCCCGTTCCTCTTCGTTTTCGAAATTCCCCTCGGGCATGAAGATCATCGTGCACGGCTTGAGCTCCATCTCGTGCGGATCCTTCTCGTCCGGCACGTACTCTTTCAGCAACAGCTTGCCCTGGGCCGTTTCCAGAATCTTGGGAGTGGTCAGTTCCCAATCCCCTTCCTTGAACCAGTGCCGCAGGTCGGCGCGCTGATTGATCACATTGGCCAAGGCTTCCTTGCGCTCTTCCTCGGTGACCGTCTCGACCGCGCCGGCGGTGTCTTCCGGCTCGATGAAGGGGACGACCAGCAGCGAATAAACGCAATATGTCGCGACGACGACCAGGAAACTGCCAACGATGCGAACGTATTTGGGCATCCGGGCGTTTTAGCGGCTAATGAGAAACCCGCGCGGCAATTCGGCAGAGACGAGATGCCCGATCGGTTTGTTGGCCACGACTATCAAAATTGACCGTACTTCTGGATCACGTCGTCCCAGCGTTGCTGCGACTTGAGGATCAGTTCGACCGTCTCGCGCACGGCGCCCTGGCCACCGTTAAGCTGCGTGACATAGACCGCCGCGCCGCGCAACTCCGCACAGGCGTCGGCCACGGCCACACCCAACCCGGCGAACCGCACGGCCGACAGGTCGGGCAGATCGTCGCCGATGTAACAGATCTGCTCGGCCGAGAGGCCAAACTGGGTGGCGATTTCGCGCAGCGCGGCGGTCTTCTGCTCGGTTCCCTGCCGCACCACATCGATGCCCAATTCGGCGGCCCTGACATTGACGATATGGGAATTTCTGCCGGTAATGATGCCGAACTTCCCCCCCGCCCACTGCCAGAGCTTGATGCCCAGACCGTCGCGGATGTGAAAACGCTTAATCTCGATCCCTTCGTTGTTGAAGATAATTCCGCCGTCGGTCAGCACCCCATCGATGTCGGAAACGATCAGCTCGATCGCCTGGCAACGCTTGGCTAAGGTCATATACGCGGTCCGCTTGTGAATGGCTCGTTCCGGTCACCCCTCCTCCGGAATCATACCGACCACGTCGGTTACGTCGAGCAGCCCTACGGGCAGGCCGGCGCGGTCGACGACCGGCAATTCGCTGATCTTCAATTCGGCCAGGATGGCCACCGCGTCGGCCAACATCGAACCCGCCGGCACGGTGCGGGGTTGGGCGGTCATCACCTCCGAAATCGGTTGATCGAATGCTTCGTCGCGGCGGGCCTCGAAGAGCCGAGCCAGGTCGCTGTCGGTGAAGATGCCCGACAGCCGCCCTTCGTCGTCGACGAGCAGGATGGCGCCGGTTCGCCTCCCCGGCCGGCGCAGCTCGGCGAACACCGCGCGCACGTTTTGTGAATCCTGGGCCAGCCGGCATTCGGCCAGCGGGCGCATGCGCTCGTCGACCGTGCTCAGCCGCTGTCCCAGGCTCCCTCCCGGATGGACACGCGCGAAATCATGGTGCCCGAACGACAACATCCGGCTGGTGACCAGCGCCAACGCGTCGCCGAGCGCGAGCATGGCCGTCGTGCTGGTGCTCGGTGCCAAGCCCAACGGGCAGGCTTCCTTGAGCGGACCGAGTTCCAGCACCACCGTCGCGGCGCGGGCCAGTGTGCTCGTGGCCCGGCTCGTCATGGCGATGATCGGCACTTCCAGCCGTGCCAGCGAGGGGAGCAACCTGAGCACTTCCTCGGTTTCGCCGCTCTGCGAGAGCACGAGCGCCACGTCGTCTTCGCAGACTCGTCCCAGGTCGCCGTGCAGCGCCTCGGTCGGATGCAAGAAGATGCTCCGCGTGCCGGTCGACGCGAGCGTGGCCGAGACTTTCTGGGCGATGAGCCCAGCCTTGCCGATGCCGGTGACGATGACCGTGCCGCGGCAGTCGAGCAGACGGGCCGCCGCTCGGCAGAAACGCCCATCGAGCCGGCTGGCGATCTTTTCCAGCGCCTGCGCCTCGATGCGGATGATCTCTTGGGCGTAGCGGAGCTGTTCGAATGGGCTGAGGTCGCCTAACGGCGACGCTTCGCTTGTCATGGCTATCGTCCGTGATATTGAGGGGCGACCGACGAAACCGGATCGAGCTTCAAAAAGATCGGCGCCTCACGGCCGATTTTTGCCCGCGGCGCCCCAGCTTCCGGATTGTGTCAGCCGCTCTCGGTCGACGGTTCCACCGTCGGGCCGCCGATTCTATCCACCCGGCCCCGGCCGAGCAATGTAAGCCTTGGCCCGCTGGCAGTTTTCGTCGTCAGCGGCTAGAATGGGCCGCGCGCAGACGGAACAATCGTTTGCCACGCGTGGCCGCGAGAACGGGCCTGCCGTCCGGCGAAAAGCCGGGCCTCGGCCGACACGTTTTTAATCGGCCGCGCCAGGTTTGGTGGTCGCCAAAAGATGGTCTCGGGTAAGCCGGGTAAACCACGGGCTCCGGGCGTCTTTTCGTGCCCCGTTTTTGGGTGCGTAGCGGAGTGGCGACTCGCTCGTTTCCATTCATTGCCAGGAGAACGCGAGATGATCGTCACGACGAAAGAACTCTTCGAACACGCCTACGGGAAGTACGCCGTCGGCGCCTACAATATCAACAACCTTGAGCAGACCATCGGGCTGTTTCGCGGCAATCTGGGTAAGAAGGACTCGAACGGCGAGACGACCAGCGCGAAGCTGAGCGCCCCGTTCATCATCCAGCTTTCACGCGGTGCCCGCGGCTATACCGACAAGCGGTTCTTGGAAGCGATGATCCGCACGGCCGAAGAAGTCTTTCCGGAAGCGATCTTTGCCGTGCACCTCGACCACGGCACCGAAGAGGTGGCCTATGAGTGCATCGAGAGCGGCTTCTATTCCTCGGTGATGATCGACGCTTCGCATGAGCCGTTCGACGGCAACATCGCCACTACCCGCCGCGTGGTCGACCGGGCGCACGACCGCGGGCTCTCGGTCGAAGCCGAACTCGGCATGCTCGGCGGCGTGGAAGAAGACATTTCCGTCTCGGCCGACCACGCCTGCCTGACCGATCCCGACCAGGCGGTCGAATTTGTCGAGCGGAGCGGCTGCGATTCGCTGGCCGTGGCCATCGGCACCTCGCACGGCGCCTATAAGTTCAGCGGCAACCAGGGGCTGCACTTCGACCGCATCGAGGAGATTCAGAAGCGCCTGCCCAACTTTCCGCTCGTGATGCACGGCTCCAGCAGCGTGCCCAAGGAGTGGGTCGACCGCATCAACGCGGCCGGCGGCAAGATGCGATCGACGAGCGGCGTGCCCGAGAAGGATTACCTCCCCGCGGCCAAACTAGGGGTAACCAAGGTGAACATCGACACCGACGGTCGTCTCGTCTGGTGTGGCGTGCTCCGCGAGGTCTTCCGCGACAAGCCTGAGGACTTTGATCTGCGCACCAGCGGCAAGGTCTTCATGAGCGAATACGCCGGCTTCATCACCCACAAGAACCAGATGCTCGGCTCCGCCGGCCAACTCGAATCACTCCGCGACGCCCTCGCCGTGCGAGCCGGGTGACCCAAGACTTTTTGAATATATTTGCATTTAACGCAATATTGTACCGGGCGATTAGCTCAGTTGGTTAGAGCGCCACGTTTACACCGTGGATGTCATCCGTTCGAGTCGGATATCGCCCACTGTAAGTGACTGAAGGATAAGGATTTATGGAACGGGTTTTTGGGGACGATTTTTAGGGATTCGGGTGGGGACGATTTAGGGGGACGATTTTGCACTCAAACGGAGATGATGAGCCATGTCACAGACGATGGCTGAGCAATGGGAAGTCATGAAAGAAGAGGTTCGAAACGCGGCGAACCGGCTAATCGATGATTTTCCAGAGCACCGAGCCCGGATGATTTCCTACCCCTATCTTGCTGAGGTATTCTGCCAACTCCCCACGCCGACCGACATGAATTCTTTCTACCACCGGCAAATAGAAATGAGTGCCTTTCTAGGCACAGTCGACAACGAGCGTGCGGCATTGCGAACCGACCGCATGTTTTCCTTGCATTTCCCGACTCGCCCGATATCCTAAATCACTGACGACCCAAATCGTCAAAGCCCGACCCAGGTACCTGCCCCGCCTGCGATCGGGCTTCTTTTTTGGCTTCGCTTCTCTCGGCAAAGCCGTTAGCCTAATGGCATGCGAAGCTTCGCTTCCGTATTCGACCGATGCGAGTCAGCGTATGAAGTCGTTTCGCCTTGAGCGGAGGTCCGTCGAGGAATTTGTTGAGGGCTGGCCTGTGTTTGCCATCTCCATTGTCGGCGGTGTTCTTCTGGGATGGCTCCAAGCTACCTACCCGCTGGCACGAGTTTTCATCCCGCTGTCCTTTGGCTTCGCGTTTGGGCCGCGTATGGTTGGGCAGCTTCGGCATAAGTATCCCACGGCCAAGCAACTTTGGTTACTCTCTGTCGGCTTTACGACATGCCTCGTCGGAGTGGCCGCTCGAATGGCATTCCCGGCTTGGCAGGGTGGCCGATTTGATTTGGTTTGGGTCATTACCGCCTTTGTCTTTATCCTCGCCTTCGTTCTCGTCAATCGCGGGAACAAAGAAGTCGTTTGATGCCCAAGCAGTTCTCCCTTCGCCTTCTGCTGGCCCTCGTAACCGCCGCTTGCATCGCCCTGGGCGTGTGGGGCATGCGTGCCGAGCGGCAGCGGCGGGCGGTGAAGGCGATTGAGGCTGTGGGCGGAGAGGTGTACTACGTCTCGCGTGAGCCATTTCTGCGGCGGTGCCTTCCGCGTGATTACCTTGGCGACGTTGAGGTGGTTTCGCTCTCCAGCACTCGGGTCACCGACGACTTCTTAGCTCATCTGAAAGTCCTGACGGCCCTCCAAATCCTTCACCTTGGAAGCACCGGGATTACGGATGCCGGCATGGTTCATCTCGAAGGTTTGACGAAGCTGCAATATCTCTTGCTCCCCCGTACTCGCGTCACGAAAGACGGAGTCGCCCGCCTCCAGAAGGCATTGCCGAATTGCGGTATCTTGACGAGCCTATGATTTCCTTTCTCCAAAACAAAAAGCCGCCACCGCTTCGACAGCAATGACGACTTTGGCGACGCACGTCATGACGTCAGCCGAACCAGCTCTTGAATCGACTCACGCCCCAGATCGCCAGCACACCCAAACACACCGTAAGACGATCCCGTAACCCTGTCCGGGCTCGATGTACCATTTGGCGAGCGACCAGGAATAGCCGCCCAGAAGGCGAGCACGATGCTGGCGGGCATCGTGGCGAAGGCCCACCCACCATGAGAATCGCCAGATCGGTAATCGGAATATCAATGCCCGTAATCACAACCTGGTTAGCCGTAGCGACCGGGACCGCAGGTTGGCCGTCGCCGTAGCGACCGGAAATAGGCCCGTCGCCTGATTGGCCGGAACCCACTGGCCGCTTCCCTGGCTTATCAGCGTCGCCCTCTGGATGACACCCGAGGCCACCAGCGTCCGCAGGTCATGCGAGTTGACCGGCCCGACCGCTGCTCAACGCGCGGGATAGCCGAAGGTCCCTGCGCCGGGGAAGCCGTAATTGTCGGTGCGATTGAAATTGAAACCAGCGGCGCGGTTGCGATAGCCGTAATTAATCCAGCTATAGTCGGAGCCGACGTAATCGCCGTAGACGCTGTACCAGCCGTAGCCCATCCGCCCATAGCCCCGCTGCCAGACGCCGTCGCGGCTGGTCTTATTGACGGCACCGTACGTTCGCCAGTCGCCATGGGCGGTGTCCGCCGCCGCCCCGAGAGCAAGGACCACGATCGAAGCCAACAAGAGACAACGCATCGCCATCCCCTTCCGTAAGGTCATGGAACGTGGCAGCCAACGAGCACAAACTCGGGCGCCACGAAAGGGTCGCTCACGATTCCCAGCGTGGCAAGCCTTCCGATGAACAACGGCGCCGTTTTTACCAGAGCTGGCCCCTTTAATCCGATTCTTGAGGATGACCGTTCGGAATAAACCTACAGGAGAGGATCTCCAAAATGGTGCGAACCGCGAAAGCGTAATTCAACCGTTGACGCTCCCTCGGCGTGACCTGTGTCGGAAGCCGGGTGCCGGGGCTGATAAACCGATGAGATTGGTCACAAGACGGCGCTGATCGTCGCGAGGCATGAAACCCGATTGATCGGAGGGCGGCGCTGCTGCGGAACCTTGGTTCTCTGGCTCTTCCGTTTTCTCGTGATCTCTCTTCTGTTTTTCGCGCTCCGCCATGTCGCCCGCGACGAGCGGCGTGAGGTCGAGTGTCAGCCTGTCTTGGGGCGACACGTCGATGGTCTGGCGCACGCTCCGTTTTCGCTCGCCGTGGGTGTAGATGACGGTGATCGTGTGGGGGCCGGGAGACCAACTTCGCTCGACCGGACTGATTTCGACCGGACCGCACGACGTACCGTCGATCTGGATGTCGACGATCGGCAGATCTTCGTCGAAGGTCATGCTCAGATGAGCCATCGTGGCTTGCCACGCTGGCGTATCCGTGCGCGCGAAAACGTGAGGGATGATCACGGCGATCGCGATAAGGATCGGCACCGACAGCATCAGCATGAGGACTAACGCCACCAACCAGCCTACCACCTTCCACGGTTGGGCACGCCATGAGGAGGGCCGAGTAACCGGTTGTTGTCCGACCCGCGGCTCGGCCGCAACCGTGCGAGAACGCGCGACCGCCGCGGTCACGGGGTGCCCGGCTTGCACCTGCGCCAAGGCGCCGCCCAGGACCCGTGCCACTTCTTCGGCGGTTTGAAACCGCTCATGGGGATCCTTCGCCAACAGGCGATCGATCGTCTCGACCAGCCATGTGGGGAGCTGTTGGTCGATCTCGTGCAGCGGCTGGGGTGCATCCTGGCAGATCTTCTTGACGATCGCCGCCATGCTGTCGGCACGGAAGGGAGGCCGGCCGGCGCACATGGCATAGAGCACGCACCCCAGGCTGAAAAGGTCGCTGCGCTGGTCGACCCGCTCTCCCGACGCCTGTTCGGGCGACATGTATTGCGGGGTGCCGGAGATCTCGCCGGTGCGCGTGATCGTCATGTCGTCGGCAGTGCGGGCCAGACCGAAATCGGTGATCTTGACCCGCTCGACACCGTTCTCCAACAAGATGTTGGCCGGCTTCACGTCGCGATGGATCAGACCTTGCTTGTGAGCCGCGGCCAAACCCTCGGCGATCTGCGTGCCGATGCGCAGGATCTCGGCCAGCCTGAGCGTGCCCGCACGCTCGATCTTGTCCTGCAACGAAATGCCCCCGATGCACTCCATCACCAGGTAGGGCCATTCATCCTCGTCGACGGCGTGGATGGTAACGATGTGCGGATGGGCGACCGCCGCGGCGGCTTGTGCTTCGCGCAGGAATCGGCGTCGCGCGGTGGGCTGGGTCGCCAGCTCGGGTGCGAGCACCTTGATGGCCACCACCCGATTCAGCTTGGCGTCGTAGGCCCGCAGCACGATGCCCATGCCTCCGCGACCGATCAGCTCGCGGACCTCGTACGACCCGATCGTTCCCAGCACGTCCGGCTTGTCGCTCGCATGCAAGATGCCGCGGGGGATACCGTGTTCGTCCACGTCGGCCGCAGGGCCGGCCAACGTCGCGGTGACCGGCGGCTTTCTCCAATCGCCGGCCGGTTGCTGCAAAAAGCTACCCGCGTCGTCGTAGGCACGCAGTAACGTGTCGACCCGCAGCCGGAGCTCCGCGTTCTCTTGGCAGGCTTCGTCGAGGAAATCGGATCGCGGCTGCCCGCGGTCTCGCTTTAACGCTTCGACGAAGATTCCTTCCACGGATAGCGGATTGAGCGGCTGCGCCGCGACGCCGCTCGACGAAGAGCCGGTTGCGCTGGTTTCGTTTGACATAGTATGGGCTTTTGATTTCTTTGCGGGTCGGCGAAGCCGTGCTCATGACCACCTTGGTCGGGCCAAACAGGCTGCTTTAGCAGCCCCGGCTCCTATTTCGTGATTGCCGCCCACTGATCCATGCGACGTTTACGGCCGTGGCGCCTCATGCGATTTCATTTTTTTCCGTTTCGCCGTCCGGTTCGTCGCGCAAGCGGTCGAAGAGCCAGGCCCGCGAGTAGGCCCAATATCGGGCGGCCGTGGCGCGGGAGATGCCTAAGACGTCTGCCGCTTCCTGCTCGCCCAAACCGGCAAAAAACCGCAACTTGACGAGCTCTGCTTTAGCCGGGTCCTCGCCGGCCAAGCCATCGAGCGCCTCATCCAGGGCCAGCAAATCGACATTGGGCGCCTCGACCGGAATCTCTGCGGCGTCGAAATCCTCCCGTTGTCGTCCGCCGCCGTGCCGGAGACGCCGCTTGCGGCGTGCGCGGTCGACCAGGATCCGGCGCATCGCCTCGGCTGCGGCGGCGAAGAAGTGTCGGCGGTTCTGCCAAGACGGGGAGTCGTCGCCGAGCAATCGCAAATAGGCCTCGTGCACCAGCGCCGTCGCTTGGAGCGTCTGCCCCGGCCTTTCTTGCGCCAACTGGGCCGCCGCCACACGGCGCAGCTCATCGTACACCAGCGGCAGCAGCTTATCGGTGGCTTGCGGCTCGCCCGACGCCACCGCCGCCAGAATCTGGGTCAGTTCCCGATTCGCATCGCAGCTTTCGGCCATGAAATGAGTTTCCAATGACCAAAGCCGCGCGGCAAGAGGATAGCCACACTAGTCATCGCGCCGGCCGTGACTGCGAGCGAATGAGTTTGTTCGCGTCGCGCGTTAGTGTCGGTCTCGTGCGTTGGGAGGCCCCCTCCCAGAGCGACCGCGTTGAAGCTGGGGGTAAGCTTTCCTGACGGGATGAGGAAGCTTCGCTCTCAGCTCCTATCCGCGGCTATCGGGTGCTGAAGCAATACAACACTTCATGACGCTTTTGGTCGCGGTAGTCGGCGACACGCAGGAAAATCTGGCCCCCGCAAATGGCCGGACTGGCAAAAGACTCGCCGACTTCGTTTTCGGCGACGAGTTCGAATCGCTCGGGGTTGGGCTTGAAGACGACAAGCTTGCCGGCTTCGTTGGCCCAGTAGATATGTCCGCCCGCATAGACGGGCGACGCGCTGATGGGAGCGGCCAACCGCTGTTTCCACATCTGCTTGCCGTCTTCCGCCCGCCAGCACAACATGACGCCCTGATCGGTGTAACCGTAGACATAGTCACCTACGACGATGAGCGACTGCTCGTAGAGCTTCTGGTTATTGCGCCATAGAACGTCGCCGCTGCCGTCGGCGCGGACGGCGAGCGTCTCGCTCTTGGGGTATCCTCCGCTGGCGAAGACCACATCGTTCCACCAGACGGTCGTCCCGCAGGTGGCCGCGGCCGTTCCGGGAACCGACCAGAGACGTTTGCCGTTCGCCGGGTCGTACGAGGCGATCTGGTCTGCCCCGCTGATGAGGAGTTGGTCGCGTCCGGCTGTCCGGGCGACGACCGGCGAAGAAAAGGTGATGTTCCGGGGGCGAGGCGTGCGCCAGACGTGGTTGCCGGTGAGGCGGTCGAATGCCGTCAGAAAGCTGTCGCCATCGTATTCCGCGGCCACGATCACCAGGTTGTTGTAGAGCACCGGCGAAGGCGCGTAACCATATTCGTATTGTCGTGGGTCGAAGTGCCCTGCGTCTCGGCGCCAGGTGATCGTTCCGTCGGCCGGCGAGAGGGAGACCAGTTCGATCTTTTCGTGATGGAAGAACGGAGCGAAGAGGCGTTCTCCGTCGCAGGCCAACGTGGGAGTGGCCTCGGTGTTCTTCGCGTGGTTCTTGCGAGGAAAGCCGCCACGATTGATCTCGGTCCGCCAGAGTTCCCTTCCCGTCGAGCGGTCGAACGCGAGAACGAAATGGATCTGCCCGGGTTCGTCGGCCGTCGCCAGGAAGACGCGCGGCCCCACGACGATCGGCGAGGAGTGTCCACGTCCCGGTACCGGCGATTTCCACGCCACGTTGCGGTCGGGACCGATCTCTGTGGGAACAGGCGCGTCCGATCCGATACCGTTGCGCGACGGACCTCGCCAGAACGGCCAGTCGTCCTCGGCCGACAGTTTCGGAAATCTCGATAAGTCGGGGACGTGGGCAGCCCGCCCCGAGGCATTTTCTTCGCCGAGCAGCGGAGCGACGGCGAGGCAGATGATCCAGCACCAGACGATGTTTGTTCGCATGTCGATATCCAAGACTTTGCTCCCGACGGCAGGCATGATCCTGCTATGTTGCAGCAAAGCAGGCCGATCAACAACCCCGTGATGGCAGGCGGCCGAGATGGCGCTCGGTTCGTTGACCTTTTGGCGGTGGACCTGATAATGACGACCACGAGTTCAAACGGAGTTCGCCCGATGACGCCCACCGATATCCGATTGACGCAACTGGCAAAGCGCGCCGGCTGCGCCGCCAAACATCCGCCCGGGTTCCTGTTGCCCGTGCTCGGCCTGCTGCCGCCCATCTCCGACCAGAACGTGCTCGTAGGAAGTTCGACGGCCGATGACGCGGCCGTTTATCGTCTCAACGACGACGTGGCCCTCGTACTGACGACCGATTTCTTCACGCCGATCGTCGACGACCCGCGCGAATTCGGACAGGTGGCCGCCGCCAATGCGCTGTCCGACGTCTATGCCATGGGGGGAACTCCTACCGCGGCCCTGAGCATCGTCGGCTTCCCCGACAACTTGCCCCCGGAAGTTCTGGTGGCCATCCTGAACGGCGCCGCGGAGAAGGCGACCGAGGCGGGCATTTCGATTGTCGGCGGGCACACGATCAAGTCGGACGAGCCGATCTTCGGGCTCGCCGTGGTGGGGACGGTTCGACCGGACCGGGTGCTGACGAACGCCGGCGCGCAGGTCGGCGATGCCCTAGTCCTCACCAAACCGATCGGCCTGGGAATCATCACCACGGCCGCGAAGAACGGGACCGATCAACTAGGCGCCATCCGCGAGGCGATCGGCGTGATGGTAACGCTCAACCGCGGCGCCGCCGAGGTGCTCGCCCGCTTCGACGTCCATGCCCTGACCGACGTCACGGGCTTTGGCCTGCTGGGCCATCTGCGAAACATGACGGCCGCCAGCCGCGTCACCGCCCAAATCTGGCTCGACCGCGTGCCGGTGCTGGCCGCCGCGCGACAATACGTGGCGGCGGGTATCGCCCCGGGAGGTACGCGGGCGAACTGGCGGTTCCTCGCCGATTGGGTGGACTACGCGGACGGCACCTCGCAAGAAGACCAGCTTCTGCTGAGCGACGCACAGACGTCGGGCGGTCTGCTCGCCGCCGTGCCGGCGGACCAAGCCGAAGAACTCGTGCGAGCGCTGTCGCAGGCCCATTCTCTGGCCGCCGCCGTGGTCGGAAGAATCGAGGCCCCGGGGAACGGCCGCATCGCGGTGAAGGCTCGGTGCGGATCGTGAACGATGATGCTTCGATAATCTAAAGCAACCGACAAAACCAGATCGCGATCCACAAAAATCGGCGTTTCACCGCCGATTTTTCGCCCGCGGCGGGCCGGCGTCCAGGTTTTGTCAACCGCTCTAACGCTGGGCTTGGCCGGCCAGCAGCGATTCGATGCATCCGATCATCTCTTCGCATAGCGTCGAAGAATGCCATCAACGTAACGCGCGCCGCGCGTCTCGGTAAAGAGATGTTCGCATCTGCGTCGAGCGGCCGATGGCTGGCTTTCCAAGCAGGACAACCGAATTCGGTCGAGCCTTATCCGGCGGGCACGGGGCGGCCACTAACGTTCGTCGGGGCGGTTGTGGCCGTACCAGGTCGACATGCTGCCGGTGATACCGAGCCAGTCGCACGAACGGCGGAACCAACTCGGTGGCAGCGTTCCCTTACTGAACGGCGTGAGCTTGACGAGCCAGGGAGTGAGGATCAGTTCACGACGTTTCCGCACCGCCTGTACTACCTGGCGGGCGACGTCGGAGGCCCGCAGCATGCGCGACAGATAGGGCACGCGCACGCCCGCGGCCATCCCCGTATCGATGTAACTCGGACAGACCGCCGTGACCGAAACGTGCCGATGACCCAACAGCCGTAGTTCCTCGCGGATCGATTCCGAAAAGCCGAGCACGCCCCACTTGCTCGATGCGTACGTCGTGGCGTACGGCAAGGCGATCAACCCCGACGCGCTCGCGACGTTCACCAGATGCGCCTCGGGCCGCTTGATCATATCGGCCAGAAAGGCGTGCGCGACCGACACCTGGCCCAACAGGTTCACCCGGTAGGTCATCAGATGGCGGTCGAGCGGGACATCCAAAAACGGCCCACCGAAGGCGACCCCGGCATTATTCACCAGCACGTCGACGGGCCCCTGCTCGTCGCGCACCCGCTGGCACACGTCGAGAATCATGGCCCGGTTGGTGACGTCGAGCGCGTAGCTGCCGCCGCCGCTACCCGCCTCGTCCAGCAGGGTGCGTGTCTCCTTCACGCGGTCGGCGTCGATGTCGGTGGTGATCACCTTCGAACCGGCCGTCGCGAAGGCCAACGCCAATTCGCGGCCGAGTCCGTGTCCCGCGCCGGTGACCAAAACCGTCTTTCCCTCGAGTTCACGCATCGGTTTGCCTCTTCCTGGCCCAGCGGCCGTCGTTCGTGTGCCGTCTCTTGCTGAAAATCGTCATCAGGCCGGCCGCTGTATGAATGGCCACGACGTTCGGCCGTCGTCAAACTTTACGCGATCGGCACGGAAGCAACTGCGATTGAAGATGCCGGCCGCCAAATTCGATGTTTTAGCAACGGGGGTGACCTGTTCCGCATCGGGGGGAAGAGACATGGGCTTGAAAGAGTTTTTTGCCGCGTTGTGCAACGTTCCTTCGGTGGCGGAACTGGCAAGGCAGGTGGCGCAGTGCAGCTATGGCGCGGTGCGCGAGTCGGTGGGAGCACACGTGCTGGCCTATACACGGGCCGAAGCACGGGGCTACGTGCGGGCCAAGGCCGGGTCGGTCGTGCGTGCCGAGGCGAGGCTTTTGGCGGGCCGACATCCGTCGTTGTCTTCGACGCGTCTCGATTCGGTCATCAATCTGGCCAGTGATCGCGTCGTCCAGTCGGTGCTCGCCGACCTCAACCGCGAACGGGCTCGCCGCTCGCTGCCACGAGCTGCCTAGCTGTCGCCGGGAACAGAGCCGCTCGGTCATCGCAGCCTCTTGGTGGCGATGACCGAGCGGTTCGCGCGCCGGGCGCGCTATTTCATGTTCATGCTCATCAGGAACTCGGCGTTGCTCTTGGTCTTCGCCAGCCGAGTGACGAGCAGTTCCATCGCCTCGACCGGGTTCATGTCGTTGAGCACGCGGCGCAGCACACAGATGCGGCGATGCTCTTCGGCGTCGAGCAGCATCTCCTCGCGACGCGTGCCGCTACGGTTGATGTCGATCGCCGGCCAGACTCGCTTGTCGACGAGCTTGCGGTCGAGCACGATCTCGAGGTTGCCGGTCCCTTTGAACTCTTCGAAAATCACTTCGTCCATCTTGCTGCCGGTATCGATCAACGCGGTGGCGAGGATCGTCAGCGAGCCACCCTCTTCGACCTTGCGAGCGGCGCCGAAGAACCGCTTGGGCTTTTGCAGAGCGTTGGCGTCGACACCGCCGGAAAGAATCTTGCCCGAGTGCGGTACCTCGGCATTCCAGGCCCGCGCCAGTCGTGTGATCGAGTCCAAGAAGATCACCACATCGTGGCCGTACTCGACCATCCGCTTGGCCTTCTCGATGACCATCTCCGATACCTGAATGTGCCGGGCCGACGGCTCGTCGAATGTGGAGCTGATGACTTCGCAGTTCGGCCCCTTCACCTGCCGCTCCATGTCGGTCACCTCCTCCGGGCGTTCGTCGATCAACAGCATGATGACGTACACCTCGGGGTGGTTGGTGAGTACGCTCTTGGCCATCTTTTGCAACAGGATCGTCTTGCCGGCCCGCGGCGGGCTGACGATCAATCCGCGCTGCCCGAAACCGATCGGCACGATCAGATCCACCACGCGCATGTTGACTTCGTCCGGTTCCGCCTCCAGCACCACGCGCTTATCGGGGTGCAGCGGCGTGAGGTCGTCGAAGAAGACCTTTTCCGTGAGCGCGTTCGGATCTTGATAGTTGATCGCCTCGACGCGCAGTAAGGCGAAGTACCGCTCGTTCTCCTTGGGCGGCCGAATCTGGCCCGACACCGTTGCGCCGGTGCGCAGGCCGAAGCGGCGAATCTGGCTGGGTGAGACGTAGATGTCGTCCGGGCACGACAAGTAGTGGTAGTCGGGGCTGCGCAGGAAGCCGAAACCGTCGGGCAGCACCTCCAGCGTCCCTTCGCCGAACATCAGCCCGTTGAGCTTCACTCGCTCTTTCAGGATCTTGAAGATCAAGTCCTGCTTCTTGATCCCCATGTAATCGGTGAGGTTTTCCTTGCGGGCCTGCTCGATGAGTTGCGGCATGGTCATGCGCTGCAGTTCGGCGATGTGGATATCGCCCTGCTTGATCTGCTCGTAGCGCTGATGCACCTCGTCGCGTTCGTCGAATTCGGCCTCCTCGGCCAGCTCTTCCGCCAACGAGAGCGGTTCTGCCTGGTCGTCGCCGTGGAGATCTTCTTGGTGATCGTCGCGATCGTGTCCGTCGTGGTTGAAGTGGCCGTCCCCCTGCGCCTCGTACGACTTGCCGTTCTCTTGGCGGCGGGCTTTTTGCGGTTTGGTGCTTTTGGTTTCTGCCATGAATATGAACTCCCGAAGGTGGGCCATTCGCGAACGGAAAGCGAACCAACGCACGGAAGGCGTCGGAGGGTAGGTTCCTTATAGATTACACGAAGAGCGAATGAAAAAGAATGGACTGCGCGGAAAAATGACGAGCTATACAGGTTTTTGAATTGATCTGAATTGATTCGAAACGTGCGCGGAATCGACAGGACACGGAGAAGGGACGATATGCTAACCGAAGTCGAACGTGGTCTATGAAGTCGTCGGATTTCGTGTCATCGAATCCGTTGATGGCGCCGTGAACAGGTTCCACAGGTGTTGTACCTGCTCGAGCGTCTGTTCGGCGCTGCCGGAATTATCGATGAGGAAGTCGGCGCGGCGGCGTTTGACTTCCAATGGTTCCTGGACCGATTCTCGTGCGGCAATGTCCTCCTGACGCCAGCCGCGCGCAAGCGCTCGGGCTCGACGTGTCTCCTGCGGCGCTTCAACAAACACGATGTGGTCGCACAGGGCGTCCCAACCGGCCTTCAACATGACCGGCGCATCGAGAATCGCCACCATCAGCCCCGTCGTCGTCAGCTTCGCTGCCTGTTCGCGCAAACGATCGGTGATGCGAGGGTGCGTGATCCTTTCCAAATACTCCAATTCGCGTCGCCCGGTCGGTGACGTGTCGAACACGATCCGTCCCAGCGCCCGGCGATCGACTTCTCCGTCGTCGGCGAACACGCCCTGCCCCCAACGCTCGCGCACCAATTGTTTCACGTCGGTCAACCGCAGCACGTCGTGTCCGGCGCGGTCGCCGTCGAGCAGCCCGGCCCCTAAGGCGCGAAACTGCTCCGCCACCAGGCTTTTCCCGCTGGCAACTCCGCCCAGCAGGCCGATTATTTTCATAAACAGGGCGGACACCGCCCACCGTTGTGGTCATCAACGGGGCCAAAGACGCTGCCGTGCGCTTGCACTTCGCAGGACACTTCACCCCGCTGCAAAACCAATCTGTGACACTTATTCGTCCGCGACATTCACGTCGACGTTCATTCCGCTTCGGCCCAGTTCCGGCCGACCGCAACATCCACCTTGAGCGGTACCGCGAGCTGCCTCACTCCGGCCATCTCTGCGACGACAAGCTCTTTCATCCGCTCGACTTCGTCGGGCGCAACTTCGAACACCAATTCATCGTGGATTTGCAGCAGCAGCTTCGAGTGCACTCCCTCGCGACTCATGCGGCGATGGACGGCGATCATTGCCAACTTGATCAAGTCGGCCGCCGAGCCCTGGATCACCGTATTAATGGCAGTCCGCTCAGAGAGGTTACGCTGTCGACCGGGATCCGGACGCACACCGCGGATAGCTCGCCGCCGCCCCAAGATGGTATTAACATACCCCTTTTCCCGGCATTCTACCAGTATTTGGCGTAGGAATTCTTCCACCCCCCGATGACGATCGAAATAATTGCTGATGAACGTCGCCGCGACGTCCTGTTCAATGCCCAAAGCTTTGGCGAGACCGAAGGGGCTCTGCCCATAAATTACGCCGAAGTTGACTGCTTTCGCCGTGCGCCGCATCTCGGCGGTCACCTCTTCCAGCGGTACGCCATACACTTGGCTGGCCACGCGTGCGTGAACGTCTTCGTCGGAAGCGAAAGCGGCACAAAGTGTTTCGTCGCCCGAGAAGTGTGCCAGCACGCGCAGCTCGATCTGTGAATAGTCGGCCGCCAGCAAGCTCCAGCCTTCATGGGCGGGCCAAAACGCGGAGCGAATGGCGCGCCCATCGTCGGTGCGGATCGGAATATTCTGGAGATTCGGGTCGCTGGAGCTCAGTCGGCCGGTGGCCGCGACCGCCTGCTGAAACGAGGCATGGACCCGTCCCGTGCGAGGATTGATCAGTTCCGGCAAGGCATCGACATAGGTGTTCTTGAGCTTGGCAAATTGCCGGTACTCGATGATCTTGGCCGGCAGGGGATGATGTTCGGCCAGTTCTTCGAGCACGCTCACGTCGGTGCTCGGTCCGGTCTTTCCCTTGCTGATGACCGGCAGTTTTTGTTCCTCGAAGAGCACCTGCTGCAACTGCTTGGTCGAGCCTATGTTGAACGGGTGTCCCGCCAGTTCGTAAATCTCCCTTTCGAGCCTGGCCAGGCGCTCGCCGTATTGGTCGCTCAGTTCCTTCAGCCGCTCGACGTCGACACGGATACCGTTGTGCTCCATCTCGGCCAGCACGTCGATGAGCGGCAGCTCGAGATCGTCGAAGAGGCTGCTCAGGCCCTGTTCGCTCAATCTGGGTGCGAGGATCGGCATCAGCCGCAAAGGCACATCCGCGTCTTCGCCGGCATACGACGCGATGGCGGCCAACGGCACTTCGTCCATCCGCTTTTGGTCCTTGCCCGTGCCGATCAACTCGGTGATGCGGATGGTGGCGTGGTTCAGATAACGCTGGGCCAACTCATCCAGATTGTGGTTGCGTTCACCCGCATCGAGCAGGTAGCTGGCTACCATGCTATCGAAGGTGAGTCCCTTCAACTCGATACCGGCCGCGCGGAGCACGAGGATCTCGTACTTCAGGTTCTGGCCGATCTTGCTGACGGCCGGATCTTCCAAAATGGGCCGCAGCCCCGCGAGCACCGCGTCGACGTCGAGCCGAGGCTCGCCGACCGGCGCGCGAACGGGCAGGTAATAAGCCTCGCCCGGATGCCAGGCGAAGGAAAAACCGACCAGGTCGGCCTGCGTCGCCGCAGCGCTCGTCGTCTCGGTGTCGATGGAGATGCACGACTGCCGCCGGAGTGCCGCCAGAAACTCGTCGAATGCGGCCGGCGTGTTCACCAGCCGATAATCGGCCTGCCAGGTAGGCGGCGCCTCGCTGACGTTGAGCTGCTTGAGCTGTTCGCCGAAGCGGTGGAAGCCGTACTCGGCGAAGATGGCCAGCGCGCGTTCGCGATCGAAACCGCCCAGCCGGCCGCGGGCCCAATCGATCTCGATCGGCACTTGAGAATCCAGCCGAACGAGCTGTCGGCTGAGCAAGGCTTGCTCGCGCGAATCGATGAGATTCTGTTTGCGCTTCGCTCCCGACACCTCGTGGGCATGGTCGAGCACCCCTTCGAGCGTGCCGTATTTCTGGAGCAGCTCCCTGGCAATCTTGGGGCCGATGAGCGGCACGCCCGGCACATGGTCGACCGGATCGCCGACCAGCGCCTGAAAGTCGACGACCTGGCCGGGAGCGACACCCCATTCCTTTGCCAATTCGGCAGCGTCGTAGATCAGATTCTTGCGGACGTTGTAGACTTTCACGCGTTCGGTGATGAGCTGCCGGCAATCCTTGTCGGCGGTGACCAGGAAACACTCGCCCCCCAGCTCCTCCGTCACGCGGGCCAGCGTGGCCAGGATATCGTCGGCCTCGAAACCCTCCAGTTCCAAGATCGGCACGCCGAGGGTTTCCAGCACGCGGCGGATAGCCGGGAATTGCGGCACCAATTCGTCGGGCATTTCGGTCCGATGCACCTTGTAGTCGGCGTAAAGCTCGTGGCGAAAGGTCGGCCCCGCCATATCGAACGCGCAGAACAGGTAGTTCGGTTCCTTCTCCTGAGCGATATAGAGGATGTCGCGGACGAACCCAAATACAGCGTTGACCGGCTCACCCCGGGGGCTGGTCATCTCCGGAATGGCGTGAAATACCTGGAAGATCAGCGAGTTCGCATCGATCACATACACCGTCTGTCCCGCCAGGCTCGTCGGCCGCACGAGCGGCGGACCGAGTTCGCACGGCTGCGCGGCGCGCTCTTGGGCGCGGCTGGGCGACGGCACCGCCGGCGGAGACTGCTTTGCAGGCTCCGATGTGCTCTCGGTCGGTGGCGCCGATCCTTCGTCGTCGGTCTCCGCTAAGCCGGGCAGCCTGATTTGACGCGAACGGGTAGTCATCAACGAGCAACCATTGGGCTTGATGCGGAGAACTCGACCGATGGCTCCAGCATATCGGTTCGACCGCGGACTGGAAAATGAAGGCAGGCCCACACGCAGAGCGCCGCCGTGCGGTTATCGCGGCGCGGGCTACGGCGCGGGAAATGATCATTGCAGAGGCCGGTGCCGGTGGGATAAGATCGAAGCGGGCATTCGAGCACTGGGCCTTAGTTTTTGGAGCGGTTCGGTTTATGACGGTCAGGCGGTTCCTGCTTAATCCCTCGCGAACGGCAAAGCAGGGTGCGCAGATCAACGTGGGCAAGGAGAACGAGGAATACCAGGCGATCGTCAACACGCTCACGATGCACCAGTCCGACATGGAGTCGCTGGGCATCTCTCAGGGAGATTCAGTTGTCGTGCGGACCGAGTTTGGCGAAGCCGTCTTTCAATGTGAGAAAGGAAACATCCCGGAAGGCATGTTGTTCGTTCCCTATGGGCCGCCTACCTGCCGACTGATGGGCGGAAGCACTGATGGAACGGGCATGCCTTTGTCGAAAGGGTGGGATGTCGAAGTCGAACCCGTGAAGAAGGGCTGAACGGCTGGCCGCCGGTGGCAAGAGAACGAAGTTGGAAAAGAGGGGGATTTGACGATGCAACGAGAAACGAACGTCGCGGGTGACCAAAGCCCGCACTTTGCCGCGCCAACCGAGTCGGCCGACTTTTCCGCCTGGGAAGAGGTGGAGACGGGGCGGTTCATGCCGCGCCGGGTGCGGGGAAGCTGTCAGGGACGGGCGCTGGGCTGAACTTTCACCATCCCTTCGTCCCGTGCGGACGATACGACGGCCGTCGAACAGACTGCGAACGACAAAACGAGCCAGGAGTCGACATGAATCTGACCGTTGTCAACAACGCCACATGCACCTTCTGCGGTTGTGTGTGCGACGACATCGAACTGCATGCGAACGAAGAGCGCATCGTCGAAGCCAAGCGCGCCTGCGTGTTGGGCAAGGCTTGGTTTCTGAACCACACGGCGGAGCGGCTCTATCCCGATGCACTGATCGACGGTCGGGAAGCGACCGTGGACGAAGCGATCGCCGTGGCGGCAGAGTTGCTGGACCTGGCTGACATGCCGCTCGTCTATGGTATGAGCAACATCACCTGCGAGGCCCAGCGCGAGGCCGTTGCATTGAGCGAGCGATTGGGCGGTGTGGTCGATAGCCACACATCGTTGTGACACGGCCCAACCGAAATCGCTGCCCAGTTGGGTGGCAAGGTCACGTGTACGCTCGGTGAAGTACGCAACCGGGCCGATTTCATTATCTATTGGGGCGGCAATCCGGCGGAGTGCCATCCGCGGCACTTCACAAAATACAGCTTGATGCCCAAGGGCAAGTTTGTGCCGCGCGGCCGCAAGGACCGCACGATGGTGCTGGTCGATATCCGCGAGACCAAGAGTGCCGCCGCCGCGGATATCTTCTTGCAGGTGAAGCCCGGCAAGGATTTCGAAGTACTCACGCTCTTGCGGGCCCTGGTGAAAGGGCAGCGCGTGAATGAGGCGATGGTCGCCGAAACCGGCCTGACCCTCGAGCAGCTTCAAGACCTGGTCGACCGGATGAAGCGGTGCAAGTTCGGCGTGATGTTTTTCGGCATGGGGTTGTCGATGACGCGCGGCAAGCACATGAACTCCGCCGCCCTTCTGACGTTGGCCGCCGAGCTGAACGCCTTCACCAAGTTCGTGGCCATGCCGATGCGCGGCCATGGCAACGTCACCGGTGCCGATGTCATCATGCGTTGGACCACCGGCTATCCCTTCGGCATCACGTTCAATCGCGGCTACCCGCGTTACAACCCGGGCGAGTTTTCGACGATCGACCTGCTCGTGCGCGGCGACGTCGACGCGGCCCTGATTCTGGGTGCCGATCCCGGCGCTACCATGCCGCAGCCGGCCATCGACCACCTGGCGAGGATTCCCACCATCGTGCTCGATCCCAAGGTAACGCACACCAGCCGCTTGGCGAGCATCCACATCACGACGGCCGTCACGGGCATCAGCGCCCCGGGCACCGGTTACCGCATGGACGAAGTGCCTCTGCCGTTGCGTCCGGCCTTGCGATCGCCATACCCGACCGACGAAGAGGTCATCCGCCGCATCCGCGAGGCGGTCGAGCAGAAGCCCGACTGGGTGGTTCGCAACGGCAGCGCCGCCGTCACCCAAGTTTTTTAGAGGCTGACAAGAACCGTCGTGGGTATTCGGGAAAAGCGATATGCCTCGATCGGTTTTTTGGTAACCTTTCAGAGGTCGCGCACCTGACCGGCGGCCATTCCGGCAATTCGCCAAGAAACCACGATCGGCCGAGCAACGGCGGGCCCTAGAAAACACCTCATGCTGCGGATCACAGGCGGTAAAGTTTATGACCCGGCGAACGGCCTCGACGGGGTCGTGCGCGATATTTCGATTTCCGATGGCCGGGTCGCCACGGCGGTCGAGGGCGGACGCACGATCGACGCCGCCGGCATGATTGTTTTGCCTGGCGGTGTGGACGTCCACACGCATGTCGCCGGCGGAGCGATCAATTTCGCCCGGGCGATGACCCCCGAGGATCATCGCCGCACGACCGCCTTCATCCGCACGCAAACGACCCGTTCGGGCCTGGGCGGCATGGCCCCCACCACCTTCGCCACGGGGTATCTTTACGCCGGCATGGGTTGGACCACGGTCAATGAAGCGGCCGTGCCCATCCTTTCGGCCAAGCACACGCATGAAGAGCTGAGCGACGTCCCGATCGTCGACAAGAGCTGCTGCGTGCTGATGGCGAACAACGAAATCGTGCTCGACCTGCTCGAGGCCGGCGAGATCGAACGCGCGCGGCATGTGGTGGCCTGGCAGATCTGGGCCTCGAAGGCGTATGGCGTGAAGGCCGTCAATCCCGGCGGCGTGGCTGCCTGGAAGTGGGGGAAGGACGCCAAGGAACTCGACGAGCCCGTTCCCGGGTACAACACGCTCACGCCGGGCATGATCATATCGGGGCTGGCGCAGATCATCGACGAGCTGCGCTTGCCGCATCCGTTGCACCTGCACTGCAACAACCTTGGCGCGCCCGGCAACATTACGACGACGCTCGAAACCATGAAGCGCCTGGAAGGCCGGCGGGCCCACATGGCACACCTGCAGTATCACGCCTATGGCGGCGACGACTGGACGACGATCAGTTCGGAGACCGCCGCCCTGGCCGACTATTTCAACGCCCATCCGACGTTCACGGCCGATGCCGGCGCCGTCTTGTTCGGCGACACGGTCACCATCACGGCCGATGGTCCGTGGCAACACCTGCTCTACAAACTCACCGGGCGCAAGTGGGGCAATCTCGACGTCGAGAACGAGACCGGCTGCGGCATCGTTCCCTACACCTATCGCCCCAGCAGCCTGGTGAATGCCGTGCAATGGGCGGCCGGGCTGGAACTTCTGCTGTTGATCGACGATCCGTGGCGAATCTACCTCACGACCGACCATCCCAACGGGGCCTGCTTCTGGCGCTATCCGGAGATCATCCAGTTGCTCATGTCGGCCGATTTCCGCAACGATTGCATGCGGCGGCTCTCGCCGAAGGCGAAGGAGCGCATTCGCCTGCCGGAACTCAACCGTGAGTACACGCTGCGCGAAATCGCCATCATCACTTCGGCCGGCCCGGCCCGCGCCTTGGGCCTGCCGCAGAAAGGCCATTTGGGCGTCGGTGCGGACGCCGATCTGGTGATCTACGAACAGGACCACGACATCGCCCGCATGTTCTCGCATCCCCGCTATGTGATCAAAGGGGGAGAGATCGTGATCGAGGATGGGGATATCCGAGCGACGCCTCACGGCCGTGAGTTCGTGGTCAAGCCGAACTACGACGAGACGATCACCGATTTCTTGCAGCCGTTGTTCGAAGACTGCTACACGATGTCATTCGAAAACTATCCGGTCGAGATCGGGCGCCTGGAAGGGGCGGAGGTGCGTGCTTGCGAGTAGCCGCGCCGACCGAGTCCGCTGAAGCTCGTCTGGGCTCCACGACTCCCCTCACATTCACGCTCAAGGAGCAGCCGGCCGTGCCGCTCGAGGCCGAGATGCTCTCGCCCGACGTGCTGGCCAAACTGTCGCTCGGCGAGATCGCCGCCTGCCCGATCTACGTTGGCAAGAGGCGCTGCCGACTCGACGATTTCTTTTCGATTGCCGGCGAGCCGAGCGAGCACATCGAACTGCACGGCGATCTGCGGCAGGTGAAATGGATCGGCCGGAAGATGACCTTCGGACGCATCACGGTTCACGGTGGCGTCGGCATGCATCTCGGCGCGCACATGCGCGCGGGTGCGATCGAGGTGCATGGCGACGCCGGCGATTGGATCGGCGCGGAAATGACCGGCGGCTTCATCCGCATCCACGGCAACGCGGGCGGACAGGTGGGCGCCGCCTACCGCGGAAGTCTCGCCGGCATGCGCGGCGGCGCGATTATCGTCGATGGGGCGAGCGGCCTCGAGGTCGGCATGCGGATGCGGCGCGGCACGATCGTGCTCGGTGGCCCCAGCAAGGATTTCACCGGCTTACAGATGAAGGGAGGGACGATCGTTCTGCTGCGCGGGGCCGAAATCCGCACCGGCGCCTGGATGATGCGCGGCACGATCCTGTCGTTGGTGCCGCTCAAACTGCTGCCGACGTTTGCCTTCGACTGTTCGCAAAACCCGGTCTTCTTGAATATCTATGCACGGCGCTTGCGGGAGTGGGGCGTGTCGTTGCCGCACGCGGTCGACAAGGGGCGCTACGACTGCTATACGGGCGACGCCTCCGTGCCGGGCAAGGGCGAGATTCTCATTTGGCAGCCGTGCTAGGGCAGCCCGTCGCCTTGCTACAGATAGCGGACCGCAGGCAAGCTTGACCTTTCGGTGAATCCGGCGGTCTAATTGCGCACCT
Source organism: Pirellulales bacterium (assembly GCA_035547915.1). Classification (GTDB taxonomy): domain Bacteria; phylum Planctomycetota; class Planctomycetia; order Pirellulales; family JAICIG01; genus DASSFG01. The sequence continues at coordinate 74,680 of DASZTS010000093.1, read as the reverse complement.
GGGTGTCATTCCGGGCGGGCGCAAGGAGAAGGAGAACGCCGATGCCGCTGGATCGTCCGCAATTTCGTACGCGCCGCCATGCTCAATTCCAACGTCGCGAATTCTTGCGCGTCGGAACACTCGCCCTGGGCGGATTGACGCTGGCCGATCTCTTTCGGCTCCGGGAGGCTGCGGGCGCCTCCGCCGGACGCACCAAGTCGGTGGTGATGATTCATCTCAGCGGCGGACCGTCGCACCTGGATACCTACGACATGAAGCCGCTGGCGCCCGTCGAGTATCGCGGCGAGTTCGGCCCCATCACCACGAACGTGCCGGGGCTCGAAATCTGCGAGCTGATGCCCCAGCAGGCAAAGATCGCGGACAAGTTCGCCATCTTGCGTGGCGCGCAGATCGCCAACCTGCATACCGGCAACATGTTCTACAGCGGATTTCCCTGGCAAGAGTCGCCGCGCGCTTCGATACCCGGCGAGGCGCGGCGGCCGGCCCTCGGCTCGGTTGTCAGCCGATTGTGCTTGGGGCCGAAGGAGGTGCCGCCCTACGTGAGCATCGAAAACAACCCCGATTGGGAGCGCGCCTACTATCTCGGCGTCGAGCACGAACCGATCCGCATCGGCGGCGGCAGTCCGCGCGAAGCGATCGATAATCTCGGGCGAAACCGCGAGATCAGCGAGGCGAGGCTCGACAACCGTCACCGCCTGCTCGGCAGCCTCGACGCGGCGCGGCGCGAAATCGAGTTGGGGGAAGCTGCCCGTGGAATCGACCGTTTCCAAGAGCGCGCCCTCGATATCATCACCTCGACGCGCGTGAGAGACGCCTTCGACCTCGAAAAAGAACCGCCCGAGAACCGCGCACGATATGGGGAAGGCTCTTACCGCCACGGTCCGCACCCCGGCCGGTCGTTGCTGCTGGCCCGACGACTGATCGAGGCGGGCGTATCCGTCGTGACCGTCGGTGTACACAATTGGGATACTCACCAGCATAATTTCTCGTCGCTCCGAGAGATGCTGCCCGTACTCGACCGAGCGCTCCATGCGCTGGTTACCGACCTGGTCGATCGCGGCTTGTTCGACGATGTGTTGATTGTCATGGGTGGCGAGTTTGGCCGTACGCCGCGCATCGGCGATCAGAGCCCCGACGGCCGCGGACACTGGCCCGAGGCCGGTATCTTGTGGATCGGCGGTGGTGGCCTGCGAACGGGCCAGGTAATCGGCGCGACCGACGCCCGCGGAGAAACGGTCACCGGCAAACCGATCGGCATGAAGGACGTGCTGGCGACGATCTACCGCGTGCTCGGGATCGATCCCGCGATGACCTTCTTGGACCATAACGGGCGTCCGCAAGTGGTCTTGGACGAGCGCGATCCGCTCACGGCCCTACTGTGAAGCGCGGCCTAGCGGCGTACACGAATGGGCTCGCCGACCGTATTGGTCTGGAGCAACGTCTCGAACTCAGCCGGCAAGGATCGGAACGACCGGCCGGCCTCCGTGGGCGATGGCGATGGGGCGTCCGGCACGGTCGTGGACCAGCATGTCCGGGTTGATGCCAAGCAGGTGATAGATCGTGGCGCAGATGTCGCGGATGTGCACCGGATCGTCCTTGATGTAGGCGGCTTGCCGGTCTGAGGCGCCGTAAACCGTGCCGCCGCGAATCCCCGCGCCGGCCAGCACCACCGAGTAGCAGTAGGTCCAATGATCGCGGCCGCCCTTGGCGTTGATCTTGGGCGTGCGCCCCATCTCGCCCATCGTCACGACGAGCGTTTCGTCCAGCAGGCCGCGGCGGTCGAGATCTTCGAGGAAGGCCGAATAGGTCTGATCGAAATCGGGCAACATCGTCTTGAGCATCGGAAAATTGTTCTCGTGGGTGTCCCAACCGGCGCGACTGACTTGGAAACGGGCGGAAAAATTGTCCCAACTCACGTTCACGAAGCGCACACCGCGCTCCACCAGACGGCGGGCGAGCAGCGTCGTCGAGCCGAACAGCGTGCGCCCGTAGCGGTCGCGGGTTTCGGCGTCCTCGCGGCCGAGATCGAAGGCTTCGCGCACCGCGGCCGAAGTAAGCATGTCGAAGGCCAGGCGTTGCTGGGCCGGGAAATTACCCAGGTCGACGCCTCTGTCACGCTGCGACTCGACGGCGCGGAACTGATCGTCGAATTGCTCGACCAACCGCCGCCGCCCGTCGAACCGGTCGAGCGTGATCCCGTCGAGGAGATCCATGTCGGCCAGGCGCGGCTCACCGCGCAGCGTCTGGGCGTTGTATTGCACCTCGGGAGGACGATCGACAGACGCCGTGCACTCGGTGCAGAACGGATCGTAGCGGCGGCCCAAGAAGCCGCCATGCGGACCGGCCTTCTTCCGCAACTCACCCCAACCGAGCGGGCAGGGCAGATACGCGTAAGTCGGCAGGGCTTGCGGCCGGTCTCGTTCGAGGTATGCGCACACCGAACCCATGCTGGGCGGGTCGCTGTCGCGAAACTCTTCATCCGGCAGGTTGACGTCGAAACCGGTATACATCGGCAGGTTTTTGTGGCAGCCGCCGTTGTGATACACGCTGCGCACGATCGCCGTCTTGTGCATCCAGCGCGAGGAGAGGGGGAGCAACTCGCCGATCTCGACCCCGGGCGCGCTGGTGGCGATGGGCTTGAATTCGCCCCCCACCCCGTCGGGCGCGTCGGGCTTCAGATCGAACATGTCCTGCGTGGGCGGACCGCCCTGTAGATAGAGCAGCACCACGCTTTTGGCACGCGCCGCGCGACGAGCAGCACCGGCCGCGTCGTCCAGCGCTGCTTGCGACGCCGTATCGAACATCCCCCCCAGCATTGCCAGGGCGCCGGCGGCCAGCGTTTCACGGCGTGTGATGCCGTCGCAGCACGCCCGTCGGCTGCCGAGCAGTCTAATGGGGCTCATGCCTGTTCCTCCTGACGGACGACGCGGAACACCCGGTGAGAGTGATTATATCCGCTATACGACCGCCGGCGAACTGCCTTGAGGAACTGCGGCCGGATTGGCTCACGCGGCAGCCGGTCAAATGCACCGGGTATAAAACGATCCCTAATGCGGCAGCGTGGGCAACCCGCGCGCGGCGCGGATGTCGTCGAAGTCGCGGAGGTGATAGTCGATGCCGACGAAATCGAGCACGCGGCAGAGACCGCGCAACGCCACTCCCATGCCATCGGGACCACTGAAGCCGCCGAATTGACCGCCTCCCTTGACGTGCGGCTCCAGATCGAGAAACACGCCCGGGATGCCGCGGCGGTGCAACCGCTGATGGAGCGCCGGAATCTCTTCGCGGAAGTCGCGCAGGATCAACTCGTGGGCCGAGTGGCCCATGTCGGCGGGCACAAAGTTCTTCAATGCGTCTTCGTCGACGTGTCCCACGCGCGTCGGCGCCTGTGGGTGGCGATAGTCCTTGATATGCATCCAGCCGATCGCCGGTTTCATCGCCTGGTATTGGATGAAGACGTCGGTGGTGGTGTAGCCCTGGCACAAGATGTTCGCGGCGTCGAAGATGAGCACCAACGCCGGATGGTTCACCTGGCGATAGAGTTCGGCCATGAGCTGTCCGGTCTGGCCGACGAGATTCGCTTCGATCTCGAGCCCGAACGTCAAGTCGGAACGGTGGCACGTTTCGGCGATCTGCCCGAGCTGGTCGACCGCTTGGGGCAAATATTCATGCGGGTCGGCACCGCGCGGCGGATAGAAAGAGAAACCGCGGATCAGCTTCGTCTCGAAGGCATGTGCCAATTCGCACGCCTTCTTCACATCCTTCTCCAGGTATTTCTTGAACGGCACAAAGGCGTTGCTGGTGCCGTCTTCGACGTCGACGAGCTTGACCTTGCCGATGGGCGAACCGATGGAAGCGACGTTCAAGCCATACTCGTCTTCCAGGTGACGGATCGTCTGGATCTCTTTGACCGTCAGCTTCATGACGTTCTTGATCCCTTCGCCCGCGTCGATGAAGCGGATGCTGTAGAACTGTAGTCCCATCGCGGCGAAGGCTGCGAATTGCTGGACCGCGGTCTTTTGGTTGGCGGCTTCGTCGGCGAAGCCACTCAGGATGACGCGAGGGTTATCGGCCATGACGTGCTCGGCGGGCGTGACGGAAAGCGGCCATTGTGCCCCACCGCCGCCACTGCTGGCAAGAGGGAGGAGCTGGCATCTTGTTTCGCCAAACCTGCGTGCTGATCTAACGTTCTGAACGCCGATCAACGACCGCTAACGATGCGCCGACCTGCTGACTCGCGCGCACGCCGAACAAAACCCTTGCTCGCTGAGTGACCGCGGTCGATACTGTCTCGTGTCCGTCGTCCCGCCTTTTTCTTCGCCCACCTGTGGAGACCCGCCATGACGCGCCGTTCGACTCGCCGCTCGTTTATGAGGACCTCGGCCGCGGTCGGCGCGGGGCTCGCGCTCGCACCGGTTGCGCTGCGGGCGGCGGGGCCGCTGGAGCGGCTCAATATCGCGAGCATCGGCACCGGTGGAAAAGGCTGGTCCGATCTGACGTCGACCGCCAAGAGCCCGCGGGTGAACGTGGTGGCGCTGTGCGACATTGACGAAAGTGCACAGCATCTGGGCCGGGCTGCCGAGGCTTTCCCTCGTGCCCGGCGCTACACGGATTGGCGGCGGCTGCTGGACGAGTCGCGTGACATCGACGCCGTGATCGTCTCGACACCCGATCACATGCACGCTCCGATCTCGCTGGCCGCTATTGCCCTGGGAAAACACGTGCAGTGCCAGAAGCCGCTCACGCACACCGTGTTCGAGGCTCGCGAGATGCGGCTGGCCGCGAAGCGCGCGGGCGTCGTCACGCAAATGGGCAATCAGATCCAATCGCACGAGAGCTACCGCACCGCGGTTCAAGTCGTACACGACGGCGTGATCGGCAACGTGCGGGAGGTCTATTCGTGGCAGAGCGGGCCGATGCGGTGGCTGATCGAGAGCGATCGGCCGGCCGGTGCCGATCCGGTGCCCGCGGGCGTTCATTGGGACGACTGGCTGGGCGTGGCACCCGTCCGTCCCTACAAAGCGCAAATTTATCACTCGTTCAATTGGAGGGGCTGGCAGGATTTCAGCAACGGGCAACTCGGCGACTTCGGCTGCCACATCCTCGATCCCGTGTTTATGGCCCTCGATCTGACGGCGCCGCTCACCGTGCGGGCCGAAGCGCCACCGATCAATCGCGAAGTTTGGACAAAATCGGCGACCGTCTTCTATGAGTTCCCAGGCACGCCGCGCACCGCGGACGAAACGCTCAAACTAACCTGGTATGAAGGTGAAGGCGCAAAACCGCCACGCGACATGCTGGGCGTTCCGGACGATGTCAAACTGCCCGACGCGGGTTCGCTGCTCAAGGGTGAATTGGGCGCAATGATCCTTCCGCACGTTGCCATGCCGCAGCTCCTGCCTGCGGAGAAATTTGCCGGCTACAAATTTCCCGAAGTAGGAAGCCGGGATCATTACATCTCCTGGGCCGACGCCTGCCGCGGCGAAGGAACGACGACGTCGCACTTCGACTACGCGGGGCCGCTCACGGAGGCCGTGTTGCTGGGGACGGTCGCTATCCGCGTGCCCCACGAGACGCTTGCCTGGGATGCCGCCGAATTGCGGATTCAAAATTCGTCCGCCGCGAACGGCCTGCTCACGAAATCGTATCGCCCCGGCTGGCAAATGCCGCGGGCTTAGTCTAGGCGGCGACAGCGAACTACCTAGTGTTCGAACTGCTGCGAAAGCCGGTCGTGCACCAATGAGCGCTCAACGTCTGGAGACCGTCGATTCCTTGCCAGCTTATTGCGCTTCGGGCCTGCACAAAACCCGGAGCCGATGTCTTCGCAGCCAATGGTTCTACCAGCGCCCGCGCAATATCGCGGTCGTGCTAACCTTGATGGTAAATTCCCCCGGACTTTCCATCTGCCCTGGTTTGTAGCCGAACTCGTAGAGACATAGCGACGACCTGTTCACCCGGTGGCCACGGTACGCAGATCGACGCCGCGGTCTGACGTCGCGCTTCGCTTCAGACCGAAAACCGGTTAAGCTATCCGCATGACCCGGCCGTTTCGGTTCGGGCCGCCGGTGCTGCTCGGATGCGTGGGCAGTCGCGGGGACACGACAGCATCGCACGCGGCGGACCAGACGGGCCACGGATACGCGGGGTGACGATGTTCTTTGTCGGCCAGCCGCTCATAAGAAGGTGATCGCCCATGCCACGTTGGAAACTCGTTGCGAAGGCGATGCTGTGGTCGCTGGCCGTGCCGGGGGCGTTCTACGCCGGCGGTGCCTGGAAGGAGCGGCAATTCCGCACCGAGCGATCCGATTGGATCGACCAATTTCAGCAGCAAGAACAGAAGCACGAGTGGCTGCTGGTCGAATACCGGAAGCTCCATTGCCGCGAGGTGCAGGAGCAGCAACAGCAGCAGCAACGACAACACCAGGCCCGCGTCGCCCAAGCCCGAGGTCTGACCGCAGGCGCCGATGGCCAACCGGCCATCGAAGACGCTTTGCCGGAGTGATAAAACATCGCCCCGGGCCCGCCGGGGTGTCCCGCTTTAGCCGTACGGCGCCGATGTTACCAAGGGAGCAGTAGGGGCCGTTCGTCCGGCTCACTCCTCGAACGCAAAAACCCGGTTCCAGTCCTGCTTCATGTCCGCGACGATCCATCCGTATTGCGGAACTTCTGCGAGCGCCTCGACCAACTTGCCGGTGCTCTTGGGCTTCGCGTCGTAGGCGTATTCCCGATCGGCATCGGTGTGGTGGACGATCAGCCCGAAGCTCGGCTGCGGGTTGGCGACCGTGGTGTATTCCAGCATGGCCTTGTCGCCGTCACTGTTGCCGAAGCACATCACCGGGCGGCGGCCGATGAACTGGTGGATGCCGGCCGGCTTGCCCTCTTTGTCGTCCACGAACACGTAATCGAGAGTCTTGACGAGCACGGGCTTGCCGTTTCGCATCTCGAACCTCGTCATCGCGTTGGAGCCGACGACCTGTTCCGGAGGAATACCGTAAACCCGCTCGCTCCAGACGCGCATGAAATCGACCCCGCCGCCGGAGACGATGAAGGTCTTGAACCCGCTCCCGCGGAGGAACGAGAGCACTTCGAGCATGGGCTGATAGACGCACTCGTCGTATCGCTCGCCAAATCGCGGGTGCTTGGTCGATTGCAGCCAGTCGGCGACACTCTTGTCAAACTCGTCGGTGGTCATCCCGGCATGGGTCAGGCCGACGATGCGGAACAGCCCTTTGTGCTTGTCCACAAGAAGCGCCTCGATGTTTCCGCCGAGCGCGGCTTTGACGGCCGGTTCATCCTTCCATTTGGGGTTTTTTCTCAGCGCCAGCTTGAGGCTATCGAAGGCGAAGGCGAGTTGGAAGGGAAGCGGATTCTCGGGCCAGAGCGTGCCGTCGTTGTCGAATACCGCGATGCGCTCGGGGGTTGGGATGAATTCCGGCGCGCCCGCCTTGGTGGTCTTCGCGACGTAGGCGAGAAGGGCCTTCTTCGCCTCGCCGTCGTTCCATGACGGTAACGGATCGTCCGGCGGCTCAAACCCAAACGTCGAAACGGCGGGCAGTCCGCAGGCGGCGACAAGGAGTGTGCGTCGTGAGCAGCCCATTTGCGCTTCCGATGATTTTTGTTGACCTTCGGTTCGGCCAATTAGACCGCGCCGGTGCCGCAGGAGAAAGCTACGTGGACGCGCTCCGTCACCTCCTACTCGACCCGAAACTCGACGAACACCAGAGCCCGCAGCGTGCCGTCCTTCGTCCGCCCGTGCACCTTACCCAGCAGTAGCGAGCGGAAGCCTGGAACGCTGTGGGAACAGGATCGGCGGTGAAACGCCGATTCTCCAGACGCTCGATCCCGTGTTGTCGGTTGCTCCAAGGAGCTCGACGACGGGTCGCAAAACATCGCGAGCCGGACGTCACTCCGGCTCGAGAGGGCAAGTCAAATACCGTGCCACGGATGGCGAGAACCGTTCATCTCGGGCGATGACGCAGTTCCCGCATCGAGATTAAAGCGCGGCGGGCGGCGCGAGTTCGGTGTGTTCCACCGTGAGGGTGGTCGCCGGCAAGGGATTCTTCACATACCCCAACCCGCGGATGACCTCGAGCACCTCGCTGCACGTGGGGAACATGCGACCGCTCTTGCGCTTGTACTCGTCGAGCGCGTTCATGAACTCGACCTCGTCGTTGGTGTATTCGCGCTCACACGTGGTCGGATCGATCTGTCGGCGCCGGCTGACCTTCTCGCGTCGCTCGAGCTGGCGCCGTTCTACGGCGACCGGCTGTTCGCTCACACGCCGATCGTCCTTGCGGCGTTCGTTCCGCTTTGCTCGCCTCTCGACCGTCACCTCCAGCGCCTTCTTTGCCTTCGCCACGCTCGACCTCCTCGTGGTAACCTGGACCGCCTGGAGCGATCCAAGAGACTGGTAAAAGACTGCCAACGCAACGTTAGCATCGGAATGATGGCGAGGCAGACTTGGCCGATTAGGCAAAATGAACGAAGGCGCAACATCTGCCGGCATGGCAAATGGTACCTGATGCGCAGGGCGCTCCGATGCGCATCGAGTTTGCCGGATCTGACGACCGATCGGCTACCTTTTCCGGGGCGGAGCGGACGGCCGGGGTGATGGTGTCGGTGCCGCGGGCGGAGGCGGTGCCGACGGTGGACCCGCTGCCGGGGGCGGTGGCAGCCCCTCGTCGCCGTCGCGCAGGGCACCATCGAGTTGATCGAGGTAGCCGCGGAACATGCCGCGCCCCAGCCGCATGGTGTCGGCGTCGCGCATCTGAATGCGCGTCAGCGTGTTGAGCACGATCGGCTTGAACAGCCCGTACAACTCCATCCCCTGCATCGTGCTGCCGACGAGACGGATGGTCACCTTGGTGGCAGTGAGCTCGACCTTCAATTGTTCGACGCGCGTCGCTTCGTCGACCTGCGAACGCTCCAGGTTGATCCGCATCGCCACCGCTCGACCATTGTCGTCGCGCTCGACCCGCGGGCGGACATCGAGCATCTGATCGCGTTCGCGCCGCGCCTCGGCGAGCTGCTCCGCGGCATCCAGCCGCGATCTCTCGTCGGGACCCGATGAAACCTGCACCTTCAGCTCCTCGATCCGCTCGTTGATCGCCGTCAGTCGCAGCCCCGCGAAGGTCAACACAAAGTCGACGACGTCGTCCATGTTTTGCAACGGGGGAGTTTTGGCGAGTGTTTCGCGCAGCCGGGCGCGCGCGGCCTCTTCGGCGTTCAGCGGCGCTTCACGGACCGCACCCTGTTGGGCACGGCGTTCCATCTGTTGGGAAAACCGCGCCTTAGCCCGATTGGCCAGCGAGATCACATCGGTCTGGAAGCGCAGCTCGCCGTCGAGTGTTCCCTGCGGACGGCCATCTTCGCGCCGCTGCATGTTCCCGCGCAAGTCGAGGTCGATCTGCGTGGGATCGTCCGACCAGCGGGAGTGGCGGAGCCGGGCTGCGCCGATGACGTGCACGACGTCGCGCGCCAGGTTGGTGTCGGTCGGGTCGAACCGTAACCGCAGGTATTCGAGGTTGCGTTCCTCGTCGAGCAGAGGTTCGACCAGCGCGGCGATTCCGTCGTTCAGCTTGGGAATGTCGAGCGCGGGTTGCCCACCGTTGGGATCTCCCGCCAGAGACTCGAACAGTTGCCCGAGAGGACCATTGGGATTGGCCAACTTCCGCAGCCGATCGCCGCGTTGCGGAGGATTGGCGCGGCGTTCTGGTGCTCCGCGGCGCGGCGGCGGCAAGTCGTCGTCCTGCGCCTGTAAATGTCCCGCCAGCAACATGAGCGCAAGCGCCCAACAGGTTGTCGTCTTTCTCATGGCGGTCTCCTACGGTTAGGTTGCGGCGGGTACCCCGGGGAATGTGACAATGACCCCAGCATGTGGCAAGCCGCTCCGGCTGTCAATCGCGGTCGCGCAGACCGTTCCCGCTCGCTGAGCCGTCGGCAGAGATCGTCACGGCGAGATGGACCGTCGATCCGTCGACGTGGCTCGTGAACAGCAGCCGATCTGCGAGTCGCACGAGGGCCAGCAACTCCTGGAATTGTTGTTCCTTCGCCCGTTCGTCGAGATCCCTGCCCTGCCACAAGAAATCGACCGCCGAGCGACCTTTTGCAGCCAGTCTGCGCCACCCCGCCAGATTGACATAGACCAGCCCGCTGGGCTTCCCGTCGCGACCGAGCGCGGCCTGAATCGCCGCATCGTCGACCAGACGCTCGCCCCCCTCGACCGCAGCCTGTGCCAAGCACGGCGCGGAAGAGCTCACCCAAAAGCGGTCCTTATCGTCCACACAATACGCGACGTCTTGCGTCGGCCGACCCGGCATAATTCCCGACGCCACGGTGATCCGGCGCCGGACGTCGGCCGTCGCATCCGACTCATACGACTTGATCGAGGCGACCTGCGCGCCCGCTTGGCGATTGGCGGCTTCCACCGCGGCCGACGAGAGTGCGTGCAGCAACGGCTCGATGCTCAGCGCGAGTGCGGGCCGATTGCCATCCGACTCGAGCGGCCGAGTCTGTACCCCGAGCACCAGATCGACCGGCGACGAAGTGTCCCCCGCTGACGATGTTTGGCCTGGCGGCATCAAGTAGCCGACCCAGTCGGGCCCCAAACCGGCGGTCAATGCCCACATCAAAATGCTTCCGTTCTGATCGGGTCGATTGGATGGCGTCGCGGAGCCCAGCGGCGCCGCGGCCGATTTCTGCCACTCGCCCGCGATCATGTAGCGCACCAGGCGGCCCACGTCGGCATGTGCGACGACGGCGATCAGCGCATCGGCCGGAACAACGTCGAACAGTTCGGAGCGTCCCTCCAAGCTGGCCGCTACTTCGCGCACAGGATCGGGCAAATCGTCAGCCTGCCAACCCCAGGCCAACTCGGCACCGAGATGCGGTGCGAAGCTCAGCGAACCGGCCACATACTGCGTCTCGCGCCAGGCCGCCAAGAGAACCGCCTGCGAGCGGGCTTCCTCGGAGCCGGGCTTCTTGGTCTTCAGGTCGGCTTCGAGAGCCGTATCCCAGGCGCGCGGATTAACGAACAACGTCGCCACGGCCCGCGGGCTGAGCCGCTCGCTCGCGGCCAGATAGGCCGGCGAGGACGCGAGCGACACGCTGTCCTGCACGGCCCGCGAAGGATCCGTCGCTCCGGCATCGGCACGTCGCCCTAACGCCGAAACGAGCAAGGCTTCGCTCGTCGCGATCATCGCCACATCGTCGGCCGACGTGACAAAAAATGCCGATCGATCGTCGTCGGCGATCACCGAATCGATCGTGAAGGCTTCGCCCGCGACCTCGATGGTGCGTTTGCCTCGCCACCGTCCTGCTTGCCGCCGGGCTGCAACGAGCCTCTCCAGCGTGCGCTGCATCACGGTGCGGTCGGTCGACTCGGCCAGCAACAGCGCCGCCGGTTGGCCACCCGCGGGATCGCTGGGCGGCCAGATCGCGAACAATACCTCGCGGCCGAACAATTGCTTAACGAGATCGCGGACATTCGCGCCCGTACGCCGCTCGATCTCACCCCGCAACACGCTCAGCCGCGCTCGGTGCAGATCGCGCCACGTGGCAATCGGCTGAAAACGGTGCAGCCGCTGCGCGAGCGGACTCTCGACAAAGTCGGCCAAACGTTGCGCCAGGTCATCGAGCTGTAGGCAAATACCAACGTCGTTGCCGACCCAGCTTACCAGGCGGCGCTCGGCGGCGGCTTCCGGCACGCCCTCCGCGGCATAGGACGCCGTCGCGACCAGCAGCCATGCGGCGGCGACCGCCCAGAACCGATTGCCGCGCGCAAGCCTCATGACCGACGCCCCTCGTCGCCGATGCCCCACAAGTTCAGGAACCCGTTGATGGCGCCGACCGTGGGGCGCGTGACCGGCTGCAAGCCGTCGGCCATCTCTTGTGCCCACTCGGCGCCAGGCTGCGCCCAGCCCGCGGCGGGCAAAGAACCAAGATTCAACAGATTCTGGGACGCGAAGGAGTCTGTCTCGTGCGGCGCCGTCGCGCGGTCGACCTGTTCGTCGATGGCACTCCCCGCCCCGGGCGGCTTTTGATTCAGCACCTGCGCCGGCCGGGGTCGGTCGGCCTGTGCCACCGAATCCGTTTCCGCCTTCCCGCGCGGCCCGTCGCTGCCTCGCCGATGATCGATCCAGGTCAGCGTCACGGCCAGGAGGAGCACGGCCGCCAGAAGTGCCGCGGCCGGCAAACGTCGTGGATATCGCAGTACGGCGACGTGCCGTTCGGCAGGCCGCGCTTCCCGCCCGGACCGCATCGCCTCGTTCACGATCCTGGCGGTCAGGCCCTCGGGCACGGTAGGCACCGTGTCGTAGTGCAAGCCGGCCGTCATGGCTTCGTAGCTGCGAGCCACCTCCCGACATTGGCCGCAACGCCGCGCATGCTCTTCGATGTCGGGGGCCGACGACAGTGGCCGCCGCTCGTCGAGCACCTCGTTCAGCCGCGATTCAAACTCGTCACACCGCATCGGACGACTCCTTGACGAAGCCTCGTCGGCGCAGATGCTCGGCCAGGTCGCGGCGAGCTCGGTGCACCCACGTCTTCACCGTTCCTACCGGACAGTCGAGCACTTCGGCGATCTCCGCGTAGGTCAATTCTTGTTCATGGAACAGCACAAACGCCTGCCGGTATTCTTCCCGCAAACGGGCCAGGGCCAGCGACACTTCCTCTCCCACGTGCCGCTCCTCACGAAAGGAGCGCGCGTCGGGCAATTCCTCCACCTCGGAAGAGGGCTTCGGCACGTTGCGGCGCGTCGCCAGCAGGCTGCGACACCGATTGGCCGCGATGGCCAACAGCCAGGGCCGGAAATCCCGTTGGTTGTCCCAGCGCGCCAGGCTGCGCAGCGCCCGCACGAACGACTCCTGCGTCACATCTTCCGCGTCCTGCCGATGACCGAGCATGCGGTAACAGAGACCGAACACCTGGCCGCGGAAACAGTCGACCAATTCGGTCATCGCCGCTTGCTCGCCCGCCAGGCTGCGCCGAACTAGTTCGGAAACGTCATCCGGCAAATTGCTCACCTCGGCTGCCGTGAAGCCACTCCGACCGGGAATACCTGCCGGAACTCGGTCCGGTTTCAGGTTTTAGATGCTCCCCAGAAAACCCTCGGGCGATGCGGGAAAAGCGAGACGCTCCGATCGATTTTTGGTCACTTTTTGGGCTGCCAAGAGACCGCGAGGCAATTCCCGACCAGCAAGACCGGCAGTGCCCACGACAACATGCGGATAGGCGTTTAACGGTCGGTGACTTCGCGGTAAATATCGCGCAATTCGCGGGGCGACACCTCTTCCAGGCTCTTTCCGCGGCGGTCTAAATGCTCGTTGATTTTTACGGCCGTTTCCTGCATCTGGGCGTGCGTGTCTTGCGAGCCGCCATACAACACGAAGTTCTTTCCCCGAGTCAGCCTGGTATGCCCGTCGTCGCCATCGAGCCCCAGGCCGAGGATGGCCGCCTGCTTACGCTCTTTTTTCGAGGCTTTCACCAATCTTGCTCGCTTTGTCGGGGTCCCACCGGGAGCAGTCTGCAAACCGCGCTCCTTGGCAGCTTGCTAGCCTCTCCGTAAGCTTCGAGGCTGACGAGAAACGCCCCGGAGATGCGGGAAATTCTCCGCAACCTCTTAGAACTATAAGTCGGCGGGAAAACCGCGGTCAAGCGAGAAAAAGCGATTGTCCGGGGGCCGTTCAGCCCGATTTGATCGCCTCGCGGACGACCTGGCGAGCCAACTTGAACGCAGACGACAGGACCTGGGCACGGGCCTCCATCTGTTCGCTGGTGAAGCTGCGCGGCGAGCTGTTGGTCGCCAGGCCCGCAATCTCGATCGTCAGCGGCAGTAAGTCCAAAAACTCCCGGTATCGTCGTTTCAACGCTTCGTCGTCGGCCGTGGACATGGTTCGTCGATTTCCTCGCTGGTGATGCAACCAACGATTGAACCTAGTATGGCGCACGGCTGCGGGCAAGCGATTGCAGCCCCACGGCACCTGACAAAAACCGTAAGCCGGAGCGCCGTGCGCAAAAAGATCGGCCGTGGAACGCCGAACTTTGCCGAGTTCGATTCGGCTTTATCCGTTGCTCTCAAAAACGACGAAGACCCGACGTTCATCGCGCCGACCGCGCGAGAAAACGCACGTCGCTGCGCGATAGCCGGGTCTCGATCCGAAACGGCTTAGCGCCGCTTGAAGAACTTATTCAGCACGTCCGCCGCGGCGGCACGACTGTCTGTCTGCGACTTGGGTACCGGGGGAAGCTTACCCGAGCCTGCCTTGGCTGCTGCCACCGGCTCCGGCTTCGCCGCAGGCGCGGATTCCGCCGGCACCGGAGCGGCGGAGTGGCCGTTGCCCAAGTCGAGCTCGCCGGTTTCGTTCATGTTGATGACGCGCGTCTCGGCGTTCCCGACCTTCGAGTCGCCGTCGCCCAGCCATTGACTGACGTCCAGCTTTTCGTCGCGGTGCCCTTCCGCCGTGCGGGCGGCCGCTTCCTTGACGCTCTCGACCTTCGGGCGCTTCTTCGAGGGTGTCGGCGCGTGCACTTGCACCTCGAACTCGAGCGGGCCTACCACCAGGTGGTCGCCTTGCTTCAGTTCCCGCTCGCCGACGATGCGCTCGTCGTTCACGATCGTACCGTTCTTGCTGCCAAAATCGCGCACGGCCACGAACGAATCCTCGATCAGCAGCACACAATGGTGCCGGCTGATCAGGTCGCTGCGCGGCCTGAGTTGGCAGTCTTCCGCCCTACCGATAAAGAATTTTGGTCCGGGGACCGCTAATTCTTGTCCGGCGTTCTTACCGACCAAAACCTTCAGTCGTACGTCCATTTGCGTGACATCGCTCCGCAGAGGTTACGGATGGAATCGAATTATGGGATCAGCGCTTGCGAACCCCTCTGGCGAGCATGTGTCACTCTGTCAGGCAACCGACTTGTGAGAACCCGCTATTTCTTAACCGCCCCTAACCGGATCAAATCCCAATCAAGATCATCGGCCAAAAGGGATCGTTGGGCTTGAGCTGTAAACGAATAATCGCTGCAAGAACCAACGCGCCGTCGAATAAAAAGCCACGCCCGATGAAAATGACTGACCGTGAAACGCTCGGCGTACTTGGCACCACCGTCGCTGAACTGCGACGCTGCGAACGCTTTGCGATGCCTCTCTCTTTCCGCGCCTCTGTGAGTTTCTCACATTCTGCTAGCCAAGCAACCCCTCACTGTGAGGGGCACGCATAAGCTACGGCCTGCCGGCAAAATGGAGCAACAGCCCAGAGCATAACAATCCTAAAGTCACAAGTCAAAAGTTTTGTTAAAAATTTGCGAAGAGCGAAGTTGGCGACTCTTCGCTATCGGCGGCGGTTCCACGGATCGCAGCCGTATTTCGTGGCCACTAGATGCTCCGCCGCACCGATTTCCGCTTCGGTCAGGCCCTTCTCGACGGGCGTGCAATCGAATGCACGCGCAAGAGCGTCTTGCAAATGTCGCGACCATTCACCTCGCGACAGCGAAACCGGCGCGAGATTCAGAATACCGGGCAACTCGGGCGCGGCCGGTGAGGTGTCGAGCAGCACGCTGCCATGTTGCAAGATGGCGCCCTGGCCCCGCCGCTGAGCGCTGCCGATCACTTTGTGGCCGTCGAGCAGGACGTCGCCGGGCGAGTGGCGCTGGAAACAGAGCAGCGGCACCGATCCACCGCGCGGCCCGATGCTAGGGCGATCCGTCAGAAGTGGCTCTTTTTCTCGCTGATCGGCGGTTTCACAAAGGTGGGCCCGTGCGCCCAGCCGGCCCAGCAACTCGACGAGGGCCGTGTGGACGCGCCGGTAGAGAACGCCCGGGTCGCCCTCTCGGCCGGCGGGTACGGCCAGCGAGTAAGTGACCTCGCGATCGTGAACAATGGCACCCCCGCCGCTCGGACGTCGCACGAACGGGCAGCCCAGGCTGGGCGGATGTTGCTGCCGTTCAGCGACCTTCTGGAAATAGCCCAGCGAAACCGTGGCCACGTTCCATTCGTAGACGCGGAGCTGTAGCCGTTGTTCGGCCGTCGCCCGCGCGAGCAACACCTCGTCGATCGCCATGTTCCAAGCCCCGTCGCGAGGCACATCGACGATCGTACGGCAAACGGTCATTTCCCGGCGAAGTATCACGGAATTCGCGCTATTTGCCGGCGATCTCGCGACGTACCCGTTCCAGGTCGGCGTCGACCATCATTTCGACGAGGCCTCGAAAATCGACGCGCGGCCGCCAACCGAGCTTGCTGCGCGCCTGGCTGGCGTCGCCGCACAAGTGGTTGACTTCGGCCGGCCGCAACAGCGCGGGGTCGACGACCACATACTTCGCCGGATCGAGCCCCACACGGGCGAAAGCGATGTCGACCACCTCGCGGACGGTGTGTTTCTCGCCCGTGGCCACCACGTAGTCGTCGGGCTCGTCCTGCTGTAGCATCAGCCACATCGCCTCGACGTAATCGCCGGCAAAGCCCCAGTCGCGCATCGCGTCGAGATTTCCCAGCCGCAGTTCCTTTTGTACGCCCAGCTTGATGCGGGCGGCGGCGTCGGTCACCTTGCGGGTGACAAACTCCTTGCCCCGCAGCGGCGACTCGTGGTTGAAGAGGATGCCCGAGCAGCAGAACATGCCGTAGCTTTCGCGGTAGTTGACCGTGATCCAATGGCCGTAGACCTTCGACACGCCGTAGGGGCTGCGGGGCCAAAACGGGGTGCGCTCGGTCTGCGGCTCTTGTTGCACCTTGCCGAACATCTCGCTGCTGCTGGCCTGATAGAAGCGAATGCTCTGATCCACGAGCCGGATCGCCTCGAGCACACGTGTCACGCCCAAGGCGGTAAACTCGCCCGTCAACAGCGGCTGCACCCAGCTCGTGGGCACGAAGCTCTGCGCCGCCAGGTTGTAGACCTCGCGCGGCGCGATCTCTCGCAACAGGTTCACGATCGACAACTGGTCGAGCAGGTCGGCCTGGTGCAACGTGATGCGGCCGGCCAGGTCGGCGATGCGCTCGAAATTCTCGCTGCTCGAGCGCCGCACCATCCCATGCACTTCATATCCCTTGCCGAGCAGGAACCTGGCCAGATACGCTCCGTCTTGGCCGGTGATGCCGGTGATGAGGGCTCTCGTCGTCATGGCACTAACATACGCGGGGTCTGGAGAACACAACAGTAGCGATCGCGTTGTCGAGTTTTACGCGCCATCGGGTCGATGGCTACCGCAAGTCTAGGCCGCTTCGCGCGTCCGCGTGCCGCTCTTTCGGTCTATGCCAAGTTTGCGTGTCGCGGGTACACTAACGGCAACATGCCTTTTTTCTCGGTAAAAGAGAAGTGGACGAGATGAGCGAAGCGGGAATGCAGGTTGCGCCGGCCAGGCTGGGGCCACTGAAGCGGCTTTATCACTGGGTGCTGCATTGGGCCGAGACGCCGTACGGCACGCCGGCGCTCGCGCTTTTGTCGTTCGCCGAGAGCTCTTTCTTTCCGATCCCCCCCGACGTTTTGCAGATCGCCCTGTCGGTTTCGAAGCCGCGTCGCGCTTTCTTCTATGCCGGCGTGAGCGCGGTCGCCTCCGTGCTGGGGGGTATCGCCGGGTGGTACATCGGCCGGGCGCTGTGGCTCAGTGTCGACGATTTCTTCTTCAACTATGTGCCGGGCTTTACCCACGCCAACTTCGCAGAGGTCGAGGATCTTTACGGCAAGAATGCCTTTCTGGCTATCCTGGCCGCGGCATTCACGCCGATCCCGTACAAGGTCTTCACGATCGGGGCGGGTGTCTTCCATCGGAGCGTGTCGCTGCAAACGCTAATCCTCGCCTCGATCCTCGGCCGCTCGGCGCGCTTCTTCCTGGTGGCCACTGCCATGTTCTTCTTCGGTGAGCCCGCCAAAGTGATGCTCGAGCGTCACTTCGAATGGTTGACGCTCGCACTGTTTGGCCTCGTCTTCCTCGGCTTCCTGGCACTCAAGATGCTGCTCTGATTGCGGCCGCCGGTGCCAAGCTTGCGGCACGTCAGCGTATCAACGCTTCCGGATGTTCTCGGGAGCCACCCACTCGTTCCATTCGCCGGAACATCCGCCGTATTGGATGAAGTGCAGGGCGCGGTCGTTGACCCTGTAGTCCGCGGGCAATCGCCGCAGGACGGTTGGCCAGCCCGGAATTGCCTGGCTCACCGGAATCGCCGCACATGTGGCGGAGACCAAACATGGCTATTCTCATTTCGATCGCCACAGGCATGGCTAATTCCCCGTGATGCGCAGCGACGCCCAATGGAAAAGGATGCGCGGCCCCACGCTCGCGGCGCAGGGTTGCGATGCGGACTAGCTGCGCGGCGCGCAGGGCCGCGGCGTTGCTCTGCCCGGCGGCAAGGTGGCGGAGAAAATCAGTGAGGATCGCCGCGGCGTCGGCGCCGGGCAAAGGCCATTGGGCGCTGAGCACCGACTGTGGACGCAACGGATGGTCCGGACGAATCCGGGACTCGACGTTGATCGAATAAAACAGTTGCGGCCGCGGATCCTTCCGACCTCGCATCGCTTGCTCCTTTCAGACGATGTCGGGCAATGTAACAATCCAACGAGTTTTTCGGCAGCCTGCTAGGCGAGACGGAAGCCGCCAGAAAGTTGGTCGAACCGCGACAAAAGCGGAATCGTACGGCGGACAGACGATGAGGAGCAGCCAGAATGAGCGTGGAGGCATGCTCAGCGTGCTCAAGAATCAACGGTTATTCGGGGAACTGACCGCCCAAAGCATCGGCCGATCTGACTGGAGCGGGATCAGGTGCTCAGACCGCGCTGCCCGGACGGCTAACCGGCATTTCCGCCGCGGGCCCAATTCAGCCCTTTTTGCCCCTCCTAGCAGCTTCGGCTTGAGAGCGCGAATCTTCCTTAGTAGAATCTCTTCGACGTAGAGTGCGTCGAGTCCGCCTCGACCGCGCTTGAAGTCGCCAACTTTTGCAGACAGATCAACTCGAATCCGCACAAGAAAAACTTCGGGGCGTAGCTCAGCCTGGCTAGAGCGCTACGTTCGGGACGTAGAGGTCGCTGGTTCAAATCCAGTCGCCCCGACCTCTTAAAGCCTTGCAGGTCAATGCCTTGCGAGGCTTCTTTTTTGACCCTTCCGGATGGCCGATTTCGGCTGACCCTTTTTCTGACCCTTTCGGTACGTAAAAAATACCGATAGGCAACTGCGTAGAAGAGAGTAGGGGGCTGGATTCACTCTCTTTTTGGAGCAACGGAAATGCGAGTATTGAAGGTGGGGGAACCGACGACGGGCCGTGGCGTCATTGCGATCGAGGGTTTTCGGATCGAAGGCCAATGGCGAAGAACCCTGCGGCCAAGTGGAGGCGAAACGTTCACTGTCGATCTCGACGAGGAATTGCCGGCCGAGCAGGACAAAGCCTTGAGGCTGGCGGCCGACGAGAACCGCCCGCTTTCCGTCACGTTTGGCGACTTGCCGCCCGTCAGTGTCTACGTGCGGTTTGAACCGTTCGGTTTCCAAACAAAGAAGCCGCGTCCCCGAGTCTGAGCCGCCGGGATCGGCTCCCGGTGCCTGTCGGGTTTTTTATTTGCTCTGCCAATTTTTGCTTGAAAGCGGCCGCCGCTTCGCTATGCTATCTCACTGACGGCCCAAACCGTCTAGCCCCGGTCCAAGGTACCTGCCCCGCCTGCGAACGGGGTTTTTTATTGGCCTCGCTCCGCTCTTGCGGTAGCCTGATGGCATGCGAAAGCTTCGCTTCCCCCTTCGCCTGATGCTGGTCCTCGTGACCGCCCTGTGCATCGCAATGGGCGTGTGGATCGCTCCCCGTGAGCGGCAACGGCGGGTGGTGGCCGCGATTGAAGCATTAGAAGGCACCGTAGACTACGTGGATCGCAACCAAAGGGGAGAGGAGTCGTTCCTCGTTACCTTACTTAGGCGATGGCTGCCGCCGGTTTACTTTGACGAAATCATAGAGGTTAATCTCGCCGACACTCGAATCACGGATGAAGGGCTGGCTCAACTGCAAGAACTGTCGAGCCTGGAATCGCTTTATCTCGACAACACTAAGGTCACCGATGCGGGCCTGGTTCACGTGCGACGACTGGCGAGTCTCCAAGAGCTTCGCGTCGGCAACACTGAGGTTACAGATGTGGGAGTGCCTCACCTTCTGGGGCTGACGAGCCTGCGAGTGCTCAATCTCGACAACACTCAGATCACGGATGCGGGACTGGCTCGCCTGCAAGGGATAAAGAGCTTGAATTACCTCACACTCAACGGTACTAAGATCACACCGGAAGGAGCGGGAAAGTTTTTCAAAGCTTTGCCCAGGTGTGGAATCTGGGGTCCGTAACGTCGGTGACAATGGCCTTCCGCTTCCCGAAATTGACATTCTCCCTTCGCCTTCTGCTGGTGTTAGTGACCGCCTTGTGCATCGCCTTGGGCGTGTGGATCGCTCCCCGTGAGCGGCAGCGGCGGGCGGTCGAGGCGATTGAGGCGGCCGGTGGATGGGAATACTACGGCTCGGAGGGGCGGCTAATGCTAACGACGAGCGATTCCTTGCTACGACGGTGGCTTCCAAAAGACTACACCGACGACGTCGAGGAGGTTTGGTTTTCGCCAGACCCTCCGATCACGGATGACGTGTTGGTTCACTTGAAAGCATTGCCGAAACTTCGGAGTCTTCAACTTGGCAACACCCCGATCACGGATGCCCATTTGGTTCATCTACATGGGCTGACGGAGTTGAGGTCGCTCGACCTCACGGCGACGCAGATCACGGATGCCGGCTTGGCTCATTTGGAAGGGCTAAGGAGCCTAGAAAACCTCTCGCTCGACTTCACGCAGGTCACCGACGACGGGGTCACGCGACTCCGAGAGGCATTGCCGAATTGCGAAATCTACACAGAAAAATAAAGCCGCCATCCCCGAGCATCAGTCCAAGAAGGCGGCTTTGACCAACGGCACGTCATGGCCATCAGCCGAACCAGCTCTTGAATCGACTCACGCCCCAGATCGCCAGCACACCTAGACAGACCATAAAAACGATCCCGTAACCCTGTCCGGGCTCGATGTACCATTTGGCGAGCGACCACGGAATGGCCGCCCAGAAGGCGAGCACGATGCTGGCGGGGATCGTGGCGAAGGCCCACTTGACCATGAAAATCGCCATGTCGGTGATTGAGATGTCGACGCCAGTAATCACAACATGCTGGCTTCACGATCAAAGAAGCCAACGTGGAGAGCATGTGGGTGCCGGTCGAGATTGTGCTAGCGGTGAAGCCTGACACCTGATGTCCGCCATGATCTTCCGCCTTTCGCAAAAGCTGAACGACAAGATCAAGGCCGGGCGTCTGGGTTCTCGGCCACTCGACGAGAACCCGTTCGCCGATTGGTCGGCAACGCTTTTCACTGCGGATCGAACGCAGTACATCCTCTTGAGCAACAGCAAGTCGCTTTATTCGACGGTGCTCTACGCCAAAGGCATCACGAACGACAGCGATTTCATCGAGCGGGCCATGAGCAGTATCCGGGACTTCATGGAGAACGATGGCCTGGCGTTCATGTACCAGCGCTTCATCGCCCCAAGCGGTGCGACGGTAGGCTTTGCCAAGGCCCTGAACCGCTCGGTCACTGGTTCGATGAACGACCTGATTCGCCACGCAGAATACTGGTTGACCAACGAGGAGATTTCGCCGCATGACGTGAGCCTCAGGCTCAACGGCTTGCTCATGTCGGCACTCGCACCCACCAAAGCCGAGGTCTACGGCAAACCACGAGAGGCGTTTAAGGCAATGGACGTTGGGGGACGGGCCGATGATCTACACGCTTCTTGATGCCTGTCAGTTTGTGCTTGAAACTGAAGGGGAACCGCAAGGCAGCTTTTGGCTGGCCTCGCAGGTTGAAGAGGGAAAGCTCTGGCGAACTCGACAAGGCGTTTCTCCAGATCAGGCTGGACAAAGACAGATGAGCGAGCCGGACATCTACTGGATCATCGAGAAGTGGCTGGAGCGACACGCGGAAGTCAAGAAACGGATGCAAGACATTCGGGTCAGTCGGGGAACGATGACTTTGCCCCAGGGCGTCAAAACGGATTTGCTCCGGGCCACCATCATTTTCGGCAAAGATGTCGAAGGCTACGATCCCGCTGAGGATCGAGACCTCTACGAGTATTTTCTATCCGACGATCAAGGCGACCGTGAACCGTCGCAAAATTGATTTCAGATGCTCCTCGAACTCGATGATCTCGCCCTATTCTTCCGGCTGCACCGGACGCTGATGTTCTTCGTGAACCAGCGCCTTCAGGTGATCGCCGATGATCCAACCAGCCCCGAAGAATTCGCCTCGCTGTCCCCGGAAGTCAGGCTCAAAGTCCGTGACGCTTTGCTGACTCACACCGACCTGATCGAGAAGTTCGCCGAGGAAAACCCAGCCCACCTGGCCGATAAAGAACTCGCCATCGTCCGGGCCTGGCAGCACCTTGTCCACGGCACGTTCTACGTCTTCCGTGAACTGAAGAAGTACACGGTCTTCCTTTCCAGCGCCAAGCAGCCTGTGGCTTATGGCGTCCTGGCACTGTCGCAGCCCTTCGAGGACTTGGTTGGTCCCTACCTGCCGGTCCTGACGGAGACAGTCCTGCTGCCGTTCAAGGGTAGGATCGTCTACGACGGATTGATGAGCAGCTACAACGTTTCCTTTGGCGGCGGCATCCGGCGATCGCTGAACGAGAGCTTTAAGGAAGCCAAGGCACGTCATGGCATCGTCACGTCGCTGCCGATGTCGAACGAGACGTTGCCGGCGAAGGTGCCGAAGGCCAAGCCGATCCCCAAGCCGCCGTCGAAAGAGGAAAAAGACGAGACCCTGGGCGTCATCATCCGTTTGATCGACGAGTTTTGCAAAGAGCACTTGAACGAAGAATATGGGGTACTTTGCCGAAAACTGGCCGAGAAGCTGGCCCGCAAGCGCCCATCGCCCCTTCTCAGCGGCAGCCCTTACACCTGGGCCAGCGGCATCGTGCGCACGGTCGGCTGGGTGAACTTCCTGCACGACAAGAGCCAAACACCCTACATGCGTCGGTCTGACATCGACGCTGCTTTCGGTATCGGCGAAAGCACCGGGGCGGCGAAGCTGGCGGCGATCCGAAAAATGTTGGGAATTCACCAACTCGATCCGAATTGGAGCTTGCCAAGCCGTCTCGATGACAACCCGCTGGCCTGGATTTTGAACATCAACGGTCTGATGATGGACATTCGCCATTGTCCCAGGGAATTGCAGGAGATCGCCTTCGAGAAGGGCTTGATCCCATATATTCCCGCAGATCGGCCACAAGGAGGATGACGATGGCAAAGAAACCAAGGGTCTCGAATCCGTTTATCGGACGCTGGCGCATTATCTCGATGGAACGGTGGGACCAGGATTACGTCGATGAGGAAGAAGAGGGCTACTTTGAATTCACTGACAAAGGGATGGGCGAGCTTCACTTTGGTTATGTCCACGGCCAGATGGATTGGCGACTGACAACGAGGGAAGGCGAGCCAGTCGCCATAACCGCGCCGCAGTGACCCAGGGTAACGTCAACCCAAACACCCAATGATGATGAATGCCATTTGCGCGTTCGAGAGGGTCCGATGTCTCCCAGTCAGCCAATCATCCCCTGATCTCGTGGATGCCTCCAGATCAGGCTGAACCAAGACACGATCAGGACTCCGGCGGCAACTCGCTCAAGAGCCGGCAGTCTGCTTTGAACTGTTTCACGGCCCGATCGAACGACCCGGTCGTTTTTGTCAGCACCAGGGAATACGGACTCCCCTTGCGTTCCAGGGCATGTTTGACGTCGCATTGATGCCGATTGATCGTGCCAATCACATGCCAGCGCGCGTCTTCGCGGGCTGCAATGCGTCCGACTTCGTTGGCCGGATCGGCCAGAAAGGCGTTCAGCCGGGTGCAAAATTGGCACTGGCAATCGGCGTTTGCGGGCCGAGCCCAGTCGGTCGGAGGCTTGGGCGGGATGGCGGTGGCCGATTCGAGGTATTTACGGACGAAGGCGAGCCAAGACGCCAGTTGCGGGTGAACCCGGCCGAACTGCTTCTCCGACCACGGAATCAACTCCTTCAACGCGGGAATCTGACATTGGCCAAGCCGGAATTCGTCCGGCGCTTGTTGAACGAAACGAATCACTTGCGACACATCCGCGTCACGACCGCCGCTTAGCAGCGCCTTGAGCAAAAGTGGAAGCGATTTCTCCGACACCGATGGTTCGCGGCGATCGTGCGGCGAATAGTACGTCGATTGTGGCGGATATGGTGCACAGAATCTTTCGACTGCCAAGGCACACAACTCTTCGGCCAGCGACGCCTGGTCCGGGCCTACGCCGTTGCCGCAACAGAACGCGGAGAGCCATTCGATATCGCGAAACGGAACCTCCTGCCGGCCATGAATGTCGGATCGCGGGGACAGCAGATGCTTCAATTCATGAGCAAACGCATTCCATCCGAATTCGCGGCACGCGGCCACGACGAATGACGTCAGCGACAGCGACTGATCCTGTTCCGCCAATTTGAACAGGAACATCGCGATCGTGTCCCGATCGTGCAACATCAGGAGGTGTTTCGCGAAGTCGTCGGGTGGTGAGTTCTCCTGGGCCGCAAACGATCCGTATCGGACCGAACGGCGGGGCCAGTGGCTAATGATGGCACGGGCGAATCGCAGACAGTCGCGGCGGGCGTCTTCGAGACGCTTTTTCGATGTCTTGGCCAGTTTGGCTGCCATCAAACAGAACAATGGGACACTCTTGAACGCACCGGAACGCAAAACGACATCGAAGTGATGATCGCGATGCCAAACGACGATCGCCGAGCGGTGATACCAGCGGTCGAGCGTATTGCCGGCGTTGCCCGTATAGCCTTCGAATTGTTCGGACGTCGGCTGCCAGTCTTCCAAGGGCGTCGACGAGACGATGGCCGAGAGCTCCAGGGAGATCTCCTCCCATGGCTGCTTCTTCCCCCGGATGTCCGTCCACTGAGTTCCGCTCAATCCATCTTCGTAAGTCTCGCCGATCTCGATCTTACCTCGCGGTGTTCGGTCATAGCCGTAACGATAGCCGCGGCCGAAGCTGCCATCGTCCGCCCACTGCTGCAAATGCCGCTGAACCTGCGCGAGATGTACGAAGCAATCCGCCCTTTCGGCCGCCGAGACGATCAGTTCGGCAAGTTTCCGGTCGCCGCCCTTGAGCAGATCCAGCGACAACCCGCGCTGCGTATAATGATGCTCCAAGGCGAAGACCAGCGGCTCTCCCGGCTGCCAGGCGATCCAGGATTCGATCGACTCGGCCAGCGCGTCGATGGGAGCCGCCGGGCTCGCCGTAGGTGACGACTTTCCACGCGTTGGTTTCAACACCAGGTTGTACGCCAAGGCCATGCGAACGCCGCGGGTGACACGCTCGACTTCGTGCTCGCAATCGGCATAGAAAGCCGCGAAACAGGGAGACTTGCCGGCAGCCGCTTCCTCGAAGTTCAATGCTTGTTTCTCGGCGCCGTGCCGAATGATCAATCTTCCACCTTCGAACTGATTCGGAAGCACCACGATCAGACTCGCCACCATGCGGTTCTGCTTTTCGCTGTCTCGGTGAGGAAGAAAGAAGCCGCCCTTCTCATAGACGAGTAGCTTGTACAGCCTGGCCTCCAAACGATCCGCGGGGAGTCCCAACTGTTGGGCGACCGTCCGCGTCGCATCGGAGACCGCCGAGTTCCATTGGTCGCCAAGGCGGAACTGCTTCGGATCGAGTTCAAACGTATTGCGGACCTTCGTGTCGACCAGCGTCCGCGTTCCCTTGCCGTAGGGAGCAACCCGGCACGACGCGATCAATTGCTTCGCCACCCCACGTTTCAGCGGGAAGTCGACAGGCCCCAGCTCCTCGACTTCGAGGCCGGGATCGACAACCGGCAGACAGCCGGCGACACAAAATTTGGCGGACCGAATCGCCCGTCCGATAGCATTCGTCAGCCACTCGATGGTCGAAGAATCGCTCACCTGTCACCTTCTTGACAATTTTATCCGGTTTGACTTTATCCGATTTGACATGGCGGGACGGACGCCTGCCGGTCTCCTCTTCAAGTACAGGTGCGCCAGTCGTCGGGGTGCGGTGGACCGTGATGACCGTCGTCGGGCAGCATTTCCCAGGGCTCGTTCTGGTGCAGCCAGATGGGGTCTGCGTTACGGGCGATGAACTCTTCGACGGGCAGGCCATCGATCAGCAGAGGACGAGGTACCCGCCTTTGCTTGCCGTTGATGAAGATCGTCATAAACTTCCGCTTGCGCTCGCGCCGTGCTCGCTTCTCGGCCGCAGTGAGTTTACGTTTCGGTTTCGCCATGTCGGCTCTCCTGCTTCGCGTTTGAGCCGCCTCTCCCCGCAGCCAAGTCGGTTTGCCCACCGTGGGACGAATCCGGTGCGAGTCGGTGGAACTCGCGAGAGCTACTCGCCAGGATATTGCGGCGGTGACTTGCCCACCCGCTTGATGACGCGCGGATAGGCAACGGTCGGAATCACCTGCTCGATCCGCTCCACCTGAACCTGATGATACCAATCGTCGCTGAAATCGAACCAGTAGCCGAAAACACGCCGCGGCTCCAAATTAAGGTCGTCGAGCTTGGTGGCCCGAGCGTCGCCACTGATTTTCCCCTTCTTCCGCCGTGGACTGGAAACGCCGTACGTCGCCCCGGCGGGATCGAAGGGACGCTGGCCGAACTGAAATTCGTACCGATGTTCGTCCCAGCGGTCATACGCCTTGAAGATGGCGTGATGCAGGTCCTCGAGCGTCTGGCCGCCGCGGATTTCAATCACGCGACTGATTTCCTTGTTGGCAAACTTCTTGCCGATGGGCCCGCCTGTCAGAAACACCGACAGGACGTACAAGTCCCCCGGGGGCGATGCTGGGACCGGCGCAATACTATTCGGAAAGCGATCCGAACGCGCACGATCTTTCCTCTGGGGAGTGCCCCACGGCGGAATCTCGTGTTCCGGCAGCAGGATCCGCAGCGAGCGCGGCTGCCCTGGCTGGCGCGCGATCATCCCCCTCTTCTCGAGCATCTTTACCATCTGATGCACCGATGGCGGTGAAACGCACATCGCCGCGGCAATCTCGGATTCGGCGGGCGGATAGCCGTGCAGGTCGGTGTAGGCGTGTATAAAAGCCAAGTAGCGGCCCTGAGTGGGAGTGACGTTGGCCATGCTAGACCTTCCTCCATCTTCATGTCGATCCGAGCGATAGCATACGCGCTTCGCGATTTGTCTTGTAGGGCTCGGCCAGGGTTGCCTCGTCGGAAAAGTGGGGGCGCGCCTCTGACAACGGTTTTGCGACGATCGCGAGGCAATCAAGACGGTCGACGGTCGGCAAATGAAGATGCGGCGGCGCGGGTCGGCCGTCTGGCGCAACAACGGCCAAAGTTCATCTTCTTGCCCCATGAAAAAGACGGCCAGCAACCGCTTGGCAAGCTTCATGGGACCGACGCACCGATTGCGGCGGCGGCTGCCAATCTAGGAATGGTTGGCGGATGTGACTACTCGCACCGCAAGTTTTCCGCGCTCGGTCAGGCCGCCTTCCTCGCAGTCGTGAGCGCCGCGTCGAGCATCGCGATCAAACCGATTCCGGCAGGCAGGCCCAAACGTCGAGACTTCTTGCGAAGTGGACCAGCGGCGGAGCGTCGACTTCGGGAAGGCCGTTGGCGAGGAGCATCGTGTTCTCTGCGATGTGTCCTTCCGCCGGCTGTAGCGGCCATGGGCGGTGCTCGATGGCCTGCCGATACGGCCTTCCGCGGCGACTCGCGCCATACAGGCAGTAACGTTCGGTAAACCAGTGATCGAGATCGCCGGCCTTGGAGCGGTAGCTTTCTGCGATAGGCCTGTATTCGGCGGCGAAACGAGCGCGAGGTGGGCCATGGCGATCGCTATTCCAGTAGATCGTTCCGTCGATCGATTTCATTGATGCCGAGCACCGGTGATAGGGCAAGTTCAGAAAAAGCCTCGCGCCCGAGACCGCAAGCACCTGCGCGGCATCGAGGCTGAAGAACCAGATGCCGGGAATGCCGTCGGCAATGACGTATGTACGGACGTTCAATTCGCAGAACTTGGAGATGCCGGGCACGGGGGGCACATACGCGGGACGCACTCCCGTCATAAGAAACGGCGTTATTCCCAGCCACGCTTGCCCTTCAAATGTGTCAAGCTGCACGCCGACCGGCAATCGCCGCGCAAGCGGTTCCGTCTCGACAGGCCAGTGGAAAAACGCTAAGTCCTGCCATCCCATGTGCAGGACGTTTATCCGGCTGAGAGAAGGCCATCGCGCGCCCGGAGGGAGAGCTGCGGTGCGCCGCCCCGACGTCGACTCCCGCGCAACGTCGGTCGCCGCCCCCATGGGCTGCCCTCGCAGAACCGTCACTGATCGCCTCGTACTGAGCGTTAAAGGATGTCTCCGAAGATATCGGTGTCTGTGCAGTCTATGTTCGCCGCGCTACCGCAACAGCCGGTAATGTCCCTTCACCCCAACGCCGTCCGAGCGGGTGTAGCCGCCCACCCAGACGCGTGATCGCGAATGCGGTGTCGGTTTTTCCTCATTGTCGGACTCTGAGAACTTATTGGACCGCGGTTTCGCCTTGCCTTTGCGGTTCACCGAAGCCCGCTCGAGTTTCCACGACTTTCCCTTTGTCGTTGCCATCGCTGCATTCCCTCAGGAGTCAGATACTTTCCCACCTCGATAACGCAAATCGAATGCCGTATCGCGTGAAGGGGCGCAGTGTTTGCTAGCATTGCGTGAGCCAAGAGATCGCTCCTTTCGCCGGTTATAAGCCGTAGAGACCGACCACCGCTGATATGGGCCTTACCGAGTACCGCCGTAAACGTGATTTCAGCGTCACCAGTGAGCCGCGTGGTGGCAACGTAAAGCCGCATAAGGGTCAAAGCTTCGTCATCCAGAAGCACGCCGCGTCGCGTCTGCATTACGACTTCCGGTTGGAACTGGACGGTGTCTTGAAGAGTTGGGCCGTCCCCAAAGGGCCATCGCTCGATCCGGCGGCCAAGCGATTGGCGATGCACGTAGAAGATCATCCGCTGGAATACGGTGGCTTCGAAGGCATCATCCCACAAGGTGAGTATGGCGGCGGAACGGTCATGTTGTGGGACCACGGCACGTGGGAACCGGTCGGCGACGGCCGCAAAGGCTACCAGAACGGCAAGCTCGAATTCGTGCTACATGGCAAGAAGCTCAGCGGCCGATGGCACCTCGTTCGCCGCGGTGGCCGCGGGGCTTCCGATGAGCGAAGCTGGTTTCTCTTCAAAGCGAGGGACGAATTCGCGAGCGATGGAGCCGACATCACCGCCGAAGAGCCGCTCAGCGTGACGACCGGCCGAGACCTCGATGAGATCGCTGAAGAAGCCGATCGCGTCTGGGGACCGAAAGGTGAAGTAAAGAAGAGCCGGCGAGGCAAGAAAGCGGCAAAACGCGCCAAGCGGGTCAAACCCCGCAGCGTCACCGCGCACGCCCGGCAGACATCGGCCCCCAGATCGCGCGCCGAAATCACCCGCATGCTGAAAGGGTTGAAGACTAAAACGACGGCGCTGCCCAAGACCATGAAAGTGCAGTTGGCAACGCTTGCCAAAAAGACACCGGAAGGCGACCAGTGGCTGCACGAGATCAAGTTCGACGGCTACCGCATGCTCTGCCGCATCGACGGCAAAGACGTAAGTTTCATCAGCCGCAACAATCATGACTGGACGGGGCGATTCAAAGCCCTGACCGGGCCCGCGTCCGAACTGCCCATCGACAAGGCCATGCTGGACGGAGAAGTTGTCGTATTGCAAGCAGACGGCACGACCAGTTTCCAGGCGCTGCAAAATGCCTTTAATACGGGCGATCAATCGAGCCTCGTCTACTATGCGTTTGATCTGCTGTACCTCAACGGGCACGACATCCGCGACGCGCCTGTCGAAACGCGAAAGGCCTTGCTGCGGCTTATCATTCCGGATGGTGGGCCGGTGCGCTACAGCGAGCACGTCATCGGACAGGGTGCAGCGTTTTTTGCGGAAGCCTCGCGCATGCGGTTGGAAGGTATCGTTTCCAAGCGGCTCGGGCGGCCCTATCTCGCGGGGAGAACCCCTGACTGGATCAAGGCGAAGACTTCGCTGCGCGAAGAGTTCGTGATCGGAGGGTTCACCAAGCCGAGCGGCGCCCGTAAGCATTTCGGGGCGCTCGCAATCGGCTATTACGGCGCCGATCAGCATCTCTATTATGCCGGCCGCGTCGGCACCGGTTTTGACAAACGCACGCTCGCCATGCTCTCCGGCAAGTTCAAACCGCTCATTCAAGACAAGTCACCTTTCGTCAACCTCTCCGGCAGCCGCGGCCAGGCTCGCGGGGTCACGTGGGTGAAGCCTTCGCTCGTCGCGCAGGTTGAATTCTCGCACTGGACCAAGGACCGGCAATTGCGGCATCCAACGTTCCAGGGGCTGCGTGAAGACAAACCGGCAAACGAGGTCGTTCGTGATGACCCGATCGCCGTTCCCACGATCGAGGCGGCAAAGGCGGCCGCTCCCGCTAAACGGCGGGCGAGGCCCAGACATGCTGCCGCTGCGGTGGCGCGAAAAGCCGGTGGGCTGGTCCCCGCCGCCAACGAAGTGGCCGGCGTGCGATTGTCGCACCCGGACAAGGTACTGTATCCGGAAGACGGCATCACGAAGTTCGAGATCGCGCGCTATTACGAGCAGGTGGCAAGCTGGATGCTGCCGCATGCCGAGAAGCGACTGCTGGCAATCGTGCGCTGCCCGAACGGCCGGGCCAAGCCGTGCTTTTTTCAGAAGCACCCGTCCGAAGGAGTGTCTGACCACTTTCTGCGGGTGGAGGTCGATGAGACTGAAAAGAGCGAGGAGTATATCGCGGTCCATAACGCGAAAGGGCTCGTCGCGCTGGCGCAGATGGGCGCCCTTGAAATCCACGTCTGGGGTTCGAAGATCGACCGGCTAGAAAAGCCCGATCGACTCGTCTTCGATCTCGATCCCGACCCGCAGGTCGCCTGGCCGCGCGTCATCATCGCGGCTAAGGAGGTGCGGCTGCTGCTCGAAGAGCTAGGCCTCACTTCCTTCGTAAAGACGACCGGCGGCAAGGGACTGCATATCGTGGTGCCGATCGAACGCCGCACGAGTTGGGACGATGCCAAGGACTTTTGCCATGCGGTCGCCTCGTTCATGACTGCCGCCGCACCGAATCGGTACGTGGACAACATGAGAAAGGCGGCAAGAAAAGGCAAGATATTCATCGACTATCTACGCAATGCCCGAAACGCCACATCGGTTGCCGCCTACTCAACGCGGGCCAGACCGGGAGCGGCGGTCAGCGTACCGGTGCCCTGGGAGGAACTGGACGAGCTGCGCACGCCTGATCATTTCAACGTCCGGAACGTACCGGCGCGGCTTGCCGCCCTGAAGCAAGATCCGTGGGCAGCCATGCTGACAACGCGGCAATCCATCACCGCCGCGATGCTTCAAAAGCTAAAAGTGCGTTAGGTTTCGGACACGGACCGCCATTGAGGGATACGAGGCAGTTCGTCCAGTTTCTCAAACGGCTGGATGGAAAGACGACTCGCCGAGCCTCCGACTTGCTCAGTTATGAGCGGATATCGATCCAGTTCGAGGCTCGAAACTGGCGATCACCGTCTAGCAGCCTCGAAGGCAACTTGCTCCGGGCCGCAAATTCACGGGTACTCGTTTGGGAACAGCGGATTCATTCGCCTTCGTCCTTGGACCGCCCTTCCCGTTTGCGGAGTTCTTTGACTTGTCCGGCCGCAACCTCTGTCGCCTTTTCCTCCTCGCGACCTCGCTCGACCTCCGCCTCCTTAAGCTGCTCGAATCGTTCTTTATCTACTTGGTTCTCGGGCTTAAGCATTCGATGGTTACCCTTTCTAAAAAAACGTGCAGTGGGTAGCGGCCCACTGTCGCAACCAGGATGCCATTTCCACGCCAGCTCTCCGAAAAAACGATCCACGCAATCCTGCGGGCAAAGATGCGGCCGCGAGCGCGGCGCGAAGACATTGCTACCGCAACAGGATCGGCAGGACGCGGCGCAACGGAGGTCGCAACGAGTGGGGTTTGCTGACCTATGACCCGCGAGCGGTTATTGCACGGCTTGGACGTTAACTGGCATGTTCAATGCGATAACCACCACTAGCGCCACAACCAAGAAGACGATCAGGACCAGAGATACCGTCCAAGCGATCATGACCTTGGTCAAGCCCCACTCCGACGACTTCATCCAACCATAGACAAACGCGATCAAAGCGCCGATGCCAAAGCAAAAGCTGAGGACGGCACAGACCGTGCCGAAGGTTGTCTCCCCTTTTTGAAACATCTTGACGATCACCATCACGAGGCAGGTCAGGTGAACGATCGAGAGGATGAAGATCGGGATCAACATCAGAGCCACGATGATGGCCGGTGCCGCGTTGTCAGGGGCAGGTTGCACGAGATTCTTTCCTTTTGGATTAGGAACGGCTGACAATCCTAAAATGCCGCGGCGCCGTAGCAAAAAATCGGCCATCAGATGCCGATTCTTCCGGAGCTCGATCCGGTTCTGTCGGCTGCTGTAAAAAGCCGCTTTGATCGTCGCCTGCGAAGGCGGCGTTTTCACATTCTAGCAGGCAACGCAGCTTACGAGACCGCCGACTTCACGGCCCTTGGGCCAGCCAGATTTCCAGACGGTCGGCGAGCGATGGGGCAGTCGGTGTTAGTTGCTCGCTGAGGGGAGCGTTCCAGTCGTATTCGTCCGGATCGCTGAGCAGCACAGGGTAGGGCGGGTGCAGGAAGTCGACGCACTCCATCTTGTTGCAGCCACCGCCGATGAGCGGCACCAAGCCCCGCGGCCATTGCCAATGCGGATTCTCCTCCGGCGGCGGCGCCTGTTCGAGCTGCTGGTAGATTTCCACGATATCGCTCTTCTCCGGCGTCGGCGGAATCGTGGGCACCCCCTCCAATCCGTAGTCGGGACCAAACCCGCCGTTGCCGACTTCCAGGTAGAGCCGGCGAAGCAGAGGGGGCTACGAAAACCCGAGCGCCGCCTCGGCGGCGTCGATCTCTGCCGGCGTCGCCGGTGGTCGCATGGTCGGAAGCGGATGGACCCAGGCCGCCGCATCGACCGCCCGTGCCGGGTCGGCCACTCGAGCTTTGATTCGTACTATGAGCGAATCCATCTGAGCAATCCTCCGCCGTGTCGGTTGCGCTGGCCAAGTAGCGGTCAACCGCCTGTGGAACGATTATCGGTCGAATCGATCGCGATTCCAGACAGTCGAGATGCCGTAATAGCGAAAGGAACCCACCGAGCGGTTTGCGGCCATGCTGGTCGGAAATCGCGAACGGTGCGCAAACAGCGACCCAACCGCAGCCCCGATTGCGCGGCAGCTTGCGCAATCGTGCTCGTATAATTCGCGAATTCCGAAGTTAAAATGTCGCCCCGACTTGGACATCGGCCGTCAGGCTTTGCTGCGGGAAAACAAGGAGATCCGCAGGTAATTTAGCGAAGAACGAGACGCTCCCGCCGGCCTTTTCGCGACCTTTTATCGTCTGGGCATGATGGCTGCGTAATACCGAAAAAGTCCCGCCGGGCCGTGGCGCGTGGCCGCGATAACCGGACGGGAGAAGTCCTTGAACAGGAGGAGTATTCCATGTCAGCCAAGTTTGAAATCGACCAACTCGAAGAACGGATTGCCCCCAGCACGTTGGCGATCAGCCCGGTCAGCGCGGGCGTAAGCGGCAATGACAGCGTCACGGTCGGCTTGCCGATCCTCGGCAACGTCTCGGTCGGCGTGAGCGCCAACGACAGCGTGAGCTTCAGCGGCGCCAGCCTGTCGCTGCCGAACCTCACCAGCTTGCTCTAAGAGCGACTGACAAAACCAAACGCCGGAGCGCCGCGCAAAAAAATCGGCCGTGAAACGCTGATTTTTTGTGGAGCTCGAACCGGTTTTGTCGGTTGCTCTAAAATCGCCACACCGCGAGGAAGAGGGCCGGGCACATGCTCGGCCCTCTTCTCTTGCGCTCGTGTTCACGCGTTGAAGCCGCCATCGACATCGAGCGTCGTGCCGGTGATGTACGACGCTTCCGGGCTCGCCAGAAAAACAATCGCCGCGGCCACTTCTTCGGGGCGCCCATAACGACCGAGCGCGGTGGCCGCCTTCTGGGGTGCTGCAAAGTCCGCATCATCGGGATTCATGTCGGTGTTGATCGGGCCGGGTTGGATCGCGTTCACCGTGATGCCCTTTGGTCCCAGATCGCGCGCCCATCCCTTCGTGTAGGTCGCCACGGCCGCCTTGGTAGCCGAATAATCAGCCAGGCCGGCAAACGGCACCCGCGCTCCCAGCACAGATCCTACGGAGATGATTCGGCTCCCCGTGTCCATCACCTTCGCAGCGGCCCGCACCGCAGTCGCGACACCCCGCACGTTGACCGCGAATTGCCGCTCCAACTGGGCGGGGTCGACAGACGGATCGTCCGGGGCCGCCGCGATAAACACCCCCGCATTGTTCACCAAGATGTCGAGCCGGCCGAATCGCTCAACCACGCTGGCCACGAGCCGCTCAACTTCCGCCAAATTAGCCTGGTCGGCCTTGAACGCGGCGGCACGCACTCCCTTTTTCGTCAGATCGCCGACCACGGCTTCGGCTTTGTCGGGAGAAGCGGAATAGCTGATCGCGACGTCGGCGCCTTTTTCGGCCAACGCCCGAGCGGTCGCCGCTCCGATTCCACGCGATCCGCCTGTAACGAGGGCCACTTTGCCACTCAGTTCCTTTGACATGGGAAAGACTCCTTTGAATTCGTGTTTAACTCACCGCGAAAACCGCCTGTCAGAAAGGATTACCCGGACGGTCTCCGATTCTTACAGGAAACGCGGTGATCCAATCCGGCCCAGGTACACAGCGCCGGCTCGCGTGCAAAGGGGGGACTCAACCGCCCATCGCGGCCGCCGCAGCCAAATGCTCACCCGCCAGTCGAAACGTCGTCCAATCCGACATGGGCACGGCGCCGAACGATCGATAGAACTCGATCGCCGGCTCGTTCCAATCGAGTGCCGCCCACTCCATCCGGCCGCAACCGCGTTCGACCGCCAGTCGCGTGACGGCCTGGAAGAGTGCCTTACCGTGCCCGCGGCCCCGATAGTCGGGCAGCACGAACAGGTCTTCCAGGTAGATACCGGGCTTGCCCATGAAGGTGGAATAGTTCGGAAAAAACAAGGCAAAGCCGACCACCTGGCCACCGTCCTCGGCCAGCAAGACCTCGGCATAGCGGTGCGCGCCGAACAGATGCTCGGCGACTTGCTCTTCCTCCAAACGCACCTCGTGCGTCAACTTCTCATACTCCGCCAAACCACGAATGAGGCGACAGATGTCCGGGACGTCGCCGGCATTCGCGTTGCGGATTGTCCGTTGGGGCACATGCGGCATTCCGATCGTCTCCACAAAAATTGTTCTGAGAAATGTTCAACGCGGGCGTCGCGAGCGCTTGCCGCCATGCTAAGGCCCTCGGTCCCTTTCATCAATCGCCGCACCGGTCGTCGACGTTGCGTCGCGCGCTGGACCGTTCGGCAGCGGACCTCTGACCGCTGACCGGCGGTGGGATAGCGTGCGCCGGAATTGAATGCGAAACTGATGTGAGGCCGCCGATCCGCTCGGTTAACGAAAATGGGACTCGATCTTTTCAACGTAAGACTCCGCATCGAAAGAGCGTTTCAAATCCAGGTGTCCGACGAGGAGTTTTTGGGCACCCTGCGAGATCGGGATATCGTCGTCGGCGATATCTATGAGCTCGTGCTAAAGAAGATGCGTTTGCAAGACGTAGGTCGATATAGCCTGCGGCTACACAAATACTTGTGGACGGAAATGCAAGCGGCTTTGCATTCCGCGACCGGTCGGCCGGCGGAGCAGATCGAACTCGGGCTGGCGTTGGAGATTCTTTTCCCCCGTGAAACCCGCCGCAATCGCTGGCAGACACTGCAAGGCACCTGCCCATACCTGATCCGGGAGCTCGATTATTCGCGGTTCATCCGGCTGGCCGGTTTTGTGATCGCCTTGGGAATGGCGGCGATCGAGCTGTTCCACCTTTGGCAAATTCCCGGCGCCAACTTCGTTTTGCCCTTCTTCGGCTTCCTTGGCCTTTGGATGGTCTATGAAACGTATGCCAAGGTGTTGTCGATCTTCGCTCCGCTGCGAAACGACTTCCCCTCCGGATGGAAGACGGTCAAGGATTTGTGCCGAAGCGTGATGGCGGCGAACTATGCGGATGTCTGCCGCGATTGCCAAATGTCGTCGAACGAGCGCTGCGCCGCCGTCTGGGAGGAACTGGCCGAGATTCTGGCGTCGGTACTCGACGTGGATCGGGGTGCTGTGACCTTCGGCAGCCGCTTGTTCGCCGATCTCGGAGCCTCCTGAGCCGCAGTGAGGCGCTGGTCGGAGCCGTTCGCCGATCTACCCGAACCGCCCGGTGACGTAGTCTTCGGTGTCTTTGAGGCAGGGCTTGGTGAAGATGTCCTGCGTCGGGCCGTATTCGAGCACGCGGCCCAGATACATGAAGGCCGTGTAGTCGCTGGTGCGCGAGGCCTGCTGCATGTTGTGCGTGACGATCAAGATCGAATAGGAGCCGCGCAGCTCGCGGATGAGGTCCTCGATCTTGCCCGTGGCGATCGGGTCTAGCGCGGAGCACGGTTCGTCCATGAGCAGCACCTCGGGCTCGGCCGCGATGGCCCGCGCGATGCAAAGCCGTTGCTGCTGCCCGCCCGACAGGCTCAAGCCGCTTTCATGCAGACGGTCCTTCACTTCGTCCCACAGGGCCGCGCCGCGCAGGCTGCGCTCGCAGACCTCGGCCAGCACGCGGCGGTCGCGCTCGCCATCGATGCGCAGCGGGTAGACGACGTTTTCGAAGATGCTCATCGGGAATGGATTCGACTTCTGGAACACCATGCCCATCCGCTTGCGCAACTCGATCACGTCGACGCGGGTGTGGTAGATCGTGTCGCCGTTGAGGCGCATGTCGCCCGCCACGCGCACGTTATCGATCAGGTCGTTCAGGCGGTTGACCGACCGCAGCAGGGTCGATTTGCCGCAGCCCGAAGGGCCGATCAGGGCGGTTACCTTGCCGCGAGGGATGGCGATGCTGATGTCGAACAGGGCCTGTTTCTGGCCGTACCAGAGGCGAAAATTGTCGACCTCGAGCACGGGCTCTTCGTTCTGCACGGCCGAGTGCGTCTCGGTGGGGATCGATTCGCCCCGGGCGATCGCTTCGAGGCGGCCGGTGATGCCGATCTTGCGAATCTTGGGCCCAGGCTGATCGGCGCCCGGACGGTTCGGTCGGAAGGAGGGAGGAGACGAACTGCTCATGTGTGTTGATGCGGGTCGTTTGCAACCGGCGGAGTGTTTCCTCAGCATGGCCGCCGCAAGCGCAGGGCGGCGGTGCCGTAAGCAGAAATCAAAGATCGAACATCAAAAACTAAAAATGGGCGGTCAGGAACCGGCGGCTCAGGCGTGTGCGCAGCCAGATGGCCGCCAGGTTCAGCATGGCGATGATCGTGATCAACAGCAAGGTGGTGGTAAACACCATGGGCTTGGCCGCCTCGCTATTGGGACTTTGAAAACCGAGGTCGAACACCTGGAACGCCAGGTGCATGAAGCTGCGTTGTGGGTGCAGGAAGGGAGGCACGCCGTCGAGCGGCAGCTTGGGGGCGAGCTTCGCCGCGCCCACCAACATCAAGGGCGCCACCTCGCCCGCCCCACGAGCCATGGCCAAAATCAGACCCGTCATGATGCCAGGCATGGCACGCGGCAACACGATGCGGCGGATGGTCTGCCACTTACCCGCGCCGCAGGCATAGGAACCTTCCCGCATCGAGCGCGGCACCGCGGCCAGGGCTTCTTCGGTGGCGACGATCACAACGGGGAGCGTGAGCAGCGCCAAGGTGAGCGATGCCCAGATCAGCCCTCCTTTGCCGTAGGTGGGACTGCCCGCCGCCGAGCGGGC
The DNA here is from genome assembly GCA_035547915.1 of Pirellulales bacterium. Taxonomy (GTDB): domain Bacteria; phylum Planctomycetota; class Planctomycetia; order Pirellulales; family JAICIG01; genus DASSFG01. The sequence goes on along the minus strand of DASZTS010000093.1, from coordinate 36,696 downwards.
CGCAAACAGGCCGTGAAAATACGGAGTTTCGGCCACCACGAGCACCAGCAGCGCGACGCTCGCCAACCACAAAACGAGCGCCGCCCGGCCACACCAGCGGCGGCTGGCGGCACCGGGGCGCAGGCTGACCCAGGAGAAAGCGGCGGCCGTCAGCGAGAGCACCGCCAACACGGCGAGGCCGGCAAACCAGGGAGCCGGATGCCAGGGACGCGTCGGACCACGGTCGATGAAGCCGCCCACGATGTAACAGAAGAACCCTAGCCCGAATACGCCGAACACGATGCTCGGCACGCCCGCCAGATTGTTGATGGCGATGCGCACGGCGGCCACGATCGGACCGCCCCGCGAATACTCGCGCATGTAGAGAGCCGCCAACACGCCGAACGGCACGACGGCCAGCGTCATCAGCAGGGTCATGAGCACCGTGCCGAAGATGGCCGGATAGACGCCACCTTCGCTGTTCGCCTCGCGCGGATCGTCGGTCAAAAACTCCCACCAGCGCGAGAGGTAGACGCCCATCTTGCCACCCCAGCCGAGTTGGTTGGGCGGATAGGCCCGCACGATGTCGGCCAGCGCGAGTTGCGCCGTCTGTCCGTCGACCGTGGTGAGCATCAGTTGATATCGCGAGTTCTCCTTGACGATCTCGTCGATGCTGGGCTGAATCTGCGCCAGCGATTCGTCGGCGCGGGCCTGCACCTGATCGAGCCGCTGACGTTGCGCGGTCCATTCGGGCGTCTCTTTGCGGCCGCGCAGCTCGATGCCGCGCAATTCGAGCCGCCCGACTTCGAGTTGGTCGTTCACGCGGCCGATCTGCGCCTCGAGTTCGCGCCGCTGCTGCCAACGCGCGCGGACCTCGGCGTGGCGCTTTTGGAACTCGGCCCAGACGGCCTCGGGGGTTTCGGCCACCACTTCACCGTCGGCCAGAAACTGCTTCGGAAAACCGTAAAACCGCCCCCAACTCAGGCGTTCGAGTACGAGAGCCTGGGCGGGTTTCTCTTGGCGCTCGATCAGAATGTCGCTGACCCATTGGAAGTGCGTGTTCGTCAGCTCGAAATTACCCGTGCGCACCAACTCGCGCTGGGCATAGCCCTCAGACGCCGCGATGGCCGTTCGCACCTCGTTTGCCAGGGGAGGTTGCAAGGCGGCATAGAACTGCTCTTCGGGACGAAAGGTTTCTCGGCGGGTGACCTCGCCCAGCACCTTGCGCCCGTCGCGCAGCGTCAGCTCGACCACGGGCGCCGGCCAAAAGGTAGAGATGCCTTGAAAGAAGATGAAGCCGAGCAGGACCACGATCATGACCAGCGCGATGGCCAGTGCACCGCCCGTCAGCCAGACCATCGGCTCGCCGTGGGCGCTCAGCGGGGTGCGCACCTTGCGGCGCAGCGGCTGCCGCGGCGCGGCCGGCCGCGAGGGACCGGCCGTCTGGGGCGGCGGCTGTGTCACGCTGGGCTGCACGGCGGGCGGGTTCATAGCTGGAAGGCTCGTTTGCGGAATCGCTGGCGAACCTGCTCGGCGATCGTGTTCAAGATAAAGGTGAGGGCGAAGAGCACCAGCGCCGCCAGGAACAGCGTGCGATAGTGCGTGCTATCTTTCACCGCCTCGGGCAACTCCTCGGCGATGTTTCCCGAGAGCGTGCGAAAGCCGTTGAAGATGTTCAGATCGAGCACCGGCGTGTTGCCGGCCGCCATGAGCACGATCATCGTTTCGCCCACGGCGCGGCCCAGGCCGATCATGACGGCCGAGAACAGGCCGCTCATGGCCGTGGGAATGATGATGCGCACGGCGGTCTGCCACGGAGTCGCACCCGCCCCCAACGAGGCCGAGCGGAGGTGCTCTGGCACGGTCGACAGGGCGTCTTCCGCGATCGTATAGATGATGGGAATGATGGCAAAGCCCATCACAAAGCCCACGACCAGCGCGTTGAGTTGCTCGTAGGTGCCCACGAACGTGCCGCGCGGATCGAAGCCCGCCGCGGTCAGCGTCCAAGAAAGCCCCAAGGCGAAACCGAACGAGAACACCGCGGCCACCACGAACTTGGCCAATTCGACGACCGCCGTCCGCGTATCGCCCCATTCGGCCGAGCGCGAGCGGAGCAGCGGGTTTATGTAGTTACCCAGTATCCAGGCGCTGACCAGCATCGACATCGGCAACAGCAACAGCATCCACCCCCCGGCGCCGGTGCCGATGCGTCCCGACAGCCAGAGCATGATGTCGCCGGAGAACAAGAGTTTTTCCACGGGCCGACCCAGGACCGACGCCAACCAGACACCGACCGGCAGCGTGAGGCACATGAAGATGAACCGCCAGGGGTTCAACCGCACACGCCAATTCTTGGGCAATAGTTGCCAAATGAAGGCCGCGGCCAACAGCGTCAAGGGGACGCAGACGATGCCCACCAGGATCGCCGGAAGGCTGCGCTCGATCACGGGCGCCAACACGAGAGCCCCGATGAAGCCGAGTACCACGCTAGGCAGGCTGGCCATGAGCTCGATGGTGGGTTTGATGCGCGAGCGTGTCGGCTTGTGCAGGAATTCGCTGGTGTAGATGGCGGCCAAGAGAGCGAGCGGCACGGCCATCAACAGCGAATAGACGGTGGCCTTGAACGTGCCGAACACGAGCTTCGTCATACCGAGCTTCGGTTCGAAATTATCGGTGCCGCCCGACGACTGCCATTCGTGCGAGGGAGCGTCGTAGCCCTCGTACCAGACCGGCAAAAAGAGCGAGGTCAGCGACACCTCGGGATGCGGCACGTCGAGGTGAAACAGGTCGAGCCGGCCGCCGCCGCAGGCGAGCAAGGCGTCGTCGCGTGGATAGATCGCCAGAGCGTTGATCTCGCTCTGCTTGGCCGCCGTGGTCTCGACGAGCAGAGCGTCGTTCGTCACGCAGAAGACGCGCACCTTGCCGTCGGCATAGCCGGCCGCGAGGGTGCGGGTGCGGGTGCTCGGCGCCAGCGAAGTAACGGCCGCCTGGGGGCCGGCCAACAAGTGGGCGTCCACGAGACGCGGCATCTCCGGCTCGACTCCCTCCTCCGCGCCGGTCGTCGGCCGATTGGCACGGAACCAGCCATGCACCTGTCCGCCGCTGTCGCCCACGATGAGCGTGGCCTTGCCGACGAGCATATTGATGGCCGTCACACTGTCGCCAGCGGCCGGCACCAGATCGATCTCTTCGGCGATGTGCGGCTTACTGATGCTCTGCAGATCGTAGCGCACCAGCGTGCCGTCTTTCCAGACCACGAACATGTTGTCGCCCACGCCCGAAACGAACAGCGCGATCGGCTTGCCCACGACCGCGCGGGCCGGTTTCGGCAATTCGATGGTGCGAACCTTGAACGGGGCCTCGCCGGGCTTTGTGCTGCGTACTGCCTTGAGGGTGCTGAGTCGCAACTGACCATCGGCCGCATAGCTGCCGACGACCGTCGTGCTCGAGCGCCAACCGACGTCGACCAATTCGATGGCTGCTTGAGCGATCGGCAACGGGGCCTCGCTCTTCAGCGCGAGTTCGTGGCGGCGGAATTGGCTTTCGGCGGCGCGTTCGACGACGGCATGGTCGACTTGCGTGGCAGCGCCGATTTCCAGGCGCCGCAGCTCGTCGGTAATCGCCTGTTGCGGCAGAAACTGGGCACGGAAGGCCAGTTCACCCAGGCGGATCGTCCCGTCGGCGAACCCAAAAGCGATCCGCTCCTCGGCGATCGGCGCCGAAACGCTGGTCAGCTTCGCGCCAGAAGCGATTTCTTGCCGCCACACCGATTCGCCTTCGTGGCCCCGATCGAGCCGAAAATAATCGAGCGAGCCGTCCGGCAAGAGCGCCCAGCCGGCGACGCCGTGCTCGTTCACCGTGAGACGCAGGGGTGCTTGCGTCCAAGGCGCGGCGACTTGCTGCACCGCATCGATCGAACCGCCGCTGAACAGGGGGAGCACCGACCAGACGAGGAACACGCAGACCATCGACACGGCCACGATGGTGCCGATTCCTCCCGCCACGATCAGGCCGTGGGCCGCCACGTCGGCGGCGCGCACCGTCCATTTCGTCCGGCGCTGGCGGGTGCGGCCTGTGAACGTCGTCGGCACACTCACTCCCAAGCCGAAAGAAAGCTATTTACCGGCGATCCCGACCGACTCCAGCGCGGCGCGCGCCGTCTGGGCATCGACCGGCAAGTAGCCGTCCTTGATGACCTGCTGCTGGCCCTGGCTGCTGAAGATGTAACGAATGAACTCGCGACGCAGCGGATCGAGATCGCTCCCCGGCTCGTAGTTGACGTAGAGATACAGATACCGGCTGAGCGGATATTCGCCGCTAAATCCCTTTTCTGGCACAGCCGGCACAAAATCGCCGTCGTCTTCGGCCGACAGTGGCACGGCACGGACGTCGGCCGTCATATAGCCGATGCCGCTGTAGCCGATCGCATTGCGGTTCGTGGCGATCTGCTGCACCACCGAGGCGCTGCCCGGCAACTGCTTCACGGAATCTTTGTAGTCGCCGCCGAAGAGGGCGTGTTCCTTGAAGTAGCCGTTCGTGCCCGAGGCCGAATTGCGCCCGTAGAGGCTGATCGCCTGGTCGGCCCACGTACCGCTGAGGTTGAGTTGTCCCCAGGTGGCGATGTCTTTCGAATAACCACCCTTGCGATTCTTGGAAAAGATCGCGTCGATCTGTTGCAGCGTCAGGCCCTCGATGGGATTGTCTTTGTGAACGTAGACGGCCAACATGTCGATGCTGGTCCGGAGGGCCGTCGGCTGGTAGCCGTACTTGCTTTCGAACTCATCGGCCTCCTTCTTCTTCATCTCACGGCTCATCGGACCGAAATTGGCCGTGCCCGCGATCAGGGCCGGGGGCGCGGTCGCCGAGCCTTTGCCTTCGACCTCGAGCTGGACATTGGGATAGAACGTCTGAAAACCCTGTGTCCAGAAGGTCATCAGGTTGTTCATCGAGTCGGAGCCGATGCTCTTGATCGTGCCGGAGACGCCCTCGGTCGCCTTGTATTCGGGCAAATCGACGTCCACCTTGACGCCCATGCCGCCGTCGGCTGCGTCGTCAGCCACCGCGGAATCGGCGGTATTGGCTGCTAACTGGTCGCCGCCCGCGGCCTGCTCGCCGTCTACAGGAGGCTGCGCGCCAGCCGGGGGCTGGTTGTCCTCGGATGCGGTCGTGGCGGCGGCCGGCTGACTGGGAGATCCCGCGGACTGCCCCGTCGTGGCAGCCGATGGTCCGCCCGCGGGCGCGATCGGCGAATTCTGATTACACCCGACAGCGAATATTGACGCCAAGAGGCAGGACGACCAAAACAGCCGAGCCACGCGATCCACTCCTCGTAAGTTAATCCCAAACAGCCTGAGCCTGTTTGTACGAAACACGATCAAGGTAGCGGCCGATTATTAGGCTTTTGTTAGCGACCGATAAGAAGGTCATCGGCCAGATCGGAATTGCCCGGCATGGTGCGGGAGTGTTCGCGGCGAAAAAACGAAGCGGTCGCCGACGGGAAGCAGTCTATTCCGCCCTCAGAGAAAGGGGTTAGAATGCGCCGCTTTACCGGGCGCCGTTGGGTCTCGTTCGGCGGCCGGAGGGGATTTATTGGGCTCTTGCAGTGCAGGATAAGCTGAGATGATCGTTGGCGTAGTCAAAGAAACCTATCCGGGCGAGCGCCGCGTGGCGATCGTTCCCTCCACGGTGCCGACGTTGACCAAGCTCGGTTGCCAGGTGGCCATCGAGCCGCGTGCCGGTGCCGAGGCCGGCTATCACGACACGGCCTATGCCGACGCCGGGGCGCGCGTGGCGGCCGATCGGGCCGAGGTGTTTGGTACGGCCGACGCCGTGTTGCAAGTGCGCGCCCTGGGCACCAACCTGGAAGCCGGGGTGACCGACCTGGAGTTGCTGCGACAGGGCCAGGTGCTGATCGGTTTTGCCGATCCGCTCATCGCCGGTTCGGCCGCCCAACAGATCGCCGCCCGGGGGGGTACGCTCTTCGCCATGGAGCTCGTGCCGCGGATCACCCGAGCGCAGAGCATGGATGCGCTGTCGTCGATGGCCTCCATCGCCGGCTACAAGGCGGTGCTGATCGCGGCATCCACGCTCGGCAAGCTCTTCCCCATGATGATGACGGCGGCCGGTACGATCTCGCCCTCCAAGATGTTCGTGATGGGAGCCGGTGTCGCCGGCTTGCAAGCCATCGCCACGGCCCGCCGGTTGGGCGCGGTCGTCGAGGCCTACGACGTGCGCGCCGTCGTCAAAGAGCAGGTACAAAGCCTCGGCGCCAAGTTCTTGGAGCTGCCGCTCCCCACATCCTCGGCGCAGGACCAGGGCGGCTACGCGAAAGAATTGGACGAGAGCGTGTACGCGAAACAACGTGAGCTGATGCTCAAGGCCGTCGCCGCCAGCGACGCGATCGTGACCACGGCCGCGATTCCGGGGAAGAAATCGCCCGTGCTCGTGACGGCCGAGATGGTGCGGGCCATGGCGCCCGGCTCGGTGATCGTCGATCTGGCGGCCGAGCGCGGCGGCAATTGCGAGCTGACGCGTCCCGATGCCACCGTGGTGGAAAACGGGGTGACGATTCTGGGGCCGACGAACCTGCCGTCGACCGTGCCGTTGCACGCCAGCCAGATGTACTCGCGGAATATCGCGACGTTGCTGGCCCATCTGATCAAGGACGGCAAACTGAACATCGATCCGGCCGACGAGATCACCCGCGAGATGCTTGTCACCTACGACGGGCAGATCGTGCAATCGCGCGTGCGCGAGGCCCTCGGACTGAACACGAAGTCCGAGTAGCAGCCGATTCAGGGCGCCGACTGCGGCTTGGGCACCTGCACCGGCGGACCGATGAGCCGGCGGGTCTGCGACAGCAGATAGTCGCCGAACTGCGCATCGGTGGCCCGCATCGCCTTCTGCGTGGCGCCGCCGAACCGCAGCGCCGATTTGACCAAATCCTGGTTGCCGTCGAGGCCGAGTCCCTTGAGCGTCTTCAACACTTCGGCGATCTGCGGATCGGCCGCGAGCTCCTTCTCGCCCAGATCCTGGCCCGGCTCGACGCTCACGGTCGACGATTGCTGCCAGATCGACTGCCAGATGTGATCGGGCATCCACGCATAAAACGTATCGGTCACCGTGGCACGTAGACGCGCGAAGTCTTGATCGAGATATGTGATGCGCACCCCGGTGACATGGCGCTCGGCAGCCGAGGCGAGCGCCCGGTCGACGGCTGCCTGCTGCTTCGGTGCAGTCCCACGATTGCCGGCCGGTTGTGGGTTGAGCAGGTCCTCGAGCGCGCCGCCCAGTTGGTCTTGCACGAGCCCCCCGAGCAAATCGGCCAAGGGAGGTCGCCCCCCATCGGCGCCGTCTTCGACCAGCGTGCTGCCGGTTCCTTGGAAACGGGGCGTGCCCAGGATCTTGAACTCGATCTGCGATACCTTGGCCGCCCACTGCCGGGCGTCGAGCGGAACGACGTCGAAGCGGTCGGACAGATCGGGCTGGCCGTGCTCCACATCGACGCCATGCTGTTTGAGTTGCTCCGTCAGCGCGGCGACCGACAGATCTTCACCGCCCGCGATATGTGATTCCCAGGCCAGTGCGAGCAGGCGCTGCGACGCGGGCGGCTGAACGACGAAGCGCTTCACCCGCTTCGCCGACAGCGCGACTACCAGGAGCTGCGACGGCTCGGGCTCGCCGCCCTTATCGATAGCCCGCAGGCGCGACTCGACATCGCGTTGGCTGCGCGCCAGAAAGTCATTCAAGATCTTCGGCTCGGCCCGGCGCTCGCGCCAGGCAGCCAACCGCTCGGCGTACTGCTGGAGCGCCTCCTTGCGCCGCTTAGCTTCGCCGGCGGCCAACTGGCGGTAATAGGCCGGCTGGTGCTTGCGGAGCCAATCGCGGGCGACATAGAAGGTGGCCTCGTCGCCTGTCGGCGGCGCGGCGAAGCTGCCGAACAGTTGTTCTCCGCCGACGAGCGTCACCATGTCGGCGGCTCGCGCGGCGACCTCAACCGGCGGGGCAGCCGACGCCACGGTGACATGAACCAGACCGATCACCAACCATGCCGCGACCACCGCGGGCCGGTCGAACCGGTACACACGGCGTACGCCTCTTGTGTCGAGCTCGGGTCGCCGCGCCATACAGGCTCCTCCGCTGCTGCACACAACCGCCTATTCGTTCGGCTGGTTGTCGCTCGATTTCTTCTCGTCCTGCGGCTCGCCGTCCGGGAACGGATCATCGGATAATTTCGGGACGGGCGGTCGATCTTCGATGCCGCTGCTCGCGGGCTGGGTACTTTCGGCACTCTGGCGGCTGGCGGCCCGCGTCAAAGCGCGAGCGAAAGAATTGGCCAACCCCCGGAACAGTTTGCCCGGCTTGGCCGTCGATGTGCTCTCGCCGCCATTAGCCGCTTCCGGCACGTCATCGCTCGTTTTGTCTTGAGTTTCGGCCGGTGCCGCGGCGGCCTTTTCTTCGGCCGGCATCTCTTCGTCTATCTTTTCCTCAGCAAGCGGCGTGTCCTCCGCAGGCGGCTTGTCCGATGTCAGCGACGATCGGGTGGCAGGTTCCGCGGCGGACGCAGGGTCTGCTCGTTCTGGTTCGTCCTGATTGCCGTTGGCCTGCATCGGCCCTGGCGCGTCGGTGCCTGTGGGCTTAGGGGACGGTTGAAATGCCGGCGCGGGGCCAGGGGGCGACGAACGGTTCGACTCGCCGCAGCCGATAAAAAGCGTGGCGGCCAGCAGGACCGCCAGAGACAAAGGTCGTTGCATTGCTTCACTCCTTGAAGGTTACGTGCATGTTAACACGGATCGATTATTCGTTGCCAGCGGTCAAGTCGAAGACAGGCGAACCGTAGGGGATCGGTGGCTGGCGCTTCTCGACGGCGCCCACCGAGTCGATCCGCCAGCCATCGGCCTGGCGGACTAAGTGGTAGCTTTGCCGTTCGGTGTGGTGGGCGTAAATGCGTTCGACCGAGAGCGCGGCGGCATTGGCGTCGGGCGCGGCAGAGGCAGCGCCGCTAATGGCTCGCCCTTTCAGGCCGCGGACCGACTCTTTCAGCGACTCGCCCATTCCCCCCGTCGTTTCCTGAGCATCGGCCTCGCGCTCCAGCCGTTCGCGCTGGGGGCCGGTGAAGCAGTCGAGGTACGTTGCAAAATCGCCCTCCTGGGCTGCGCGAAACAGGCGCTCCAGGCACGCGGCCGGCGAGCTTGCAACGGCGTCACGGGAAGCGCCGGGGCGCCCCAAGTAGATGGCGGCCGCGAGCAGAGTTACCGTGCCAATGAGCGCGGCGGGGCGCTTCAACGACCGTCCTCCCGCATAATGCTCAGGTCGACCTCGGTCGACGAATCGACGATGAGCTTGGCCTTCAGTTTGGGCAAGGTCTGGGCCATGGCTTCCAGGTAGAGCCGGCCCGCCGTGAGCTTAGGTGAGCGACGGTACTCTGCCAGCAGGCTGTTGAAGCGTTCGGCTTCGCCCTGGGCGCGGCGCAGGGTGCGGTCTCGATCGGCGCGCCCCTGATCGACCACACGCTCGGCGCCGCCTTGGGCCTCGGCCGCCGTTCGGTTGGCAAAGCTCTCGGCCTGATGGATCGTCCGCTCGCGCTCGCGCAGCGCACCGACCACCTGGTCGAAGGCATCGGCCACTTCGGCCGGCGGCTCGATGGCCGCGATGTCGACAGAGCGGATGACCACGCCCACCTCATAGGGGTCGATGGTCGTTTGCAGCGATTGGGCCAGGCGAACACCCAGATCGTGCTTGCCGAGCGTCAGCACGCGGTCGACCGGCTCCGATGACAGAATCTGCGTAACGGCGGCCGTGGCGGCCGTGGCCACCAGCCGATCAACCTTGGCGGTGCGGAACAGGTAGCCGCGCGGATCGCCGATCGTGTAGTGCACGGTGGCGCTGACGGTAACGAGGTTGCGGTCGCCGGTGAGGAACAAAGGGCGGGTCGGAGAGACGCCGGTGGCCATGTCCGCGGCGCCACCGATCGCCACGCGTTTCACTTCGCGCGGCTTGAGACGATGGACGAAGTCGAGGCCCCACGGCAAGCCGAAGTGAGCGCCTGGTTCACCGGGCGGTTCGCCCGCTCGGCCGAAGCGGCGCACGAGTGCCTGCTCGTCAGGCTGCACGACATAGACGCCGGTCGCCAGCCACGCCAACAGGGCGATGCCACCGAGAACCGCCGCGCGCCTCATGGCCTGCCCTCCGGCGATCGCTCGGCCGGGCCTGCGCCGCGCGGTCGAGCGGTCTGCGAGGGAGCCACCGCACGCGGCACGCCGCTGAGGACGCCCCCCACGGTCTCGCGCGCGGCCCTGTCGGGCGTCGTGCCGCCGGCGGCCGGCTGCTCCTGATCGTAGTCCGGGTCCGGCAAGTTCGGCAGCCCGTGCGTGAGAAGCTTGAGCAGCGGACTATCGGCCGAGAGTACCACGGTCGTCTGGTCGTCGAGAATCGCGCGGTACGTGTCGAGCGTTTTGAGCAACCGATAGAAGGCGGGATCTTGTGAGTGTGCGGAGTTGTAGATCTCGATCGCCTTGGCCTCGCCCTCGCCGCGCAGCCGAGTGGCTTCGCGGCGGGCCTGGGCCAGCAACCGGTCGCGGGCCAGCGTGGCGCGGCTCTCGATGCGAATTTTCTCGCTCTCCCCCTCGGCCCGGTATTGCACGGCCACCCTTTGCCGTTCGCTCCGAATCTCGGCATAGACGGCCGGTTTGACGGCATCGGGATAGTTGAACCGCTTGAGCCGGACATCGACAACGTCGATGCCGAACTGTTCCGCGGCCGATTGGCGAATGGTCGCCGTCACGCGGTCCATGATCGGCCCGATGGCCACACCGTCCGGCTCGAGCGAAACCAGTTCCGCCAGCCGTGTACGGCCGATCTCGGCGGCCAGCCCCGCTTGAATTCGCTCTTCGAGACGGCTTTCGGCAGCCTGCACGCCCCCCACGGACTGCAAGAAGCGGTTCACGTAGGGTTCGACGTCGATTGGTCGGTTTTCGTCGGTGATCGTCTTTTGTCCGTCGGTGCCCACGCTCGGCGGGCCGATGCGCCAGCAGACGTACCACTCGAAATTGAGATTCTCCTTGTCCTGCGTGAGCATCTCGCGCGGTGGCGGTTCATATATCTGCAAGCGGCGGTCGAATCGCCACAGGCTCTGGTAGGGCCATTTCCATTGCAGGCCGGGTTCGCTGTGCAGCCGCAACGGCTCGCCGAATTGCGTGACGTAGACGTACTCGGTCTCGTCGACGAAGAACAGCGTCCGACTCGCCAGCCAGAGGAGCAGCAACCCGAACAGCCCCAGTCCCACGCGCTGCCAGAGACGGCCCGAGGGAGCGGCCTCGTCGTGTGCGTGCGGAAAGGCGATGAAGTGCATCGTTCGGGACCAGCGCGGATCGGCAACCTAAGGTCAGCAACTCGTGACAGTATAGTCCATCACCGGCCGAAGCATTGAGAGGCTGACCGAAAACGACGGCCAGGGCGATCGGTGGCTCACTCTTCGCCGCCGGTGGTGCGGCCCGTCGCCACGTCGAACTCGAATAGCGCCGGCACGAGCATGGCCGCCGTCGTAAAGCCGAACATGAACGACAACACCAAGAACACTGCCAGCGTGTAACCCAACAAGAAACTGGTGATGGCGTAGAAGATGGCGAACGGGCAGCCGAACGCCGCGGCCAAGATGGCAGGCGAGGGATTACGGATACCCAGCGCCACGTAGAGCCCGATGCCCCCCCCCACCATGAATGCCAAGAACGGTTGCAACTGCACCTGAAACGAACTGCTGAAGGCCACCATGATGCGCATGCAGACCGCCACGCCGACGAACAGGAAGAAGACCGTTCCCAGGCTGACGGCGATGCCGCCGCGCGAACTGGCGTAGGTCATGCCGACGTGCACCCCCAACATCGCCGCGAACGCGCAGAGCACCAGCCAGCCCAACGAGAGGTAGAGTACGTTCTCCAGCGAGATCGCGTCGCGGAACCAAAGATAGCCGCACAGCACGAGCGGCAGCACCACCATTTCCTTCGTGTTGTAGAAGATGCCCCCCAGCTTGCCGTAAATGAATTCCTGCGGCGTCAGGTCGGTGACGAGCAGCAGATCGAGCGCTCGCGCGTCGCGTTCGCTGGTCAGCGCCGTGACGGACTGGGCATTGATGAGCACCAAGCTGAGGACGAAGAAGGGAACGATCACGACGGCCGCGTCGCTACGGGCCAGCGTTCCCGGCTGGTTGGCCAGCGAATAGAGACCTCCCAGCGCCAAGGCAAACACCACAAGGTAGGCCAAGCGCACGACGACGATCTTTCGTCCATAGGCCCAAGTACGCATTTCGCGCCAGATGATGGGGTTGTCCCACACCGCGCGCGACACGACTTTCGCTTTCGGCGCCGTGGCTTCGCCCCTGTCTTCCTCTTTATCCGGAATCGTGCGGCCTGCTTCCTGGGAAGGGTTCCATTTGCGCACCCGCCAGATGCCGATACCGTTGAGCAGTACGGCGACCACGGCGGCGACCAACAAAAACAACCAGACCGCATTGCCGGCGATGCCCAGCGCGGGCAGATCCTGAGGATACGGGCGTGTGGCCTCGATCATGGCGCGCCAGGGGCTGAAGCCGGCAGCCACCGCGGCCCATTCGTGCCACCCTTTTGCCATCGCGATGCGCGCCGCCGCCTCACACGCCGCCAGCCAGATGACCAGCGCCATGGCGGTCATGGCGAGCGTTTGAAACGTCTTCTCGCGCCACAGAGCGAGCGTCGATCCGAGGCTGCCGGCGGCGAAGGCGCTGGCCAATGTCACGGCAAACACCCGGCCGATCTGCTCGAACGATACGCCTCCGAGCAGCGACAGCAGCATGAACAGCGGCAACGCCGCCAAGATCAGTGTGAACACGTTGAGCATGGCGGCCATCAGCTTGCCCAGCACCAACTCGACGTTGGACAGGTGCGTGAGCAACAGCAGCGTGAGAGTCTGGCGGTCTTTCTCTGCCGCGACTGCGCTAGCCGCCGAGAGGGCCGCGAAGAACGTCGTCACGGCCAATTGCAGCGGCGCCAGAATGGCGAACACCGTGGCGCCGAAGCGCGCCAGATCGCCCAGGTTGCGAACCTCTTGCGTGCCGGCCAGCACCTGCCAGGCCGTGGTCAACAGCACGAGCAGGGCTAAGACATAGGCCGACCGCGCAATATACATGCGTGCGCGGCGCGGCGACGTGACCACTTCGCGCGTGAAGACCGGACCAACTAACAACGCCGCACTCCTCTCAACCAGCGATAGACGGAAACAGAGATTGTACGCTGGCTGTGCGGCGGATGATACGGGCTCATCCGTATGCCCTATTGACTGCCGACAACGACGGACGAGCCATGCTTATTTACCGGTCTTGGCACTCGCCTTCGCGGCGTCTGCCTTGGCATCGGTCTTATCGTCCGCGTCGTCGCCGTCATCGCCGTCCGAATCGGGATTCTCATCGGTGCTGGCGGTTGTCGTGGTGGTGGCGTTCTGGCGCTTCTGCTTGGCTTCTTCCGCCAGCGACTTGACCTTGGCCAGTTGCTCGGGAGTGAGCACCGCCTCGACCTCGCCATTGACCTTCTGCTGCAACGCTTGCAGTTCGGCCTTCAGCGCGGTGATCTTCGGTTCATATTGCTGTTGGATGCTGTAGATTTTCTCACGCTGCTGACCGTCGATCACCTGATTGTAGAAGGCGGGCAGTCGACCGCGCGGCTTCGCACGCGTTTTGGCGGTCTTGGCATCGGCCTTGTCGGTAGCTTTGGCATCGGCGGCCTTCGAATCGGTCTTCGGGGCATCGTTCTGTGCCAGCGCAACGGCGAACAGCAACGGGACGATCGCGGATACGGCCAGCGGAAGTATGAGCCGGGTCTTCATAGTGGTCCCTCCCGAGTCTAAAGATTTAAACTGGGCAGGAAAGGATTCTGCCCATGACGCGGGTCATGTTATCCGGTCAAAAGACGCATTGCAAAAGTTTTTTCTTTCCTCTCCGCCTATGTGAGATTTTGATTAGCGGGAGGGACGGAAGAGATAAGAGGCGGCTGAAAAAATGGCGGAAGTGCATGGGAATCGAACCCACCTGTCGCGCGGGTACGCGCGACACAGCGATTTTGAAGACCGTGGCCACCACCAGGTGCGCAGGCACTTCCGTCAGACGCCGGACCGTCGCGTCCATAGTAACGCCAAGCCTAAGTGAAGCAAAGCGGACGGTGGGGACGAGAGTGCTCGGCGCCCTACAACGAGCCGCGGAGCGGCGGCGCGAGCAAGCGGAGCGGCTGCATGCCGAGGATGCGCGTGCAAGTCGCGCCCGGGTGCCGAGAACCGTCGGCATAGGCGCGGCCGTCGGGGCCGAACCGGTACGACCGGCGCATGTGTTCTCCCACCGAATTTAATGCCCATTGGGCTATGGTCGGATCGTGGACGACGACACCCGTCTCGGTGTTGAGCGACTCCGAACGCGGATCGAAGTTGTAGGAACCGACAAAAGCTGTCCTGCCGTCGACGACAGCCGTCTTGGCGTGGAGGTGATTGGGCCCCGCCAGTTCCCAGATCTCGACTCCGTGCCTCAGCAGCCAAGGCTTTTGGTTGTGGAATTCCGCCGTCACGGTGGTATGGTCGGTGCTGGCCAACGAGTTGGTCAGGATCGCCACGTGCACGCCCCGCGCCGTGGCCGCCGCGAGGACGCGCTTCAGGTCGTGCGACATGACGAAATAGGGCGTCTCCAGCACGATGCTCGTGCGGGCGCCGCCGAGCAGGTCGAGCAGTTGCTCGCTGATGCCGCGAGGTTTTCCCTTGAGACCACAGGGATCGTAAAGAAATCCAACACACGCCACCGGGCACGTCTCGGCGCACAGGTCTCGCGGCGATCGGCAGTCGATCGGCTGACCACAGATTGCCAAGTCGCAGCCGGCAGCGAGCCAGGCCTCGGGACAGACGTGCTCACCACCGCGCGAGGATGGAGTTGCGTTACCGCGCGCCTCCTTGCGTTGCCGCCGTTGTTGGGCGTGCGTGTCACGAAAGTCGGTTGGTCTGACTTCCGCACACGTCCACAGGCAATCGAAATAGCGGCGGGCGCGCTGGGCAACGTCGCCGCGGAGATAGGCGTCGCGATCGACGTAGTTGAACTCAGCGAGCCCGAAATGCGAGTCGAGCATGTTGCGGCTGCCGACGACGAGGTGCCGATCGTCGACGATCAGTGTCTTGTCGTGCATCCGCCGGTTGTACCAGGTCGGATGACCGGTGCCGTGCGGATGAAACTCCCTGATCGCCACCCCACAGTTCACCAAGTGCCGCTGCACGTCGGCGGGAAGATCGTTGTGCGCCGCGTCGACCACGAGCCTGACCCGCACGCCGCGCAGCGCCGCATCCTTCAGCAGTGAGACGTACCAGGCGCCGATGCGGTCGTCGCCGATCGAGTAGTACGTCGTCTCGACCGAGGTCGTTGCCGAGCCGATCAGGTCGGCCCGCGTCTGGGCCGCCTCATGGTCGGCATGCAGCAGGCGGAAGCGGTTCTCGTCGGCCCAAGCCGCGGCGGTCGAGCAGCACAGGAGCAGCATGCCGCCCAGGGTCGGAAGGAGGGGCGACATCGGCGTCGGCTCGGTCCTCAGAGTTCAGGAAGGCGGGCCCATTTCTCTCCTGTTTCGGCGTTTTTCCGGCTGGTGGCGACGTGCTGTGACAGGAATCGCCCAATCCGCAGCCGAGGCACACTTTCGCCAGTCGGCAGGGTCGCCGCCGGAAGGCAAACGGCGGCATAAAACCTGCACCCCTGCATCGCGAGGGCGCTGCGGACTCGCGGCCCTGCACCCGCAAATTCAACGTAAAAGGAGACTGAAACATGGAAAACGCATCCATGATGGAGCGACCGATCCGAGTTGGCGTCTTTTCGACGGTCCGAGGGGCCGAATGCGCCGTCGAAAACCTGCTGAAAGCGGGATTCACCACCGAACAGATCAGCGTGCTTTGCTCCGATCGAGCCACGGAGGCACATTTCCATGACTTCGAACACGAAGAGCCGGCGGGCTCGCACACGCCCGCCGCCGTGGCCGTCGGCGGAGCGATTGGTGCGGCGCTGGGAGGTTTGACCGTGCTGGCCGGGGCGGTCACGACGGCTGGGCTGGGCTTGCTCGCCGCCGGAGGCTTGGCTGCCTGGGCTGGTGGAATGGTCGGCGGACTGGTGGGCGCGATGATGACGCGCGGCGTCGAGCGCGAGCTAGCCAATTACTACGACCAGGCCGTGACGGCGGGGAAGATCCTCGTGGCCGCCGAGGACCACAGCGAGGCGCAGAGGCAAAACCTCGCCCGCGCGGAGCGTATCCTCGCCGAGTGCGGTGCCGAACCCGTCGCCCTCTCCGAGGGCTGATCTGGCACGACAAATGCGTTGTGCCTTTGGCGAGCTTTGCTCGTTTCGGCCGACGGTAGAAAGCTCGCCAACCCCCTTACCATTTTTCGCACACGACAAAACGAGGAGATAAGTATGTTGTACTGGGCTTTGGTCTTTTTGATCGTGGCGCTCGTCGCCGGGTTCTTCGGTTTCGTGGGGATCGCGGGGACGGCGTACAGTATCGCCAAGATTCTGTTCTTCGTCTTCCTGGTGTTGTTCATCGTGAGCCTGCTGGCAGGCGGTCTGCGTCGACCGTTGCCGTAAGCTCACCGCTGCACGAGTAGCGGCCAAGTAAGCGAACAAAAGCCTCCCGGCGAAGTGAAGTGCGACCCTCTTCCTTCGCGGGAGGTTTTTTGTTTCCCGCGATGCGTCCACGGCCTCGTTTTGGACAAGCGGCGCGTCACGTTCTATGCTGGGGACATGACGCGCAGTACCTCGGCCGAGCGGCGACGGTTCGAGTCGCTCGATCGCGGCTCGTTGGCAGAATATCAGCTCGGCAGACTGAATGCGCTGTTGGCGGACATCCTGCCGGCGAACCCCTTCTATGCGGCCGCCCTAGGGCACGTTGAGTTGCCGCTTCGCTCTTGGAGCGACCTTCAGCGTTTGCCGCCGACCACCAAGGATCAGCTCGTCGCCGGCGGCGACTTCGCGGCCAACCGCACCTGGCCGAGAGACCGCTATGTGCGCTATCATCAGACGTCGGGTACGCGCGGACGGCCGCTCGCCGTGCTCGATACGGCGGATGACTGGCTCTGGTGGATCGACTGCTGGCAATATGTGCTCGATGCGGCCGAGGTCACCGCCACCGATTGTCTGATGATGGCGTTTTCCTTCGGGCCGTTCGTCGGTTTCTGGAGTGCCTACGACGCGGCCGCGGCGCGCGGCTGTCTGGTCGTGCCCGGCGGCGGGATGACGAGCGCGGCGCGGCTCGAACTGATTCGCACGAGCGGCGCGACGGTCGTCTGTTGCACGCCGAGCTATGCCTTGCACCTCGCCGAAGTCGGCCGCCAGCGGCAAACGGACGTCGGCGAATTGGGCGTCCGCGTGCTGATTCTGGCCGGCGAGCCGGGCGGCTCGATTCCCGCCACACGCGACCGCATCGAGCGCGCTTGGCGGGCGCGGGTGATCGATCACGCCGGGGCGACGGAGGTCGGCCCCTGGGGCTACGCCGATCGCGATGGCCGTGGGTTGCATGTGACCGAAAGCGAGTTCATCGCCGAGTTTCACTCGCTCGAAACGGGCCAGCCCGCCGCCGAGGGAGAACTGGCCGAGTTGGTGCTCACCACGCTCGGCCGAGTCGGCAGCCCGGTCATTCGGTACCGTACGGGCGACCTCGTGCGCCCCGTCTGGCGCGACCGGGGGTTTGTGCTGCTCGACGGCGGAGTCGTGGGCCGCGCCGACGACATGCTCATCGTCCGCGGCGTCAACGTCTTTCCCGGCTCGGTCGAGCAGATCGTCCACGGTTTTCCGGAGGTCGAGGAATTCCGCCTGATCGCGTATAAAAGAGAGGAGATGGAGCAGCTCACGATCGAGATCGAAGACCGCCTGGAGCAGCCGGCGCGCGTGGCGGACGAACTGCACGTCCGTCTCGGCTTGAAAGTCGACGTGCAGTGCGTCCCGCTCGGCAGTCTTCCCCGTTTCGAAGGGAAGGCCCGCCGTCTCGTCGATAACCGACAATAGATTTTTGATGGCCTATTCCGTCTGCCTTGGCAGCGCGGCCGGCTCCGATCGCAATCGGCTATGATCCAAACACGATGAATCTTGTGGAAACCTCCACGTACGGCAGTGCGGCGGCCTTGCGGCAAGCGATTCGCGCCGGGCAACACACCGGGCCGACGGCCGGCTTGGCGCAGGGATACGTGCAGACCAACCTCGTCGTGCTCCCGGCCGAGGTGGCCGCCGAGTTTGCCGAGTTCTGCCGCTTGAACGACCGCCCCTGTCCGCTCGTCGAACAGACGCAGCCTGGCGATCCCGAACCGAAACGATCGGCGCCGGGCGCCGACCTGCGTACCGATGTGCCGCGATACCGGGTATTTCGCGAAGGAGCTCCCGAGGCGCATGAACCGACCGACGTACGGTCGCTCTGGCAGGACGATTTCGTGGGATTTTTGCTGGGCTGTTCGTTTACGTTCGAGGCGGCCCTGGCGGCGGCGGGTTTGCCGGTGCGCCACGTCGAGCTAGGCCGTAACGTACCGATGTATCGCACGAACGTCGCTTGCCGCCCGGCGGGGCGCTTTGCCGGACCGCTCGTGGTGAGCATGCGCCCTTCTCGGCCCGAGCAGGTCGATCGGGTTCGCGAAATAACCGAGCGGTATCCGACCATGCATGGCGGCCCGATTCACGTGGGCGACCCAGCCGGCCTTGGTATTGTGGATCTCGGCCGGCCCGATTTTGGCCAAGCGGTGCCCGTCGAACCCGGCGAGATTCCGGTCTTCTGGGCCTGCGGCGTGACACCGCAACTGGCACTCGCGGCGGCGAAGCCCGCCATCGCCATCACCCACAGCCCCGGATGTATGTTCGTTACCGACCTGCGAGAGGATGAAGCGTGAGCGGTATGGATCAGGAAGCGCGACCCACCAGCCTGGCTTTGGACCGTGACCAGCGGCTGGTGGTCGAATGGAGTGACGGTCGGCGGCGAAGCTATGCGGTGCGCGAGCTGCGCGACCATTGCCCCTGTGCGACCTGCCGCGAAAAACGCTCAGAGCCGCCGGCCGCTCAGACCTTGTTGCCCGTGTTATCCGCAGCAGAAACCCAACCGCTCCGGCTGCTCGATATGACGCCGGTCGGCAACTACGCCTACTCCGTCAAGTTCAGCGACGGACACGATACCGGGATTTACACCTTCGCTCTGCTGCGAGAACTAGGGCGCGAGGAACAGGGCTGAACGCCGAGGGTGCTGCCGCTCTACGGACGGTCAACAACACCGGCCGATGTCCGTGTCGGCCTTTGTACGACATAGTGCTCGCTGCCGCCCCGGTCGCTAGTCGGTCAGTTTCTTGTTTTCTTCCTTGAGCAGGTCCGTCTCGTCCTCGACATCGTGCTGATGTGCGTCGCCCTTCTTCGGATCGGCGGCAGCCGTCTTCTTCTTCACGATCTCGTCGCGGCCGAGGTGAATCTTCTGATACGTGCTGTCGGAGACGATGTAATACCAGTCGGCGAAGCGGCCGCTCAGGTCCTTGACCTTGTCTTGGCCCTTCTTGACGGCGTTGTCGTACTCTTTCTGTCTCCGCTCGTTCTCCTTGGTGATCCGCTCCTGCTCCAACTGCTGCGGAGTCTTGGGCTTGGTGAGATCGGGCTTTTTGTCGTCCTTCTCTTTCCCTTTGGCGCCCTTGGTTTCCTTCGTCTGGGCCTTCTCCGCCGAGGCCTTGGCCTCGCCCGCCTTGTCGTCGCCTTCCGTTTTGGCGTCCTCGTCGGTCGGTTCGTCGTCAGCGAGCGCCAGTTGGGCGGCGGCATCGCTCAACGACGCATCCAACGCCGACGTCTTATCAGCCTCGTCCTTTTGCTCTTCCTTTCCTTCACCGCTGCCCGTTTCGATCGTCGGTTTCTCTCCCGGCAGTGGCGTCAATTCGGGCTTGGCCAGCAGGTCCTCGTTGAACTGCACCGTGACCATGATGAAGCGGTTCGCACCGGTCTCTTTCTTTTCGGCCGGTTCCCCTTCTGCGGATTCGGCCGCCTCCTCCTCGTCCTTCGCGGCCATCTCGGCTCCGCCGGCGATGCGACCGAACCGCAGAGTGTACTCGACGCCTTCCTTCGTGCCGCAGTGGATCTCTCCCTCGTTGGAGAAAATCCCGCTCTGACCGGCCAGCGAGGCGACGATGAAGCCGCGCTGGAGCAGTGATCGCTTGGCATCCGTATTCTGCACCAGCTCGTCGCCGGCCCGCAGGTCGGCCGCCAGACCGGCCGGTTTGCGGCGGACATCGACGATCTTCAGATCATCGAGAGCCGTTTTCAGCTCGTTGAGCTTCTGGGCGTTTAGCTCTTCGTCGCTCGCCAGCGCTTCCGGCTCATAGTCGTCGTTGCGGAACACCTCCAGCTCGTCGAGATTCCACTTCTGCGCCTTGTTGTCGAAGGTGAGCTGGATCTTGCTGCGCAGGAGCAAGGCTTGCTGCAACTCATCGACCGAGTAATCGTTGAACGCCACCCGCTCGATGTCCCAGGCGTTGAGCTTCAGCAGATCTTTTTCGATCCAATCCTCGAACTTCGTCGAGAACTTGTCTGTCTTGAGTTTGACGACATACACCGGGTCCTGTCCCGGTATGCGCACGTAGCGGAGGTCGGGCTTGTCCTTGATTCCCTTGCCGATGATCAATTGCGCCAGCTTCTTGCCGGAGCCGTCCTCCATCGTCACGCGCTTGCCCACGCCGGTGGTTCCCGCGGTGAGCGATTTCGGATCGGGATCGATCACGCCGTAAGTGGCATGGCTCGAGGGGTCCTCGCTCTCGATGTTGATCGTCTCACAGGCCACCAATGCGGCAGCCGCATCGCCCAACTGCTGGGCGGCGTCGGCCGGGTAGTTCTCGTGCGACGGAATCACCCACACACCCTTCTCCTGGGCCACCTTGAAGGGCTTGATCTCGGCGGTATCGGGATCGTACTCGATGATCTCGAGCGACTTGGCAGCCTCCGGCTTCAACTCGAACAACGACTTGCCGACGATTTGCTGCTTGCTGAGCGCCGTTTCGGCCGGCCGCCAATGAGACCAGATGCCCAACGCTACGGCCAGCACGGCCGCGGTGGCAAACCCCAACGTCTTACCTGTTTCGTTCATCGCTCATGCCTTTGGGCGATTTCGCCCGACGTCCGTCGCCAAATGGAAACTGTTTGCCAAACGATTTTCGTCCCGCCGCGACTACCGCAGGCGGTTGCGCGACACACCCACGCGCTCGTGGGCACGTCGATTAAAGAAGACGGCTAAGCCGACGAGCATCGGCAAGATCGGTGGCAGCACCACCGCCCACATCTTGTACCAGTCCTGCTCGCGCGTGATTTGCAGGTTCAGCTCGCGCTCGATTTTCGTGACCTTCCGGTCGCGCTCTTTTTCCAATTGCCGGGTGCGGGCCTCGAGCCGCTGCTGGCCTTCCTGCCGCGCGATCTGCAAGAGTTGCGCGAACTCGATCGGATTCATCTTGTCGGCCCGTTTTTGCAACTCGGCCACTTTCTTGTCCAATTCGCCCTGCTCCTTGCTCCTCGCTTCCTCAAAATCCTTCTTGAACGACTCCTTCTCCTTCTCGGCGGCCAGCTTGGCATCCTTGGTCTTGCGCTCGATCGTCTCCAGCACGCGATGCTTGTGGCGGCGCTTGCGGATATCGATAAAGCGATCGTCACCGGCCAAGGCGTCGAGCACGTTCAGCGTGAAGGTAATGTTGTCGAGGCTCAGGTCAAGCTCGCGATCGGGATCCTGCGTCTGTTGCCGGAATTGGAAGAACTCGCCGTAGAAGAGATCCAGATCTGCCACGACGACGACGTTAACGCCGCTGCGTTCCTTCTTCGGCTCCTTGTCCTTAGCATCCTTGTCCTTCCCATCCTTGTCCTTTTCGGCCTCGGTCGATTCCGGCTCCGGTTCGGCATCGTCGTCCGACAGTTTTCCGGTGATGTGGGCCGCCAGCGTGTAGTACTCGCGGGTCGGCTTCGGCCGTCTACCCGGATTCAAACCGCCTTGGCCGAAGGGATTCAACGTTTGCAGTTCGCCAAACGACACCTCGCCCGTGTCGTCACCCGTCTCGAGCAGCGGTTCAAACTTCGTGTCAGAGGCGTTCAGGTGCTTGAGCGAACCGGTGAACAGCATCAACACTTGCTGCAAGCCGGAACTGATCGGGTCTTTTTCGCTGAAGACGGCCTTGTCGCTGGCACCACGGTCGACGAAGACCCACTCCGGCGTCACCACCGCCTCCAGTTTGGGATTGGGATTGTAATACTGGCATACGATCTCGCTCGCTTCGAACTCGATCCCCAGCAGCTTCCACAATTCCTTGATGTTTCCCTTGGGCATCGGCTGCTGGCCACCGCCGAACATCATCATCGGATTCTGTTGAGCCCGCTTGGGAGCACTGGTGGCCGTGACGTCGCGTGTGATCGGGAACGGGTCTTCGAAAATCGCCGTCGGGATGCCTCGCTTGACGGCCGAGATGAAGTTCTTCATCTGTTCTGGCGACAACGACGAGGGCTGCGCGGCAAGTAGGGCATCGATATCGTCCTTGATCGGCGTGTCCGGGCTCACCTGCACGACGTCGTATTGCTTCTCCAACTCATCGATCAGCATGTCGTTACGAGTCGGCATCATGGTTTGCGGGTTAAAGCTGCCGTAAAGCTTGGCGTCGGTGATCAATACGCCCAGCTTACGGCGCTTCTCTTCGGCGACCGTCGAGATGGAGCGCACCAGTTCGTATTCGACGGGCACCGTCGGACTGAAGAAGGGTACCACGACCTTTTCGAGCCCCGCCGTGAAGGCCACCCCCAAATAGATCTGCTCGCGGCTGACGGTGCCTCGGGTGCGCGAGAAAACGGGTTGAGGCGTAATGCCGAACTGCTGTTCGGCCTGCTCGGCTTCGGGGCTGAGGGCCCGGGTGTCGTGAACACGCAACCGCACCATCTTGCCACCGCGGGCAGCGATCTCGCGCAGAGCGGACAGCAGATCGAGGCGAGCTTCCACGTACGACTCGGGCACCTCCGGGCTGATGTAAGCGTCGATCCTGACCGGACGCTTCAGGCTCTTGAGCAACTCACGGGTCTTCGGCGAGAGAGAGCTGAGCCGCTCGTAGGTCACGTCGGCCCGCAGATCGAACTGTTGGAGAATCATCACGACGCCCACGGCAAGGCCGATGAGCGAGACCGCTCGCACCAGGAAATGGGGCCCCAGCGACTGTCCGTCCTTTCCTCCCTGCCAGTGCCTGCGGCCGATGAGAACCATGCTCAGGTAAAGCATGACGACGACGGTCAACAAGAAGTACGAGACGCCGGAGAGGCTCAGCACGCCGCGGCCGAAATCGCGAAATTGCTCCTCCAAGCTCCACTGCTTGACGGGGATGGCCCACTCGCTCGGCAGCACCACGTCGGCATTGGCCGCAAACGCCAAGGGAGCGTTGAACAGCGCGCCCAACACGAAACCGACCGTCAGGTTACCCGTGAGGAACGAGGCAACCATGCCGATCGAAAGCATGGCCGACCCGACCAGCCAGTAACCGAAGTAGGTGCCCACGAACAGGCCCAGGTCGGGCCCGATCGGGTACGCGAGCCAACCCAGCACCGACAGGTTGCAGACCATCGAGAACAAGAGGGCCACCGAATAGATGGCGACCGCCGCCAGATACTTGCCCAACACGACGTCGAAGTCGTGGGCCGGGATGGTGAGCAGCAGTTCGTCGGTCCCTTGCCGGCGCTCGTCGGCCCACACGCTCATCGTGATGGCCGGTATGAACACCAGCATGATGTAGGGCAGGTAGCGGTTGAGCTGATCGAGGTTCGCCAGGTTCGAGCTGAAGAATTCATTCGGCCAGAAGGCCGAGAACGAACTCAGCAGCACGTATACGCAGATGAACACATACCCGGTGGGGTTGGCGAAATACGAATAGAAATTTCGCCGAAAGATCGCGCTCACGACATTCAGATTCATAGACTACCTGTGCGATTCACCGTGAATGGCGGCCCGGCAGGCCGCGCCGTGCGTCGTTTCCGGACGACGCTCCGTAGGACCGTCCATATCTCGTCCGTCACGCGGCGGACGACGTCAACCGATAAAAATGTTCTTCCAGCGGCTTGCCGTCGCGCGTCAACTCACCCGGCACACCGTCGTAGACCAGCCGCCCCTCGTTGATGAACAGCACGCGGCTGGCCATCGCTTCCACCTCTTGCAAGATGTGCGTCGAAAGCAGAATGGTCTTGCTCTGCCCCAGCCGGCGGATCGTCTCGCGCACCTCCCGAATCTGGTTCGGATCGAGCCCGGCGGTCGGTTCATCGAGGATCAACACGTCGGGTTCGTGCAACAACGCCTGGGCCATGCCGACGCGCTGCCGGTACCCCTTGGACAGCTTGCCGATGGCCTTGCCGATCACGCTTCCCAACGCACACAACTCGATCACCGCCCCGATGCGCTCCTGGCGATAGCTGCCCGTCATGCCGCGGGCGTCGGCAAAGAATTCCAGTAGGCTCCGCGGCGTCATGTCGGGATAGAGCGGGCCGTTCTCCGGCAAATAGCCCAGCCGGGCCGAGCCGATGAGCCGCTCCTGGTTGAGCGACATATCGTGCCCGGCGATCTTGGCCACTCCCGCGGAGGGGGCCAAATAGCCCGTCAGCATCTTCATCGTCGTGCTCTTGCCCGCGCCGTTCGGCCCGAGGAAGGCGGCTACTTCGCCCTGACGGATTTTGAAGTTCACGTCCTGGGTGGCAGTGAAGTCGCCATAGTATTTGGCCAGCCCGATGGCCTCGATCATGGCCGGACGCGATTCATCAACCATCGTCAAGTAGCCTCGCCTCTTTAAGTTAGCCCGCCGGTCAGAAGTCTATGTGCCACAAGGGACACCGCCGCGGCGAAACTGAAAAAATAATATCCCCCCGCTTATCTGTCTATAGGTTTACGCGCCCCGGCGGGGTTTGGTTCGGTCGAGGAGGCTGAGGAAGGTGCCCAGGCCGGCGGCGATGACTCCCCAGCACCGACCAGCGAGTGATAAAATAACCCCCCTGGGACCTACGGTTGGTTTTTGCCGGGGCGAGTGGGAATAAACGTGCCCCAGGGGGACTCTTATGGATATAGGCGGCACATGACGGAATGCAACGTAAGCGTGGAGATCGGCCAACTCGTGTCCGAGCACCATGCGGCGGTCTATCGGTACGCCTTTCGTCTGACGGGCGCCGTGTGCGACGCCGAAGACTTGACGCAACAGACCTTTTTGGCCGCCCACCGAAGCTTGCGCCAATTGCGCAGCCCAGAGCACGGCCGCGCGTGGCTGTTTACGATCCTGCGCCACGCTTACGCCAAGATGAAGAGTAAACGGCTCCCCCTCTCGGCCACACCCTTCGATATAGACCTGGATAGCGTCCCCGACGATCTGCCGGCCGAGCCGCTGGTGGACCAACAGCGGCTGCAAGCGGCGATCAACGAACTGCCCGACGAGTTCAAGTTAGTGTTACTGTTGTTTTACTTCGAGGAGTGTTCGTACCGCGAGATTGCCGAACGCTTGGCGGTGCCGACGGGCACCGTGATGAGCCGGTTGGCACGGGCCAAGGCGCGGTTGCGAACCAAACTCTTCGAGCCGGAAGCCGACGGCGCGCCAGAGGCCTCAGAAACCAGCCGCGCGACGGTCGCTTCCACAGCCAAAGCGGAATGATCTGATGGACCACGAACCTTTATCGAACGACGTCTTGTCGGCAATCGATGCTTGCCGGCCGCAACGGGGCGACGAGCGTCTGCCCGAGGTCGCCGCGGCCTTGTCGGCCGCGCCGGCGGGGCGTGTGGCCGAGGTGCGGCGGTCGGTCGAAAGGGTCGATCGCGCCATCATGGCGGCCATCCAGCAGGCCCCGGTGCCCGCGGGATTGGCCGACCGCTTGCTCACCCGCATCGATGCGGCCGCCCTCGACGGGGATGGAGAGGAAACACAGGGCGCGTCTCGGGCGGCACCGGCTTGCCGCGAAACGGAGGTCAGCGCTTTGGATTGTGGCGAACGGGATCTCCGCCGAGGGCACCGTGCTCGACATTGGGTGATGGCCGGCGGAGCGTGTGCCCTGGCCGCCAGCCTGCTCGCGGCCTTCGTGCTGTGGCCGCGGGAAAGACTGGAACTCGCCGATGTCCAGGCGCAGGCCCGCGAGTTGTACGACGCCGATAACCACGGTGCCGACCTGTCTATGGATGACCATCCGACGCCGTTGGGCGGTGTTCGAAGCAACGCCGTTCGCGGTTGGCGCCCGGTACGATTTCTCGGCCGCGGCGGCTACGCTTATGAGCTGACCAGCGGTCGTGTGCAGGCCGCGCTCTATGTGGTGCCGCTGGGCGGCGTGTTGGCTCCTCGGCTCAACGTACCTTCAACCCCAGCTTCGCCGGGCACGCTGGGAGCGAGTGGCATCTCGGGATTGACCGTGACTTCGTGGACAGACAACCAATACGTCTACGTTCTCGTGGTCAAGGGGAGCGAAGGCGCCATCCGCAACTTCTTGCCCCGCAGCGTCGCTTAGGCTCGTCCGGTATGGCGTTGCGATTGAAGTACCAGGTCCAGACCTCCGTGCCCTTGGAAGTCCCCGGTGTCGTGCCCGACGCCGTGTGCGAAAAGTCGCCGTCCGAGATCGAACGGATCCCGGTCTTCCACGGAAACCGGCAGTTGCCGCTGGGGGAGTTCTTCGCCGTCTCGGGCAGCGCGGCCGATCGGCGCATCGACTTCGAGGGTGACCTTTCCGGCGTGCATTGGATCGGCGCCCAGATGGCGGGTGGCGAGATTCGCGTCGAGGGCCCGGCGGGGCGCCACCTGGGAAGCGAAATGTCGGGAGGCAGGATTCACGTCACCGGCGACGCCGGCGATTGGACCGGCGCCGAGATGCGCGGCGGGTTTATTCGCGTCGACGGTCGCGCGGGCGATCTGGTCGGCTCGGCGTACCGGGGCAGCGCCCGCGGTATGACCGGCGGCGCCATCGTGGTCGCGGGCGATGCGGGCGACGAAGTCGCGCATAGCATGCGTCGCGGAATCATTGCCATCGGCGGTTCCCTCGGCGACGCGGCCGCCGTGAGCATGATCGCGGGGAGCCTGTTTGTGTGCGGCGGGTGCGGCGTCCGTCCGGCCGCCGGCATGCGTCGCGGCTCCGTCGTGCTGCTCGGCGCCGATCCCCGGATTCTGCCGACCTTCAAACCGGCAGGACATTGCCGGCCGCTCTACTTGCGCATCTTTCTGGCCCACCTGGTCCGCCTGGGGCTGAACCTTCCCGGCGAAGCCGTCGATTGCGACTATCGGCTCTACCACGGCGACCTGCTATCGGGCGGCCGCGGCGAGTTGCTCATCCGAGCCTGCTAGGCGCGACGGCCAACCGGGCGTGGCGTATTACCGCCAGCGACGGTTGTACCAGGCTTCGCTGGCAGCGGCCCGGGTCGGTGGCTCGGCCTCATCGTCCGGCACCTCGATGCGGTCGGCGGGTGGGGGCTCGTCGGGCGCCTGCTCGGGGGCACGGGGCGCAAAGGCCTGGCCGATCTTCTGCCGCACGCTCTGCGTCCAGCGCGAGAAGACGTTGCCGCGTGGTCGAGCTTCGGCCGCCGGAGCGGTGACGTGGAAATCGCTCACGGAGTAGGTCGCACTGCCGCTCGGGTCGTGTCCGACCACCATATTCACCGGACCTGGCAAGTGTCGCCACGCAACCGCCGCATCGGCCGACCGTGTCGGCCTGGCGGGGAGCCGCGAGGCGGCCGGAGCGTCATCCGACGGATTGGCCCCCAATCCTGGCATCCCTTCGTCGGTTGGGGCAGTGGAAGGGTAGTGGTACGGTTGACCGTTGGGGACGGTCAGATCGACTAGCGCGTCGTCGATCGTCGGTGCCGATTCGTCGCTCGGCATGGTGCCTTCGTTCGGGGGCGCGGTTTCGGCAAGCGAGTAATCCTCGTCCTCGGCAGCACCGGCGATGGGGTAGGTCGTGGGATACCGCGTCGGTCGGGAAAGTACCTCTGGCGCCGGCTCCGGATTCTCGGAGAACTCGCAGAAACCCGGCTGCGACGAGGCCGCGGGTGGTGAGGTGGCTTGCCAGCCCTGTTCCGAGCCGTCTTGTTGACGGGGGGGCTGCGCTTCGACGGCGGACGCCTGGACGACGACCTGCCCGTAGTTGGCTTCGTATCGGGCGAACTGCCGTTCGACGGTACTCGCCAATTCCTCCTCGCCTACGGCCAGCAATTGACGCTGGAAGCCGGCGACAAACCGGCGGCGGTCGGCAACGACGTGCGGCGCCGACCAGGCTCCGGTCAGTTCCAACTCGGCACGGAACGAAGCGAGCCGCGCGAGGCCGGCGTTCCACACGGCCGGCTCGACGCCTGCCAGCGGCATGCCGCCCGTCACGCGGGCTGAGAGCGAGTCGGCGTCGACCTGCAAGCTCACGTCGAGCCGATCCCGATCGAAGGTTCCCTCGCCCGACAAGCGGACGCGGCCCGCTTGCAACGCAACCGCGCGGCCGACGGCCCCGGAATCGACGAGTTGGGTTACATCCAAGTCGAAAGCCGAGCAGCGCAACGTATGGGGTTGGCCCTGATCCTTGAGTGCGAAGGCCAAAGCGAGTTCGGCGCCGCATTGCGGCAGGATGACCTTCAACTCGGTCTCGCGCGGGAGGAGCGCCGGATTGCTGGAGAGATTCTTCACTTCCAGCAGAGCCTTGCGGCCCAGGTTCCAACCTTCACTCAGGTCGACGATGCGGAGTTGACGCACGGCCACGTGCGGGCACTGCGTGCCCAGTGGGCTGCGTTCGCGGGCAAGATCGGCGCACTCGTCAGCCTGTCGCAACTGCTCGACGAAGACCACGACGTGGCGCAGCGCATCGAGTTGTCGCCGGGTTCTGCGCCAATGGCGAAGCCCGCCGTCGACGAGTACCGCGTCGCCATCGTCGAGAACATCATCCGGCTGTCGAAGGTCGGTCGTCTCCGGAGGCGGACCGTAAAGCCGCCCCGGCGCACGACGCGCGACATCCAGCTTGACTTCCTCGAGCACAAGCTTTTCGACGTCGAGACTTCCTCGCAGCAGAAGACCCGGCGATAGCTTCCCCTTGGCGATTCCGATGCGTACTCGATCTCGATCGAGGCGCCGCGGGTCGGCAATCTGCAAGTCGCGCACCACGAAACGCCCGCTCCAGAGCGAGAGCTCGCTGTGGGCTGCTGAAACCTGGGCGCCGTTGTAGACGGAGAATTCTTGGAAGAATTTCTTCTTTGCCATCCACCCCGCCAGCGACCAGGCGGTGACGGCCAACACGCACGACGCGGCGAGCGAGACAGGTATGCCCCATTGCCGCAGGCGGCGAGACGCGGTGCTGGGGCGCGACAATTCCTCACAGCTCGCGGTGCCCAACCAGATACCGACAAGGCCTCGCCGGACCTGCCCCGCCGGCCGCTCGACGGCTGTTTGCCGCGGAACGGAGCCGGGCTCGAAGCCGCACGACTCATGGCAGCTCCATCGGCGCATCGCCCGGTAGACGGCACAGGCGCAGACCACGCCGGTTACTCCGCCGACGGCTGCTCCGCCGACGACGACATACCGGTGCCAGCCTAGGAAGGCGACGAGCGTCCCGTCGCCGAATCGGCCCAAGGCGTACCCAAGGGGCGTCCCGTCAAGCAGCGCGCGGCCCGCGGTCTCGAGCGGTCCGCGGCCCAGCCAAGAGAGCAACAGGGATGCGAGCCAGGCGGCCAGAAACGACCGGCTGTGAACGTTAAACAGGAGGGCGGCCAAGAGCGCGACCGCCCAAGAGATATTTCCACCTGTCAGCGCCCCGGCCAAAACTCCCAGCGCTATCGCCAGGGCCACGTCACGTGGCTGGTGCCCGCCACAGATTGCTGCGGCGAGCTTGCGGGAAGAGATACGCATGGCTTGGTCCTCGATCTTCGTTCCGACCGAAACGGTCGTATCGAACGTATCGACCAAGCCTGTCGCTGAGCTTTACGCAAGACTCGCGGACATGTTCGCTAGTCTTCGTAGACCGACCGGCGACTGCGGCGGCGGCGATAATAGGGTTCTCTGACTCGATGAGCACCGTATCCTTCACCCTCTTCGCGGATGATCCGCCCCGACAGCAAGCGGTAGAAGAAGAGCAGGATGAAGGCGCCACCCGTGGCGACGGCAAACCCCAGCGCGCTGACGGCGGGCACGCGCTGCCCCTCCCAGAAATACATCAGCGTGCCGGAGCCGACGATGCTGCCGCCGCAACCTATCATCAACGTGACGATCGGTCCACCGGGATCGCGGCCGGGCATGATCGCCTTGGCGACCAGACCGGCCAGCATGCCAAAACCGATCCAAACCAGCACGTTGTTGGCCACGTGCTCGACGGCCTGTGTTGCCTCGGGCGACATGTGTTGTTCCTGTGAACCGACGGTCCCGCCTGCGCTCCCCCCGTACGAAAGATCGTCGTCCGTGGAGGGGAACCGACAGTCGAATTAAAAAATGCCCGCGCTGCCTAGCGTCCTGGACCGGCCTGCTCGTGAGGCCAGCCAGGACGCCAGGCAGCGACGGGCGCCGTCCCCCCTCGGCGACGAACGAGACCGGCGGCGACGGCCAGCTCTTTACGAACCGACTTCTCCGGCCGACACGTTCTCTCGCCCGACGAAACCTGGTAGCGGCGGACGGTTGGGGCGATGTCCTCCATCCATCCGCCGCAGGTTGACTGATTATTACGGACCCGCATCACCGGGAGCCGGTCCCGCATCGGGCGCTTCGCCCACCGGCGGCTGAACCGGTCGGCCCGACCGCACTTGGTCCTGCTTGAAGGCTTTCATGGCCGCCGCTTCACGCGAGAGCTTGAACTCGGGTCCGGGCGGGAAGTATTGCACGTCGTCGGTCTGCCAATAGGGGCTGGGGAGCGTCTGCCCACCAATATCCATCTGGCAGCCGGTCAATCCGAGTGCCACGGCCAGGCCCAGGCCGCCGAGCAGCCGACGTTGGGCTGACCACTGATTTGCTGAAGGCGACATCGAGAGTTTCTCCAAAAGCCGGTGCGGATGGCTCCGATTGGCGTGAAAAAGCGCCTAGTTCTCCAAGCCCGCATAGGCGGCATGATCGACAAGCACGTTATCGGCGCAATAGGCCCGCAGACTTCATAAAAGTTCCCCGCCAGGCCCAGCATGCCTTACCAATTGCGGCCGTCTCGGCCGGCCCAATACGGCCACCCCGGATAGCCCTCGCCGAAATACGAGTAATAGACGTAGCCGTTGCCGACGTTGCGGGGGCCGAGCACGTTCTCGGGGTAGCCGAATTTGTAGGCCCGGAAGGGAGCCGGGTAGCCGTTGAAGCCGTAGCCGAAGCCACGGTAGGCACCCGTGCCGAAGGGGCCGTAACCCTGCCACTTGGCGGCACTGTGGCCGGCCCAGCCATAACCCTTGCCCGGCCAGTTGGGCGTGCGGTAGTAATGGCTCAGCTTCACCGATCGGCGGGTCGGGGTGGCACCGAGCACCGGCGGGGGCGGAGCGGCCGCCGCCGATTGATAACAAACGATCGCGACCACCGCCAGCGAAACGGATCGTAACAGGGTCCGCATGTTCGTCTTCCCCTCGTGTCACCAAGGTCGTTACTAACAGTAATCTTCGCCTTGACCGCATCACCGGCCGTGATCTTTTGCGTCTTGAGGGCAAGCGTTGCCGCGTTTACCCACCCCGCGCGGCCGAGCATCTCAAACTTCGCCCGCTTGCCTGTTATGATGCTCGCTCGAAATGGGGCAACAAATTGCCGGGCGGGATCGAAATCCCCTTGCCGCGCAGGGCTCGCCGGCGACAACCGAATTGAGGGCAAACGATTATGGCGGAGACCCTTGCTGACCTGGTCGCCCGTTTCTCGCTGCTCGAGGCGGAGATCATCCTGGGAGGCGGACAGGCGGCCATCGAGCGACAGCACGCCAAAGGCAGGCTCACGGCGCGCGAACGCATCGAGCGTCTGGTCGATCCGGGCACGTCTTTTTGCGAGCTTGGGCTATGGGCCGGCTGGGAGATGTACGGCGAATGGGGTGGCGCGCCGGCCGCCGGCGTCGTCTGCGGCATCGGCACGGTTGCCGGCCGCAAGCAGATGATCATCGCCAACGACGCCACCGTGAAGGCGGGTGCTTTCTTCCCCGCCACTACCAAGAAGGTGCTGCGCTGCCAGCGGATCGCCCACCAGAACCGATTGCCGCTGATCTACCTCGTCGATTCGGCGGGGGTCTTTTTACCCTTGCAAGAGGATGTGTTTCCCGATGAAGACGACTTCGGCCGGATCTTTCGCAACAACGCCGTGATCTCGGCGGCCGGCATCGGGCAGATCGCGGCCATCATGGGTAATTGCGTGGCGGGCGGCGGCTACCTCCCGGTGCTCTGCGACAAGCTGTTGATGACCGACGGCTCGGGCCTGTATCTCGCCGGGCCCGCCTTGGTGAAGAGCGCCATCGGCCAGACCGTTTCGAGCGACGACCTGGGCGGCGCCGAGATGCACGCACACGTCAGCGGCACGATCGATTATCGCGACCCCGACGACGAAACGTGCCTCGCCCGTTTGCGGCGGCTCATCGAGAACACACCGGCCGACGCAGGACAACCTGCCGAACGCTCCGCGGCGCGGCCTTTCACCCGATCGGCCGCCGCCGAGCCGCTGCGCCCCGCGACGGACATCTACGGCATCGTCGGCGCCGGCCCGCGGCGCGATTACGAAGTGCGCGACCTGCTCGCCTGCCTGGTCGATCGCGACACCTTCGACGAGTATAAGCCCGAGTACGGACAGAGCCTCGTCTGTGGCACGGCGCGCGTGGGCGGCTTCGCGGTCGGCATCGTGGCGAACCAACATCGCCAGGTGCGCCCGGCCGACGGACCGGTGCAGTTCGGCGGGGTGATCTACGTCGACAGCGCCGACAAGGCCGCGCGGTTTGTGATGACCTGCAACCAGGACTGGCTGCCGCTCCTGTTTCTGCAAGACGTGAACGGTTTCATGGTGGGCCGCGACAGCGAACGGCAAGGGATCATCAAGGCCGGCGCCAAGCTGGTGAACGCCATCAGCAACAGCCGCGTACCCAAGATCACGGTGATCGTGGGCGGGTCGTACGGCGCCGGCAATTATGCGTTGTGCGGCAAAGCGTTCGACCCACGATTCGTATTCGCCTGGCCGAGCGGACGATGCGCGGTCATGGGCGGCGAGCAAGCCACCTCGACGCTGCTCGACATCACGGTGAAGAGCCTGGAGCGCCAGGGCGAAGACATCGATCGGCAGAAGCTAGCCGACCTGAAGAGCAAGGTCCGTGAAAGTTACGACCGCCAGATGGACCCGCGCTATGCGGCGGCGCGCGGCTGGGTCGACCGAATCATCGATCCCGCGCTGACGCGCGACGAGCTGATCGCCGCGCTCGAAATCGCCACGCGTCACGCCACCGACGCACCCTACCAACTCGGCGTCTTTCAGGTCTGACCCTTACTGAAAAGCAAGGCTTGCCGGGCGTTGACGAACGCTCGCCGATGCATCAATGTGCCTTTGTGCGCATTCCGGCCGCGGGGGCCGGAAATGCACTTGCTCGGCGCGGGGCAACTCCTAAATTGTGTCCGCGTTGGGCGAATTGCATCGCGTGGTGTTTACCGGCCACCGCGTCGATGTGTCTCTTTCGTAAGCGGAGAAATCGAAGAATCATGAAGGGCAAAATCAAGAAGCTGGTTGCAGAGAAGGGTTTTGGTTTCATTCAGGGCGACGGCAACAAGGACATCTTCTTCCACCACTCCTGCGTCGCCGACAAACATTTCGACGATCTGGTCGAAGGGCAGTTGGTGGAATACTCGATCGACGAAGACGGCTCGGCCCAGAAAGGGCCCCGCGCCGCCAGCGTGCAACCGCTCGAATCGAGCGCGCGGTAGCGACGGACTCGATCGTCTGAATTAGAAAAGCGTGTAGATGAAGGGCGCCGCGGCGGTGCTCCCCACGAGCACCGCTGCGCCGAATACCAGCAAGACCACAACGATCGGCAACAACCACCACTTCTTGTTGTCGCGCAGAAAGTCCAAGAACTCGCGCAACGGTCCGACCTGTTGCTCTTGTGCCGCTTTCTCGAAATCGTTGTCCATGAAAGGCACGGGCTGGGGTTCGCGTCAGAATTGCCGGAAATATCGCCGCACGTCGTCGACCGGCCGTTTTTCCGACCAGTAGCTGTCTACCGTTGGATTATAGCGGCGCTCGAGCACGTCGCGACCTGCCAGTCGGAAAACGAGCGCGATCGGCGTGAAGACGAGATAATAGAGCGCGCCGAACAGGACCCACGACATCAACCAGCCGATGGGGAAGGTCGCGAGCGTCATGCCGACGAACAGCCAGCGCACGCTCGCGGGGCTCAGTGCTCCCAACGTGCCGATCACCAGGGCCGCGACACTCAGCACCATCCCCAGCGTCGCGCGGCCGTGAGCGAATGTTTGCCAGCCGGCGATCGCCAGCAGGAACAGCATCGCCAGCACGGCGAACTGCCGCAACGTCTTGGTGGTGGGATGAAAGTTGACGTCGGACCACTGCATGGTATTCAGTCGAGTTGGAACTGCGCCAGGTATTTCTCGCGGGCTTCCGTCGCCATCGAGTCTGTGCCCGCCCTCTTCTCCACGACCAGATCCTCCAGCACCAGGGCGTCCATGTCGGTGGCCAGGAAGCAGCGATAGGCCTCCTCCGGGGTGCAGACGATCGGTTCGCCGCGCACATTGAAGCTCGTGTTGACGAGCACGGGACAGCCGGTCAATTCGTGGAACCGCTCGAGCAGGCGATGCAGCCGCGCATTCCGGTCGGCGCTGACCGTCTGCACGCGGGCGCTGTAATCGACGTGCGTGACGGCCGGCACGGTCGAGCGCACCACGTTGACGCGACGGCACAGGTCGGCATCGTGCTCGATCGTGTGCCGTGCGGCCGCGGTCAGCCCGGTGCGCTGCTCCTCGCGCACGGGCGCCACCAACAGCATGTAAGGGCTCTCGTGGCCGCCGAGCATGAACCAGTCGTCGGCCCGCTCGCGCGGCACGCACGGCGCGAAGGGACGGAAGCTTTCGCGGAATTTGATCTTCACGTTCATCACCGATTGCATCTTGGCGGAACGGGCGTCGCCCAAGATGCTGCGAGCGCCGAGGGCGCGTGGGCCGAACTCCATCCGGCCTTGGAACCAGCCCACCACTTTTTCTTCCGCCAGCAGACGCGCCACGTGATCGATGAGCCCGTTCTCGTCGTCGAAGCGTCGGGCACCCGCGCCCGATCCATTCAACGTCGTCTCGATCTCGTCACTCGTGAAGCGAGGGCCGAGCAGGCTCGCGCGCTGGGAATCGCGACCATCGACATGCCGCGGATGGTTCAAAAGTTGATGCCACACAAACAATGCCGCCCCGAGCGATCCGCCCGCGTCGCCGGCCGCGGGCTGGATCCAGATTTCCTCGAACGGCCCTTCCCGCAGCAGGCGCCCGTTGGCCACGCAGTTGAGTGCGACGCCGCCGGCGAGCACGAGCCGCTGTTGGCCGGTGCGGGCGTGCAGATCGCGGCCGAGCCTGAGCACGATCTCCTCGGTCACCGCCTGGATACTGGCCGCGAGATCCATGTGCCGCTGCTCGATCGTCGACTCGGACGCTCGCGGCGGGCCACCGAACAACCGCTCGAAGCGGCGGTTCGTCATCGTCAGCCCGTGGCAATAGTTGAAGTACCGCATGTTCAGGCGGAACGAGCCGTCGGGCTTGAGGTCGATCAGGTGTTGGTGGATGGCATCCACGTAGCGAGGCGAACCGTACGGCGCGAGGCCCATCAGTTTGTATTCGCCGCTGTTCACCTTGAAGCCGCAATAATAGGTGAACGCCGAATAGAGCAGCCCCAGCGAATGCGGGAACTTGAGTTGTCGCGTCAGCTCGATGCGGTTGCCGCGGCCGATGCCGCAAGCGGTCGTCGTCCACTCGCCGACACCATCGAGGGTGAGGATGGCCGCTTCCTCGAATGGGCTGGGAAAGAAGGCACTCGCGGCATGGCTCTCGTGGTGGTCGAGAAAGACGAGCGGAGCGCGCGTCGCGCCGCCGAGCCCCTGGCGGATCGAGCGCCGCAGGAAGAGCTTCTCCTTCAGCCAGACCGACATCGCCATGCGAAAGCTGCGTAGGCCGACGGGAGCTCCGGCCAGGTAGGTTTCGAGCAGACGCTCGAACTTGACCAGCGGCTTTTCATAGAAGGCCACGTAATCGAGGTCGTTCGGCCGCAGACCGGCCTCGCGCAGGCAATACTCGACCGCCCTCGCGGGGAACGCCGCATCGTGCTTGCGTCGCGTGAAGCGCTCTTCCTGGGCGGCCGCCACGAGTTCTCCATCGACGACCAGTGCGGCCGCCGAGTCGTGGTAGAACGCGGAGATGCCCAGGATGGCCGTCATAGAGAGGCGCAAGTACGGTCGCGATCGATTTCGAGGGCGCCGGCCTGTCCGAAACTGGCGCGGACGGCACCGTCTCATCAACCCGGAACCAGGAACTCGACAGAATTATGATCCGGCGGCTGAGAATCCACAATTCGTACTTGGAGAGCATGCGCGGAATTCCTCGACACACCGGGTGCACGCCAGCTTCCGTGCTTGTTGGTGGGGTGCAAAAAAGCTCAATAGGAGAATTTGGTTTGGGAGCGTTAAAGTAGGGCGAGTACCGGCGGCAGGGAAGGCCGCGGTAGGCTTAAGGAGATCCAATCATGGACGACAGAGAGAGCCGGCTTCGGGAAAGATTTACA
>DASZTS010000092.1:0-7105 GCA_035547915.1 Pirellulales bacterium | reverse complement strand
GTTCCGCTGTCGACCACCGCACGGCGACATCGGCATCCTTGTCGATCACACTCATCGCAGCCTCCTTGCTACGTGGGACTTATGACATCCCCATCGTCGCAGGAGGCTGCGAATTCTCTTAGATCAATTGAACGGTATTGGATTTAATCTCCAGCTCACTTTCATAAGCGGCGCTACGCTACGGTGATGTAGTCGGCCCTTGAGCGCGTCGATGCTTGGTCCACATCGCTCGAGAGTGACGACAATCCTCGTCGACGTGTTTTACGGTTCGGTATGATCCGTTCCAGCGACCGCGGGTAAATCGTTGCGCTGCTCGTCGAGGAGCGTCATCAGCAGCGCTTGCTCCATTTCGCCGGGTTTGAAGCCGAAGGGGCCGCGGCCGCCCTTGTAGGTGATCTGGCCCTGGCGGTCAATCACGTACAACCGGTCGGGCATGCCGCTGTAGGCCCGGCCGACGCGATCATCGACCTCGTCGACGAGCAAGGGCATCGAGATGTGCAGTGTCTTCGAGCACTCGCTGGCCACGCCTTCGCGTTCGCCGAGCTGCTTGGGCTGATTGATCGGGCCGCCCGATTCGTTTTTGAACTCGTGGGGCCAGGCGCCGTCGCCCGGGTGCGCTTCACGCACATAGACAGCGAGGAATGTGGCGTGTTTGCCGTAGCGGCGGTGCAACTCTTCGAGGACCCCAAACTGGGATCGGAAGGGGCCTCACGTGAAGCTGCCGAAGATCAGCACCACCGGTTGCTTGCCAAAAAACTGCGACAATCGGATACGCCCCTTATGTTCGTGGTCGGCCAGTTCGAAATCGGGCGCACGCCGGCCGACGGAAGGCCCTTGCATGATCGATCCCAGTTCCCCACTGGCAAAACCGCGCAGAAAGTCGAGAGGCGTCGGCTCCTTGCCGGTCGAGGGAGGCGCGGGTGGAAACAGGGCGGCCTGCAAATCGTCGGGCGTGATCGAGTCGGCGTCGAGGGCCGTGCGCTCGAAGAATGTGCGCCATTCTTCCTTCGTCACCTGGCCGTTGCGGTCGCGATCGATAGAGCCGAAGAGTCGGCGTGTTTGCGACATCTGCTTCACGTATTCGGCGTCGCTCGACCAATCCATGTCCTTGGCTTCGATCTTGCCGTTCTGGTCGCGATCCAGGCCGGCGAGCAGGTCTGCGGCGGCGGGCGGAAACTCGTCGCTATCGATCTCATCGTCGTCGTTCGCATCGTAGTGGTCGGCCAGCCACTGCCAGTCGTAGCGGCCCTGCCCGCCGTGGAACCACCCGGTACCCTCGCCCGGCATCTTGCCGTGGGCCATGACCGTTAGCGATTCGACGATCTCGAGGTGGCGCACCTCGTCGGCCTCCTTCATCAGGCGTTCCACGTATCGACGAGGATCGTACCAGCGACGTCGTTGGCTTCCCTCCGCCGGCGACTCGCCGCGTGCCGAACCCGACGCCAACAGACAAATCGCCGCGACCGCCATCGCACCACGGCGGCACCACGCGCTGCTGCACCACCACGAATTCGTGCCGGAAACCATACCAGCCTCCGCTCGTTTATTTTCAAGGATCCTCAAAGACGTTCTCCTTTTCCAAGGGTAGCTGAAATGCGTCGGCGACGCGCGTCATATAGTGGCAGCGGCACGACCACCACAGCACGTCGAGCGCGCGGTGGTGGCCGAAATGCCGGCCGAGACCGCGGACGTCGGCGGTTGTGACCGACCAAGGGGTCTTGGCTTGTTTGCGGGCGAACACGAAGGCGAACCGGTCGGCCGGCGAAAAGCTCGACCAATCGCGGCTGGCCAATCGCCGTGTCCGATCGTCCAACGCATCTTTGTCCAGGCCCGCGACCGCGAGCAACATCTCGGTGTGGCCCATTCAGTAGAAACAGTGGATCGTACGGGTAATCACCCAAAAAACACTCTCTTCGAACACCCGGTCCTGCTGCGCTTCTTCGGCGAACGTGCGCAGACAAGCCGACCAGCCGGCGGCCAACTCGGGTTGATAACCGCGGCAGACCAGCGTCCAGAGTATCCGCACCGGGTGCTTGGGACGCTGCTCGGCGGGGATCGTCGCGACCACGTCTTCCCAAGCGGGAACGCGGATCCGGCCGTCGCGCGACCGCTGCGAATCGAGATTCCGCTGCAACGCGGTGAAGTCGAACTCGCGCCATTCGGGATCGTCGACATGTTCCGGAACGGCCGGGGCATCCGTCACCGCAGGCATGGTCCTTTCCGGCACGGCGATGCCGCCGTCCTTGCCGACTTTCGCGAAGCGGGCCGCCAGGGGCAACGGCGGGTCGCCCAAGTCGGCGACGGTTCCCAGGGCCGAGACCAACCGGTCCTGGAAGTTGGCGTGTGCCACGAGCAGCACGAGCGCCACCAGCTTCGCTTCGCCGATAACGTCGGTGAGACGGGCCACTTCCTCGTCGGTGATCGTGTCAGCCTCCAGCGTCAATCGCCGGGCGAAGGCGAGCACCAGTCGATCTGGCGTGGTCGTCTTCGACAATTCCCCGACCTGCGAGGCGGGCGCACGATCTTCCGCTTCGGTGCCGGGCAACGCGCCTTCGGCGCGGCGCAGATCGGCCTCAGCCATTGCGATGGTCCAGGCGCAGCGATTCGCGCGGGCCACCTCGCCACGCGTCTTTGCCGCCAGGACCGGGCCGAGCGGGTTGCGCGCGCGGTGCGCCGCATCGAGTTCGAGCATGGCGGCGGTAGTCCGCGGCAGGCTGTCGGCCAGCAGGCGCGCCCATACGGGCAGAGTCTGCCGCTCGCCGCTCGCCAGCGGCGGCAATCGGCGCCACGCCTGTTCGTCATCTAGAACGGGGAACTCGGACGGGCGATCGCCAGCCGAGGCAAGAATTCCGGACGATAGCATCACCATCACCATCAACGATCCCATCAGACCGGCTCGTGCCGTCCGTAATCGGAGGTCGCCGCCCTCCTTCAGCGCGACCGCTTCGCGTGCAGATCGATAAGCCTTCGATTGCTGACCGGGAGTTGCCATTACCGCTTGTTCCAGTTCATCCGGCTTCGCCGCCAACCGTCCGTGTCCGTTCGTGGAAACCGGCTTACTTCGGCTATCCCTAATATAGAACCGGCCAAGCAGCCCGCGGTCCGCGGTGCCCACCGGATCATCGATTCCGCCCACCCCGAGTTCCCTTTCCATCAATAGCTCGACCGGTGGCGAAAGATCGTGATCTTCGGGCTGGTACCGACGATGTACTTGACCTCCGCCGTGAGCTTTCCTCGGGGGTCGTCTACGACCAGCTTCACCGGGCAGACCAGGTTGGTGCCATCGTCGACCTCCGGCCCGACGATTTCGAAGCTCTCCAGCTTCTGACCTTTGTCCCACGCCGGATCGACCATCACGATCGGCGGCGTATTGTCGCGGATCTTTGTCGGCGCATCTCCCGCCTTCCAACTCTCCAATGCCGCCGTGAGCGACTGCCGGGCGAGCGGCGCGTCGCCGGGCGAGTTCCGTCGGCCGCAGCCCACACCGACCGCGCAGACGACGACCGCCAGAGGGAGCAAACAGCGGGCGCGAGACCCACGTACTTCCCAAGTTCGCATGTTCGTACCTTTCCTGGTTTCCGATAGTGTTAGAAAAGGCCGGCCGGCGCAGTGTTTTCGCCGCTGGCCGGCGGCCTTTCCCTCGCTTGGACGGTGCGTCCCGAGGGGGCTCGAGCTTCCGCGTCTTGTCCGGCACCCTTAGTTGTTGATTTGCAGGGCCTCTTTGCCGTTGCGGCTCCCCACCGCCCACCAGATCGGCAGATCGACGCTGTCGATAACGAACTTCACAGCGCCATCGCAATAGAGCACGTTCACGCCACTCGGATGGTAACTGCTGGCGCACGACTCGAATCGGCTGACCGCGAGGAACCCGCACGACCGGGTGTTGGGCGGCGCGGCGTGAACGTAGACGGTGTTGGAACCGGTCTCGCTCGTCCACGGAGCACCGGTGTTCGACCACATCTGGTTCGACAGGTCGTTTGGATCGAGCTGCATGCACATCGTGTAGGCATCGTTCGCCGTAACCGGACTGGCGTACGACACGAAGTTGTCGCTCGCCGGCGTGGAGATACCGTTGTTGAAATCGCCGGTGATCATTTCCGAGAAGGCGGTCGTTTGGCTGAGACCGTCGCGGATGTCGGCGAACTTCACCGCCACCCCGAATGGGAACGCGCCGTTCGGCGCGGGCATCGAAGCATTGGGCGTGCCCGCGAACTGGGGCCACGTCGGCTGGCCGCGCAAGAGGTTGTTGCCGTAGTTGCCGTAATAATTGAGCTGCGAACCGGCGCTTGCCGGAATCATCGTTCCGGCGTCCGACGGGCAGATGAAGAGGGGCACCTTGACCATCGCGGCCGCGGTATTCACCGGGTTGTCCCAGGTGAGATTGAAATTGATCATGTTGGTCAGGTTCCCCTGCTCGAAGTACGGCAACAGTCGGGCCTGTTCGGACCAGTCGAGGATGGCGTTAGAATTCAAACCGGTGGGCCCGGACGAAAGGCCGGCATCCAAGAATCCGGCCGGAGGCAGCGCCTTGAAAGTATCGTGATAGTTATGCATGGCGATGCCGAACTGCTTAAGGTTGTTGACGCATTGCGATCGGCGGGCCGATTCGCGGGCTGCTTGTACGGCCGGCAACAAGAGGGCGATGAGGATGCCGATGATCGCGATGACCACCAGCAGTTCGACGAGAGTGAAACCGCGGCGATTGGTCTTCATAAAAAGAACTCCAGAAAAAGTCGACGAACGAGATGAGAGGGACACAGAAAAGTTCGGTGCTGAAAGGTTGACCAGAAAACGTGCGTGGCAATGCGGAAAAACGAGTTGCCCCGATCGGTCTTTGGGCGGCGTTCAAGGAATGTCGCTGTCGTTGATGAGA
The DNA here is from genome assembly GCA_035547915.1 of Pirellulales bacterium. Lineage (GTDB taxonomy): Bacteria > Planctomycetota > Planctomycetia > Pirellulales > JAICIG01 > DASSFG01. The sequence goes on along the minus strand of DASZTS010000092.1, from coordinate 2,232 downwards.
GCCGCTTGCAGATATTTCCAAATGGTTGTGTTCGGGGCCGACATCATGCCGGGGGGCATCACTTGCCGGCCGCAACTGCTCATCAACAGGCAATACACGCGGTAATCGATGTCCTGCGAGACGAAACGACCGTGGGCGTCGCAGAACAACATGCTCACGCCGCCGGGGTGCTGGCTCGAAGGCCGGGCATTGGTGTAGGGAAAGTTCGGATTGTTGTTCCCCATGCTGTCCGAAGGGCTGTTGATCCTGCCGTACACCACGCTGCCCGAGGCGTAGGGGGGCGTCGTGTTGCCGTTGGCGTCAACGTCGCCCCACCACACGAATCCTTGCAGCGCTTCGAGCACGGCGAAGGGCAAGTTTCCGCTGCCGCCCATGCCTCCCATACCGCCGCCACCACCCATGCTCGAGTCGGCCAGGCCTTGTGCGTTGGGGTCGCAGTAACTGCCAGCGTCCAGGTTCTCGCTCATCATCAGCGTCATCGACGAACCGTCGTTGGCCGTGAGGAAGTCCATCGTCATGTTCACCTGCGGTCCCATGTTGCACGTCTGCGACATGGGAATGTCGACCATCATCGATTGCGTCGAGTCCTGGAAACAATCGAAGAACACGCCGTTCTGGCGATAGTCGGCCGAGACGGCGGGCGTGCTGCCCATGCCTCCCATGCCCCCGCCCGACGTAGAGCCGAAGCTGGCTGTGATGTCCATCTGCCCCGCGTTGACCACGTAGGCGCACGGCGGCGGAAGCGTCTGGATGGGTGGATTGCTGGGACAAACGAGCAACGTCAGGTAACCCGCCGTGGTCGGGTCGATATTCGGATTGGGTGACGGTCCCATCGGATTGGAGAGCAGAAACGAGCCGTTGCGCCAATTCAGGTACAGATCGCTGCGTTCGAGGAACGGCAGGAGCGGCACGACCCAGCTCACCGGGTATTGCGGGATGGAGTTGCCGCCGACCATGGGCTGCGGCGACAAGGTCATGTTCTCGCGCCAGCCCGGCAGACGTCCGCCCGTCTTACTGGCAAAGTTCTGCATCGCGAGGCCCAGGTTGTGTAGGTTGTTGTTGCATGTGGTGCGCCGGCCGGCCTCGCGCGCCTGCTGCACGGCTGGCAACAGCAATGAGATAAGCATGCCGATGATGCTGATAACGACCAACAGCTCGACCAGCGTGAAACCACGACGTGAAGGATTCATCGTAGTACCCTATGAAAAAGACGTAATTAACTAAAACAGAGATAACTAATAACTGATTCGTGCAGCCAAACGGGCTGCGGTGCGTAGCGCCTGCCTGGGCGTATTCACCGAAAAGGGGAAAAGAGGGGGCCGTAGGGGCGCGCGCCGACCGCTTCGGGAACCACAACGGGCGAGCGCCGGGAATCGCAGGCGATCGAAGCGCCTCGGGGCGATCGTTTCGTCAAACGCCCGGTCGGTCGATGACCGGCGCGCTACGCGATGCCGACGAGGGGCGTGCCTGGGGGAACCACAAGGCGCAGCCCATGCTGCCGAAGGCGGCCGACGGCTATTAACGCAACGTGGGCGCAATACCTGCGCCAGGTCACGGTCCGACGGCCGAATCAGGCCCGACGGGGAGGCCGAAAGATCGTCTCAGCCCGCAGAAGGGGGCACGGATGGCTATCGACGACGACCGACCCGATGGGAGCGACCGCCGCACGCGGCACATCGCTCACCGGTAGGCACCAATCGTCCGCGCCCGTCAACACCGTCAACGGTTGGGCCGGCAACGGATCCGAACCGCGCGAGCAATGCGGCCCGCGGCAAGGAGGCGAGCCATTGTCATCGCTCACCGTCTGTTGCAAGTCGGCCGGTGTGTGCGACATGGAACCGCCCCGGTGGCCGCCTACCATGACGTAATCACCGCAACTCGCAGAGGCCGAATTGCCGGCCAGCCAGCCTTCACCGAGGCAGGCTGCGGCCAGGCAAACCAGAATGCGAGTTGCGGTGGACGTTTTCATGTAAGCGCGGCCTTCTCAAGTGAGCTGCGCAGGCGCAAAGCTCTCCACTAGGGCACACTGCCGACGAAGATACCGCAAGGTAATGACCAAGGCAAGCAAAAAATGGCGATTTAATTCGCCCGCGGGTGCATAAGGGGAATTGCGCGCGGAGCAGGTCGCCCGGCGCGTGTCAATCGGAGAGTTAGCGTAATTTTTGGCGCTTCCACCGGAAGTTAGGTGGGCTGGGAAGTGCGAGGGACAAACTACCACACGCTGTTCCGGAG
>DASZTS010000091.1:0-43464 GCA_035547915.1 Pirellulales bacterium | reverse complement strand
GTTCCGCTGTCGACCACCGCACGGCGACATCGGCATCCTTGTCGATCACACTCATCGCAGCCTCCTTGCTACGTGGGACTTATGACATCCCCATCGTCGCAGGAGGCTGCGAATTCTCTTAGGTCAATTGAACGGTATTGGAATTAGCCCGGCTTGCGGCCTACTCGGACTCTGGCTTAGCGATCGCCGCGCTTTCCGCATTCGATCTATTGCCGTTCGGCCACACGAACGGCAAGGAGCCGACGACGAATCTCAGAAACATGGCCTGCAGTTGCAACGATCCACAGGCATACCAGCCGTGATAATCGAGCCCATGCACGCCATAAGAGTTGACGGCAACGTCCGAGACCATGATTGCGAGCGTGACCGCGAGACCCACCCGAGGTTTGAGCCAGAGCAACACTGCCGCGAGCGGGTCGAGGGCGACCAGCGACGTCCAGTACACGTTCATTGAGAGCGGCGCGTGGCGATAGGGGAACCAATCGCCCTGGACGATGTCGTTGGCATGGTTGAATCCCGCTCCCATCAGGCAGATCGTGTAGACGAGCAACACGCACGTTGCCGCGGTACGCGGGCAGAAATGGCGCCTCATGGGGCCATCTTAGTGCCTAGGAACTGCGCCCACAAAAGCTCCCGCCGTCATCGAGATACAGCGGCACTGGAACGGGCTCGCGGTCGGTCGATAAGATGAAAGGCCGCCGCCGGGAAGCTGAGGCGGGTGGACCGCTCGTCCGCCGCATCGGCATCCACGGCACGGCACAGGTCGGTGAGGGCGATGGAGTTTCGCGATGCGTCCGCAGCCATTGATTTGCGTTCGAGACGTCGAGGCGAGCAGCCGTTGGTATCAGCGGTTGCTCGACTGCGAAAGCGCACATGGCGGTCCGAGTTACGAACGGCTCGTCTTCGGCGGCAGGCTGGTCTTGCAACTACATCGCTGGGAGGACGACCATCACCACGGCCGCATCGGCGATCCGCTCGACCTGCCTCCGGGCAACGGTGTGCTGCTATGGTTCGAAGTGGACGACATCGACGCGGCCATCGCTCGGGCCGAGGCGCTGGGCGCCGAAGTTGTCATCCCTCGCCACCGCAACCCGCCCGAGGGCGACGGAGGCCCAAACCATTGGGAAATCTGGCTGCGCGACCTCGACGGCTACAAAGTCGTGCTGGCGAGCCCCGATGGTACGGCCACCGGACCGTGGCGGCCTTAGAGCGGCCGATAGCGAGATGCACACCTCGCTCGTCAGTTCACTCGCTGTAGGGCAGTGGCGGAGGTGCGTCATTCGGCGTTTCCGATTCCAGAACTGGCGGAGCGCCGAAGTGGTCCGCCGTAACCGGTTCGGTCAGCAATTCCACCAATTGCGAGGGAATCGAAATCCGCCATTCATTGGGCCGGTCGGGCACGGCGGTGAACTCGTAAACATCGCTCTTCGCTTCCCGCCGTTTGCGACGGACGGTGCTCGCTTGGTCGGCGCTGGCATAGATGAGACTGCTATGCCCAAAATCGGCGGTGAGGTCGATCCCGCCCAAGAACTGCGGGTGCAGCAGTTCGTCGGGCAACGACTCGTCGCGCGATTCGGGTTCGCCCCCCACCACGAGATGCGCGATCGAATAACTGCCGGCCGGCCATTTGAAACGCGAAACGGCGTCCGTTCTCGGCAGCCAGATATAGGGCAGGCAGGCACTCGCACGTTCACCGATCCACTGCGGGCCGTCGACCGGCTTTTCGAAACGAAAGATCCCCGGGCCTTCGACAAACGATTTCTCTTGCGCGATGAAAAGGCGAGTCTCTTCCTCTCTCATCAGTGAGCCGATGGCACTGAAGAATCGACTTCCGCTTGGGGCCCCGTCCTCGAGACGTCGCATCTCGGGATTCATCAGCTTGCCGGCGGGATCGACGACGACGAATTGCGGCGAGCGACCGCTTCGCGCCCATTGGTGGCCCCCCACCTGGCGCGAATGTTCGACGAAATCGCACACCAACCAGAGTGGTCGGCCGGCCAATTTTTCCGGCCAGTCCACCGCGACCGAGATCTCGGTCTCTTTCGGTTGCGAGGGACAGACGATGTTCAGCGTTCGCGGTGCGCCCGGAAGTATGGTTACGAGTTGCCCGTCGAATTCGAGCAAGCCCGAGATCGCATCGTCGATCGATTCGCCCCGCGGCGTCTCGATCTGGAGACGGTGCTGCCCCGTCCGAATCAGGCCGAAATCGGCGACTCCGTCTTGGCCGCTTATACGGACCAACTCGGCCGCGGCCCCGCCATCAAACAGGGCGCCTTGCAGACGGACCACGATACCCTCGGCCGGAACTCCGTCGGCCGTGTCCCACGTAAACTGCAATTTCAACGAGTTCCACTCGGCCGATTTCGCGGCCTCCGGCGCCGCGTTGCCCATTGCCTGTAGCCTGGCGAGGATGCTCTCGTTCATCGCCCGGCTCTGTTCGAGCAACTCCCGATTCACCTGTCCGGCTTGCACCACCATACGCCACGTCAATCCCATCGACGCGGCGCTCACCAGGACCAGCATCCCGAGCGCCACCAGCATCCCTCGCTGCATCATGATCTTCTCCCACATGGCATCGAACCAGAGTTTTCGGGCGATCCGAGCCGGGTCGCCGAACCGAGCCAAAACGTTATGTCGCGCTTGGGCCGTATCGCCGGTCAGCAGGAGTTCTCGCTGCATGGCCGTATGCAGATGATCTCGCAACTCGGCCAGGATTCTGCGCCGCAGATCCCGGGGCTCGTCTTCGCGCGGGCGGGGCAGGGCGCGGGCCAGGTCGTCATGCCACTCCATCGGCGCCCCCCAGGATTCCCTGCGCCCCGGTCACGAATTGCTGCCATTCCTTCTTCTTGGCCGCCAGCGCGCGGCGGCCGGCAGGAGTCAGCCGGTAGTATTTTCGTTCGCGACCGTCGGCCTCCTGCCAGAACGACTCCAAGTATTTTTGCCGTTCCAGCCGGTGCAGCGCCGGATACAAACTCCCCTCGGTGATTTCGAAATATCCGCGCGATCGCGCCAGCATCGTCTGGGCGATCTCGTAGCCATAGGTCGCGCCGTCGGAGATCACCTCCAATAGCAACGTGTCGACCATTCCCGAGAGCAAGCGCGAATCCATCGCCGTCACCGATGCATTGTCGTCTTAGGCATCAATACATAACAAGACAAGGCATGTCTGTCAATCGCAGGCCGTCGAGACTTTCGCCGCGGACGTCGGCCTATTGGCCGTCAGCGTGAACCGGCGCGGCCGATCGTAAGGCGTCGAGCGCCAATTCGACCTCCACGAAGGGGCGCGAACGGACGAGTTCGGCGCCTTCCCGTAAGGGTGCGAGAAGCCCTCCGAGCAGTTCGCGTTCCAACCAGTCTGCCAGCCATTTCGCCCGCATTTCGGCATAGCGCAATTGCAGGCGCCGAAAGAGCCGGGCGGCGGCCTGTGTCACGCCCTCGCCCGTGACGCTGACCACGGCCTCGCCGCCCACGGTCGTGCCGCCGGCGACCAACGCCTCGGTGGCCAGGTGGCTCGCGGTCTGGCTGGCCACGTGGGCCGCCGCATGCCCCACGACATCGCCCGCCAGGATCCAGCCGCTGACCGCCAGCGTGACGGTAATCGCCGGCCGCGCCAGCGCCGCCGCGTGATCGAGCGACCGCAGCACATTGATGGCCGCGGGATTCCCTTCGCCCCAGCGGTCCAACTCGGCGCGGAGGAAGGCTCGATAATCGTCGTCGAGCGCCGGCAGAGCGGCATGCGCCGCCGCGACGCGCACCAACAGCGATTCGCGCGAAGCCCCGCCCAGCAGCGACGCCAACCGCGGACGCAACACGTCGTTGCCCAACTGCGCCAGCCGCTCGAGTTCGGCCAGCAGTTTCTCTACGGCTTCGACGATGGCCTGCCGCTCGCGCGCCCGAAAGGTTTCTTGCGGCCGCTCGCCATCGCCGCGCGTCGCCCGCCACGCTTCGCGCAGCGGCCAGGAGACGCCCTGACCGACGACGCGGTAGAAGGAATGGATCTTCCGCGACCAGCCGCTGCGACGGCCGTCCCACCACAGGCGGATCTCTTCGACCAACAATCGCGGCGGCAGGGCGGGCCAATCGACGCCCGCCATCTCGGTGGCGCTGAGCGCTTCGCTGGCCGCTTCGAATTCGGCGCCGGCGTTCCCCAATCGCCAGAGCCACGCGGGCACGCCCGTCTCGCGGTCGAGCAGCCGAGCGAGCGCGCCGCGGAAGGTGCGCACCTTGATGGCGTCGAAGTGCAGTTGCGATAACTCGGCCCGCAAGGAGGCCGGTTCGCCGATCGGTGCGGTGCCTGACGGTCCTACTTCGTAGAACGGTAGCCGGCGCTGATTGGCCGCCGCGCGGTCGTACGGCACGACATAGACGTGTTCCGGTCTCGCACCGGTTTCGTCCGCAAAGGTCTCCAACCACCGCGGCCAGAATTCGCGGTCATCGGCCAGGTCGCATTGATTGAAGACGACGATCACCGGCTTGTCGGCCTCGGCCGCCTTACGGAAGAACTGCTTCACGGCCGCGTCGTTGTATTTCTGCTGCGTGAGCACGGCGATCAGCACGTCGGCGGCGCGGCGGATCTGATCGGCGCGGAGCCAGTTGACGGCCGCGTCGGAATCGACGTCGGGTGTGTCGAGCAGCAACAGGCGCGGAGGCACGGAATCGGCCGGCCGCCAGAAGACGAGGTGCTCGGCGCATTCGGTCAGCGAATCGTCGGCCGATTGCCAACGGCGCAACGAAAACCCCTCGAACAGTTGCGACAGCAACCGCTCGTCCTGAAACTCGGGCGGCACCACGCACACCGGATGCTTGGTGCCGGCCGCCAGCGGACTGACGGCGCTGGCATTCTCGCCGGCCAGGTGATTGAAGACGACCGACTTGCCGATATTCGTGCCGCCCACCACCGCCACGACCAGCGCGGGCTTCAGGTCGAGTTGGGGGAGCAGTTTGCGTTCGAGCAACGCAAACCATTCGCTCTCTTCGGCCGTGGGCATGCCGAGCCGCTTCGCCGCCGCGCCCAGTTCGTTGAGCGCGCGGTGCAGCCGTTTGATGCGATCCGCCCAGGCCTGGAATTCGACGCTCATCTCGCTGTAGATCGCAGGCAGCGGTCCGCCGCGCGGGCAGTTCGCCCACAAGCGCGATCATGATCGTCGCCCGACCTTTGGGCCCGCTTCAGTTGTCGGCCAGGGGCTCTAAACGCACGTTCCTTGGGCCTACGAGTACGAGAGAACGCCCCTGTCTCTCAAGAACGCCTTCGGCAATGATAGGCACTCTTTGTCCGTGCGACTGGATGGCAAGCTCATAATCGTGCCCGGTGAGCATCATTGATACCTTTCGATATCGTCCCTCAATCTCGGCGACAACAGTCGCAACTCCACTTTCCGTCCCTTCCGGGCGATCAAGGCGCTCGACGACTCCTCGAACATCGTATTCTTCGAAAGGACTTCGTTCCCGAAATAGACGAGCCGCTTCCTCAAAAATCGGGATGTAATCTCGTGGAAAGGTGATTTTTGATGCCACCTGTGGGCGCAGCGTCCTCGTTCTAGCCCACGACAACTCAACCGACAGTATGCCCGCATCGCTCAAATACTTTCCCATCCCAACAAGTGCGGCGCATAGATTGGCGCTCACCCCTTCAGAAACTCGATCCGCAAAAGCATCGAAGGAAGCAGAGCTTGCAGCCATATCTGCCGCCTTTCGGACCGCCGAGAGCGAATCGGCCAACTTGTAGCTGACGCGGCGCGCGAATGGTTCTTCCGGGAACAACTCGGCTTGAGGCAATGTCGGCATGCTCAATGCCGGGGGAACACGCGAGACAATTGTAACTACGAAGCTTCCTCGCTCTGTTTGGCCGAGTCGCAGGGCATTCAGGTACTCGGCGGCCTCTTGTGGACGTCGGGCTCGATAGAGCGGTTTGGGGGCGACGGTCGCGCACGCGGCGGCCGCCATCATGTCCATCGCCTCGTGCACGAGGGAAACCCCTTCCAGCAGGGAGACTGTTCCATCCGCGGTTTCCGGCTCGCTTGCTCGAACCCGCACGACATCCGCAGACGTTGTCGTCAGATCGGCAAAGACTGAAAGTTGCGACCGATCTTCCGCGAGTGCCAGCGTCCGAACAATGTCCCCCATACGCTGCGCAAAATCGCCCAATTCTCGGCTGAGAGGGACGATGACCTCAAAATCGCTTCCCTTCGTCCAGATCGCCCAGGCGCCCTGGTCCTCCTGTTGCAGCCACCCGGAAGCTCGAAGATAGGCAGCCACTTCGGTAGGTCGCAAGGCGCCCACCGCTTTCGCGTCCCGTATTTCTGCTTTCATGGCTTGCCTCCGTCATTGATCCTCGACATTATGCTGCGAAGTCCGTCGACAGAAAACAAGTTCCCCCGAGGGATTGCGACCGTCACGCTCGACCTATTTTGCGATTCCGGCATGCCGAGCAGGCTCACCCAATAGGCGCAGCGACGAACAGCGAGTTCCGTTTCGCTGTGAGTCAGCCAGTCGGAAACCTTCTCCGGGACAAGCATGACGACGAGGATTCGGGGGACCGACGATTCGATTCGAAGGTCATCGTAGTTCTTCAGCTTCAAGGGGAACGAAATCTTACGCTCCGCAGGTGCTTCGGCGGCTGTGCATTTGAGCTGTAGCTCGACCCGTGGCCGGCGCTCCATTCCCGTAGAGCCGGCCGAAATTCCCATGTCGATGCTTTCGTCGTCGATACTTGGCTTGTAAATGGCGAATCCTGCCGTCGCCGCAACCGCCTGCACATAAGCCCGGCTGAGTTCCTCTTTCTGGTCGTTCTCAGTCATGCCACCGAGCCCCTCGACCTTACGAGGGCCAAGAGCAGCATCGTCGTCTGCAAGCGGAACTGAAACCGTCGGTTCATAGTGCCATTAGACCGCGCCAGAGCCGCGGAGCAAGGATCGCATGGTAGCCCCACGAGCCGGCGACCGCCACCGGATAGAATACCTGCCAACCCTCACGCACGTACACGGACAGAGGGATTCCATGCTCCCCGCGCGATCAATCGCACTGCCGGCTCGCGGCGGAAGCGCGTTCCTCCGTGACTCTGTAGTGCGCTCTCCAACAACCTGGAAACCTCATCCGGGCCCATCGTCCGCCGGAAGGAAGCAGCGATTGTTTCGGGGGACGAGCCGGGATCGATCCGTTTCTCACGGTCCATCGCGCTGGAGACGGGCAGCCCGACCCCGCTACCGTCCCTGCCGCCTAGCCACGCCTAGCCACAGCTTAAACCACGACATGCGCGGGAAGAGTCTTGCTTCGCGCGCAGCGGGCGTATTAACTTCAAGATTCAGAGTTGCCCACAGGCGGTCAGCGTTGAAGATCTCGAACCCTGGATTCTCCCACACTCGGATTCCGCCATGAAAATAGCCTTGTGTCGCCTGGCGATCGCCGGTCTTGCCTTATTTGCCGTCACCTTCGCAGCGCGGGCCGCCGAAGACCTGCGCCCCGCGACACCGCGGCTGCCGCGCGAGAATCTGCTCGTCTATCGGAGTGAAGGGAACAAGACCGCGACCGTGAAGAGTACGGCCGATTGGCTCCAGCGACGGAAAGAAATCGTGGCGGGGATGCAATCGGTCATGGGCAGATTGCCGGGCGACGAGAAGCGGTGTCCGTTGGATATGCGTGTCGAAGAGGAGATCGACGGCGGCAGTTATGTGCGGCGGTTGATCACATACAGCTCGGAGCCGGGCGGCCGGGTGCCAGCCTATCTTTGCATACCCAAGGCGGCGCTGGAGAAAGACGCCAAGGTGGTGCCGGGCGTGCTCTGCCCACACCCCACCGATAACGCGATCGGTCATGGCGTGGTGGTCGGCTTGGGCGGGAAGGCCAACCGGCAATATGCCGTCGAGCTTGCCGAGCGAGGATATGTAACCCTCGCGCCGAGCTATCCGTTGTTGGCCAAATACCAGCCCGATCTCAAGGGGCTCGGCTGGCAAAGCGGCACGCTCAAGGCCGTCTGGGACAACATGCGGGGCCTCGACCTGCTCGCATCGCTCGGCTACGTGCGGCCCGATGCCTTCGGCGCGGTCGGACATTCCCTGGGCGGACACAATTCGGTCTACACAGCCGTCTTCGACGATCGCATCCAGGCCGTCGTCACCAGTTGCGGACTCGACCTGTACGTCGATTACATGAACGGCGACGACAAGGTCTGGCTGCCGGAAGCGGGTTGGTGCCAGATGCGCTACATGCCGCGTCTGGCCGATTACCGCAATCGTCTGGACGAGATCCCGTTCGACTTCGCCGAAATGATCGGCGCGCTCGCGCCACGACACGTGCTCGTCGTCGCGCCGCGCAACGACAGCAACTTCAGGGCCGACAGTGTCGACCGCATCATCGCCGCCGCGCGTCCGGTGTTCGCTCTCTACAACCAGCCCGACAACCTCCGCGTCGAGCACCCCGACTGCGAACACGACTTCCCCGACGCGATGCGCGAAGAAGCCTATCGGCTGTTCGACGCCGTGCTGCGGTAAGCAGCGACCGTTTCCTCTGTGCTATACTGCAACCTCATTTGGTACGCAGAGAAACGATCATGGCGACCGCCAGCAACGCGTGGATCTTTTCGCCGCTCGTGATGCACTTCGGTCCGGGACGAAACCGTTTGACCGATGCCGACTTCTTTCAGTTTTGTCAGTTGAACCGCGACTGGCGCATCGAGCGCGACGTTCGTGGAGATCTCATCATCATGCCTCCGGTGGGAGGCGAAAGCGGACAAGGCAACTCGGATCTCAACCTACAACTGGGCCTTTGGAACAAGCGTGCGAAGAGCGGCGTCGTGTTCGATTCGTCGACCGGCTTTGCCTTGCCGAACGGCGCGGTACGTTCGCCCGACGTGGCCTGGGTGTTACACGAGCGGTGGAATGCGCTGACGCGGGCTCAGAAGCAAAAGTTCCCGCCGATCGCTCCCGACTTCGTGGTGGAACTTCGGTCGCGCACCGATTCTCTGCGCTCGTTGCGGGCCAAGATGCGGGAATACATCGATTGCGGTGTCCGCTTGGGCTGGCTCATCGATCCGCTTGGCAGACGCGTCGAGATCTATCGTCCGGGTAAGAAGCGTGAGACCCTCAAAGAGCCGTCGACGTTGAGCGGCGAGCCCGAACTGCCGGGTTTCACCTTGGACCTGGAACCGATTTGGTCCTCATGGCTCTGACGCATTAAGCGTCGCCCTGAGCGATCATAGTCCGAAGCGCTCCGATTACCCGCCGACGGACGAATCCGCTTCGTTGGCGAATCGAAAGCGCTAGCTCGCCTTTCCGCCCTTTTTGCGGGGCGCCGCTTTCTTCTTGGCCGGTTTCTTGGCGGCGGGCTCGCCGTTGGTGGCGGCGGTGCGGCGGCCGGCGGCAGCACGGCGTGTCGGCCGCTTGGCCGGACCGCGGGCGGCCCGTTCGGCGAGCAATTCCAACGCCTGGGCGGGCGTCAGCTCCTCGGCCGCCACGCCCTTGGGCAACGAGGCGTTCGTCGTGCCGTCGGTCACATACAGACCGTAGCGGCCCTCGAAGAGCTGGATCGCCTGCTTGGTGACGGGCGATTCGCCCAGCGATCGCAACGGTTCGCGCGGCGCCCCGAAGCCACGGCGGGCCTTCTTGGGCTCGGCCAACAGCCGGAGGGCTTCGGCCATCGTGACCTCCAACGGCGAGACACCGGCCGGCAACGAACGGGTCTCCGCACCGCATTTCACATAGGGGCCGAAACGCCCATTGTTCACCACGACGGCTTCGCCCGCCAACGGCGAGCCCTCGGGATGCGGGCCGAGATCGCGCGGCAGCGACAATAACTTGAGGGCCACTTCGAACGTGACGTCTTCCGGCCGCATGCCCTTCAAGAGCGAGGCGTTCCGCGGCTTCTCTTCGTCGTCGGGGCTGCCCCGTTGCACATAGGGGCCGAAGCGGCCCACCTTCAAGTAGACGGCCTTGTGCGTGTCGGGGCAGATGCCGAGCGGCTCTTCGGCCTGCTCGGCCTGGCCCAGCATCTCGAGCGCCTTGTCGATCGTCAACTCGTCGGGCGGGAAGCCGTCGGGGATGCTCGCCCGGCGCTCGCCTTGCTCCAGGAACGGACCGAACCTGCCGACGCGCACATGGATCGGGTCGGCTCCGTCGGGTTTGCCGATGAGCACGCGGCTGACGTCGCGCGCGTCGATCGCCTCGACCTTGTGCTCGAGCTGTTTCTTCAAGCCCTCGCGGCCATTGCCGAAATAGAAGCTGTGCAGGTAGTCGACCCATTTGGTCTCGCCGCGGCTGATCGCGTCGAGGTCGTCTTCCATCTGGGCGGTGAATTGGTAGTCGACCAGCTTGGGCAGATGGCGTTCGAGCAGGTGGGCCACGGCGAACGCCGTCCACGTCGGCACCAGCGCGTTGCCCCGCTTGAAGACGTAGTCGCGGGCCAGGATCGTGTCGATGATGGCCGCGTAGGTGCTGGGGCGGCCGATGCCCATCTCTTCCAACGCACGGGTCAGCGTGGCTTCGTTGAAGCGGCTGGGCGGCTGCGTGGTGTGCGACTTCGACTCCAGCTCGCGGCAGTTGAGCTTTTCGCCCACTTCGACGGAGGGAAGCACCGTCTCGCGATCGGCCAATTCGGCTTCGGGATCGTCCGACCCCTCGACGTAGGCCCGCAGGTAGCCGGCGAAATCGATGGTCTTGCCGCCGACCTTGAACACCGCCTCGCCCCCTTCGATGGTGACCATGATCCGCCGCCCGCGGGCATCGGCCATCTGGCTGGCGACCGTGCGTTTCCAGATCAGGTCGTAGAGCCTGAATTCATCCGACGACAGTTGCGTGCGCAGCGACTCGGGCATGGAGAACGGATGCCCGGCGGGTCGGATCGCTTCGTGTGCCTCCTGCGCGTTCTTGACCTTCGTCACATAGGTCCGCGGCTGCCCGGGGAGGTATTCGCCACCATACTGCGTCTGCACCAGTTCACGCGCCGCGTCGATGGCCACCTTGGCCAGGTTCGTCGAATCGGTACGCATGTAGGTGATGTAGCCGTTCTCGTACAGGCTCTGGGCGGCCTGCATGGTGCGGCGGGCCGTGAAACCGAGCTTGCGGTTGGCCTCTTGCTGCAAGGTGCTGGTCGTGAACGGCGGGTACGGCTTCGATGTGTACGGAGTGGTCTCGACGGAGGTCACGCTGAACGATGCCTGCCGCAAGCGATCGGCCAGGTCGTTGACTTGCTGCTCGTCGAGCAACAGCAGGGTGGGGTCTTTGACCTTGCCGGTGGCCGAATCAAAATCCTTGGTAGCCGGGATCGCCCGCCCCTGGTAGCTGACCAGCCCCGCTTCGAGCTCCTGGCCCGCCTGCTTGGCAAACCGGCCGAGCAAGTCCCAGTAGGTGGCCGCCACGAACGCCATCCGTTGCCGCTCGCGTTCGACGATCAACCGCACCGCCACGCTCTGCACACGGCCGGCCGAGAGCTTGGGCCGCACCTTGCGCCACAGCAGGGGCGATACCTCGTAACCGTAGAGCCGGTCGAGAATCCGCCGCGTCTCCTGGGCACGCACCAGGGCGTCGTCGATCTGCCGCGGGTTGGCCAGCGCGTCCTCGATCGCTTCCTTGGTGATCTCGTGGAACACCAATCGCCGCACGGGCACTTTCGGCTTGAGCAGTTCGAGCAGGTGCCAACTGATGGCCTCCCCTTCGCGGTCTTCGTCCGTCGCCAGGTAGAGTTCTTTGGCGTCCTTCACCAGGCTGCGAAGCTTGCGCACCTGCTCGGTCTTGCCGGGCGGCACGATATAGACGGGGCTGAAGTTGTCGTGGACGTTCACCCCCAGGTACGCCCAGTCCTCCTTCTTGTACTGCGCCGGAATCTGCTTGGCGCCTTGCGGGAGGTCGCGGACGTGGCCGATGCTCGCCTCGATGACGAAGTCGCGTCCGAGAAAACCGCTGATGGTCCGCGCCTTGGCGGGCGACTCGACGATGACCAGCGATTTTCCACCGCCCTTGGCAGATGCCGCACGCGGCGCCGCGGCGGCCTTGGCGGGCGACTGACGCGTGTTGCCCGATGATTTGGTAGTGCGTTTAGCCATGCGTCCTGCACGTGGTGGAGACCGTTCGAATGACCGTACTTCGTTCTTGGGATTGCATTTACGTCAACAAGACATAGAATGCACGACCGTCCCATGAACCGTGTTTGGTTCACTCATTAGTATTTGGAACACCAGGCTGTCAAGGTATCCCTTCCGATTTTGGGGGGGACGCGGACAAGGAACGAACTGACATGGCATCGCCCTTCGCCATTTTCCGTAAGAACCAAAAGGTCATGTACGCGCTGTTGGCCATCATGTGCATGGTCGGCTTCTCGATCGGCGGCGCGATCGACTATTCCAGCAACATGCGCAGCAGCGAAGACCCGGTCGTCGCCACGGCCTTCGGCAAGTCGATCCGCGCCAACGAGCTGCAGCAGCTCATTCGCCGGAAACAGCTCGCGATCACGTTTATCGACCGTTGCCAACGCGCCGAGTTCAATTTTTCCGATCAGATCGACGAGGGAATGGCTGCCCAGTTGATGCAAATGATGGGGCGGCCTACCGGTGCGCTCTATTTCGGTCAGACGACCGACGAAGGCGCCGTACAGACCTGGATCCTCGACGAACGTGCGCGGCAGATGGGATTGGTGGTCAGCGACAGCGCCATCAACACGTTTCTTCGCGAGCTGACGAGCAACAAGGTCAATTCGCAGGTTTTTAGCGAAATCGCCATGCGGATGGGGGTGGGACAACCTCAGCTATTCGAAGCCTTGCGGGCCGAAATCACGGCGCTGCGGCTGCGCGAGATGGCCCTGGGGCGCATGCAAACCACGCCGGCCCAGCGCTGGGACTATTACCGTCGCCAACGGCAGCGGGCCACGGTCGAGCTTGTGGCGTTGCCGGTGGAGGATTTTATCGGCGAGGTTGCCGACGCCACGACGGAAGAGTTGCACGCCTTCTTCGACGCACACAAAGAACAGGAACCGCAGCCCGACTCGCCGATTCCCGGCTTCAAAGTACCCAAAAAGGCTGCTTTCCAGGTGGTCGTCGCCAAGTTCGACGATTTCTACGACGAGAAGGGCGTGACCGACAAGGAGATCAAGAAGCACTACGAAGACTTCAAGGACACGCGCTATCTCTGGGAAGACGAATTGGAAGGGGACGACGACGAACCGGCCAAGCCCGACGCGAAGGCTGCGGAGGGAACGGACGAGAAGCCGGCCGACGAGGGAGCAGACAAAGAAACTCCGGACGCCAAGAAAGCTCCCGCCGCGGACTCGGATGCGAAATCCGACAGCGATGCGGGCGCCGCCGAACCGGACAAGAAGCCGGCAGCCAAACCGAATGAGAAATCGCAATCGTCGACCGGCGCCGCCGATCGCCACAGCTTGGCACTCGCACCGGTAGCCAATCCGCTCGCGGCGCTGGGCGGGGCCTTGTTGGCGGCCGACGCTGACGAAAAGGCGCCCGATGGCGACCAACCGAAACCAGAGGCGTCCGACGACGCCGACAACGTCCCCGGTCCCGAAGACGTAGGCCAAGACGACGTCGGCAAGAAGGCCGTCGGCAAAAAGACGGTCAGCGAAAAGACGGTCAGCGAAAAGACGGTCGAGTCGGATAAGCAGTCGGCCGCACCGGGCAAGGAGGGCGAAGGCAAATCGGCCGATAAGAAGGGCGCGGCGAAGAAAACTCCTGTGGCGCCGCCGATCATCGAAGAATTCACGTTGCCCCGCGACATTCGCCAGGGAGAGAAGCCCAAGCACATGCCGCTCTGGCGGGTAGAAGATCGGATCCGCAAAGAGGTGGCCCGCGAGAAGGCCAACAAGAAGATCGAGCAGGCGTTGGGCGTCGTGCGCAACAAGATGCGCGCCTACTCGCGCTCGTTGGGTCCGGACGAAGCCGAAGAGCAGATGCCCAACCTGAAAAAGATCGCGGCGGCCCAGGGCCTGACCGAGCAGGACACCGGTCTGCTCACGGCCCACGAGCTGAACGAGAAGTTTCCCGAGTTGGCCATGGCCCAGGGAGATCAACGGAGCTTGCCCTTCGTGCAGATCGCCTATACCGGCATGGCCGAGTTCCAGAGCACCACCGTGCAAGACATCGTGGGGAATCGATACTTGGTCTGGAAGACCGAGGAGCAGGAAGCCTACGTGCCCGATTTTGCCGATGCACGGTCGAAGGCGCTCCGCGTCTGGAAGCTGATCAAGGCGCGAGATCTGGCGACGGAGAAGGCCAAGGAGTTGGCCGCCGAGGCCAACGAGTCGCACGAACCATTGAAGAAGCTGTTCGAGGGGCGCCAAGGATTGGTCGTATCGCGCACACAGCCGTTCTCATGGTTGACTCGCGGCAGCGCGAACGCCGACAATCGTGCACCACCGCGTCTGAGCGAGGTCGACGGCGTGCAATCGCCCGGCCCCGAGTTCATGCGGGCCGTCTTCAGCCTGGGCGTCGGTGCGGCCGGCGAGGCGATGAACGCGCCCCAGACGATCGCCTATGTGGTGCGGCTAGACAGCCTCGATCCCACGGACGAGAGACTGCGGACCACTTTCCTGGCCGATCCGTTTCCGCTGTACAACGAAGTGGCCCGCGACGACATCGCCGAATTCCACCGCGCCTGGCTCAAAGGAATCGAGAACGAAGCCAAGCTCACCTGGAAAGAGGTCGACAAAAAGCACCGGTAAGGCTTCCTGCAAGCCCCGCCGTGATCCGCTCCGACGAGCTTCGTCGGATTGTATCGATCGATCCGACGAATCGGTATCGTCGGTAGCGTCGATCGATCCGGCGCATTCATCTCGCCTGGCTCCGACCAAGGTTCCCTTTTCATGCCAGAATGGAGAGGGAGCATTCAACGAACCGGGAGACGAGCCATGAGCTGCGTCGAGAAGCGTCGTGCGGCACTGGCGGACCGCTTGGGGGTAGCGCCAGACGAACTAGAAGCGGCGGCGGGCGAGGAAGGTTGCACGCGCTTTCAGCTTCAGCCGGGCGGATATTACTGGGTCTATTCGTCGGAGGAGGAGAAGGTCGCATTCAAAGAGCACGTGCCCGACGTGCCGCACCTCGGCCAGATCTACGACGTTGAGGGCAAGTCGTACAACGTCTATCTGGTCGTCGAGCGAACTCCGTCGTCGATCTACTAAGAATAGCAGGCAAGCCCCGAAAATCGGCGCCGGCGCGCACAAATCGGCGGTGAAACGCCGAGCTTTTTTTTCGGAGCTTGAACCGATTCTTGTCGGTTGCTCTGAAATCGAGCGGGCGCGCTAGCGATCGATCCGTCTAGCGATCGATCCGCACCTCGGGGAGTTTCTCTTGAAAGGCCCGGACGCCCGCGTCGGTGACGTGCGTGTCGGTCACGTTGAGGTTCCGGAGTTGCTTGAGCCCGAGCAGCTCCTTGAGGCCGGCATCGGAAACCCCGGTTCTGGCCAGCGACAGGCCCTCCAGCGCTTTCAAGCCCTTGAGGTGCGCCACACCGTCGTCGCCGATCTTGGTATTGTTCAGCGCCAAGCCGCGCAGGCTGGTCACCTTGCCGACCTCGGCCAGGCCGGCATCGCTGATACGCGTGCCGACCAGCACGAGGTTGGCCAGTTTCTTCAGCGATTCGAGGGTCTTCACACCCGCGTCGCCGACGCGCGTATTCGACAGGTTGATCTCGACCAGGCCGCTCAGGACCTTGATATTGGCCAACCCGTCGTCGTTCAGCAGCGCCGCATCGCTCAGGTCGAGCACTTCGAGCTGCGTCAACGACTTGAGATGCTTGAAGCCGGAACCCTTCACATGCGTCTGTTGCAATTCGAGGTGCTGGAGATGTTTCATCTCGGCCAGATGCGCCAACCCGTCGTCGGTAATCTCGCAGCCGGTCAGGACGAGCGTCGCCATGTACGACATCCCGGCCAGGGTCTTGAGGCCCGCGTCGGTCACTTGCGTGCCGATGAGCACCAGTTCCTCCAACCCCTGGAGGTCTTTGAGGTGCGCCAGGCCCGCATCGCCGATGGGCGTCATGCCCAGGTCGAGCAATCGCAGCTTGCCGTGTCCGGCCAGGGCCGCCAGGCTCTCGTCGTTGATGGCGGTGTCGGTCAAATAGAGTTGCTGCAAACCGTGCAGCGATTTAACGTGCTTCAACCCCGCGGCATCGAGCCGCGAGAAACCCAGGTCGAGCGTCTTGAGCTTCTTGAGCTTGGCCAATCGGCCCAATTCGGCCCCCTTGATGCCGGTGTGCTTCAAGATCAGCGTGTGTAGATTGGTGAGCGTCTCGAAATGGCTGAGGGCGGCATCGGTCAGATGCGTCGCGCCCAGGTCGAGGGTTTCGAGGCTGGTGAGGTTGCGCAGGTGTTCCACGCCGTCATCGGCCAACCGGGTGCGGAACAGGTGCAGCACCTTGAGCTTCTTCAGCCCACTGAGATGCTCGAGCCCGCTGCCGTTGATCGGCGCGTCCGAGAGCGCCAACTCCTGCAAGTCGGTCAGGTGGCTCAGGTGCTCTAATCCCGCGTCGCTGATGCGCGTGTTATAGAGCGTCAGCGTCTCGAGCTTCGACAGACCGCTCAGGTGTTTCAGGCCGTCGTCGGAGATACGCGTGCCCCCCAGATCGAGCCATTCCAGATGGCTCAAGCGCTCGAGGTACGCCAGTCCGTCGTTGGTCACATGCGTGCGCCACAGGTTCAGCCAACGGAGGTTTTTGAGACCTGCGAGCTGTTTGAGATCGTCGTCCGTGGCCGCGGTATTTCCCAGGTCGACCTTGACGATCGGCTTGCCCTCGACCTTGGCATCCACGTCGACGGTGCCGCCCAGCTTGGTAAGATTTTCGACAACCGCACGCTCGTCGGCGCCAGCAGGCTGGGCCAGAAACAACGTCAACGACAACGCGATGCCGAACCTCATGGTTACCTCATCAGGGCCGAAGGAGAGGATATGCTGGCAGTGGTGGCCGACGGCACGTAACCCCACGCGGAAAGACCGCGCGGCCGTTCCAGCCGAAGGTAAGATAGCCCGCGTCTAGACTGTGTTCAAGTTTCTCGCACTGCACCTGTTTTGCCGATTTTGTCGAGCGCAACGAGCC
This sequence comes from Pirellulales bacterium, assembly GCA_035547915.1. GTDB lineage: Bacteria > Planctomycetota > Planctomycetia > Pirellulales > JAICIG01 > DASSFG01. The sequence goes on along the minus strand of DASZTS010000091.1, from coordinate 26,443 downwards.
TTACGGAATAGACATACAAGCACACGCCGCGCTGCGGCGGCCAACCTTTCTTGAGCCATCGCGGGCTCGGGGATATGATTCCTTGGGATGAAAGCCGTCGACACCACTGGCCTGTATTTCAACCGCGCCGCCGACCTAATGGATTTGTCGGAGAACATCCGACGTCTGCTCATCACGCCCAAGCGTGAAGTGCAGGTGCAGGTGGCGATCGAACGCGACAATGGCGAAATCGCCACCCTGATCGGGTACCGTGTGCAGCACGACGACTCGCGCGGGCCGATGAAGGGCGGGTTGCGTTACCATCCCGACGTCGACCTCGACGAGGTTCGCTCGCTGGCCGCCCTGATGACCTGGAAGACCTCCGTGGTCAACATCCCCTACGGTGGCGCCAAAGGGGGCATCGCCGTCGACCCGGCCGAGCTCAGTCCGCGCGAACTGGAACTCGTCACGCGCAAGTTCATCGATGGCATCCATGATCTGATCGGCCCGGACATCGACATTCCGGCCCCCGACATGGGGACCAACGACAAGATCATGGCCTGGGTCATGAACCAATACGCCAAGTACCACGGCTTCAATCCGGCCGTGGTGACGGGCAAGCCGGTCGAAATGCACGGCTTGCCGGGGCGCGAGGAGGCCACCGGGCGCGGGGTCGGCATCCTCACGTTCAAGCTGCTCAGCCGCCTGGCCCGCAAGCCGGCGCAGACGCGGGTCGCCATCCAGGGCTTCGGCAACGTGGGTTCGCATGCGGCCAAGTTCCTGGCCGAGGCCGATTACCGCGTGGTGGCGATCAGCGACGTCAGCGGCGGCTACTACCGCCCCGAGGGCCTCGACATACCGGGCATGTTGCGTTGGGCCCTCGACCATCGCGGCGGATTGGCCGGCTACACCGAGGCCGAAAAGATCTCGAACGAGGACCTGCTCGAACTCGACGTCGATCTGCTCGTGCCCGCCGCCCTGGGCGGCGTGATCACCAAGCAAAACGCCAACAAGATCAAGGCCGAGTGCATCGTCGAGGCGGCCAACGGCCCGATCGATTTCGAGGCCGACACCATCTTGCACGACCGCGGCGCCACGATCTTGCCCGACATCCTGGCCAACGCCGGCGGCGTGACGGCGAGTTATTTCGAATGGGTGCAGAACCGCCAGCGCTATCAGTGGGGCCTGAACCGCGTGCGGCAGGAACTCGATCGAGTGCTATCGGAATCGTTCGAACGAGTCTGGGAACTCTCGGTCGAACGGAAGGTGAGCCTGCGTACGGCGGCCTACATCATCGGCATCGGCCGCGTCGGCAGGGCAACCGTCTTGGGAGGCATCATATGACGGCGGAGCTGATCTCGTCCGAGATCTTTAAAAAGATCCCCATCTTTCGCGGCTTTTCGGCGGTCGAATGGAAGCGGCTGCTGGAGATCGCCGACGTGCGCGACTTCGCCGCCGGCGAAGTCATCGTGGCGCAGGGTGAACGCAGCCAGCGTCTGTACGTGCTGCTGGACGGCACCTGCGACGTGTACCACACCATGGCGGGCTCGAACGCAAACCAATCGAACGCGAACCAGAACTCCGAGCCGACGACGCTCGCCACGCTCGAGCCGCTCGCCAACTTCGGCGAGATGTCGTTCTTCCATCCGGCGCCCCACTCGGCCAGCGTGCGGGCGAAAACGGCCGTCAAGCTGCTCATCATCGAACGATCGAAATACGAATCGCTCTGCCAACAAGAAGCCTCGGCCGCCTGCAAGCTGGCGTTGAACACGGTCGAGAGCCTGGCCGAGCGGCTGCGCCGCATGGACGAGTGGGTCGACGAGCTCGTGCACCGTGGCCAGGCCAATCAGCGGATTCCCGAATGGAACCGCCTGCGGGCCACTCTCTTCGACGGCTGGAAGCTTTAAGAGCCACCGACAAAACCAGATCTCGCTCCAGGAATCGGCGTTTCACGGCCGATTTTCCGCCCGCGGCGCTCCGGCTTTCAGGTTCTGTCAGGGTAATAATATACCTGCTGCTGGTCCCTAACGGGTGGCTGGTCGCCTGCCAGCCACCTTTTGGTCGGTTCGTAGATTGTGTCTTCCGCCGGCTGCTGCCTCAGCGGTCGAAGGAGTTGCTGGGGCGTTACCTGCGGGGAGAGTCGGCCTTGCAGGGGGTGCCCCTTGGAGAGGGCGCCTGCCGCTTGAACTGCTGCTCAGAGGCCCTTGAATGATTAGTTGGGAAGCATAGGATAAATTGACAAGCGAGACTTATCATGAGCGTAAGGCAAATGCCGCACTACACATTGACAGCGAAATCCTTGGCCGAATGGCTTGAGGGACAACCGGCGAGCTGGTGGGTCGTTGACGGCGATCCTCTGCTTACTTCCGTCGTGGACTTCCCATGCCCAAGTGATGAACTTGCTCCTGTGATTCGGAAAATAGGTAAGAATCTTGTTCTTCAGGATAAGGATCCACATTCCAAGGCAAATGGCGCAGAAATAAGCTGCGAGCAGCTAGATGATCTCGCCGATGTCAGCGACCGTCATCACCAGAAGACACTTCGCTTATCATGGTCCGATGCCAGTGTTGACTGGCTCTTGGCTGAAGATAAGTCATCCGGCGATTAATCTAATTGATCGCCCTTTGGTCAACCTGCGACTTCCGCTACGCATTGACCGTGCATAGAAAAAGAGGAATGCGCCTTGCCACGACCGCCTATAGATCTGCACCACATGGTACGCAATGTACTTAACCATACCACTGGTTTGCTTCCAGAATCCGATTGCCCGATTCAGCATTTCGAGCGTTCCGCCAATGCAGGGCATTCACTTATCAAGTACATTGATGACCATATTGACCCCAATGACATCTATGAGGCGGTTTACGAGCGGCATCTCGGCCACCTTCGACGGATGGCTATGGCGGAACTGATCGAATCGTTTGAGCGATTCCTCAAAGAACTTGCGTCACTGTGTTTGGATTGCCTTGCACCTTATGCAGTTGACGACAGATTTGACGAATTCATGCCGAAAGGGGAGCGTATTGGCGCATTTGTAAATGCGCAGTCAATCGGAAAGGCACTTTGCGAATCTGATACATGGCTCAAGAACAAGACGATAAGCGAGCGATTCAAAGTTCTGTTACAACACCATTTTGGTGACAAATGGGAGAATCTATTCCCGGAACCGAACCAACTGCCAGTTGCGGAGCGGGAACGTGCAAAGACTCTTTCCATATTGTGGCAGATACGGCATAACTTGGCTCACAATGTTGGCGTGATTACTCATTCTGACTCGATGAAGTTTAGGGTTCTTATTGGTGGCGCCGTCGGTGCGGACTGTAGACTCACACCGTCAATAGATGATCTGAGATACGTCAAGCGGTTCTTGACCGAAACCGCAAATCACACGAACCAACGTGTAGGTACAAGATTGGCCGACGTGTTGACCAATTTTCATCAGGCTGATCCCACGTTGTTCGATGCTCAAGAGAAGGCTAATGAAATATCTGCTCGTTTTGCACGCTCTTTAACCGTCTCTTTACAAGCTGGCGTGCTGTAATGAGAAAGTCCAGTGTGAAGAGCCACACCAGGATCGACCGGCGTTACGTGACCGCCTCGTGGTATTGCATTGCCCTTACAGAAATGGTGGCTCAGGAGACCAAGTCACCCGATTGGGGAGCAGAGCCAGGTATATTATTACCTTTGTCAGCCGCTCTGGTGACGCGGCGCCATTACGCCAACAGGCCCGCGACCGGTTCTCCCACGGTGATGTGCAGCGGACGGCCCTGCTGATCGGCGACCTGCGAGCGTGGATCGATGCCGAGGCAGTGATAGATGGTCGCTGCCACGTCGGCCAGACTGACCGGCTGTGAGGCGGGGTAGGCCGCGTTCCGATCCGACGAGCCCCAGACCTGTCCGGGGCGTATTCCGCCGCCCGCCATCAGCATGGAATAGCAGAACGACCAGTGGTCGCGGCCGGCCCCTTTGTTGACGAGCGGCGTGCGGCCCATGTCACCCATCCACACGACGAGCGTCTCGTCGAGCAGGTTTCGCTCGCCGAGGTCCTGTAAGAGGGCCGATAGGCCGCGGTCGGTCATCGGCAGCAAGGTGTCCTTCAGCGCCGCGAAATTCCCGCCGTGCGTGTCCCAGTCGCGGTTGGCCACCGAATAGACCGTCACCATCGGCACGCCCGCTTCGACGAGCCGGCGGGCAAGGAGGCAGTTGCGAGCGAACGGCCCTTCGCCGTAAAGCTGGCGGATGCGCTCCGGCTCGTGCGACAGATCGAAGGCGTCGCGGCTGGCCGGTGAGGCGAGCAATTCGTAAGCGCGCCGTCTGAATTTGTCGAGATCGCGCGCACCGGCCAGACCTTCCAGCGCAGGCAGCGCTCGATTCATTTCGTCGAGCAATTGGCGTCGCGCCGTGGAAGATTGCCCGGCCGCGGACGCATCACCCAACATCGAGGCGACCACGCGCATGTCGAGCCGCACGTCGTCGCCACCCATCGGTTGCGTGAACGGCACGGCGAACGGATCGTAGACATGCCCCAGACAGCCGGCATTCTGTCCCATGCTGTCCTTGTTGCCGAAGTGGCGAAGTTCCCCCAGCACGACATAGGGAAACATCGACTTGTCGCTCACTCGCAGCTTGCTGACGACCGAGCCGAGCGACGGCATGTCCTGCGGCGTCGCGGCCGGCTCGGTGCCCAACGGCCGCGAACGTGGATGGGGATGGGCGGTCAGCGCCAGGTAGGCGCCCACCGCGTGGTCGTTGTCGACGTGGTTGACGGAACGTGCGATCGCATAGCGATCGGCCATGGCGGCCAGGCGCGGTAGGTGTTCGCAGATCGCGACGCCACCGACGTTCGTGGCAATCGGCCGGAACTCGCCGCGGATCTCTACCGGCGCTTCGGGCTTGAGATCGAAGCTGTCGATATGCGACGGACCGCCGTAATTGAAGACCAGGATACAAGACTTGGCCTTACCGAAGCTGGCGGACAACGGTCGTTGAGAGGCGATACTGGTCTGGGCCGCGGCCGCCGTGCGAGCCCGCAACCAATCGGACCAGAGCAGACCGGTGAAGCCCAACCCGCCGACACGCAGGATTTCGCGGCGTGAAATACCGTCACACGAACGAGTGCCGCGGCCAAGAATAGAGAGCATGCTTGGTTCCTCGATGGGATCGGCGCCCCAACCGTCCGCCACTATAGCAAAGCGACGGACACGGAACCAAGATCGCAGTCACGCGGATCGCCGTCGGCGAGCCCGCGAAAGCTGATAGCAGCGAACGGACCGCGATTGAGATACGGAGCCACCGGCGATGAGGGCGCCGGCCGATCGGCGGGGCGCGCTCTGGCTCCGACTCAACGGACGTTCATTCAACTACCCATCACATCGCCGCGGATGGCGTAGTCGAGACCGAACGATTCGCACTGGGTGACCCGTAAGATGATCCGCTGCCGATTACCGCCCTCGCACGGCACGTCGACCGCCAGGTAGGGCGACCGCGCGGGCCGAGCGTGCCAGACGGTCATGGTATCTGCCGCACGCCACTCGACGTCCCCCGCGAAGGCGACACCGCACGGCTGCAAACGTTCATCGAGGGGCGTGATTTCCGCGGTGAGGCGCGCCCCGCCGGCGAAGCGGCGGGCATCTTCCATCCCCGCCAGATACCGCTGCCGCGGATGCGGCTGCGTCCGTAGAGGAAGGACCTCGGGAACGTCGAATTGTCCTGCATCGAATCTGATGGCGGTTGCCATGTGAAGTATCTCCTGTCCGTCGGAAAGCTGGCCGCGCGGCCGATCGCATGCGGCCCAAGTTCGAAGCTAAGCGATGCGAGGTAGGCTACTCAATCAAAAACCGGCTCGCTTGAGAAATTTTCTCGAAGGCCCGGCAGTAGCAGCGAATCGTTTCGTACGGTCAGCAATTACGTCAGTCTTTTCGCGGCCGGAGCGTGCGAGCCGGCGAGAAGAGTCGGGGACGACCGTTGCGATCGCGCCAACGTCGGATGGCACGATTTGAGCATAGTCGTGCAGGTTGCCTGACGCCACTCGGAAGGGTGGGTAGTTATGGGGCAACGATTATACCAAATGGCGGGCAGAATTAACGGCATTAAATTCGCACGTTTGCGTTGGAGCGCTCGAATAAACGATCTGGGCAGGTGGGGAAGCCTTTTCGTATCGTTGCGAGGGGAGTACGTTGATTTCAGCCCAGTGGACCGTTCGCACGAAAGTCGCACTAGGGGCTTTGGGTGAGCAGCAGAATGCAGGCAATCAAATAGGATTTGGCGGAGCGTGTGAGGAGATGAACTCGACAATGGAAAACGACCCGCGCATCCGTGACGTCGTTATTTTGGGGGGAGGAACGGCTGGCTGGATGACCGCTGCCTACCTGGGTAGCCATCTTCAGGGTTCGGTGCGGATCACGGTGCTCGAAGCGCCCGCGATCTCGAAGATTGGCGTCGGTGAAGCGACGATCCCCAACTTGCAGCGAGTCTTCTTCGATCAACTCGGCTTGTCCGAGCAGGACTGGATGCCGCAGTGCAATGCCAGTTTCAAAACGGCCGTGAAGTTCATCAATTGGTGTACGAGCGGCGTCTCGCAGCCGACGCCGCGATCGCTGGCCAGACGGTCCGACCAGTTCTACCACCCCTTCGGCATCCTGCCCGATTGCGACGGCATTCCTCTCTCGCACTACTGGTTCCTCAAGAAATATCGCGGCGAGACGTCCGAGCCGTTCGATTACTCCTGCTTCCGCGAACCGCCGTTGATGGACGCCAATCTCGCGCCGTGTTGGCTCGACGGACGTCCGGCCACGCGCTATGCCTGGCATTTCGATGCCCATCTCGTGGCGGCCTTCCTCGAACGGCATGCCGTCAACAAGCTCGGCGTGCACCATATTCAAGACGTCTTGCGGGACGTCAAGTTCGACGACCGGGGCTTCATCTCCAGCCTGCTTACCGAAGGCGGCCGTGAGTTGAAGGGGGACCTGTTCGTCGATTGCTCCGGTTTCCGCGGTCTGCTCATCAACCGCGCCCTGGGTGAACCGTTCCTCGACATGAACGACCATCTGCTGTGCAACAGCGCGGTGGCCACGTCGCTGCCGCACGACGACGACAAGTACGGCGTCGAGCCCTACACATCGGCCATTGCCATGCAGGCGGGTTGGACCTGGAAGATCCCGATGCTCTCGCGGTTCGGCAGCGGCTACGTCTATTCGAGCCAGTTCGCCACCGAGGATGAGGCGGTGGAAGAATTCTGCCGTCTCTGGAAGGTCGACCCCAATCGGGTGCCGCTCAACAAGATTCGCTTCCGCGTGGGGCGCAATCGCCGCGCGTGGGTGAAGAACTGCGTCAGCATCGGGCTGGCGTCGTGCTTCCTCGAACCGCTCGAATCATCCGGCATCTATTTCATCTACGCGGCGCTGTATCAGTTGGCCAAGCATTTTCCCGACCGGAACGTCAACCAGACGCTCGTCGACCGGTTCAATCGCGAAATCGAGCTGATGTTCGACGACACGCGCGATTTCATCCAGTCGCACTTCTACTTCTCGCCCCGCATCGACACGCCGTTCTGGCGGGCCAACAAGGAACTGCGGCTCACCGACAACATTCGCGAGAAGATTGCCACGTATCGCGCGGGGCTGCCCGTCAATCCGCCGATCGCGGACGAGAACACGTATTACGGCAATTTCGAAGCGGAGTTCCGAAACTTCTGGACGAACGGCAGCTATTACTGCATCTTCGCCGGCTTAGGGCTCGAGCCCGATCGGCCCCTGCCGCTGTTGGAGTACAAGCACAAATCGGTCGCCGAGGCGGAAACGTATCTGGCCGGCGTCAAGCAGCAACAACAAGAGCTGCTCGACTCGTTGCCGTCGTGTCACGAATACCTCCTACGTCTGCACGGCCACAGCAAAGCAGCCGAAGCGCCCGCCGCCTGATTTGAGCGGTCCTGGTAGAGAATGCGTTCAATTCGAAAGTGCTCCACTACCGTAAGTTTGTTCAGGCTTGCAGGCCTCGAAAACAGCGTTAGGATGCAGTTAGCGATGCGGCTGACCGGCGAGCGGAGCCGGGTCGACGCTGAGTCGACTCGACGACTATCGCCCGGTTAGACAGATCCCCGCAGCAATGGGGAAAACGGCGTGACCGGGGCTCCGGTCGGCCCGATACGGACTAACCGCCCAGTCGCATCGCGATGCGACAAAGTCTTTGGACGACTCATTTCGGACCCCCAACCATTGAGGAGGCTGAAATGCAAGAACCACCTGGTTGGTTGGCCTGAGGAGCCGAGCGCTCTTCGCTCGTTTCCTCAAGCAGCTCATTTCGCATACCTGGACACCCTCGCTCCGAGCCCGGCGCGAGGGTTTTTTATGGTCAGCGGCTCTCGTTGGCCGCGGCCGATGGCCATCGGGCTCTTGAGTCTCCTTCGTTCTCGTCTGACATCAGAACCGCGACGCGCGCCGCGAATTAGCGACGGCCCGAAAGACCATCTTTTTTTCTATCCGCCACTTTTTATTTTCGCTACGACGAGATTTCCTATGTCGGCCCCCTTCGCCGACGCATCAAGCTGCTGGTCGGAGACATCACGTCGCTCGCCGTCGACGCCATCGTCAATGCGGCCAACGAATCGTTGATCGGCGGCAGCGGTGTCGACGGCGCGATACACCGCGCCGCGGGACCGGGGTTGTTCGAAGAATGCCGGACGATCGGCTACTGCCCCGAGGGAGAAGCCCGCATCACCGGCGGCTACTTGCTACCAGCCAAGTTCGTTATTCATACCGTTGGTCCGGTCTGGGAAGGCGGCGGTTACGGAGAAGCCGAACTGCTAGCGGGTTGCTATCGCGAGAGTCTCGCGCTGGCCGCCAGCCGCGAGATTCAAACGATCGCCTTTCCCTGTATCGCGACGGGAGGTCACGAATTTCCGCCCGAGACGGCCTGCGATATCGCGGTCGAAGCCGTTTCGACTTGGCTCGCTCGAAACGCCTTGCCCCGCGAAGTCACGTTCTGTTGCTATTCCGACGCCGACGCGCGCTGGTACCGAGAACGGCTGGAAATGCTGCCCTCGGCGTGACGGACATCACCAGAAGCCGAACCGAGCACAACGGACCTTGCGTTGACCGTGCGCCGCCTTGGTGCTAAAAAGCACGCTCGTCGACGGCGGTCTCCGCCCGGTCCCAGCAAGCGAATCGTTGCGATAGAAAGCGAGTTCAAGGTGGGTGGAATCAGCGAACGGCACAAAGAGATCAAGCGCCGCCGGCATCGCCGCAAGAAGCTGAACGTCATTCAGCGTAAGCTCAAGACGGCGACCACGTCGGAAAAGCACGTTATCGCCGAAAAGCTCCGCAACATGACGCCCGGCGCGGAGACGATCATCGACAACCTGAAGCTGGCCTCCTCGGACCGGTAGCGGCCGAATTAGCTGGCCGCCACCGGCTCTTCGATCCGCTCGAAGACGAATTCTCCGCCGCGGAAGTCGACGCGCACGCCCGTCTCGGCGCCCAGCTTGCCTTTCAAGATCTCCGTCGCCAGCGGATTCTGAATCTGCTGCTGGATGACGCGCTTCAGCGGCCGCGCGCCATACGTCGGGTCGTAGCCGAGCTTGGCGATCTCATCGAGCGCGGCCTCGGTCACCTCGAGCTGGATGTCGTGGTGCGCGAGTTGTTGTTGGAGACGCCCCGTCTGAATCTGCACGATCCGCCGCAGGTGCTTGCGGTCGAGCGGGTGGAACACGATCACCTCGTCGATGCGGTTCAAGAACTCCGGCAGGAAGTTGGCCTGCAAGGCCTCTTTGACCGCCTCGTCGATCTCCTCCTTGCGGCCGCCGGTGCGCGTGATTTCCTGGATCATCTGGCTGCCGATGTTCGACGTCATCACGATGATGGTGTTCGTGAAATCGACGGTGTGGCCGTGGCTATCGCTCAGGCGCCCGTCGTCGAGAACCTGCAACAGCACGTTGAACACGTCTCGATGGGCCTTCTCGATCTCGTCGAGTAGCACCACCGAATAGGGACGGCGGCGCACCGCCTCGGTCAGCCGGCCCCCTTCTTCGTAGCCCACGTAGCCCGGAGGAGCCCCGATCAGGCGGCTGACGGTGTGCCGTTCCATGAACTCGCTCATGTCGAGCCGCACCATGGCGTTCTCGTCGTCGAACAGCACCTCGGCCAGCGCTTTGCAAAGCTCGGTCTTGCCGACGCCCGTCGGCCCCAAGAAGATGAACGAGCCGATCGGCCGATTCGGATCTTGCAGACCCGAACGGCTGCGGCGCACGGCGTTCGACACCGCCTCGACCGCTTCGTCTTGGCCCACCACGCGCTGGTGCAATCGCTCTTCGAGCACGAGCAGTTTGGCCCGCTCGGTCTCCATCATGCGGGTGACGGGGATACCGGTCCAGGCGCTGACGATCTCGGCGATCTCTTCGGGGCCGACCTCACGGCGCAGCAGGCGCCGGCCGCTGGCCACCGCGTCGCGGCCGTCACGATCGGCGGGAGCCAATTCGTCCAGGTGCTTCAGCAGTTTCTTGCGTTCCACGTCGAGCTGGTAGAGCCGCTGGTACAGCGCCTCTTCGACCTGCATGCCGGCGGCCTGTTTTTCCTTGATCTGGGTGCCGAGTTGCTGGAACTCGAGGTCGATCTTGTCGAGCTGGTTGCGTGTCTGCTGCACGTCGCCGAGCCCCATCTTCTCGGCTTCCCACTGCTCGCGCAGGCTGGCCAGTTTGTGCTTCAGCTCCTGCATCTCTTCTTCGATCTCCGCCCGGCGCTCGACGGCGTGCTCCTCGGTCTCTTCGGCCAATTGGCGCGCGGCCAGTTCGAGCTGCGTGATCCGTCGTTGCACCTCGTCGATCTCCGACGGCACGCTCTGTAACTCCATGGCCAGCCGGCTGGCGGCTTCGTCGACCAGGTCGATGGCCTTGTCGGGCAAGAAGCGGTCGGTGATGTAACGATGCGAGAGGTTGGCGGCGGCCACCAGCGCCGAATCGCGAATCTTGACACCCTTGTGGTGCGCCTCGTAGCGCCCCTTGAGTCCGCGCAGGATGGCGATCGTGTCTTCCACGTTGGGCTCGCCCACATGCACGGGCTGGAAGCGGCGCTCGAGTGCGGCGTCCTTTTCGATATGCTTGCGGTATTCGTCGAGCGTCGTGGCGCCCACGCAGCGCAGTTCGCCGCGGGCCAGCGCCGGCTTGAGCAGGTTGGCCGCGTCGGCGGCTCCCTCGGCAGCGCCGGCACCGATCACCGTATGCAGTTCGTCGATGAAGAGCACGATGTTGCCTCCCGCCGCCTGCACTTCCTTGAGCACGGCCTTGAGCCGCTCTTCGAATTCGCCGCGGAACTTGGTGCCGGCGATAAGGGCTCCCATATCGAGCGCGATGACGCGGCGGTTCTTGAGCGTCTCCGGCACGTCGCCCTGCACGATGCGCAGCGCCAGCCCCTCTACGATGGCCGTTTTGCCCACGCCCGGCTCGCCGATGAGCACGGGGTTGTTCTTCGTCCTGCGCGACAGGACTTGGATCACGCGGCGGATCTCCTGGTCGCGGCCGATGACCGGATCGAGCTTGCCCTGCCGGGCCCGTTCCACCAGATCGATGCCGTATTTCTGCAGCGCCTGGTATTTGCCCTCCGGGTTCTGATCTTCCACGCGGGCGCTGCCGCGCACCGCTTGCAACGCCTGCAACACTTCCTTTTCGGTGATGGCATTGAGCTTGAGTACCTGGCGCGCCTTCGTGTCGACTTTCGTCAGCGCGAGCAGCAGGTGCTCGACCGAGACGAAGTCGTCCTTCATCGTGTCGGCTTCGCGGTGCGCCGCCTCGAAGACCTGCATCAGACCGCCGGCCGGCTGAGGCGGCGCGCCGCCGCTGGTGCGCGGCAGGTGGCCGAGTTCGGCCTCCACGATGCGCTCGAGTTGCTGCCCGTTGGCGCCGATCTTGTCGATGACGGCGTGGAAGATTCCCTCTTCCTCGCCGGCCAGCGCGGCCAGCAGGTGCAGCGCCTCGACTTGCGGATTGCCCCGGTCGGCTGCGAGCTCCTGTGCCCGCTGCACGGCCTCTTGAGCCTTGATGGTGAATTTATCGAATCGAATTGCCATAGAGTGTGTGTACCGTCTTCGCGTCGCAGGTCAGCGCGAATGGCCGCTCCGCTATGATGTTTTGAGCGCAACCGACCGGACCGGGCTCCACAGAGATCGGCGATTCGCCGCCGATCTACTGCCCACGGTGTTCCAGCTTCCGGGTTTTGTCTGACCGCTTGAAAGGCCGCCATCGAGCCTATCGGGGCATTTCGCCTTTCGCGAATCGCCCCGCAGGCTTTCTCACCGTCGCCCTACTTCGAGTCCTTAACCTCGAACTCCGCATCGATGGCGTCGTCTTCGCTGGCCGGCTTGGCACCGCCCGCGGCGCCCGGCGCACCCTCGGCACCGGGGCGGGCCTGCGATTGGTACAAAGTCTTGCTCAGCGCGTGCGACGCCTGCTCCAACTCCGACACGGCCGATTTGATCGCCTCCACATCGTCGCCCTTGGCCACTTCGCGGGTTCGCTTGATGGCGGCTTCGAGCGGAGCTTTGTCCGACTCGCCGAGCTTGTCGGCGTGTTCCTTCATCAGCTTCTCGAGCTGGAAGCACATCGACTCGGCCTGATTGCGCGTCTCGGCCAACTCGCGCTTCCGCTTGTCGTCGGCAGCGTGCGACTCGGCGTCTTTACGCATCCGGTCGATCTCATTGTCGGTCAGGCCGCTCGATTGCTCGATCTTGACGGTCTGTTCCTTGCCAGTACCCAGATCCTTGGCCGAGACGTTGAGAATGCCGTTGGCATCGATATCGAACTTGACCTCGATCTGTGGCACGCCGCGCGGAGCGGGAGGAATGCCCTCCAGGTTGAATTGGCCGAGCAGGCGGTTGTTCTCCGCCATCTCACGCTCTCCCTGGAACACGCGGATCGTCACCGCGGTCTGGTTGTCGTCGGCCGTGCTGAAGACGTTCTTCTTCTCGGTCGGGATCGTAGTGTTGCGCTCGATGAGCTTCGTCATGATGCCGCCCAACGTCTCGATACCGAGCGAGAGCGGCGTGACGTCGAGCAACAGCACGTCCTTCACTTCGCCGGCCAGCACACCGCCTTGGATGGCAGCTCCCACGGCCACCACTTCGTCGGGGTTGACCCCCTTGTGCGGATCTTTGCCGAAGATCTTCTTGACGAGTTCCTGCACCTTGGGCACGCGCGTGGAACCGCCCACGAGCACCACTTCGTCGATCTCGCTCGGCTTCATCTTGGCGTCGGCCAGGGCTTGCAGCACCGGACCGCGGCAGCGCTCGATCAGATGGTCGACGAGTTGCTCGAACTTCGAACGGCTGATCGACATCTGCAAGTGCTTGGGTCCGCTCGCATCGGCCGTGATGAACGGCAGGTTGATGTCGGTCGTGCTCTGTAGACTGAGTTCCTTCTTCGCCTTCTCGCAGGCTTCTTGCAGCCGTTGCAAAGCCATCGTGTCCTTGCGCAGGTCGATCCCTTGCTCTTTCTTGAACTCGTCGGCCACGTGGTTGATGAGCACCTGGTCGAAATCGTCGCCACCCAGGTGCGTATCGCCATTGGTGCTGATCACGCGGAACAGGCCCTGGTCGACTTGCAGGATCGACACGTCGAACGTGCCGCCGCCCAAGTCGAACACCACGATCTTTTCCGACTCTTTCTTGTCGAGCCCGTAGGCCATGGCGGCCGCCGTGGGCTCGTTGATGATGCGGGCCACTTCGAGGCCGGCGATCTGGCCGGCGTCCTTGGTCGCCTGGCGCTGAGCGTCGTTGAAGTAGGCCGGCACCGTGATGACGGCCTTGTTCACCTTGTGACCCAGGTAGGCCTCCGCCGCTTCCTTGAGCTTGCGGAGAATCTTGGCCGAGATCTCGGGCGGCGTGTATTCCTTGTCGCTGATCTTGACCTTCACATAGTCTTGGGGACCGCCGACGACCGAGTATGGCACCATCTTCTCTTCACTCGCCACCTCGCTGTGCCGGCGGCCCATGAACCGCTTGATCGAATAGACCGTGCGGGTGGGATTGGTCACGGCTTGCCGACGGGCCGGCTCGCCCACCAGCGTCTCGCCCTTATCGGTGAACGCCACCACGCTGGGCGTGAGACGGTTCCCTTCCTGATTCGCAATCACCTTGGGATCGCCGCCTTCCATGACCGCGACGACGGAATTGGTCGTTCCCAGGTCGATGCCGATGATCTTTTCGCCTTGTGCCATTCTTGAGAGCTCCTCGTGTCAATGGGGCGGCGAGATGAACGTCTCATGCCCCGCTTTGTTTTTATTCTCGCCCGGCACTTGTGCACGTGCCGTGCGTCGGGATTACGATCTTCTTTGGGCCGCGGCGGCGACACGCGCGCAACAGAGGGGTAAGCAGCAAAATGACCGGTGCCGCCTGCGACTTCCGGTATGGAAGCAAAGGATATGCCACGACCCGCGCCCGTCGAACGTCGGCCACAAGTCTTTTTATATCCGTACCTTGCGGCGCCAGCGCCTGACCGCTCAGGGGCGTAGTCCGCCGGGCATCCTTCGCGGTCTGCCATTTTGACACGAAGTTTCGGCTGGCTTGCCGCACCTCGCCAAATTCTTGCCTGGGCTGCTTGACACTCTGATGCGCGGCTAGTACAAGGGCCTCAGCAAGCTGCTAGCACGTTTATGTAGATCGTTGGCTGGACGGCAGTTGAGAAAAAAACATGGCCAAGGAGTCCGGTTCCCGCCCACCTAAAAAAGGGTCGTCGCGGGGCGACAGCGAAGCGGGAGCGAAAGCCGAGATCGAGCGAACCGATCGTGAGCTCATCAGGCTGCTCAATCAACGGGCCAAGGCATATGCTCAACTCTTCAAGCATTCGTTGCGGGCCAATGGGCCGGTTCCCCCGCCGCAGCCCGAACCCGAGGCGATCGAACGGGCCATCGTCCAGAACAAGGGGCCGCTCACCGGCGACGCCATCCGCGCCATCTTCCGTGAGCTGACCAGCGCCAGCCGCGCGCTCGAGAAGCCGGTTCGTGTGGCAGTGCTTGGGCCGGCCTATAGTTACAGCCACCTGGCGGCGATCGATCGTTTCGGTACGAGCGTGGAGCATGTGCCGGTGGGGAGCATCGGCGCGGTGTTCGAGGAGGTGAATCGCGGCCATGCGGAGTTCGGGGTGGTGCCGCTCGAAAACTCCACCGACGGCCGTATCGCCGACACGCTCGACATGTTCACGCGCCTCCCCGTGCGTATTTGCGGCGAAGTGCAGCTCCGCATCCATCACTTCTTGCTCGGACGCTGCACGCGTGCCGACATCACGGAAGTCTACAGCCGTCCGCAAGCACTCTCGCAGTGCCGCAACTGGCTGTTGCGACACCTGCCGGGCGCTCGCACGGTGGAGGTTACCAGCACCTCGACGGCGGCCCAACTCGCCCGCGATAAAGAGGGGGCGGCCGCCATCGCCAGCCTGCAAGCGGGCGTGCATTACGGACTCGACGCGTTGGCCGAGAAGATCGAAGACAACATCGCCAACGTGACCCGCTTCGCAGTGCTGGGCCACGAATCGGCACCCCGCACGGGCCAGGACAAGACAGCCCTCATGTTCCAGGTGCCGCACAAGCCGGGCTCGCTGGCCGACGCCATCGCCATCTTCAAACGAGGCAAGCTCAACCTCACCTGGATCGAGTCGTTTCCCATTCCTCAGTCGGAAGGCCAATACCTCTTCTTCGTCGAGGTCGACGGGCACGAAAAGGAAGCTCGCCTGCGCAAGTCGCTCGACGCCCTCATGCGAAAGGCGTTGCGGTTGGAAATACTGGGCTCCTACCCGCGTAGCCAGCCCGTCGGGTAGGGAGAGCATCTGCAAGATCGGCCGTGAAACGCCGATTTTTATAGGGCTCGGTCGGGTTTTGTCGGTTGCTCTAAAACTCGCCGCTGCGTGATTCAAAATGCGTAGGCTTGCCGAGTGTGCGGCCCCTGCGGCGCACCCAGCGGGCGACCGCTTCGATCAACTCATCGCTGCCGACCGGTGGTGGCCCGAAACAGTCGTCGGCCAGCGACGCATCGCTCAATAGCGCGGTCGGTCCTTCGCGGCCGACAAACCGCGCCGGCCGATCGAGCAGATGGCCCAATCGCTGGCAAACGTCCCTGACGTTTAAGACATCACGGCCGGTCACGTTCACAATCCAAGGGGGCGAGGCCGTGTGCGCCAGCGCACGCAGCGCCAGACAATTCGCATCGCCTTGCCAGATGGTATTGAACCGGCCCATCGACAGATCGATCGGCTCGCCCCGGATGAGTTTCTGGGCCAGGTCGACCAGCACGCCATACCGCAGGTCGCAAGCGTAGTTGAGCCGGACGATCGCCGTCGGCGTACCATACTGGCCGCCGAGGTATTCGACGAGCCGCTCGCGTGCCAGGCAGCTCATGGCGTATTCGCCGACCGGCTGCGGCACGTCGGTCTCGCGCGATCCGTTGCCCGCGACCGGCGTGAGCCCATACACATTGCCGGTCGAGAAGAATACGATGCGACTGCTGCGATAGCGGCGACAGACGAGCGTGGGCAACCACGCATTCATGGCCCAGGTCAACGGTTCGCCGCCGGTCGAGCCGAATTTCCGGCCGGCCATGAAGACGACGTGGGCCGCGTCGGGCAGCCGCGCAACCTGCTCTTCGTCGAGCAGGTCACAGCGCACGGTCTCGATGCCGTGCGATCGCAGCTCTTGCTCCCCGCCCGACGAAAAGCGGGCCACGCCGATGACCCTTCGGACCGTCGCAGCGGCATCGCTGGCCCGCTTGGCCATGCGCGCCAGCGAGGGTCCCATCTTGCCCGACGCTCCCAACACGACGATGTCGCCCGGCGAGCGAGCAAACATCTCGATCAGCGGCGCGCTGGGCCGGCTGAGCAGTTCTTCGAGCTGCGTCTCGTCAACGACGGCCTCGAGTGTCATCGAGTCGGTCTCACGCGGTGGTCAGCAAAGGCGGGCGGAGGTGCGGAGCGACTCAATGCACCACGACCATCTTCACTTCCGTCATCTCTTCGATCGCGTATCTGGGGCCTTCCTTGCCGAAGCCACTCTCCTTCAATCCACCGTAAGGCATCAGGTCGGCGCGCCAGGCCGGGCCCCAGTTGATGTGAATGTTGCCCGAATCGACCTCGCGGGCAAACCGCAAGGCCCAGTCGATGTTTTGCGTGAAGATGCCGGCGCTGAGTCCGTAATTGGTATCGTTCGCCAGCGAGATCGCCTCATCGAGCGACGCGGCGCGTGTCACGGCGACGGCCGGACCGAACAATTCATCGCAACTGATCCGCATCTCGGGCTTCACGTCGGCGACGAGCGTCGGTTCGAAGAGCGAGCCGTGCCGCTTACCGCCCGCCAGCAACCGCGCGCCGCCGGCCACGGCTTCGTCCACCCATTGGCCCACGCGTTCGGCGTCGCGTTCGCGAATCATCGGTCCCATCTGCACACCGGCGTCGAACTGGTTCCCCGCCTTGAGCGCGGCGACCTTCGGCTGCATCGCGTCGAGCAGATCGCCGTACACTTCGCTCAGGGCGATCACGCGCTGCGTGCTGATGCACGTCTGTCCGGCGTTCGAATAGCCCGTCAGCACGGCCAACTCGGCGACCTTGTTCAGGTCGGCATCGGGCATGACGATGAGCGGGCTGTTCGAGCCGAGTTCGAGGGTGATTTTTTTCAGTCCCGCGGCCTGACAGAGTTTTTCGCCCACCTCGCGGCTGCCCGTGAAGCTGACCTTGCGCACGCGCGGGTCGCGCACCAAGGCATCACCCAGCTTTCCGCCGGGCCCCGTGACGCACGCGATCGCCAGCGGCGGCAAGCCGGCGTCGAGCAGAACCTCGACGAGCTTGAGCGCCGAGAGGGGAGTATCGCTCGCCGGTTTAATGACCACGGCGTTGCCTGCGGCGAGGGCGGGACCGACCTTGTGGCAGACGAGGTTCAACGGAAAGTTGAAGGGAGTGATCGCGGCGACGACGCCGCACGGAACTCGTAGCGTGAAGCCGAGTTTGCCGGCACCGCCCGGCGCGGCATCGAGAGGCAACACTTCGCCATAGATCCGCTTCGCCTCCTCGGCCGAGAGCCGCATCGTTTCGATCGCCCGCTGGGCCTCGCCCTTCCCTTCGGCGAACGTCTTACCCTCCTCGAGGCTGATGGTGCGGCCAAGATCGTCGACGCGCTCGCCCATGATCTGGGCCGCTTTGAAGAGCATGGCGGAGCGGTCGTAGGCCGAGAGCCGCCGCATGATCGCCGCCCCTTCGACGGCACCGGTCAGGGCCGCATCGACATCGCTCGGTGTGCCGCTGGGGACGCTGTCGACGATCGAGCCGTCGAACGGGTTGCGGACCTCGATCTTTTCCGGCTTATGGGTCCACTGACCGCGCAAGAACATTTTCATTGCATCTCTCTCACCGGTTGGGGCGCGCCGTTTCTCAGATTGAGCGCCGTTGACCAAACCTCTTTGCGCCGATATGGTTAGAACAATAACGTATCACACAACGAGCTAGTTTAGTGGTAGGAAAGAATTCTTCGCAATCGCCCGGCGAATCGCCGGGCGGGTTCCAGGCACTCGACCTGTCGCCAACGATGCTGGCCTCGCTGGAGCGGGCCGGCTATCTCGAACCGACGCCGATTCAGGCCGGTTTGATCCCGCGTGCTCTGGCGGGCATCGATCTGCTCGGTCAGGCACGCACGGGTACCGGCAAGACGGCGGCCTTCGCCATCCCGATCCTGGAGAAGCTCGAGCGGCATGCTCATGGTCCGCAGGCGCTCGTGCTGGTGCCGACGCGCGAGTTGGCCGTGCAGGTGCGCGACGAGTTTACCAAGCTGGCGCACGGACGCAAAACGCACATCGTCGCCCTGTATGGCGGCACGCCCATCCGGCAGCAGATCGAGAAGTTGCATCGCGGCGCCGACTGCGTCGTCGGTACGCCCGGCCGCCTGCTCGATCATATCGCGCGCGGCACGCTCACGTTGAACGATCTGCAATTCGTGGTGCTCGACGAAGCCGACCGGATGCTCGACATCGGCTTCCGACCCGACATCGAAAAGATCCTGCGTCGCTGCCCGGCCTCGCGCCAAACGCTCTTGCTCAGCGCAACGGTGCCGCCGCCGGTGGCGCGATTGGCGACGCGCTACATGCGCGATCCCGAGACGCTCAACTTCTCGCCCACCGACGTCTCGGTCGACACGATCGAGCAGTTCTACTTCACGGTCGTCCCGGAGAAGAAATTCGAGTTGCTGGTCAAGTTGCTGCGTCGCGACGAGCCACGGCAGTCGATCGTCTTCTGCCGCACCAAGCGGGGCACCGAGAGGGTGTATCGCCACCTGCAAAAGAAAATAGAGGGGGTCGACTGCATCCACGGCGACTTGCCGCAGAAATCGCGCGACCGCACCATGGCCCGCTTTCGTGAAGGGGCCGTTCGCTGCCTGGTGGCCACCGACGTCGTCGGGCGCGGCATCGACGTGAGCGGCATCTCGCACATCATCAACTACGACATCCCCAGTTTCTGCGACGACTACGTGCACCGCGTCGGCCGCACCGGCCGCATGGGCCGCGAGGGCGTGGCTTATACGTTTGTCACCCCCGAAGAAGGCCCCGAGTTGACCCGGATCGAGATGCGCATCGAGAAGCTGCTCACGCGCACCGAGTTGGCCGGTTTCGAAGCCGTGCCTCCCCGCGCGGAGTCGACCCCCGCGGTACTGGTCAGCACCGACGGCAGCGGCAACGCGTCGGCCGACGAGCAATCGAAGAAGGCCGCGCCGCCGATGGCCGGTCGCGGCGGACGCCCTCCCCGCCGTATCCGCCGCGCCCTTTAACTCCCTCTCCCTCCGGGAGAGGGCTGGGGTGAGGGCGGTTTGCGTTGCTCTGATCTATTGACTCTCGTCCACGTATGGCGGGCGTTGTCACTCGGGAAGGGATGAACCGACGATATTTTCCAGCCGCATATTCCACCCGCCCTCATCCTAACCCTCTCCCAGAGGGAGAGGGAACGAGGAGCGGCGGCGCTTGACATCTCAGACAGCCTGCCTTAGATTCGTCAGACTAACAGTCTGATTCGGCAAGTTCCTGTCATCTGTGGTGCGGGCGTGACCGATTCTCAATCTCCCGCGCGCGTGGCCGACGCCGAATTGGCGGTGCTCGAGGTGCTTTGGCGCCGCGAGCAAGCGACGATCCGCGAAATCGCGGCCCAACTGTATCCGGGCGGCTCGACCTCCGAATACGCCACCGTGCAGAAGCTGCTCGACCGGTTGGAATCCAAAGGTTGCGTGCGGCGCGATCGCCGCGGCTTCGCCCACCTATTCTCGGCCGCCGTCCGCCGCGACGATCTGCTCGGCCAGCGGCTGCAGGAAGTGGCCGAGAAGTTGTGCGACGGCTCGCTCACACCGCTGCTGCTGCATCTGGTGCGAGCGGCCCCATTGACCTCGCACGATCGCGACGAGCTACGGAAACTGCTCAACAGCCCACCGTCGAAGCCCAAAGCCGGCGAGTGACCGCATGCGTATGCTGCTCGAAACCGGACTCGCCAACGCTCTCTCGGCCACGTTGTTGGCGTTGATCGTAGCCGCGGCGAGCAAGTTTTGCCGGCGGCCCTCACTCGTTTTTTGCTTGTGGGCCTTGGTGCTCATCAAGTTCATCACTCCACCGTTGGTGCGGATCCCGGTCGGCGGCTGGCACGCCGCGGTACTGCAAACCGTCGGAGAGATCTTCGTCGTACACGGTCCGGCGACGGCCGAAAGCACGCCGCAAAGCGACGCCTGGCTCGATCCCGACTGGCCGCGGGTGCTGATCGCGGTGTGGATCGCCGGTTCGATCGGTTGGGCCGGGCTGGTGCTGGTGCGATTGCATCGATTTCGGCTGCTAGTCCGTCAGGCACCGCTCGCTTCGGCACCGTTGCTGGACGAGGCAGCACGATTGTCGCGTCTCCTGGGCATCGGCACGTGCCCCGAAGTGCGCATGGTGCATGGTCGTTTGCCGCCGCTGATGTGGGCGATCGGTAGCCGGCCCGTCGTGCTCTTGCCGAGCGACCTGTGGGAACAACTGGCGGCCGAGCAACGCACGACGCTGTTGGCGCATGAGCTATCGCACCTGAAGCGCCGTGACCATTGGTTCCGCTGGTTGGAATTGCTGGTGCTGTCGGTCTATTGGTGGCACCCGGTCGCCTGGTGGGCGCGCCGCGAATTGGAGCGGGCCGAGGAGCGCTGTTGCGACGCATTGGTGCTGTGGACGTTTCCCGAGTTGGCGACGGCGTATGGCCATGCCTTGTTGGATACGATCGATTTTCTCGCCGGCCCGCGGTCGACGCTTCCGCCGGTGGCGCTCGGATTCGGCCACGTGCGGCATCTCAAGACCCGCCTGGCAGCGATTGCCGACGGACATCCGCGACCGAACCTGTCGCGAGGCTCGCGTTGGGCGGTGGCACTCGGCGGGCTTGTGATCCTGCCCTGCTCACCGTTGCTCTGGAACGGTCCTACGTCGCTGCCCAGCCTCGCGGCGACACCGACCGGCGTGCGTGAATTGGACGGACGCTGGCTGGTGACCTCGGTCGTGCAAAACGGTCAGCCGGTTCCCGACGAAGACGTGAAGAAGATGCAATACGTGGTGGCGGGCAATCGCCATACGTTCCGATTCGCCGACTTGCTCTTCACGGGAGTCCACCATCTGCACCCGGCCGCGCAACCCAAGGCGATCGATATTGCTTTGACGGGCGGTGTGCTGACCAGCGACTTGCTGGAAGGAGTCGAGCCGACGGACGGCGGCGCGTCCGACGAACCGATCGCGCCGGGCGGTTCGTGCCACGGTATCTATGAACTGCGGGACAATGTCCTCAAACTGTGCGTCGCCTTCGGCCGTACGCGACCCGACGAGTTTTCGTCGCCGCCCGGCAGCGGACGGATGCTCGTCGTCTACCGGCGGGCAAGCCCTTGATGGGCGTGTATTAACCTATCCCCTCTCGGTCAAGGAGCCATTTATGCGATCGGTCCTGGGTCTGCTTGTCGCAATCACCTTCGTCGCCGGCGTGGCAAGCGCCGACCCACCCGCACCGGCCGATGTGTTGGGCAAGGCCGTCGAGCCGTTCAAGTTGCAAGATTTCCGCGGTGCGTGGCACGCGCTCGATGAATGGTCCGGCCGCAAAGCCGTGGTCGTCGTGTTCCTGGGTGTCGAGTGCCCGCTCTGCAAGTTATATGGCCCGCGTCTCGCCGAATTGGCGGCCGAGTATGAACCCAAGGGCGCGGTCTTCGTGGGCATCGACTCCAACCAACAAGACTCGCTCAGCGAGATCGCCCACTACGCGCGGACGCACAACATCGAGTTCCCCTTGTTGAAGGACCCGGGCAACGCCGTGGCCGATCAGTTCTGCGCGGCCCGTACGCCCGAGGTGTTCGTGCTCGATGCAGAGCGAAAGGTGCGCTATCACGGACGGATCGACGACCAGTACGGAGTGGGGTATGCCCGTGCGAGCGTCACCAAGCGCGAGTTGGCCGCCGCGCTCGACGAACTGCTCGCCGGCAAAGAGGTTTCGGCGGCGAGCAACCAGGCCGCGGGCTGTTTTATCGGACGCGCGCCGCGCCAAAAGCCGCAAGGTGACATCACTTACGCGAAGCATGTGGCGGGCATCTTGCAGAAGCGCTGCGTCTCCTGTCATCGGCCGGGTGAAATCGGCCCGTTCGCCATGAGCTCGTATCAAGAGATCGTGGGCTGGTCTGCGACGATCCGTGAGGTCGTCGATCAGGGCCGCATGCCGCCCTGGCACGCCAGTCCCGAGTTCGGCCATTTTACCAACGACCGTCGACTGCCCGACGATGAGAAGAAGCTGCTACTGACATGGATCGACAACGGAGCGCCGGAGGGCGACCCGAGCGAGTTGCCGCCGCCGATCGAGTACACCGAGGGTTGGCAGATCCCGAAGCCCGACGTGGTGCTCACCATGCCGAAGCCGTTCAAGGTGCCGTCCAAGGGAACGGTCGAGTATCAATACTTCGAGTTGGAGCAGAAGTTCGACGAGGACAAGTGGGTGCGGGCGGCCGAGGCGCGGCCCGGAAACCGTGCCGTGGTACACCACCTGAACCTGTTCTTCGTGCCTCCCGGTGGTAAGGAATCGGAGGCCGAGTCGGTGTTGTTTCACACGCTGGCCGCCGCCGCGCCCGGCATGCCCGCATGGCGGTTTGCCGATGGGTCGGCCAAGAAGGTGCCAGCCGGCTCGCGATTGATCTTCCAGGTGCACTACACGCCCAACGGCGTCGAGCAAGAAGACCAAAGCAGCGCCGGCTTGGTCTTCGCAGACCCGAAATCGGTCCGCACCGAACTCTCGACCGGCGCGGTGATCAACTTCCGCTTCGGCTTGCCGCCGGGCGCGCCCGACGTCGAGGTGGAGGGCGGACACCGCTTCGATTCGCCCGTTCGCTTGATGGCACTCGCGCCGCACATGCACCTGCGGGGCAAAGCGTTTCGCTTCGAGGCCGTCTATCCCGATGGCGGTCGCGAGACGCTGCTCGACGTGCCGCGGTATGACTTCAACTGGCAGAATTGGTACTTCCTGGCCGAGCCGAAGCGCATGCCGAAGGGCACCGAGCTGCACTGCACGGCCCATTTCGACAACTCGTCCGACAATCCCGCGAACCCCAATCCCAAGGCGATCGTCCATTGGGGCGAACAGACCTGGGAAGAGATGATGGTCGGCATGTTCGAGACCGCCCCCGACGATGCCCCATCGGCCGCGGGCGGCGAATAAACGGAGTGCCAGCGCAGCAATTCGCGGGCTAAAAAGTCGTCATCGGCACCACGGGCGGCCGGCTCAGCCGCCGTGGTCGTGGAAGTATTCGTCCGAGGCGACGAAGCCGGCGATCACGTCCTCGTTGGTCACTCCCTGCTCGAACAGAGACACCCAGTGCGCGACCTCCGAATCGCCGGCGGAGCGACCGAGGTAGTGCGAGTAGTCGTCGCGGACGATCTCCCCTTCGCGTTCGGGACTGGCGGCAAAGCCGATTGCCACCTGCTCCCGACTAGCGCCCGCTGCCAAGGCCGCCGTCCAATAAGCCTGGCCCGCGGCGTCGGCCGGCCTGCCAAGCAAATCTTGGTACATACCGTCGACCCAATCGAGATCGGTGCCCCCGGTGTGGGCATAGAACTCGGGTGAGGCGATGAACGCGGCCTCGAGTTGTTCGTCGGTGAGACCGGAAGCCAACTCTTCCGTCCAGGCCGCCAGTCCGGCCGGGTCGGCGGCGCGCCCGAGGAATTGTTCGTAGGCCGCCTTGACCACGTTCTGGTAGTACTCGGTGCTGTGCGTCAGCGCCGAGGCGAAGGCTGCCCGCGACAGCCCCTGATCGAGCAACGCGGTCCACGCATCGAGTGAAGCCTGATCGACCGCGCGCCCGAGCACGCTCTCGTAGGCCGCCGACACGTACTGCTGGGTGGCACTGCCCGTCGGCGGCGGTGGCGGAGGGGGAGGAGGTGGTGGCGGCGGCGGGTTGGAGTTCGTCCCTCCCAATCCGAAAATCACCAGGCTGTCGGACGTGCCGACGAATACCTGGCCGTCGGCGACCGTGGGGGTCGTCGAATCCACCGCTCCGAGCGGGCTGGAGTACAACTCGTTCGACAGGTTCGACGCGTCGTAGGCACGCAACGTTTCGGTGGCCGCGTCGACAACCCACACGATGCCGTCGGCCGTGCCGTTGGCGGAAATACTCGGGGTCGCGCCCAGACCGGCGAAGCTGTTGGACGATTGTGACGACGGCGTGGTGGCCAGCGTGCCGTTGCTCAGCGGGAATGCTTCGAGCGTGCCGCCGGCACCGATGTAATACAACGTCCCGTTGAAATAGGCCGGCGTGGCGAGGCTGGATGACACCTCGCCCGTCGATTGCTGCAAGAGTTGCCCGGGTAGCAGGTTGTAGCCCGGCAGGTCGTCGCGATCCATCAGATAGACCGTGCCCTGCTGGTCGCCTTCCACGAGCACGTCGGGATGGGTCGTGCTGCCGGCCGCCGGGGGCAACAGGACGATGCCGCCCGATCCCAAAGAGACGTTCTCGCTCTCCAACTGCTGTTGATCGGTGGGCGTGAAATAGTCGACGATCTTCAAGCCCCAGCCATTGGCGTTCTGGTTCGTGGCGCTGGTGGTGGAATCGTAGACGAACTTGATGATCGAATCGCCATAGTCGGCGTCGACGGGAAAGCCGGCCGCGTTGAGCGTCGACTCGAACGTGCCCACGCCCGTGGAAGCAAAGAACCCACCCGCCGCGGAAGTGATGGCGTCGCCGCCCTCCGAGACTCCGCCCTGCGAACCATTCGGCGTCGTACACAGCACACCATTGAGTGCCATGGTCTGGGCGATGACCGACATGATCCAACCGTGGCCGACGGTGCTGCCGGCGTACGGCGAGAAGGCGAGGTAGACATCGCCGTCGGCCAGCGAAAGCGCGGCGCCGTCCTGTTCCTCGAGGGCGTTGAACGTCACCATGCCGTTGGCGCTGCCAGCGCCCGTGCCGTTGACACTGGGCCCGGTCACATAGGTGAAGGTCCCGCCGACGTCGAGCGTGTCGGCGATCACCAACGGCCCGCCGGGCGATTCGGCACCGGTCGAGAGATTCAGCGAGTGCAAGCGGTAGACGTAATGGGTGCCGTCGTCGCGCACTTCCTTGGTGCTGGCCAACACGTAAAGCGTGTTCGTCGCCGGATTGATGACCGGGGTGGCCGTGATACCGAGTTCGGGCGAGATCGAACTATCGCCCGTGTCGGCGCTCGGCACACTCGTCACGCCCTGCGTGGGGTTGAGGAAGCTGGTCTGCCACAGCACGGCGCCGCTGGAGGAGTCGATGGCGTAGACGCTGTCGTGTTCGGTCGCCACGAACGCGACATTGTGCACACTCGGGTTGGCGCCGACGGTGATGTTCACGTTCTCGACGTAAAGCGGCTGGGCAACGACCTGGCCGTCGAGCGGCGTCGTGCTTAGCTGGCCGAACGAGGACGCGTTGACGTTGGCCGGCGTGAGAACCGTTTCGTTCGGATTCGTGCCGGTGCTCGACGTATCGTTGTGATAGTTGACGACGTTGGCCGAGAGCAACTGGCGCAACTCGAGGGCTTCGATCGCGTAGTAGGACGTGCGGCGCGCCGTAGCTCGGCGGCGCGCTGGGTGCTCGAATCGTTTCATAATGGCGCCGATCCAAAGATGTTGCAGGTTCTGTGACAGCGTTTCTGCCCCGTCCATCCCGCCCCTTCACGCTTGCCTCCCTGCGTCTACACCTCTGCCTCTCTTTGCCCGGGCGCCAGTGTAATTCGACGTCGCACGACCGCAACGGCTTTTGTCGCCCGGTAACGCTATCCAAATAATGGGCGAACCTCGACGAAGGCTGGTTGAGATCCTGCCCCGATCCCTCTACACCCCCTTCGGCCAGCGCTTGGTGCCTTCGAGCGCCTCGCCCGTTTCCAGCAGGCTCTTGAGACTGGCCAGGATATGCGGCCAGCCGCCGGACACCGCCTCGATGAGCTTCGAGCCGGGCTTATCCATCTCGTG
>DASZTS010000090.1:0-127472 GCA_035547915.1 Pirellulales bacterium | reverse complement strand
ATGGGTCATCGAAGTGAAGATGCGGCCCAAAGACAGCCCTGGATTCACGCCGGTCAGGAAACGCTGGGTAGTCGAACGCAGCAACGCTTGGCACGGTCGCTGCCGCCGGAACAGCAAGGACTACGAACGCCGACCGGACTCCAGCGCCGCGATGATTCAGATCAGCCACGCCCACCTCATGCTCCGACGACTGGCCCACGGCAAGCCCCGCCAGTTCAATTATGCCACTGCCGCGTAAAGCCCTGAAAACCCCGGACCAAGTTTCCGGATAGACTCTCAATGCATTTCGCAAACTCTTGATGCGGCTGTCGCCGCAAGTCCTGGAAGCCACTTTACGCCCTTGGGTCGACCGATTGTTGGCAGACAGCGGTCTGGCCGGAACCGGCTTGCAACCGGTGGCGATGGACGGCAAGTCGTTGTGCGGCGCTTTGGGCGAACATGGCCAACTCATCCATTTACTGTCGCTGCTCGATCAGCGGACCGGCTTCGTCTTGCGGCAAGCGGAAGTTCCCGGCAAGACCAACGAACATAAAACAGCCTTAGAATTGCTCAAGACGTTGGTCCTCAAAGGGCGCCTGATCACGGGGGACGCCATGTTCTGCCAACGCGATTTATGCCGACAGATTGTCGACGACGACGGGCATTATCTCTTTGTGGTGAAGGACAGTCAGCCCGAACTGAAGCAAGCCATCGCCACCGAGTTTCGACCGGCTTTTTCCCCCCTGCATCGAGCGGCAGCGGTGATCGCACCTGTCGGTGGCTGAAACCGTCAACAAAGGGGGCATGGCCGAGGGGCATGGCCGTCGCGAGCGGCGCCGTTTGGAGGCTTCCACGCGGTCGGCCGAACATCTCGGCTGGCCTGGCGTGGCCCAAGTTTGCCGCATCGAACGTTGGCGGCGACTACGCGGCAAAGAAGAGCATGAAGTCGCCTACGCGATCACCGGTGTTCCCCGGCATCAGGCGGACGCCGCCACGCTATTGGCTTACAAACCGCGGCCACTGGGGAATCGAAAACCGCTCTCATTACGTCCGCGACGTAACCTTCGGCGAAGACGCGAGCCAAATCCGGACGGGAAACGCACCACAAATCCTGGCCGGCCTGCGGAACGGCTTGATCACCGCCATGCGAGCCGGCGGCGCGAAGAACATCGCCGCCGCCCTGCGACAAAACGCCCTCAAAGTCCCCCGCTTGCTCGCCAAACTCGGCATTGTGAAAAAGTGAGAGGCCCTGATCGTATCGCCCCGGTGTCGCCGGATGCGGTATAATAATGGGCTGACGGGAAACGACGCCGCAATGCGGGGATCGTCGCGACCGGTCGAGCGGTTTTCTGGGCCGCCAAAACCCGAAGAAGCCCGTGGCAGAGGTCAAAAATCGTCGGCGATGGCCGATTTTCGAGGCCTGTCACGGTTGTGTCGGTTGTTCTGGAACGGGGTTGGGCGTCCCTACTGGCGAAGGGTCGGAACTATGTTTCGTCAAATGACGGTCGTGGCGGCACGACCGACGATGGTCGTTTTGGCGCCGCCAGGGCTTCTGTCGGCGGTGTTCCTGTCCGCGGCCCTTCTCTCGGCGGCTGGCCCCGCAACGTCATACGCCGATCAGGCCGAGGCGCCCTCGGACAAGGAAAACGCCCAGTCCCCGGCGCAGATCGCGCAATGGGTTAACGATCTTAATAGCGACTTTTTCGCTGTCCGTCAGGCAGCCAGCCGTAATCTGCGAGAAGCCGGCTTGGCTGCCGTCAAACCGCTGGCGGTGGCCGCCGATGGTCGGCAGAGCGAGGTGACGCGCCGCGCCATCGACGTGCTCGACGCTCTGTGCGACCTGGACGATGTCGAACTGGTCGAATCGGCGCGCGAGGCTCTCGAAGGGCTCGCCAAGAACTCACAGCGCCGTCTACCGGCCCAACGGGCCTCGGTCGTGTTGCGGGCGCAACGTCTGCGTCAGCAGCGCGCCGCGATGGCGGAAATCCAACACCTCGGTGGCGTGGTCAGCTACGCGAGCATCGAAGACGGCGATCTCGTCATCGGCCAGATCCAATTGGGTAACAAATGGACGGCCGGCGACGGGGGGCTGCAATACCTGACCAAGCTGGGGCGCATCGAGCAGCTCAAGCTCTATGGCACGCAGTTCACCGACGAGGGGCTGGAACATCTGACCAAGCTCACGGCCGTGCAATCGCTGAAGCTCTATGCCACGCAGATCAGCGACGAAGGTCAGGCCCGCCTGGAAGGCGCCTTGCCCGGCACCCAGGTCGACCGGCGGCATGGTGCGTTACTCGGTGTGTCGGGTGCGGGTGACATCGGCGGCTGCCGCGTGATCGGAGTTCGCGAAGGCACGGCCGCCCAGCGGTACGACGTGCAGGTCAACGACGTCATCACCGAGGTGAACGGCAAGGCAATTCCCGACATGACCGCCCTGGTGGCCACCATCGCCAAACAAAAACCGGGCGATCGCATCAAGCTCACGCTGGTGCGCGACGGCGAGTCGCTCGAGAAGGAAATCGTTCTCGGTGAATTGGGCGAAGAGACCGAATAGGCCGCGGCAATCTCCTATTCCGTCCGGCCCTATCTCTTCCGCCCCTCATTTCTTCAAAACCAACACCGGGCAATGGGCCAGCCGGACGGTCTTCTCGGCGACCGAGCCGATGAGCAGCCGCGTGAGCCCGGTGCGGCCGTGTGACGAGAGGACGATCAGGTCGGCCTGCTCCTCTTGCGCGAAAGCGGCGATCTCGTGCCCCGGTTCACCGAATGCAATGTGCGTTTTCACGCCGCGGAAGCGCGACGCATCCAACCGTTCGGCGAGCGCCAACTCGGCGTGATGTCGCCGGCTGTCGTCGTCGATCGTCGTCCAGATCACGCCCGGTTCGGCCGGTTCGATCACTGGCAGCACGTAGATCAGCGACAGGTGCGACGCGTCGGCCACGAGCCCCAAGGCCGTGTCGAGCGCGGCGAACGAATCTTCCGAGAAATCGACCGGCACGACGATTCGTTCCTTGGGCAGCCAACTCGTCGGCATCGTATGCACCGCGTAAATGCCAGGAAGCGTGTTCAGAAATCTGGGTCTAGCCTAGAGCAGCCCGCGCGATGGAGCAAGCTTGCTACCGCGGCCAGCGCGCATGAATTCTCGCCCGCCCGTTGCAGCCGAAGCGGGGCGCGATAACAATCATCACACGGCAACCCGCACTCCCGTGTCTTCGGCTGTAGGAAACATTTCTATGAAAAAAGAGCGCGTCAATGTGGCGATCATCGGCCTCGGTTTCGGCGCCGAGTTCATCCCCATCTATCAGCGGCATCCGCACGCCACGATGCACGCCATCTGCCAACGCAACCCGCAGAAGTTGAAGGAGGTGGGAGACGCCTACGGCATCGAGAAACGCTACACCCGCTACGAAGATGTGCTGGCCGACCGCGATGTCGACTTCGTGCACATCAACACGCCGATCCCCGATCACGCTCCGCAGGCGATCGCCGCGCTGAAGGCGGGCAAGCACGTGATGTCGACCGTGCCGATGGCCACGACAATCGAGGAGTGCGAACAGATCGTTCGGCTCGCCAAGGAGACGGGCCTGAAGTACATGATGGCCGAGACGGTGGTCTACGCCCGCGAGTTCCTGTTCGTCAAGGAAATGTACGACAAGGGTGAACTCGGCAAGGTCCAATTCCTCCAAGCGAGCCATCAACAGGACATGGACGGCTGGCCAAACTACTGGCCGGGCTTGCCTCCCATGCACTATGCCACGCATTGCGTCGGCCCCTGCCTGGCTCTCACGCGGGCTGAGGCCGAATATGTTTCGTGCTTCGGGTCGGGTACTATCCGCGAGGAGCTGATCGGCAAATACAATTCGCCGTTCGCGGTCGAGACGACGCACATCAAGTTCCGCAACAGCGACCTGACCGCCCGCATCTACCGCTCGCTGTTCGACACGGCCCGGCAATACCGCGAGAGCTTCGATGTCTACGGCACGAAAAAGACCTTCGAGTGGGCACTGATCGAAGGCGAGGAGCCGGTGATTCACACGGCCAAGAAGCCCGAGCCAGAGATCCCGCAGCGCGTGAAGGTGCCCGACTACGCCCACCGGTTGCCCGAGCCGATCCGCCGCTTCACGACCGGCGGCGTGTACGACGCGGGCGAACACCAGCATCTCTCGTTCGTGCAGGGTGGCGGCCACGGCGGTTCGCACCCGCACCTGGCGCACGAGTTCGTCTCGGCGTTGGTCGAAGATCGCGACCCATACCCCAACGCCGTCCAATCGGCCAACTGGACCTGCGTCGGTATCTGCGCCCACGAGTCGGCGCTGAAGGGTGGCGAGATCGCGAAGCTGCCTGCGTTCACGTTGTCGTAAGCGCGGCTGACTGAGCCCGGAAGCCAGAGCGCCGCGGGCAAAATCGGCCGTAAAACGCCGATCTTCCTGAAACCTCATCCGACTTGTCGGTTGCTCTAAGACTGCCAGCCGTGAGATTAGTGGTCGGTGGACTTCGAGCGTGTCAGGAAGCGAACGGCGTTTTCGACGACCTGTAACGGTTCGCGTTGCAGATAGACCGAGAACGTTTCGTGGCCTGGCCGGAAATAAAACACCTCGCCGCGACCGAGCGTCCACAGGCAGCCGCTGGGGAACGATTCGCCTTTGGCCCACGTCTCTCGGAAGATCAATTCGTCGGGCTCGGGCACGTGAAACGGCCCATTGTACATCTCGGTGTGCTGGATCTGGAACGTTTCGGGCAAGTCGTGAGCGATTGGGTGATTCGGCTTGAGCACGTGCACCGTGCTCGGCTCGCCGTCGGGCCGATAATCGGGAAAGCAACAGTTCGGTAGATCGACGCGCACCAGCCGCACCGACCCGTCCTGCTTCAGGGCGTAATATGCCGGCGTGAGCAACGAATCGCTGGCGGGCGGAAAGCGACCGGGCGGCGGCACGAACTCGAATTTCACCGGCGGACCTTGCATCGGATCGGGGTAACGCCGCCGCGCGTCCTGCCGCGTGCGTTCATTCATCGCCTCGACGAACGGCGTCGACCAATGTGCCGAGTGCAGGGCGATCAACGACAATCGCCCGGCCAGGATCGGCTCGATGATCTTCTTGCGCACCGTCTCGGGCGTGATCTCTCCTTGCCGTACGTGACCCCACCAGATGATGACGTTCGCCCAGGCCAGATCCTCGTCGGCCAGACCTTGTTGCGGATCATCGAGCTTCACCGAACGGGCCTCCACGCCGGGCCGCGTCTTGAGCCAGTTTGCGATCGCGTTGCCCAAGAAGTCGGGGTACGCCTCCTTCTGCGCCGGCTGCTGTTCGTCCCACACCAGCACCCGTGCCGGAGTCGCTGCCGATTCGTCATTGCCGAACGCATGAAGGCCCGCACCCGCGGCGAGTGAAGCGACCGACGTCGATTGCAAGAATTGTCTACGTGAAACGGTCATGGCAGTGAACTCGATTTCCTGTTTGGTTCGCTCTTAATCGACCTATTATCGACGGCGGTCAGGCTATATTCCATGACCACGCGGCCGGTGAGCACCGCCCTTCCCGCGGTTGCTCCGCGGCTGATTGCTCGTACGAATCCCGCAGTTAGAATGAAGGCGCAATTCTTGTGTCATTTCGACAGTATCGTTCGACCGTTTGAGGCATAGCGTCCTTCTACCAAGCGAGGTGCGGCCATGCGCTGGTGGTTGTGCGTCGGTCTTTTGGGGTTTGCTGTTGTTCTCGGCCCGGCGGACGTGGTGTCGGCGGGCATGGGCGCTCCCACGTTGGAAGATGTGCCTCGCATCATTCCGCTGATGAGGACGACCCCGGCGAAGACGACGCCGACGAACACGGTCAGGCTCCGTCCCGACATCATCTCCTTCTTTGTCGTTTCGCTGCTTCTCATCGCCTGGGCGATACAACGGGTTTGGAATTCGTTAGCCAAAGATTTTCCGAGGCTGCCACGCATTTCCTATTTGCGTTCGTTGGGCCTGCTGGGGTTATGGGGCCTGCTCTTCCTGCTCGTGCTGACGATGATCTCGGGGGCCCGCGAATGGATGACACCCGGTTCTTGGAAGAAGAACGGCTTCACCTATCAGCTGGTCGCCCCGCCGGCCGAGGTTGCTCCGCAGTCAGTTGCCACGGACGGCGACAAGCAGGTGAGCACGGAGCCGGCGAACGACTCAGGGGTACGCTGATGCGCATCGTCCGTAGTCGGTTCGTATCGTTTGTCGCGTCAGCCGCTCTCATCTGGACGTGGAAGCGTGCGGCCCAGCTTCTCCTCATAGTCGTGTTGCTGTTCGCAGCGAGCGCAGCCTTCGTCGGACTTTTTCATCAACTGGCGTGGTTGGGGACGGACTCCGGGCCGCTGACGCGCCATCGGCTGAAAAATCCTGACCGCTTCACTTCGCCCGAGGAACTGCAACAAATGCGCATGGTTTTCCGGTACTATGCCGATCGTCATGGTCGACATCCGCCCGACGGAACCGCACCTGATCCGAAACCAGCGTCGCACAGTTGGCAGACACGCATTCTGCCGTTCCTGAAGACGGACGTCATGGTCGACTGGCAGCACGACTGGGACGATCCGAAGAATGCGCCCATTTTTCAGCGATTTGTCAGTGATTACCTGAGTCCCGCGACCGGCGTGCTGCGCGATAGCCGCGGGTTTGCCGTGAGCCACTATGCGGGTAACAGCCGCTTGTTTGCCCGTCCATGCAGGATCACCACGGAATCGCTCTTCAACGGTATCAGCAAAACGATCGTTTGCGGAGAGGTCGTCGCCGATTTCAACGCCTGGGGCGACCCGGCCAACCTACGCGACCTGGCCGAAGGTGTGAACCAGACGGCAGCCGGCTTTGGCAGCACGGACGAACGCGGCGCCAAATTCTTGATGCTCGACGGATCGGTACTTTTCCTCTCCACCGGCACCGATCCCCTGGTGCTCGCCGAGCTGTCGGGGAATCTGAGCATAACGGATGGCTTTTGAAGTTTGCTTGCCAAGCGAGGTGCGGACATGCGCCTGTCGTTATCCGTCGGTCTCCTGACGTTTGCCACCGCTCTCGGCTCGACCGACGTCGCGTCGGCAGTGATGGGTATTCCCACGTTGGAAGACGTCCCTCGCCTCGTTACGCTGACGAACACGACCAAGCTGCGCCTCGACGCGATCTCCTTCTTCGGCGTCAGCCTGCTCGTTATCGCCTGGGCGATCCAGTGGGTGTGGAATTCGGTCGCCAAGGATTTTCCGAGGCTGCCGCGCATTTCGTATCTGCGTTCCTTGGGTTTGATGGGGTTGTGGGGGCTGCTCTTCCTGCTCGTGCTGACGATGATTTCGGGGGCTCGCGAATTGATGACGCCCGGCGCGTGGAAGAAGCAGCACTCGACACATCAGTTACGCGACCCGCCCGTAGCGGCTTCAACGCGTCCTGTCCATGCCGATGCCGTTAGCCAAGAAAATGCCGAACCGGCGAGCCAGCCGCGGGAGACACGCTGATGCGAACCTTCGTCATGTTGTTGTTCATGTTTGTGGTCACGGCCGTCCAGCTGGCGATATTCAGCCCGGTGTTCGGCGAATTGATAGGCCACGTGTTTTTTGGATGGTGTGGCTTTGTCTCGCGGTCGTGCCAGCGCCTGACGTGGAATTGGTATGGTGTGGCCACCGCCGCGCTCTGCTTGGCCTTGCTGTTCGCCGGTGGACATCCTTTCCTGCGCTGGCTGGTGGAGTCGATTCGGTCCGCCAAGTCGGGCCCAACGAACGGTCTGCCCGACGGTCCGGTAGATCCGGCACGCGCGGTTGTCATCTGGACGTGGACGCGGACGGCTCAGCTTCTCTTCGTATTCATACTACTGTTCGCTGCGGGCACGGCCATTATCGGGCTTGTTCATCAAGCGGCTTGGCTGGCCACGGCCCCCGAACCGCTGACACGCTACCGGCTGAATGTCTCGTTCACTTCACACAACAACCTGAGGTACGGGACCAACATGGGCGTCGTTCGCTTTGTCAGTTATTGGCATCAATGTCCTCCCAATGGCCCCGCACCCGAACTGAAACAAGCGTCGCACAGTTGGCAAACGCGGATTCTGCGCTTCGCCGGCGTCCGAGCCGACAACATCGATATGCAGCGAGACTGGGACGATGAGAAGAATGCCCCCGCCTTTCGACGATTCGTCGAGATGTATTTGAACCCCGATATCGGCGTGCTGCGCGACAGCCGCGGCTACGCTGTGAGCCATTATGCTGGCAACAGCCGCCTATTCGCCCGTCCTCGCCCGATGACCGGGGAGTCGCTCACCAAGAGTGAAAGCAACACGATCGTTTGCGGAGAGGTAGTGACCGACTTCAAAGCCTGGGGCGATCCGGCCAACGTGCGCGACCCGGCCGAAGGCGTGAACGAAACGGCAGCCGGTTTTGGCAGCACGAACGAACGCGGTGCCCAATTCTTGATGTTGGACGGATCGGTCCGTTTCCTCGCCACCGGCACCGATCGCCAAGTGCTGAGGGCACTGGCGGGCGACTAGTTCATCGGAATGCCGGCAATAGTCTTACCGATGCGCGATCGCCCACATCGCATCGAGCAGGGCACGACGTTCGTCGGCGTGCTCGCTTTCGTCGGCGGGTAGAGAGACGAGATCGGAGAGCAGCGATACGTCGTCGAGCGTGCCCGCGTCGCGCAGGACTTCGGTGGCGGCCAGGCGGATCGCGGGATTCCGGTCACCCAGCCGTTCGCGCACGCCATCCAAGGCGCGCGGTTCGGCCGCGAGGTAGTCGCGCAACTTCTCGGTGACCGCGTTGAGACAGCCGCGATCGACCCGCTCACGCCAGGCGCGGGCCACGTACTCGGGCACCTTCTCCGAGCGGCAGCTCAGCAACATCTCGGCGGCTTCCATGTCGTATGTCCCCCGTGAGAGGCAACGACAGAGATAGGTCAGAGCGGCGCGCGGCAGGTAAGGACTCTGCTGCAACGCCTCGGCGATCGCCCGATGTGCGCTGCGCCTTCTGCGCAGGGCCCGCAGGATGGCGTTCCACGCGCGCTCGGGTACGATGGGATGCTCATCCAACTCGTCGACCCAATCGGCGAAATCGTTGTGTGCCGCGATGTCGTCGATGTCGTTCTCATGCACGCTTTGCAGGTGCCTGAGAATGTCGCCCACGCGCTGGTTCGCCTCGGCCTGGCTCTTCACACCGGCGATCGTGCCGCGGCCCAGATGATGATGGACGACGATCACGCGATCGTTGCTGTAGAAGGGTGCCGACGAGCCGAACCGTGCCGGGCGGGCGGCTTCGGGTGAGTCGCCGTAGCGGCGGATCAGATACTCGAGCACCTGCAACTGTGCTTGCCGATAGGCTTCCGGGATCGTTACCGACCCCGCCAGTCGCTGTCGCCGGGCGAGCCAGTCTTCCGCCAGGGTGAACGCATCGGCGGCTGCCAACATGTCGAAATCCTCGAAAGTTATGCGACCTCGAACGGGGCGCGCTGGTGGCGGCTGCGCATGGCGTTCGCTTCGGTATCTCCTATGAATTCTTCCTTGAGTGCGTCCCACGTCAGTTTGCGGCCCAGACGCAAGGCGATGTTCGCCAGATGGCAGGCGCTGACCGAGCGGTGCTGGCTCACGACGTCCGAGATGGGCTGTTTGCGGTGCTTGATGCAATCGAAGAAATTGCCCATGTGGTCGTGGCTCTCGTACAGCCTCACGGCGTCGGCGGGGAGCGGCCGCTCGGCGAGTTCCTCGACCGGTTTGCCCGTAATCTTACCCCGGTTGACGTACAGCCGACCCGCGTCGCCTTCGAACAACAGTCCCTCGTCACCGAGCACGACCTGCACCAGCACGTGGCCCGGGTAGGTCAGATCGACCGTGAAGTCGCCGGCCGTGTTGAACGAGTTGTGGTGGTGCGCTTCGTTGAGACGCTTGCGCTCGTGGTCGCTCATCTTACTCTCGATGATCTGCGGACCGCCGTGTTCGATGCCGAGCGCCCAATGGGCGATGTCCATGTGGTGGGCGCCCCAGTCGGTCATTATGCCGCCCGAGTACTCGTACCACCAACGAAAATCGTGATGGCACCGCTCGGGACAATAATCGTGCACGGCCGCCTGGCCTTGCCAGAGGTTCCAGTCGAGCGTGGCCGGCACCGGACGGGTCAGAAACGGTCCTCCCGTCTTGGTCGAGCGGGGTAGCGAGACGGTCACCTTGTGCAACTTGCCGAGCCGCCCATTCCGCACCAACTCGCACGCCTGGCGGAAGCGAGCGTCGCTCCGTTGTTGCGTGCCGACCTGGAAGATGCGACCCGTCTCTTGCACCGCCTGGATGAGCAGGTGCCCTTCCGCGATCGTCAGCGTGAGCGGCTTCTCGCAATACACATCCTTGCCGGCCCGCAAAGCCGCCAGCGCCACGGCGGTGTGCCAATGGTCGGGTGTGCCGATGGTGATGGCCTCGATCTCGGGTCGGTCGAGCAGTTCGCGGAAGTCGGCGTGTACGTGCGCCTTGCCGCCGAATTTGTGACGGGCATGTTCGGCCCGCTCGCGATCGACGTCGCACACGGCCACGATGTCGCCGAACTTGTGAGCCCGCTCGGCGATCGCCGTCCCCTGGCCCCCGACACCGATGGCGCCGATGACGAAGCGGTCGTTCTTCGACTGCGCCGTCGCCCGTCGGCTTTGTGTGCCGGCCGTTGCGAGACCGCCGACGATCAGACTGGAAGCATTTTTCAAAAACGCGCGGCGGTTGCGGCGGTCGGTCATGGATTTTCTCGTCTGGGGGCGATGGCGATACGCTGAATCCTACTGCGCCGGCCGCACAGGAGGAACCGAGCGATGTGGACGCAATGGCCACTGTGAACGAGCAGTTGCGCGAGGAGGGTGAAACGAACCGGTTCAGCAGCAGTTCATGGCTATCCCACGGGGAGCTGGTGCTGTCCGGCTTGGCGCGAATGCGAATCCGCAAACCAATATGGCATAAGAGTTTGTAGAAAGAGCTTCACGGCAACCGGAAGACCTCGCGGCTGCCGCACAGGACACATTTTTTCCTTTTATCCCCCCCTCTCCGTAGAGCAACGAATAATTGATGGAAAAGGAAAGGGTGGTACATAAAAGCAAAAACGTTCCATGTGTGCCAAGCGGTCCGAGGAAAGGAGGCCATGCCCTACGAGCAGATCGCCAAGAGCGTCTGACGAAAACCCGGCCCTGTGGAGCCTGATCCGGTTTTGCCGGTCGCTCTAACCACCCGGCCGCCCAAAGTCGCCGACCGCCCTGGAATCGGACCATTGCCGGCGGACGACCTAGGGGCTAACGTGGAACGAGCGGCCGGGGCCCCACACGATACGGGTTGGCGCTGGTCTCGATCGGCGAGTCTTTTTGAGGAAAGAGCCGTCCGCACCCACCTAAAAATCGGCCGTGAACGCCAATTCTTCGGAAGGCCGGGCCGGTCTCGTCGGCTCCGCCAGAATGCCTGGTTCTCGGACTGGGCGCAAGAAAAAGAATGTTTGCGGGAACTAGCATTTTTTGTTTCGCCGCCAGTTATTCGGTGGCTCTGCTGCTGGAAGGTTCGCGGCTGTTCTTCCGCAGTGGTATCCGCGGAGCGGTGCTGCTCGCCTTCGGGGCCGCGGGTTTCCTGGCGCACACGATCTATCTGGCATATCGGGCCGGCTCGGAGCCGATGCCGCTGGCCAGCGAATTCGACTGGTATCTGGTGGCCGCCTGGCTGTTGGCGGCCATCTATCTCTATCTGACTTTCCACTTTCCCAGGATGGCGGTGGGGCTGTTCACCCTGCCGCTCGTGTTGGGACTGGTGGCCGCGGCGGCCCGTTTCGCCAACCGCGAGCCGTTTCCACAGACGAAGGCCTCGCAGTTCTGGGGCACGTTGCACGGTTCGTTCTTATTGTTGGGTACGGTGGCCGTGTTGGTCGGATTCGTGGCGGGGGTGATGCACCTGGTGCAGAGCTACCGCTTGAAGCACAAACTGCCCACGGCGCAGGGATTCCAACTACCGAGCCTGGAATGGTTGGAGCGGGCCAATAGCCGGGCGACGGCCTGTTCGGCACTGGCGCTGGCCGTCGGCTTCGTGTCGGGCCTACTGTTGAACGTCGTAAACCGGTCCGAGCGCCCGAGCGAATCGGTTCCCTGGAACGATCCGGTCATCTGGAGTTCGGGAGCGCTGCTCGTCTGGATGGTAGCCGCCGCGCTGTTCAGCGTGGTCTATCGGCCCGCCCGCCAAGGCCGCAAAGTGGCCTACCTGACCGTGGCCAGTTTTTTATTCCTTGCCGCCGTGCTGGGGTATCAACTCGTCGCGCCGAGCAGTCATGGAGAGAAGTCCAGAGGGGAAGAGAAAGGGAGCGCCGGAGATGCGCGGGGCGCCGCCCCATCATCCGGGCTGCTCACTTCGTCGTCTCGCGGGTTCGTCCCCCCCTTGCGTGGAGGCGCCGCATGAAGCTCCTGGTCGTCGGTTGTAGTCACCGCTCGGCGAGCGTGGCCACGCGCGAACGGCTGGCGTTCAGCCCGGCGCAGGCCGGCGAGGCGCTCGACGACCTGCGCAGCCGCTTTCCCGAGAGCGAGGCCGTGCTCCTGTCGACGTGCAACCGGGTGGAGGTCTACACGGCCGCCGAGGATCCGGCCCGCAGCCCGACACAGCAGCAACTCGTCGAATTCCTGGCCGACTTCCACGGGCTGCACGTCGCCGACGTGTTCGACGACCTGTTCGAGCGATCGGGCGAAGACGTGGTGCGGCACCTGTTCGAAGTGGCGGCCAGTCTCGACAGCATGGTGCTGGGCGAGTCGCAGATCGTCAACCAGGTGTGGCAGGCATATACTCTGGCGCAGGATCGTCGCACGGCCGGCCCGCTGACCAACCAGATCTTCCAGGCGGCGCGGCGCGTGGCCAAGCGAGTGGCCACCGAAACATCGATCAACGAG
This sequence comes from Pirellulales bacterium, assembly GCA_035547915.1. GTDB lineage: Bacteria > Planctomycetota > Planctomycetia > Pirellulales > JAICIG01 > DASSFG01. The sequence goes on along the minus strand of DASZTS010000090.1, from coordinate 114,616 downwards.
AAGCGGCTGAGCATTCCTAGCGTCGCCGTCGGGGATTTCGCCAAGCGTATCTTCGAGCGCTTCGACGACAAGCACGTGCTCGTGCTCGGCGCGGGCGAGATGGCCGAAGAGACGCTCCGCTATCTGCGTGACGAGGGGGCCCGGCACGTGACGGTCCTCAATCGCAGCTACGAGCGGGCCCGGTCGTTGGCCGAGGCCTGGAACGGCAAGGCCGGCACGTGGGACTCGCTCAACCGCGCGCTGGCCGCCGCCGACCTCGTGGTCAGCACGACGGGGGCCACCGAGCCCGTGGTCACGCTGGCCCGCTACCGTCAGATCGAGGCGGCCCGCGAGCAGCGCGACCTGTTCGTGCTCGACCTGGCCGTGCCCCGCGATTTCGATCCGGCCATCGGCGAATGCCTGAACGTCTACCTCTACTCCATCGACGATCTGGAGGAGACGTGTCGCCGCAACCGCGACGAGCGCAACAAAGAGTTGCCGCGGGCGATGACCATCGTCGACGAAGAGACGGCCCGCTTCATGGCCGAGCTGCACCACCATGCCACGGGGCCGATCATCAAACGGTTGCGGCAGGGGTGGCAGCGGCCCAAGGAAGACGAGCTACAGAGATTGTTCAACCGGCTGCCCGGCCTCTCCGACGACCAGCGCGACGAGATCCGCCAATCGTTCGACCGGCTGATCAACAAGCTCTTGCACCCGCCGCTCGAATCGCTGCGCGATGAGGCGCGCCACGGCATCCCGCACGCCCTCATGGACGCGCTGCGACGGCTGTTCCAACTCAAAGACTGAGGGCGGCCCCAAAGGCCGCGATGCGCCTCGAAGATCGGCGTTCGTCGGCCGATCGTTTGTCTTGCGTGCGGGTTCTCTCAACCGCTGGGACTACTCGTCCTCCCAGCCCTCATCTTCATCGTCCTCCTCGTCCTCGTCGTCTTCGTCCCAGTCCTCGTCGTCTTCTTCTTCCCAATCGTCGTCTTCGTCGTCGACCTCTTCCCACTCTTCATCGTCGAGGTCTTCTTCGTCGTCGAGATCTTCGTCCTCGTCCATGTCCTCATCGTCATCGTAGTCGTCGTCCTCCTCATCGTCGTCGAAGTCTTCATCTTCTTCGACGTCGTCGTCTTCGTCCGCCTGGGCGCGCGGGTGCGCGAAGGCGGCGAGCGACGACCGCTCTGGCGACGCGACGGCGGTGATCCAAGCATCGCTCGTCCCAGGTTCATTGAGGTCAGACTCCGGGCTGGCTACGATCTTCACTTCAGACTCCTCGTTCAAATCATTCCTCGGGGTAAGTTCGGGCTCCCGCCGCGCGGCGGGCGTTGTTTCGTGCGCGGGTTCGTCGGCGTTGCGCCGCAACGAAGCGGCGCGGGGCAGTTCATCGAGGCTTCGCAACCCCGACCAACGCAAAAACCGCTTCGTCGTTCCGTACAAAAACGGGCGGCCCAGTTCGGGCGAGCGGCCCACGATCCGGACGAGGTCGCGGTCCATCAACTGCCGCAAGATCTCGCCGCACTGTACTCCGCGAATTGACTCGATCTCGCCCCGCACCACCGGTTGCCGATAGGCCACCACCGCCAGTGTCTCCAGCGCCGGGGCCGACAACCGCGCTTCGACCGGCGCCTGCTGTAGCCGTCGCAGCCAGCCGCCGAACTGCGACCGCGTCAAAAGCTGATACCCGCCGGCCACCTGCTCGACACGGAACGCGCTCGCTTGCCCGTCGTAGCATTGGTTCAGTCGGCGAATCAGTGTACGCGCTTCGGTGCCGTCCGCCAAGCAGGCAAGTTGGGCGATTTTGCGGCCGCTGAGCGGCTCGTTGGCGACGAACAGCAGGGCTTCGACGCGGGCCAGCTTCTCGTCGCGGTGGAACTCGCTGGCGATCGGCTTGGCGACGACCTCGCTGCCGCCGAACCGCGCATAGCGCTCGCGCGCCGGTCGCGAACCATCGCCCGCCAGCGCATGACGATAGCGCAGAGCGACGCTCGCAAACGCTTGAGCAGGCCTCCTGGTGGAACGCAACATGCCGCTCAACCTAAGCAGGCTGCGCCGTTCTGGCAAGACCTAATTCCAGTCGACCGCCGGGTTTATAACTGTCTGCCGGGGCCGTCGTTACCGAGCGCAAAAATTGCCCCAACGGTCGGGCTCTGATAGCATGAGTCGCATGAGCGTTGAAGAGCGCCGCCTCGGACCTTTTCTGCTGAAAGAACGGCTTGGCGCCGGCGGCATGGGCATCGTCTATCTGGCGACGCACGTCGAAACGCGCCGCCAGGTGGCCATCAAGGTACTGTCGGCGAAAGCGGCCGGCAACAAGCGCATCGTGGCCCGTTTCGGCCGCGAACTCGAGATCCTCAAGGCGCTCAAGCACCCCAATATCGTCCGCTGTTTCGGCGGCGGCCGGCAAGGGAGCGAGATCTACCTGGTCATGGAATTGGTGGCCGGCGGATCCATCGCCGGGATGATCCGGCGGCGCGGCCGGCTCTCGTGGGAAGCGGCCATCGATTACGCCCTACAGGTCTGCGAAGGCCTGGCCCACGCCCACGAATGGGGCATCGTGCACCGCGACCTCAAGTCGGCCAACCTGCTGCTCACCAAAGAAGGACAGGTGAAGATCGCCGACTTCGGCATCGCCCGCGTGCAGTATGGCAAGAAGTTGACCGCGGCCAAGCACACCGTGGGCACGATGGCCTACATCTCGCCCGAGCAGATCCGTGGCGATCCGCCCGTCTCGCACCGCACCGATCTCTACACGCTCGGCTGTGTGATGTTCGAGATGCTCACCGGCAAGCTGCCGTTCCCGGCCGAGTCGATGGCCCAGCTCATCTACCAGCACCTCGACGAGGCACCGCCTCGTGTGGCCACGATCGCGCTCGATTGCCCGATCTGGCTCGACGCGCTGGTGAACCAGTTGCTCGAAAAGGACCCGCTCAAACGGCCGCACGACGCCACGGCCGTGGCGATGGCCCTGCGCGAGGCCAAGCAGAAGGCCGGCAGCGGAGCCGCGGTGGCGCAGGCCGCCGCGGCCGGACCGAGCGCGCTGCGTGTCGGCCAGGAGAAGAGCGAGGTCAAGGAAGTCCGCGAACTGCTGGGCAAGAAGAAAAAGCGCAAGAAGAAGCGCGGGCCGTTCTACGAGCGGGTGTGGTTTCTTGCGACGTGTCTGCTGCTGGTCGTGGCGGCGGCGGCCTGGGCGCTGTGGCCGCTCAACGAACGCGCGTTGTACAAGGAGGCCGAGCGGCTCATGGCGACCAATGATGAATTGGACTGGAAGCGGGCGCGCGAGAAGTTTTTGGATCCGATGCTCGCCCGCTTTCCCGAGGGCGAACACGCAGCCTGGGCCAAGGACCAAATCGACCGCATCGAGATGGCGCAGGCCGAGAAGCGGTTGAAGCTGCACGGCAAGCGCGGCGCGGCACCCGACGGCGAGGGCGAACGACTCTACGCCGCCGCCGCAGAATACGAGAAGTTCGGCGACCGGCTCACCGCCTTCGACAAATATAAAAGCATCCCCGACATCGTGCCTGCCACGGGCAAGGACCGGCCCTATGTGAAACTGGCCGAGAAGCGGGCCAAGGAGCTGCTGGACCAATCGGCGTCGGGCGACGAGCGGCTGGCCCTGTTGAAGTCGCGGCTCGACGAGGCCGACCAGCTCGAAACCGACGGCAAACGGCTCGATGCGCGAAAGATCTGGTCGAGCATCGTCACGCTCTACGGCGACAACCGCGAGCTCGCGCCCCAGGTCGAACGGGCCCAGCAACGGCTGGCCGGCGAGGATCCGGAGTCGAAGAAACCGGCCGATGAGACGCCCGCCGAAGCACAACCTCCGTCGGGCGAATATCAGCAGCCCGCAGCCGAGTCGCCATGACCGCCGCGATCGTCACCCTGATATTGCTCGCCGGTGCCGCGCCCGCAGACGCGCCTTGGCATCTGGCCGGTTGGCAGGAGCGGGCCGTGCTCGCCATTCCACAACCGCAGGCCGACGGTGAGGTCGATACGGCGGCCGTGCGGATTCTCTGTCAGGGGCAGGCTCGGCCCGATGGGGCCGATTTCCGCCTGCTCGACGCGGCGGGTCAGCCGGTGCCGTTTCAGGTGATGTTTTGCGAGGCACCCCGTTACGCACTCGTGTCGTTTAAGGCATCCGACCCGCGGCAGGCCTACTATATTTACTATGGCAATCCGCAGGCGGGCCGCGCCGCGGAAGAGATCGTCGCCGACGCCAAGCCTGGTGCCGGGCCCCCGCAGGCAGCCTGGGTGCCGCATTACGGACTGGTGTTGACGACGTTGCGTCGGCCGGGTGGCGACGATCCGCCGACGGCGGTCGACAATCCCAAGAACGTCGCCGAGATGGCGGCCCTGCTCGCCGCGAGCCCCGCGAAAGACGGCGCCCGCTGTCAGCGCGGCATCGCCGACGGCTTCAATCCGTTCGGTTCATCGGACAACTATCTGAGCATCTACCGCGGTTGGTTACGCCTGCCCGCCGCCGGCAGTTATCGCTTCTGCACGGCGTCGAACGAGGCATCGTTCTCCTTCTTGGACGGCAAGGAGCTCGTGCATTGGCCCGGACGACACACGGCCGAGCGGGGCGAGCGCGGCGAGAAGAATGTGCAAGTCGAACTGACCGGCGGGTGGCATTACGTGGAGTACTACCACGAGGAAGTCGCGTTGCAGCAGATGGCCTTCCTGGGCTGGAGCCCACCGGGTGCCGAGCAGGGAAGATTCAGCGGCCTGCCGGAAGACGTGTTTCCCGCGCCACACGAAGCCGTGGTTGCCGCATACCAGACGGCCGCTGGGCCGGCGCTGCACTTCGAGCCGACGATCGTCGATACCTGCTGGCCCGAATCGCGTCACGAAGGGCAATACACGCGCGTCGCCTTTAACGTCGCCGACGGTTCGCTCGCGGGTGCCAACGATGCCGGCGAATATCGCTGGGATTTTGGCGACGGTCAGACGGCCGTCGGGCGGCAGGTCGAGCACGTCTATCTGACGCTCGGTCAGTTCGCGGTGAAACTGTCGGTGGCCGGCCCGGCGGGCGAACGGGTGGCGCAGTGGCCGCTCGTGATCTATGAAGTGCAGAACGTGGCCGATGCGCTGCGCGAGGGAAGCCCGACCGAATATGCCGGACTGGCCGCTTCCTATGACCGCGGCCGGCTCGACGCGCCCGCGCTCAAGGAGCTGGCGCACCTCTTCGCCGAGGCGGGCCAGACGCAAACGGCGATCGATGTCGGGCAGACGTTCGTCGATCGTTTTGGCGGCTCGCGGGCCGATCTGCTCCCCAGCGTGCGGCGCCTGATGGCCGACGGCGCGTTGCAACTCGGCAAGGGGAGCCTCGACGAGGCGATCACGAACTACCTCGCATCGCTCACCGACGATACGCCGCCCGCCGAGCGATTCGACGTGCTGGCGCGGCTCATCCGCCTGGTGGGCATCGACCGCGACCAGGTCGAGCGCTCGCAGGAGATCTTTTCGCAGGTGGAGGCGGCGCCGAAGAAGGGCCGGCTCGACGAAGCGGGGCTGGCGGCCTATCGCGACTGCCTGATTGCCGCGGGCGACGTGCAGCTCTGGCATGCGCGGCGTGACGAGGCGCGGACCTTTTATCGCAAGGCCGAAGCACTCGCGGTCCGACCCGTCGCGGCGCAGGTCCGGGCGGCGCAGATCGGCGCGTATCCGAACCTGCTGGCCGAGTTCATCGACTCGTCCGACTACGGCGCCGCGCTCGACGTCGTCGACCGCTGGGAGCGGACCTTTCCCACCGAAAAACTCGCCGGCCAGACCTTCTTCTGGCGCGGCAAACTGTTGGCCCTGCGTAGCCAACACGAGCAGGCGGCCCGTTATCTGGCCCGCGCGGTCGGACTCGCGCCCGGCGCCGTCTTCGAGAGCGAGGCCCGCTGGCTCTTGGCCATGTCGCTCAAGGCACTCGGCCGCCCCGACGACGCCCGCCGCGAGCTGGCCAAGTTGCTGGCGGCCGGCTTCAACGATTCGTTTGCCGCTCGCGCAAAAAAAGAGCTGCACCCTGCGGGCGAGAAGTGACACGCGCGAGGCGGCCGCTGGCAAGATCCCCCGCGCGCGTGCACGCAGTATCCGCGCGCATCCCACTCGTCGGGCGTGGCGACCGGGGCAGGCCGCAGACTAAACTGAAGTCCAACCTGTGACGCGGCAATCCGCCAGACCGTGCGTGGGTATGATCGAAACCGAAGTCGAACTCGACATCCAAGATCTATCCGTTGTCTATCCCCGCACGGGTACCGTGTTGGAGTCGGTGTCGTTGCGCGTGCGACGTGGGGAATTCTTGGTGTTGCTCGGCCGATCGGGAGCGGGCAAGTCGTCGCTGCTGCGGGCCATCAACCGGCTCGTGCGCCCAGCGGCCGGATCGATCACCGTCGCGGGCATCGGCCGCCTCAACAACACGCGTGCCCTGACGGCCCATCGCCGCCGGACGGGCATGGTCTTCCAGCAGCATCAACTTATCTTGCGGCTCACCGCGCTCGACAACGTGCTGCTGGGATGCGTGGGACGCTACTCGACCTGGCGCACGGCACTCCCCTTCCGCCGCGCCGACGTCGAGTTGGCGTTCGACTGTCTCGACCGCGTGGGGTTGGCTGGGCAGGCGCTGCGCCGTGCCGACGAATTGAGCGGCGGGCAGCGGCAACGCGTGGGCATCGCTCGTGCCTTGGCGCAACGGCCACAGTTGCTGCTGGTCGACGAGCCGGTGGCCAGCCTCGACCCTCAGACGGCCGAGCAGATCCTGGCCCTGCTGCGCGACGTCTGCCGCTCGCAACGACTCACGGCCATGGTCAGCCTGCACCAGCTCGATCTGGCCCGTCGCTACGCCGACCGGATCGTCGGCCTCGCCGGCGGACGGATGGTTTTCGATGGACCACCGGCAGAGTTAGCCGATGTCCATCTTACGCAGATCTACGGTGCCGCGGCGGCCGCGAACGGCGATGTATCGCCGACCGACGAGCCGGTCAGACCGGACAGATTGAAGCATCCTTTATTGGTGGAAGATGATTAACCGCAGACGAAACGCGTTGATTCTCTCGATCGTCCTACTCGTTGCCGGATGCAGCCGACCTGCCGCGCCGCCGGCCGGTCCTGCCGCACCGTCGGGCGGATCGTCCGTGTCTGCTACCTCGCCGCCGGCAACCGCCCGCCGCGATCCCGCGACACTCAAGGTGGCCCTGCTCCCCGATGAGTCGCCGTCGACGGTGATCAAAGACAACGAACCGCTGAAGGAGTATCTGACCAAGCGGATCGGCAAGGAGATCGAGTTGGTGGTGACCACCGATTATTCGTCGATGATCGAGGCCGTGCGTCACGGCCGGATCGACATCGCCTACCTCGGCCCCTTGTCGTACTGCCTAGCCAAGAGCAAGTGCGACATCGAGCCGTTCGCCGCCAAGCTTCAGCACGGCGCCACCACCTATCAATCGGTGATCGTGGCCAACGCCGAGTCGTCGATCGCTTCGCTGGCCGACATCAAGGGACAGACGATGGCCTACGGCGACACGGCTTCGACCTCCAGCCACTTGATACCCAAGTCGATGCTCGTCGCCGAGGGATTGCTCGTCGACCGCGGCGACTACAAGGAAGTGTTCGTCGGCAACCACGATGCCGTGCTCATCAACGTGGCCCGCGGCAATGCCCAGGCCGGCGGCTTGAGCAAGCCGATCTACGAATCGCTCATCGAACGCCGCGTCGTCGACCCCGACAAGGTGAGGGTCGTCGCCGAATCGAAGCCCTACCCACAATATCCCTGGGCCATGCAGACCGACCTGGCAGCCGACCTGAAACAGCGGATCAAGGACGCGTTCTACCAGCTCGACGACAAGCAGGTGCTGGGGCCGCTCAAGGCCGATGGCTTCGCGCCGGTCGCCGACGAGGATTACGAACCGATCCGCGAGCTGGCCAAGATTCTGGACCTCGACCTCTCGCAAGCCAAGTAAGAACGGTCGCAACCGCTGTTGCCATGAGCACACACACCTTCGACGCGCCGGGCACGCGCGAGTCTGTTTGCCAGCGTTATCGGCAGCGTTGGATACGCACCGCGGCGACGGCGGCCGTTGTGATGCTGGTCGTGCTCGTATCGGCTTGGCATTCGGGCCTGTTCGACCTGCGCCGGTTGGCTGCGGGCGTGCCCGACACGATCAGCCTGCTGGGCGAGATGTGGCCGCCCGACTTCCGCAACGCCGGCAAGTGGCCCAAGCTGCTGGCCGACACGTTGACCATGAGCATCTCGGGCACGCTCCTGTCGGTGGTGATCTCGGCCCCCTTGGCCCTGCTCGCCGCGCGCAACACCACGCCGCATCCCAGCATCTATTTCGCGGCCCGGGGCGTCTTGAATCTGCTGCGAGCGGTGCCCGAGCTGATCCTAGGCATCGTGCTCGTGGCGGCCGTCGGCTTCGGCGTGCTGCCGGGCGTGCTGGCGCTCGGCTTGCATTCGGTCGGCATGGTGGGCAAGTTCTACGCCGAGGCTCTCGAGCAGGTCGATACGGGACCGGTCGAAGCGGTGCGTGCGGCGGGCGCCGGCCCCTTCCAGGTGATCTGGTACGGCATGTTGCCGCAGATCATGCCGCTGCTCGCGGGCGTGACAATCTATCGCTGGGAATACCACTTTCGCGCATCGACCGTCATGGGCATGGTCGGCGCCGGCGGCATCGGACTCGAATTGATGGCGTCGCTGCGGCTCATGGACTACCGCGAGGTCGCGGCGATCTTGCTGGTCATCCTGGTCATGGTCGTGTTGATCGACAGCGTGAGCAGCTTCCTGCGGCATCGGTTCAAATAGTCGATTTGCCGACCGTTTCCAAGCTTCGTTTAACCCATGCGCCGGTTCGACCAGCCGACGGCATGGTAGAGGTTGAATTGGGCCTGGTTGTAATCGATGAGCGTGCGCAGATACTCGCGCCGCGCGATGGCCAAGGCTTGCACGGCTTGCATGACTTCGATGGGCAGTCCCTTGCCTTCTTCGATGCGGGCCACGTTTCGTTGGTACGATTGAAGGGCGGCTTCGACCCCTTCGCGCGCGATATCGATCTGCTTGTGGGCGGCCCGCGATAGGGCAGCGGCCTCGGTGATCTGCCGGGCGACGAGGTCCATCGTGGCGACTTGCCGCAATTGTGCCTGGCGCACGACCGAGCCGGCGTTCTGCCTCGCCGCGCGGTCGCCGAGGCCCATGTTGCGCAGCTCCCAATAGGCCACCGCATCGAGATCGAGACGGCCCACCGCGGGGGCCATGCTGGGCGAGATGCCAGAACCCATCGCGCCGTAGCTGGTGCCGAGCAACACGCTGGGCACCAGGGGCGCGAATCGCTCTCGCCGCATCAGCGACACGGCCTGCGCGACCAGCGATCGGCTTTCCGACAATTCCGGCCTGCCCGTCAGGCCCTCGGCGACCAGCTCGCGCACGTCGCGCGCGTCGGAGACCATCTCGATCGGAACGACGACCGGCTCGATCGGCTGTAGATCGAGCGTCGGATCGAGATGCAGCAACTGCGCCAGTCGCGTGGCCGCCACCTGGCGAGAGCCCTCGGCGCGGAACACGTCGTTCTTGCGGATCGTCAACTCCACGTGCAGGCGATCGGCGTCCGATTGCAGGCCCTCGCCGGTCTGGGCGTAGTCGGCCGTGAGCTGCGCCAAACGTTGCGTCTGCTCGGCGATCCCTCGGGCAATCTCCTGGTCCTGGTTCGACCTGAGCAACTCCAGGTACGCCTGCGCCACGCTGAGCAACGTGTCGTTGGTCACCGCCGCCGCGGCGCCGCGTTTTGCCTGGGTGAACTGCCGCGCCGCCAGAGGCTGAAAGAATGCATCGGCCAAGTTGAAGTTGGCATAGATGCCCGGCACGAGTGGAGCGCCTGCGCCGAAGACGCCGGCGCCGAGTCCGCTGTAGAACGCACTGCGGCTGGTGTTGAATTGGTTCCCCTGGACGGCCTGGATCGAACCGTCGTGCCGATCGTAGTTCACCCCGCCGCGGATCGAGGGGAGCCAGATCACCTCGGCCGCCGAGACCGCCGCCAAGGCCTGGCGGATCTGCTCGCGCGCCGCCGCCACTTGTACGTTGTCGGCATTCGCCAGGCGCAGCGCTGTCGGTAGATCGATCGGCATCGTCCTCGGCGCGCCGGGATCGCTCGGCGGCGACGCGGGCGGGACCGGAACGGCTTCGGCGGTAGGCGGTGTGGCCGGTGGCCGCGGCAATGCGCCACCGGCCGGAGTGTTCTGTGCCGGCGCATCGGGCGTCGCCGCTTGACGGCGATGCGATACGGATTGTACCGGCACGGTCGTGCCCCGACCTGAGTCGCTCGTCGCCGCAGAGGCTGGCGTTCGCGGTGCGCTCTGGGCAGGTGCCTTCGCCGGCCGACCGGATCCGACCGAGGCGCAGCTCGCCATAAGGGTCAGCCCCGCGACCATCACAGAGGCGAAAAGTCGTGGCTGCACCATACGCTGGGCACAAGGTCAAAAGCGACCGCAAAGCTATACTTTGCTGTAATCGACGACGACCGTTGGCAAAGATTAAGAGATTTCACGGTCGTAGGGCATGTGAGGGCGGCTTGGAAGATTGCCCAGTTTGTGGTCTGGATGTTTTCGCCGGCCCCCGAGTGGATCGCCTTTCGCTCCGCTGAGGGGCATGCTTGCGGAACGAAAGCCGACAGAGGGAAACGAATGGGTACATTTTTGTTGATCGTTTTCGGTGCGTTGCCATCGTCTGAACCGGCAGACACGGCGCAGGGGACCGCGTCGTTCCATGCCGAGGCATCGCCCGCTCCTCGGACGCGGTCTTCCAACATCGTAGGTTCCTCCAACGGCTGGCGGTACGTATTTCATCAGGGCCGCTGGTGGTATTGGCATCCCAGCGAACGATGGTCTTATTTCGACGGTGCGCGGTGGATCGGACTCGATTCCCTCAACCAACCGATCGGCGATCGCCGCGACGCGGCCGAATTGGCGAATCAACTCAAAGCCGCGCTCGGCCCGCAAGAGTTGCGGTTCCGATTCGGCGAATTACCCGTGGCGCGTTCGCGGGCTGGTAGCTTCGACACAGGCAACGCGGCCCCGGTCGCCGGCCGAAACTTCGCCGGAGCGTTTGAACTCGGCGGCGAATCGCCCGCCCTCCCGTCGCCGACCGAGCCGAGGTTGAGGGCGGTGAATCCCTACGGTCCCGACGGCCCTTACGGCGCCTATGGCTCGACCAACCCACTGCGCGGCGGGCTGCACATCGGCGCCGGCGGCAACTACGGATATGGTTTGGGCGCGCAGCGTCCGGCGTTGGGCTATGGTCAGCCGAGTTATCGCCTGTTCCGCCAGCCGCAATAGCTCACTTCGGCGGCGAAGCGGCTTCGGCGAGTTGGCCGTCTTTCAACTCGGCGGAGGCCTTTTCGACGATCACGTCCTCGCCCGCCAGGCCGGACACGACTTCCACTTCTTTGCCGCTCTTCAGCCCAAGACCGATCGCCTTCTGAACGAGCTTGCCGTCTGCGAGACAGAAGCACGACGACTTGCGATTCTCGGTGCGTACCGCGGAAGTGGGAATGACGAGTGTGTCGGTGCTCTCCGCGATGACGATCGTGGCGAAAGCGTACATTCCGGGACGCAATTCGCCGCTCTCATTCGCCACGTCGACCTCGGCCCGCAGGGTGCGTGTGTCGCGATCGAGTGCCCACGCCGTGCGGGTAACCGTCGCCGGGAATTCTTTCTGATCCAGGGCCGGCACCTGCAACACGGCATGGTCGCCGGCATCGACGAACGGGGCGTCGAGTTCGGGCACGTCGACGAAGATCCGCACGACATTGGTTTGCACGATCGTGAATAGCGGCCGTGCGTGGGCCGCCTCGGCTGGCTGCACGAAATGCCCGACGTCGACGATCCGCTGGCTGACGACGCCGTCGAAGGGAGCTTCGATCCGCTGATAGTCGGCCATCGCCGTCACGCGGGCTTCGTCGGCTTCGGCCACGGCCTGACGCGCCTGGGCGGCGAGTTCGTCGGCCTCGGCCTTTTCGATCTCCGCACGAATCTGGGCGATCATGGCGATCGCCGCATTCTTGCGCGAGGCGGCTTCGCGGCGACTGGCGTCGGACTTGCGCAGGGCGTCTCGTTCTTCGTCGACGAGCTTGCTATTCACCGCTTTCGTTTCCGCGAGCTTGACGATCCGCTGGTATTCCGATTCCCACTTCGCGTAGTCCGCCTCCATGCGATCGAGGTTTGCCAGCGCCTGCTCATACTGCTCTTCCGCCGGCTTGAGGGTCGCACGCGCCACCTTAACCGCTGCGCGCGCCTGCTTGACCTCCGCCGTCGCCTGCTCGACCAGGGCATGCTTTTGCCGCAGCTCTTGATCGAGCTCGGGGATGGCCACTTCGGCCAACAACTGCCCGCGTTTGGTCAGATTGTCCGACGTGTCGTAACACGGCCCTTGCACCTTGTCGCCGATGTCGATCAAGAAGCGGCGCACATAGCCGGGCATCTTGGCGTACAGCGGCGCCTGCTGAAACGCCTCGATCTGGCCGGGCTGGCGGACGGTACGCACGATCGTCTTTCGCTGCGGTATGGTGGTTATGACACGTATTGCCCCCGGCTCCGTCTTGTTCTCATGGTTGCCTTCCGAAGTGCCTTGGGTGCAGCCAACGGCCACCGAAAGAAGGATGGCGAAGCTTGGGCACCAAATCCATAGAGCGGTTGACAAAACACAGAAGTCGGATCGCCGTGGGCAACTCGAGGGCGAACGATCGACGCCTCGCATCATCGCACGTCCTCCGTTGTCGGCTCGCCCTCGGGCGAATAATGCGGGCTTTCGGGATCGTCGGGATCGAGCGACGGCGACTCCGTGCTCGCGCGCCGTTGCACCACCGCGAACACGGAAGGAAGGACGAAGAGCGTGGCGGCCGTCGCGGCGAGCAAACCACCGATCACCGCCCGCCCCAGGGCGGCGCTCTGCTCGCCGCCTTCGCCGAGGCCCAATGCCATCGGGGCCATGCCGGCCGTCATCGCCATGCTGGTCATCAGGATCGGCCGCAAACGGCTCGTTCCCGCATTGATTCCGCCTCTCACCGCGTCACCTTCGCGACGGCGTTGCTCCTCGGCGAACGTGACCAGGAGGATGCCGTTCGCCATCGCGACCCCGATGGTCATGATCGCTCCGATGAACGATTGGAGATTCAATGTCGTACCGGTCGCGAACAGGGACACCGCGACACCGGCCGCGACGGCAGGCGTCGTCGAGACCGTGACCAACGCCAGCCGCCAAGATTGAAAATTGGCTGCCAACAGGAGGAAGATGACGACCACGGCCAACCCGAACCCCATCGCCAGGCCCCTTTGCATCTGCTGCATGGGAGGGATCTGGCCGCGGACTTCGACGGTGGCTCCCTTGGGCGGCTCACCCGCGCGTTCGATAGCTTTTGCCACCTGTTGTGCCACGCGGCCCAGATCCTCGCCGTGCACGTTGGCCAACAGACTCACCTGCCGGCGCATGTTGTAGCGATCGTATTCCCCCGGCATCGTGCCTTCTTTCACCTCGGCCACGTCGCGCAGCAGAAGCTGCTTGTCGCCGAACTGCCGCACGGGCACCGTTTCCAATTCGACGAGCGACTTCATGATCGATTGCGGAATCTGCACCTGCACCTGGTAGCCGACGCCCGTCTTCGGGTCGGGCCAAAAATTCGGCACAACGAACCGCGAAGAGGAGGTAGCGGCCACGAGCGAACGGGCCATCTCGGCCGTGGTCAGCTTGCTGATGCCCGCCTTCTCGCGATCGAGCTGGACGTTGATCGTCGGATAGTCCAACGATTGCGCGACGTGGAGGTCGCGCAGGGAACCGATCTTGGCCAACTCCCGGTAAAGTGTTTCGCCGAACGCTCGGCTCTCGCTCAGATTGGGGCCGTTGACGGCCACCTCCACCGGCGTCGGCGACCCGAAGCTCATCACCTCGTTGACGATGTCGGCCGGCTCGAACGAAAGCTGCAATTCGGGCAAGCGGTCGTTCAGTGTCCTGCGCAACTGCTCCTTGAGCTGTTCAACCCCGACGCCGCTGTCGTGCTTGAGGGCGATTCGCAAGAGCGCTTCTTCCGGCCCGCGCGACCACTGAAAGACGGCATTGATCGGATAGCTCGAGGGGATGCTCCCCACATACCCCAGCGTCAGTTCGACGTTGTCGGCACCGACCGTTTGCTCGATCGTCTTCAACACCTCCAAGGCGTATTTCTCTGTCCGCTCGAAGCGCGTGCCCGCCGGGGCGTGAAACCGCAGGCGAAACTCACCGCGATCGACGAACGGAAAGATCTCTCTTCCCAATTGCCCGCCGACGAGATAGAGCGTCGATCCCGCGAGAACGAAATACCCGAGCACCAGCGCCCAACGATAGGGCGCGAGCCCCTCCAACGCGCCCTGATACCCGCGCCGCAATCGGCCGAGAAAACCAGGCTCATGTTCACCCGCGTGCTGTGGGACGTGCTGTAGCAGCCACACCGATGTGACGGGCACGAACGTGCTCGACAACAGATAGGAAGTGAACATCGAGAAGCCGACCGCCAGCGACAGCGGCACGAACAGTGCCCGTGCCGCGCCCTCGATGAAGAACGACGGAATGAACACCGCCAGGATGCACAGCATGGCCAGCAGACGTGGCACCGCCGTCTGGGCATTTCCCAATCTCACCGCGCGGGCGACGTCGGACGTGTGCGCCATCTGGGTGTGGATGTTCTCCACCTCCACGGTCGCCTCGTCGACCAGGATTCCGACCGCCAGCGCCAGTCCGCCCAGCGTCATCAGGTTGATGCTGTTGCCCGTCAGCCATAATCCGATCAGGGCCCCCATCAATGCCAGCGGAATGTTCAGCACCACCACCAGCACACTCCGCCAATCGCGGAGAAACACCAATACCATCAACCCGGTGAGCACCGCGCCCAGGGCTCCCTCGGTCGTCAATCCTTGGATGGCGCGGGTGACGTAGGGCGTCTGGTCGAACTCGAAGCGCACATGGATATCGTCGGGCAGGACCGCCTGCATCTTCGGCAGCGCCGCCTTGACATTCTTCACCACGCTCAGGGTCGAAGCGTCGGCCCGTTTGGTGCAGAGCAGGTAGATCGCACGCCGGCCATTGACCAATGCGTAGCTGACCGGCGTGTCGGTGGCGTCGCGAATGCTTGCGATGTCGCGCAGGTAGACGGCCGGCAACTCGCCCATCCGCAACGGAATCGTGCCGAGATCGTTGATGTCTCGCACGATCGAATTGAGCGGCACGATCGGGTATTTGTCGTCCAGCGGAACGTTGCCCGAAGGACTCACGGTGTTGCCGGCCGCTAGCGCTTTGACCACGTCGTCGGGTGTCAGACGATAGGCCCGCAACCGCTCGGGATCAACATCGATGACGATCGTGCGTTGATTGCCGCCGAACGGCGGTGGCGCCGAGACGCCCGGCAGACCGGCGAACATCGGCCGCACCCGGAACAGGGCCAAGTCCGAGATCTCGGCCAGCGAACGCGTTTCGCTGGAGAGCACCAGGTAACCGACCGGCACGCTGCCGGTGTCGAAGCGCATAACGAACGGCGACACCGTGCCGGGAGGCATGAAGGCCTGTGCGCGGTTCACGTAATTGATCGTCTCGGCCATGGCCTGTGCCATGTTGGTGCCGGGATGGAAGAAGAGCTTCATCAACGCCATCCCCTGCACGTTCCGGCTCTCGACGTGATGGATGCCGCTGATGTAGAGAAAGTGATACTCGTAGTAGTTGGTGATCAGCCCTTCCATCTGCGCCGGGTCCATACCGCCGTAGGGCTGGGCCACGTAGATCACCGGCAGGTTCATCCGCGGAAAGACGTCGACGTCCATCTCCTTCACCGCCAGCCCGCAGCCGAGTGCAATCGCCGCGACCGCCACCATGACGGTGATGGGGCGACGCAGGGCGAACACGATGGGGTTCAGGTCCATGGCGTCACCGCGCCTCTCGCCGTCGGTCGTGATCTTCGACCACTTCCGAGAACAACTCGCGCAGCTTTCCTTGTGCGTCGGCCAGCAACTTCCGTCCCTTCTTCGTGATGCGGTAGTTCTTGCGACGCTTGCCCGACACGATCGCCTCTTTGCACGACACGTAGCCCGACTCTTCGAGCTGGCGCAAGATCGGGTAGAGCGTCCCCGGGCTGAGCTTATAGCCGTGGCGCCCGAGTTCCTCGATCATTTCGACGCCGCAGATCGGCTCCTTCGCCGCATGATAGAGCACGTGCAGGCGCACAAAGCCGCCGAAGAAATGCCGTATTAGCTCGTCATTAGCCACATTATCGCCCATCGACATTGATGTCCGATATCGAGAATCGGATTCTGGGCCACAGCGATGGTCGGGTCAAGTCCCGGGGCTGCCCCGGCGATAGGAACGTTTCCGGCTTAAGGGTTCGATCGTTAGCCGGAAGTTAGCCTTTGGTCAGGATGGGCGCTGGGCATCGGGATAGTATGGGGGCGACTCGCGGCGATCGAACATGCCGTAATCGCGTACGATGCGGATGCGTCGCGATCGCGCGCCTTCGGGCAACGTCGCCACGGATAAGGCCTCCGCGGCCGCGTGATCGCGCCAGTAGGCGAGCACGATGACGTCGCCTGGTTTCGGCACGGCGTCGAACAGCTCCCATGCAACCAGTCCTAGTGCATCGGGATCGGGGCCGAGCCCTCGGGCGGGCGTGTTCTTAGTCTGGGCGCTCGACGGCGCCCGGCCGTGATTGGCGTCGCAGCCGTCATTCGGCCGTTCCCGATTTCAAGAGGCGCCTTGCGGAAAATCAGAACCGACAAGCCCGAGTTGTTTGAGCATCCCGAAGAGATCGGCGACCTGCCAATGCTCAACCATCTTACCGTCTTTGATTCTGAGGACCTGTGCTTCCTGTATCGTAAAATGTCTACCCGTAGGGGGAAGTCCCGCAAAAGAGCTGCGATGGGTGCCGCTCGATTCGACGAACGCGACAACTTTGTCGTTCTCGGCGACGATGTGGGCAATGGTGGACCGGAAATCGGGGAAAGCCGAATGCAAGACGTGCAGACGTTGGAGTAAGCCGTTAACGTCGTTAGTCGTTCCCGGCAAGGGTGCATGGTCCACGAAGTCATCGCTGACCAGTTCGTGCAGGTTTTCGAGGCATTCCCCGTTAACCAGCTCTCGCCAGATGCGCCTCGCAACTTCCTTGTTTCGCTCGTTGATCGAATCAGGGCGCGCGGCCGGTGCCGGTTGTATCGAGATTTCAGCCCCTGCACCGGGCGTAAGGTAGCTCTGGCTTAAAGATTCCATGACTCCCTCATCCTTGTCAAACACGGTTACTTGCGCGTTCACGCAGAAAAGCCTAGCTTTTACTTTCCGAGAAGGAAGCCGCGATCGGCAATTTTTATCTGTACATAGGTATATATTTCGGTGCGGGGTTTTGCAGGATCGTCGACAAGGAAGTGCTCGCGCAGACCACGCCGACCTGATCGCCTTCGGGCGACCCTTCATCAGCAACCCCGATCTCGTGGAGCGCTTTCGGAACGATTGGCCTCTTGCCGAAGCGGCGCCGATGGCCGATTGGCAATCGTCCACCGGGGCGAAGGGATACACCGACTTCCCAGTTCACGCGTCGAGGTAATTGCAAGCGCGCGAGCTTTTCGCCGTCTTGCTCGGCTGTGATTGAGGGCGTCGACTGCTTAATTCTGGGGCAGCGGTGCAGACGCTGGGTCCGACGGTCACTGGGACGTCGCCCGACACAAAAGCTCGTCATTTACGAAAAATGCCGTGTCTCAGCGACTTCGGCACCCCAATTCGCTATTCTAACGGTCCTAAATCGGCGCAATGCCGAATGTCTGGCCGTCGCGGCGCGCTGCTTGCTTATGTGGCGAGCTTGCTTAGCCTTGTCGAGCTAAGCTAAAAGTGGTTCGGACCACGCAGAGACGATCGGCGCCCAAAGATAAAGGAGAGTGTCGTGAGCACAATGTTCGTGAGCAAAGATTCGCCTTCCGCCAACGGGAAAGGCTCACCGGCCGGTCCGGCCGCCGGCACTCCGCATAACACGCCACACGCCTCGGCACGGATGTCGGCGATCTTGGCCGTCACCGGGTGGCGTCCGATCTCGCCGCCGCTCAACTTCGCCGAGACCCCGGCCCAGGAACTGTTCTGCGACAACGTCTTCAGCAGCGGCGAAATGAAATCGCGGCTGCCCAAGCCCATCTACAAGAAACTGGTGCAGACCATCCAGTCGGGCGAGAAACTCGATCCCTCGGTGGCCGACGTGGTGGCGGCGGCCATGAAAGACTGGGCCATCAGCAAGGGCGCCACCCATTACGCACACGTCTTCTTCCCGCTCACCGGTGCCACGGCCGAGAAACACGACAGTTTCCTTGCGCCCGATGGCAACGGTGGGGCGATCACCGAGTTCACCGGAAAACAATTGATCCAGGGCGAGCCCGACGGTTCCAGCTTTCCCACCGGCGGTATTCGGTCGACGTTCGAGGCCCGCGGCTACACGATCTGGGACGTCACCAGCCCGGCCTACATTTTGGAAAATGCCAACGGTACGACGCTCTGCATCCCCACGGCCTTCGTCTCGTGGACCGGCGAAGCCCTCGATAAGAAGACGCCCGTCCTGCGCTCGATGCAGGCGCTCAACAAGCAGGCGCAGCGCGTGTTGTCGCTGTTCGGGCATTCCGACGGGGCCTTCGTCGCGTCGACTGCTGGTCCCGAGCAAGAGTACTTCCTGGTCGATCGGAACTTCTATTTCTCGCGGCCCGATCTCTTCACCACCGGTCGGACCCTGTTCGGGGCCAAGCCGCCCAAGGGACAGGAGTTCGAAGACCACTACTTCGGCGCCATCCCCGAGCGCGTGCTGGCCTTCATGCTCGAAGTCGAGCGCGAACTGTATAAGCTGGGCGTACCGATCAAGACGCGACACAACGAGGTCGCTCCCGGGCAGTACGAAATCGCGCCTCTGTTCGAGTCGGCCAACCTGGCCACCGACCATCAGCACCTGACGATGATCACCATGCGCCGCGTGGCCGAGAAGTACGGCATGGCGTGTCTCACGCACGAAAAACCCTTCTCGGGCGTCAACGGATCGGGCAAGCACGTCAACTGGTCGCTCGGCAGTAGCTCGCAGGGTAACCTGCTCGACCCCGGCGATACGCCCCATCTGAACGCGCAGTTCCTGGTGTTCTGTGCCGCGGTGATCCGCGCCGTCCATAAGTATCAGGGCCTGTTGCGCGCCGTCGTGGCCTCGGCCGGCAACGACCATCGGCTCGGCGCCAATGAGGCTCCGCCGGCCATCATCTCGATCTTCCTCGGCGATCAGTTGACCGACGTCTTCCAGCAGATCAAGGCGGGTGGCGCCAAGTCGTCCCTCGCCAAGGGAACGCTCACGGTGGGCGTCGACGTACTGCCGCCCTTGCCCAAGGACGCGGGCGACCGCAACCGAACCAGCCCCTTTGCGTTCACGGGCAACCGCTTCGAGTTCCGGGCCGTCGGTGCGAACCAATCGATCGCGGGCCCGTTGGTGGCCATGAACACGATCATCTGCGAATCGCTCGACTATTGCGCCACGCGACTCGAAGCGGCGGCTCCAAAAACCCCCGAGCAGTTGCACGCCGCCGTGCAGAAGTTGCTGGCGGAGATCATCACCGAATGCGAAGGGATCATCTTCAACGGTGACGGCTACTCCGCGGAGTGGCACCAGGAGGCCGCGCGGCGCGGCTTGCTGAACCTGCGGACCACGGTCGACGCGCTCGTCGAGCTGGAATCTCCGCACGTCTGCGAGCTGTTCACCAAGTATAAGGTGCTCACGGAACGCGAGCTCGAAAGCCGCCTGGATATCTACCTCGAGCAATACTGCAAGACGGTCCGCGTCGAAGCCTTGCAAACCCTGGAGATGGCCAAGACGCTGATCTTTCCGGCGGCCATCCGCTATCAGAGCGAATTAGCCGCCACTTGCGCCAATCTGAAGCTGCTCGGCTACGAGTTCGATACCGATACCTTGGACCATATCACGGAGCTGGTAAAGTGCCTCCAGGGGAGCATTCGTGAATTGGCCGAAACACTCAAACAGCGGCACGGCACGGGTCTGCGTGCCGAAGCGGCTCATTACTGCGAGGCAGTCCTGCCGGCCATGGCCACCATCCGCACCTATGCCGATGAACTCGAAAGTTCGATAGCCGACGACCTCTGGCCCCTGCCCACCTACCAGGAAATGCTGTTCATCAAGTGATCGGTCCGGCCTTGCCGCACGGCGATGGTGGGGCCATCCGCTCGACCGAGGCAAGCTCCGTCGGGCGAGGATGCAGCAACGGGACGTCTTCGGCCAGTCAATCACCGCGCGCCGAGCGCAAGGCCCGGACGTGGCGCCAACAATCCGCCGGTGTGACTGCGCCGTCTCACGGCAGTTGCACTGGGACGAGTTCCGCACGCGTTGCGACGGCCGAAGGATGAAAGATCGTGCGGAGAAGCCGATTTCGTAGTTTCGCCTACGGGATTCTTGTTTGCGGGAGGGATTGGCGGAGTCGAGCCTTTCCTTGGTCCGTGATGTTGGTGCAAAAATCGAGGCCCACCGATTTCAGATTCCTCAACCCGGCAAGTTGCATCAGACCGCCGTCGGTTACCGCGTCGCCGTCCAAATCCAGATGGGTCAAGGTCGCGATACGCTGCAAGTGTGCCAACCCATGATCCGTGATTCTCGTGTGCGAGACGTTTAGATTCTCAAGCTTTGGCAGTGCCGAGAGGGCTTCCAACACCGAATCGTCTACGTTGGTCTCCGAAATCGATAGGATTCTAAGGTTTTGCAGCTTGGCGAGTTCCCTCAACGCGGCGCCGTCCGCCTGGCAACCTTCGAGACCGACCCGTTCGAGATTTCGGAGACGCGACAAAGCGGCCAGGCCTTCGCTATCGACCGCTGCGTAAGATATCCAGATGTTTCGCAGTCGCGAGGACGGCGACAAATGGCTGAGCCCGTGCCCAGAAACCCTCGTCTGAGAGAGATTGAGCTGGCTAAGCTGCGGCATGTCTGCCAGCGATGACAAGCCATCGTCAGTTATATCAGTGTTTAGCAAATTCAGGAAATCCATGCTTGGCATTGAGACCAATGACAAGATGCCGACGTCGGAAATGTGCAGCGAATTCAAGTTGAGGTACTTGAGTTTTGAATGTTTAGCAAGTGCTGGTAGGCCGGCGTCGGTGACCTCGCAACGGCTCAAATCCACGAAGTCGAGGTCCGGGCAACTCTCGAGAAGCGCGATCGTGCGATCGCCGACAAGCGTATTAGCCACGTTCAGTCGCTGGAGCTTTCCACACGGGGCGATAAAGGCGGCTACAGCATCGGCGACGTCGGTTCGACTCACGTCGAGCAATGTCAGGCGAACGGGTGCCTTGAGTTTCGCAAGCCCGGCATCGGTAATCGCAGTGCCCGACAAATGAAGCTCATGTACGTCCGCGAGATCGTTGATAACCTCGATGTTATCGTCAGAGAGTGAACTATCTTTGAGGTGGATGGCGTAAAGCTTCATCCTCGGGTCCCAAGCATTCGACACTACTTTGCCGCCCATGGACTCGATCGCTCTCGTCAGTTCCGGCGTGATGTGACGCTCATTGGTCATATTCTTTGACGAGGGTCGCCTGTTCGTCTTCGTCGGTTTCGAAGGCGATGCGGGCGGCGGTTCTGGCTCCTGGGATGGCGACAAGGGCTGAACAGAATCAGCAACTTGCTCAGGTTCCGCAGTTAGGAGTGGTGTCAGAACGATCTTGTGAAATCGAAGCGGACCATGAAGCGCGCCCAAGGCAAGCAGATGTTTACCGCCCCAAGCCCTGCCCAGACGCCTCGCATCGCCGGTGAATTCCGCCAGGAGACGATCGTCGCAGGTGATCGTAGCGCGATGCGGTTCGACAATCACGGTCAGTCTCGCCGGCTTTTGTGTGGTCATCAGACGGCCAAAGGTACCCGTGCGGCTGTCTTTGATTTGACGTCCCTTGGACACCTCGAAGCCGCTCCAGCAAACGTTCGATCTGTCGTATTGCTCGACTACAGCCGACGCCGGAATTCCTTCCATGCCAAACCCGATGATCAGGTCCGCACGCTCGGGAAGGTCGTTCGAAACGACCACGTCGAGTCGATAGG
The DNA here is from genome assembly GCA_035547915.1 of Pirellulales bacterium. GTDB lineage: Bacteria > Planctomycetota > Planctomycetia > Pirellulales > JAICIG01 > DASSFG01. Next base: position 92,552 of record DASZTS010000090.1, on the reverse strand, counting down.
AGGGTGGTGGCACATACGGCAGGGCAAGCAAGTTTCTGCGGAAGCCGCCCATACTTACAAGTTCTCGCCCGGCGCGCTGCCAGCCACCAAAGATCGAGTCGCGATTCAAATCGACCAGCGAGAGCAAGTCGACGGCATTCGGTGCGAGCCCTTCATCGGGCGACCTGGCCGGAGTGTTTTCGGAAGACAGATCGGCCGCGGCGGGGTCCTTGGCAGAGGGTGAGGCCATCGCGTCGGGGGCGGCCGCGGGACTCTCCGAAACGGTCGGTGGCGGGACGCTCGCGGGTGGTTGCGACGTTTGAGTCGCCGGTGGCACGACTGGGCCGGCCGAGGTTTCTATTTCCGTTCCATCGACCTCGGCGGGACGACTCACGGCTTCCGCCACATTCTCCGATTCGCCAACCGAGTTGACGGAGGAACGCGCGATCCAGAACATCAGCAACACAATCGCCACGGCGAGGCTGCCACCGATCGCTGCCGTTAGCCGCCAACGTAGGTTGCGTGGTGGCGGCTTCCGCTGCGAGCGAAGGCTCTGCGGCTTAGCCGATCGCTGCACAACCGCACGCGGCGGAGGTGGCGGTGAGACGGTGAACGCCGGGGCTGGAATCGTTGGTTGCTGTTGCGCTGCGGGTCTCGCAGGCGCTTGAGCCGCAGGTGCCGCCCGAGCGGGGACGGAGCTAGCCGAGCTCAGCCTCTGGCGCAGCTCCGAGTCATACTGTCGCTTCTTTTGAGGATTAAACAGGCACGCTTGTGCGGCCGCCAACTCGTTCAGCAACTGATTCGCTTGCTGGGCATACTGGCCGATTTGGAAAGAGCGCACAAATGCCGATTGGCGCACAACGGCTGCTTTGATCACACCCTTGTCGTCTTCGAACAACCTCACACCGAGCAAGCGATAATGGTGCGGTGGCTGTTCGTCGGGCGGGATGCCCAACCATTTGTGATAGACGTCGAAGCTGCCGGCCATCGACATACCCGGTGTCGTTGTGTCCTCTCGTGACGCAGTCTACGTTCGACGCGGTTCGGGTGCCAGCGGTCGATGTCGCGGGCGAGCCGGCGCTTTACAATCGAGACGTACGGGGGATGCATGACTGGTGGCCAACCCGATCGGGTCCCAGTAAGTAATCAACATCTGCTGTCCGCGTGAGGTCGACCAGCATGAGTAACAACCCCTTTGCCGAGCTGCCGAATACGAATCCTTATGCGTCACCTGCTCCGCAACCCGATTCCGACTCATCAGCGAATCCGTTGCTGATCCCGGGCATCTTCCTGTTGACGCTCTCGTTGTTGTTTGTGTTTTTCATTCTCGTGTCGCTTCCGCGCCAGATTGACCTAATGCTCGCCGTCGACCCGTCTACGCCGGAAGGAGTTGGTCAGTTGTTCGGCAGCGTCGTCTCGCTGACGTCGTGGCTGATGATGAATCTGGGCATCGCCGTTGGTGCCATCTCGATGATCCGGCAGAAGAGCTACCGCAGCGCGTACCTGGCGGCCATCTTGGCCGTTATTCCGGTTTGTTCACCTTGTTTGCTGCTCGGAATCCCCTTCGGGATCTGGGCGATCTTCCTGTTGAACCGACCCGAGGTGAAGCAGCGTTTTATGAAAGCGTGAAAACGTCTGGCTTCAACGCGCCTTCCAAAACACCACCACGGCCACCAAGAAAACATGTCGAGTGAGAACCCTTATCAATCCCCCGGCACAACGGACGATCGGCCAGCGTTCGAGCTGCACGGCCACCATGTGCCCTTCATCATCGCGGTGGTATGCGGAGTCGCCTTGGCTGTGTTGTTCACCATGCGACCTCGTCTCTCGGAGCCCGATACGACCTTCGTTCGCATCTGCATCGTGGCTGGTTTGCCGGAGGTGCCCGGCTTCGGCCAGGGTTTCGCACTGCTGCGCGTGGCGTGGTCGATCGTGTCGCTACAGGGTTTCAAACAGCAGCTTCTCTATACATCGTGGGCAACGGTTCGCGATGCGCAGGTGTCGGGCCCCCCCGATGCAGCGCAGATTGACGATCTTCGCCTCGTTCTTCCGCCCGTCGAGCGCAGACGGACTACCGGAGTGGGTTTTGGACAATATCGAGTTTGAGGAGGTCGCGTTCACGGCCTCGCTCAAGGAAGTCGCTCGTGCGATCATGGTCTATTCCGCCGACGAGGGTGCCCGGCAGCGGTTGCCGAGTTGGAACGACGATGGGGACATGATCGAATGGCCGGATTTCAATGGACCGTGATCGCCGCGGGCGACGATGGGCCGGGACCGCGCAGCCGGCACGGTTTTGCCCACGACCGGCAGGCGATGGCCACCGTGCTCGTCGGTGGGATCGTCTGGGAGCGCGGTGAACTGTGCAGCGATACCTGGGAACTCGACGAAGGCGGCTGGCACCGGATCGATGGTTCACCGCTCCCGCCCGCGCGACACCGCGGCGGCATGGTCTACGACTCGCACCGCGGATGTTGCGTCTTGTTCGGTGGCCAGGCTTCCAATTGGTCCATGCTGGGCGACACATGGCTGTACGCGAACCGTCGCTGGCATCAGCCGCGCCGCGGTTGGTTCGTGTCTCGCCCCGCGCCGCGTTGCGGGCATTCGCTGGCCTTCGATGAGGAGGAGGGCGTCGTTGTGCCGTTCGGCGGCATCGCCCAAGGGGATCGATCGCTCGACGACACCTGGTTGTTCGACGGCAGCAAGTGGCGGCGTATCGACGGTGATGCACCGCCCGCGCGACGCTACGCCGCGTTCGCGTACGATCTTTCCCTCAAAGGCTGCATCTTGCACGGCGGCTCGGCAGACGGCCACGGCGCTTGGCAGTTCGATGACACGTGGTTGTTCCGCGACCGCAGGTGGACACAACTGCCGTTCGACACCGATTGTCGCGACGACCACGGCGTCGGATACCACTTCGTGGCCTCGCGATTGTTGATGCTCGAGGGTTTGGGCGCCCAGCGCGGCCTTCTCGTCCGGGAGCCCGATGGCTGGCACACCGCCGAAGTGAAACCCTTACATCCGCGACACCAATGCGCTCCGCTCGCCTGGGACGCCACGTTGAACGGCCTGGTGCTTCACGGCGGCGAGGCACGACATGGCGGCCCGCAGATGGGCGCTACCTTGCTGTTGACCCAAGCACCCACCGAGGCGCCCGTTCGGCAATAACTATTGTGCCATAAGCTGCGTTTGGTTGCTTCGCCGCAGGTTTGTGATGACAAGCCGCACGGGTCCGTCCGGCCAGAGTCCCAGCGATGCGGCCGGTTTGATCGCCTGGCCGGGTAACAATCCGATGTCGAACTGTTGCAACACCCGGGCGACGACGAGCTGCATTTCCAACAGGGCGAACTCATTCCCGATGCACTGGTGCAGGCCGCTGAGAAACGGAAAGTACGCGCCCTTCGGGCGGCTGGCTACCCGCTCGTCTGTGAACCGATCGGGATCGAAGGCTTCCGGCGCGTCCCAGAACTCCGGATGGCGATGCGTGATGTACGGGCACAAGATCACGGTCGATCGCTTGGGAATGCGGTAACCGGCAACTTCGTCGTCGGCGACGGTGGATCGTGGAGTGAGCCAGATCGGCGGGTACAGCCGCATCGATTCCTGGATCACCGCGCGCGTGAGGCGCAACTGCGCCGCGTCGGCCACCGTGGGGGGGCGATCACCGACCACCGCCGCCAGTTCTTCGCGAACGCGCGTCTGAATGCTCGGATGCGAGCCGAGCAGGTACCATGTCCAGGTCAGCACCGTGGCCGTCGACTCGTGGCCCGCCAACAGGAAATTCAAAACCTCGCTGCGGAGTTGCTCGTCGGTCATGCGTTCGCCCGTTTCGTCGTCGCGGGCGTTGATGAGCATCGCCAGCAAGTCACCCTGGTCGCTCTTTCCGCCCAGCCGCTCCCGGACGATGTCCATCACGACGCGGTTGATGGTCGCCACAGCTCGGTTGAAGCGGCGATTCGTCGGGGTGGGCACCCAAGGCGGTGGGGAAGTGATCGGGTGTTGGAAGACGTGCTCGAAGTATTGCCCCAGCACCAAAAACGTCTTGCCGAGCGCATCGGCCTCATGGCTCATGTCCCGGCTGAAAAGCGTCCGGCTCAGGATAGCCAGGCTGACGCGTGACATCTCGTCTCGAGCGTCGAGCGGTCGTTCCTCCGTCGCGATCGTCTGCCACCGCTCGGCGAGTTGGCCGGCGACATCGACCATCACGGTGGAGTACTCCGCGAGCTTTTGCCGATGAAACGCGGGCTGTGCCAACCGCCGCTGGCGGAGCCAAAACTCACCTTCCGACGTAGTCAGGTTCTGGCCAAACAGTTTTCGCAGCAATCGAAAATGCCAGCCGCGCAGATAGTTCTTCTGATTCTCGTGCAATACTCGCTGAACATCCTGCGGGCGATACAAGAAGTGGAGCAGCACCGGCCCGATACGAAAACGAAAGACATCGCCGTACCGTTCCCTCGCCATGGTCTGGAAACCCAAGGGGTCGCGCAAGAAGGCGCCCCATGCGCCGTACGGCAACGGAATGTTGTGCGTGATTCCTGGCGCCTTGGCCATGGCCGTCTCCCGCGCGCGTTAATGAGGATCGTACGTCATCTGGCTTCCGCCGAATGAATCGGCAGCTATGCCGACGACCATTCTAAGCCGCTCCGCCGGATGCAGCACAATGTCGGCCGTCAAGCGCGGCTCTCCCCTGCCCGGCCGCGAGCCTCTGTTCATGATCCCTCAAGAGCCAAGCCATTGCCAGCACGCACTCTTGGACACCGAGATTCGCGCGTCTGCACGATGATGGCCGCTATGGCATGTTCGGGCGGCAATATGCTGCATCGCCAAGCGCACTGTTCGCCGCGCCATGGCTTCCCTTCGTCAAGCAGCATGTCCACTGCCCGGCCACCGCTGGAAATAGAACTTCAGGTCACGCGGCTTCGCGCAGGGCGAATCGACGAGGGCGCATCTTCAACGCAGCGAGCGGATGAGCATGTCGAGACCAAGCGCCCCGACGGCGACGGCGTAGAGAAAAAAGGCAGCAACGACGGCCATGGCAACCGGCATGCCGCAACCGCCAGGCGGCGAAAGCGAAAACGCTTGCCACAGACAGTAGCCAGCCGCGGATATCAGCAGGAGCGCGAAAAGCGCTGCAGGCCACCCAAGCGGTGAACGCCTCTGTGAGTCGGCGTTCTCGTCGGGGCGAAACCATCGGATCATATGTGTAGCATACCTGAAGTGAAGTAGCGAAGAAAAATCCCTTCGATCAATCCGATTAGGGGATTGGGCTGTGATTATCCTACCAGCACCGATCGGTGGCTAGCTACGAACCAACGCGGTGCATTGCCCAGGCGCTTATCGCTGACCGTTGAACTAAACCCGCTCGACGATCATGGCAACGGCGTTGCCGCCGCCGAGGCAGAGAGAGGCTAAGCCGCGACGCAGGCCGCGGTCGGCCAGGGCGTGTAGCAAGGTGACGAGTACACGCGCGCCGCTGGCGCCGATCGGATGCCCGAGCGCGATGGCGCCGCCGTAGATGTTGGTTTTGGCCGGATCGAGACCGAGCGGTCGCATGCAGGCCAGGCATTGGGCGGCGAAGGCTTCGTTCAATTCGACGAGGTCGATGTCGTCGAGCGTCAGGCGGGCCTTGGCGAGGACCCGCTCGATGGCGTTCACGGGGGCGATGAAGATCTCTTTGGGTTCCACACCGCTGGTCGCCGCGGCCACGATCCGCGCCTTGAGCGGCGACGAACTCTGCCGCGCCAGGTCCTCGTCGACCACCACGACGGCCGCCGCGCCGTCGCTGAGCTGCGAGGCATTGCCGGCCGTCACGGTGCCGGCCACGTCGAACGCCGGCTTGAGTTTGGCGAGCCCGTCGATGGTCGTTTCGCCGCGGGGTCCCTCGTCGTGGTCGATCGTGACATCACCTTTGCGTCCCGGCACGATCACCGGCACGATTTCTTTCGTGAAACGCCCCGCTGCCGCGGCGGCCACGGCGCGGCGGTGGCTTTCGGCCGCGAACGTGTCTTGGTCGGCGCGACCGACGGAGCGGCTCGAGGCGATGTAATCGGCCGCGGCGCCCATGGCGCTGTTCTCGAACGGGCACCAGAGACCATCGTGGATCATCGAATCGAGCGCGGTCTGCGGGCCGTACTTCCATCCTTCGCGCGCACCCATCAAGAGGTGCGGGGCGCGGCTCATGCTCTCCATGCCGCCGGCGACGATGGCACGGGCGTCGCCCGCCCGGATGGCCTGGTCGGCGAGCATCACCGCCTTGAGTCCCGAACCGCACATCTTATTGATGGTCAGCGCCGCGACCGTGGGCGGTAGGCCGCCGCCGAGCGCCGCCTGTCGCGCCGGCGCCTGACCGGCACCGGCCGTGAGAATCTGGCCGAAGACGACCTCGTCGACGGCGGCCGCGTCTAAGCCGGAGCGGCGCAGGGCCTCGGCCACGCAGATAGCGCCGAGCCTTGTGGCCGGCAGCGAGGACAGCCCCCCCAGGAACTTACCGACCGGCGTGCGGCAACCTGCCAGGATATATGCGGCCATCGTCAACCCTTGACCACCGCGGTGTAGGTCGTCAGGCCGGCGATCGTCAAAAAGAAGGCGCCACCCAGGAACAGGCCGGTCCGCATGAACCAATTGGGCCGTAACTGGCGCGGCAGGAGGATCAGGTTCACGGCCAGCGCGTGCCAGCAACTGAAGCCCAACGCGTAATTGAAGATGTTGGTCGCGACCTTCATCAACAGTCCGCCGGGCACGAACAGCAGCATCGCCAGGCTGAAGACGGCGTAACAGCAGAGCACGGTGAAATAGAGCTTGCCGATGTGCCGCGGATCGACCTCGCGCAAGCGAGCGCTCGATGTCCAAAAGACGTCGAGCCACCGGCGGATCACGCCGTCGGCCGTGCTCGCGAGCGTGGGGGCCAGCACCAGGAATCCGCAGAACAGGGTCATCAACTTGAAAGCGTGGCCGATGCTCGGTCCCCAGGCCTCTCCGACGTGTTCGCCGACGCTATTGGCCGTCATGCCGGCTGCTGTCCAGGTATCGGCTTCGGTGCCGCGTCGTAAGAACTGCACGCTGAGCATGCTCGGCAGACCGAGGCCGATGAAACAGGCCGGCAGCCACACGACGAGTTGATCACGCATGACGTGCCGATACCAACGCTTCCAACGCGGCAGCGTCTCGGCATTTACTTGGAAGACGCACCCCACGTGCGAGAGCTGCAAATGGTGACCGCCCACCACGCTGGGGATCGCACCGACATGGTGGCCCATTCCCCAGCCCTGGTCGCGCGTGTAGTTGCTCAACGGCGTGTTCGAGAGGCCCCCTTGCCCCGAGATGGCCACCATCGCACACAACAAGCTGATCATGCCGAAATTGATGGCCGGAAACCCGCGACCCTGCCAGAGGGAGAGGAAGATATTGTCGACATTGTCGCCGTCGCGGACGCCGTCGTGATCGACGTCGCGGAACTTGTCGGGCTTGCCGTCGCCATCGACGTCGGCATAGGCGTCGGGCTTGCCGTCGCCGTCGGTGTCGATGCTCGGCTGGAAGCGTTCTTCGACCACGTCGAGATGCCCATCGTTATCGTAGTCTTCGCCCGGGTCGAGCACGCCGTTGCCGTTCAGGTCTTCGCCGCGCGTCACCGGCACATTGCCGAATTTCAAGAACCCGCCGAAGATCTCCTTCCAAGTGCTGGCCTCCGAGAAACCGAAAGCGAGCAACAGCAGGAATCCGAACACGGTGACAATCTTGAACGACATCACCGCCTTCAGCGAGTTATAGATCTTGCCGCCGAAGACGAGCGGCAGCATGCACACCAGGAAGATCACGCAACCCAGGATGTTGAGCACCGCCGTGTCGGTAAGCGCGAAGCCCAGCACATGGGCCAGGGCCGCCGGCGAAGTGGGATTCGGCATGCGCCCCGTGGCCAGGGCAAACACAGGCGTGGCGGCGCTGGCCGACAAATAGGGAAAGATCGCCCCGATGTCGAGCAGCAGGTACACCGCCAGCCAGGCCATCGGCCCGGGTGGCGTGCGGAACTTGCCGGTGAAGATCGGCTCGCCGCAATAGAGGGTGTAGCGGCTGATTTCGAGATTGTAGAACACCTGGAACACGATGCTCAGCGTCGCCAGCCACAACAGCGCGCCGCCGAAGCGTGCCGTGACGAGCGGCCCGGTCAACCATTCACCGCCCCCGATGGCCGCCCCGCCCATGAGCAACCCCGGCCCGACCATGGCGAACCAGTTCTTCCAGGTGAACCGCGGCGCGTCGATCAGCTCGCCCGTGGTCCAGCGCGGCATTTCGTGCGAGCCTGGGTGCGGGGCCACGAACTCGACCTCCTGCAACAGATCGGCCGGCTCGGCAAGCGTGGAAGAGGCAGGAGGGGCGATGGTTTCCATGCAATTTCCGACTGAGGGAGGAGTTAGCGGAGTCGGCCGGCGAGACAATCCAACCACCTGATCATGCCAACAATCCGGGCGATTCGCAAGGAGATTTTGAGTGCGGCGGCGGGCTATCGGTGTGGCGAAAGATCGCGGGTGCAGTGGTCAACGATTGGCGGGCGGGGTGGTCAAAGATTGGCAGCCCGGGTGGGGTGAGCCTGCAACCAGATTTACAAGGCGCTCCGACGAGCCCAGCCCTGAGCAACCTTGTTAACCGACATTTAGACGAACAGTTGAGCGAGCTGGCCGCGATGTATTCGGCACACTATTCACGCTACGCCGACGATTTGGCATTCTCGTGGAGTGCCGATGATGAGCCGCCCCCGTTTCGCAACCTCGTGGAAGACAAGCTGCGGCGATTCGACTATCGAATCCAACCCAGCAAGGGTTGGCGATTGCAGCGACGCAACGAACGCCCCGAAATCACCGGTCTCGCACTCGATGGCCGCCGTTTGCGACTCTCGGAGCGCATCGTCGAGCGAATCCGCCAACTCAAGCGCCAACAATCTCGCAACGATGGCGATGTTCGAGCCCGGCTGCGAGGCTATTGGGTACTTCGCCAAATGCTGAAGTGAAGACGGGTGCCAACTGAAATGTGCCGAGCCATTCTGCGCCACGTCATTGGATGGAGTGGCGCCATCCAGCAGCCATAGTGGCCATCACGCTCTGTCGTGATGGCAGCCGTCGTCCGGCGTGCCAGCCGGGATGGCCTCACGTCGAAGCACGAGGCCTACGATACGCCGGCCAGCCATCGCCGATGGCTTTGCGAGTCGGCCTATTTACCCTACCAGTCGCCTACAAGCCCGGCGGGTCGTTCTTCACCTTACTCCGCATAAAAACCCATTCGGCGGCGATGCAGAGGAGTCCGCTGAAGGGCATCGAGAACCAGCAGACACCGAGCCAATATTGGAATTGTTGCAGGCTCATCTCGGCGAGCCACTCGCGGGCCCCTTTGACCTTCCACAGGTCGGGCGTGTGCTCGACGACCCAGGGGATGGCGTGGGCCAGTCCGACGAGACCGGCCAGAGCCGGCACCGATGCACCGACACAGAAGGCCCGCGAGTAGCCCGACAGGTGGAACAGCCCCACGACGAGCACCGACGGGATCGTGCCGGCGAGCAGGATGAGCGAAAGGCCCGCGTACCAGGTTCCCGGCCGGCAGTTCAGCACTCCCAGGACGATGGCGAAGAGGGCAGTCGCGAGCAGCGCACCGCCAATCGAGAATTGAAACCGAGCGGTCATCCCGACAGTCTATAGAGCGGTCGCCCCGGCGGCAAAGAATTTGTGATCGGCCCGGGCTCGGGGCCGGCGCTCGCCATAGTAGCCATCACGCTCGTATGACCGATGGTCTACCGGTGCCGGGCAATCCGGCCGGCCAAGCCGCCGTTCGGTCATTTCGGATGGCAGGTCGGAAAACCGACAAAGCAACCAGCCGTGGGAAATTTGCCGCCGATGGCAATCTTCACCGCTCAACTAGCCCAGGTGGGCGAAGAAGTGATTGAACAAGCGAATGGCCAGACCGAGGGCGATGACTGCGGAGATCAAGCAACCGAGACTCCGCCACTGGATCAGTTCGTAGTAGTTCTCGGGCTCATCGTCGTCGTCCATGGCATCCATTCTATCGCGGGTCGCATAGACTCGAAGCGAAACGGTGGCTGGGACCAGGCATCGAAAGGGACTGAAAGTAAAGGAGCACCCATCGAGCCCATCGATGGCAGACCGTCTCCTTCCCGGACGTCAAGCACGAGTTCACGGCCGAGAGCGGCAAGAACATCGACTTAGGCGACCTCACGGTATCTCGGCCGGGCGAATAGCCGGCTGTGATCCCTAAAAATTGCGAGGCGTGCTTGACAATCGGTGCGAAAGCATTTACTACTATCCGTAGTACTACGGTTCATAGTGTTCGTGTGAATCTCGACCGAATAAAAACATGTCACGAGCCTTCGACCGACTCGGCAGGTTGCAGCAAGCCGTCATGGAAGCGGTATGGGAACTGGGCGAAGCCACGGTGCAGCAGGTGCGCGATCGGCTGGGGGGCGAGAAGACCCATGCCTACACCACAATCCTCTCCGTGCTGCAAAAGCTAGAGGCCGCCGGGTGGATCGAGCATCGCGAGGCCGGCCGTGCGTATGTCTATCGGTCGGTCCGCAGCCGGCACGAAGAAGGGAAGCATACCCTGCGCAAGCTCCTGGAAAGGATGTTCGCGGGCGACCGGCTGCTGCTGTTCGAGAATCTGCTCGACGACGACCTATCACCCGAAGAGTTGGACGCCTTGAAGAAGATGATCGACAAGCGTCGGCGGGCGAAGCGCGGCTGACACGGGGATGAAACCATCGCGGAGTCTCGATCATGGACAATACCTTGTTCCTCGACCCGCTTTCCCTCTGCGGAGTCTTGCAGCCGACGCTGTGGCTGCTGATGGCCCTCGCGGCGGGCCTGGCTTGGCCGCGGCGACCCGCTCGGGCTCACACGCTGGCTCTGTTGGCACTGACGGGCTTGCTGCTGTCGCCGCCGGTCACCCTCGCCGCCCATCGCTTCGGCTGGGGCATTCTGCCGCCACCGTCCAAGGCGGAAGTTCCCCTGAGCGGCTCGCGCGCTCCTGTGACGGAGAATCTGCCGGTCCTCGACGCAACCGATCCGGGCCGACTCGAGCAATTCGACGACGCGGCCGCAACACCTCGAACACCGCCGGCGCGAGCGAACGAAGATCGTTCGCGCGGCCCGACTGCGCCGGCGCGAGCGATCCGCGCGCTCTGGCCCGGCTGGCGATACACGCTCGTGGCTGCATGGTGCCTGGCGAGCGCGGGTCTGGTCGTGCGCGTGGTCGTGGCCGGCTGGCGCGCTCGGTACGTCTTGCGACGGCGAACACCGGTTGAAGATGCCGCGTTGCATACATGTCTCGACGAGGCTGCCGCTCGCCTGGATCTGCGCGCGGTGCCGATGCTGGCCGCGGCCGATGTCGGTGTGCCGGTCATCTGGTGTTGGGGACGGCGACCGCTGGTGCTCGTGCCGGTCGGCACTGTCGCCGCGGGCCCGATCGACTGGGTCGGCGTCTTCCGCCATGAGCTGGCGCATTGGAAACGTCGAGACCATCTGGCGCGCTCGATCGCCCGACTCGCGACGATCGTCTTTCCGTTGCATCCGCTGACCTGGATCGCCGCCTGGCGCTTGCACGCCCTGAGCGAACGAGCGTGCGATGTTTGGGCGGTGGCCGATGGCCGCTCGCCGCTCGACTACGCCGAAAGCTTGCTCCTATTCTCTCCGCAATCCAGGCCGCGGCTGTCGCTGGCCGCTGTCTCGTGCCGCAGGCTGTTCTCTTGGCGGGTGCGCCGTCTCCTCGATCATCGGTCGGCCCCGCCGGAAACAGGCCGGCGTTGGCTCGTCGGCATGACCGTCTTCACCGTCTTGCTCGTGGCCGTGATGGCCGTGGCGCAACCTCCGGCCGGTCGCGAGGTGGCGCGTGACGGTCGGCCGTCCCCCACAGCGAAGATGACCGTGACCGGCCGTGTGCTCCTGCCGGACGGCGAACCGGCCGCCGGCGCCCAAGTGGCCGTGGCGGGCCGTCGGCGCTGGCCGTCCCATGGCGGAGACGCCGATGCCAACGATTCGGAACTCCTCGGCTCGGCCGTTGTCGACGACGCGGGCAACTTCGAGATGGAGGCCCCACGGGCCAGCTCCGCCGACTTCCTCAATCTCTTCGCGTTGGCAGGACTCGACGGTTACGCCCGCGGCATGACGGTGCTCAATCGCGACGCGGAGCGCCCGATCGCGGTGATCCGTCTGAACAAGGAAGACCCGTTGCGCGCGAAGCTGATCGATCTGCAGGGGGCGCCGGCCGCCGGCGTGGAGTTCTTCGTCGAACGGATCGGCATCGAGCGCTGGCCGGAGTCGATGCCCGGGTTCGTGGAAGACATCCAATTTCACCGGCCGCCCGAACGGCTGCCGCTCTGGCCGCGGCGCATGAAAAGCGATGAACGGGGGCGTGTGACACTCGCCGGGTTTGGCCGCGGATCGGTGGTGTTCATCGTCGTCGACGATCCGCGTTTCGCCCGTCAGCGGATCATGTTGGGCGGGAGCAAAGCCGAAGCGGAACCAACCGTTTCGTTGGCGCAGCCGCAGATCGTCGAAGGGACCGTGACCTATGCCGACACGGGCGCCCCCGCGCCGCGCGCCAGATTGACCGGCGGATTGATCAGCGGAGGCGGCGCGGTGGCCGACGACCGCGGACATTATCGCATCGACGTAGGCGGTCCCGGCCTCGGCCCGCACATCACGGCCTCGGCCCCGGACGGCGCACCGTATCTGACCGTGAGGAAGTCATTCAAATGGCCCCCAGGCGCCGCCAAGCATCAGGTGGACGTCGCCTTGCCGCGCGGCGTGCTGGCGCAAGGAAGGGTCGTCGACCAGGCCGGGGAAGCGGTCGCCGGGGCCATGGTCCAATACATACCCCTGGCGCGCAATCCCCATAGAAACGCGGCACTCGTCTTCGGTCGGAACAATGTCGGGATGACCGACGCGCACGGCAGCTTCTCTTTGCCGGTGTTGCCGGGCACAGGTCACCTGCTCGTTCAGGGTCCGAACGGCGATTTCATCCATCAAGAGATTGGTAGCCTCGTGATCGATGACGACCAGCCTGGCGGCACGCGTTATTACCCCGACGCGCTCGTGCGCCTCGATATTCCAGCGGACAAGGAGAGCGTGCGCGCGGATGCGACGTTGCGGCGTGGCGTCACGGTGAGAGGCCGGCTGGCCGGTCCCAACGGCGAGCCGGTACGACGAGCGTTGGTCATCTCCTGCCTGCAACTCGTGGACTTCAAGTTCTATGGCCTCGCTCCGACCGAGGTCATCGACGGCAACTTCGAGCTGCACGGCCTCGATCCGGAACAATCATATTCGGTGATGTTCTCCGACTTGGAGAACGAATGGGCGACCACGGCCTCAATCTCGGGCCGCCAGGCCGGCGAGCTGGTCACCGTCCGCCTCGAGCCGTGTGGAACGGTCTCGGCGAGATTCGTGGGCAAGGATGGCAAGCCGATGGCCGGTTTGCGCCCCTGGATCGAACTCGTCGTCACGCCGGGTGTGGGGAAGTACGAGATCGATGCACAACGAAAGGGATCGCTGGCGTTCGACGGTGAGCACATCGGCAACCTCGACCGCGAGCGTCATTTTGCCAGTTCGCAAACAGACGACATGGGACGCCTCTCGCTGGCCGCGATGATACCCGGAGCCACCTATCGGATATTCGTAACCGTCTCGGAAAAAGTCGAGTTTACGGTCGAGAGCGGCAAGAAGACCGAATTGGGCGACATCACGATCCCGCGGCCGGGCGAATAGCTGGCGATTGGATGTGCCGAAATTTGCTTTCGCTGATTGCGCATCGTCATAATGCGAGAGTCGCATTTCGCCCAGGAGCCGCGATGATGATTCTACAGCCTCCTCGCTTTATTCGATTGTGGGGAGCTCTGATCGCGACGCCCGTGCTTATGTCGCTTGCCCTGGCGGCCCGTGCGGAAGAGCCGGCCATACCTCGCGGGGATTTGGCTACGACATCGAAAACAATCGTCAGCGGCCGCGTGCTTCTGCCGGATGGCCAACGGGCGGCGGCGGCCCAGGTCGCCGTTGCGGGCCATCGTCGCTGGCATCGCCGACGCGGTGGTCGGCACGACTCCGAAATCCTCGGCCAGGCCGTTGCCGATGACACGGGCAACTTCGAGCTGACAACGCCACGCACCAGTACGGCTGAATTCTATGACCTCTTCGCACTGGCTGCTCTGGATGGTTACGCCCTCGGAATGACGCCTTTGGATGCCGACTCGCAACGTTCGAGCTCGATAGTGCAGTTGGGAAAGGAAGAGGTGCTACGGCTGCGGTTGATCGATCTGGAAGGGCAACCGGCAGCCGGCGTGGAGCTCTTTGTCTATCAGATCGGCGTCGTCCGATCGGATTGGGGTGGTTGGTTCCAAAACGTCACCTTTTCGCAATCGCCCGAACGGCTCCCGTTCTGGCCGCGACGCATGAAAAGCGATGACGAGGGGCGTGTGGCACTCGGCGGGTTCAGCCAGGCATCGGGGGTTGTGGTGGTCGTTGATGATCCGCGTTTTGCACGTGAGCGGACCACGTTGGGCGGGAACAAAGGCGAGAAGGAACAGATCCTCTCCTTGCCGCCGTCGCAGATCATTGAAGGGACGGTGAGCTACGCCGACACGGGGGCACCCGCGCCGAACACGAGGTTGACCATGCGCGATGCCGTAGGGAACTCTGACGATCGCGGTCGTTTTCGCATCAACCCAAGCGCCGGCGCCAAGATGACAATTCTGGCTTTCGCTGCCGAGGGCGAGCCCTATCTCACCACGCATACCACGTTCGAGTGGCCGAAGGGCGCGGCCAAGCACACGATCGACGTAGCGTTACCTCGCGGCGTGCTGGCGCAAGGGCACGTCGTCGATCAAGACGGCGAGTCGATCACCGGGGCCGCGGTGCAATACAGGCCGTTGCTGCGCAATCCCAACAACAGAGATTCGCTGCAGCTCGGCTGGCAGTATTCGGCACACACCGACACAGATGGCAACTTTGCTTTACCAGTGTTACCGGGTGAGGGTCATCTGCTCATCCAAGGACCGCACGGTGACTTTATCCATCAAGAGATCGGCAGCCGTGTCATTGACGTCGACCAGCCGGGTGGAGAACGGTTGCATCCCGACGCCGTCATCCGACTTGATGTTCCGCCGGACAAGGAGAGTGTGCGAGCGGATGCGACGCTGCGGCGAGGCGTCACGGTGAGAGGGCGGTTGGTCGGTCCCGACGACGAGCCGGTGCGACGAGCGACGATCGTCTCTCGCCTTCAGGTTTTGGGCTTCAGGTTCCACGGGCATGTTCCAACGGAGATTTTCGACGGCAACTTCGAGCTGCATGGCCTCGATCCGGAACAATCCTACCCGGTGCACTTCCTGGCTACCGACAACGAGTGGGGCGCTACGGCAACCATCTCGGGCCGACAGGCCGGCGAGCTCGTCACGGTGCGGCTCGTGCCTTGCGGAACAGCTTCGGCAAGGCTCTTGAACAAGAACGGAACGCCGCTCGGCGGTCGCCAGCAAACGTTCGAGCTCGTTGTCACGCCGGGCGTGGCGAGGCATGATCGCAAAGCGCAGGAGAAAGGATTGCTGGCGATGGATGGTGATTTTGTTGCCAACCTCGATCGCCAGCACAATTGGGGCTTGAAAACCGATGACATGGGATACATTTCGTACCCCGCGCTGATCCCTGGAGCGACCTATCGGCTTACCATAGCCATCCCGGACGTGGCGAAGGAGTTTACCGCGGAGAGCGGCAAGAACACCGAGTTGGGCGAGCTCACATTGCCTGTGGAATAGATATGACCACGACCGGCCTCTGGCGCGAGTTTGTGCCCGGCCCGAGCGATCCTTGGGACCTGGCGAAGGTGGCGCACCTCCATCGCCGCGCGGGGTTTTTTGCCAACCGAAGCGAGTTGGCGCGCGACGTCGAGGCCGGCCCCGCGGCGAGCGTTGCACGTTTCTTCGAGCCGCCGGTGCCGAGCGACGATGAACGACGGATCCTCGATAGTCTGCGAAAAGGCGCCGTGTCGGGCAGCGATGCCGAACGTCTGAAGGCGTGGTGGCTGTATCAGATCTTCTTCGGCGCCAACCCGCTCGGCGAGAAGATGACGCTCTTCTGGCACGGTCATTTCGCCACCAGCAACCAGAAGGTGAACAGTCTTCGGCTCATGAGCCGCCAGAATCAATTGCTGCGGCGGCACGCGGTCGGCAATGTTCGCGAGCTGGTGGGCGAACTCGTCGGCGATCCGGCCATGCTCATCTGGCTCGACGGGGCGAGCAGCAAGCGAGAAAAGCCGAACGAGAATTTCGCGCGCGAGCTGTGGGAACTGTTCACGCTCGGCCCCGGGCACTACACCGAGGACGACATTCGCGAGGCGGCGAGGGCTTTCAGCGGTTGGAGAGAATCGTACGACCGTGAGGACTCGCAAACGCGCGCGTTCCGTCTCGACGAATCCTACGTCGATGACGGCGCGAAGACGATCCTCGGCCGCATGGGAAACTGGCGGGCCGACGACGTCGTGCGAATCACGTTCGAGCAGCCCGCCACCGCCGAGTTCCTCTGCCGCAAGCTCTACCGCTATTTCGTGAGCGAGGCCGCAGAGCCCGACGCGCAGCTCATCGCTCCGTTGGCCAAACAATTGCGGGGCAACGACTATGCGTTGCGGCCCACGCTCGAAACCATTCTGCGTTCGCAACATTTCTATTCGGCGGCCGTGCGGCGGCAGCGCGTGTCGTCGCCGGTCGAATACAGCGTCGGTCTGTTGCGAGCGCTGGCGGCGCCGCGGACCGACGTGCGATTGTTGGCGCTGGCCCTGGCGTGCGCGCAGCAAGGCCAGGACTTGTTCTATCCGCCGAACGTGAAGGGCTGGGATGGGGGACGGCGCTGGCTCAACAGTGCCACACTTGCCGCGCGCACGAACTGGGCCACCGATGTCATCTGGGGCAACCCGGAACTGCGCATGCCGCCCTACGACCCTGCGCGGTGGGGCAACGTGAGCGACACGGAGCGCCCGATCGAGACACTCATCGGTGTGCTGCTGCAAGACGACATCGAGCCGCGCGCTCTTGCGTTGATCGAAGAGACCGGGGCGGGAGACAAACCAGACGACCTGCGCCGCGCCCTGCGACTCATCGTGCGCTGTCCGGAGTTTCAATTGGTGTAATCGAACCATACGAGGACGATCATGCCCACAAACCGCCGAGATTTTCTGCGACGGGGTCTTGGTTCTTCGGCGTTGATCGCGAGCACGGCGAGCGTGCCGTTGTTCCTTTCGCGATCGGCCGCGCTGCTGGCCTCCGAAGACACCGCCGCGGATCGAGACCGCGTCTTGGTCGTGATCGAACTCAACGGCGGCAACGACGGCCTGAACACGGTCGTTCCCTATGCCGACGAAGATTATCGCCGCGCCCGGCCGACGCTGGCCAGGTCGCCCGACCGTGTGCGAAAGATCGACGAACGGATTGGACTACACTCGGCACTGGGCGGTTTCGAGAAGCTGCTCGAACGCGGACTGTTGAGCGTGGTCCAGGGCGTCGGCTATCCCAATCCGAACCGATCGCACTTCGGGTCGATGTCCGTTTGGCAGTCGGGCCGGCTCAATGCAAAACAAGATGACATCGGATGGCTGGCGCGTGTGTCCGACCGATCGCAAGCCGCCGTGGGTGCCGATCCGGCGGCACTTCACATCCGCGAGTCGGCATCTCTGCCGCAGGCCCTCAGTGGCGGCGACTTGGCCATACTTTCGCTGACCGGCCCGGAACAGTTCCGTCGCCGGACCGCCGCCGCCGGAACCGACGACGATCCGGCCCAACAGAGACGACGCGATCAACTCGCGCCGCCCGTTGGCGAGGCGCGCGGCACACTGGTCGATTTCGTAGCGAGAACGACCGCGACGACGGATGCGGCCCACGCCCGATTCTCTCAACTGTTGGATTCGTCGGAAACGTCGCGCCAAGCGGGGCTGCGGGGCCGGATGTCGTTGATCGCACAGATGATCAAGGCCGGATTGGCGACGCGCATCTACTACACGGAATTGGCCGGCTTCGATACCCACGCCAGCCAAGCGGGAACGCACCCGGGTCTGCTCAGCGAATTAGGCGACTCCGTCCAAGCGTTCATCTCGGACCTCGCCGCGGCGGGCGAAGCCGAGCGCGTGCGAGTGCTGGTCTATTCCGAATTCGGCCGGCGCCTTACCGAAAATGCCAGCGGCGGCACCGACCACGGCACCGTCCAGCCCGTCTTCTTGGCCGGCGGCGCCCTCCGCCACCCCTTCATCGGCTCGCCTCCCGATCTCCGAGACCTCGACCCCGACGGCGATCCCAAACACTCCATTGACTTCCGACGCATCTACGCCACCTTGCTCAACGACTGGCTCGATTGCCCCAGCGCCCTCGTCCTCGGCCATAACGTCGAGCCACTATCGCTGCTCTGACGTCATTCGCGTTATAGCTTCCATCTGAACATGACCACTGGTCGGCCGAGTAAACGACCGAATTGCTCAAGGTCCCGGACGTGCGCATCTCCGGCAAGCGAGTCTTGACGCAGTGGTTCAGCTACCGTAAGAAAAATCGTGAGCGGCCGATCATCGGTGACCGTCGGCCGCCCTCGAAGCTCGGCGAGATCCAACCCGACCACTGGTTGGCTGAGTACACGACCGAACTGCTCAACGTCCTGCACGTACTGGCGTTGCTCGTGGAGATGGAACCAGCGCAAGCGCAACTCTTCGAGGCGATCTGTGGAGGACCGACACTTGATTTCCGTGGATGAGCTTCGGGCCGCCGGCGCTTTGGATGTGCCTCCTTCGTGGCGGAAGTCGCTTGCCGTCGAGCGGCACCAGCTTCCCTTGTTCGGTGACGACGACTTGCTCTCCGAGAAGGAGCAGTCGACCGCAGGCGATGGCGAAAGCGATGCGGCAGCCGACGTGATCGTTGAGAACTGAATCCGCAACGATTCGATCAGCCAGGTCCACTCATTCTGCCGCCTTCCGCTGGTTGGCAAAACAGGGTGATCTCCTTCGCATGTCCGCCTACTCGGCGGATTCCGCCTTGGTTTGCACTGGCAGTTCGAAACACGCCATCTCCTCGCCGTTGCGCACATACAGTCGCCCGTGCGCGATCACGGGATGATTCCACGTCTTGCCAGTGATGGCCTCGATCCGGGTCAGCTCCACATGCTTGTTCGGTTGGGCCTCCACCAGCGCCACTTCCCCGGTCTCGGTGAGTACCAGCAACAAGTCCAGGTCTGCCAGCAGCAGCACCTGCCCGTTGCCGTACCCGCGTGCCCGCCAGCGGATCTTGCTCTGCTCGGTATCGAAGCAGAGAAAGATCGGGCCGTCGAACCCGTAAAGCTGGTCGCCGTGTACGACGAAGTCGTTGTAATACGGCTTGAACTGCTTGCTGGTCCAAACCTCCTTGATCGGCCACTTGCCCCTGTCGTGGCCGACTCGAATTCGCCGGGTCCCGAAGCCCATCCCCGTGCCGATCAGAATGTCGGTCCCATTGAGGATCGCCGGTTGTACGATCCGGGCGACGTCGTCCGTCTGCCACTCGTGCACCCACAGCGCCTTCCCCGATTCCGGATCTATCGACAGCAGTCCGGCGTTGCTGGCCATCAAGATCTGCTCGACGTCTCCCAAGGTCGCCGTCTGCGTCGAAGCATAGCTGTGCGTCCCTTCGCCCGTCGTCCAGGCCAGCTTTCCGGTTTCTGCATCGTAGGCCAGAACGCTCTTGCCGGACGGCCCTCCCGCAAAGATCGTCACCAGGCCGTGAGCGACCAACGGCGAACCGGAGAAGCCCCATTGTGGAATCTTCGCGTCGGAGTCCTTGGCAATATTCTGCGTCCAGATCACCTGTCCCGTCGCCGCCTCCAGGCAACACAGCGTTCCGTTGGCGCCCTGGGCATAAATCTTCCCGGCATGGAACTCCGGCGTTCCTCGCGGCCCGGGCCCCGCCACCACTTCCGTGAATCGCGTCACTTCCGCGTGTTGCCAGCGCTCGTCGCCCGTGTCGGCATCGTAACAGACCACCAGTTCCTGATCGCCGCGCTGTTCCTGCGTGAAAAGCCGCTTTCCGACGACCGCGAACGAAGACCACCCCGGCCCGACCCTGCGGCTCCAGAGCTTCTTCGGCGGCGTCTGCTTCCAGTCCGTGGCGATGTTGACACCGTACACCCGGCCATCGCGCTTTGGGCCTCGAAAGCCCGGCCAGTCGCCGGGCTCGAGTTCGATCGTTTCGTCGTCCAGCTCGGCCACTGCCGGCGACGCCGGTTGCCGGGTCCCGAATTCGGCCAGCAATCTCTGCTCAGGTGTGGGCGTCCAGCGCCAACTAAACGTGCCACGGAAGGCGCCATCCATGCCGTCGACTCGCAGCAGTGTGAACACGCCGAATGCCAGCACCAGCGATCCGATCAAGAGCAACCTTCGCGATGGCCATGCCATCCACGGGCTCAAAACCAGCCAACCGACCCATGCCGAAGCAACGACGGGCAAGGCGTAGAGAATCAACGCCATGAACGGAAAATCCTGGCCGCAGATGGCGACGGTCGCGGTAGCCAGCGCGGCGAAGACTCCGATGATCAGCCCCCGGTCGCTCCAGCGAACACGGCTGAAGAAAAGCCACCACAACAACAGACCGCCCGTCGCGACCATCGGTGCGATCAGATACGCGACGAAGAATTTCTCACGCGACGCCTCGCCGGTACCACCCCAGATCCGCACCGCCCACAAGGCAGCGACGAGGAGGACGCCCGGCCACAGCCTGAGTGTGGGCCAGATTGTTTGGGAGATTGCCGGGGAGGGGGTGGAGCCGGATT
Organism: Pirellulales bacterium; assembly: GCA_035547915.1. Lineage (GTDB taxonomy): Bacteria > Planctomycetota > Planctomycetia > Pirellulales > JAICIG01 > DASSFG01. The sequence continues at coordinate 71,766 of DASZTS010000090.1, read as the reverse complement.
CCGCAGACTTTGTTTCGTCGCTCATGGCACGCTCCTGAAGACCTGGATTTCCGCAACACGGGCATGTCTATACCGGTACAATATAGACCGGTACTGCATTTTTCGTCAACCTCGATTTGTCGACCGGCAACGATTAGACTGCGACCTATGGCATCGCCAGAGGAAATCGCCGTATTCATGACGGAGTTCGGCAAAGCGTACACGCGCAAACTCTTCGCGGAGGTGGGACGCGCTGGGACAACGCCTGCGCGAGCTCGCCTGCTAATGGTCTTGCAATGCCGCGGATCCTGCAAGATGTCAGAGATCGGCTCGGAACTCGGCGTCACGCCCCGCAACGTCACCAAGCTGGTCGACGGTCTCGAAGCAGAACGCCTCGTGGTTCGCGAACAACATCCCGAGGACCGTCGGGCCACGCTGATCCGCCTGACCGCCAACGGCATGTTGGTGTGCAAGGAAAGCGCGATGGCGAATCACGCGGTGATCGCTTCCATCTTTCAGCAGCTCTCGGCCGCCGACCGCAAACATCTAGCCCGCATCCTGCAGCGCCTCATCGACATCCTTCAGGCCGAGTCGCCGTCCTAGGCCGGCCACAGGGGAGGCGCCTTCTTGCAGATCGAGATAACTATGCTCGCGACACGCCTTGGCTGAGCCATTGCTCGAAGCGCGTCGGGCCGATGCGCGATGGGCCGCCCGGGGTGAGGGTCTGGTCGTCCACCGTGGTGCCGAAATAGCGTGCATCGGCGTCGGTTACGACCTGTCGATCGTCGCCGTGTGAACGTAGGAATCGCCGCACAAGCTCGTCCATCGGTATCGGTTCCGGACCCGCCAGATCGACGATTCCGTTCAACGGTTCCGCCTCGGCGACGTCGGCCAGCTCCGCCGCGACGTCATCCGACAGGATAGGCTGCATCCGAGCCGGTGGCAGCCGGACGGTTCCCGCTTCGGTCGCGGACTCGGCGATCGCCCCCACGAATTCGAAGAATTGCGTCGCACGCACGATCGTATACGGGATGCTCGACGTCTTACCAGGAGACTTCGATGACGACGATGCTCGAATATGCTCAAGAAGCTTGGTGGCCCGCTCCGCCAGCACCTGCATGAAGCTGCGCGAACGTCCGCCGACGGCGACGTAACGGTCCACTTTTTCCGCTTCGCCTCCAGCACGTCCTTCGGAGGACTTCAGAGCGTGTCACCCGTGTCACCCGCCGAGGAAGGAGGCGGGACGCCTCTTCTGCGACGCCGGGCTCTTAATCGACGTAGACGAACTCGTTGAGGTTGAAGACGACGAGTGCGTAGTAGTCGAGCGATTGGCGCGCGTCGAGCCCGTGGTCGCGCTCGAGCTGGTCGATCAAGGCGACGCCGCGGGCGACGCTCGCTTCGTCGGCTTCGCGGGAGAGGGCGAGCCGCAGGGCCAGACGTACTTGTGCTGTCCGGTCGTCGCCCGCTTCGCGTCGCAAGCGTTCGGCGAAGTCGCGGGCTTGCTCGTGCAAGAAATCGCCGTTGAGCATGCCGAGGGCCTGGGCCGGTTGGGTTGTGACGAAACGGGCCTCGCAGCTCGCGTCGGTGTCGGGAAAATCGAAATCGGCGAGCAGCGGCGTGATGAGCGAGCGCTTGACGTGGATGTAGATGCTGCGGCGGGCCTGCTCCTCGGGCGGCGATTTGCCCCAGCCGTTGCCGGGCGCCGATTGCGTGGCCATCACTTCGTCCGACAGCTTGGGATAATAGCTCGGGCCGTACATCCGCGAGTTCAGTTCGCCGCTCACGGCCCGCAACGAATCGCGCACTTCTTCGGCGCTCAACCGCCGCAGATTGAACCGCCAGAAGAGACCGTTGTGGGGATCTTTTTCGAGGCCCGCCGCGTTCCCCTGCGACGACATGCGGTAGGCGCTGGAGAGCATGATCGTGCGGTGCAGCGATTTGATCCGCCAGCCGCCGGCCATGAACTCGGCAGCCAGCCAGTCGAGCAATTCGGGGTGCGTGGGACGATCGCCCAGGTATCCGTAGTTGTTCGGCGAGCCGACGATGCCGCGGCCGAAGTGTTGTTGCCAGATGCGGTTGACCATGACCCGCGCCGTCAACCGGTTGTCGCTCGACGCGATCCAATCGGCCAGCACCGAGCGGCGGCCCGCCGTCTGCTGTTCGGGCGATGGGCTGGGAATGGTCGCGGTGCCGCCGCCGATAGCCGCCAAAAAGCCGGGCTCGACCTTCGCTCCGGGTACGTGAGCGTTGCCGCGCGACAGCACGAACGTTTCGGGGGGATTGCGATCTTCGGTGACGCATAGCGCATAGTCGGCCTGCACCGGTTCGCGCCTGAGCCTCTCCAATTGGTGGAATAATCTGCGGTAGTCGGCATACCAGCCATCGCCCATCACCGCGCGGCCGTGCGACCTCAACAACTCGCCCAGGTTGCCGTCCGCGGCCGGACGCTGCCCTTCGGCCGAAAGCGAACGCTGCGCGAAGCCGGGTCCGCTCCAAGCGACGCGCAGACCGCGCCCGCCGACCGCCTGAAAATAATCGAGCCGGATCGGCACCAGGCCCTGCTTGAGCGCGACCGTGGCCCGTTGCGGCTGGCCGACGCTATGGATGCCGTCGTAAGTGATGACCTGCCGCCCCGCCACCGTCAGCCGCGAGCCATCGTCGGAATCGACGATGAGCGTATACTCGCCGTCGGCGGGCACCTTCAAGAATCCGGTGAAGACGAAGCCGAAGTCGCTCTCGCGCGTGGCCAAGCCGATATCGAAGCGTCCGTCGGCGATCGTGCCGACCGTCTCGGGCTTGATGTTGTCGAAGTCGGGCAGGCGTTCCCAATGATCCCGATAGAAGCGATATTCCAGGTCGTCGATGTCGTTAGCCGCCAGTGTCGCATCGCTCGCCTTGCGGTAGGCCGCCGCGAACTCGTTTTCCAGGCCGGTTACCCGGGCCTGCAATTCGTTGCGCCGCTTCTCGTTGTCGCGCACGCGGTCCTCATACGCCAGCCGATCGGCGTCGCTGGTGAAGAGGGGCCGTTCGATGTTCGGACCGGTGGTGGTCATCGGCCGGATGCCGCGGAAGAAGGCCAGCAGGCTGTAATAGTCGTGTTGCGGAATCGGATCGATCTTGTGGTCGTGGCAGCGGGCGCAATTGACGGTGAGGCCCAAGAACACCTGGCCGGTGGTCGTCACCAGGTCGTCGAGCGTGTCGAATTGGGCTTGCAGGCGATCGGCCGGCTCGTCGTCCCACAGGCCGAGCCGATAGAAGCCGGTGGCGATCAGCCGTTCCGGCGTAACGGGCGTCATTTCATCGCCGGCGAGCTGCTCGCGCACGAACTGGTCGTACGGCTTGTCGTCGTTGAACGAACGGATGACGTAGTCGCGATAGCGCCAGGCGTGCGGCTTCGCCCCGTCGCGCTCGAAACTGTTGGTCTCGGCGTAACGCACCGCATCGAGCCAATGCCGCGCCCAGCGCTCTCCGTAACGGGGCGACGCCAGCAAACGGTCGACGAGTCTTTCGTAGGAGTCGGGTGACGTGTCCTGCACGAAGGCTTCGACCTCGGCGGGCGTGGGAGGCAGACCCGTCAGGTCGTAGTACGCCCGGCGGGCAAGGGCCACGTTCGGAGCCGGCGCCGCGGGACTCAATCGGTTCTGTTCCAACCGGTTGAGCAGGAAGGCGTCGATCGGGTTGCGCCCCCAGTCGCGGTCCTTGACGTCGGGCACCACGGGCCGCACGACCGGCTGAAAGGCCCAATGTTCCTCCCATTTCGCACCGTCGGCGATCCAGCGGCGGATCAGATCGACCTGGTCAGCCGCGAGCGGTTTTCCCTCGGGCGGCATGCGCTCGCCTTCCTCCTCGGACGTGATCCGCCGTATCAGTTCACTCTCGTCGGGGTTGCCCGGCACGATGCCGTGGGTGCCCGAATCGAGCTCGGCGACCGCCGTCTCGCGGCGATTCAGACGCAGCCCGCCCTCGCCCTTGTCGGGGCCGTGGCAGGCGAAGCAGCGCTTGGCCAAGATCGGCTGAATATCGCGGCCGAAATCGACGCCGCCGCTCGCCGCCGGCTGTGCCGCCACGGCATATACGGTCAGAACCAAGATTGAGAGACTCATGAGATTGATTTTGTCTCAGTCGGCCGGCAGTGACAAGTTCGCCGGCCTCCACCGTGCCAGGCCCCGCAAGAATTCCGTCTCGGTCGTAAACTTCCACCCCACGGGGCGTCTGGGGCGTGTTACACTTGTCTGTACACTACCGAAGAGGGGAATTCGAGAGTTTTGAGGTCGATAATGACAATTAATCTCGGTGCGCGATACGTCGCGCTGTTCGCCATACTTGCCACCGTTCCAATGGCGATCGACACCCGCATCGCGGCCGCCGCCACGGTCTATGTCGACAACGCCGTGGGCGACGATCGGCACGAAGGGGCGCAGCCCAGCAGCATCGACGGCGACGGCCCGGTGCGCACGCTGCGCCGAGCCCTCCAGGTGTGCCGCGCTGGCGACCGGGTACTGTTGGCGAATACCGGCGAACCGTACCGCGAGACGATCAGCCTCTCGACGGCCGCACACTGCGGTAACGCCCTGTCGCCGTTCATCATCGACGGCCAGGGAGCGACGCTCGAAGGGACGGAGGCCGTGCCTCGCGATGCCTGGGAGAACGAACGCGGGCCCGTGTTCCGCTTCCGTCCGCCACGCACCAGCTATCAGCAGTTGTTCCTCGACGGCAAACCGGCCACGCAGCGCAAGATGCTCGCCGGCGAAACGCACTTCCCCAAGCTACAGCCGCTCGAATGGTACCGCCGCGGCGCCTCGATCTACTTCTGCGTCGACTCCGATAAGCTTCCGCGAGATTACGACCTGGCGTATTCCGCCCGGCAGACGGGCATCACCATCTACCACGTGCACGATGTCGTGATCACCAATCTCGTCGTGCAGGGATTTCGGCTCGACGGTGTGAATGTGAATGACGGAGTCGTCGACTGCGAGTTGCTCGACGTCACGAGCCGCGGCAACGGCCGCAGCGGCGTGACGATCGCGGGCTCGTCGAAGGCCCGTCTCGAAGGCTGCGTGATCGGCGACAACGGCGAGGAGCAATTGCTCGTCGAAGGAACCTCGTCGACGCTCGTCGAGCAATGTGAGTTGATTGCCAACACGGCGCCCGCCGTCACCAATCGCGGCGCGCGGCTAGACATCCGTACGGCACCGTCCGAAAAGAAATAGCCTTTCGGATCCGGACGAGTCGACGCCTCCTGCGGCACCGCGCCTATTGGGCCGGCGCCTTGAGGTAGTCGTCGTTCAGCTTGTCGCACGACCAGAGCAAGCCGCGGGCCACCATGTCGAGATAGCGCGCATCGGCCACCGTGTCGGTGTTGTGGCCGATCGTCGTGCTGAAGACGCGCGTCTTGCCGTAGTTGTTGGTCCAGGCGACGACGAAATCGCTCGTGCCGTTTTCGACCTTCTGCTTGCCGCGGGCCAGCGGCTGTGCCGTGTCGAGCACCTTCACGTTGTTGTAGAGCTCTTCGTTGATGGTCGTCCAATCCGCCAGACCGCTGGTGATGGGATGGTCCTTCGAGACGAACTCGATGCCGATCGGCAATTGCGGCCCGTGGCCGCTCGATTGGATGCCAACGAACTCGAACCAGTCGCTCGTCCCCACGCGATAGCAGTGCATGGCGCAGTGCAGATTGACCGCCGGCACGCCGCCCTTATGCGCGTTCAGGATGTTTCGTACGTAGGGCATGTCCGTCACGTCGGAGGTACACTCGTCGTGGATCACCACGTCGTAGCCTTTGGCCCAAGCGGGGTTTTCATAGATGTCGAAGCGGGCCTTCGTGCTGGTGTCCGGCGAATAGACAATCGTCACCTCGACGTTCGCCCGCGATTCGAGCCCCTTCTTGAGCACGTCCTTCTGCTTCGCATAGTCGTGGCAGCAACCGCCCGCGATGAGCAACGCCTTGAGCGGCGCCCGATCCGCCGCCGCGGCCGACTGCGCGACACAGCAGAGTCCGAAGAGAGCCAACCAGGATAAACGGGTGCGGAGCGAGGAGAGTGCAGATACCTTCATCGGTTTTCCAGATCTCGAGTGGCTATGAATCGGTGTGGACGTTCGTGGCGTAAGCCGCGAGACACAGGGGCTATCCGAGAACCAACTCGCCGGCGGGTTTTCGGATAGCTGCCGAAAGCCCGATTGTAACTGAAAGACAGCCGCGGTGTGGCCGAGAAATCCGAGGACCGACATCCTAGAGCAGGTGTCCGGGTCGCTCTAAGAGCGGCTGACAGAACCCGAAAGTCCGAGCGCCTTGGGCGCAAGAATCGGCCGTGAAACGCCGATTCCCGTGAAGCTAAATCCGGTTTTGTCGGGTGCTAAAACAACTCGTCGATCGGCGTGCCGCTGGGCAGGACACTGATCGGACGGCCGGCCGCGTTGACGTATTGCTTTTCGGTATCGATGCCGAGATGGCGATAGATCGTGGCCAGCACGTCTTGCGGCGTCTTGGGATTCGCGCGGGGGAAGGCACCGTGCGCGTCCGATTCGCCGACGGCCCGGCCGCCCTGCACGCCGCCACCGGCCAGCGCGGCACTGAATACGTTGGGATAGTGGTCGCGGCCGGCGTCGTTGTTCACCCGCGGGGTGCGGCCGAACTCGCCCCAGGCGACGACGAGCGTCGATTCCAATAGGCCACGTTGGTCCATATCGTCGATCAGAGCCCGATAGGCCTGGTCGAACCTGGGCAGGAAGCCGCGCCGCAACGAATCGAAGCCCAGTACGTGCGTGTCCCACCAGCGCAGGTCGACGGTGACGAGCCGCACGCCAGCTTCGACCAGACGCCGTCCGAGCAGCATCCGTTGGCTCCAATTCGGAGCACCACAGCGATTGGCCGCGCCCGGATCGAACGCCGGCATGAACCCATAACGCTCGCGTAGCTCCGGCGGTTCGCTATCGAGATCGAATGCTTCGCGCGCCGCGGGGCTGCTCAGAATGCTCCAAGCCTGTTCGTGAAAGCCGTCGATGGCCCGCATTTGTCCCCGCGCATCGCACTCGCGGCGTACACGGTCGAAGTCGGCAAGCAGGCCGCGGCGATCGCCGAGCCGCTCATACGACAGGCCCTCGGGCAGGACGAAGTTGGGCACGGAGAATCTTCCGGGATTGGCCGGATCGGCCATCGTCTCGAACGGCTTGTAGGCCACGCCCAGGTAGGCCGGACCTGTGCCAGGCACCATCCGCGGCACCATGACGTAGGCCGGCAGGTCGCGGCGCAGGTGACCGAGTTGCTCGGCCACGATCGAACCGCAACTCGGCATCGTGTTTTCGTCGGGGGCGGGGCCCGGCGGGTACCCCGTGAAGCAGGTCTGGTCGGCGGTCGAGTGACCGGCGTCGAGGTGCGTCAGGCTGCGCACGATCGACCACTTGTGCATGATGCCGGCGGAGTGCGGCAGCATGTCTGAGAGGGTGATGCCCGGCACCGTCGTCGACATGGTGCCGAACTCACCCCGATATTCGACCGGGGCTTCGGGCTTGGGGTCCCACATATCGATGTGGCTCGGTCCGCCACGCATCCAGAGGATGAGCACCGACGTTTCGCGCCTGCTCGTCGGCGCGGCCTGGGCTTGATACCGCAGCAGCTCGGCCAATGAGAGGCCGCCCGTTCCCAACATGCCAGCCTGTAAAAACCCACGACGGCTCAGACGTGCGTTTTTCCGCAGCTCGCGGCACATATACCGACTCGTCGATGAACCGCCCAAAGTCGTACCTCCCGGGAACCCATCTATCGGTTTTTATATGTTTACGATCGATGGGTCAATGGAAAGCGGCAGGCACGGGAGATCGGGCCCAGAGGCGGAGCCTGACTTTTGGTGCCCTGTCCACGGGGATCGCTCAGAGCTGGCAAATTGTTCGGTAGGCGGGCTTCGTCATGTTTCCCAGGTTTGCACCAGTTGCTCCGACGATCCACGTTATTGCTCAAGGGTTGTGCGGAACGGCTATACTGCTGGCATGCCTGGGTCGTCGTCAGCCAACCGGTTTGCCAAGACGTCGTTCATCGATCCGGCCGCGTTGATGCGGATCAAGAATCTGCAACTCCGGGCCAAGGTGATCGTCGAAGGTTTTTTGAGCGGCCTGCACCGCAGCCCCTATCACGGATTCTCGGTCGAATTCAGCGAGTATCGGCAGTACACCGATGGCGACGACCTGCGGTACCTCGATTGGCGTCTCTATGCGCGAAGCGACCGCTATTACATCAAGCGGTTCGAGGACGAGACCAACCTGCGCTGCCACCTGCTTGTCGACCTGAGCCGCTCGATGGGGTTCGGCTCGCTCGGGTACACGAAGGCCGCTTATGCCCAGACGGCCGCCGCGACACTGGCGTATTTTCTGTCGTTGCAGCGCGATGCGGTGGGCCTGGTCACGTTCGACGACAAGATCGCCGACTATCTGCCGGCCCGTTATCGTCCCGGTCATATCCATCGCATCATGCTGGCCTTGGAGCGGGCCGTCGCCGGATCGGGCACCGATCTTGCGCCGCCGTTGGAGCAGATCGCCAAGACGGCGAGCAAGCGGGGGTTGGTCGTGCTCCTCTCCGATCTGTTGGCGCCGATCGATACGCTCGAAGCACAACTGGGCTGCCTCCGTTCGCGGGGGCACGAAGTCGTCGTGATGCGCGTGCTCGATCCGGCCGAGGTCGAATTTCGCTTCGCCGAATCGGCCGTCTTCCACGACCTCGAATCGGGCCGCGAGATGTACGTCGATCCGCAGACGGTGCGCGACGAGTATCTGCGGAGGTTCGCCGAGCACGCGAGCGGGATCGCCCGCGCCTGCCTGCGGTTGGGCGTCGACCATTATTCGCTGGCAACCGACCGGCCGCTGGAGCTGGCCTTGTTCGACTTTCTGAACGCCCGCCTGCGGCGAGGACGGCAGACGCTGCGCCGACGGCGAGCCGCAACCCGCGCCCCCGGAGTCGGCTGATGGGCCTGCTCACACCGTTGTACCTGGCCGGGCTGGCGGCCCTTTCGTTACCGCTCGTGCTACACCTCATCCGTCGCACGCCGCGCGGCCGGCAGATGTTCAGCTCGCTGATGTTCCTCACGCCGTCGCCGCCCCGCCTGACGCGCCGTAGTCGCCTCGACAACCTGCTGTTGCTAGTCTTGCGGCTGACGATTCTCGCGCTCTTGGCGCTGGCCTTCGCGCGACCGTTCTTGCGAGAAGCGGCGGTGCTGCCGTTCGGAGACCAGGTGGGTCGCAAGGCGGCCATCCTGCTCGATTCGAGCGCCAGTATGCGGCGCGGCGATCTGTGGCAGCAGGCGTTGAAGAAGGTCGAAGGCATCCTCGACGACATGGGGCCGGCCGACGACGTGGCGCTGATGACGTTCGACGACCGACTGCACACCCAGGTCGCCTTCGACGACGAAACGACCGGCAGGCACGCCGGCAAGGCGGCTCTCGTCCGAAAGCGATTGGCTTCTTTGGCGCCGAGTTGGGGCTCGACGGACCTTTCGACAGCGCTGGTGACGGTGGCCGGCGAACTCGATACGGCAACCGATGTGCAGGGCACCGTCGCTGAGCCACAACTCGTCGTCATCAGTGATTTTGCGCGCGGCTCGCGCACCGAAACACTCGAAGCGTATCGCTGGCCGGAGAAGGTGCCCGTCGTGGCGTATGCTCTGGTCCCCCGGCACGCGACCAATGCCGCCGCGCAATTGCTCGTTAGCGATGAAGAGGGGGGCGAACCTCGCGTGCGAGTTACGAACGCGGCCGACTCCACGGGCGATCAGTTCTTCGTCACCTGGGGATCGCCCGACCAGCGACCGGCCGCCGAGCAGCCGCTGGCCACTTATGTTCCCGCCGGCCAGAGCCGCGTGCTGCGCTTGCCGCGTCCGAATGACGACGCGGCGGCCGACCGCATTCTGCTGTGGGGCGACGAAGCCGACTTCGACAACACCTTTTATGCTGTGCCGCCGCAGCCGCAGCACGTACGGGTGGCCTGGTTCGGCGATGATCCGGCCGACCGTGCGGACTCGGCGCGATACTTCTTCGAACTGGCCCTGGGCGGAGATCTGCTCCGCAACACCGCGGTGCAAACCGTGGCGACCGTCGACGATTTGCGATTCGCCAAGGATGCCCTGCCGGCTCTGGTCGTGGCGACGAAGGAGTTGCCCGTCGAGGCCGGTGAGGTGTTGCAGCCGTTCTTCGACGCCGGTGGCACGCTGCTCATCGTGCTCAACGACAAGTGGGGTGCCGAGTCGCTCAAGCGGCTGCTCGCCGACGTCGAATTGGACGGCCCTCCGATCGCGGACCAACGCGATGATTCATCTCGTGCACCCGCCGGCGATGAACAAAACCGGGTCTATCGAATGTTGGGCGAGATCGATTTCACGCACCCGATCTTCGCGGCATTCGCGAACCCGCGTTATAGCGACTTCACCAAGATCCATTTCTGGCGTCACCGTAGCTTGAAGTTGGAGTCCGAGAAGTCCGCCACCACGCGCGTCGTGGCCCGGTTCGACAACGGCGATCCGGCCGTCTTGGAACGTCCGGTCGGCACCGGCCGCATCCTGGCATTTACGAGCGGTTGGCAGCCCGAGGAGAGTCAGTTGGCCCTCTCGAGCAAATTCTTGCCGCTGATGCAGGCGGTGATGGATCTGGCGGCCGGCAGTCCTGTGCAGACGGCGAGTTTGATCGTGGGTCATGACGCGCCCTTGCCGCAGGCACTCACGCGCGACGCCATCGTCGAAAAGCCCGATGGCACGCGACGGCCATTAGCCGCCGGTACAAAGACGTTTTCCGACGCGGATCAGCCGGGCATCTATCGCCTGCATCTCGACGAAGGCGAACACGCGTTTGCCGTGAATCTGGCGGCCGCGGAGAGCAGTACGGCGCCGATGCCGTTGGACAGCCTAGAACAGCTCGGCGTCCGTTTCGCCACCCGGCTCACGCGTGCCGAACGGGCCGAGCAGTCGCGCCAACAGCGCGATACCGAACTGGAGAGCCGTCAGCATCTGTGGCGCTGGCTGATCGTCGAGGCGCTGGCGCTGCTCGTCCTCGAATCGTGGCTCGCGGGACGCGCCGCCCGAAAAGTCCAGCGTGAGCTGGCATAACCGATCGCGATCCGGTCCCAAGATCAGGGCCGTAAGGCCGAACAACAGGGAGGCCCGGAGTAGGTTTTCCGCATCGGGCCGAGAGGCGGACCGTCAACGTTGCGACACTGGTTCTCGGATAAGCCCTTAATTGCTCAGGAGATCGGAACGATGGGATCGATATTTCGCGCTGCCCTGCTCGTCGGCTTGGTCTATGGTCAATCCAACGCCGAAGAGATTACACTCGAATCGGCCCCGCCGGTCGTTGTCAAAACCGTGCCCGCGGCGGGCACCGCGGATGTCGATCCAGCGACGACCGAAATCCAAGTGACGTTCAGCAAGGAGATGCAGGACGGAAGCTGGTCGTGGTGTGTTGCCGGCGACGACAGCTTTCCCGAGACGACCGCCAAGCCGAAATATCAAGCCGGGCAACGGACCTGCGTTCTGCCGGTGAAGCTGAAGCCCGGCAAGACCTACGCCGTATGGCTCAACACCGAGAAGTTTCAGAACTTCAAGGATGCCCAAGGACGGCCCGCCGTCCCCTACTTGCTGATCTTCAAAACAAAGGAGTGACGCTTCGCCGCCTGCGAGGGCGCGGCCGGCAGCGCGACTGCATGTTTTCTTGGATCAAACGGCGCCGCCGCCAACGGATTCTGGCGGAACCCTTTCCGGAGCGGTGGCTGGCATACCTGCGGGCGAACGTGGTGCAGTATCGATTGCTCTCCCGGCCGGAGCAGGCGAAGCTGCGTGAGCGCGTGCAGGTGTTCGTCGCCGAGAAGACATGGATCGGTTGCGCCGGACTTACCGTCGACGATGAAATGAAGGTTACCATCGCGGTGCAAGCCTGTTTGTTGGTCTTGGGCATCGAGTACGAATACCACTACGACCAGATCCTATCGGTGCTGGTCTATCCCGATACCTACTTCCATCCGCGGAAAATGGAGGACGGCTTGGATCGCGATGCACGCGCTGTCTACGGTGAATCATGGCACCGCGGACCGATCGTTCTGTCGTGGAAGAACACGCGGCGCATTCCCGACGAGGTGGGAGGCAACCTGGTCTTCCACGAATTTGCCCACCATCTCGACGATCTCGATGGCGGTATGGACGGAACGCCGCCGCTGGAGCGCGGGCAACACCAGCGCTGGGATCGCGTGGTCGACGACGAGTATCACCGGCTCGTACGTGCCTCACGACAAGGACAGGCGACGCTCTTGAATCATTACGGCGCGTCGAACCGCGCCGAGTTCTTTGCGGTGGCGACCGAATGCTTCTTTGAACGACCGGTCGCGCTACGCGAGTTGCACGCGGAGCTCTATGCCATCTTGCGCGATTTCTATCGACAAGATCCCGCGCAGTGGGCATGGAATACGATCGAGGGGCGGGAGGAAGAGGATCACACGGAATCCGAAGAGTCGCACCGGCCGAGTCGCCCTGATTTGGTGCACGTGGGGCCGGCGGAGGGTCGCAGGCCGCGACGGGGCGACGCGGATGCGTTCTTTTCGGAAGGAATCTGGCTGATGAGCGAGCAGCGTTTCGCGGAGGCCGTGTCGGCGTTCGACAAGGCGATCGAACTCGCTCCCGACGATGCCGAAGCTGTTACCCAGCGGGCGTCGGCCCACTTGCGGGCTGGCGACATCAAACGGGCCATCGAAGACGCAACGGCGGCCATCGAGTTGGATGTTGACGATGCCGCGGCGTGGCGCGTACGGGCAGAGGGCTACCTCGGGTTGGCTCAATATGATCGGGCGCTGGTCGATTGCGAGCGCGCGCTGAAACTCGACGACCGCAACGGCCAGGCCTATCGCCTGCGTGGTCTGGCACGGGCCGGCCTGGGCGAACTGCATCGAGCCGTACGCGATTACGGCACAGCCATCCATTTCAATGCCGACATGGCCGAAACGTTACGTGCCCGCGCCGACGTTTGGGAACGTTTGGGGCAACCCGACAAGGCCCAGGCCGACCGCGCCAAGGCACAGCGCCTCGACAAGGGGCACATGGATCGCTGATTCCCTGTATTCGGATGGGGGTTTCTATCAGCCGCGCTCAACGCGCCAGCCGGTCTTTGATGATGGGCCAGGCGACGGGTGGCTGGCCGTTGCGCGAACAGGCGATCGTGGTGTGGTCGGCAGGCACGATGACGAGATCGTCGACGCCCGGCAAGAGCGCGCTTTGCACATCGACGAGCCCGTCGTGTGAACCCTCGCGAGATTCGATATCGCCCGCCCATTCGTGCAGCTTGCCGCTGAGGTTGTTTCCCCATTGTGTGCCGGGCAGGCAGACCGCCGACCAGCGCACCACGGTAGCCGCATAACGCCAACCGCAACTCCGATTGCCTGCCACGATCGTGTAACGCACGCCCTGTCGGCGGCCATGAGCGTTGAGATTGTCAAGGAACCGCGAACCGGGTGCGATGTCGCACCGTGCTTCGCCGAGGCCGTCGGTCACCATCCACGTCCACGACCAGTCGGGCTCGTTGTACCAGAGCTGAACATGCTCGATGAGATCGCAGCCGAGGCTGAACCGGGAATAACACGAACCCTGGTTGGGCGGCGCTAGCATCACCAGCCGCTCGACGTTTCCTTCGTAATCCTCCGCTTCGAGGCAAGCACGCGCGATCATGCCACCCATGCTGTGAGCCACAATATCGGGCTTCAGCCCCGGATATTTCTCATGCAGCGCGGCCAACTCGGCGGTCAGCAGGCGGGCACTTTCGGCCACCGGCTGGTCGTTGGGATACAGAAAGGGCGCCACCATGTACCCTTGCTTTTCGAGGAGTGGGACTAGGTCGCGCCAGAAGCCGACGTCGGAATCGAGCCCATGGATCAGGATCACCAACCGATCGTCGGACTCGAACTGATCGGGCAACCGCAGACCATAACGCAGCGTCGCCTGCTGGCGGGCATCGGGAGACCACCAATCGGCCGAATTCCGCATCCAGCGGCGCGTGGTCTGTCCGCACGCTTCGGTGCAGTCGTCCCAGCACTGGCCCGCCTTGGCGGCAGCGCTTGCCGCCGTCTCGCGGACTCGGGTGACCCACTCATATTCGGCTGCTGCGGTGCGAGGCAGGAGGCAAAGTACACCCAGCAGAGCGATCGCAAGGATTCGATGCACCGTTCCGATCTCCAAATAAGCGCACGCGGTTGGCCTATCCGTCATTCGCGTGAGAGCCGCCGATATTGGCTGGGCGGATGGTATTCGCCACCCGCTCGTCCCACCGTCATTGCATCATGACACGCTGGCCGGCCGACTGGCAAGCGGGAGCGAGATTCGGTGGTGTCCCAACAGAGCAACGCACCATCCTTGGTCAAGCAAAAACCCTGAAACGGCTGCCTAGCGGGGTGCCATCATTTTAGGCAGGGGGTCGTCTCGGAAGCTTAAGGCTGGCGACGATGGTTGCTGCTGCTCCGAGTATCCACTCGGCCCCCATCGCACCCGATCCTTATCCGGTGGCAACTGGTCGTCGTAGCCAAGCCACGTAAAGATCATCCCGCCAGTGCTGACTATCCAGAAGAAGGCACCAATGCAAAACGTCACGGTCCAGAACTTCTCGTTCTGCGGCTCCCGCGCCATGGGCGCCGCGTCTTTCTCTTTCGGCGCCTTGTACGGGTTCTCGTCCATGCCAGAGGGCAGCGCGCTATTCCTGTGTCCCTGATACATGGTCGGACTTCGGGCGATTGACCCAGATTACCCACGCAAGGCACGCGACGCTTCCCACTGCCCCCCCTCCAAACGGCACGACCTGATCCATAAAATCGAGTCCATCCGGCTGTCGCCGAGCAAGGGCGATCAGGCAGCCGACACTAAGGCCCACGGTGCTGAGTGTCGTGAAGGTGGTTAGCCAAATTGCTTCTGGCGACCGCCACTTCCCCTTCTGCTCGGTGCATCGTGGGGCTTTGGAAGGGTTCTGGTGCATCCCCCGATTCTAGCCGCGGCGGGGCAGCTATTCAGCCGGGGCGGGCGCGCACGGGTTTGGACGCCCTGATACTCCCGCCCCGTCGCACGCCAGCGGCGGGGTTTTTTATGCGCTCCACGTTGCCCCGCCGCTCTGGCACGGTCTAATGGTCAGTATGGAACGCATTCCGAAAGACATGAGCAGGGAACTTGCTGGCGTCTTGAGTGGCCTGGTAACTCCATCTGAATCCGTATTCCACTGGAGCGAATTGGAGGACACCGCCAACATTTTTCTCATTGAAGACGAGAATCTAGAAACGCACCTGCAAATGAGGGAGATTGGCCTGCCCGCTGGCGCCGGACGCCGGCTGGAATTCTCAAAGACCGGCGGCAACTGGGAGCTGACTGACGAATCCGAATACATTTCGTGAACGACGCGCCGAGTGCCCTCATGACCCGACGGTTTCAGTTCAGCTTGGGCGGGATGTTTTGGATCCTGCTGGTGTGCGCGCTCGTTTTTTTGGCTGCCTCAATCGTGAAGCTGAGTCTCGACACGGCGCGTTACAACAGCGGAATAGGGGATGTGGACCACGTTGGCCCCTGATGAGGAATAGCCCCATGCCCCGCCCACAATTCACCCTCCGCGCATTGCTGGTGGCGATGCTGGCGGTCGGCTGTTTCTTGGGGGGCATCCACTTCGAGAGGGAGCGGCGCAGGCGGGCGCTTGAGCGGGTCGAGTACATCGTAATTCCACCCTACTACGATCCGCCATTCAACGCAGAATGACGATGCCACGCCAGTTCTCCTTGAAGACATTGCTGTGGTTGATGGTGGTGGTGGGGGCATTCTTCGCGGGGATACGCGTCGAGCACGAACGCCACGATATGGAACGTCAAGGCTGGGTAGACAGTACGATGGCCCAACACGAGCTAAATTTGCGGCTCGCCAAGGAAAACCGGACGCTCCATCGCCAACTCCGCGACCAGCCAAAATGACCTGCCCACTTCCCGAGCACTTCCACGAAACCGACTAATCCCGCCGGTTTACGTTTGACCGTCGCTCAGCAACGCAGGTGTTGGGACACTACCCGAGATTCTTGTCATCTCGCGAGCGCGCGGAATTTGGCCTTCATCTCGGGGCCGCCCAGTTCGGGCACGATGGCCTCGGCCAGCTTGATCAAGCGCTCCGCCTGTTGCTTTTCGCCCAGCCGAACCAGTGCCAGCGACTGGCAATAGATGGAGCGAAGCCAGCGTTCGCTTCCCTGTCGGGTTTTCTGGCCGATGTCGCGCCATTTGGCGAGGGCCGCTTGCCACGACTCGCGGTCCGGCGAATCGAGCAGCAACTGGGCATATTCTTCTTGGAGCTGCCCGTCGCGGGGAAACGAGTCGGCTAGCTTGCGTGCGGCGGCAATCGCTTCGTCGTGGCGCTTGGCCGCGGCCAGCGCGCGAACCGCCGCCCGCTGAATGTTGCGCTGTTCGCCCTTTGGGAGCTCTTTGAGCCGCGACTCGATCCGTTGCAGGGCGGTTAATTGCAAGTCGGCTAACTCGCCGGCGACCGCAGGCGCGGCGTGGTCGGCAACCTTTCCCAGCCCTTCGATGAGCACGATCATCTGCGCGGGCTCGCCTCCCGCTAGATCGCCCAACAACTTGGCTGCCTTGTCGCGCTTGCCCTGGGCAGCCACCGCGAAGACTTCGAGGGTTTGGGCCGTTGCTCGCCACTCGTCGGGCGCGTCGGATGCGTCGGCCAACGCAGCAGACAGAATCCGTTCGGCTTTGGCGAAATCCAGGTCGCCGTACTGCAACCAGATACGGGCCGCACTCGTGGCGGCGACGCGTTGCACCTGGCTCCAGCGTTCCGGCAACCCGCCGCGGGAATTCACCACGATCCGTTCCAAATACCTCGTTGCCTGCGAGGCAACTTCGCCGACGGGCTCACGCGCCGCGGTCAGCGCACCGAGCCAGCGCTCATACGACCGCGCCACGCCTTCGACCGCGCCCTTCGCCTGCGAGCCGTCTACCCGCACGGCCTGGTAGGCCTCGACGGCGTCGGCCCAGCGTTGCTCGCGCTCGCAGAGCTCTCCCTTCCAGATGCCTACCTGGTCGGCGGTGTCGGAGTGCGGCCAGTGCTTGAGGTGCTCGTCGAGCAGTGCGAGATAATCCTGCGACGACACGTCGCCGGCGTCTTGTTTGACGGCCAGCGCCAGATTGTAGATGGCGAGCACGTGAGCATCGCCCGCCTTCTCGTTGGCGTCGTTGGCCAGAGCCAGGCTGCGGAAACGCTGCGCCGCGTCGTTATGGTGGCCGAGCCGCTGGTCGATGGCCGCCGCCGTGAAGGCGTAATCGAACGCCGCAGCCCGGTTCGAGGCTCCCGCCTGCTTCGCCGCGCGATCGTACGTTTGACGGGCCTGCACGAGTTGGCCCGAACGAAACAGGCTTTCGGCGGCGCGGACGAGAACGGCCACGTTCTGCGTATCGCCACCACGTGTCACGCTGCCGGCCAACAGCATCTCGGCCCGCCGGCTCCAATAGCGGCCAAAACGTTCGTCGATCTCGCCGACCAGTTCGCCCGCCCGGTCTTGCCAACGGGCGGCGTCGCCCGACGGCCCGGCCTCGGTCGCTCGATGCCAGGCGGCTGTAAAGACCTCTAGGCAGGCATAATCGAGATCGGCGGTGGCGACGGGGCCGGCGTTTCTCACCTTTTCCACGGCCGCCAGCGCTCCACCCAAGTCGTTGCGGTCGAGCGACAGGCGGATGCGTTCGGCCTCCAGGGCCGCCAGCATCGGAGGCGGCGGATCCATCTCGGCGAACTTTTGCAGTTTGGCGGCGGCCGTTACGAGATTCTCCAAGAGGCGCAGGCAAACGACCTCGTCGATGCGGGCCGGCCAGGCGATCGTTTCGTCCAGGTCGGCGGCCGTGAGCGATTGCAACCGGTCGACCGCTTGCCGTAGCGAGTTGGTACGGTCGGGACTCTTGGGCGGATACGATTGCCCTTGGTTGCGGAACGCCCGGGCGAGCTGATATTCGAGATTCTGCGCCAGCGACGCGGCCTCGTTTTCCGTGAGCGAATCGTCTCGATCGGCGCGCCGAGACGGCATCGCCCGCCGCAGTTCCGCGGCTACCGTCTTCGACGTGTCTTGCAACAAGCCCACCGCCGTGCGCAGTTCTTGCCGGGCCGTGTCGAACGCCGTATCGTCGCCTCCCACCAACTCCGCTTCCTGGCGAGACAATTCGCCGTGGACGAGATGCACGATCGCCGTTTGGGCGTCGAGCAACACGCGACGCGGACTCTTGATCGGCGGCTGGGCACCCGTTTCGCGAACCGCGGCGACCGCTTCGGACCAGAGTCGATCGCGGTCGCCCGGTGCCTCGTTCAGAGCGTGCTCGGTCAGGGTGCGCGACAACTCAATGGCCGTTGCAATGCGGGCCGCCTCAGACAGGCCGGTGTCGGCGAGGCGCTGACGGCAGCGTCGTTCGGCCAAGGAGAACAATCGCCGCGCACGCAATCCGTTCAGAAACGCCTGTTCGACGTTCTCGCCGTCGTCGAGTGTGGCTGGGCGGCCGGTCGCCAACTCCGCGCGACCCAACGACGACTGCGCGTCTTTGGTCGCGTTGCTCGCCGGATAGTTGGCAGCCAGTTCGCGACGCAGTCGCAGTGCGGCGGTCGAGTCGCCCTCCTTCTCGGCATCCGCATCGAGGATCCGAGCGGCCGCACTCAGTGCGTCGGCGGCCAGCGCCTGTGCCTGCGGATAGAGGATCGGCACGTGTAGAAAGGCGATGGCGGCCCGGTCGGGTTCGTTATGTCGGGACAGGGTGCGGCCCAGGATCCAATAGGGACCCGCGCGCAGGTCGTCCGGAAATCGTTCGACACGTTGCTCCCAGGTGGCCATCTTCCCTTCGTCGGCGGTGGAAACCATGGTCCGCCAGGTCTGGGCTTCGGCCAGATCGGCGATGCGATGGTCCTTTTCCTTCGCGAGCTGCGTCAGGCGCTCGAATGCCTTCTCACGCTCGTTCGTGGCAAGGAGGTGGCTGGCCCCGAGCAGTTGAGCGACCGGATTACTTTCTGCAAGCCATTTGCCGGCTGCCTGCTCGAGGGAAGGGGAGAGCTGGGCATTGAACCACGCCAGCGGAATCTCGTTGAAGTAGGGCGACTCGGCGTCCTCGTTCACAATCGCCAGAAAGAGCTTTCCGGCCGACTCGAACTGATCCAGTTCGCGGTAGCACGCGATGATGCGGGCCATGATCGCACGGCGTGCCCAAGGGCGCGTTTCCTTCCGCGCGGCGGCACCATATTTCTCGCGGGCGGCCTGGAACTGTTGCGCCTCGAAGAGCCGATCGCCTTCCTCCTTGCCGATCGGCCATTCGGTCTCGATTTCGACCACCTGACGGCCCGGTCGTTTGATCTCGCGCCCGTCGGTCGTGCGGACGACGATCTGTCGACCCGTGTATTCGACGACCTCGCCGCTGACCCTCGAACGAGCGCGGCGGTTGCCCGATGACGAGAGGATGGCGACGTCTTCGCCCCACACTGGGCCGCTGACAACGAGAGACCAAGCCAGCAGCACGGCCGCCAGGCGTCTCAGCCAGCGGTACATGCCTTTCCGCGCGTCGCACGCAGCCGCCCGGTGCAGAATGAAATGAGCGTTCATGGCTGCTTACTGCGCGCCGGCCGCGCCCCACGCTCCACGGCGGATGTCGATGTAGACATACTTGCCGCCGTTCTCGCGGGCGATGCGGGCCAGAAAATTCTCGCGCCGCGGTTGCGGCCCTTCGCCGAATTCGATGGTGTTGATCGTGGTCCGCCCGCCGTTCAGGTTGCGTAGCTGGGCTATCTTGCCGTCGTGCAGTTCGGGCTCATCGGCATCGGTGAGAAAGAAGATCACATCGGGTGCCAGCCGCAACGCCTTGGTGAACGCCGCATAATGCTCCGTCGACCCGCTGGCGGAAATGCCATCGACGAACCGCCGCGCCAACTCTTTGACGCGCTGATCGGCGAACACCATGCCGCCGAAGCTGCGGCCGAGGTCCATCATCGTCGGCTCTTGGTTGTAGAAGATGATCTGGAAGCGGTTCTCCTCGCCCAGGTCGTCGAGACTGGCCAGCAGTTCGCGCTTGGCCGAGGCGAGCAGACTGTTGGCACCGATGCCCATGCTCGAAGAGCGATCGAACACGTACACAAAGGCATTTCCCTCGCCGGGAAGCCCATAAACGTGCGTCTTGGCCCATTTACCGTGGATGGCTGCCGGGCGGCGCGGACCGGCCCGCAGTTCGCCGACACCGGTTGCGGCACCGGCCATGGCTTCGCCGGCATTCGCCGCGGCCAATTCGGTGCTGGGCAACTCCGACGCAACGTCTACGGGCGGCGGACCGTCCGCGATCGCCGCCAAGCCGCTCTGCGCCGCCTGCATATCGCTTTGCCCGGCATCGTCCGCATCCGACGGATTCGGTTCCGCCTCGCCGACCACTTCGGCGGCCTGCTCGTCGTCGTAGTAATCTTCCTGTGCTACGTCACTAGCGTAGCTGGCGATGAGCACGGCTTCGTGCGGGGCGCCCGTGCCGTGTAACTGCTGACCCGCCACATAGCCCAACAGGATGACGAGCAGCGCGTGGAGCACCAGCGACGCCAACCAAGCCGGCATCGAAATCTGCCAATGCCAGCGGCGATCGGCCGGATCGGCCATCGGCACACCGGCGGCGGATTGAAGCGGCATCGCACACACAAGTCAAAGGCAGGAAAGGGATTGCGAGCTGAGATGTAGACTAAATTTTAGGTCGGAATGGAACCAAGGTCAACGCGAGTGCGTGGCGGCGAATTGAAAGAAACGATCGTGCCGTATAATGTGGGCACCCCGGTCCCTTCATCCGAAAGTCGATCTTTGCTGCGTATCATCAATTATCCGCATCCGACCCTGCGTCGACCTTCCAAGCCGCTCAAGCGGGTCGACGCCGATCTGCACAAGCTCGTCCGCGAGATGTTCGATCTGATGTACGCGAAAGAGCATCGCGGGGTGGGATTGGCCGCCAACCAGGTCGATCTCCCTTACCGCCTGTTCGTCGTCAACCTGTCGGGCGACCCGGCGATCAAGGATGAAGAGCATGTCTTCATCAACCCGGTGCTCAGCCAGCCGAAGGGGGGCGAAGAACAAGAGGAGGGTTGTCTCAGCCTGCCCGGACTGTTCGCACCCGTCCGGCGGCCCGACCGAATCCGGATCAACGCCTACAATCTGGCCGGGCAAGAAGTCATGTTCGACCTGGACGACCTGTTCGCCCGGGTGGTGCAGCACGAGACCGATCATCTCGACGGCGTGCTGTTCGTCGATCGACTTGCACCGACGGTGGCACTGTCGATTCGTGACACGCTGGTGGAATTCGAAGAGGAATTCGTCAGCCGCCGCCAGAACGGCGAGATCCCCGGCGACGAGGCGATTTTCGCTCGCTTGGCCGAGTTGGAAGCCTTGCGAACCTGAGCGGCAACGGCTCCTATTCTGCCCAGCTAGCCTCGTCGCAACCCGGCAATCTGCCTAGGAGCAATCCGAGGGCGGTGATACAGTAGACGGCGCCCGTCATCGCCGGAGGGCTCGATGCCCAGCATTTCGTCGTGCCCAGTCTGCCATCGCGACCTAACCATTCCCGATCTGACCGACCGCCGGCAGCCGCTGCGCTGCCCCTTATGCGACGCCCGGTTTCCCGCAGACGACGCGCTGGCCGATTCCGTCAGTTTTCCTCCGGCGGCCATTATCGTAGAAGCCGGGGAACTTCCGAGCGACTCGGCGGAACACCCCGGCGAGCGCGCACTCCCGCCTTCGCCGACCGACGAGCCCGTGGTGCCGGTCGGTTACGTGCCGTCTTGGTCTTCTGGCAGACCCGCCCCGGGCGACTCGCCGACGATCGACAAACCAGCGGACTCGGCTCAGCGTGAGTCGTCGTTCCGTGACCAGGCGAACGAAGATTCATCGTCGCCGACCGACGCCTACGAACACGACGAGATCGTCGAGGATGTTGACGAATCGGATGATCGGTCGGACCGTGCCGACGACGGGCCGGACAACGAGACCGAGGCGTTCGGACGTCAGGTCGCGGGTATGCGTGTCGCGCATCAGACGAGGAAGCAGTCGAGCCCCTTCGGGGCGCTCGGTCAGTTGGTCGGCATGGCCTTGGGCGGTATCGCCGGTCTGGCGATCGGCTACTACGTCTTGATGTGGGTTGGCGGACCACGGGCCGATTTTCTGGAACTGCGTGGCAAGTTACCGCGCTGGCTCGTGCCAGGACGCAGGCACAACACGGTCACCGATGCTGTCCCCTTCGCGAAGCTATCAGACACGCTAGATTCCGCCGCCGCCGACGTCGCCAAGAAACGCGACGACTTCCCCCCGCCGCCGACGATGCCTGACAGCCCCGGCAACCCACTCGCCGACACAGAGCAGGCTGCCCACCAAGACTTCGGGCAGACACCGGCCGAAGCCCAATGGCCGAGCGCGGAACTTGCTCAGGTGGGACCCAAGCCACTTCCCGACGCGTATCGCGGTCCGCGCGGATTCAAGCTCCGTTCGGCCGCCGAACTGGCGGAGGCGCTCGATCAGGTCGAGCACGGCCTGCGGTGCCCACGCTGCCAATCGCCGGGCGCCGTGCATCTAGCATCGTTCAATGCCGCCGGCGACGGTACGGATGACCGTTTCGAAAAAGGTGGCACGGCGCGTCCGTGCGCCTATTGCCGTGGCAAGCCCGTGCTGAACCTCACCGCGTCGACCTTCGAGCAGCTTTGCGGCCTGGGAGAAGCGGTCACTTTCGTTCAGTTGGCGGCCGATGACCCGGGCCGCGAACGTTTGCGAGACGGAGCGGAAACCATCTTGTTGGCCATTGCCAGTCAGCGAGACAAGAGTGAGATCGTCGGACGCCTGGCCGGAACGCGGCTCGACGACGGCGGCCGGCTCACGAACGGCATCATCGTCGCCGGGGCGGTGCAACAAGCCCGGCAGGAGGGCGAGTTATTTGCCGTGCAACTCCTGCTCTTCGGCAGCGGAAAACCGGTGACTATCATCAGTCGACAGCCGCCCGAACCGCCCGTGGCCAGGCGCGATCATCTGGCCGTATTCGGAAGCATCGTCGATAGTCCGGCCGAGAATCTGGTCGGCTATGTGGGCGATCTTCCCCAAGTGGTCTGGGGCGGCTTGCACCTCAAGCTGGCTTCGGCTGCACAATAGACGAACCGTCGAGCAGCTCGACACGGATGCCCCGGTTATCGGGTGCGGCGATCGTAATGCCGGCCTGGTTCAACTCGCCGGCGGACGCGAGCGAATCGACGAGTCGTTGGGCGTCGGCTTGTTGTCGGCAAAGAGCGAACACGGTCGGCCCCCAGGACGACTGTCCGACGCCCCACACGCCCAGGTCGCGACAACGCGCCACGAGCCGTTCGATCGCGGGGCTGGCATAAATACCACCTTGTTGGGCCGCAAAACATTCGCCGGCCAATTGGCCGTATCGGTACAACGATTCGCCAAAGCGTTCGAAGTTGCCTTGTGCCGCGGCCGGAACCAGTTCGCAAACGAGCTCTCGGAATAGCGCGGCAGTGGTCTCGAGCGGCACGGGCGGCAGCCGATCGAAAGCCGCCTGTTCGGTGTCGCCCGACAGCCCGGCTGCGACGGCCGGAATCATCAACACGAACCGCCATTCTTCGGGCAAGGCCGTGCGACCGACGAGTGGCGAGATTTCGTCGTCGTTCAATTTGCCGCCTTCGACGATCAGTCCGCCCAGGCTCGCGCCGTAGAGACCGACGGCCGAACGCTTGCCGCGTCCCACCGCCGCCGCGAGTTTTTCGGCTGGTTGGGGAGTCGCTTGAAACCAAGCGGCCAGGCCGTGTGCGAGAGCCATCCCCAATTGCGTGCCGCATCCCAGGCCGGCGTGCAGCGCCGGGGACTGTTCGACGTCGATGCGGAACTGCATCCCGTTCTTCCACCAGGACGCGCGGCAGGCGATCTGGCTGACGAACTCTTCGACGCGATCGGCGAGCGAACCGGCGACTTGAAATCGGTCGCTCTCGCGGATCGCCAGCACGAGGGCCGGCGCCGAGATCATCGCTCCGGCACCGCCGAACTGCCTGCGTCCGGGTTGGCCGAACGACAACATGCCGAAGTGCAACCGGCTGCCGGCGGTGACACGAACAACGCGCCCGGTCATGTCACGCTCCCCGACCGTGGTCGGTCACGTAGTGCGACAACAAATCGAAGGCGCGGTGCTCCTGCTCCCCGCCCGTCTTTTCGATCAGGATTCTCAGGCGGTCGAATTCGGCGGCGATCTCCTGCGCGG
Source organism: Pirellulales bacterium (assembly GCA_035547915.1). Classification (GTDB taxonomy): domain Bacteria; phylum Planctomycetota; class Planctomycetia; order Pirellulales; family JAICIG01; genus DASSFG01. The sequence continues at coordinate 47,534 of DASZTS010000090.1, read as the reverse complement.
GGATCAGATGCACGCGCGTCGCCAGGATGGCCCCCTCTACGACGGCATGCTTGGCCCGGTTGAATCCGAAAAAATCACGCACACGGCCGGTGGCCACTACGTCGGCTTCGATGCTCGTTCGTTCGTCGCGATCGTCGATGCGGCCGACGCGGAACGAATACCACCGGCACGTGTCGACGAGCCGCTGCCCCGATACTCCTTCGGCCGCCGTCAGCGCGGGCAACGTCTCGATGCGTCCGATCGCGGCCCGGGCCAACAACTCGACGTCGTCCGTGACGTGCAGCACCCCTTCGCCCAGGCGCTTCAAGTTCCGATACGTGGTCGATGTCTGGAACGGCCGCAATACGATGTGGCGCATCGCGGCATCGACGCGCGGGCCCATCGGCGCAATATTCACGCTGCCGTCGGCGCCCAGAGTGGTAACGATGCCTTCCAGGATCATGCGCCTCCATCGTAACATTTCGAGGCGGCTGCAAAACCCATCGGCCGATAACCGCTGAGTCGCACCGGCCACGGGCTACTCGGGCTTCTTGTACTCGGCGACGAGCATCTGATGGATCTCCAAGGCAGGCAATGTGATCGTCGTCTGCTCGCCGACGCTCCGTGGCTGAACTTGCTTGCCGTCCGGCTCGATGTGGAACGATTTGAAACTGGCGTCGCGGAACGTCAGCTCGATGCCGTGGATCGGGATAATCTCTTCCCCCAACGGCACATCGCTGGCGGCCCGCCGAACGACGCAGCGGCCTTCTCAGCCGAGAACGGCCGAGCCGATGGCCATCAAGTAGATGAGCAGGAGCGTCCACCAAGCGAGTTGGAACACCGCGGGCGGCTCCCTCATGGCCGACAGGGCCACCATCGTGATCAGCGTGGCGAGCCCCACCGCACCGGCAAAGATTGGCTTCGGAAAATAGGTGCCGACCGCCAACACCAGCGATGCCCCGGTGACGACTCCGAGCAAACCCCACATCGAGAATCGTTGCGCAGCCGGATCACCTCCGACGTAGGGATCGCGCATCCGGTCATCGGCTGCCGGCGGCCGTGTTCGCGCGTCCGGTTCGTCGCCCGGCGATCGGTCGGGCTGCGATCCACCGGCCGCGTCCACCATCTCAACCTTCATCCCTCTCCGCCGACGTCTTCCAAGAAGGCTTCTTGGATGAGAGCCGTCTCGCGCTGATTGTGGTCGTTGATCTCCTCCAGCAACGTGCCCAACCGGCCACAACTCTCCTCGAAGGCCCCCACGTCCGACGGCGCCAAGCGCTCGAGCCGGTAATTGAGCCGGCCCAGCGTCTCGCGGAAGTGGTCGTGTTCGGCCCGCAGCTTTTTCGTGCGCTCGGTGTACTCCGGGTACGACTCGGTGACGACGTTCATGTAACCGTCGTATTCTTCGAGCGCCATCACATGCTCGAGATGGCGTTGGAACGACTGCGAAATGAACCGCAAGCTGCCGAGCTTCCGCGACACGTCGTCGCCGGCCAGTTTCCACTGCATCGTGGCCCGCAGGGCGGACGCGATGTGCTTGAGCATTTCATGTTCGATGGCTGCTTGCTGTGCGATCTCGTCGATTTTCATAGGTTTCCTCCACCGACCGGCCCGCTCACGACTCTTTCTATTCTAGCGCAACCGACAAACTGTAACACGCTCCGAAAAATCGGCGCCTCACGGCCGATTTTTGCCCTATGTCCGAGCTGCGAGTTCCATCAGCGCTCTTGGAGCAACCGACAAACTAGGACGTGCTTCGAAAATCGGGCGTCGTGGTCGTTTTTCGCTCGCGACGCTCGAATTTCCGCGTTCCATCAACCTCGGTTGGCTTTTCAAAGTGGGCAATCAGACCCGCGCACCGGCACGCCGAGTCTCGGGCCGCCCACTAATAGCCAGACACGTACCAACCATAATTATAGACTGCGCCGGGATAGAGGTTGTTGTAGACGAAGCCGTAACTGGGGTAGATGGGATAGACCGGCGCCGCGGGGAGCATCGCGTTCGGGTTTGAATAGTAATAGTAGACGGGCCCGCCGTAATAGGCGCTATAGGCCCACCCGGGCCCGTAGCCGTAGCGTCCCGCGTAAGCCGTCGGCAACGGTGGCCCTGCCACACGCACGCGACCGGCCGCGGCCACCTCTTGCTGCATCAACCCACCGAGCAGAACGACCGCCGTGAGCACTGCGTAACGAATCATCGTAGGTCTCCAACTGAAGTGCGATGCTTTTGACCGCCCGCTCTTGCCACGCAACTCGCGTCCCAAACGCGTTTTTTCTTCCATTGCCAACCCCGCCACCCGACCTCGCCTTCATTTACCCACGGCAGAATCGGCCCCTCCGCCGCAGCCGGCATTTTGGCCGAACGAACACATTCTGACCAGTCTCCGCGAACCATCGCTGATCGAGTTTCGCCGCGACTGCTGGCGGCATCGACGGAGATACGGACCGCGTGGGGTTCAGGCGGCAGCGAAATGGTAGAACCAACCCCCGTGGCGCCCCATGGCCCGACGGTTTCCGTTCGGCTTGAGGATGCGGAATGGTGGTTCAGTGGAAGCTGGACGACGATCGGGCCGCGCGACCCGGCAAAGCCCGCGGCGCAGGACTAGAATGACCCGGTCACAAGTCGCCCTCCAGACGATGCATCGTTCAGGGTCGTCGGCCGAAGCAGAACAACTCGCCGGCGTCGTTGCCGATGACGAGACGCCCTTGGGCGATGGCGGGCGAGGCGAGGAAGTGACCGCCGGCGTCGTATTCCCAGAGATTGTCGCCGATCGCGAGGTCGAAGGAGTAGAGGCGCCCGTTGCTGGCGGCGACGAAGACGTGCCGCCCCACCACGACCGGTGACGACATCGTGACGCCATCCCTCAAACGGCGGTTCCAGACCTGCTCGCCGTCGTCGCGGCGGAAGGCATAGATTCCGTTCAGGCCGGCGCACACCACGAGCCGTTCGCCGAGTGCGGCCGACGACGAAATGGAACGGCCCTCGCGGGGGCCAGACATCCACTCGATCCGCATCGTCGGCCAATAGACGGACAACAAGTGGCCCCCCGGCGTCGTCCAATACGCAAAGTCGCCCGATATCGCCGACGTGGCCATGCCGGGCTCGTCGATGTCGATCGAATGCGGGCACCGACCCGAGTCGAGATCGACCAGGTGCAGCTTGCCGTCGCAGGCCGTCAGCAGACAGTGGTGGCCGGCGACCGAGGGGCTGGATTGGATCGGTTCGTCGATCTTGTAGGTCCAGACAACCTCGCCGTTGCTCGAGTTCAGACAATACAGGCCGCCGTCCTGCGACGTGAAGAGCACCCGCTCACCATAAAAATTAGCACCCGCCGTGATCTCGGCCTCGCTCGCCCGACTCCACTTCTCGTGGCCGTCGCCCACGTCGAGCGCATGGAACTTGCCGGCGACGTCTCCGATATAGAGCACACCGTCTCGCACCGCCGGCGACGCCCTGAAGCCGCTGCCGCCGGTGAACTGCCAGAGTTGCTCGCCGTCGGCCAATCGCAGTGCGATCACGTTGCCGCCGAGGTCGGCGACATAGATCGTGTTATCGACGATGGCCGCCGTTCCCTCGATCGCGCATTTGCCGGCGAGCTGTTTCTTCCACAACAGGAGGGGCTTGGCCGGCAACGTGGTCGACGCCACGCCCGTGCCCGCCGCATCGCCGCGGAAAGTGCGCCAGTCGTCGGCGCGCGGTGGCACCTGCGAGTTTTGCACGAGTTGGACCGCGCCGGTAGGAACGGGCGTAACCTCCGCAACATTCTTCTCCACAGGCTTCGATTCCAAGACGATATGCACTACATCGCCGGGCGTGGGCTCTCCGGTCCAGACATGGAAGCCCGGCCGGAAGACGTGTAAGGTGATCGGTCCCTTCTCCTCGCACTCGATCCGGAATTTACCCTGCTCGTCGGTGACGATGATCGGGCCGTCGCGATCGAAAACCTTGGCTCCCCGCACCGGTGCACCGGCCGCGTCGTCGACGATTCCCGCCACCGAGGTCGCGTCGGTCCGCCCGACGATCCCGGTGCCGGGCGACGAGTGTAGCAACCATTCGACGGGGTCTTGCGATTGCGGCCGTAGTTTCAATGTGACGGTCGTGGGGCCGTCGCCGGCCGCAGGCAACTCCAGCGCAGCCGACGCGAACGTCCGCGCGTCCAACGATGCGGGGTCGGAGGCGTTCGTGGGGCTATAGGTGTAGATGTAGGCGCGTCCGGGCGGCATGGCCAGCCTGAACGATCCGTTGGACTCCGTCTTGGCGATTTGCGGTTCGGATCGCCTCGAGGAGGTCGCGATCACGTCGCAGCCGGCGACCGGTTTGCCATCGGCACCGATCACCTTGCCCGCCACCATGCGGGCGCGCACCAAACGCAGGTTCGATTCGGCCACCTTGTACGGCTCGACGACGACGCCATCGTCGTCCACGGCCGTCATGTGTGCGTCGTCTTGAGCGTCCTGGAGCCAGACGTTGTAGATGCCGGGCGACGGAACTCGGATGCGATAACAGCCATCTCCGCCGGTCGCGACGATCGTCGTGTTCTCGTCCAACCAATCGTTGATGAAGGGGGAGCACGCGATCAAGGCCCGCGCGACGGGCCGGCCCGTGACGTCGTCGACGAGCTGTCCGCGGATCTCGCCGTTCGGCGCCGCGGGCTCGGTGTTCGGGTTCGCCGGTGGCCCGCTGGCGGCAACGGCACCCTCCGCATTCGCCGCCGACGGCGGCAAGACATCGGAGGCGCCCGAGGGTTCCGTCGGCCACCACGGAGGCAACGAGCCGAACTGCAGCGATGGGCGATCGGAAGCCGCACGATCGGGCTCGATGCTAACGCTGTAGAAATCTTGCGGGGCGCCACCGAACGAGAGCGAACAGGAATACTTCACACCGAAGCCGATCGCCACGCCGTCGCCTTCCGTGATCCGCTTCAACGGAAAACGGTTCCATTCGCGTACGAGTAGTTCGAGCCGCTCTTTCTTGCCCGGCCAATCGGATCGCAGCGATTGTTCCCAGTCGGCGTCCGGCGTGCCGCCCACGAGGTAATCGCGATACTCCTTGGATCGCGTGTCGCCCTTCAATTCGGCCAAAACTCCGGGCGTGAGCATCTTGGAAAAGGCCTCGGGCGCGTCTTCGATCGCGCAGGCATAGAAGAACGATCGGGCGGCCCGGACGACGGTGTCGTGCGGATATTGAAAGTCATTGCCGCGCGTGATGCCGTCGGGCCAATCGAGGATGGTGACGAACGTCTCCACCCGTTTCATCACGTCCGCCGGCGCCGTCACGACGATCTCCTGATTGTCTGCGGATGCCTGCGCGACGTGCCCTGCCTTCTTCGACAAGATCTGTTGCAGGTCTTCGGCCATCTCGCTGGCCAGTCGGAAACGGAGCCGGAACCCACGCACGATCATGCCGGGCGATGCGATTGGCTTGTCCCCTTCTTTCGCGAGATTCTGTCGTTGCTCGCGGCGGACCCATGTCAGGTCCGCGAGCCGGGGCTTGACAGCGTCGACGCGGGCGCCGGCGTTGGTCTGCGCGCCGTGTAACTCGGCGCCGACGAGCCGCAGCGAGAGTTCACCAAACCGGTCATCGCTGTCGCGCCACGTCCCCTTGAAGCGCCGTTCGAGGCGCGACCATTCCAGTTGGATCCGGCCCGGATGTTCGCCGAGTGTCTCGCTGTAGGTGCCGCTGTAGACGCCGTCGTCCGATCGCGTGAGGATGACTTCGCCCCAGTCGTCGCCCCGCCACTGACCCGCGATATCGGGCGGTTGTGTCGCGGCGAGCGCCGCGGCTAAGAGACCGACCGCGAGTGTTCCGGCCGCCACGACATAACGCCACGGCCGATGTCGCGAGCGCGGCCTGTCCGTCCCCCGCAACACGGCAGACGGCAACGGCACCGTCGACGGCTGTTGCACGTGCGCCAAGCAACTCTCCAACAGCGCACTCACTTCCTTGGCCGAACCGAACCGCTGATCGGGCTCCTTGGCCAGCAGTCGCTCGACGATGCCGATCAACCAGCGCGGCAGATCGGGGTTCAACGAAGCGAGCGGCTGCGGCTGGTCGTCGACGAGCCGCCGCATGGTGGCCATCACCGTCTCGGCGCGGAACGGCGACACGCCCGTCGCCATCTCGTACAGCACGCAGCCCAGGCCGAACTGATCGGAGCGGCAATCGAGCGGCTCGCCGCGAGCCTGTTCGGGCGACATATATTCTGGTGTTCCGGCGATGACGCCCCAACGGGTGAGCGCCGCGTCGTCGGCCGCGCGGGCCAGGCCGAAATCGGTGAGCACGGCGCGCTCGACGTTCTTTTCGAGCAGGATGTTGGCCGGCTTCACGTCGCGGTGCACCAGGCCCTGCTCGTGCGCCGCCGCCAGCCCGGCCGCGGCCTGCATGCCGATGCGCAGGATCTCTTTCAGCTCGAGCGCGCCTTGCACCCCAAGCCGTTGGGCGAGCGATTCTCCGGCCACCAGCGGCATCACCAGGAACGGCAACCGACCACTGGGCTGAACCTGGTGGATCGCCAGCACGTGCGGATGGACGACCGCCGCGGCGGCCTGCGCTTCGCGCGCAAAACGTTTGCGGGCCAGCGAACTGCGCGCCAGGTGCGGCGCCAACACCTTGATCGCCACCGCCCGCTTCAGGTCGCGATCGTAGGCCTTCAACACCACGCCCATGCCGCCGTGGCCGACGATGCCCAACACATCGTAGCCGCCCAATCGGCCCAACACGCCGGGCTCGTCAGAGGGATCGAGATGATCCACCGTGAAGTCGACGGCCGACCAATCCTCTCCGGCCGACAACGACTCGTCGAATCCGTCACGCGTCAACAACGCCGCGGCTTCTTGGGCCCATGCGGGACCACCCGCCATCTGATCGAGCGCGTCGGCACACGCGGTGCACTGCTCCAAGTGCTGGTGCAACGAGGCTTCGTCGTCGGCCGACAGACCGCCGGCCAAGGCCGATTCCAATCGTCCCATCGAACACGCTTCGTTCATGACACATTCTCCAAGTCACGGACGGCGATTTGCAGACGGGCCAACACGCGGCATTTGGCCACGCGCACGGCGCCCACACTCATTCCCAGTTGCCGGGCGGTCTCGGCGGGCGGCGCCCCTTCGACGGCCGTCCGCCAGAAGGCCTGCCAAGTGGCGGGTTGCACTTCCTCGCGCACCTGCTCGGCCGCCCGCTGGAAGAGCGCCCGCCGCAACTCGTGATCGAATTCGGCCGATTCGGGTTCGGACTGGTCGGGCAGGCGATCTAGCATCGCCTGCAAGTCCGAGTCGCCCGTCGCCAACGCGTGCCGCTGGCCACGTTTCACCCAATTGATGACCAGGTTGCGGGCCACGCGCCGCAGCCAACCACGGAACGAACCACGGTCCTTGTCGGGGTCCCAGCGATCGACACTGCGACTGACGGCCAGCAGCACCTCTTGCATCACCTCGCGGGCGTCGGCATCTTGCAGGCCGTGACGACGCAGCAGACGGTAAATGACGGCCTCGTAGAGCGATACGAATTCGACCCAGGCCTCGTGATCCTGGGAATCACGCAGCCTCAACAACAAGCTGACACGCGTGGAGGGAATGGCTGACATGAGCGGCGTCCTATAAATATACACAATCGAAATCGCCGGCCGTTACACGAGCGTTGTCGGAGAATTGCCATGAAGGAGTTTCCGGAGATCGATTATCAGGCGCCCGACTTCGGCGATTTCTACGACGAACTCCCCCTGTGGTCTGCCCACTTCGGGCGCATGCTGTTGGAGCATGTGCCGCTGCGACCGGGCATGACGATCCTCGACGTGGGTGCGGGCACCGGCTTCCTGTCGATCGAACTGGCTCAACGGTGCGGGGCCGCGGCGACGGTGATCGCGGTCGATCCGTGGCAGGCGGCGATCGACCGGCTCGAACACAAACTTCGCTACCTGGGCATCGCTAACGTTCGCACACGGGTCGGCGGCATCGAAGCGGTCGATCTGCCCGACGCGGGCGTCGACCTGATCGTCTCGAATCTCGGCCTCAACAACTTCGACCAACCCGAAGCGGCCTTGCGAACCTGCTTCCGTGTCGCCAGACCGGGCGCCCCTCTGTTGCTGACCACCAACCTCGTCGGCCACATGACCGAATTCTACGACGCCTACCGCGGCGTGCTCGAGGAACTCGGCTTTGACGACCAGCTACCCGTTCTCGATGTCCATATCCAACATCGGGCCACCATCGATTCGGTGCGAGCGATGCTGGAAGGCGCGGGCTTCGAGTACGTCCGCGCGGTCAGGCACGCCTTTCGTGAACGTTTCGCCGACGGGTCGGCCCTGCTGCGACATTACTTCGTCCGCCTCGCGTTCGTTCCCGGTTGGAAGTCGATCGCGCCCGAGCACGCCCGCGCCCTGACGTTTGATGCTCTCGAAAGCCGACTCAACCACATTGCCACCGAACACGGAGGGTTGTCGCTCACCGTTCCCGCGGCCTGTATCGAGGCTCGCAAACCCTGCCGCACGGCGATTGAGAGGTCTTTTGTGTCGTATGTTGCGTGAACTCACCAAAAGCCCATTGGCAGGCGATCCTCGGACCGTCGCACGAAGAGCTTCCGCAGGCGCTCCTGCTGCGCGGGACGCGTAACCTCGAACGGCAATACGAGGCGTATCGGGCGTGGTTCGAGAAGTTATCGAGGTCGGATCGCCCAACGGAGTATTCGAAGACATTTTCATCGGGCGACACGGCGGGCTGCGCATCGCCTATGCATCACATCTTGATGACCGATGCCGAAAAGGACTGGCCGCGCGCGCTTGGCAATCAGGCCATGATCGACCTCGCCCTTGCCGCGATCCGGAATTACCTTTTTTCCTTGGATACGATCGATAACGGAAACGACGATGCCCGGATAGGCTCTTAGCGCAACCGACAAACCGGACGAGCTCCTCAAGAATTGCGGACGCGGCATGGTCATCAGCCCACGATGTCGTCGTCGCCGTTCTGGGGCTCGCGCGATCCGATGAGCCAATGAAACCCGACACAGAGGTAGCCGAGGGCGATGCTGGCCAAGAGGGCAGTTCCGAGGATCCGTTTCGGCGTCTCCATATATATGTCTGTGTCTGCTTGGGCGACGGAACTCCACCAGAGCGTCTGAGACCCGTTGGACAACACTTCGAGCAAGGCACAGGCGAGCGGGACGAAAGCCCCGACGCAGAATGGTCGCAGGCCTTCGTTGCCACAGGCCAAGGCCACGACGACGAACCCTATCGACGCGTAGGTCAGCCCGAACAGAACGGGGATCCCGATCGTCGCCCTCACACGGAGTGTCACCGCCAACACCACCGACACCGCGGCGACCGTCAGCAGCAATACCTTCACGCTGAACTGAAACCGTGGCGTCATGACGGTAGTCTCGCCGATGGGAAAGGGAATGTGCGCTTTCTCGTCGCTCTGACTGTCAGGGCGCAGGTGCTCGAGAAGTTCTCCGCCGTTTGGGAGTGTTCGCAGGCGCTTTCGATGAATTCAGGAAAGCCAAAACCTTCGCTGTATCGAAATGGTCTCCGTCTTCGATATTCGGACTCGTTTCCAGATCGATGTGACGGCCGTCGACGTCGAGCGCCACAAGCATGGGCAGCCGGGAGTCGGCAGTACCATGCCGTTTGATCACGTCGGAATTGCCACCTTCCTTTCTGGCGTCGTCCGCATCGACGAGCACGACCACGAAGTTATCTCGCAGCAGCTTCGCGATCTCGTCGTCGTCGCGGAACAGGGTGTCCAGTCGTTGGCACCAGGCGCTCCAATCGGCACCCAGGACGAGCAGCACGCGCTTCTTCTCATCCTTTGCCTGTTTCTGCGCGGCCGCGAGGCGCGAGTTGGCGTCGGTCTTGAATTGGAAAATCTGCCGTGCGCCCTTGGATGCCACCGGCCCAGTGGCCCTGCGATGTGCCTTGCCCGTGAGGTCGACGCGATACACGCCCAACTCGATCTCTTCGGCCGCCGCGGGTGCGGTCGTCGCGATCTGGTCTTGCGGGCCATTTTGGAACAACGTGAAGCGATATCTCTGGCCGGGCACAAGGCCCACGGCGGTGAATTCACCGCGCTCATCGGTTTGCACGCTGCCGCCGCACTCGCTGAGCGTCGTCGGTCCGTCCCAAGGAAAAATGCCGTAGGCGACTCGCGCGTTCGGTACCGGCTCACCGGTGGTGGCGTCTAGCAATCGTCCATGCGCCGAGGCGGCCGGGCGCAGCCTGACGATGACCGTCTTGTCATCAGCCGCTACCGAAATGACCTGAGCGGACAGACCTTTTTCGTCGCGCACGTAGAGCAGCATGTCGCCCGGAGGGCGGTAGAAGCGCAATACGCCGCTGGCATTGGCCGTGGTCTCGATCGACGCGTAGCGCCTCTTGTCACCCAAGAAATAAGCGGTGATGCGAGCATGCGCAACATCCTTCTTTTCGTCTTCCTGGAAGACGACGCGTCCTACGAATTCGACACCGGTCGCGCGATCGGCGTGCAGATTCACCTCGTGGTCGGCCTCGCCGTTCAGCTCGAAGTCGATTACCGTTTCGTTACCGTAGCGAAGCTGATGCTTGCCGGGCCCGAGGAAGAATTCGAACTCACCGGCGGCGTCGGTCGTGGTCGATTGGTGGGAAAGCAGCTTGACGTCGTTCGCCTTAGCCGCAGGGCGGGGCCTCGTGTCGGCCTTCAGTGCCAAGCCGCGGCCGCGCAGTTCGCGATAGGCGTCGTCCACATGCTGGAAATTGCCGATTAGCTGCTTCGACATCTGGCAGTTATCGGGACCGATCGTCAGTCGTCCATGAACGCGAGTGGCCTTTTGTAGTATGATCTCCAATGGCTTCTCGGGCGCCTCGTTACGAGCGACGCACGTCGTGAGCGGCGCGGCCCACTCCTTCGTGGAAGCCATCAGCAACAGGAAATGGTTCGGGAAGACGTTCGCCCGCAGGTGCCCCTCTTCGTCGGCAAACGCCGTAAAGGAGCGCGACCCGTGCGGACCGGAATCGCGTCCATCGTCGAGCGCCTCTTGGAACACATAGAGTGCCGCACCGGCCGCGGGCCGCCCATCGCTGAAAGCCAGGTGTACGTCGAGCGGCATGACGCGAAACATGGTCAGTGTCGCCTCCGCATCGCCGCTGCCGAGCGGAACATGCGCATTCTGGAACATCATGCGGTCCCGCGCACTGCCTTGAAACGAGAGCGCGCGGGCGTTGTCCGCCGGCACGAAATCGAACGTGGCCAACCCCTCGGCGTCGCTGGCCACGCTGAAATCGGCGAGGCCGTCGGTGTACAGGGCAGCCATATCGAATAAGTTGCCGTTTGGTCGGATCTCGCCTTTGCGGGGCTTTTCGACGCACCAGGGAGAGACCTTCGCGTCTGCCACCGCGTGCCCGTCCTCATCGACCACCTTCACGGTCACTTTCCGCCGTCCATTGAGCACGAACGTCAAAGGCTCAGCGTGGTCGCTGGCGAGATGATACTCATCCCGGGCCTGCGGATTCTCATAGAGGAAGTAGTCGAGGCCGACGCCAGGCTTCAGCACCACAACGGACGACCTCGGCGCATCCGCGGGGACGAAGAGCGCAGCCTTTCCATCAGCGTCGGTCTTGGTCGCGGCGATCGTGTGATACCAGGTTCCTTGCAGGAGCATCTTGGCATCGGCCACAGGTTGCTTGTCTCCGTCGACGACCACCGCTTCGATCTTCCGCGCCGGCCGGGCGACGAGCGTCACGTTCTCCGGCAGCCGCGCCTCGACATTCGGCACGAAGCGGTCCAACGCGTGGCGAGCCCTTTCGTCCAAGAGACAGACGCCGCACGCCTGGCGGCCCGACGAGTCGTTCGCCAGCAAAAACACCAAGCCCGGCTTGCGAACCAGATCGAGCACAAAGTTTCCCACATCGTCGGTCCGCGTGGTCGCCTTGTCTTCGTCGTGGATCGCGACGACTTCGGCATTCGCGACGGGCTGATCACCTTCGTCAATCAGCCGGCCCCTGACGCGGAACGGCGGATTCGCCCGATCGTCCGCCACCAACCGATGTTCACCGGCGACGAACAGCACGGCAAGAACGATGACCAACGATGCCTTGAGGCCCGGCGGACCCATACCATTCACTCGCGTCGTCGATTTGGGGGGTAACGTGAGCACGGATTATAGCCTGTTCTCCGTCGGGGTACGGTGCGATCGATACGATCTTTCACGCAGGGTTCGAGCGGTCCTCCGAACTCGAGCAGTCAATACTCTCGACCACTTGACTCGGTTAATGTTCAGGTGTACATTGACGACGCTATCGCATACCTAAACGGCCGTCGTTGGCCGCGGAACCCCGCCTTTTGCCCTCGGTGATCGGGCAAAAATACGTCTCGAAGTGGGGGAGTCATGGTCGCGCAAACTTGCAAGGTTGCGTTCACCAATCGGCAGTGGGAAGCGTATCAATTCGTGTTGAAGTTTCATGGGCTACGGCACCGCGCGCCGACGGCCGTAGAACTCAGTCAGGGCATGGGCATCACGCTGCTCGAGTCGGCTAGATTGATCGGCGCACTCACGACAAAAGGCGTTCTCGCGCGCCGTGTTTACCATGTGCTGGTGGTCGTGCCGCCGGATTACCAATGCCATGAATTCGCGGAGGTCTAAGTTTAGGGCTTAAACGACCGGACACCGGGCCGTGCGACGCCATGCGCATCGAACAGCGCGAAGGCATCCCACAGCCCGCCGTCGTACCATTCGGGACTCCAATAGAATACGCCGGCGAAATTTGGATCACGGCGAACAACGGCGGTCATTTCGCCGATCCAGTTGGCTTGTCCCTCGTCGGTCAGAGGGTATCCTTCGCACGGTAGGTTCCACCCTGCGAATTGTCCTCCGAAGTCGGCGGCCGCGGGATAGCCGGTCTCACAGATCAGCACCGGCTTGTGCAATGCCTCGACGATCTTGTCGACTTGCGTCCGTAGATAGTCGAACGAGCGCTGTGCGGGCTCTTTCGCCGAAGAGGGAAAGTAACTCAGACCTGGAATGTCGAGTTGTACTCCCGCGTCGAGCATCGCCTGCCAGAACGGGATGCAATAATCGATGTTATTCCACTGCGACAAGTGCAAGATGAATTTAGCTTTGGGTTGGGCCTTGAGCACTCCAGCTTGCGCCGATTTGAGAATTGGCACCATCCGCGGCCAGACATGCGTCCGCATGAACTCGAGGCTCACGCGCCGCGGCCATTCCTCTTCGAACTCTCCACAGATTCCGAAATCGATCTCGTTGCCGATCTCAAACGTGTCGATGTCGACACCATTCTTGGCCATGTGGCGCACTACAGATTCCGTGTACGCTGCGACGGCCGCCAATTTCTTCTCAGACGAAAGCTGCTTCCAAGCCATCGGCGCCGGTTGTTTTACAAAATCTGCCCACTCGTCGCTCAGAAAGATGACCAGGTACGGCTTGAGCCCAGCCCGCTGCGCACGCAGGGCAGTCTCGGTGGCGTAGGTCAGTCGGTTGATCCCTTCATCACCGACCCACAGCCGGATGCGCACGTTCTTACACCCGTTCTTCGAGAATAGCTCGAAGAGGTCGACCGGTTGCGACCGATCTTTCCAGGCCTTCTCGCGTGCCGCCATATCCAAGCAGTAATTGCTGTCGATCCCGATCAAAGGAGTGTCTTGAGCACGCACTTTGATCGAGAACGCCAACGAGAAAACTGCTAGCAGCACTATCCGCCGGATCATGGCGATTCCTGACGTCTTAGGGCAGCCGACAGCCGTTCTTAATTAGAAACTATGTCGAGCGGCTCGATATGATCCAACCACGAATCGTCGAGGCAATGGGTTTTGAACTCGGCCGGATGTTCGCTGATCATGCGTCACCTACCCTCTTCCGCTTCGATCTGACTCAGCGATCCGCGCAACCGGCGATTGGAGGTGCACGCATGGATGGCACTACGTCGCCACCACTCTTCCATCTGCGACCAAGAGCCAGGTCTACACGTCCAAATTCCGCACTTCGAGCGCGTGCTTCTCGATGAATTCGCGGCGGGGTTCGACCTTGTCGCCCATGAGGATGCGGAAGAGGTCGTCGGCGGCGCTGGCGTCTTCCATACGGACTTGCGACATCGTGCGATGGTCAGGGTGCAACGTGGTGTCGCGCAGCTCTTCGGCGTCCATTTCGCCCAGACCCTTGAAGCGGGTGATCTGCAGACCCTTCTCGCCGGCCGAGCGGACAGCCGCCAGAAAACCCCGCAAGTCTTCCAGGGCGATCTCGTTGTCGCCACGGCGGAGCTTGTAGCGAGGTTCCTGCAACCCCGTGCGTTGCTGCGGGATGAGGGCTTGGATGTCGAAATCCATCTTGGCCAGTTCGGCAAGCTGGTTGTTGAGCGAACGGACCTCGTGTAATTCGACGATCGTGAGGCGCTGCGCCGCGTGGCCGTTCGTGCTCTGTCCGGCGGGCGGATGGTCGGTCACCGCCAACTCGCCGCCGGTCTGTGCCTCTTGCTCGGCCACGAACTGGTCGAGTTCTTCGCGCGAGGTGAACCATCGCTCCTGTGTGCCGACGAAGACGTGATACACGGGCAGGCGTTTCGAGGCCGGGTCTTGGCGGCTGGCATGCTGGCGCAGACTGATGCCGCGCCGCTCGAGCGCCAGGATCGAATCCTCCATGGCCGAGAGGATGGTGCACAGCCGCTTCATCTGTTCGCCTTCGATCAACCGGCCGTCACCCGGGTCGAACTGTCCTTCGGCCAAGCCCATCTCCAACAGTTGGTTCTTCATCTCCTCTTCGGTCTGCACGTAGTACGACTTCTTCTTGGCCCGCACGCGAAACAGGGGCGGCTGGGCCACGTAGACGTAGCCGCCCGCCACGAGTGGATACATCTGGCGGTAGAAGAACGTGAGCAACAGCGTGCGGATGTGTGAGCCATCGACGTCGGCGTCGGTCATGATCACGATCTTGTTGTAGCGACGCTTCTCGAGGTCGATCTCGTCGCCGATGCCCACACCGATGGCCGAGATCATGCTCCGCACTTCCTCGTTGGCCAGTACCTTGTCTTCGCGGCTCTTGAAGGCGTTGATGATCTTGCCGCGCAGGGGGAGGATGGCCTGGTACTCGCGCAAGCGGCCGTTCTCGGCGGTGCCGCCGGCCGAATCACCCTCCACCAGGTACAGCTCGCACTTTTGCACGTCGCGGCTGGTGCAGTCGCGCAGCTTGCCGGGCAACCCGCCGCCCGAGAGGGCTCCCTTCCGCTCGCGCACCATCTGACGGGCCTTGCGGGCGCTCTCGCGGGCCTCGGCCGCCAGCAGACCCTTTTGCACGATGGTCTTGGCCACCTTGGGGTTTTCTTCCAGGTAGCGGCCCAAGAAGTCGCCCACGGCCGAGTTGACGATCCCCTCGACCTCGCTGTTGCCGAGCTTGGTCTTGGTCTGACCCTCAAACTGCGGCTCGGGCACGCGCACGGAAATCACCGCCGTGAGCCCTTCACGAAAATCGTCGCCGGCCGGAACCAGATCTTTGAAGAGGTTCTCTTTCTTGCCGTAGCTGTTCAGCGTGCGCGTGAGGGCGGAGCGGAAGCCCGAGACGTGCGTACCGCCCTCGATCGTGTTGATATTGTTGACGAAGCTGGAAACGTTCTCCGTGTATTCGCTCGAATATTGCATGGCCACTTCCAGGCCCACGCCGTCGAACTCGCCCGCGATGTAGATCACGTCGGCGTGCGCCGGCTCGGTGGCCCGGTTCAGGTGTTCGACGAATTCGATGATGCCCCGCTCGTACTGGAAGGTCTCGCCCTCGTTGGTGCGGTTGTCGCGGAAGACGATCTTCACGCCCCGGTTGAGAAACGCCAGCTCCTGCAAACGCTTGTGCAGCGTGTTGTAGTTGAACTTGGTCGTGGGGAAGATGAGCGGATCGGGCTTGAAGGTGGTCTTCGTACCCCGTTTATCGCTGGTGCCGATACGCCGCACATCGGCGGCCGGCACGCCCCGCTCGTACTCTTGCTGGTAGACGTGCCCGCCGCGGCGGACTTCGACCTCGCACCACTCCGAGAGGAAGTTGACCACGGTCACGCCCACGCCGTGCAACCCGCCCGACGTCTGATAGGCGCCCTTGCTGAACTTGCCGCCGAACTTCAAGACGCACATCACGCCCTGGAGCGTCGAAAAGCCCAGGTCGGGATGGATTTCGACGGGAACACCGCGGCCGTCGTCTTCGACCGTCACCGAGCCGTCGGTGTTGATCGTCACGCTGACGTTCTTGGCGTGCCCGGCCATCGCCTCGTCGATCGAGTTATCGACGACTTCGTAGACCAGGTGGTGCAGGCCGCGCACCGTCGTATCGCCGATGTACATGCTCGGCCGTTCGCGCACGTGTTCCAGGTCGCTCAGGTGCTCGAGCTGTTCGGCGCCGTATTCGCCCTCGATCTTGCGATAGGCCGGCATATCGGGCGAGTTGCCCGAGGTCGGAGGCTGGGGACGCGGCTGGGGTTCGTTCGTGCTTTCTTCTGCCATAATTCTCTCGTTAAAGTACGCCGGGCGCTCGCAGCGAGCGCGAACGGGCGGCGGGGTGAATGTTGGCGGAATCCGTCCGCCGTCGCGCCTCCGCCCCTGTTCCGCTTTCAGCCCGGGAGGTCACTCCAGGGGTCCCACACGGAACCGCAATTTGTCGATTCGCTCTTCGGGCAGCAGGCGGGCGAGCTGCTCGAGGATCGAATGCTTCTGAAAGGTCAATTCCTGCAACAACACCGAATTTGCCACCGTCACTTCCAACGCTCCGCGCCGCACCGTGCCCACCCGCGTGTGCCGCGCCAGCAATTCGCCGGCGGCTTGGCGCCAGGCCGCTTCGTATTGGTGCGCCGCCTGCTCGCGGGCATAACCGCGGCGAGCCATCAGCTCCGCCAACAGATCGCCCATCTTCTGTGGGCGGCCGCGCCCCGTCGGTTTCTTGTTGAATGCCATGCGTAGGCCGCTGTCCGCCAAACCGGTGTCCGCCTAAGTATTGCCCACCAAAATCGTTTACCATCGAGCGCCCTTCACACCGGGCGATACTGGCCTACCTTTCCCTGGCCAGTGGCATGATCACATAGCCATAGCCGTCGTCGGTGCGGCAGACGGCGGCGCTCTCCGCATCCTTCAACTCCAAGGAGAAATTCTTTTCGGGGTCGAGCACCTTCAAGAAATCGTTCATGTAACGCGGATCGAGCGTGATCGTCAGCGGAGCCCCGTCGAACCCGATCGGCAGCTCGACACGCGATTGGCCCACCCGCGCCGATCGGCCGGAGAGCACGAGCTTGCCCTCGCCGAACGTGAAGTCGACACCGCGGCTCTCGTCGTCGGTGACGATGGCCGCCTGCCGCACGGCCGAATAGACCGGGCCGACCACCAGTTCCATCTTGGTGGCGTCGGGCCGGCGCGGGAAAACGTCCCGCCATTTCGGAAAGCGGCCTTCGACCAGCCGCGAGTAGATGGTCGCGCGGGCCGTCTTGACGAGCACGTCGTTGGCCCGCGTGGCGATCTGCACCTCGGCCTCGCCGTCGGCCAAGGCGCGTTCGATGAAGTGCATCGCGCGGGTGGGAATGATTGTCGTGTTGTCGCCCGTCTGGTGACCGCCGACCGCCTTGGCCGGGGCCTCCATCATGGCCAAACGTCGGCCATCGGTGCCCACGGCGGTGATCTTGTCGGCCGTCAGCTCGAGCAACACGCCGCCCAAGGCATAACGGCTGCTCTCGACGTCGGTGGCGAAGACCGTGCGGCGAATGATCTCGCGGAACAGCCGACCGGGCAGCTCGTGATACTTAGCCTCGTTGAACTGGGCGACGGCCGGGAACTCTTCGGGACTCTCGGCCGGCAGGCGAAATTCGCTGCGGTCGCCGCGAACGACCGTTCCCTGCCCGTCGGTCTCCAAATGGAGTTTCGCGTCGGACGATTCACGCAAGATCGATCCGAAGCGAGCGATCGGCAGGATGGCACTGCCCGCCGCGTCGACTTGGATACCCGGCGCATTTACGCGGATGCCGACTTCCAGATCGGTGGCCATCATCATGCCGGTCGCTTCGCCGCTGCCGGTGGCCTCGAACTTGACGTTCTGCAAGATGGGCTTGGGACTGCGGGTGGGGGCTACGGCGCTGGCGGTTTGGAACGCGGCCAGAAGTTTCTCGCGATCGCAGACGACTTTCATCGAAGTGGGCTTCCTCGGTTGCTGGCCGCGTCTGTTCCACGTCGCGGTCCGTGTTGGATGTGTTTGGTCGGTTTCGCCTGGGCATTGCCTTGTCGACAGGCTCGGGATCTGTATTGGTTTAGATCTTTAAAAAACAGTAGTAGCAGTAATGCGTGGGATCGGACTGTCGACAACTGCCGATCTGCGGACGTATTGTGTTGGGAGGACTGTGTTTCGTGCCGAGCGAGTGGTGTGGAAAAACGGTTGGCCGACTGTTGGCGTGACGTCAGGGCATTGTTTGTTTCGAGTAGTACTTTTTTGGGCGGTCTAGCGACCTGTCAGCAGGCAGCCCGGTGGCTGATTCGGCTGACAACCGGTCAACATCTTTTGCACAGATGGTCGTTGCACACCCGGCTGAATTTCGTCGTTCAAGTTCACGCCGCCTTTCGTTCACGGCCCCCTGCCCGCGATCGACATGGGTCGACGCTGTCCCGGCCGCGCGCTCATCCGCTGGCCAGGCTTTGCCGGAGCGTCGTAACGGCTTCGAGGGTGGCCTGATCGGTGTTGAGCAGCGCTTCGGTCTTGCGGCAGCCGTGCAAGACGGTGGTATGGTCACGGCCCCCGAAGTGTTCGCCGATCTGCTTCAAGCTCTTGCCGGTCAACTGCCGCGAGAGATACATGGCCACATCGCGGGCCAGCACCACTCCGCGGCGACGCGAACCGCTGCGGAGTTCGGCCACCCGCAATCCGAAATGACGCGCCGTGTGCGCGGCGATGGTACGCAACGGCGGATGGCGCGCCGCACAATGCCGGGCCAGGTAGGTTTGAACGAACTTGTCGTCGACCGCATGCCCCGCCGACTGCGCGGCGAGCGCGATGCTCGCCAACACGCCCGAGAGTTCGGGCACCGACATGGGCAGCGAACGGGCCAACAAGCGCAGTGAAGCATCGCTCAACGTGAGCTGGCGCGTCGCGCAGAGCAGACCCAAGATCTTGCGGCGGGCTTCCATCTCGGGGACGACCAACGGCACGCAAAGGCCCGCCTGCAAGCGGCTCTGCAAGGCGGGAAGAAAGCTTGTCAATTCGTGGGGCGATAGTCGCGACGTGAGGAAGACGAAACCGCCGTGGTCGGCCAGTTCGTCGAGTGCGTGCAACAGCTCGCCTTGGGCCGCGGGTTTCGCCGACAGGTGAAGCAGGTCTTCGAGCACGAACAGGTCGGCCGTGCGAAAGCGGCCACGCCATTGGCCGACGGCCCATTTCTCGACGGACTCGGCGTATTGTTGCGCGAACTCGGCCGCGGTCAGCAGCACGACGTTGTCGTCGGGCCGCTCCTGTTTCCAGGCGGTCACCAGGCCGTGCACCAGATGCGACTTGCCGGTGCCGGGAACTCCATGGAAGACGACCGGCGAGAGATGCGCGAGCGACGGTGCATCGGCAGGCTCATTCCCGTTGGTAAGCGCTCCCTCTCCGTTGGTCGGCTTGGGGACTTGGCGAAAGATCTCAAAAAAGCGTTCGAGCGTGGCGGCGGCCAAACGGTTCTCGGGTCCGGCGACGAAGGAGCCCAACCCGAGCGTACCGGACGCAGCAGTCGATGGCGCAACACCGCGCGCATCGTCCGCCATGCGAGGTCCGTCTGGGGAGAGATGGGCCGCCAGGGAAAGAGTTGCAACGCCGTTTGTCAACTGCGGCTCCGTCCTCGATTCACCGCGCAGAAAGAGTGCCTAAAAAGCCGATTCGCCAAACCGCTGATTATAGCGAATTTGGCTGTGTCACGCGACGGGTACCCGCAAAATTCCCGGCCCGTTCCTGTCGCCGTAAATCCTTATAGGCTCGTGAAATCCGTTCCGTCGCCGAGGGTACGTCCGCCGGCAGCGATTGGGCGCCAAAACTGAAACGCAAACTGGCCTTGGCCAATGACTCTTCGACGCCCATCGCCAGCAGGGTGGGCGAGGGCTTCGTCGAGCCGCTGGCGCATGCGGAACCGGTGGAACAGGCGATCCCTGTGAGGTCGAGAGCGATGCCCAGCGCCTGGCCGTCGATGCCGGGAAAGGCGATGTTCGAGGTGTGCGGCAGCCGTGGCGCAGCGCGGCCGTGGATCACCAGCTCGGGGAATTCGGCGAGCAGTATCCTTTCGAACTCGTCGCGCATCGACTCCAACCGCCGCCGCCGTTCATCCGCTTCGCGCTGCCACGCTTCGAGCGCCGCGCGCATGCCGGCCGCCAGCACGAGCGGCTCGGTGCCCGGTCGGGTGCCCGCTTGCTGATGCCCGCCGAACAGTTGCGGCGGCAACTCGACACCGGCGCGTATCAACAGCACACCCACGCCGATCGGTCCATGAAACTTGTGGGCGGTGGCGGCGAGTGTCGTCGCCCCTAGCCGGCCGAAATGGACCGGTATCTTGGCGACCGGTTGCACGGCGTCCGTATGCACCGCCACGCCGGCTTCGGCCGCGATCGCCGCGATGCGGTCGACCGGCTGCAAGATTCCGGTTTCGTTGTTCCCCAACATGACGGCCACGAGCCGTGTATCGGGCCGCAACAAGCGGTGCAACTCATCGACGGCCGCCTGACCGTTGATATCCACCGGTAGCTTGTCGACCCGCCATCCGCGGCCGGCAAGCACATTGGCCGGCTCGCTCACCGACGGATGCTCGATGGTGGAAACGATGATGTGGCCCGGCGTCGTGCCCGCCAGTGCGAACATCGCCAGGTTGTTCGCCTCGGTGCCGCCGCTCGTGAAGACTACCCGATCGGCTGGAAAGCCGCCCAAGTTGGCACCCAGCAGGCTACCGATCGCCTCCCGCGCGTCTTCCAGCACCTGCCGCGCCCGCCTGCCGAACCGATGCTGGCTCGACGGATTTCCCCATCCATCCCGCGCCGCGCGCGCCATCGCCTCGGCCGCTTCCGGCGCGAGCGGGGTCGTAGCATTGTTATCGAGATAGATCGGTTCGGACATCGCCTCATTGTACGGTTGCCACGGGCGCGTGTGCGAACAAGAGTGCCCCTATATCGGACAATCTTGCCTTGACGCCGATTACAAATGTAACTATTTACACGTGTAATCGAAAGCAGAAAGGAGTCTCGCGATGGCCTATGTTTCCATCTCGGATGCCGAGTGGCAGGTGATGAACGTGGTGTGGAATGCACATCCGCTCACGGCACAGGAGGTGATCGGCAAGCTCGAGGGGCAGTCTTGGGCGCCCGCCACGATCAAGACGATGCTGCACCGCTTGGTGAAGAAGAAGGCACTCGCCTACGAGCGACAGGGGAATCGCTATGTCTACCGTCCCTGTGTGCGCCGCAGCGACTGCGTGAAGCAGGCCAGCCGGTCGTTCTTGGAACGCGTGTATGGCGGAGAGTCAGCACCGTTGCTGGCCCACTTCCTCCGCAGCTCGAAGCTATCGTCCGACGAAATCGCCGAACTTCGCCAAATCCTCGATCAATTGGAGAATCATTCATGAACGGAGTCGCCGCGCTCGTTACCTGCTGCTTCGATCTGTTACCCGGTGTGTTCGAACTGGCTGTCTTCGCCGCCGCCTGGGCAGCCCTGTTGGTGCCGGGAGTGCTCGCCGTCAATGTCGTGCTGCGGCGGTGGCTATCGGCCCGCCAGATGGGCCTGTTGTGGGGCATCGTGCTGGTGCGATTACTCCTGCCGATCGCACCCTCCAGCCCATTGAGCGTGCAAAATCTCTTGTCCGCGATCCAGGAATGGGGCGAATCGGACGTCGCCGTCTCCCGAGCGAACGCCGGCTATGCCGACGTACAACAGACGCGGTCGAATGCGGTGATCGCCACGGCGCCCGATTACGGTGCGCCGCAACCGGTAACGGCCGACGACGTTGCGCTGGTCATACATCGCCTATTGGACAGCCTGCCCTGGGTCTGGTTCGCGGGGTTCGCGGCGATTCTCGGGGGAACCACGATCGCGCAGCAGCGGTTTTCCCGACGCTTGAAGCGACTCGACCCGAGCGATGATCGGCGGTTGATCGCGCTATGGGATACTTGCCGGGAAAGGGCCGGAGTCCGCAAGAAGATCCCGATCGTGTTGTTCGACGGCGTCGATCAGCCGGCCGTCACGGGCGTGTTTCGCCCCACGCTGTTGGTACCGGCGCACATCACCCTGCTCGACGACGAGCAGCTACGCATGATCATGCTCCACGAGTTGGCTCACGTGCGTCGTTGGCACATCGCGGCCAACTGGCTGTTGCTCGTCGTCCGCGCGGTCCATTGGTGGAATCCGATCTATTGGTTGGCCGCTGCGCGGTTTCACGCCCTGCGTGAGCAGGCTTGCGATGCCTTTGCATTGCGACGGATGGAAGGCCACCCGGCACGCAGCTACGGCGAGCTGTTGTTGGCGCTCGCGAATCGGCAGAACCACGCACCCTCGTGGCGCGTCTTCGCCGCGGTTTCGTTGCTCGGGTTCTTGTCGGCCTTCTTCCGCAAGCGCGCGGTCCGCAATCGGCTCAGTGCGTTGCGAACGGCCACCGCGCGACGCGGCCATTGGCACACGATGATCGTTGCCGCGTCGATCGCGTTCGTCGGCGTATGCGGGTTGACCGACGCCGGCACGTCCGATCCTGTACCGGAGCCATCGTTCGATTGGCTGCCCCATGCCGGCCTGAGCTGGAACCCGACGGCCCCCGAGACGGATCACGCACCGCTCGTGACGCGCGTCTACGACGCCGAAGGGGCGTTGCTGCGGATCGCTGCCGATGAAGACTCGGCGGATGTCGCGGCGTTGTCGCTGAGGAGCATGTTGCTCTATACCGTGGCCTGGTCGGAGGGATGTGCACAAGTGCTCGCGGCCGATGGGATCGACGGCGCATGGGCGGGAGAACGCGTCGCGCTCGATGGATTCACGTTGACCGTGAAGGCTTCGGCCCGCGCGCAGGATGAGATCGCCGCGAATCTGATCGCCTGGGGGCAGAGTGGCCTGGGGCAAACCTCGGTCGAGACGCGATTCATCAGCGGCGACCGCGATATCGCTTCGGCCATCGGCATCTCGTGGCGATATTTGGAAGCCTTTTCGGCCGATGACGAACAGGTGCTGCCCGTCGGAGTCGCCGAGGGCACGCCGGTGGTCAGGGCCACGGCGGCCGTCGAGGATTATTTGCCGGTCACCGTGGCCAACCTCGACCCCGGGCAGACGGCCGCTCTGGTTCGGGCAGCCCAAGTCGATCCGCAGGCACACATTCTCCAGGCGCCGAAGGTGACACTCTTCAACGGGCAGCAGGCGACGATTCTCGACCGCACACAGAGTCCGTTCGTGGTCGGCATTCGCGAGGGCGATGGTGGTGTGCCCGAGCCCAAGATCGCAGTCATCGACGAGGGGATCAAACTCGTCACGCGCATCATCCAGAGCCCCGATGCCGCGAGCGTGCGACTCGAAACGCGCGTCGAATTGAGCGAGATCCGCGACGTCGGCGCCGTCTCGACGCTATTGCACGGCGCGCCGCATACGATCCAGATCCCGCGTGTCAAACGCTGCCGCATCGCCGTCTCCTCCGACGTTTTGGACGGTCAGTCGCTGCTCATCGGCTGCATCCCCACCTACGAGCAGAAACGCTTCTTCTACGCCTTATTGACCGTCCGCAATCTGCGCATCCTCCCAGAGCAGGTAACGTCGCGGTGACAGGGACGTGGTCTTGCCGTTTCCGGCATCGTAGAATCGGATTGGTCAGGCCGATGCCGAGACTTCGGTGGTGTTGTTTTTCAGCGTGGCGATTCGATCGCGGCCGAACCTGAGAGGAGATGCTTGGCGATGAACATGGAAACGCTCAAGGAATGGCTGCATCGGGAGCCTTTCGAGCCGTTCGAATTGCGCTTGTCGAACGGCGAAGCGCATCAGATCCGTCACCCGGAGAACGTCGCGATCGCCAAGACGCGGATAGCCATCGCCTATCCCGAAGCGGATCGTATCGTCCACTGCTCGCTGGTCCACATCGACACCATCGAGGCCCTGCAACGGGTCTGATCCAGAGAGACGGATCGTCGGCAAGACGCGCGCCGCCCGATCGCGACGAGTCCGAAGTCAGGCTTCAGCCTCGCGCTGCGCCCGTGATGCATGACCAGGGATTACTCCGCGTCACGGCTAACCAACCCAACACCGCACAAATGGCCGAGAGCGCCAGCATGGGCAACGCGAAGGGGACGTAGGTTGCGGCGACCCAGCGGAACAAGTCGGGAAGTGAGGGGTCGAACCGCGGATGGCTCACGTTGGAAAGGCTGAGCCACGGCACCAGCGGTCGGTCGGCGGGGTATTCGCCCAAGACGAGCACGGCGCCGACGAGGGCCAGCCCGAGGATGCCCGCATAGATCGGCTGCCGGAGCTGGCACACCATCCAGACCGCCGTGCTGTAGGCGAAAAGATGGACGATCGGACCGAGCCACATCTTGCCATCTCGCAGCAGGAAGTTCCGGCCACCGGCGAGCAGGTCGATGACCGCCAAAGCCCCGTCGAAGGCGACGACGAGCACCACCGCGCCGGTGAAATACTTGATCCAGAACCAACCTGTGGTACGGATCGGCCGCGATTGCCAGAAATGCCAGACATCGGTGTCGAGGTCGGCCGCGTGACCGCCCACGCCGAGCACCAACGCCATCATCGTACCGATGAAGACGATGAAACTCGCCACGAAATCCAAAGCCCGATCGTATCCCGGTCCGCCGATGTTGATCATGAACGGCAGCACGAGGGCGGCGACGATCGCCAGGCCGGCCGCGCACATCGGCAACGCCTCTCGATACTCCTTCCAGATCATCGCGGCGAACGGTGACGAACGTGGCGGCCGCAACTGCGCCGGCACGGTGCTTTCGACCGCGGTCGGCGATCGGTTGTCAGCCGTGGTCAGCCGTGCGTAACAACGCGTGAACCACCACGCGGCGACGAGCAGACTGGCGGCCTGCGCGGACAATACCTCAAACTCCGAAAACGGATTTACGGCCGCTGGATAGTTCCGGTCGGGAAACAAGGTCAACCCGCCGGGGCCGAATACCCAGACGAGATTCAGCATGCGAGGCGATTCCGCCGAAGAGAGATTGGCCGCCAGCGCCAACAGCACAATCCAGCCGATGAAGAAACAGATGGCCGCGAGACCCGCGCGCAGCTCGCTCGAGCGGCGAACTCCCGCCGCGGCCGTCCAAGCGTATACGACCACACAACCTAGGGCGGAGAGACCCACGTCGCGCAAGTAGCGAGGGACGTTCCCGGCCGACCGCATGCTCCACGAAAGCAAAAGTATGACGGTCGCGGCGGCAACGATCGGTACCAGCGATGCGACCGCGCCCATTGCCAGGCGGACCACCGCCCACTTCCAGCGGGCCAGCGGAAACGATCGCACGAAGTCGAGCGACCGCGCGGTGCGCTCGCTCGCCGCCACGCCCAAGGCGACGAAGAAGGCGCCGGGCACGCCTGCCAGCAAACCGAAACCGAGCTGGTCGAGCCCGGCGCGTGTGTCGCCGAAGAACAGATATCCATCCACCGTGATCAGGATCGCGGCCAGAGCGATCATCTTCCAGAATTGCTCGCGCCATTCCTTCCAAATGAGTTGTCGCCAGATACCGCTCATGGGTTCGCTCCTGTTTAAGACGTCTGTCCTAGGTCGGCAATTCGGCAGCCAGCGGGGGCGACTCGGCACCGAGTTGGCCGGCGACATAGGCCTCGAAGATCTCGTCGAGATTCAGGTCAATCAGACGATGTGGCTCGCCGGCCGATTCCAGCGCCGCGTGGGCGGCCGGTGCGTTGTCGACCACCACCGCCGTCTCGTCTCCGTGGCGCTGTGTGTCGAGCACCGACAACGACGAGCGGTGTTCATGAAAGGCACTCGACGCGAGTACGATCCGCTTGACGTCGGCTCGCAAGCATTCGGTCGTGGCCTGCTTGACGATCACGCCGTGGTCCAAGATCGCCACCGCGTCGGCCACGGGCTCGACCTCGTACAACAGATGCGAGCTGTAGAAGACGGTCCGCCCCTCGCCCTGCAAATGAGTGACCAGGTCGCGGTTGAACTCCTTCCGCATGATGGGGTCGAGGCCGAGCGCCGGATCGTCGAGGATCACCAGCTCGGGCCGGTGCGCCAGCGCCAACAACAATCCGAGCCGCACGTTCTGTCCCTTCGAGAGCCGTTTGATCTTGGTGCGCAGCGGCAGATCGAATTGCCGTGCGTAGCGGCCCGCCAGAGCATGATCCCACGTCGGATAAAACGGCGCGGCGAAGCGGATCAGTTCCTCGACCGTCATCCAGCCGAACATGCTCTGGTCTTCGGCCAGGTAACCGATCCGCTGCCTGACTTCGATCTCGTTCTTCGCCGGGTTCAACCCGAGCACGCGAACCAGACCGTCGTCGGGCTCGAGCAGCGACATAAGCATGCGAATGGTCGTCGTCTTGCCGGCCCCGTTGCGGCCGAGGAAGGCGAACGTCTGCCCGGGCATCACCTCCAGCGACACATCGCGGAGCACCTCGTGTTGCCCGAAGCGCTTGGTGACGGAGTTCAGAACGATGGCAGGCTGTGTCATGGATCGCTCCCTGGAAATCACTCTTCGCCGGCCGCGACGGCGGCTTCGTTTGCCCGTGTAATCGCCCGCGTGACCAACTCGTGCAACTCTTCGCCCTCGAGTCCGAGTTGCAGGCCGCGTCGCGCCAGCTCCTGAAACTCTTCCGCAAACCGCCGTTGCTGGTTCTGCAATCGCCACTTGGGTGGCCGCGAGGCGACGAACGTCCCCTCGCCGTGTCGCATGTCGAGGAAACCCTCGCCGGCCAGCCGCTCGTAGACGCGCAGGACGGTGTTCTGATTCACGGCCAGCTCGCGCGCCAATTGACGCACGGACGGGAGCTGATCGTTGGGCTTGAGCGTACCCGCCAGGCAGAGCGCGGTAATCTGGTCCGCGATCTGCCGCGAGATCGGGACACTGGAACCCTTTTCGATGCGAATGAACACGGCCGGTCCGCCGAAGTTCGAAACGAAGGATATGCGAAGTGACTACAGATATATAACAGTGTGCGGCGGATGTCAAGCGGCTGATTTCACGAAACTATTTCTGCCGGTCGTGCGTCTCAATCGGAGGGTATGTGATCGCAATCGCTTCGGAGGACTTATCATGAATCGGGCAATCGCCGTCGTGGCCGCGATCGTTTCGCTGTCGCCGTGTACGCTCTATGCGCTTTACACAGTGGACAATAAAGGAAGTTGGCCGACGAGTTGGCCCAAGGAATTGGAGGGGTTACGAGAACAATCGCGGACCCTGGTGGGGCCGACGCGGCTTTGCAGGCACTACGCCATCCCCTTCGCCGAGCGTGAAGCGTTCGAGGCCGCCTGGCCGCACCTCTTGAAGGTCAAGACCAAGGGGGCGCAAATCGTGCTGAGACGCGGAACGAGCTTCTGGCTGGGCGACGGATCGAAGGCGGGCGTATGCATCCACACTCCGCCCGCCGGAGAAGCGCCGGTCGAGGACGCCAAGGACGCTCGCCAGAATGCGGAGCGAACCATCTACATCGAGTTGATTGTCGACGGCGATATCATCGACCTGAACCGCATTCCGCTGCCGCCCGATACTCCGATCTCCGACGAGCGGTTCAAAGACGGCGCCATCAAGCCGTGAGAGTTTAGTTCTATTTGGCGGCCCGGTCTGCTCGCCCTCGCGTGGGTCCGTTCGTCGCCGGCCGACCACTCGAAAATCAGGCACAGGAACAGCCGCTAGTGATGCCGTTTGCCCCATCGCCAGGGAAAACCGGGTGACGGTGAGTTAAACTAACCCGATGGCCCGACGGTTTCAGTTCAGCTTACGGGCGTTGCTGCTGGCGACCGCTGCTATCGCGCTGCTCTGCCTCGTGGAGTACCAATCGCTTCACGGCACCGCCAACACTCCGGCAAGGGCGTTCGTGGCTGTTCTAATAGCCGCCGAATTGGCCGCCGCATGCTCGTTCGGATGGTTGCTTCTTCGGGCACTAAAGCCGGCCTTGACTTTCATCGTTCGTTCACTTCAACGGCTTCGATGGCAAAAGTGACATGCACGGCCCTGAGTTCTGGCGCGAGGCGATACCGCGGTCGATGGCCCAGGGTGCTAGAGCCATCCCATCCACATCGAACCGCCGATCAGGCCACCGACCAGCGCCCAGGTCCAAACGGGTATGAACCAGATATGGCCGCCGGCGTCGGGCGCGATCAGCCGCGCATCCTCGGTCTGATTCCGAATGCGCATCACGAGGTCGAAAGCCATCATGCCCGAACAGCCCGCGAGGGCTGCCCCACCGCCGTTGCGAAACAGTGAGTAGACGCCTCCTCCGCAGACGGCGCCAATGAGCGCCGCGAAGATGACATTGTCGTTGTAGATGATCACCGTCGAATGCCCCCGCAGAGGTCCTGAAATACGACGTCGATTTTAGAGCAACCGACAAAACAGGATCTCGCTCCACAAAAATCGGCGTTTCACAGCCGATTTTTCGCCCACGGGCGCTCCGGCTTCCCGGTTTTGTCAGCCGCTCTTAGGCTTAGGTTTCCCAAGGCAGCCACGCTATATTTTGGTAGTCGGCTCTTCGCTCCTGGCCGCGCGTCCCTTCGATGCCTCGCCGTTTCACGCTCGCCGGTCTGTTGTTGTGGGTGACGTTCGTCGCGCTCGTGCTGGCGATCGTCGTGCCGCCACTTCGGCATGCGTGGCGAGAACACTTCTGGGCCGACGAAGTCGTCGACCTGGCGGCGTCGGCCGACGGCTCGACGTTCGCCGCGCTGTTGGGAGACGGTCGGGTGCTGGTGTGGAACGATAAGGAACGGCCCATCGCGGCCCTTCATACACTGGGAACCTACGCCGGAAACCTGGCGCTGTCGCACGACGGGCGACTCGCGGCCGTCTCACCCGCCGATCCGCGCGACTTCGGGGCCGTCCCGGTGCGCGGCACGGTGCAGATCTGGGACATCGCCGCGGACAAGGTGCAGCGCACGTTGCCGATGCGAGCGGGCGCGCTGTGGTTCTCTCCGGTGGACGATTCCCTGCTCGTTCTCGTCGGCCGGCCCAAAGGGTATGAGCTCTATTCGGCCCGCGGCGAGGAGCCGCCTCGCGAGTTTCCCGCGGGCTTTGGCACCGCTTTCTCGCCCGATGGCCAAAAGCTTGCCGTGGGTACGGACGCCGACAAGATCCTGATCTACGACGTCGCCGATGCGCGGCTGGAGCGTGAGCTGATCGCCGGCGGCGAAGAGACGACGGGTTATGGTCCCTTGGCCTGGTCGCCCGATGGCCGGGCGATCGCCGCCAGGGCGGTGCCCATGGGGTCGCAGGACAGCAGACAACGGGTCGAGCGTTGGGAACTTTCGACGGGGCACGTCGAACGGATGTCGACGAGTGTCCCTCTCGCGGGTGAATTCTCCCTGCGCGATATCGACGGCTACACGCTCGATTGGTTGCCCGACAGCCGGCACCTGCTCCTCACCGACAGCCTCTGGGGACGCCAGGTTTTGGACTCGACGACCGGGGAATGGCATTCAATCGACGACCGCGGCCCCATGGTCCGTTTCGCCGCCGGGCTGCGCGGCGATACATTGATTGCGGCCACACCCGACGTCATCGAACTCTGGGATGCGGCGACTCTGCGGCCACGGCGACGACTCTACGAGGGACCACTGCCGCCCAATCTATGGCCGGCGATCGTCGGGCTGGTTCTTTGGCTATCGATCTTCGCCGTTCATCGCGTCCGCCGCCATTCACGTGTCCGCCCTGCGGACGACCGCGATATCCCGCCAAGTTTCGGTTCAACCGTTTTCGCAGCGTCGAACGATACAGGCCTCTGACTAACGTATGTTTCGTCGTTTCACGCTCGCCGACCTGCTGTTATGGGTGACCTTCGTCGCCCTTGTGTTGGCGATCGTCGTGCCGCTGTGGCGGCACAGGCAACGTACGATGGCGATGGTCGATCGCGTCACCGCGGTCGCGGCCTCGGCCGATGGCTTGACCCTGGCCAGCTTGCAGGGCGATGGGCGGCTGTTCGTGTGGAACGGCCAAGGCGACCAGAAAACCATGTTGCAGACACGCGGCCGCTCCGGCAACGGGTTGTCGCTGTTGTCCGATGGACAATTGGCCGCCATCTCCGACAGCAATTGGTCTGCGCCACGATTTGAACTCAACGTTTGGAACCTCGGCACCGGCAAGCTGCAAGGCAGGTTCGCAGCCACGATTTCCACCGTGGCCACCTTCTCGCCGGTCGCGGACGTGCTCGCGGTATAGGACTTCCTCGGCTCGACGACTTTGTATTCGCTGAAGGATAACACGTCCAATCCCATGCCATTTGGGCGCTCGAGTGCATCTCGGGCAAGGTGCGCGGCTCATCGCCCGCCGACTGGGATTTGTTGGAAGTCTAGCAGGGCTGGGCATAGTCGGCCCCTACCTGATTGGCATGGTGGGCATGCTATACACACGCGTAAGCTGGGAGGCCTGGAGACCTCCTTTGCCGATAATACGAGGGCACAAGCCGAGATCCTGGTCTTGTCGCGGTCTATTCGGCTCGCTAGGATCCGCGACCATTTTCGATTTCAAGTCGATCCGGAAACGGCGGAACAGCACACGTCGTACTGAACGTTTTCGGCGTTCTTCTTTAGAGAGAGAATGAACCGGGCGTGCGCGCCGCCGATCAGGTGAGCACTTGCGCCCGAAGGCGACAGGACGTCGCCTAACCAGAGCTATCGGCCGCGAGCGGCCGAGCCGCGACATGCGAAGGGAGTCGAACGGGCCATGCAATCGTCGCCCATGGTGGCGTTGCGCACGATGATCATGATCGTGTGCCTGGTAGCGGTACCGCTGGCAGCCGTCTTCGGTACCGCCCTGAGCGCGGCCGTCAAATCGGCCTGCGGGATCCGCGACACCAACCAATCCTGGTCGCCGCCCGTGGTGGTCGAAGAAGAGCCGCCGGCGCGTGCCGGCACTCACGCACTGGCTGCCGACAACGCAGCCCCCGCGGCCGAAGCACCCAAACCCGAAACGATCGGCCCCGCTCTGCCCATCCTGCCTCGTGCTCGCATCACGGGTGTGCGGGCCGTGGCCGACGCCGCTCCCCCAGGCGTCCCGGAAGCTGCCGAGCCGGTGATCGAGACCGCACCGCTTTGGAATCCGGCCCCGCGCACCGCCAGTACGTCGCACGAGCGGCAGACGACGACCCATTTCGTCCCTTCGTCGCCGCCGCAGCACCGTCCGCATCCGCTGGCCTTTGCGGCCCGGCAGCCGGCCACGCGCGGCGATGATAGCGACATCATGGTCCTCCGCCGGCGCCCCGACCGGCGCGGCGAAGCACTGCAGAAGACCGCCTATTCGCCGCCCGACGATGCGGACCTTTCGGCACAGGCCGACGATCAATTGGAGCCGGTCGATCGCACGGCCCCGGTCGATTCGCTCGCCGACAATCCGCTCGCCGAGAGCGAACGGCGCCTGCGCGACATGGGTGCCACGTATTGCCGGTTGGAAGCCTGGGGCGCCGACGGCAAGTTCTACCGCTGCTCGTGCAACATACCCATGAGTCCGCGCGGCCGGGCAACACGCCATTTCGAAGCGATCGAGTCGGCCCCTTCGCAGGCCATCGACGCCGTCATTCGCCAAGTGGAAGCCTGGCGATCTCGCTAACGCACGCTGCTATTCCGCGGACGTGTCCTGTGCGGTCCGCAGCTTAGCGGCAATCTCCGCTGGAATGGGCGCCGAGCGCGGATCGCCCCGCTCCATGCGACAGCAGACGGCCGTCAGGCGACCTTCGGCCACCGGCCGTTCGCCGTGCCGGAAGAGGAAATGGTATGTGACGCTCTTCTCGCCCAACCGTTCCACGGTGAGCGCCACGTCCAATTCGTCTTCGAAACGAACGGCCCCGCGGTAATCGCATTCGGCGTTCACACGCGGCCAGCTCAACACCCCGGCCGCGTCGCGCATGACGACACTCAGACCGAGCGAGCGGAGAAACTCGTGCTCGACCTCTTCCATGTAGTTGAAGAACGTCGAGAAGTGCGCGATTCCCGCCGCGTCGGTATCGCGGAATTCGACGCGCCGTCGGCAATGAAAGGTCGACATCGTTTTCGCGTCACCGGCTCGCTACGCCACGATCTGAGCCGTGTACTCCGCCGGCCACGGGCCTCATTTCACCTTGTCGAACGTGCCTTCGATTTCGACGCTGAGCAGGCCCTTGTTGTCGCTCGGGTCGTTGTCGTACATCCGCAGGAAGAGCTTACCGGCCCGTTCGGGCGTGATCTCGATCTCCTTGCCGATCATGAACGGCTTGCTCTCCTCGGTATCGCCGGGGGCCATGATGCGGCCGACCAGGCAACCGAGATTGAAATCCTTCAAATCCTTAGGAATCTCCATGCCGTCGGCGCCGAGCACCTGCTCGATCTTGAAGGTCCACGTGCCCGAGGCCCTGATAGTCAGGGGGCGGTCGGGTTTGACGCTGACCCCCGCGTCTTGCCATCCCTCGGTGGCCTTGACGGTGAGCTTCTTCTTCTCGGCCGTCAGCTCCTCGCCGCGGATCCGTTCCAGCGCCTTCTCGGCCGCGGGGTGGTGCGGCACGACGCGCAAGATGTGTTCGTAACAGGAACGGGCCGATTCGATATCGTGCTTCTTCTCGTAATCTTTGGCCAGCTTAGCGGCGTCCATCACGAACTGCCTCTGAATCTCCTGCAATCGTGGGTCAGAGGCCAGTTCCATCTCGCCTTTTCCCGAGTCGCCACCCGTCGGGGTGCTCTCCGATCCGTTGGGCTTCTTAGGTTTCTTCTGTGCCGCCACCGTGCCCGCCGCGAGCATGATCGTTGTGCCGACGATCAGCAATCCCGTCAGTGATCGTTTCATCGTGCCTCTCCCGCCTGATATGCCAGAACCTATTGTTCGATGTGTGCCGGCGCCGGCGCGGCGCGCCGAATGTCGCCGACAAGGGGAGCGGATCAGCCGTCTTATCCGCCGGCCGGCCGCTTACCGTCCACGATGGGCGCGAAGAACCGCCGCTCGAGCTGCCGCTTCCCCGACTCAGTATAGTATTTTACCAGGTCGATTCGTAGCCTACGGCGCGAAAGTTGTCCTGCCTGGAAGGCCTGATAGAGTCCCGCGTGGCGGCGTTGCATCCGCGCCGCGTCGGCCACCACGTCGGGTGCTTCGCCTTCACGGACCATGGCCTCGGCCGGAATGTCGAGCAAGAATTCCCAGGCGTCGCGGAACTCGCCGCTGGCGCCGTAGGCGAACTGATCGAGCGTCTCCACCACGGCGGCGGCCTTGGCGGCCGAGACGAGGTCGGTCTCGGCGTTGACGCGGGCGGCCTTGGCCAGCGCCTCGGCCAGCAACTTGTTGGTCCGCGAGGCCTCGGCCAGCTTCAGCCGCAACGCCTGCGACCAATCGGGCGAGGGCACGAGCGTGCGGTTGGCCAGCAGCCAGGCGAAGTGGTCGAACACGCCTTCTTCGACTTCGCGCCGCGGATCGTACATCGGCTCGCGCCGCCCCACGAGTTGCATCTTGGGCGAAAACAGCGCTCCGGTGGGCGAGATGAAGTCGTCGTCCATCGAGAGACCGAGCTTGGCGAGATTGCTCAGCGTGTTGCCTCCGCGCGGATGCTCTTGCAGCGGGAAGAACTCTTCGCGCGGGGCCGATGTCTGCAACGCGCACAGCAGGAGCAGCCCGGCGCAGTAGGTTTCGATCTTGCGGCCGGCCAACGGTTGTGCCTTCAGCCCCATCACTCCCTGGAGTCGGAAGTTGAGGTCGAAGAGCGATTCGTTGCCGATCACGTCGTGGGCCGCTTGCGCGATGCTGGCGGCGACCCGCGGATCAGGGTGCCGCAGGAAGCAGTAGTTCAGGCTCCGCAGCACATAGGCCTCGACGTTGGCCGCCGGAATGCGGTTGCCGCGCTCGGGCAGGTCGACGAGAACCAGTCGCTCGATGCCATCGCTGCCGCGGGCCTGTGTCACCACGCCCACGTGCGTGAACAGGCCGGGGAGTAGATCGGTGAATTGATTATAGGGCGATGGGTTGCGCATCAGCAGAAAATCGCCCGGCCGCACGTCATAGGTGCCTATGCGGCAGACCGGCTCGGTCAGGCCCTGTTTCATCATGGTTTCCAGCCAGGCGATCAATTCGGCGTGGCGGCGAGCTAGGTCTTCCGAAAGGCCCGCCGTGGCGATGCGCGTCAGCACCTGGTGCATGGCCGTCGGCGTGATCGGCGGCGGAGGAAGGTTTTCGATCGGATCGGTCCACGGCTCCTGCGGCAGGCCGATGCGGCGGATCGTCTCGGCCAGCGAGACGAGCAGCTCGGGCTCGGCGGCGGGGCTGGCGAAGGCCTGGGCCAGGAAGACCAAGACGGTCGGCTCGTCCACCTGCGTCGCCAGGTGCAGCACCGCGTCGCGCGTCCTCTGATCGACGTTCGGCAAGCGGCCGTTCTCGTCGGGCGCGATCCACAGCCGCGTGGCGAAGAACGCGCCGACGGAGCTCCTGTCGGATTCGAAGCGCGCGAGCAGCCGTTGCCGGAGTTGGGGCTGGGCGATGAGTCGGGGTCCCGCCGTGTTCACGGCGTCGACCTGCACGTAGCGCAAGCGACCCGAGAGATCGATCAAGCGGCTGGTGGTCGCCAGATAGGCGCAGACCGCGGCATGTCGCTCGGGCGTGTCGGCCAGGGCGGAGAACTGGCCGCGCGTGTCGAGCGTGGCGTCGAGCAACCGGTCGACCCGGTTCTTGGCGTCGAGCAACTGGCCGATGCCGTCCAACAACTGTTCGCCCGTCTTGGCGTCGCGAAAGGTGGCGATCTGCGCCGCCCACTGCTCGACCGCCTCGGCCGCTTTGTCGAGCGCCGTGGTCGTTTCGGCCGAGAACGTTTTGGTTTTGTCATCCGCGGGGTCGGAAGTTACGATGCCGGGCACGGCCTTTTCGAGCGCTCGCAGCCAACCGAGCAGCTCCTGACCCGGCGGCTTTGGCGCCGCGGCGGCGGGTCTGCGTTGGGCCAGCGCCGCCCGCAGGTCGACTTCGAACGCGACGAGGCACACCGCGACGACGAGGAACCCGCCCGACAAGCGATGCGACGGGACGGAAAAGCGGGGTACGCCGGGCCTTGTTAACCGGGGCTGGAGATTTTGGGCGATGCTCATGGTGGTTGGGAAGGGGTTGCCGGCGGGTCGGCCGAGAGGGATGCAACAGCAAAAACCTCGGGCGCGCGGCGATGCGCGTGGGGGGAGTTTTCCGTGACGGCCTTCTTGTCGCTCGGCAACCCCGGTGGGCTGCGGGCACAAGAGGTCTTTTCGTCCGTGAGGCCAAGGCGGTTGTCCACTACCCTATACCTTGCCGGCGCGGGCAATGCCAGCACCGCGTGAGCCGAATGCACCGGATTTATTGAATACAGCATCCCTTTTTTCGCGGTCCCTGCGCCGCGCGTCCCATCGGCATGCCGGAATCGCCCCTCGTGAACGTCGAAGTTGTTGTGGTCGGTGCCGGCGCGGCGGGCCTGCTGGCGGCGGCCCGCACGGCCGAGTTGGGACGGCAGACGCTGCTGCTGGAGAAGAACGACCGGCCGGGGATCAAGATCTTGATGTCGGGCGGAACCCGCTGCAACCTGACGCATGCGACCGACAGCCGTGGAATCGTGCGCGAGTTCGGGCCGCCCGGCCGCTTCTTGCATTCGGCCCTGGCCGCCCTCTCGCCGCAAGAACTCATCGACCTGTTCGCCGCAGAAGGAGTGACCACCAAGATCGAACACGACACCGGTAAGATCTTTCCGGCCAGCGACCGCGCGGCCGATGTGCTCGCCGCCTTGCTGGCCCGGCTGCACCGCAGCGGTTGCACGCTGGCCTTGGGCGAACCGCTACTCGACGTCGAGCGGTCCGATGGCGGCGGCTTTCTGCTCGTCACGCCGCAACGGCAGATCTCGACGGAGCGTTTGCTCATCACGACCGGCGGCCAGTCGTATCCCGGCTCGGGCACGACCGGCGACGGCTATCGGTGGGCCGAGAAGCTGGGCCACACGATCGTGCCACCGCGTCCGGCGCTCACGCCGATCACCACCGACGCAACCTGGGTGCGCGAATTGCAAGGAGTGACGATCTCCGACGTTTGGCTACGCGTGGTCGATACGGAGGTCGGCGAATCGGAACTTGGCCCCGCGCCCACTGGCAAGAAGAAACGGCGCCAACCGGCCCACCTCGCCGAGCGGCGTGGTTCGTTGTTGTTCGCGCATTTCGGACTCTCGGGACCGGTGGCCCTCGATGTCAGCCGCGTGGTCAGCGGCCATCCGCGGCCGCGGTCTCTGACCCTCGTCTGCGACTTCTTGCCGAACGATTCGCAGCCCGAATTGGAGGAACGGCTGGGCCGCGAGGCGTCGCAAGCCGGCAAGAAGCAGATCGGCGGGTTGCTGACCGGCCTGCTGCCGCGCCGCCTGATCGACGCACTGTTGACGGCGGTTGGGCTGGAGCCGGAGCGGAAGGCGGCCGAACTGGGACGCGACGCGCGAGGCCGCTACGCCGCGGCGATCAAGCAGTGCACGATTCCCGTCAGCGGCACGCGCGGCTTCAAGAAGGCCGAAGTGACGGCCGGGGGTGTGTCGCTCGACGAGGTCGATTCGCGCACGATGCAAAGCCGCCTCGCGCCGGGACTCTATTTCGCCGGCGAGGTGCTCGACCTGGACGGGCCGATCGGCGGCTACAACTTCCAAGCCGCCTTCAGCACGGCCTGGCTGGCGGCCGCAGCGATGTCGTCCACTCAGAGCTGACGAGATGTCAGTCACTCAAAGCCAGATCGAACGTGTTCGTACCGCTCGCTTTGACCTCGGCCTTCAACGGAGACTCGACCGGATTGCTGTACTTCGCCGGCAACAAGTTCTTGGGCTCCTCCACCGCCTTGGCTGCGTCGGTCACGGCCTGCTCCATACTCACTTGTTGCGTGTTGGCCGCAACGCTCAGTTTCGACACCATGACGGCGTAATTGCCCGGCTTGGCCCGCAGCGTGTAAGCGCCGTCGGCGCCCGTAATGGCCGCGCCCGGCGCCCCGGACTGCGCCGTGCTGGCGAAGGTCACCGTTGCGCCTTCCACCGCCTGTCCGCCGTAGGTCACTTTTCCGGTTACGGCCACGGTACCCGCATCGCGGCCTCCGCCGGAGCAGCCCGCTACCAGAAGTGCCAGCAGAGCGCAAATACCGAAACGGTGAAACACAGAAGGTTCTTTAGACATGGAATGCAAAACAAACCTCGCGATAATGTCCTGCCAGAAAGAAGGCGTGCCAGCGAAGAATCGGCGGGACGCTCGGTGATGCGCCGAGCCTCCCGCCGCCTGTTGTCTAAGTCATCCGATCAGGGCGTCCCGCCGAGGCCCATGCTTTCGCCGCCACGGATCGTGCCCATCGCACCCCACACGCCGTAGGTATTGCCCGGCGCGATTCCGTAGCTGCCGCAGTCGATGCCTTCGGTGACGAATCGCACGCTGGCATCGACCATGCCCACCAGGGCACCACCCGGATGGTAACTCGACGGAGAGAAGATCCCGTTGGCGTTACTGGCGTTGCCGGAATTGGAGTCGTAGCACGAAGGGCTGTTGGGAGGGAGGATCGTCGTGATGGCGCCCCAGAACGGATGCCCGAACGACCAGAGACCGCCGGCGGGAAAGGGCGTGAACGGGGAGCCACCGTTGTTGGAGACGTTCACCGTCGCGATGTAGTTCTGACCCTGCGCGGTCGCCAAGCAAATCGCCGGATTGGCCAACAAGTTGGCCACGGAGTAGGGGTACGCGGCTTGGCCTTGAATCGTGAGGTTACCCGCACCGGCACCCAGCCCCTTTTCGCTCATTGCCACGGTGTTGGTCGTCCCATCCAAGACGTCCTTGATACCGCGTTGCAGCGTACCTTGCGACGTGCAGGGGGCGGATGTCGTGCCGAGCGTCCAATAGCCGTATACACCGTTCGTCTCACCGGCATAGTTGGCAATGGTGGTGCCGACCGAGAAGTGATAACTGCGCAATCCGAGACCGGGAAAGACGTAATTGGGCGGATAGTAAGCCGACGGGCAAAGGAACGTATTGATCTGGCCCTGCCAGGGTACAAACCCCGTGTTCCAGGGATCGGCTTCTCCCCCCGCCGCCGAACCTTGTGAGACGATCAGGTTCCAGCGAGGCACTTGCTCGATGAACGGCAACAAGGTGACAAATCCCGAATAATCGCCGCAGCGGTTCGCGTTGGGATTGTTCCAGCCACCGCGCATGTAAGTAAATTTGTTCCACGTGTCGTGGTACTGTTGCGCGGCCAACCCCAATTGCTTCAGATTATTGTTGCATTGCGATCGCCGGGCGGCTTCGCGGGCTGCTTGCACGGCTGGCAGCAACAGGGCGATCAGGATGCCGATGATGGCTATCACCACCAGCAATTCGACCAAGGTAAATGCACGGCGCTCGACGCCGTCGATTCGATGGGTGCGCATGGCACGGTTCTCCGATGAGACGAGACGATAAAACGACGCCTAGAAGATCGACAAAAAGAAAAAGTAGAGGCGATCCGAAAACCGGCTCGCAGATGGGTCACATCGCGAACCGGTTTTCAGATAGGCTCTGACCGCGGCCACTCGTCGATTCGAGCACGCTACAGACATCGGCATGACATGTTCTCGGGGTCATGGTACCACGCCGCTTTCGATCGTCAAAACTTTTACTCGGATTTAGGAGTTTTCTCAGAACCATTCCTTACCCGTTAAGGGGGGAGCGGGCTGGGACGTGGCGTCCCCTCGACGAAAATCCACTCGCGGTCTCCTTCCAGGTCGGTGAATTCTTGGACCAGACCGGAAGGCCAGAACAGGCTCAAGCGATCGACTCGCCGTGCGCGGCCCAGACCGAACACGAGTTGCCGCTGGTTGCTGGCGTGATACCCGTCGCCGGCGTTGAGCCATTTGGTTTGCTCCCGCCGACCGACCCGAACGGTTACCACGGCGCCGATAGCATCGCGAGACGACCGCACACCCCGCAATTGCACCGACAAGAAGTGGCCGGCGGCGGGGGTTTGGTTACTGACCAGCGCGGCCGGTGTCTCGATCGCCGAAACGGCAAAATCGTCATGCCCGTCGCGGTTGAAGTCGAGCCGCGCCAGCCCCCGCCCGAAGCAGGTTTGCCCGAAATACGCCCCGAGCGTGTCAGCCGATAGCTCTTCGAAGCGGCCGTCGCCCCGATTGCGAAAATATTGCGGCCGCATCGCGTAGGAGACTCCGGGCGCCGAGAATTCGTGGATGTGTCCGTTGGTGACGACGAGATCGTCCAGTCCGTCCGACTCGCCGTCGAGGAACTGCGCGCCGAAGCCGAGCATGGGGTAGCTCGGCTCACGCAGGCCGGACGGGCCGGTGGCGTCGGTGAACGAGTCGCCGCTGTCGCGCAGATAGACGGTGCTCGATTCCTGGCTGAAGTTGGTGACCAGCAGATCCAGCCGACCGTCGCCGTTGGCATCGCCCGCGGCCACGCCCATCGAAGCGAGCGCCCTGCCATCGCCATCGAAGGCGAGCCCGGAGAGGAGTCCACGTTCTTCGAACATCGGCCGCGCCGCGGCGGCCGTCGTGCGGTTGACGAAATAGAAATTGGCGTCCTGATCGTTGGCGACGAACAGGTTCAACCGGCCCGTGCGATCAAAGTCGGCCGCCACGATCCCCAGGCCGTTCCCCCCCGAGCCGACCAATCCGGCCTCTGCGGTCATCTCCTGGAACCGGCCATCGCCCAGATTGAGATAGAACGCGTCGGGAGCCGGTTCGAATGTGCCGGGCCGACAGGTGCGCGGCTCTCCGTTCACTTGGCAGGTTCTTTCGAACACTCCCGGACCTTGTAGGTAGTTCACGTCGTACAGATCGGGCAGGCCATCTCCGTTCACGTCGGCGAGCAGGCAACTCGTGGTCCAGTGGTCGTCCCGTATGCCGGCCGCTTCGCCGACTTCGTTGAACGTTCCGTCTCCTTGGTTGTGATAGAGCCGATTGACGCCGATGTTGGCGACATACACATCGGCGAAACCGTCGCCGTCGAAATCGCCGACGGTGGCTCCTTGGCTGAACCGATCGTCGCCCAGTCCGCTGGCGCTCGTTACATCTGCGAACGATTGGCCACCCAAGTTACGATACAGGACGTCGAGGTACTCCGTCTGACCGGCGCGCGGCGGCCAGCGGCAACCTTGCGTGAAATAGAGATCGGGCCAGCCGTCGAGGTCGTAGTCGAGGACCGCGATGCCGCCGCCGAGCGACTCGAACATCCGCGCGCGGGGGTTTGTCCCTTCGCGCCCGCAGAAGTACGTGAAGTCGATGCCGACTTCGCGCGCCAATTCGCGAAACCGGGGGCTTGCGTCGGTCAGACCGACCGGTGCCTTCACCGCGTCGTCGCTGCTGCCGTCGCTTTCGGGTAGCGGATAATGAGACAGGTCGAGGCGCACCCCCGGGTCGATGCTCGGCAAAGTTGGAGGCAGCGAATCGTTAAGTTGCGGTTCGATGCGGGCCAAGGCGTCACGCGCCCCATCGGCATCGCCGTCGGCGGCGAGGGCGAGCCTGTTCCAGCCCCAGGCTTCCCATAGCCGACCCAGAATCTCGGTCTGACGCGCGGCGGCGAGCAGAAGCGAAGCATCATCTCGATGCTGGAAGAGGCGTTCCAGCAGCAGCGCGAAGTCCGCCAGCGCAGCGGCCCGCACGGCCAGGTCGCGCGCCAGGGCCGTCTCGCCCAACGTGTCGAGCAATTGCGACAACTGTAGCGTGGCCGACGAGTGATTCGCGTCGCGCCGCAGCGCTTCCCAGAGGCAGCGCGCGGCCGCCTCGTTCTGACCGCGCCGCTTGGCCCAGCCGCCATAGACGGCCCAGATATCGGGATGCCAATCGGATTCGGGCGGTAGGCCGGACTGCCACACGGCCAACTCATCGTCGCCGCCATCATCCAGCAGGGCCCGTCCCAGCAGGGCATGCGCCTCCACCAATTGGGGCGCCTCGGCGATCACCTGCCGCAACATCGCCACGGCTTGGGCGCGGTTTTGCTGCCGCAGCTCGATCCGCGCCAGTCCGATGAGCGGGGCCGGATCGTCGGGCGCAGCGGCGCGGAAATGGGCCAACACGTCGGCCGCTTCGACGGCCTTTGAATGTTCGCCGGCGAGCAACAGCAGCTCGCACGAATGGTGGCGCTGCCGCAACAATTCGTAGACGTGGGGCAACGACTCGAAACGGCGCCCCTCCACGGTGAGCAGGGTGGCCAGACCGTCGTGAACCACGGCGTTCATCGGGTCGATGTCGAGCGCCGCGAGATACTGAGCTTCGGCCTCGGAGGCGTGTCCCAGCCGCCGCCAGATCTCGGCGACCGTACAGCGACCGGTCACCGCATCTTGGCCGGCTTCGGAAGGGATGCGATCGAAGTAGGCCATGGCATCGAGCAAGCGGTCTTGCTTGAGTGCCACCTGGCCCGCCAGCAACATCGCCGCGGACGATTCGGGTGAGTCGTCGCCGATCTGTCGGCAGAGGGCTTCCGCCCTGGCGTAATCGTTCGCTTCGGAAGCTTGACGGGCTTGTTCGAGCAATCGCGCCGGCGAATGTGCCCGTTGCCAGAGTCGCCAGCCCACCGTGACCACGAGGATGGCCAACACGGCGGGTAGTAATCTTTCGAGCGGCCGGCGAGTTCGAGGCCCTTTCTTACCGGACGGCTTTTTACCGGTCGGCGACATACGACGAAACGCCCGCCAAATGTCCGCACTAGGCCGCTCTCACCACTTCAGGCCGAACTGTTCGCCGCCGGTGTGACGACCGAGGCCGCCCTTGAGCGGTCCCTTGGGCTTATAGGGAGTCGGGGGCGGTGCCTCTTCCACTTCCGGCTCGGGCTCGGCCTTCTTCGGTTCGGGCTTGGCTTGCAGGGCCTTCATCGAGAGGCTGATCCGTTGCTGCTCCGTGTCGATCGAGAGGATCTTGACTTCCACTTTCTGTCCCTCGGACACGATGTCGCGCACGCGGAATACGCGGCCGTGCGACAGCTCCGAGATGTGGATGAGTCCCTCGACTCCCGGTTCCAGCTCGACGAACGCGCCGAAATCCATGATCTTGCTGACGGTCCCCTCGTGGACGCTCGTCGAGGGATATTTCTGTGGCGCCGTCGTCCAGGGGTTTTCGCTCAGATCGCGGAAGGCCAGGCTGATCTTGCCCGACTCCGTGTCGATCTTGCGGACCTTCACCTTGATCGCTTGGCCTACTTGCAACACTTCGCTGGGATGTTTGATGCGCTGCCACGACAACTGGCTGACGTGCAACAATCCGTCGACTCCGCCCAGGTCGATGAACGCGCCGTAATCTTGTAGACTGCGCACCACGCCTTCGCGAACCTGACCCTCGGCCAGCTCCGACATGAGCTGTGTCTTCGCTTCGGCCTTCTCCCGCTCCAGCACAGCCCGGTGGCTGAGCACCAGGTTGCGGCGCTCGGGATTGGCTTCGGTCACCACGCAGGGCATCGCCTGGCCGACGAACTGCGAGAAGTCTTCGACACGGAACAACGAGATCTGACCGGCTGGGATGAACCCGCGGATGTGGTTCACCTCGCACTCGAGGCCGCCCTTGTTGTGCCCCGTGATCTTGGCTTCGACCACCATGCCCGTAGCCAGATCTCCCCAATCGGCCACGTCGACCGCGGCACCGGGCAAGGCGATCTGGTAGAGACCCTCTTCCGGATCGAAGCGCGCGACGATCACTTCGACGGGCGTGCCCACTTCGGGCGCGACGGGAAACTGTCGTAACGACAGGACGCCTTGGTTGCGGCCCCCCAGGTCAATGAACACGTTATCGCGGTGGATCGAGGCGACGCGGCCCCGGTGTCGGCTGTCGGGCTGCAACTCACCGACGGGTGCTGTCGGGGCGCCCGGCTGAATCATCTCGTCGATCGAGACGCCGCCCATCGCTTCTTCGAGTTCGAGTTCGTCTTCGATCGCCAGCCGTTCGCGGATATTCGGGACATCCACCTTCTTGGCCGGAGGTATTTCGACCCGGCCGTGTTGTGCGCGGGCTTTCACCTTCGGACTGCCGGGCCGTTGCGAACCGATGCGTAGCTTCGACGGGCCACGCGGGCGGGAATCGCTCGCTGCGCCCGGCTCGTCGCCGGTGGGCACTGCGGGCAGGGGAGGGGCCGCCATGGGATCGGAGGAGGTTGGCGGAGGCGACGAGGAAACCGATTCGCTGGGATCGCTGGTCATTACAGAGCGTTCGACCGCGCGCGGCGTGCAACCGCGGTCTCTTTAACAAGGTCCGGTGCGGTAGGGGGGAAAAGATGTTAGTTTATCAGCCGGTCTGCCACGTTGCCAGCTTGGCCTGCCCGGCGGCGCGCGGCGGTTCTGGTGAAGAGGCCCTCATGACACCGTTCGTCCCTCCCTCCTTTGGTGCGGAAATCGACCGCCTGCTCGTCGGTCCGCGCGCTTCTCGGGAGCCCCTCCGGCTGAACGAGCTGGGACCCGGCACGCCCAATGCCGCCATGCACGACGAATTGGAAGCGTTGTCCGTCGAGAGCCTGTTTCAAAACAAGATCGTCGATCACGACATGGCGTCGTGCTGCCTGGCCGGGCTGTGGCTCTATCACGACTATCTCGACGAATCGCATGCGATCAGCCAAAACGTCGAGACGCGCGAGGGGAGCTATTGGCACGGCATCTTGCACCGCCGCGAGCCCGACTACGGCAACGCCAAATACTGGTTCCGCCGCGTGGGCGAGCACCCCATCGATGACGAGCTCGCCGCCGCCGCTCGCGAGGTGGCCCGGGCGGGCCAGACCGACGCGGCGTCGCAGTTCCTCGTCGATCAATCGCACTGGGACAGTTTCCGGTTCGTCGATCTTTGCCAGGCGGCAGCCAACGGTCGCTCGGCGAGCGCTCTCGTTTGCCGGCGGATTCAGCAGCGCGAATGGTGGCTGCTGTTCGGCTACTGCTGCGAGCGAGCTTGTTCGGTCGACCCGTTGAGATAAGCTGGAAAGTATGCCTTTTCAATTCTACTGTCCGCAGGGCCATTTGCTGGAGGGGCATGAGTCGCAGATGGGGCAGCAGAGCCAGTGCCCGATGTGCGGCAGTGTGTTCATGATGCCCGCCCCTCCCGGCATGCAGGCCCCGCCCGGCGCGGGCATGCCTCCTGGCGCGATGCCCGGCATGGCCTCCCCCGGTGCCTGGCCCGGCTACGGCCAGCCGGCGGCACCCGGTTACGGACAACAACCGCCGCCCGGCTATGGTCAGCCGGGGGCACCGATGTACGGGCAACCGGCCGCGCCGGGCTACGGCCAGCAGCCCGGTTACGCCCCGGGTTACCCGCCCGGACAGTTCGCTCCCGGCCAATTCCCCGGCTATCCCA
The DNA here is from genome assembly GCA_035547915.1 of Pirellulales bacterium. Lineage (GTDB taxonomy): Bacteria > Planctomycetota > Planctomycetia > Pirellulales > JAICIG01 > DASSFG01. The sequence goes on along the minus strand of DASZTS010000090.1, from coordinate 3,188 downwards.
CCGGCTATAGCGTTCCCGGTGCCTTCGCGCCCCCCGGTTATGGTGCGTCGGAGCAGTCTTTCGTTTCGTCACCATCGTTCCTGGGTGCTGTGCCGCAGCCGGATGCTGCATCGATTCCCACGCATACCGCGCCCACATTCGCCGCACCCGGCGCGGACCAACCGGCCGAGGAAGCGGCCCAGGGCTTTCCCGGCATTCGCACCGAGCCCGAATCGGCCGCAGCGCCTGGTTCGGCAGCCACGAGCGGACCCGAGCAGTCGCCGATCCAGAACACGCCTGCCGAGAAGGCCGAGCCGCGCATCGTGCGGATTCCCTGCCCGCAGGGGCACGAGTTGCAGACGCCGATGGACATGGTCAACCAGGAGGTGCTCTGTCCGATCTGCAGCACGCAGTTCTACCTGCGCTATGAAGACAGCCTGGAATACAAGCAGGAACAGGCCGACCTGCGACGCCGCAAGTCGGAGCAATTGAACCAGGCTGCCCTCAAATGGGCGATCATCGCGGCCGTGGTGGTGGTGGTGGCCATTCTGGGCATGATCCTGTTCGTCGTCTTGCGGGCACCCGGCGAGAAGGACTATCGGCCGCCGGAGCAGCCGACCGAATCGAGCACCAAGGAACCGGCGGACCGGACGACGAAGGACGAAGCGGGTCCGGCCGCGACGAGCGAATCGGCCGAGCCCGATGAGTCGATGGATTCGTCCGCGCCATGACGTTGCGAGAGGATCGTGATCGGCCGAGCGTTTTTTTCCAAACCCTTAGCGACCGGCGATGAGCACCGATCTGCCGGAGCCCGTTCCGCCGCTGGAGATCGTGGCCGCGACCGAGACGGGCGTTTCGCGCGGCGCGCGGCCCGCGGTGGGACGATTGCTCGTGTTGGCGGCGACCCTCTTCTGGAGCACCAACGGCGTTTTCGCCAAAGCCGACGTCTTCGCCGATTGGCCCGTCGATGAACGCGGAACGCTGCTCGCATTCTGGCGGGCGTTGTTCGCCGGCGCGTTGCTGGCGACGCTCGTGCGCGAGCCCAGTTGGGATCGGCGCCTGCTGCCGATGGCCTTGGCCTTCACTGGCATGAACCTGGCGTTCCTCAAGTCGATCGTCATGACTACGGCGGCCAACGCGATTTGGTTACAGAGCACGTCGCCGCTGTGGGCCTTTTGTTACGGCCTGGTGCTGCGGCACGATCGGTTCGATCGCCGCGACAGTTGGCCGCTCGCGTGCGGCCTGGCGGGCACACTCACGATCCTGGTTTGTGAATGGAGCGCCCCCAATTCCGACGCGCAGCGGTTCGGCGTCGTGGCGGGACTCGTCTCAGGGGTACTGTATGCCGCGGTCGTGGTCTCGATGCGGCGGCTGCGCGGCCTCGATACGGCTTGGCTGGTGGCCGTGAATCATCTCACGGCGGCCGCGCTGCTGGCACCGTATTGCCTGGTTAACGGACCCTATCCGTCGGGTTGGCAATGGCCGGCGCTGATCCTCTTCGGCTGCTTGCAGATGGGGGTTCCCTATTTCCTCTTCGCCTGCGGGCTGCGCCACATCACCAGCCAGGAGGCCGTCGGCATCGGCCTGCTCGAACCCGTCCTTTCACCCATCTGGGTCTACCTGCTCTACGCCGAACAGCCCGCTTGGTGGACGCTCGCCGGCGGCGGCCTGATTCTGGTCGGGCTCGTCGCCCGTTACGCCGTGTTGCGCCGCGCCGCCTGACGGTTTGGCGGTAACTGTGCCGCACGGGCATGCGTGACGGCGCAAAAAAAAAGTGTCTGGCTGTTCCAAAAACTCGTTGACAGGGCGGAGCGAATCGCTATCATCGTCGTTGTTGCGACTGAGTCGCAGTAGCAATAAAAAAGGCAGTTTCCTCCTCCTAGCGCAGGTTCTCACCATGTATAAACCCTTCCGCCCCGCTCCTCGGAACGCCTTCACCTTGGTCGAACTCCTTGTGGTGATTGCCGTTATAGGCATCCTCATAGCCCTGCTCCTGCCCGCCGTCCAGGCGGCCCGAGAAGCGGCCCGCCGCACCCAGTGCGTCAACAACCTGAAGCAGGTCGGTATCGCCCTGGCCAACTACGAGTCGACGTTCCGTTACTATCCGCCCAGCATGATCTGGAACGGCAACACCGCCAGCAACGTCGACGATTACTCGGCCTTCGCCCGCCTCCTGCCCTACCTGGAACAGGCGCCGATCGGCTCGAGCTTCAACGCCAACAGCAACGAAGACCAACTGCTCGTGGACGGCTTGCCGGCCCAAGGGATGCGAATCGCCGTCTATATGTGCCCTTCGGAGATCAACGACGTGGCCAAGTTCAACACGAACGGCACGTTGAACTCCTACCCGACCACCTACGGGGTGAACATGGGTACGTGGCTGGTGTTCGACCCCACGGGGGCCACGGTGTCGTCGGGCGCCTTCTATCCCAACAGCCGCCTCCGGTCGGCCGACTTCTTGGACGGCCTGAGCAACACGCTGTTGGCGGCCGAGATCAAGGCCTGGTCTCCCTACTACTCCGGCGCGACGGCTCTGACGGCCGCCATACCGACCACCACCACCGCCGTCTGCGCGCTGGGGGCCAGCGGAACGGCCAAGATGGGTCCGGCCTACACCGACAACAAGGAACACACCGAATGGGGCGACGGCAAGTGCATTCAGACGGGCATGACCACGACCTTTCCGCCGAACGCGCCCGTGCTGTGCACCTACAATGGCGCGAACTACGACGTCGATCTGGCTGGCCAGACCGAAGGGAAGTCGACCACCGTCCCCACCTATGCGGCCATCACGGCTCGCAGTTACCACCCGGCGGTGGTCAACGCTGTGCTGATGGACGGATCCGTGCGGACCGTGGCGGACGGTGTCGACGGCATGATCTGGCAGGCCATGTCGACCCGCGCCGGCCGCGAGGCCCTGCGCCTGCCGTGAGCGGCGTACGATATAGCGGAGGTCGCCGGCAAAGACACTGCACCGAGCGCAGGGCCTTCCCCTTTTCCAACATGGCGTTGGTGCGTAGGATTCTGCAACGCTGTTAAAGGAGTCTTTTTTCTCAAGGAGGTTTGTTGTGCTACCCGCTCCCGCGGGGAGTTTGCTGCGTGTTTTGCAGCAAATTCCCGACCCGCGCGGGCGCCAGGGACGACGCCATTCGCTTTCGGCCATGCTGGCCGCAATTGTTTGTGCCTTGCTGTGCGGTGCGCGCAGCTAC
>DASZTS010000089.1:0-8067 GCA_035547915.1 Pirellulales bacterium | reverse complement strand
CGCTTGTCCGCCGCGAATAAGGATCGCACAGGGTTGGGCGACGTCAAGAAAGTAGGTCTTCACTACATCGCCCTTTGCCACGCCGGGCCCCATCAACCTTGAACTTACGGTCGGTTCCCGGCTAAAAATTCTCGAAACTGCACTCGAACTCTCTAACTTGGGCTAATAGTGGGCTGCCAGGGCATCACGTCAACGCCGAGCAAGCAGGGCCATGCAACAGCAGAAGAGAGACGATAGCTACCACGGCCAATGCCGGTACGTGCGGACGGTCCCTGAGGCAATCGTCCCGGATGGAAAATCCGTCAATGTCCGAGTGGCATTCGACGAAGGGCTAAAGTTGGCCACGGCGATCCAGTCGGCAATTCTTAGCCTTAACAGGCTCGATCAGCGAACGAAGGGGCCGGCGAGCACGGGATTGAAACTGGTGCTCGACACCAAGAAGAAAACCATTCGCGTTTATTGCCTTCCCCTACGAGAGCGACGCACGAAGATGAAAGACGGCGAAGGCGATTTGTAATTAACCACGCGTCCGTCAAATTGGAGAAAAGAAGATGAGCGAAGCACGAAAGATCGGGTGTACCACAAAGGTTGGCAAGCAGGGGAAGCGAGACGAACGATCGGATTTAACCGTATCGCATGCGAACTTGGGTGCGGTTATTACCCTCGTCAGGCAGGTTGGTTTCGGCGACCCGCTACGAATCCTGCTTTCTTTGCATGAGGCCGCGCAACTTGTCGCGGACCTCGCTCGCGCGATCGAGACGGAGACAACCCGACAACTAGCCGCTGGGCCGGTGGACGCGACAACATTGGCACCAGAGCAGTTTCCACTGGAAACAGATTCTGTCGCCTGCGAAGCGTCGTGCCAAGCTGCCGCAATGCCAATGAATGCGCCGCACAGCCTGTAGCGCTGTGCTTTTTGTGCAGAAATCCATCCTGCACAAAAACCTCCCGATTTTCAGGGATTATTGTGCAAAGCCCCCGGCGGGAGAGGGAATGTGTGGTCGAGCGAGGAAAACTCGGGCCGATAGCGCAATATGCCTCCGGCTTGTTCTTTGGTAACGTCGTCGCGGAGCCAGAGGATTTGGAACGTGCCATCGCTCGCCCCGCCGAATTCGCTGTCGAGGCCGAACCGCGCCGCGGACTCGAAGCCGAAGCGGCCGTAGTAGGTCGGATAGCCGAGAACGCAGACGAACGAACAAGCCCGCTCGCTAAGGATCTCGATCCCCCTGCGGATCAGCAGCGTGCCGACCCCGCGACGTTGGAAGGCAGGCGATACGGACATCGGTGCCAGTCCCATGCCGTGCAACGACTCGGCTGCGTGGATGACGACGGGTGAGAACAACACGTGGCCGACGAGCCGGTCGGCGAGGTTTGCCACCAACGAGAGCGCTTCGGGACAGGCCCGGCGTAGGCGTTCGACCATTTGGGCTTCGCCGTGGTGGCCGAACGGTGATGAAGAGAAAGCCGCGGCGACGACCTCGCCGATCTCGGCGGCGTCGCCGGGCAGTTCGTCGCGGACGGAAACTTCGGGTGGCATGGCGCGCGAGTTATTGGTTTGCTTGTCGCAGGCGTATCGGTGCGTCGCCGGGGCGGTCGACGCGGAAGCGGACGACTCGGCCGTGGTCGACCTCGGTGACGTAGGCGGTGCGGCCGTCGGGGCCGCCGAAACAGATGTTGGTGGGCGATTTGCCCAAGATGTCGATCTCGCGCAGCACTTCGCCGACGGGTGAGAGTTTGACGACGGTTCCCTTGCCGTGACGCGTGATGTAGAGGTTGCCATCGATGTCGCAACGCATGCCGTCGAAGCCGAAATCGTCGAACTTCTTCAACAGTCGCTTCTCGCCAAGCGTGCCATCGGCCTTAAGCGGGAAGGCCCAGACATTGCGTTGCACGCTCTCGTTCACATACAGTGTCTTGCCGTCGGGGCTGACCTCGATGCCGTTGGTCGTCCCCATGTCGGCGGCCAACCGCGTGGCCTTGCCGTCGCGGCCGATCTTCCAGAGTTGCCCGGTGCTGGCACCCCAGTTGGGATCGCTGGCGTAGAGCGTGCCGTCCGGGCCGATCGCCACGTCGTTCGGTTGGTTCATGCCGGGTTCGTGCGCGAGCACGTCGATCTTCTTCGTGCGCGGATCGATGCGCAGAACGTTGTGGGCCGCGTAATCGGCCACGTACATCAGCCCCTGGCGGTCGAATACGATGCCGTTGCCCGCGCTCTTCTCGGGCAGCTCGACGAACACCTCGGTCTGGCCGTCTGCCGTCACATGGCCGATGTCGCCGGTACGCTTCAGGTTGACGACGTAGAGGTTGCCGGCGGCGTCGCAGGCCGGACCCTCGATGCCCGGCGTGAAACTGTTCTCCGCCGTGAGCGGCCGGGCGACGAACAGTTCGTCGTCGGCCGAAGGCGCGTCGGCCGGGGCGAGTTGTTCCGGCGTATCGGCGAGGGCCAGATCCTTCGCCGATCCGCACCAGGTGACAACAGCGAGCGCGAAGCTCGTGGCAGACAGAAACAATAGACCTTTCATCGTGTCGTCCTCGTCGATTCGCGCCACGGGCTCGGCGGCAAGCATTTCGGTTGCCCCTCTCAAACGACCACCATGTTAGGCGGAATTCGGCGCACGTGAAAGAAAAAGCGCCGTAGCCGCACGGTTGACACGTTCTCGTGAGCGGCATCAATTATCTCAGGGCGCGATGGGACTTTTCGCAAAAGCGGTCCGGCGTCCGGCGCATCTGTTATGTCCGATCACCCGAACAGCGATAGCCAAGACGCAACGCCACCTCTCGATCGAGGTCCGGCCGGCGCGCCGGGCCAGGTCGGGACCGTACAAATCGGGCCGAGCGTCGGCGCCGAAGCCGGCGCGGTCGCGGCGGCGAAGTCCGATTCGCCGGTGGCGGCTTCTATCGCCGCGCTCGAACGCGGCGGTGAGGTGGTGCATCGCGTTTTCTTGTGGGCGTCTCGCCTCGGGATCTGGGCGGTGGCGCTGCTCGGGGTGGTGGTCGCCGTCATGATGCTGGGGCAATTCGTCTTCTATCGCTTCACGCGATCGATGACGAACGACGCCTTCGTCGAGTCGCACATCGTGAACCTGTCGGTGCAGGTAGAAGGTCTGATCACGCGCGTTCACGTCGAGGAACACGACCTGGTGCGCGGTGGGCAGGTCTTGGCGGAACTCGATCACGTGCCCGCCGCGCGCGAGCTCGAAGCGGCCGCGGCCAAGAGGTCCGTCGCGGAGGCCACGCTGGCGTTCGAGAAAGCGACCCTGGATCGTCTCGAACAGCAATTCCCACGGCGGGTGGCGGTGGCCGAAAAGGATGTGGCGGTGGCCGATTCGGAGCTGAGCCAATTCAACACCCAGTTACGGTTGACGACCGACGATGTGGAAAAGGCCATCGCCGAAGCGGCCGCCGCCGTGGCATCGGCCCGAGCGGTGCTGGTCAAGGCGACCGAGGATTACAACCGCTACAAGAAGCTCTACGAGCAGAAGTCCGTCCCGCAGCGCACGTTCGAGGACGCGACTCGCGATTTCCACACGACGCAAGCCGAACTCGATTCCGAGAAGGCCAAGCTGGCCAAGGCCGAGTCGGACCGTATGAAGATCGAGATCGCGCAGCTCGTCATCGCCCAGAAGCAACGTGCCCGCGAGCGTGCCGAAGAACAACTCCGGCTGGCCAAGCTCATCGAATTGGAGATCGACGAGCAACGCAGGCAAGTGGCCTACCGCGAGGCGCAGGTCCGACAAGCGAAGCGCGACGAGGATACCGTACGCACCCGTCTGCAATACACGCAGGTCGTCGCCCCGTTCGATGCCGTGGTCGTGCGGCGATTTCGCAACCCGGGCGACCATGCACCCGTGGGTTCGCCGATCCTGAGCGTCTACGACCCGGAGCTGGTCTATGTCACGGCCTACCTGGAGGAGGAGCGGCTGGAAGGGGTCGCGCCCGGCAATCCGGTTCGTATCTGGCTCGACGCGATCTCGGGATCGCTCAAGGGGCGCGTCGTCTGGATCGACAGGGCGACCGGTGCGAACTTCGCGTTGGTGCCCCGCGATGTCAGCTCGGGCGAATTCACGAAGGTCACGCAGCGCGTGCCGGTGCGGATCGCCGTCGAACGCGACCATCACTGGTCGGAGTTGCGGCCGGGCTTGTCGGCGACCGTCTCGATCGGCCACGGCCCGGGCGACCCCGAATGGGCCGCGCGCGAGGCCGAGGTACAGCGACAGAGAGCGACCAGGGGAGTGAGCCCGCTCGACATCCGCCCGCCCGACGCGAATACGCACCATGGCGCGGCCACGGGAGCGGATCACCGATGAGTTCCCTCGCCGCCCAGCCGGCCCCGCGGCAACAGGCACAGATCGAGCCCGATTGCCGGACGTGGCACGGCATCCCCGTGCGTTTCTTGGCCGCGGCCGCCGTCACTCCGGCGCTGATCGAGACCGGCGTCAACTCCACCGTCACCGACCTGGCCCGGCCATTCCTCGTCTCCGAGCTGGCCTCCGACCGCTATCGCTATCAGTGGGTCACGGGCGCGACGCTGCTCGGCGCGGTCGCCGGCATGTCGCTGATCGGCTGGATGCGGGCTCGCTTCGGCCTCAAGCGGACGTGGATCACGGGTGTCGTCATCTACATGATCGGCAGCCTGTGCTGTGCGACGACCCCGAACTCTGAATTCCTGGTCGTGGCCCGGTTCGTGCAAAGCTGGGGCAACGGCATGGCCGTGGCCACCGTGCAGGCCATCCTCTGGCGCGAGTTTCCGGGCTATCGCGACGCCGCGATCTCTCTCTATGTGCTCGGGCTGTATTTCGGCCGCATCATCGCCCCGAGCCTGAGCGCCTTGCTGATCAGCAACTTCCCTTCGTGGCGATCGATCTTCCTCTTGGAGGTACCCGTCGAAGCGTTCGCGATCTTCTTCGCCTCGAAGCTGCTGCAACCGGACCGCCCCGAACAGGAACAGCCGCGGCCGTTCGACCTGCTCGGTTTCGTGTTGCTGCTGTTCCTGGTCACCTGCCTGATGTTGGCCCTCTACCGGTTCCAGAAATGGGGCTGGCAGACGTCGAGCGGGTTCTGGCTGGTATCGAGCCTGGGAGTGCTGGCGTCGACGGCGTTCCTGGTCCGGGAACTCACGATCCCCGAACCGTTGCTCGATCTGCGGTTGTTCGCGGTGCCGAGGTTCGCCCTCTGCGTGTCGATCAAGGCGATCTTCGACACAAACTTCCTGGTGCTCGTCCCGCTGCTGACGGTCTACCTGGCCGTGACGCGAGACTACATGCGCTCGACGGCCGGCCTGGTCTTCCTCCCGGCCGTCGCCACCATGGGCGCGTCGCTGGCGTTCGGGGCACGGTACGGTCGCCGTTCAAACCGCAAGATCCGGCTCGTCGTCGGGCTCGCGACCATGGCCGCCGGCAGTTGGCTCCTCTCCGATCTCGACCTGTTCACCGACAAACGCTGGACCGCCGCGGCCGTTGCCGTGCTGGGTCTCGGCGCCGGGCTGGTCGCCTCGCCCGTCGTCTGCATTCCGCTCGAGGGACTCGACCAGCAGCAGGTCGCTTCGTCGGCCAGCATCAAGAACCTGTTCCGGGTCCTGCCGTCGTTCGTCGGCAGCGGGCTCATCTCCATCCTGATCGAGCGCCGCGCCGACACCCGTTTCGACGCGATGCGACAACTCGTCACACCCAATCGGCCGCCGACGCTCGACGTCTACCGCGGCCTGGTCGACTATTTCATGCTCCACGGGTTCAGCCCGGGCGACGCTGCCGGGCAGGCTCGCCACGTGATCTCGCAGTTCCTCCGCGACAACGCCACGGTCTTTGCCGACCAAGCCGCCATTCAATACCTCGCACTGCTGCCCCTGCTGGGCGCGCTGCTCGCCTGCTTCCTCAGGCCGATCTCGCCCGATGCGCCCGGCCCGCGGCGCGGTTGATGGGTGAGGAATGCGCCTTGCGTGGACGCAGAGGCGAGACTCATGGGTTCGGGCCAGTGGGCTGTGCAGCGTACGGCGGACGGGCGAGTCCCGGCGCGGGCGCGACCGACGACGGGCGCGGCGACCGCGGTTGACTGTCGGGCTGAGGGATCAACGACCGGAGCAGATCGGGAGTGCTTTGCGGTGCGGGGAGGGGTGGGATCTTGATGGGCTGCCGCGCCCTTCGCGGAGGGGGTTCGCCCTCCGAGGTGTCGGTGTCGGGAAGCATCGGCGGTGCGGGAATCGTCGTCGGAGTGGGTGTCGTTATTTCTTCGGCGGGCGTGGGCGGTCCCGCGATCGGCGTTCCGACGGCGAACTCTAGTCGAGCGACGGCCGTTTGGTATTCGTAGATGTTGCTGTTGTATTGTTGCTCGGCCCGGGTCTGCGAGGTCTGGGCCTCGATCACATCGGTCGGCTGCGCGTCTCCGCTCTGGTAGCGATTGTTCACCATGCGGAAATTCTCGCGGGCGTGCGTGACGGCCGTGCGGGCCTCGACGACCCGTTCGCGAGCGTCGTCGACGGCCGTATGAGCGTAATGGACCTCGTAGGCGACCCCGTCGACGACCTGCTTGGCACGCGCCGCCGCCTGCGAGACCGAGGCCTCTGCGGCGCGCAGTTGGCCGTGCCGCTTGCCGCCGGTATAGAAGTCGACCGTCGCGAACGCCCCGCCCGAAAGGACCTTCGAGTTCTGCACCCCGAAGCCCGAAACGTCGGCGACCGCGGATTGGACCGAGAGGGTTGGCAGATAATCGGCCTTGGCGATCTTCACCTCCAACGCAGCATCGGCGATCCCTCGGCGGACGACGTCGATCTCGCGCCGATTCTGTAGCGCCAGGTTCAGCGAATCCTCCAAGGTCAGCGACACCGAGGGCTCTTCCTTGCGATCGGCGAGCCTGGTCGGCGCGCTCACGTCCAAGCCGATCGCACGGTTCAGACCGGCGACCGTCACCCGCACCGCGCTGCGGGCGTGGGTCACGAGCTGTCGGACTTCGGCGACCCCGACCTCGGCACGTAGCACGTCCTCGGCCGTCAACACGCCACGACTCTCCTGGTTGCGCGCGTCGCGCAGGATCGCCTCGGCACTCGTGAGCGACTGCTCGGCGATGACGAGCGACGAGCGTGCTTCGAGCGCGCGGAAGTAGGCCTCGCTGACGTCGAACATGACCGATTGTCGGGTGCGGACCACCTGGAGCCGGGCGATCTCTTCCCGCAGGATCGACTGATCGTGCTTCGCCACCTGTCTGCCGAACTGATAGACCGCCCAACGGAGTTGCACCTCGGTGACGTTGAAACCCTGCGTGCCCGGCCCGAACCCGCGGACCGGGAGGATGGGGAACCGTCCCCCTTGCTCAGTACCGGCGAAGCCCGTCTGGGAGGCGAACGCTTGATAGCTGTAACTTCCCTGAACCGTCGGCAGGAACCCCGAGTGGACGATCTCCTCGTTCCCCTCGGCCGTGCCAACCGCCGCCACGGATTGCCGGAGTGAGGGGTTGAGACGCATCGCCAGCGACTTTGCGTCTTCCAGCGTCAGGCTTCCGCCGCTTTCCATCGGCGGCCGAGCGGCCGTTTGGGCCTTGGGAACGGCGGATGCCTCGTCGGCGTCCTGCCCATTCGAGCTATCCGACCCGGACTCGCCAATCGTCCTATCGACGACGGATTTGGGAACCGGCGCGGACGATTCGTCGGGCTTGTCTGCGGACTCTGCGGCCGGCGGCGCCTTCCATCCGCCCTGGTCGGCAAGAGTCATCTTGGAAGGGAGTTGCGCGCAACCCAACCCGAGTGGAACTAGGGACAACACCAGGTATCGATAGCTTGGCCTGGGGTCCATAAATCCTCACCAACCCAGAAGATTGGCGGGTGACGAAGGCGTTCGGCGGATCGTGAAATGGGGGCACCGAATGTCCGCCGAAGGGATGCGACTTGTCGTCGAACTGCCACTCTCCGTCAAGTCCAAAATACGATCTACGGAAGGAGGGGGGTGCATAAGGGGAATTGCGCGCGGAGCAGGTCGCCCGGCGCGTGTCAATCGGAGAGTTAGCGTAATTTTTGGCGCTTCCACCGGAAGTTAGGTGGGCTGGGAAGTGCGAGGGACAAACTACCACACGCTGTTCCGG
>DASZTS010000088.1:0-2689 GCA_035547915.1 Pirellulales bacterium | reverse complement strand
TCAGCGGCCAGGATCTCGGCTACTTCTTCCTGCAATGGGCCGAATCGAGCGGCGCCCCCGAATTCCGCCTCGAATACACGATTTACCGCACGGAGAAAGGCTTCCGTGTGATGGGCAAGATCTCGCAGGATCTGGACACGTTCCGCATGCCGGTTGACCTGCGGATCGAGACCGAGGGCAATCCCGAAGAAAAACGCGTGGAAGTTGTGGGAACCGCGTCGGAATTTTCGGTGGACACGTTCGGCAAGCCCAAGAGCGTGGTCATCGATCCGAACCAGAAGGTGCTGCGCTACAGTCCGGACATCCGGGTGGCGGTCGCCATTCGGAAGGGCGAACAGTTTGCGGAGCTCAGCGAGTACGCCGATGCGCTGAAGGAATACCGCAAAGCTCTCGAGACGAAGCGGAACAGCTCGCTCGCGTACTATCGGATTGCGGAGGTCGAGTTCCTCCAGAACATGTTCCAGCAGGCGGCCAACGATTTTCGCGAGGCGCTAAACGGCGACGAGGAGCCGAAGTGGACGATTGTCTGGGCGCACATCAACCTCGGCAAGATCTTCGACATCACGAGCCAGCGCGACCGCGCCGTGAACGAATACAACCAGGCGATCCGCACGAAAGACGACACGCAAGGCGCTCAGGAAGAAGCGTCGAAATACCTGAAGACGCCGTATCAGCGGGAGAAGCGGACGGAACAGTGAGTCTTTAGCTATCAGCTATCACCTAAACTATTCACGGCAGCGGAGGGAGTCGGCAAGTAGCGACCTCCCGTGTCGCGCAAAATGCGCGATTGATAGGAATAGGGAAGCGAGCAGAAATCGTTCCCAATCCTACACGGGAGGTCACCCTACAGGTGATAAACAATGATCAGCTTACGACCGCCTCGGCTGTTGCGCAAGAGCGATCGCAGAAGCGGCAGACGCGCCGCAGTCCCGCCCCAATTGGTTCCCACACCCCGTTCGACTTTAAAGATCAGAATCTGACGCCCTATGGCGGCCTGCTTCCGGTCGCCACGATGCTGGAGAAGCTTGGCCTGGAAGAACTGGTGGCGTGTTACGTCAAGACCAAGCGCATTCCGCGGGCTCTGTCGATCTACCAGTTCGTCCTGGCGACAGTGTTGTGCATGTACGTCGGGTTCACCCGTTTCGCGCAATTTCGTTTTGCGGCCATGGACCCCATGCTCACCGGCGTGCTGAAGCTTCCCCGCTTGCCTCCCCAGTGCACCTTTTGGCGGCTCCTGGCCTCGCTGCACAGTTCCATTGGCGGACGCCTGGTGCAACTGCAAAGCGAGCTGCGGCGACGGGTGTGGCGAACCGCCAAGGTGACCTTGCGGCAGTTGACGCTGGACACCGACACCACCGTGCACACGGTCTTCGGCCGACAGATGGGCGGGCGCGTCAGCTATAACCCTAAAAAAAAGCAGGCGCGCAGCTACCAGCCGATTCTCACCTTCGCCGCCGAAACCCGCGAGTACATCGCCGGGCAACTGCGTAACGGAGATCGTCCTTCGGCCGCCCAGATCCGACGCCATCTCAATCAAGTCTTCGCCAACCTCCCCGCCAGTGTGCGGAAACTGCGCGCCCGCGCCGACTCCGGCTTCTACTGTTGGGAAACCGTGAACGCTTATGAGTCGCACCACTGCGGATTCATTGTGGTGGCGCGCAAAACCTCACGCCTGCTCGGCGTTTTGCGCGACGCCCGCTGGCGCCCCTCTCGCCATCCCGATGCGGACGCCGAGTGCGACTTCCTCTATCAGCCCGAAGGCTGGCCGAGGCCTTGCCGTTTTATCGCGTTGCGCTTTGTCCCATCGGCCCAACCGGATGCTCGTCAGCCCGAGCAATACGAGTTGTTTGCCACCGCCGACTACCAGTACCGCGTCTTTGTCACCAATCTGGAGGGCCGGGTCAACCAATTGGTGAAATTCTACAATGGCCGCTGCGCGGCCGAAAACCTCATCAAAGAGGCCAACAACGATGCCGGCATCGCCGCCCATCCTTTTCATCGCTTCGACATGAACGACAACCATTTCCAGTTCGTCATGCTGGCCTACAACCTGAACTGCTGGCTGACCCTGCTGCAACGGCCGAAACAGGTTCCGCTAAAAACTCTCCGGCACACGACGCTGGCGACGGCCCGGCTGCGTTTTCTGTTTGTGGCGGCGCGGCTGTGGCGTCATGCCGGCCGCGTGGGCGTCAGCTATAGCAATCAATATCCCGAACGGAAAGCCTTCGCCGATCTGATGGCGCGACTGAGACGCATCCCTGCGGCGATCGCCGCGCCCTCGCGGCTGGCCGCCGGGGTTTCGTGACTATCGCTGTGCATAAAATTCTATGCACGCGCGGTAATACATTGGTTTCCAAACAGTTGCGCAGCGTCCCGCGCTTCTGTCGGATGGTGGAGGAAGCCGGACCTTAAGCTAACGAGCCGATCTGCGGCTGAGATTCCGCCTCGCACCCCTGCGATAAGCGCCACAACAACCACGCCAAGCACCCTTGCGCTCATCGCCGCGCTATTGCTGTGCATAATCTGGGTATCAGCTATCAGTCGACAACTGCCCGCGGAAACCGTCAAATGAAGGTCGAAGTCGAAACCTATTCCGGCTACAAAGCCGACGAGCGGCCGTTGCGCTTCCGCCGCGGCGAGCGCTGGCTCGGGCTTGAAGAGATTGTCGACCGCTGGTACGACCCCGACG